>NZ_JAJUBB010000003.1 GCF_028683135.1 Enterovibrio qingdaonensis
TCGGGCGTCCCGGTTTTGGACTAAACGGGCAAGTTGCCTGCTAATAAGTTGTTAAATGCTATGTGGTTTCGGTTATTAGTCAATATAAGGAGAGGTTAAGGCATGGATGTACAGTCAAAGAGTCCTGTATTTACACGGTGGTTAAATATATCTGCCTTACTGGCAACCATATTGTCTACAGTCATTGCACTGTATTTAGTATTAGGTATTAATAAAGACCCGCGGGAAGAATTAGCCTTGAAAGGGATTCCTTGGAGCTACTCTAGCTTTATAAATGCCTTGTCTGAACATGATGAAGTTATAGTGGCTTTGTTTTCTGAAGCCGGTATGAAGTTGAGGAGAAGTGATTTTAACCGATTTATTTATCATTATCTAACCCCGAGTATTGGCGCAACTCTTCTTGAACATGATTCGGTTAGTGGTGGAATTTGCCCTACAGATTATGAGAATTTATTTATATACACCGAATTTAGAGGCGAACTTTTCAAGTATGAATATATTAAAAGGTTATGTGATACATCAGTTGTTAAAAACGGTGTTCTCGAAACCCTAACCTATGAAAATGAACAAAAGTCACAAGTTGAAAAATATAACACTCTCCGAGATGGTAAAATTCAGTCGTGCCTAAGCGAGCTGAAAAGTGTTCCAATTAATGAATTTTATAAGGAAGTGATAGAAACGTATACGCCGACTCAAATTGTTGAAAATACTCCGAGACAATACGTAATTTCAGAAATAGGTATCAGTCTATTAACATCTTCTAAAGAAATAAATAGGAATCCATCAAAGTTCATATTGGATAAAATAAATGTAGCTTGTGAATCACATTATCCAAAGAAAAAGTATGATCAAGATCGTATTGTTCATATAAATGATGCACTTAGCATGTTTAGCATTTAACACATATGAGCCCTTCTCCGGTCAATAGGCAATAGCATTCTTATGGCTGCGTTAGCAGCCAATGCTCTCGAACAACAAAGCCATCTACTTCGTTTTGTCATTTCCGCCATTAAGTCGTAGCTTACGGCAAACACATATAGAAGGTCTCTTATTGCGGTCTCACCGCTGCCTGCCAATCGTGCGACAGGGCCATTAGACACTATTCGGTTAACCCAAACTGGACTAGTCAAAAGTAAGGTTAAACAATTGTTTTCCAGTTATCTTCAGGCTCAGTTTAGGTGTAAGCGACTTTGTTGTTCGTTTGAAACGCAAATAATGCGCACCAGAGCACGCTTGAATACCTATACGCAAGACTGGAATATTTGTTAATGTAGTCAGCAAGTTAGCACGCGAAACGGATTTATGAAGGATGACCTTTACTTGGTCATCAACAGCGTGCAGAGAGAAGTGGTGTTTGGCGAGGTCAACGCCACAAAAGAATTGAGAAGACATGGTTACCTCCGGTATTTAACGCGACACCTAAGTGTGGCAAATCCTCGTGAGGGGGAATCCATGTCATTCGTTATGTTTTTTTAGAAGGTTGTAGTTTTGACAGATAAAAGTCGTCCTATGGAAAGTATAACCAACATTAAGGTTGGTGGTTCAGACAGCGTAGGTAACAAAATAAAAAATGTTTTAGCGACAAATAATGAATTTGCAATTTATGAAATCGAACACGATGATATAAACAGCAAGATAAGAGTTCTGATTGATGGTTATACTGATGAGTCTGAGCGAAAAATGCAGAATCGATTCCACAGAGTGAAGCAAAAGTATATTGAAGCTAAAGGATTGTTAGCAATTGCGTCTAACTACGAAATGATGAAGCACCGTATAGCACATACCCTTTCTTCATGCTTAAGCTGTGAAGACATTGAAGGTAATGATGAGTTTGATAAGCTCATTAAGCAAATTAACCAAGAACACGGCCGTATAGTTGAGAATAGGGCACTATACTTACTGCCATGCTTGCTGGCTGTTGTTGTGTTATTTTTAGTTTCTCTTGTAAATATGCCACTAATCTTTTCAGGAGTTACATTTGCAAAAGTAATGTTATTTTTATTGGCAACCTCATTGGGTTGTGGATTAAGTATGCTTATAACAGCTAGAAAACTTAACTTTGATGAGTTTACAGCAAAGAGTCATTACTTGCTCTTAGGGGTGGAAAGGTGGTTATTTTCTAGTATGGCTGGTGCGACGGCATATGTGTTAATAAAGTCTAATATTGCTTTTCCTGATCTGGATGTTTCAAATGTATGGGTGATGATGGCTATATTGTTATTGTCTGGATTTTCCGAGTCTTTTATCCCGAGTGTCTTGAGTAATCTAAACAAGGCAAAAACATAAAAAAAACCAATTAAGTATGCTCCCGTTGGTCGTCGGACTCGCTCCGCTCGCCGCTTATTGGTAGCGTTATACCTCAATGGAAGTTTTAGAGATGAGTTATACTTGGAAATCATTTAAAGAATTGATTGGAGATAGTACTAGTGGTGACAAAAAGTACTATTTTCGAGGGCAGAGTTGCTCCGAATGGAAGTTAGAGACTAGTTTTCATCGAGCATCTGCCGATAAAAAAATTACATTAAATTCTCACCTTACAGAGATAATACATGATGTTAATCGCCAAGTTTCATCGATGGATAAGCCAGTAGATTTGCAAAATGGCATTGAGTTTGGCGAAATGTTGGCTCGTTTACAACATCATGGATTCCCTACACCATTGCTAGATTGGACGTTATCACCTTATGTTGCTGCTTATTTCGCTTTTAAAGGGGCTCCGGTAGAAGCGAAACCAGAAGATATGGTGTCGATATATATGTTTGACATTAACAAATGGGTTTCTGAAGTTACACCATCTGCCGATTTGCTAAGCCCAATACCATTTGTTAGTGACTTTGCTCCTTATCTAACAAAGAATCCTCGTATGGCTAGACAGATGGGGGTTATGACTATGACAAATGTCACAGATATCCAACAGTTCATAATGAGTAGAGGTCACGACTATTTGTTTAAAGCCTGTATACAAGCCTCTGAGCGCAGTGTGGTTATGAAAGAACTAAATTTGATGGGCATAAACGATCACACTTTGTTTCCTGACTTTGATGGATTGTGTAAACATCTGAAAGAAATCCACTTTGATAACAAATGTAAAGTTCTGCCACCCCCTCTACCATTGGTACCACCACCTCCGCCAAAGGCATAACACATATGAGCCCTTCTCCGATCAATAGGCAATAGCCTTCTTTTGGCTGCGTTAGCAGCCAATGCTATCAGAAACGTACCGTGCGGCTTTCACGTAAACTGAATACAACAAAAAGCCCGCAATGGCGGGCTTACGGAAGTAATAGGGCTCCCAGTTTAGCTAGAAACGATAGTTTACCTGTGCACCCAATATGATGAGATGTCCCTTCGTTTGATACTCGTGATTAGCAGCAAATAGGCTTGTCTCAGTAAAGGTTTCGTTAGATCTGTCCATATAAGCAAGACCCAGATCAACCGACCAATCTGAAGACGGTTGATAGTTCATGCCGACCGAATACCAATATGCGTCTTGGTCGGGAATGCTCAGCGTTGTTTTTCCTGCTTTTTCGTCAAGCGCGAAACCTGCGCGGAGTTTAATCGCAGGGTTTAACTGATAAGTCGCACCAAGTGCCCAGCGCCAAGAGTCACTATAATCTTCTGCTTTTCGAAAACAGGTGCCTCCGGTAACGCTACAGCCTGAACCTGTCGCTTTGAATTCCGTGTATTCACTCCACTGTGTCCATAGTGCGCTGTAATGAACCGCCCATTGTGAATTTAACTGGTTGAAACCTGACAGTTCGATAATGGTTGGAAGCGGTACCGTGGAGCTGGCAGAGACTTTACCGCCACCAGGAACTGCAACAACGCCGGGGGTGAAATCGGTAAAATCACCATCAAGATCTAGGTCAACACTTGCTCGGTAGGACAATCCGAATCGATTGTACTCGTCGAGCTCAATGAGTGCGCCAGCATTCCAGCCAAATGCCCAATCTTCACCTTTCCAGCTGAGTATGGTGTCAGAGGCATTCTTCCCAAAATTACTGGCACCACCACCAAAGTGTCGGTTCACTTCGCCCGTGGCATAAATTAGGCTAACACCCGCGCCAAGACTGAGCATTGGGTTAACCTTGTAGGCAATGGCAGGATTGAAATTAATCGTAAGCAGTTCAGTATCACCCGCCACATCGCCGGCGAGAAAGTCATCGTTAAAATCGGTTCCTAGACCGTAGTTCGAATAAACACCTAAGCCTACGGCAAGTCTGTCGTTTAAAGGATGAACATAGTAGGTGGCCGGAACGACATTTGAGGGCACGGTGTCTTTTGATGATTGGAGAGCATTGCTTCCTGTGACATCGATGGATGCGTCAAAATAGATCAGTGAGCCTGATAGCTCAGGGCGTTTAAACAGTGTCATGCTTGCAGGGTTGCGTCCCATGGCTGCAGCACTGTCGCCAATCGCGGCTTCTCCCGCATAGGCTCTCCCTAGGCCGCCCACTGAATCAAAGGCAATTTGATATCCCGCCGCTTGCGCAGCTCCTGAAACGAGGGCTGAAGAAATCAGCAATGCTGACAAAGCGTATTTAGATTTTAATTGATGTGACCCTACCATTTTTACCTCCATGGTAACGTTCAAAATGAAGCGTTTTTTCCTTATGAAAAGTGCCAATTTGATAGTAGGTGTCAGCATTTTTTGCAGTTAGTCCAGACATGCCAGAAGGCTGTCTTAAAAGGACGTAACGCATTGAGTATCAAAAATAATACAGCGCATTGTGAGATAGAAACAAAAACCCAGCCGAAGCAATCGGCCGGGTTTTTAAGGGTGGGTGAAGTTAAGCGTGGACGTAACGAATAAAGTGATCCATCAACAAAAATTCACTTTGTAGGTTGGAGAACATCACCTCAAAATTGGCGTCTTGAGGGCTGTTCTTCACTATCTCTTTCGCAAACTCGACGATTTGCTCGTCTTTCACTTTCTTCGATTCAAGAACGTTGCGTTTTACCGTGATAAAAACGTCCAGTTCAGGAGGAGAAAGGTTTAAGTGTGCAAAGTCTTGCTTGAGTTGTTCTTCCAAACTTTGTCGAGACGTTGCAAGCACCTCGCGCTCAGGGTTCGTCGACAGGTTTACTTGAGAAAGCACCGCACACGCACTGGCAGCGATGGCAATTTTCTTCATGGAGTCACGGCGGGAATGATCGACCTGTTTCATTTTGCGTCTCCTTCTTAGTTCCAAGGGCTAACAGTGATGGTGGATGGCATTCTTAAGTCATAAGCCCAGCGGCGACGACCATTTTTCTCACGAATTTCATCATCTAAGGCTTTGAGGCTTGTTTGGAATACGTCTAACAATGGGTATACATTCGGGTCGTGCTTGAACTGCCCTTTAGGGTATTTCCCAAGAGAGCGGTGCCAATCTTCGGGTAAGTCGGTAAAGATCCGTGAGAAGAAGAACAAGCCCGCACCGACATTCATTGGCGGACATACGTTCAGCCAATCGCGCTCGGAATAAGGCGTATTTGGATCGACCGGTTGGTCACGATAGAAGCCGAGTGAGCCAATCTTCATGTTTGAAACGAGGCTCGCGAAACCATGGTTCACCGACATCCAATAGATAATGCTGGATACAATATCTACGAGTTTATCGATAGAGCGAGCATGGCTTGGGAATCCTTTCACTTGGCCATAATGGTTAGTTTCGTAGAGGAAGCTCTGTAGCTCGGTGTCTTTTTCAACGTCATAATCAGAGTGATAGTACAAACGTAAATAGCCATCTACCCATTCACGTATAATCGGCATCAACCCATTGTCATCATGCTGTGGGTAGTCATCAATTTGAGCAAGAACGGGGTCGCTGTACTTGTCTATCGGTGTGCTGTGCTCGAAGAAATGATAATGGTTCTTACGGCGCAACGTTGAGGTGACAAACGTTTCGCTGCTAAAGCCTGACAGGCGTTCAATGGCACCTGTCAGCAGGCCATTAAACGGATTCGTGTAAGTATTACCCGTTCCGCCAATATCTGCACCCACTTGGAAAATTCCCGTGTGGTTATTGGTGACCAACGCCATTAAATGCGTATCCAACAAAGGTCTGAGAGGGTGGAACTCAGGAATATTACGGAAGTAAGCAATGGGGATAGGGCCGAGATAAACGTGGGTAGAGAGGTGGTCGACAACGCCTGCCATTGACATCATGGTTGTCACAGAGCTTTTAGCCATTTGCCACGCCCAGTAGTTATCGCCCGCCGTGATGATTTTCGATGGTGGGTTTTTGTTGCCACCATAGCCAAAGATCCCTAAGAAGAACCACCCAATATCGTCCCAAAACCCGCTCTTTTGTGGTGTTTGCGTAGGTTGAATCGCGATCGGCTTAAGTTGCTTACTGCCTTGGGGAATGGCAAACAGTGCGATGCTTGCGTGTAGTCTTGCTCCAAAGTTGTCCCAATTCCTGTTAGCGACAGTTTCTTTGTGGAAATCTTTGTAATCCAGAATAAAGAGACGACCTTGTGACATCGCTTGGTCAAGGTCATCCAGTTCAAACCCTTGAACGCGACGGAAATGGTCGTTTGTAATAGGGAAATTACGCTGGTGCTCGGTAAAAGGCTTTAAGTAGTTAAATACAGGGGTAGGGGCCGCTGTCACCAACCATGCTAGAAGGTCATCTGATTGATGGTCTCGGTCGTATGGAGCTCTCGGCCATTGTTTGATTCGATCACTGTAATAAGGGTGTGTTGGACAAAAAGTCGGGTAGAAATCGAGTTCCTGCAGGTTTTTACATTTTCGACTTGGGAGCGCAACAAGGATCGGATCCATGATCTCGATAGAAAATGTTTCAGGGCTATCAACCAATCCACTGTATATGACGGTAAGGAGCTTGGTGATTTTTGCGGCGATTCCTTCAGATGTTACGATCGTCCAAAAGTTCTTTTCGACATAGGCAATGGTGCCTTCAAATAGGCGAACGCCCGCAAAATCTTCAGACGCATCATCGACGCCAAAGTTATACTCCAATTCGTCTAGTGCGCCGCGATGACGCCATGTCTTCGCATTTTGTACATCGTCACACAGGACGTTGCCATGCACGACAGCACCAGGAAGTTCGAGATATTCAAATACGTTGTCTTTTTTGGCTTTTTTTAGCGCATCAGCACGTTGCATGTTGCTGACGACATCGTGTTGCGGGAGTGACACCGGAGGGTAACCAGGTGTCAGCTTCTCGTCCCCACCGAGGCCAATTTCAGGACCGCCTTGCAGAAGTTGTGCAAGTGGACTGTATCCATCGTGACATCTTGGTTTATTAAAAAAACGGGCAGAACGCTGCTGTGATGCTGATTCTTCCGCCCCTTTTTCTGGCACGTTTAACAGCTTTCGCAGCTCCTCGATTTTATTTTCGCTCATAACTCTTCCCTCGTTAGCTTGAGAATACTCCTTGAATCGAGAGGCGGCTTTTCCAATCTCTCTGACTCTTGAGGTATCCATGTCGTCTTTTATGCAAGGTAAATAAATGTGTGCTTGCGGCTACAATAAATTCCAGCGTTTCGCCTTGCGTAAACGTAATGCACCAAAAGACGTTAGCAGTAGGATGAATAATTCAGGTTATCTGAACACGTATAAAATTTGTCTCTACATCCACTACGACATTTTTTTGTTAACAGAGAGGGCGGTTTTTATAGGCTGGAGGAGGCATCTTCACAGAGTTAGCCACAAAGTATTAATGTGTTAATTAGCTCATGTCTTCCGTTTCTGAGCCTATTTTCTTTTTCGATTACGTGCCGTCCCTATACGGAATACAGTATTAACGCTGAGGGTGTCATGTGATATCTCATGTATGATACTTTTGATTAATAATAATTTGGCTGTTGTTTATTTGTGTCAAGTGCAGTTATATCAATGAGTAACATATAGATTTGGCGTGCGGTAACCTAGGTGTGTAAAAAATTATGACAACATATAGTACTTAATTAATGAAATGGCATGAGGGTGAATATATACATAATTCATTATTTCATGTCTGTTTTATCAAACATAATGGGTTTCGATTGGGAGTTTTAATCCATAAATATTAGATGATGGTAATGATTGAGTGGTATATGCATTAAATACGTTGGCGTTGTGTGAGGGACAACTGAAAGCTATTCCAGATTTAAAATGTATGGTTGGGATTTCTAGGGTATTGTTGGAATAGTGTCACGCTTAAAATGCGTGAATATCAGGTGCCAGAGTGAGTGCTAATGTGTTGATTGCAAGTGCTCTTCAATAAATACGGGTTGTGATAACTCATCTATCAACACAGGAACCATCTCTGACATGACGATGTTTACTGTGCCTTTTTGGATTTGGGTATTTAGTGCTTCACCCTCTAGCTTGGCTAAAAGACCCATCGCATGAAAAAGAACGGCAGAATCCGGTAGGTCTTCGGGAACAAATTCATGATTCGTCATCTCGATGGCTTGCAGCACAAAGGTCACAAATTCGCTGGTGGTATATTCAGCGAAGATAGGGCTGCCAAGCGAACGGTGTAATGAGATGGAGAGCTCTGCCGCTGGGTTGAACTTTAAGATATCTTGCGTGGCAGGGTTCCAAAACAAGGAGACAGAGTCACTTAAGTCGGCCGGAACGATTACATTTTGCTCGAACGCTAATGCAGTGATCAGCGAAAATGCCTGATTTTTCGCATTAGGCTCGTCTTTCTCAAGGCATTCGGTGATGACATCTCTCGGATCCAGCCCACAATGGCGGAGCTTTTGTACGCTCTCAACAATACTTGCCATTTCCTCATTCGGGGAATTGTCAGAAGAAAGTGTTAAGGCAGCTTCATTGTTAATTATTACGTCCACAGCGAGTTCATCATCCGTCTTGAGTTCGTTCTATCATATCAACTGCCTTAGGTCAGCGCAGTGAACCCTTTCAAATTACCGAAAAAAGTCAGAGGGTTAGTGAGAGCTGCTTTTTTGCCAATGCCTAGGGTATGGCCAGCTCAAGGCTCTTGTGAATTTGTTGGGCAGAATGTCGGAAACTTGATACAGCGGTGTCCCCAAATTATATCTACTTTTGACTAAGGTTCCCTGACAGAACCGAGGAGGGGATATGAGTGAGAGAGATACAGCCACCCTTGTTGTCGACATGCACAGCGGCGGCAAAAATAAGCTCGAAATTGCACAGGAGCTATCGTTACAGGGTTGGGTGTTTTATGACGCGCTTGAATTTACAGAAAGTGTTTATGAAAGTGAGTCGCTGAAAGATCCGATTCGGATGGGCAGTTCGCTAGATGATATGCGAAAGCAGCCGCCTATTGATTTCTAAATATTGATTGCTAAATGATGCTAACCAAGTAAAGCCCGACCATTTCGGGCTTTACTTTGCGAACAGCTGCGAGGTTCTGCCCAAACGCCTGTCTATTCACCCTCTAAACCAGCCGCACAAAACCCTCGCCACATCATTGTTTTCACCCTTACTGATTAAATAAACATCTATCGGGTCACACAAATCGAACACCTTGTTTCTATTTTAATCAGATTGGATTTATCTTTTCTTCATTATATTGAAGATACGGATTGGCACATGCTTTCCAGAGATAGGATAAGCGTGGCCAATGGTTGTAAAACGGCAGTCGATGCCTTTTTTCTCAATATAAATCCTCAAAATAATGAGGTATTGGCTTTGTATACACGCAACATGTCGCTGTTGGAGAGGGCTTCACCGTCAGTTCTGTCGTTGAGAGCTGTGCTTAAGGCCCCGAATGTATTTGTAAATGAAGGATGTTTTATGAAGAAGATTGGGATTGCTGGTTTGCAGCGAGAAAAAATTAAAGCACAGATCGAAGAGAGCGCACCGGGCATGTTTGAATGCCACATTCTCAACGATATGGATGCGGCGATGAAAGTGAAGTCAGGGCAACTCGACTATTACATTGGCTGCTGCAATACAGGTGCAGGAGCTGCGCTTTCCATTGCTATTGCCATTATTGGGTTTGCGCAAAGTTGCACCATTGCCAAGCCTGCCATTAAAGCTAAAGCAGAAGAAATTGAAAAGTTTATCAATGAAGGGCGCGTCGCGTTTGGACTTTCCGTAGAGCATGTAGAACATGCAATTCCCATGCTTATCAAACAATTAGCACATCAGTAGTAAGGACACTGTTATGGACTTTATGCAGTTAGGTTTGATTTCAGTTCTTTGTGCCATGACCGCGCTTATCGCCAATATGAGTGCGGCCGTTTTTCATGACGGTATTCGACCAGTATTGCCTCAGCTGTTTGAAGGCAACATGACACGCCGCGATGCAGGTTCCGTCGCATTCGGTCTGTCTATTGGTTTTGTTGCCTCAGTCGGTATCTCTTTCACCTTATCAACAGGGTTGCTTAACCCTTGGCTCTTGTTCTTACCGACAGACATTCTAGGTGTCATGATTGCCAGCCGATGGCTTGCCGCGTTAGCGGGCGGGTTATGGGGTGTGTTAGTCGTGACCTCTTTGTCTGGCGTAAATGCAGTGCTGACGGGCTTACCCGTTGATGCGCTCGGTGCGCTTGGCGAGTTAGGTACCCCTGTTATTACTGCGTTTGCATTGTTTCCATTGCTTGCCATCTTCACACAGTTTGGCTGGAAGGCTGGGGCAATTGCAGCCATCGTTATCTTGTTGTCACGCTTACTGACCATCAAATTTACGGGTATTTACCCAGAATCCATCCAGATTTTTGTCGGCATGTTGATGCTGGTGGGGACGGCAATCTACAAAGATGTTGAAGATAAGAAGAACGGCATAGCACCGCCTGATATGTCAGGACTTCACAGCATTTTTGAAGAGCGTACCAAGCGCATCATGAAACACCTGCCATTCTTAGCGATAACGGGGGCTTTAATCGCCGCTGTTTCTAACGGTGGTTTCTTTGCGGGCTCTGAAGTGTCTATCTATTCACTGGCAGAAGCATACAAGTTAGACGACCCCGTTGCGCAAGATGCAGCGATAAAACAAGTCGCGTTGTCTGAATTAATGCGCGGCCTTGGTTTCATTCCACTTATCGCAACCACCGCATTAGCTACCGGCGTTTATGGCGTGGTAGGGATGACGTTTGTTTTCGTGGTTGGGTATCTCTCTCCAAATATCCCAGTCGCAGCCTTACTGGGTGCAGTAACCATCTGCGTCGAGGTGTTCTTGCTTCGCCGCATTGGCCGATTCCTAGAGAAATTCCCGTCTATCCGTAACGCGTCGGACAATATTCGAGACGCAATGAACACGCTCATGGAATTTGCCCTATTGATTGGCGGTGTGTTGGCCGTTATGAAAATGGGTGGAACGACCGGGCTCACCATCTTTGCAATGCTGTTCTTCCTGAACGAAGTGTTAGGTCGACCAGTACTGAAAATTGCCGCGCCAGCTGTAGCCGCAATTCTAACCGGTATCGCCCTCAATCTGTTCCATGTGTTTGGTCTGTTTGCGGTCTAACTGACTAGGTATTTGAACCATGTTACTCAGCCCATATCCTTATTCCCCCTCAAGGCATATGGGCTGCTTTAAAGTTTTAGTAGAAAGGAATACGTATGTTTCTTGAGGCACTAAAAAAACAAAACTCAGAACTGATTCAGAGTGCCGTATTGTTATTGCGTCAGGGCGAAATTTTACCCGATACCTATGTTATCGATGTCGACCAATTCAGGGAAAACGCTAAAAAAATCAAACAAAAAGCAGATGTCTGTGGCATCAAGCTTTATGCGATGACCAAGCAGGTAGGTAGAAACCCCGTACTAGCGAAAATTTTGATAGAGGAATGTGGCTACGAAGGTGCAGTTTGTGTCGATTTTAAAGAAGCACTGAGTCTGCACAAAGAGGGCGTAAAAATTGCGCACGTCGGGCATTTGGTTCAACCACCGAAGCATGTGTTGCACAGGCTTATCTGGGATATGCAGCCTGAAATTGTTACGGTCTACTCCGTAGAGAAAGCGCGTGAAATATCTGAGGTTGCGGGTGAATGTGGCGTGATCCAGAACATCATGTTGAAGTTCTATCAAGATGGTGACCACCTTTATCCCAATCAGGAGTCAGGGTTTAGGCTTGAGGATATCAACGAAATAGCTGATCAAATTAGCGCGTTGCCAAACGTCAAGATAACAGGGATCACGCATTTTCCGTGTTTTCTCTATGATTCCGAATCCCAAAAAACGCTGCCAACAAAGAATCTACTTACGGCAGAAAAAGCGATCGAAGTCTTGGGACAAAAAGGGATTGAAATTATCCATCGTAATTATCCTTCAGCCACCAGTTGCGAAACTCTCCCTTTAATTAAAGAACATGGCGGCACCCACGGTGAGCCAGGCCATGCATTAACAGGGACGACGCCCGCTAACGTCGATGGCAGTCAGCCTGAGCAGATCGCCATGGTGTATGCCAGCGAAGTTTCTCATGTCCATGAAGGTAAAACATATTGTTTCGGTGGCGGGAATTATGGGCGAAGCCAAATTGAAGGTGCATTGGTCTTCAATGGGAATGACACGACGGGGAACTTTCTACCCATTTGTTCAAGTGACGCTGCCAGTATCGATTACCACTTCCAATTAGAAGGGCAGGCTGATGTGAGCGCGGCGGTCATCATGGCTTTTCGTACGCAGCTTTTTGTTACTCGCAGCGACGTCGCGCTGGTTGAAGGTATCTCAACTGCTAATCCAAAGATTGTCGGCTTGTTTGATACACAGGGAAGAGAAATAAGTAGGTGACAGGATGTCAAAGTTTATCGTTGTCGTTTTGGACGGTTTTGGCATTGGAGAAATGCCGGATGTCGCTGAAGTTCGCCCTCAGGATCGTGGGGCAAATACCGCCGCGAAGCTAGTGAGCTACTTTTCAGAGGAGAAACTCCCGACGCTCGAGTCCTTGGGGTTGATGAACGTGCTAAAGGGCACGAATTCGGTAATGAAGCCCAATCTGTCTGCCAATTGGGGAAAAGCAAAGTTGGCCCATGAAGGCTGCGATACCTTTATGGGGCATCAAGAAATCATGGGAACCCGGCCCGAGCCCCCGCTCGTTATGCCGTTTAATGCATCACTCGATAGCATATTCGAGGCACTGATTACGCAGAGCTACAAGGTCGACAAAATTGAAAGAGACGGCCTTTTTTTGCTGCTGGTAAACGACGCTCTGATTGTCGGTGACAATTTGGAGGCTGACTTAGGGCAAGTGTACAACCTGACCGCAAATTTCAATTTGATTAGCTTTGATGAGGCGAAGCGCATCGGTCGTGTTGTGCGGAACGCGAACAGTGTTAGTCGGAATATCGTCTTTGGCGGATTTGTTGAGGGTTTGAGTAGTTTACTGTCCGCCATTGAAGTAAAGAATGATTCAGCGGGGAGAGCGAAATACATTGGCGTGAATGCACCGAAGTCTGGCGTGTATCAGAAGGGATTTGAAGTCGAACATCTAGGCTATGGTGTCGATGAACGTACCCAAGTACCTTACCAACTCCGCCGATTAGGTATTCCGACATATCTCTACGGAAAAGTGGCAGACATTGTGCAAAATGAACAGGGGACGTCATACAAATCCGTGGTGGATACAGAAACGGTATTTTCACTGTTGGTTCGCGATCTCTCCTCAACACAAACAGGCTTCTTTTGTGCAAATATCCAAGAGACAGATTTGTCAGGGCATGAACAAGATCCAACGCGCTATTGGAATGTCTTAGAGATAGCCGACTTGGGCCTAGAGCACGTTATTAGCACGATGGAGAAAGGCGATTGCCTTGTCGTTATCGCTGACCACGGGAATGACCCTTTCATCGGGCATTCAAAACATACCCGAGAAGTGGTACCTGTTCTTGTGTATCAACAGGGGCGAAGAGGGGAACGCTTAGGAGTACTGGATACACTGGCCGATATCGGTGCGAGTGCGGCGGAATTCTTCGGCGCGCGTTTGCCGCAATTTGGTGAGGCAACGATCTTAAACAAGCAGTACAACGAATGTGTGGTGTCCAATAGTTAATCACGGTAGAGGTCTAACATCGTGTTCCTAAAAGGCCCTTTCGTTAACAGGAAAGGGCCTTTTTCGTCTACGAATGCCGTATACGAATGCTGCTTAGGAAGATGCGTGTTTATTCGGCTTTACGATGAACACTGTCCCCATAAGACTCTAATATGCGCTTAGCCTGATGAATATTCACAGACATTAGATTAAGGATCTCTTGTAGCGTGGTTGAGTCGGGGACAATGCCATTTTGTGCTTTCTTTTCATTGTCTTTCGAAATTCGCGCGAGGTTAGGTAGCCCCAGATCTAGTGCTGTTCCTCTGACAATGTGCAGTGTCTTAAAAATCTTCACGACGTTGAGGTCGGTGAAGCCTTGAATTAAGTCATCGGATGCTTTCTCAAACTCTTCTATCATGAGGCAAAGTAAATCGGTAACGACGTCGTGCTCCTCAGCAAATACTGCCAATGCAGTACTGGAAGACAACTCTTCTTCTGTCATTTTTAATTCGCGTTTCGGCAGTTTTGATAGTGCAACCACATTCGTAGATTCAGGTGCATCTTCAATGTTGTTTACTAGTTTTTCGGCTTCGGCAAATGCCTCGATAAATAAGGTTATCGCCTCTTCTAGGCTGCTTTTTTGCATTGGCTTGGTCAGAACATGGTTTGCGCCAATATCTAATAGTTCATCATGTGCTTCTCTAAATACATCAGCAGTACAGGCAAAAATGACAGTAGGGAGGTTTAGCTTTTGTCTGATGTGTTTGATTGACTCGACACCGTCCATAATAGGCATGTGCTTGTCCATCAATACCAAGTGGTAGTGTTTTTGTTTCAATGCTATAACGGCGAGCTTTCCATTCTCGACCGTGTCTGCTTTGTGGCCGAGTTGTTCGCATAAGCGTTTTGCAAGCATCGCGTTCACCGCATTGTCGTCTGCGATGAGGACATTGAGAGGGAGATGTTCAATAGGTTTAGTAAGGTCGAAATCTATCGGTGTAACAGCGCGGGATTTCGGGTTTTCGTCCACGTCAACAGGGAGCGACACAGTGAATAGGCTTCCTTGTCCTTCCTTGCTTGATACCTCTACTTTTCCTTTCATTTGCAAGATGATCTTTTTGACAATAGACAGGCCGAGTCCTGTACCACCAAAACGCCTGCTTGTTGAGGTTTCTGCCTGCCTAAACGGCTCAAAAATGTGGGCTAATCGATCTTGAGGAATACCGACACCAGTATCCTCAATGAAAAAATATAGCCACTTGGCGTCTGGATCAAAGTCACTGGTGACACGAACATGGCCCTTGTCAGTAAACTTAATTGCGTTTCCGACGAGGTTGAATATGACCTGTCGTAAGCGAGAACTGTCATTGATGAAGTAGAGGCCTGATGGAACGTTACTGTCTATTTCTAGCGTGATGTTTTTATCATAGGCAACTGGACGCAAGGAGTTCGCGACGGGATCTAACAGTGTCGCCATGTTGAAAGATACTTTCTCAAATGCCATTTCACCTTGCTCAACTTTAGAAAAATCCAAGATGTCATTAAGAATGGTCATCAAGTGCTTTCCTGATTCACCAATGATTTTTGCATGTTTACGGGTGAGGTCTTCGTTCGTTTCATCAACGATCAATTCGGCCATGCCGAGGACGCCATTCATGGGGGTGCGAAGTTCGTGGCTCATGGTCGCGAGAAAGAGCGTTTTTGCTTCACTTGCTTTGTCGGCATTTTCAGAGGCCTCCGTGAGTTCATTATTCAGCTGTTTGAGCTTGTTCACGCGAAGCCAAGAGGAAAATAAGATGTATGCAATGAAGCTGACTAAGGCAAGAATGAAATAGGTAAACGACGCTTGTAAGGTAATTAACGCCAAATTTTTTATCTTATTCTCCGCTTCTTCTACGAACTCTGCGGTTTCACCGAGTAGCAAATCATCAAGTAGCCCAGATACTTCCATATTGACTTTATGATAAATCTGGAGATGGTGCTGAGTAGCGGATTCCGCTTGAGCAAAACTCGTATTTAAGAGTTGATCAGTATCAGAAAGGCTGTTTATCGCGTTTAAAGCGTCATTTCTGGCGATAATCAGCGCAACGAGATTGTCGATAGATTGCATAAGATTCACATGCTGATTGGAGTACTGCTCTATAACAGCGTGTATATCGTCAGCCTTGCCGAGGAACAAACCGAATGACAGGGAATGTATATCATTGAGGAATAGATCGAGTGCTTTTTCGCTTTCTACAATTTCTTTTGTAAACAAATAGGGAGTGATGGCGTAGCCAGAGTTAAATGCGATGGCTTCATCTCTGAGTGATAGCGCGTCATGACCTAGCTCGGTCAGTTCGATACTCATTGATGAATATTGTCGTTGAGCCACAAAGCCGTCAATGGCCAACAAGCTCAGTACAATAGAAATTGCGAGAAATAAGTGGCTGATATTAAGTAGTTTAATCACGCTCAAGTTCCTCCAGAATGTGTGGTCTTGGTGCGCTCAAAGAGTGGAGAAAAGCAACAAGGTCACTGACTGTTTCCGGCTCTAATGTCACGCCCAGTTGGACGTCGGCCATAATATTTATTGCCTTTTTAAGGGTTGCTGCTCGCCCATCGTGAAAATAGGGTGGGGTATCAGCAACATTTCGAAGGCTGGCAACACGAAAAAGGTGCATATCGATGTCCTTTTGCGTAAATGCATGTCGCCCGGTGTCTACCCACCCTCCATTGGGCTCAGCAGTGTCACTGTAATAACCAAAACGCTGCATGAGACTGCCACCGATGTTGCTTCCTTGATGGCAGTTAATACAGCCTATTTTCTGGAAGGCCTCCCAGCCTTTTTGGGCTTGCGGAGTGATTGCATCTTCTTTTCCTTGCAAGAACTGGTCAAACGGTGAGTGCGGGGTCAGCAATTGTTCTTGAAAGCTAACAAGTGCGAATTTGATGTCGTTGATCGTAATTGGCCGTTTGGCTGCGCTAAACAGAGTTTGATAGGTAGAAGAGGATGAAACATAGGCATGAATGTTTTGCCAACTGCTGTCCATTTCAGTTGGCGTATGAATAGGCCCGTCTAACTGTTTAGTGAGGCTGTTTGTTCGACCATCCCAAAAAAATCGGTAATTTAAGCTCACATTAAAAACGGTGAGAGAATTCCGTTTTCCTTGCCCCTTAACACCATGAGAAACGGGCGTAATTTGTGCGCCATTGGTTTTTAAGTTATGGCAAGTCCCGCAACTAACAGACTTGTTTGACGAAAGGTTTGGGTCATTAAATAGGGTCCAGCCGACTTTAATTAACTCGAAATCTGCGGGCTCAGGCGTGGGGATTGGGATAACGAGACTTTGATTTTGAGCACTTTCTCCATTGTCATGGCTGTGGCCATGTTCATGGATCGGAAAGTGATCGTGACTAAACATGTCTGATGCCGAAATTACGATGGCGCCAAGACAGAGTGAGCCAACAAAGGCAGCAATTATGGCAATCCTTGCGTTTAACATATGAGCCAACTGAATTAGTTATTATACAAGTAAGTGTAGGATAAGTAGGCACGATGTCTAATGTGAAAACTACGGTGACAATGGGAGCTGCGAAGGAATTGCACAAGGTAATTTCAATGCGATAATGCGATAGGGTTGAGTTAATGTATTCAGTAAATTCATGTACTATCGAGCATTCATCCCCAGATTGATCAGGAAAGCTGAATGTTGCCTAATTACCTCACCACCTTAAATCACGTATTCGGCTTTCAAGGCTTAAGAGGTGGTCAGCAACAAGTCGTCGAAAGTGTTCTAGCTGGGCATTCATCGGCGGCCATATTCCCGACGGGTTCTGGTAAATCGCTTTGCTATCAACTGCCCGCACTGCATTTGCCGCATCTCACGCTAGTTATCTCTCCACTGTTGGCATTGATGAAAGATCAGTTGGACTTTCTAAAAGGGAAAGGTATTGCTGCGGCATCCATTGATTCTTCGCAAACCTATGACGAATCTCGCGCAATCATGCAGGCAGTGAGAAACGGTGAAATCAAAATTCTCATGATATCTGTTGAGAGATTAAAGAATGAACGTTTCCGCCAATTCATTTCATCGGTACAGATTTCGCTGCTGGTGGTTGATGAAGCGCACTGTATTTCAGAATGGGGCCACAACTTCAGGCCCGATTACCTCAAGCTACCTGTCTATCGTCAGCAATTAAACATCCCACAAGTACTGCTATTGACCGCGACTGCAACACCGCAAGTCATAGAGGATATGGGCACCAAATTTGGCATAGAACAAGATAACATCGTGGTGACGGGTTTCTATCGCAGTAACCTTGATCTTAACGTCATCCCTTGCCGTGAACAGGACAAAAATATCGCCTTACTGGATTTGGTTAAACAGGGTGGTGATGCACCAACGATTGTGTATGTGACCTTGCAAAATACAGCAGAGAAGGTGGCATCGCTATTGACCGAAAACGGTCATCCCGCAAGTGCCTATCATGCGGGTATGCCAAGCGATAAACGACAGCTTATTCAGCAACAATTTATGAGCGGACAAATACGCTGCATTGTTGCGACCATTGCTTTCGGCATGGGGGTCGATAAATCCGACATTCGCGCAGTGGTGCATTACGACCTGCCAAAGTCGATAGAAAACTACAGCCAAGAAATTGGTCGAGCTGGACGTGATGGTGAGAAATCGGTTTGTACAGTGCTGGCAAACAGAGAGAGTGTCAGTGTGTTGGAAAACTTTGTTTATGGTGACACACCAGACGAAGTCGCGATTGCGTATGTGCTAGAGCAAATTGGGACGACTGCGCAAAATGGTCAATGGGAAGTGATGCTTAATCGTTTGTCTTCTGACAGCAATATCCGCCAACTTCCTCTGAAAACCTTGCTGGTCTACCTCGAATTAGAAGGCGTTATCGAACCGCAATACAGCTATTTTGCCGATTACCGATTTAAAACGACGCTGACCCCGGCGCAAATCGTCGGTCAGTTTGATGGGGAGAGAAAGCAATTTATTGAAGCCGTATTTGCCGCATCTCCAAAATCTCGCGTTTGGCATTCGGTGGACTTTGATGCCCTTTGGCAGATTTACAATGCTGACAGAAAACGTGTGGTCGCTGCACTCGATTATTTCGCGGAAAAAGGATGGATAGAGCTGGAAAGCAAGCAGATGACAGATGTCTATAAAGTATGTCGTCGTGAGGCTTGTTTGGGCGAAAACGCAATTAGCTTAAGTCAGCGCGTTCACCAACTCTTTTCGAACAAAGAAAGTGCGGAGATTAAGCGCGTTCATGCCATGCTCGATCTGTTTGAAACTGACACCTGTTTAAGCCACCGCCTTGCTCAGTACTTTGCTGACTCAAATGCACCTGTCCAGTGTGGGCATTGTTCTGTCTGTAACGGTCGCATTGCCCAGCTACCTAAACCACAAGCTCTTCCAGAGGTTACGGAAGAACAAGTGAGGGCGTGGTACCAACCTTTCCAAGACGCATCGCGAGCAATAGGTATGGATGCTTCGCCAGAAACAGTCACCCGATTTTTGTGCGGTATAAGCACGCCACTCATGACGCGAGTCAAGGCGTCTAAGATGCAAGGTTTTGGAAAACTGGCAAACTACCCGTTTGACGATGTGAAAAACTTGTACAAGAATTCTCTTGCTTATTGAATGTATGTAAATGGCTGAAATAAAAACAGATATTGTCATTTACATTCTTTGGGCCGAGATAGTGTGAGAGGGTGAGTTAAGTTTGCTGTGGCTCGAAAAATTGCCTTATTCATTACACTCACCCACATCTAAGTGTGAGAACTAACTGATTTTAAACTCAATAAAAACCTTAATATCCCCATGGTTTTGATTTAAACGAAGTCATCAAGGAGTTTGATGTGTTTTTAATTGAGTTTTTAATTGTACTGGGTTGTATCTTAGTGGGCGCGCGGATCGGTGGTATCGGTCTGGGTGTTTTGGGTGGTGTTGGTCTTGCTATCCTTGCCTTTGTGTTTGGTTTGCAGCCAACGAGCCCACCCATTGACGTAATGCTTATGATCATGGCGGTTGTTGCTGCGGCGGCAGCGATGCAAGCGTCTGGTGGTCTAGATTACCTCATCAAAATTGCGTCTAACATTCTGCGTAAAAACCCTCGTCATATCACTTTTATTGCGCCGCTTGTTACTTACTGTTTTACCTTCCTAGCCGGTACTGGCCACGTGGCTTATTCAGTACTGCCAGTGATTGCAGAAGTTAGCCGTCGCAGTGGTATTCGTCCAGAACGCCCACTGGGTATGGCGGTTATCGCTTCCCAGTTTGCTATCGTAGCAAGCCCAATCGCTGCTGCGGTTGTTGCGCTGGTGGCATTCCTTGAACCACAAGGCATTACATTGGCTGACGTGCTGATGGTGACAATCCCGGGTACTTTCCTTGGTTTGGCTCTTGCATGTGTCATCGTGAATAAACTGGGTAAAGAGCTAAACGACGATCCAGAATATCAACGCCGTATGCAAGATCCTGCGTTCCGTAAGGAAATGGAAGAAGAAGTACAGGTTGAAGAAATCGTTATTAAGCCTGGCGCGAAAAAGGCCGTTGGTCTGTTTTTGTTCGGTGCATTCGCGGTCGTTATCATGGGTGCATTCCCTGCATTGCGTCCAAATTTCAACGGCTCGCCAATGGGTATGGCACACACCATCGAAATCATCATGCTGGCAATGGGTGCGTTGATTATTCTGCTGTGTAAGCCTGATGGTAACGCAATCACGCAAGGTTCTGTATTCCATGCAGGTATGCGTGCGATTGTCGCAATCTTTGGTATTGCATGGTTGGGTGACACCTTTATTGCTGGTCACGATGCCATGGTGAAAGAAGCGGTGTCTGGCATGGTTGAAGTTGCACCATGGACGTTCGCATTCGCACTGTTTGGTTTGTCAGTCATGGTGAACAGCCAAGGTGCGACAACAGCAGTATTGGTGCCAGTGGGTATTATGCTGGGTTTGCCAGTAGAAGTGATTATCGCAACGTTTGTGGCGGTTAACGGTTACTTCTTTATCCCGAACTACGGCCCAATCATTGCGTCAATTGACTTTGACCGCACAGGGACAACCAAGATTGGCAAGTACATTTTTAACCACAGCTTCATGATCCCAGGCTTGCTGAGCATGGTGTTCAGTATCCTGTTTGGCTTCTTGTTCGCAGGCATCGTACTGTAATTTGCCACGGAAACACTAAGTCATTAAATTCATGTGCCCACTCGATGATATCGGGTGGGCATTTTTGTATTGGTAGTTTGGGTATAGGTATAAACACGCCAATTCGCTTTTCGGACGCAATATTACCGCTCCAGTTATCCCTAAGCGTGCGCACTGGTGGTATCATCTAGCCCAATAACAGTGTATCTAACGCCGCGCCTTAGACGGAGTCAATATGGCAAAACTAACTTTACAGGAGCAAATGCTCCAAGCTGGCCTGATCGATAAAAAGAAAATGAAAAAGGCTGGCAAATCTTCCAAGAAATCTCGCACGTTGGCAAAAGAAGCCAAGGCTGCAGTCGAAGAGAAGCGCACCGCGCAAGTGGCACAAGACCAAGAACTGAACCGTCAAAAGAAAGAAGAAGCGGACAAAAAAGCCATTGCTGCGCAGGTGAAGCAGTTGATTGAAATGAACAAGATTGATCGTAAAGATGGCGACATCGGCTACAACTTTACTGACGGTACACTTGTGAAGAAAATCTTTGTCAACAAAGTGACGCAAGACCAACTGGTCAATGGTCGATTGGCAATTGCACGTTACCTAGATGGATACGCAGTGGTGCCGGGTGTGGTGGCAGACAAGATCGCACAGCGTGACGAAGATTCTATCGTGCTAAACAACACGGTTGTTGAGCAAGAAATGGACGAAGACGATCCGTACGCGGACTTCAAGATCCCTGACGATTTGATGTGGTAACTTACCGCTTCTCACATCACTAAAAAATGGCCCCTTGTTGCTTTCACAACAAGGGGCCATTTTTATCGTAACTGTTTCTTCAGATTAACTGTTGTAGGTTGTTGAAACGGTGTCGCCGCCTTTACCTGTCCAGTTAGTGTGGAAGAACTCACCACGTGGACGGTCAGTACGCTCATACGTGTGCGCGCCGAAGTAGTCACGTTGTGCTTGCAGCATGTTTGCTGGCAGACGTGCAGTGGTGTAACCGTCAAGGAAGGTCAGGGCTGAAGACAGACCTGGTGATGGCAGACCGATTTCAAATGTCTTAGCCACAACTTTACGCCATGAGCCCATGCAGTCTTCCAGAATGTTCTTGAAGTACGCGTCAGAGCCTAGGAATTTCAGGTCTGGGTTTGCTTCGTATGCGTCGCGGATGTTGCCTAGGAACGCACTGCGGATGATACAACCGCCACGCCACAACAGGGCAACGTTGCCGTAGTTCAGTTCCCAGTTGAATTGCTCAGACGCTTCGCGAATCAGCATGAAGCCTTGTGCGTAAGAAATGATCTTCGCAGCCAGCAGTGCTTGGCGCAGTGCTTCCAGCCACACATCGCGATCGCCTTCTACGGGTGCAATCTTGTGTTGGAACAATGCAGCGGCTTCTTCACGCTCTTCTTTGCGAGCAGACAAAGCTCGTGCAAAAACAGATTCAGTGATGAGAGTCAGTGGAATACCGAAGTCCAGCGCATTGATGCCAGTCCATTTACCGGTACCTTTTTGGCCCGCGGTATCAAGGATTTTTTCCAGAACGATTTCGCCGTCTTCGTCACGGTAGCCAACGATTTCTGAGCTGATTTCCATCAGGTAGCTGTCCAGCTCAGTTTTGTTCCATGCAGTCATGGTCGCCTGCATTTCATCGTGGTTCATGCCCAGACCTTCTTTCATGAAGTGGTAAGCTTCACTGATCAGCTGCATGTCGCCGTATTCGATACCATTGTGAACCATTTTCACGAAGTGACCGGCACCTTCACGGCCAACCCAATCACAACATGCTTCACCGTTGTCGGTTTTCGCAGAAATTGCTTGGAAGATAGGCTTAACAGCAGGCCAACCAGCAGGGTTACCACCTGGCATGATAGACGGTCCGAAACGCGCGCCTTCTTCACCACCAGATACGCCAGCACCGATGAATACCAGACCTTTCTCTTCCAGGTCTTTCATGCGGCGTGTGCTGTCAGGGTAGTTTGAGTTACCACCATCAATGATGATGTCGCCTTCTTCCAGTAGTGGAGTCAGTGCATCAATGAATTGGTCAACAACGTCACCTGCACGTACCATCAGCATCACTTTGCGTGGTTTTTCCAGCTTCTCTACCAGATCTTCCAGTGAGTAAGCACCGATAATGTTGGTGCCTTTCGCTGCGCCTTCCAGAAACTCGTCAACTTTTGACGTGGTACGGTTGTAAGCCACAACCTTGAAGCCATTGTCGTTCATGTTCAGGATAAGGTTCTGGCCCATTACTGCCAGACCAATTACACCGATATCGCCTTTCATTTTTAACTCCTTCTACCCGATGACCACGAGTATTCGCATTCGTTGGTCATCGGTGTGTTCACATATTGGCTGACTTTCGTTTAAAGCCGCCACTTAATCTTTGTTATGCCAATGCCTTTGCGGCAGCAGCATCTAAAAACCATTCGGTCGTGCCATGAGCGGATTGAATGTGCGCGGCAGGATAGGGCAGGTTTGACTCTGCATTCTCACCGTGGATAGCTTCAATCATTTCTGCTTTGCCTGCGCCGAGCACAAGGTAGCTGATGCGGTCAGCATTGTTTAGCAGACATGCACTTTTGGACACGCGAAGTTGGCCAGATTGTGGGTGCGCCGCAACCACAGTCAGTGCAGGTTCATCGTAGTCAGTTTGACCCGGGAAGAGGGAAGCCGTGTGACCGTCATCACCCATGCCAAGCAAGATCCAATCAAAGGCAGGCAGGCCGTTTTTCTCTGGCACGTCAGCTTTGATTTCGTCAGCCAATCGCTTGGCTTCCTGCTCTGCGTCGTCTTCACCACGGATTCGGTGAATGTTCTCAGCAGGAATATTGATGTTGCTAAAGAGCAATGTATTGGCTTCGCCGTAGTTGCTTTCTGCATCGTCCGGAGCCACGCAACGCTCATCACCCCACCAGAAGTGTAGGTTTTGCCATTGAATGCTGTTCGCCCATTCTGGCTGAGCCAGTAGTTTGAACAACAGTTTAGGCGTGCTGCCACCAGAGAGTGAAATATGAACTGGACGTCCTTGTTCACTCAGGCTTTTCATTGACGATGCCAGTTCATTCACGACAGCGTCAGCATTATCCAAAATGCGAAATTCCTTCATCTTAAAGCTCACAATATTCTGTATTTGTTAAGTTTTTACAAGGGTAGCGCCATTCGCGATTGTCACGCTTTAGCAGCGCATCGGCTTGTTCTGGGCCCCATGTGCCAGCGGCGTAACCAAATAGCGAATCAGGGTCTTCTTTGTAGCTCAGAATCGGTTCAACAAACTCCCAACACGCTTTCACAGCATCTGAGCGAGCAAACAAGGTGGAATCACCTTTGATTGCATCGAGCAGCAAACGCTCATAAGCAGTAAGAAGTTGCGACTCTTTAAGATCCTGATAGTGGAACTCCATCGACACTTCTTTCGCTTCGAAACCTGCTCCCGGCTTTTTCAAACCGAAGCTCATTAGAATACCTTCGTCAGGCTGAATGCGAATGACCAGCTTGTTCTCTGGCGCATTGGCACCAAACACAGGGTGAGGCGTTTTCTTGAAGTGAATGACGACTTCTGTCACGCGAGTTGGCAAGCGTTTACCCGTACGAACGTAAAACGGCACGCCATTCCAACGCCACGTATCAACAAACATTTTAAGGCCGATGTATGTTTCGGTGCGAGAGTCTTCCGCAACGCCTGGCTCTTCACGGTAGCCCAGCAGGTGCTCACCACGTACGTCAGAACTGGTGTACTGACCAAGTACCAAATTGTTCTTCAGATCTTCATCGCTTAATGGGCGGAAGCTCTGCATTACCTTGGTGACTTCATCACGAATGGAATCAGAACGAATCGCCGCAGGTGGTTCCATCGCAACCATACCCAACACTTGAAGCAGGTGGTTCTGGAACATGTCGCGAACGGCACCTGAGCCATCGTAGTAACCGCCGCGGCCTTCAACACCTAGGAATTCTGCACCTGTTATCTCAACGTAATCGATGAAATTACGGTTCCACAGTGGTTCAAACATGCCGTTTGAAAAGCGGAATACCAGCAGGTTCTGAACGGTTTCTTTACCGAGGTAGTGGTCAATGCGGTAGAGCTGATTTTCTTCAAATTGGTCATGCAATTTTTTGTCGAGTGACTCAGCAGTTGCTGTGTCATAGCCAAATGGCTTTTCAACAATCAGTCGCTTCCAACCGTTCGATTGGTCGTGCAGGTTATGATTCGCAAGACATTCTGGAATCACACCATACAGGCTTGGTGGTGTTGCCAGATAGTAGAGGTTGTTGTGACCGGTATTATGCTTCTCGCTCAACGTCTCAAGACGCGCAGCAAGCTGATCGTATTTTGACGAATCTGCTGGGTCAATCGGCAAATAGTAGAGGTGCTGACAAAAACGAGAGAGGGTTTCTTCATCCACTTTTTCGTTTTCTTTTAGAAACGCCGCCAGTTTTTCACGAAAAGCGTCGTCAGAGTAATCAGTTCGGCTGACACCAAGAATCGTAAAGTTCTCAGGCATCATTTTGTTTGCATAGAGGTGATATAGGGCTGGGATAAGCTTACGCTTGGTCAGGTCGCCTGACGCACCAAAAATCACGATGTTATTGTTTTCTTTCGCCATATGGATTTCCCCGCGATGGGCGGTTATTCGGACTTGAATGCACAGAGTTATCTAACGTCGTCAGTCCTTTGAAATTAGCTTATAAAATATCAGCATTTCTCAGTGCATTTGATTGGTTATACCTATCTTTCTAATAGGTAATCCTTTCTTTGTGCGATATTTAGCCACGATCCTTGGCTCTCTGTCGGCGGCTTAGTATAAGGAAGTGTGTCAACTTTACAAAGGCAATAAGCACTGTGTTGATTCGATTAAGAGAATTCGTGGTTTGTTGGTGAAAATGCCAGCAAAGTGGGGTGATTTTACCAACGATTGATAATAGCAATGAGACATGATGAAGGTCTCTGGTAGAGACAAAGCCACCCATGTGGGTGGCTAATTATCAAAAGAACCTGTGATATACGGTGTGAGTTGCAATGTTCACTTACTGAAGAGAGAGTAACGCTTTTCTCATGATATCGATGGCTTCCTCCAAAATGTGATTTTCCACTGTGAGGGGCGGTAGCAATCGAATAGCGTTACCGAATTGTCCGCAGGGCAGCACGATCAATCCATCATCGCGACACGCTTTGACAAAGGGGGCGACCTGACTTGGGTCTGGCTGACTGTCAGCGAGAAAATCAAACGCAAACATCGCCCCTTTGTGGCGAATATGCCTAATGGGAACGTTTGGGTTAAGCGTGATGATTTCGCTAAATGCTTTGTGTAATTGGCTGCCAATATCTTGAGCTCGCGCATTAAGCGATTTTGACTCGAGTTCCTCCAATACCGCCAACGCTGCCGCGCAACCGACGGGGCTGCCGCCATATGTGCCGCCTAAACCGCCGGGCGCGGGGCTGTCCATGATCTCACGCTTCCCAATAATGCCGGAGAGCGGGTAGCCTCCGGCCAGTGCTTTTGCCACGGTGATCATATCCGGTTGCACATCGTAATGTTCGCTGGCAAAGGTTTTGCCTGTGCGTCCGAATCCTGTCTGAACTTCATCGAAAATGAGGACAATACCGTGCTCATCACACAAGGTGCGAAGTTGCTGAACCAGTTCCTTGGGTGCAGCATAAAACCCACCTTCACCTTGAATAGGTTCAATGACGATTGCAGCAACAGACGTTGGGGAAATGTCTGTCTTAAACAGTTTTTCTAACTGTTGCAGGGAGTATGCGGTATCGATTCCTTGATAAGGCACAGGAAAAGGGATGTGGTAGATGTCACCGGGAAAGGGACCAAAACCTTCTTTGTATGGCGCGATTTTTCCGGTCATCCCCATGGTGAGCAAGGTGCGACCATGAAAACCGCCATGAAAAGCAATCACGCCGCGTCGCTCCGTGTAATGGCGAGCAATTTTCACTGCATTTTCGATAGCCTCTGCGCCTGTTGTCATCAATATGGTTTTGGCATCATCAATAGGCGCAAGCGCATTCAAACGTTCTGCAAGTTCGATGTAATTCTCATAGCCTGCAACCTGAAAAGCGGTGTGGCTAAATTTGTCGATTTGCGCGGTGACAGCTTGCGTGATGGTAGGGTTGCTATGGCCTGTATTGACGACAGCAATCCCGGCTGCAAAGTCGATATATCGGGTATTTTCTACGTCCCACAGTTCCGCATTTTTTGCGTGCTTTACAAACAGAGGGGTAGCCGAAGCCACGCCTCTGGGGACCGCCGCGTTGCGACGTTCCATCAGTGACTGGTTGTTCATTATTGATTCCTGATTACTGGTAACTGATTACCAATTAGTTACGAGAGCCCGCCAAAGCAGACGTATTTGGTTTCTAGGTACTCATCGATGCCTTGCCGTGATCCTTCCCGTCCAAGGCCAGAGGCTTTCACGCCACCAAATGGCGCGACTTCGTTGGATATCACGCCTTCGTTGACACCGACCATGCCGTATTCCAATGCCTCACTGACGCGAAGACATCGGCTAATGTCCTTCGAATAGAAATAGGCCGCTAGCCCATACTCTGTGTCATTGGCCATCGATATAGCGTCGGCTTCTTGTTCAAAGCGGAAAAGGGGAGCGACGGGGCCAAAGGTCTCTTCTGAGGCAATCCGCATAACAGGAGTGACATCCGTTAACACAGTAGGCTGATAGAAGAGTCCACCCAGTGAATGGCTGGTTCCACCGGTTAGACACCGCGCTCCCAAAACGAGAGCATCGCGGATATGTGATTCAACCTTGTCCAGAGCCGAACGGTTGATAAGCGGCCCAATCTGATTTTTGGGTTCAAGACCCGCACCGACTTTCAGCTGGCTGACCGCATTGGCGAATTTTTCTGCGAACGCATCATAGATTCCAGACTGCACCAATATTCGATTAGCGCATACACAGGTTTGCCCTGCGTTACGAAACTTAGACGCAATAGCACCTTCGACAGCCGCATCGACATCTGCATCATCAAAAACAATGAATGGTGCATTGCCGCCAAGCTCCATGGATACGCGCTTGACGGTATTAGCGCATTGTTTGATGAGGATTTTCCCAACTGCCGTTGAGCCAGTGAACGACAGTTTTCGCACATCAGGACTGTCACAAAGCACTCTGCCAATGTCGGCACCGTGGGAAGCGGTGATCACATTGATGACGCCATCGGGTATGCCCGCATCTTGTGCCAACGACGCCAAAGCCAGTGCGGAAAGTGGCGTAGCTTCAGCGGGTTTGACCACGATAGTACAGCCTGCCGCCAGTGCAGGGGCCACCTTGCGCGTGATCATCGCGATAGGAAAATTCCACGGTGTAATGGCGGCACAAACACCGACGGGTTGTTTGATCGTGTGCAATCGCCTGTCATTTGCGGTGGAGGGAATAACGTCGCCATAGGTACGCTTTCCTTCCTCAGCAAACCATTGAATGAAGGAGGCTCCGTAAGCGACTTCGCCTAAGGACTCCGCCAATGGTTTTCCCGATTCTTGAGTGATGAGTGCAGCCAGATCGGATTGGTTTTCCATAATGAGATGGAACCATGACATCAGCTTTTCTGCGCGTTGCTTCGCCGTGTATTCTCGCCACGACCCTAAGGCTGCCTTGGCAGCATGAATGGCCTGCTCGGTTTCTTTCTCACCCATTTCAGGGACATGCCCAATGATATTGCTAAAAGCGGGGTCGAAAATGGGGTAGGTCTTTCCATCTGAGCTGCCTATCCATTGGCCTCCAATGAAGGCTTTCTCTCGTATCAAGGTCATGTTGCGACCCCGCAGCGTTCAATGTGTTGCTTGGCCTGTTGCAAGAGGGCGTCATATTCCTTTCTGGCGTGGAGAGCGTCTTCCAGTGTGACTTTGACAAACTGCGTGGACGCGTTGGGTTGCATCTGTCCGATAAGATCCATATCAACAGAGACCACGGTGCCAATCATGAAATAGCCGCCGCCGGAGACCGCATCGCGATGAAGCACAATCGGCTCTTTTCCTGCAGGGACTTGAATGGAGCCATAAGGGTAACAACCGTCGACGATGTTGGAGGGATCGGATCCTGCGCCGAAGGGTTGTTCGCGTTCTACGAATTCAAGTGGCGTACCGTTTTTGAAGCGATAACCAATGCGGTCGGCTTCCGGTGCGACTTGCCACGTATCATTGAAGAATTGCTCGCCAGATGCGGCGGTGATTCGGTGCCAGTAAAGGCCGGGAACAACACGCAGCGTAGTATCCCGTGGTCGACGTAATGCTTCAGGTAAATGACGTTCTACAAAACGCGCAGATTCTTTGCCAATAGGGAGTGTATCGTCTGCTTGCAAAAGCCGACCTTCAAAACCGCCTAACGCGCCAAGTGTGTAGGTGGAACGACTACCAAGCACTTCGGGAACATCAATGCCGCCAGCGACAGCGATATAGATTCGCGCACCGCCAGTCAGGTGTGAAAATGACAGCGTTTGACCGGCTTTTACTGTAAAGCTGGCCCAGTTGGTTTGCTCTTCGCCATCTACAATTGGCGCCATCTCTGCGCCTGTAACGGCAACCGTGGTGTCTCGATTGAATGTGAGTTTTGGCCCCATAAATACCGCTTCAAGCACGGCGGCATTTTCGTCGTTTCCGACCAGCCAGTTAGCGCAGCGACAGGCGAATCTGTCCATCGCGCCGGAAACGGGAATACCCAGATGAAAATACCCTTTACGCCCTAAATCCTGCACAGACGTGGCGAGCCCTGGGTGGACAACATTAATGCTCATACAGTGCCTCCTGCATTGCCGCGTTATAACCGGCCATGTCCTTTTCAAACTCGGACAAAGAAAAACGAACAGGCTTGACGCGCGGTCGATATGAACCGTCTTCCACCTGCTTCACGATGGTGTGATATTCACTTTCAGTGATAGGTTTGAACTTCACGATGTCGCCGGGTTTGAAAAACACCAGAAAGTCCTTCAGGTGTGACGCATTTTGAGCAGGGTCGTAGATAGGAACGGGCGTCACACCAAACATTTGGTAGCCGCCTGCGCCGCGAACGGAGTATATGCAGGAGAAACAACCGCCATAGCCAACGGTGAGTTTTGGCGTATCTGTCCGTGGCCGGACATATTTAGGCACCTGAATTTGTTTTTCCCGCTCAACCATCTGAAACATGAAAGGAAGGCCTGAAACAAACCCCACCATAGTAACAAACCACGGTGAGCCAGAATGCCCTTCAATAAAGGCCTCGATGGAGTCATACCCATTGATTCTTGCCGCGTACGAGAGATCGGTACCTTCAGGATCCTGATGACGATCCCGAAAGCGCATCACGGTTTCATGTGTCCACGGGTCTTGGTAGAAAACGGGCACCTCAACAATGCGCGTGTCTATTTCGGCTGGGGTTGCAGCCTGTCTGTTTTCGATGTCCTGAATGGCAGCCAGCATTGTTTCAGGCGCACAAATATCCGGATTGTATTTCACCTGAAATGACGCGTTTGCAGGGCAGATCTCTTCGACCCCCGGTAAGTTCGCATCGCGAATAGCTTGGGTAATGGACAGGCTTTTGAAAAAGGCAGCCAGCGACATTTCCTCGGTGACTTCGACGAAGATATGCTCGTCGCCGCCGTAAGAGTAGCGTGTGTTCATGATCCTTCCTTAGCTCGCTTCAGGAAGCGAACAATCCTTATTGTTGTCTGATGGGTTTTCAGGCTTTGGGGCGTCGAAGTTCTCCAACCATTGCTCCAGCCAAGCAGTATGAAAATCCCCACGAATGACGTCTGGGGCTTCACAAAGCTTTTGGAATAGCGGCTGTGTGGTCTTTACGCCTTCGATCGATAGTTCATCAAGCGCACGCGCCATTCGCTTGATGGCACTTTCCCTGTTTTCATCCCACACAATCAGTTTGCCGAGTAACGAGTCGTAATAGGGTGGAATGGCGAAACCTGAGTAAATGAGGCCGTCAAAACGAACGCCACTGCCCATGGGCGGGGTGAAGGAGCTAATGACGCCGGGGAAAGGTAAGAAGTTGTTAAAGGGATCCTCGGCGTTTAACCGAATTTCAATGGCATGGCCTCGACGTTGAATGTCTTCTTGTTTGAGAGAAAGCGGTTGTCCGGCGGCGATTTGAATCATCTCTCGAATGAGGTCGACACCCGTAATGGCTTCGGTGATGGGGTGCTCAACCTGAATGCGGGTGTTCATCTCGATAAAGTAGAAGGACTCTGATTCATCGTCATAGAGAAATTCAATGGTGCCTGCACCTTTGTAATTCACGCTTTTTGCTAGTGATACTGCGGACTGACACATGGCGTTACGCACATGGTCGGGTAACACTGCGCAAGGGGCTTCTTCCCACACTTTCTGGCGGCGACGCTGTAAGGAGCACTCACGTTCAAACAGGTGTACAGCGTGCTCTCCGTCCGCAAGAATTTGCACCTCCACATGGCGGGATTGGCGAATGAATTTCTCGAGATATAAGGTGCCGTCGCCGAATGCGGCCAGTGCTTCAGCAGATGCCTGATGGTACTGAGTGAGAAAGTCACTCTCGTCCTCTATTACGCGGATGCCACGGCCACCGCCGCCTGCAGAGGCTTTAATCATCACCGGAAAGCCGATAAGGATGGCTTGTTCAAGCGCTGACTCTGGACTGTCAGAGGGCGCACAGCCGGGCACGACAGGCACACCTGCTGCCATGGCGGTTTCACGCGCTTTGGCTTTGTCTGCCATCTTCGTCATCGTACGACCTGACGGGCCGACAAAAATAATGCCTGCCGCAAGTACATCATCTGAGAACTCGGCATTTTCTGAGAGAAAACCGTAGCCGGGATGAATCGCGTCGGCGCCTGATTCCTCAGCGGCCTGAATGACTTTGTCACCACAAAGGTAAGATTGGTTGGCCATGGGGGCACCAATGCATATCGCTTCATCCGCCAGTTTTACCGCAAGGGATTCTTTGTCCGCCTCGCTGTAAACTTGCACGGTATGAATACCCATTTCTTTGGCCGCGCGGATTATGCGTACGGCTATCTCACCCCGATTGGCGATGAGTAATTTTTCGATTGTCATACAAACTCCTCGTGTGCATTCAGAGCGTTTATTTCAAACGGACGATAGGTTGTCCGGCATTGACGGGGCTTTCGTTTTCGATGAGAAAGTCGTCAATCACGCCTGCGGTTTCCGCTTTGATTTCATGGAATGACTTCATGACTTCAACCAGCGCAATCACATCTCCGGGTGCGATGGTGTCGCCAGCTTCTTTGTACCGAGGCTGGTCGGGGGAGGCTGACCGGTAAAAAATACCGGGTAGCGGACAGATAATTTCTTTGTCAGACATATTTCGCTCCTTCGAACGTCTACTTCTTGGCAACGGTGCAGGGTTTGCTTTGTTGTGAAAGGTAAGGCTGAAGAGCCTCATTCACGGCTTTAGCAATGTCCACCGCATTCGGGGTATCTGAATGCACACAGATGGTTTGGGCGACAACGGGGATATCCTTACCATTTGTGGCCGTGACCTTGCCTTGCTCCACCGCCTTTACTACACGTTGGGCGGCATTGATTGGGTCAGTGGCCTCATGGGTTTGGGTAATCACAAGATGTCCATCTTGATCGTAGTCGAGGTCTGTAAAAAACTCGGGTACGAAGCCCGCACCGTGTGCGCAGTAAATGGTTTCGTGGCATGTACCAGAAAGGCCGAAAACGGGGACCTGATAATGGTGTGCAATTTGTGCAATCGTTTTGGCTATGTCTGGGTCGGACGCAGCCATGCCGTAGAGAGCCCCGTGCGGCTTTAGGTGATTGAGTGGCATGTCGAGCATATCGAGGAAGCCTTTCAGTGCCCCGATTTGGTACACGATCATGTTGTGCAACTCACCTTGGCTCAGATGCATTTTTCGGCGTCCGAATCCTTGTAAATCCGGCAGTGAAAAATGTGCGCCGACTTTTACGCCGTATTGTTTTGCAAGTTCTACGGTGCGTCTCATGTGATTAGGGTCAGACGCGTGGAATCCGCAAGCGACATTGGCCTCTGTGATGAAGGGCATTAAAGCTTCATCATCGCTGAGTTTGTAGATACCAAACCCTTCACCCATATCGCTGTTTATATTGATCATAGTGTTACCTTCTTGATGAAAAGAGTGCGCAAAATGAAAACTGACAGCGCATATCAATGCGCGCCGAGTCGAGCGCGCAGACGAATGCGAAGTTGGTCAACGATGACGGCAAAAATCAGCAGTGCGCCAATGACCACGGTTTGCAAGTAGGACTCCACGCGGGTCAGATTCATGCCGTTTTGTACCAAGCTGATAAACACGGCGCCCAAGACGACATGTTCTACACGGCCGATACCGCCGCGAAGGCTGACTCCTGCGATAACACAGGCGGCAATAGACTCAAGGGGCATAGCGGCACCGATATTGGCTTCGCCAGTGTCGAGCCGGGCTGTTATCAACATGCCGGCCATTGCGGCGAAAGAGGCGCAGAGAAGGTAGGCGAGGATCAGCGTTTTATGGGTGTTGATGCCAGAGAGTCGGGCGGCATTGATATTGCCGCCGACGGCGTAGAAGTAACGACCAAGGCGAGTACGATTAACAATGATCATGGCGACGATCGTCATCAACAGCGCAAACAGAATCGGGGTAGGAAGCCCAAGGACATTGCCAAAACCGAAGGTGTCACCGAACGCCATTGGCATGCCATAGACGGGAGAGCCTCCAGTTAGATATAAAGCGATGCCAAATCCGATCGATGAGATACCAAGCGTCATGACAAAAGGGGACACGTGAAAATGGGCGACGCCGATGCCGTTGATATACCCGACGACCAATCCAACCCCCACACCGGCGGCAATACCCGCGAGAATGGCAAGATGCACAGCGTCGGGAAAGGCAGCGTAAATCGATGCCATGGTGCTGGCACCCACAACGGAAGAGAGTGCAATGATGGTGCCGACTGAGAGGTCAAATCCCGCAGTTAACAACACAAACATTTGCCCGATAGACACCATAACCAAATACGACGATTGGCGAAGCAAGTTCATCAGGTTTCTCGCGGTGAGAAAGTTCTCAGAGGCGGATGCAAAAATCGCCACGGCGATAACGACCAGAATGGGCAAGACGCCGACCTTTACAAAGAGCCTCGTTATCACATTTGTTAACTGCCCCTTGTTAGACGATGTCGCATCACCTTGCGGTTCGGATCCGGCCTTCACTGGCTCACTGTTCATTTTCATACTCCATTGATTCAAAAAAGTGGCTGAGCGCGTTAGCTTCCGTAATGTCTGTTCCCTGAAGGTGCGCAGCAACTTCTCCTTCCCGCATCACATAGAGACGGTGGGAAAGATGCACGACTTCGGGAAGATCGGAAGAGATGATCACCACGGCAGCACCTTGCTCACACAAGCTGGCGATAAAGCGGTAGATTTCAGCGCGCGTCCCGACATCCACACCCACGGTGGGTTCATCGAAAACGTAAAGTGAAACGTCGCGAGTCAGGCATTTAGCTAACAACACTTTTTGCTGGTTACCGCCGCTGAATTGGCCAACATCGCGCTCGGTTTGCATAGGGTAGAGCTTGAGACGTGTTGCCAGGCTTTGGGTTTGTTCGCGTTCGTGAGCAAGATTGAGTGCGCCGCTGCGCTGAGAAAGCGGTTGAACACTCAAAGCAGGCAAGCTGATGTTTTCCCGACAACTACGATTGAGCACCAACCCTTCGGCTTTTCTGTCACGAGAGTTATAGAAAAAGCCTCGGTTGAGCATCTCTTTAACGGTAAATCCAGTGACGTTTTCACCGTTAAATACAACGCAACCCGTACTCACTCTTTCTGCACCAAAACAGGCTCTGAGTGCTTCTGATTTTCCGCAGCCGACGAGCCCTGCGAAACCGACGATCTCTCCAGATCGAACGTGGAAGGAAAGGTTGTGTATCGTTCCATTTGCGGTGGTCAGCGTTTTTACATCCAACACCGTTTTCTTTGGCAAAAACGGCACATGAGGGTAAACGTTCTCGATTTGTCTTCCTGTCATCATGGTGATCAGGTCTTGTTCACTGACAGCCTCGACGTCACGAGTACCAATGTATTTGCCATCGCGAAGCACAGTAATACGATCAGCAATTTGACGTATTTCTCCCATGCGGTGAGAGATATAGATGATGCCCACACCGTCTGCTTTTAATTGCTCAATCAAGGAAAACAGCTGATCGGTTTCTTGGTGAGTGAGGGACGCTGTGGGTTCGTCCAGAATCAATACAGACAGTTCGCCACGCAATGCTTTTGCAATTTCCACCATCTGTTTCTCTGCACGGGAAAGTTCGCTGACGGGCATGTGTGCATCAAGCGCAAACCCCATTTTGTCGAGCAAGGTTTGTGCTTGTGCATAAAGCGATGTGTTATCCAGAAACCGACCAACTAACGGCTCTTCCCCGAGAAACAGGTTTTGCGCCACGGAGAGCGTATCAACCAGTGAAAACTCCTGAAAAACCGCACTGATCCCTTTCTGCCTCGCGTCATACACGCTCTTGAAACGCACGCGCTTATCCCGAAAACGCATTTCACCAGTGGTGGGCTGGTTTGCGCCAGAGACAATCGAAATCAGAGTCGATTTTCCCGCGCCATTTTCGCCGAATAAGACGTGAACTTCGCCTGACGCTAGGGTGAAATCGACGCCGTCGAGAGCCAGTACACCGGGATACTGTTTTTGTATCCCGTGTAGGCTAAGAATCGATGAGCCCATCATTGCGGCTTCACTGTGAACGTGGGTTTAAAGTTTGCTGGCGCAAGCGAACTGTCTCGGTCAAAGGTATTGATGTTGGTATCGTCAATCACATACAACTGAGGACCCACATGCTGGGTGTAAGGTTGGCCTTCGAGAATCCGAATCGCCTGATCAATCGCGATGCGGCCTTGTATTACTGCAGAATCAGTTGGGGCGGCGAGAATAAGATTACGTTTGATGCCTTGATAAACGCCCGGTGTGAAGTAATAAGAAAGCACCCCGATTTGATCTGTCATACCACGGGCGCGAAGCAAGCTGGTGGCCGCTTCGGCTGTCACGGCTGTGCCGACGATGTAATCTAGGTCTGGGTGCGCTTCTAGGGTGTCTTCAACCAGCTTGAGTTGGACTTCCTTACCCGTGTCGCCGTACTTCGTTTCCACGACTTCAATGTTGGAATCCTTCACGGCAGACTGAAAGCCTGCGTTACCGGCTTCTACCCATCCAGCCCCCGGTGGGCCAGGGAACCAGCCCACTTTGACTTTTGCCTTGTCGTTTTGGTGTCGCTTAACGAGGTACTGACCGATCTTTGCGCCCATTTCTCCAAAAGACACCAGAGATTTAGCAGAGAGATCTGGCGATGACATGCCATTGACGATGTCGATAATCGGCACGCCAGATTTGGCGATATTCTTAACGAGGTTATTGAGGCCATCATAGGAAATTGCCCCCACGATCACCGCATCGGCACCCGAGGCGACACAATCTTCAATTTGTGAAAGCTGGGTATTGAGGTTGGTATATCCGCCTGCTTCGACAAGCTGCATACCAACACCAGCACGTTTTGCTTCATCCACGACGCCATAATTGACGGCGGTCCAGTAGGCATCTTTCAAGTGTGGGAATGACACGCAGATATCCCATTGTTTCGCGGCCCTATCGACAGGTTGGTATTGCATGACTTCTCGGGGACTGCTCATGTCGAAAGGCGTTGTCCAGACATCTACTGTGTAGGGATACCAGCTTTCGCCATTTGCTACTGCGCTTTGCGTGAGGGCTAGTGCGCCCATCAAGGTTAACCATGGGACAGCAGAAGGTTTGCCGTTCATGTCTCTTCTCCCTGTTACTTCAACCAATGTTTGCAATCGCCAAGCTCATAAAGAGCGTTACTTGGCTATTGCTCGATGTGTTAATAACAGGTTAAATTTGCTTGTCTGGTATGTAAATTATCGAGTTTTGTCTAGTGTTATTAAAAAAATAGATATCAAAAAGCGACGTGATAAAGACCAATGAAACTGAGTTAAAACCATGAAAGTAAGAGTAAAAAAGGTTCGTATTTACGTGATTCACTGAGATGCGTAGGCGTTGGATATCAGAAGAACGGATACAGGGTTTAAGGAAAACAGAACATGCTCCCTACAATGAAACAGATTCGCTATTTTATTGCGACGGCAGATGCAGGGCAGGTATCGCTTGCAGCGAACGCAATGCACGTTTCTCAATCTGCAATCACTACCGCCATCAAACAATTAGAAGACATGCTGAAGGTGAGTCTTTTTGTCCGTCAGCCCCACGGTATGTTGCTGACGTATGAAGGTAACCAGTTCTATCAGCACGCCACCCACATAGTGAAAGAGCTTGAAGAGGCCATGCTGCTTTCACACCGTGGCGCAAATCAAGTCGAAGGCACCATCACACTGGCGATGTCATATACGTTAGCGGGGTACTTTGTGCCGCCGTATTTGACGCGATTTCAACGTAGTTACCCCAAGGTGAAAGTGAAGTTGGTGGAAGCAGCACGGAGCGACATTGAGGAAGGCGTTGTGTCGGGGGATTTTGATGTCGCCTTTATGCTGACCTCTAACTTGATCAATCAAGAAGACATCAGTTTTCAGACGCTACTGAGCTCTCATCGCCGGTTGTGGCTAAGTTCCAGCCATCCACTTCTGGGAAACAAAATGGTGACCTTCCACGATGTGGCTCAATATCCCTACATTATGCTGACCGTCGACGAAGCCAGTAACACGGCTCAGCGGTACTGGAATCAAACGCCTTATCAGCCTAATACCATTTTCAGAACCTCATCCGTAGAGTCTGTCCGGAGTCTGGTCGCCAACGATTATGGTATTACTATCTTATCTGACATGGTTTATCGCCCTTGGTCATTGGAAGGAAGAAGGGTAGAGGTTCGCCCACTGGCCGACCATGTTCCCGCCATGGACGTAGGGCTGGTATGGTCTAGAAAACGCGAACGAAGCGACGCTGTAAACGCATTTTGTGAGTTTATGGAGTTGTCGGTTACGCCTGACAGTGGCTCCGCGCAGCGATGTTAACAAGAGCGACTCGCGATACTCATCAAAGTATGTTGTTGGCTTACTACTTAGTAAGAAAATCAAGGCTGGGCTGTGCCGTGTAAAATGCCTCGTTAAAAGCGAGGCTGCCCCACATCGCATGTGCGTGAGCGCACTCCACGATATTCGTCTCGACTTTACTTTCGGTTAAGGTGTCGGTGTCGGGATCGTAGCGATACGTTGATATGCCTTTCTCGGGCCGGAGGACTACCACATTATTATCGGCAGTCATCCACCCAAAATTCTTGTCCCGCTGCATCATTGCCCGCTGTTTATAAAGCGGCACATCTTTCGTTAGGTCGTGACCAATCATGGGGTTGGTGCTACTGACACCCGCGAGCGACAAAAGGGTGGGCGGAATATCTAATTGACTCGCGAGCCGTGTATCAAACCTTGGTTCTATGCCACCACCAAGAATGATTGCTGGGATTTTGAAATGGCCAATGGGCACAGGCAAGTTACCCGTGGCGCGGGCATCGTGATCGGCAACAACAACGAAAATCGTGTTATCCCAATAGTTTGATTTTTTTGCCTTATCAAAAAAGGCTCCAACTGCAAAATCGGCATATTTTACGGCGTTTTCGACGGTGTTCTTTGGGCTGTTGTAAGGTGTGATTTTGTTGTCTGGATATTCAAACGGGGAATGGTTAGACGATGAAAATACCAAGCTGAAAAAGGGTTTACCTTTGGCTGCTAACTGGGTGAATTGCGAATCAGCCTTGTTATAAAGATCTTCGTCAGATACACCCCAAGAACCAACGAACTCGGGTGACTCAAAGGTTGGGAAATCCTGCATATCAGTAAAGCCATTTCCCAAGAAGAAGCTTTTCATATTGTCGAAATGGCTCTCTCCACCATAAATAAATTGCGTGTGGTAGCCCTGGTCTTTTAGTAAGTCTGCAATGGTGAAAAAGTTGGTCTGACTTTTCCCAAGTTTGACGACTGAACGCGCGGGCGTGGGGGAAAAACCTGTGGTGACAGCTTCAATACCACGTACCGACCGTGTCCCTGTTGCGTACATCCGGCTGAATGCCCAGCCTTCATCGATCAGTTTGTTGAGATTAGGAGACGCATCGATGCCGCCTAATCGGCTGACGTAACGGGCTCCGTGACTTTCAAGAAGTAGAATAACGATATTCTTTGGTTTTCCATTGAAAGAAGCGGTGTGGTTGGCAAGTGTCGGTGAGCTTTCAGAAATGAAACCATCGTCTTCAACAAGCATATTGGCACGGACTTCTCGAATGATCTTTTTACTGTCCATCAAAGGATATAGTTTAAATGCGCTCGACTCCGCGCCCATCTGCTTGGCGGCGAAAATGACGGAGTAAGAAGAGTTCAACACCAGATCGTTAACCAGTGGATCGCTTGAGAAGGCAACCATTGCAGGGTTTAAAGGGCGATGGCCTAAGCTGGAGCGTGCCCCCATCACGCCGAGTGCAACAACAAACAGCGCAATAGCTGGTCGCCAATACCATTTAGGGTATCTGAGATCGACAATCAAATGCTTCGACCATTTCCAGCCAACGACCACGGTAACGACAGACACCAAAAAGCCAATAAATAACTCGAGCTTATAGCCAGTCCAAAGCATGCCGAACACTTCTTTTGGGTAGACTAAATACTCGATGAATAGTCGATTAGGGCGAAGGTCATATTCAATAATGAAAGGCACTGTCGCGACTTCCATGTACACAACTAACCACAGCCCCGCAGTTATCCAAACGCGTAAGACAGTGTGCCAAACCCGACCAATTAAATGCTCGCCAGAAATGAGGGAAGACAAAAGGGCGGGGAGAATCAGCAAATAGCAGATACTGGAAATGTCGATGCGGAGCCCACTAACCAGCAGATGACTCCAGCCTTCGGCATCATTAACACGTTCGGTCTGCCACAATGCCAGACTTATTCTGGAAATGAAAAAGATAAACAAGACGACTGTAGCGGTTGCAGCAATGGGGTAGAGGGGGCCGAGCGAATTCTTTAATCTGGACAACAACGCATCTCCAACAGTCTATTTTTGCGTAAAAAGTGTCTCGCGTTGTTCTAACGGTCGGTATGCCATTTGATTCAATGCGTGTGTATTTTTGACTCGCATAAACAGTAATGACTTAACGGAGAGAGCCGCGTGTTAATAGTGATACTCAGAGGCCATCCGATCGGATTGCTGATTGCATAGTGTTAACGGTGAGAGTGATGAACAGTGGAAGAGACGTGTCTGTTTAGTTAATGAGATTTATTCGCCGCGAACATGTACACTTCTGCTATCTGAACAAGTAAATATGTCCCATGCAATCTGACTCACACACGCTCATAGATATCCCATTCAATTTTCGCCATACCTGTTGGTTTTGTGGTGAACCGTCCTCAAGAAGCCTGAATTTTCCTCGCAAAGCGAACAAAAACGTCGAGCACGCATTATTGGCGATTCCTGCATGCAAGGAGTGTGACTCGATTAAATATTCGCGGGATATAACGTCGATTTGGCGGTTAAGAGCCAGCATTAAACAAGCACTCATCACTAAATACACCAAGCATTTAGCCATCGGTGAAAACTGGACTAAGCAAGAACTCATTGAAAGTGAGTTTTCAGGTTCAATATTGGGTGGTTTTGGTCAAAGTGCGTGGGAGATGTATGAAATCGCCAAGCAGCGAATTGCCTATCAGGGCTGGCCGCTCAGTGTGAGTGAGCTTCCGTTCGATACGTTTGATGATACAAGTGGTTTCGATTTCAACGGTACACGTTATGCGTCTCTCAGCACTTGTATTGATTTTTTTGTGAGTGCAACGGATGTTGATAAAGACCTGCTTACGCAACTTGTCGAAATTGTTACCCCAGAGCGATTCGATTACGCGCTAAAAATCGCAAAGCTAAACAAACGTATTTCTTACGCAAGACGTGCGCAGATCATTGATGACATCACTGAGCAGGAAGCCGAAAAACGCGAAGCCGCACTAAGTCAAAGTGCCATAGACCACGCCGTTGAAGAGGTAACTGTATCCGGCGCGGTAGCCCCCGCATTTGCGATTCAGTGGGCGATGGAAAAAGGCGTGAAAACACTGCCTGAATTGTGCCCATTGGAAGATGACTATTTTGATGACTTCCAACACCTTGGCGGTGCAGCAGCTTTTGCTTCATACAATGGTTTGCAATTGTATCTACAAGCCCGTGAAGATGCTGGCTGGGTAGAGAGCAGCGATCCCAATAGAGACCTTTGGTAATCCGATGTCATAGCGTTGTCTGTCAGAAGCAAACAAGACGCAGAGCGCGATTTGATGGGGGTTACACGCGTTTTCTCGTTTTCTATTTTGTAACCAAGAGTTACGCCTTGAGTGACAGAGCACCGGCTGAATTTCATACAAATTTAGGATCAAATAGCGCGGTACTTAGAGTGATGAACGCTTGTTTGGCAACTATCATATCGCGCGTTAGCGATGTGTTACGCAAATATTAGTGGACGACTCTAATTTCGCGGCCCTATACTGCGCTTCCTGATATTACCGTAGGAATACTTTGTGGACCCCAACTCTAGTGTATTGTGTAATCCCTTACTGACGTTACGTTACCAAGGGAGGACACAATCATGATTGATACCCTTCTTACCCTGCTATTCGGCATTCTTTTTATCTTGGTGATTATTGCGGCAAACGGCTATTTCGTTGCGCAAGAATTCGCATACATGGCAGTGGATAGAGCAAGACTCGCCACACTAGCGGCCACGGGCGACGAAGCTGCGAAACGCGCGCTCGCCGTGACCAAACGTACAAGTTTCATGTTGTCGGGTGCTCAGCTTGGCATCACTGTTACCGGCTTGGTATTGGGCTTTGTTGCAGAGCCACTGGTCGGCCAATCTCTAGGCGTTTTATTGCAAGGCTTTGGGTTATCCCTAGAGGCGGGTATTGCCATCGGTACCGTCATCACACTCGCAGTTGCTATGGTTGTTCAAATGATCATGGGTGAGCTTTACCCTAAGAACCTTGCCATTGCTAACGCCGAACCTATGTCGCGTTTGATGTCTCGCTCGACGTTGATCTACATGTCTGCGTTTGGTTGGATCATCAGTTTCTTCGACAAATCCGCAAACCTTCTACTTCGTGCGGTTCGCATTGAACCTGTGCACGATTTGGATGTGAGCGCGTCTGAAGAAGATTTGCACCACATCATCGCAAACTCGCGCGAAAGCGGTGACCTGCCTGTTGAGCTGTCACTGATGATGGACCGTATTCTTGATTTCCCAGAGCGCGATGTAGAACACGCAATGGTTCCCCGTTCGCAAGTGGATTGGGTTGAGCCAGAAACGACATTGACAGAACTTCTGTCATTGATGGCACAAGCACACACGCGCTATCCGGTTGTTAACGATGATGATGCACCAGTGGGCGTTGTTCATCTGTCTGATGTGCTTGCGCGAATGGAAGCGGGTCACGCAGAAGACACAGTATCGTCAGTGATGCGTCCTGCAACGGTATTACCTACCTTGATGCGACTACCTGATGCCCTAGAGCAATTGGTGACATCGACCAACCAATTGGCCTGTGTTATCGACGAATACGGCGGTTTTGCTGGCGTATTGACGATTGAAGACTTGGCGATGGAAATCGTTGGTGAAATCACCGATGAACATGATGCTGAAAGCACTGAGGCCGTGGTCTCTGAAAGTAGCCATGTTTGGTTGATGGAAGGCGATGTTCACGTCGATGAAGTTGAGCGTGCGATTGGTTACGATCTGCCAAAAGGCGATGTGGAAACCATTGCAGGCTTGTTGATTGCCGAGCGTGGTGCACTTCCTGCTGAGGGAGATGCCGTCACGATTGAATTGCCAATTGACCCGTCGGAGTTGGCTTCAGGTGACGTCGTTTCACGATATTTAGAGGTAGATGTATTGCGCATTGAGCGACACGTACCAACAGAAGTGCGTGTGAAGCTGGTAGAGAAGCCATTGGTGGAGGGCGAATAATGACTGATCCTTTGATTGTCATCCTAGTGACAACTGCCCTTATCGTATTGAGTGGCTTCTTCGTTATCATCGAATTTGCGTTGATGGGCGCGCGTCGACACCGCCTTGAAGAAATGGCCGTTGAGAGCGCATCTGCACGTGCTGCTTTGCGCGGCATGAATGACCTGACACTGATGTTGGCGGGTGCTCAGCTGGGCATCACTTTCTGTACCTTTGCATTGGGTGCGGTTACTAAGCCTGCTGTCGATCAGTGGGTTGGGCCTGTATTCCTTGCTATGGGTATGCCAGATTGGGCAGCAGACGGTGCGGCCTTCGGTTTTGCGCTGTTTGTCGTGACGTTTCTGCACCTGGTAGTGGGTGAGATGGCACCGAAATCTTGGTCTATTGCCCATCCGGAAAAATCGGCACTGGCTATTGGTATCGTCGCGAGAGCCTACGTTTGGCCGCTACGCCCGCTGTTAAATTGGATCAACAGCATTGCAAACCGATTGGTAAAAGCATCGGGTGTTGAGCCTGTTGAAAGTGCCGCTGTCGGCGGACAAGACGTTGATACCATTCGTCAGTTGGTAGAGCACTCTGGCAAGGTGGGTACGCTGAAGCCGAACATCCAGCGTCAGCTTTCTGGTTTGATTGATCTTAGCTCTATCCCTGTAGAAACCTTGGTAACAGAAGGTCAGGTGATGGCGCATGTTGATAAGAATGCGACAATTGCTGAGGTGCGTGCAGCAGCAATGGCGTCAGGACACCTTCGTATTCTGTTGTGCGGCAAACGCGGGATTAAGCCTCTTGTGGTGCATGTGCGTGATACTTTGCTGGAACCGACCGATAAGGCTGCACGAGAAGTGGCGCGCAAAGCCTATGTGCTTGATTCGAAAACACCGGTTTACGAAGCACTTGCACGTATGCGTAAAGCCAGCGTACAGCTTGCGGTAGTGAGCAAAAACGGTGAAATGGTGGGTGTCGTGACATTGGCCGATATCATTAAACGTGTGTTGCCGACGACGGCAGGAAACTGATTCGTACCTCCAGTACCCAACAGGGTTAACGCTGGAGATGCAAACTAACACGTAAGAAAAAACGCCACCCATCGGTGGCGTTTTTCGTTTTATCTTTCGTGTTCCATCACAGCTTAGGCAATGTCGCCCAAATTGCGGCGAGCATATCGCTACCAAATGTGGCACTGCGCGATGGGGACCAACCGTAAACATCATCTGGCTGGTCGTTATGGTCTTTAAACGGCATCTCAACGGTGTAAGACAGACACTTGAACTGTTCTGCCACCCAATTGGTTGCCACCGTTAAGTTAGCTGTGCCCGGTGCGTTTTTCGGGTAACCGTGTACATCCTGAAACTCTGGGGTAATAGTCAGAAGGGCGTGCTTGAAGTGTGCTTCACGTGCCGCTAATGCTTCATCGTACGATGGGACGCCTTCGCTACCTGCTACAAAGTTGTATGGGATCGCCTCATCACCATGAATATCTAAGAACATATCAACGCCAGTCTCCAGCATGCGCTCGCGCACGTAGAAAACCTCAGGGCTGCGTTCCACAGACGGTGATTGCCATTCGCGGTTAAGGTTCGCACCCACCGCATTATGGCGCAGGTGACCGCGAATACTGCCATCTGGGTTCATGTTTGGTACCACGCGGATAACGGCATTATCAATCAGAGCCTTTCCAACCGTATCGGTTTCATCCAGCAGACGCAGCAGCAATCCTTCAATCAACCACTCTGCCATGGTTTCACCTGGGTGCTGACGACCGATGACCCAGATATTTTTCTTCCCTTCAGCAGGTTCACCAATGGTCAGCAGGCTGATGTCATTACCGTCGAGTGTTGAGCCCAGTGTTTCTAGCTGACAGGCGTAATGCGTTTGCGCATTGTGCAGCAAATCTTGGTGGCGATCGTACGAATACGGCGCGAAGTATGCGAAATACATAGAACTCATTTCAGGGATGACTGAAAAGCGCAAGTTATCGCCATCGAACTCCGAAGGAATGCGGAACCACTCGTTGCGATCATACGACGCGACAACGTCGTAATCTTGCCAGCCTTCTGTGTACGCCGATTTCGCAAGGTTTTGGAGTGTGAATTGATGCAGGTCTTGCGATGCGCTTTCCAGACGGAAATGGAACCACTGCGCCGTTTCTGTGTTGTTATCAGCAGGAATAGTGAGTTGAATGTTGTCGGGTGCTTCTGCGGTAACAACGTGGATGTTTCCGCTTTCGAAATTGCTAAAAATCTTCATTCTTATGGCTTTGTATAAGGGCTAAAGGATTACATTAGCACAGGTCTCACGCCTCGAAAGCGAACAATGCTGTATTAATTTACCAACTCATCAGTAATTCCAAGAGGGCGATACGAATCAGAGATAAAACGCGTTTATGGGTATTAGGTTAACCCATTCTTGCCTATTGCTGTCATGATAGGTTTTGTATGAGAGGGACGGACTAATCTGGTCTTCTGTCTTTGGACGAATAGGATAAGTTGTCCGCTAATTCAGTTGTTATAGAAAATAAGAGTCGACGTAAATATGGATATTAAAGTAGAACTCAATGGCGAGATTGAAGAGGCCGAAATCGTAGAATTGTATCGCGCTAACGAGTGGTCTTCAGCAGAAAAACCCGAACAGCTTTTGCTTGCTCTGCGCAATTCCCACACGCTAGTTACCGCTCGCGTAGCCGGAAAGTTGGTGGGGGTAGGCAATGCCATTTCAGATGGTCACCTGGTGGTTTATTACCCCCATATGCTTGTGCATCCTTCGAGTCATGGTAATGGCATAGGTCGCAAAATGATGGAGGCAATGCAGTCGGTGTACAACGGATTTCATCAACAAATGCTGACGGCTGATGGGGAGGCCATCGAATTCTACAAAGCCCTTGGCTTTGAGCGTGCAGGAAAAACAGAACCCATGTGGGTATACGCAGGAGCCGAGCATTAAATAGCTAACATGGCTTGGAACACCAACGCTAAGCCATTTCTGCCACAAAATGAGCCTGTCCTTTGCGTTATGAAGACACCATGAACCATGATGAATTGATGTAGAGAATGAATCGTGAAATCGAAAAAGCCGGCAAAGAGCCGGCTTTTGAATGTTTAGCCGAAAAGCGTTCGCTTAGTCGATAGAAACATCACCTTCGAGATCTTTCAGAATCATTTTTTGAATGTCGATGCCCATCGTCATAATGATGAGGCTCCAGTTCAAAAATGGCAGCGACCCATTTGCAACACCGTGTGCAAAGTTAGAGGCATTCCAATTGAAAACTGTCGAAAGCTTCTCAGTCGTTAACGAATCATAATTGTCATTATCAATCAGATTGCTGAACTGCTCTTGAGTGGGACAAAGGAATTTGTCGTTCGGCCTAAAAGCCGTTGGCTTGAAGTACGAAAGCATCTTTCTCACATTCACTTCAATAACGTCACCGTTACTTTGAATGTTTGGCTTACCAACCAGTGCACACAAAAAACACCAGCATGGGTAAGGAATGGAAGATACATTGTCTGGTTCGTTTTTGTAACGTGCAGTCCAAGCATTGACGCTTTTCGGCTGCAATCCTGTCACTTTTGCCAATTGAACGGCGTCGTAACCATTATCTTTCAGTAAGTTAATGATTGTTGCAACTTCTGAAACAAAAGGTTTTGTCCAATTTTTGAAAGGTACGAGTGTCGTGTCTCTTATCATGATTGAGTGAAATCTTATCTATAAACAAACAGTAGGTTTGCTTCATTGTAACGTTGACAGGAATCATACGTACCTCGCTTTATAAGTCCAGAGTTATTGGCAAGCGTGTTATAGGGTGTCAAGACGGGCAAATCCTATGTTCGTGACTATTTGGAAATGCACAAACGAACCACTGGTGTTGGTTTCTCACTGATGTTCTTCACTGTTCAAGCGTCTAACTGAAAGGGATGGCGTGTTCTAAGCACTGTGCATATGCGCTTCTCACCGGTGAAAGGCACATGGCATGCAGGAAACGAACGCGTGGAATAGGTATTTCTTTGTGTTTTATGGCGGTGTTTGCGCCTCATATTAGAACACTATTAGTTCATGTGAATTTTAAATTAACCAAGTGATTTTGGTTTGAGTGATATTTACAAGAAAGGATTTAAATGAATAAATCATCTCATTTAGATAAAATTGTAATATGTTTCGATGTGGTGGCCAAGTTTTGAGATTTTATGCGTTTTCATAACAATTTGGCTGATGATGGTTTAATGGTGCTCTTCTACAGTGGATACACTTGTTAATACTCATTGTTTTTGGGTTAATTTGACTAGAAACAAAAAGATATAACTTTTCGTATTATTTTATTACTATTTTTGTTTATTTTAATTCTAGATTGTAATGAATGATGGTTTCGCTGGGTTTTAGGTCCTTTTTGATATTTGTAGTGGTGTGTATGCAACTGATTGGATTGACCCTATTTGGGGCCGTTGTTAGCTTCTAATTAAAGGGAGATACACAAGTGAAGTGTTGCTGGTGTAATTGATTTATGGGATTTTAATGGTAGTGGCATGAGTATTTTTTTAGAAAACAAACATCATTTAACCGACTCGATAATAACAGAAGTCTTGGAACGATTGGAGGCAGAGTCCGAAAGTGCGGTGGCAGCTAAAGATATTCTACCCACGATGTCACTACGAGACGATCTTGGTATGGATTCGATGCAGGCTGTGTCATTGACCCTCGACTTAGAAGATTCACTGTCTATTTCCATTGATGACGAAGATTTAGTCAAACTCAGTACCGTGAGTGATCTTTTTGAAATCATTGAATTAAAGCTAAGCGAAAAAGATGGATAATCGTAGACGGGTAGTGATAAGCGGTGTTGGTGTTGTTTCTTCAATCGGAAATGATTTTGATACTGTCACTGAATCTTTGAAGCTCGGTCGCAGTGGTATTCGTGCCGTTGAGTCTTGGTCTGAATATGGGTTAACCAGTCGCATTGCTGGTTTGGTTGACTTAGACGAATCAAAAATACAATCAGCAAACATTCCTCTTAAACTTCGTAAAGCGATGCCAACCTCAACACTCTATTGCAGTGTTGCAGCGAATGATGCGATTTTGTCGTCTCGCTTGAGCCCCGAAGAGCTCGCGGACCCGCGTACTGCTTGTCTTGTTGGCAGCGGTGTGGCTGATGTGGGTGTTATACATAGGGAAGGGGTGAGGTATTACAACGGACAGGTTCGTCGTTCAGAACCTTATACGGTGCTGAAATCCATGAGCAGCACGCCGAGTGCAATACTGACAAAACTCTTTGGCATCACTGGGCGAAGCTATTCCATCTCTTCTGCTTGCGCGACGGGCGCACATAATATCGGACATGCTTACGAACTCATACGTGATGGCGTGATAGACAGAGCAGTCACAGGCGGTTGTGAGGAAGTGAATGAATTGATTGTGGCATCATTTCAAGCGTTGAGAATGGCTCTTTCTACCGGTTTCAATGACACGCCAGAGGCCGCATCTCGCCCCTATGATCGCGATAGAGATGGGTTTGTGATTAGCGGCGGAGCTGGCGTGCTTGTGCTGGAGTCGCTTGATTCAGCCATAGCGCGTAATGCGCCAATCTATGCAGAAATCGCCGGTTATTCTGCGAATTCAGACCCTCATGACTTAGTGCTTCCCCAAGCCGATGGCGGTACGTTTGTTGATTGCATCTTTAGCGCATTAGAAGACGCAGGTGTATCCACTGAAGACGTCGATGCCATCAATACACATGGAACAGGCACGGGCCCTGGCGATGTGGCTGAAGTGAATGGACTGCGCCGAGCTTTTGGAGAAAACAATGTGCCGAGATTCTCGTCGACGAAATCAATGACAGGACACGCGATTGGCGCAGTAGGTGCCATTGAGTTGATAGCTTGTATCGCGATGCTGAAAGAAGGTTTTATCGCGCCGTCAATCAATATTGAAAACATTGACCCTTTGTTTGCAGATGCCCCCATCGTTCGCGAAACCACCCCCGCGGATTTGAAGACGGTTCTGTCTTTAAACTTTGGCTTTGGTGGGACAAATGCCGCGACTATCCTGCGGAAAATGGACTGACACTTGAACGTTAGTGAATAGAGAGTATGGATAGAGATTTCATTGACGAACTTCGCGACTCGCAAGGCGTACTTGATAAAGCGTCAGTTGGTGCAATTTTACCGTATGGTGACGCATTTTTATTCGTAGAATCAGTCAGTTATTTAACCGATTCGGACGTCATCGCGCAATACAAGATCCCCGTTTCTTCCAAGCTGATCAATGCGCATTTCAAGCATGTAAGCATGATGCCTGGCGTTTTGATGGGCGAGGCATTGGCGCAAGCAGGTATTGTTTTAATTCATTACCGGAGTGAGTTTGAGGAACCGACGGATGTTGTCGCCAGCACTGTCAGTCAAATGCGATTTAAAACCCCCGCGTTACCTGGAGATACCCTAGAAGCACATGTCACCATTAAGGCCATTAATCGTCTGGGAGCCAGGTTAACCGGAAATTCCTACGTAAATGGGCGAGAAGTCTTATCTGCCACTTTTGATCTCACCTTTGTCAAAAGAAAAAATCTCATTGAACATGTTTCTAAATATAGGGAGAGCTGAGTGTCGTTTAGGTTAGCCGCTGTCGATGATTTTATAGATATAGAGTCATCAAGTTTTAAGTGTTCGAGTTATAAAAACCTTGCTTACCCGCTTGGTTGTTCAAAGTCAGAACTCGATTCGGCATTGGGTGATGGTGATTTTGTTGTGTTTAGTGATACAGCGAAAGTCGGATTTGTCAGAGTAAAAGCCCTGTTTTCTCGCATCGCCTATCTTGACCTCCATTTGTTGTGTGACGTTGCTGATGATGACATTCGGGCAGTAATGAACTGGTTAGCGGCGCATTATGATGTAGGTAAGTATTACATCCAACTACTCCCCAATGAGCAACGAGAAATAGAGTGCTTAACACGTTTAGGCTTTGCTGAGGAAGCGCGATTGAAAAAACAGTTGTTTGTTGAGGGGGCGTATTGCGATTTATTAATGATGGGAAGTGAGGATAAACGTGTTTGACAGTGTTCGTGGAATCTATTGCGCGTTGCGCCGTCCTAACCTCGAAGATCTTGATACCATCGCGGGCTGGCTAGAAGACCCTTACCTGAATTCGACCGTCTTTGATGGCTCGAACTTTACCAATGGAGCCCAAGACCAAGCGATGACTTGGCTGGAACAAAATGCGGCTGTTTATGGTGGCGATAACCTTTTGGGATTGGTGTGCTCGGTCAAGAGTGGGAAGCCAATAGGGATGGTCTGGTTTAACAATATTGACTGGAAAAGCCGCACAGCCGATCTTCGCTATTTAGTGGGAGAAGCGGAATACCGTACCAGTGTATTTGGACCCGAGATTGCACTGTTAAGTCTTCAAATGGCTTTTCACGTGATGAATTTACATAAAGTCTATGGCTATGTTTTATCAGGCAATGAGGATTCAATCCGTCTTGCTGAGTTTGGCGGCATCAAAGAGGGTGTGTTGAAAAATTACGTGCCTGTTGAGGACGGATGGAACGACTACCATCTCTATGCCATGTTCTCAGATGATTTCCAGGCGCTGTTGCAAGAACACAAAGACGGGGTTCTACGCCGTCATTTTAGAGCCGGAATTTTCCAGTAGTGTTATTGCTGGCATTTTTATTTAGCTCGGTTGTCGCTTTGTCTTTGTTATACCCGAAAGTCATTGGTGATAGCTTTGGCTTCCTATTAATGCTGCCAGTTATCGCCTACTCGGCGTATTTCTATGTTGATTGGCAGTTTGCGTTTTCGCTTCAACTTATCGCGATTATCTTAGGTGGTATCTGCGTTGGTGTAGGGTTGCTGGCCGCGGGATTACCAATGAGTTCACCTCAGCCACGACAGTTTATTATCAATAGCTTCTCTGGGTTAAAGTACCTAAAACGCAACCGATGCTATCTCCTCTTTCAGATGGGAATAACACTTTACGAAGAGTGCATTTGGCGAGTGTTTTTAATTAGCACGCTGTTATTGGTGCTTCCTGATTGGGGGGCCATTTGTGTCTCGTCGGTACTGTTCTGGACAGTTCACGAGGAGAATAGGCCGCTCGGTTGGCATTCGCTGGAATTTTTCCTTTTCGCAATACTGCTTGGTGTTGCCTATGCACTGACTCATTCGGTGCTATTTGTCTGGATAGTTCATCTAACCAGAAATGCACTTATCCTATCAGCCTCCTATTATGAGCAACACGAAGTGGGAGTTGGCTGACAGTCTGGCGTTATGAATCCCTAAGTGCATCTACTGGCTTCATCTGAGCTGCTCTTCTGGCGGGTACATAGCCTGCAATCAAACCAACCAAAATTGACACACAAAGTGCAATGCTGACGCCCCCGATCCCGGGAAACAGTGGAAAGCCAGTAAAGATGTTCAATACAAAACCTATGAGTACACCCACGACTAAACCCATTAAACCGCCAATCAGGCAGATGAATACAGACTCGGCGATAAACTGAATCATGATATGGGTCCGATGTGCACCGATTGCGGCGCGAATGCCGATTTCCCGCGTTCGTTCAGCGACAGCTGTACTCATAATGCCAGCAACACCTATGGCTCCGACGATCAAAGCACTGGATGCTGCAATAATACCGATGATGGTGACACCATCAAGTATGTTATCAGTGGTGTCGATGTATGAGGCGAGGGTGCTGCTTTCGTAGTCGAAAACGCCGTGATACCGCCTTGATAGCACACCTTTTATCTGCTCAATTGCGGCTTCCGCTGTTTCTACCGATACGGCTTCTGCCTGAATATAGCTAATGTCGTCATTCCCATTGAGAGCCTGTACGAGGGGATAGCCGACCAAGACTCGGTTATTCACATCGCCGCCTGCAGAGCCGATGCTGGAGAGTAAATCGCGACTTTTTGAGCGGAGAACGCCAATCACTAAATACTCGCGACCAGATATTCGAAATGAACGCCCGAGGGGGTTGGAAATACCAGGGAATAAATTGGATAACACTGTTTCGCCAATAATGGCGACAGGTCTGCGGTTTCTGACTTCGACGTCCCGAAAGCCTCTTCCAATGCGTAACTGGTCATTGTTGATGGTTAAAAAATCCGTATTTACACCAGTAACTTGCGCATTGCTGTAACGATTGCCAGCTTGAACGACAGGCGGCTGGCCATTGGGTGTGACGATTGGACTGATAAGCCTGACGGAAGGGCAGCAGTCTGCTTGAAATGCGATTAAATCATTATTATTGATGCCTGTGCCCGTGCGTGTGCGTTTATGCGGGTCGTTACTTCCGTAGGTGCGATATACCCAAACGGATTTGAGGCCAAATGTCTCAAGTTCCTTCATGACAAAGGCTTTACCTCCGATACTGACCGTATCAACGGTCATGACGGCAGCGATACCCACAGCAATGCCGATCATACTCAGCATCGACCTTCCCCAGTTCTCAAGCATGGCTAGACGCGCCTCTCTGAACAGATCGAGCAGAACTCGCAATCCTTTCATAACACAATCCTGCCGTCTCGCATGTGCACGATTCTGTCAGCGGTCTCAGCTAAATGCGCATCATGAGTGACCATGACAATGGTATGCCCCTCAGCATGCAACTCCTTAAATAAATCCATTACTTGTTGCCCGGTGCTGCTGTCTAATGCGCCTGTTGGCTCATCCGCAATCAGTAACTTGGGCTTGTTGACCAGTGCGCGTGCAATGGCGACACGTTGTTGCTGGCCACCGGAAAGTTGGTTGGGTAAATGTGTGGCACGGTCGGCCAGACCTACACGTTCAAGCGCGGCTAACGCAAGTGCCTGTCGCTGGGAAGGGGGAGTACGTTGATATACCAATGGCAGCATGACATTCGCTAACGCATCGCGCCGCGAAAGTAAATTGAATGATTGGAATATTGTGCCAATCAAAGAAGAACGGAGCGTCGCAAGCCCGTCATCGTTTGTTTGATGAACAGCCGTACCGTCTAAGTGATAAGTGCCCTTATCGGCATTATCTAAGCAGCCAATGATGTTGAGCAGGGTGCTTTTTCCTGAACCGGAGGTGCCCATTATCGCTACAAACTCTCCTCGTTCTATTTTCAGATCAACGCCCTGTATCACAGGTAATGCGTTGTCTCCCCTGAAATAGGATTTATGCAATGCTTCAATTTTGATCATCTTCGATCAACCTTACTGCACGTCCATTTTCAAGATACTCGCTATCAAACAGAGCAACCCATTGCCCTTCCTGAACACCACTGAGAATTTCCACATGCGTGTCCGTTTCTAAACCTGATTCAACAGGCTGCAAGCGAATAGTGCCTTGTTCAACCAGTGCGATTTCAAAGACGCCGTGCTTGCGTTCTCGCAACGCGCTGTAAGGCAGGCTGAGAACACTTCCACGTTCTTCTATGACGATTTCAATATCCAGTTGCTGTCCCAAAAGCAGTTGGGGGGCTTCTTCTCCTAACCCCATACGAACGGGAAACGTATTGAGATATCGTTCTGAAGTCCGTTCGATGGCTGGACCAATCCAATGGATTTGGGTTTGCCAAACTTGGTTGGGAAAGGCATCAGAGGAGACGTTAACCCTTTGGCCAACGTGAATTCTTCCACTATCAACAGCATCCAGATTGGCTTCGATTTCCCATCCTTCAATCGCAACGAGCTGGAAAAGCTCAGTGCCAGCTTCAACCCATTGTCCCGACTCCGTCCACTTTTCAATGATGACAGCATCAAAGGGGGCATTAAGCTTTTGCCAATCTTGCTCAAGTGCGCTCATTTGGGCGTCAGCCTTTGCAATTGCAACGGCAGCTTGTGCCGCTTCCAATTCATACTGAGCTTGATCCAGAGCCTCAACAGCGACCAGTTTTTTGTCGGATAACTCTGACAATCGGCTGTGGCGTTGTTGTTGCTCTTTCAGGCGAACGGTCTGTTGCTGAACGACGGCTTGAGCGCGTTGGAGTCGGGCGATAGATGCGCGGTTATCCATGGATGCTAAAGTGTCATCTTTCTTGATCAGATCACCACGCGCAACGTAAACCTCCTCGACGCGACCATTCACCAACGCAGTCAGCGAAACGGTGCGATCATTGATGACCTCACCGGTTACGCGAATAATGTAGGCCATATCATTCCGTTGCACTTGCACACCGGAAACATCAAGCGGGGGCTTTTGATAAAAAAAGTAGCCTGCTGCTCCGGCACAAATCAGAACAAGGATAGCGAACGTACTCTTGAAATAGCCCCTCATGTAATGCTTACCATACTGCTTCGACTTCATAAGAGGTGCTCTCAATCTCTATCCCTAATAATTCTGAAACGATGAGGACGTTAGCCGTTCAGATTGTTCATATCGAAGAGATGGAAGTGAGGTGGTGCATCCCTTCGAGTATTTTCTTGAAGCTTTAGTCCCTACCGAGCTTCATTGTTGAATTTTCCGTCACGCGAGTCGCGTTCCGTAAGCTGTCGACTTCGAGATAAACGACGCGATCGACCGCATCAAAAAGGCGATCATCATGGCTTACGATCACCACTATCTTGGACTGCTTATGAGTCTTGATAATATCAATAAGCAGTTTTACGGCCTCACTGTCTAAGTTGTTGGTTGGTTCGTCCATCAGTAAAACAGGCGTATCCCGCAGTAAGGCTCGTGCCAATCCTAGTTTTTGAATTTGACCACCCGACAGTTCTGACCGAGCATCTTTAATCACGTGGTCAATCCCTTTCTCTAGGCGGGCAATCCACTGCCCCAGACCGACTTGTTTCAAGGCTGCTTGAATTTTATCTTGCTCAACGTCCATCCCAAACGTCACGTTGTTGCGAATGGAGTCAGAAATAATGTGGATTTTCTGCGGAACCATCGAAATCGACTGAGAGCGATGTGATAAGCCGTTTAGATCAACGGAATCGAGTCTAATTTGCCCTGATTGAGGCTGAAGCTGTCCGCTAAGGATTGTCAGTAGTGTTGATTTGCCCGCACCGTTGCCGCCATTAATCAAATGCGCTCGGCCTTTGTCGAACACCAAATTCAGATGGGTGAATAAAGGGGAATCATGATGATAGGAAAAGCTCATATTATCTAACGTCATCGCGTCAAATGCGCTTGATGGCTCAGTTTGTGGAAAAGCGTTAGCTGCGGAATATTGTTCAGATTGTGCTTGCGCTAAATCACATAATTCCTTTACACGCATCAACGCAGTTAATTCATTGGGGATGCTTGAAGCGAACTCAATAATTCTAATCAGTGAGGGAACCATCAAGTTTAATGTCGCGGTATAGGTGATGATTAAACCTATAGTGAGCTGTTCCTCAATGACCATGGCACCACCAAGATACCAAATGATGACCATGGCCAGCATGGGAATGCCCATAATAATCATGCTGACTTTGGCGTCGTATAACTCTCGGGTACAACGTTTATATTCCAAGTTTTCGACGGCTTTTCGGCTATGACCTAAAAAGAAAGTTTCAGCACCATAGGTTTTTATTTCCGCATCCGCTTCAATGGTTTCTTGTATGACAGTGATCTTTTTTGCTGAGGCATCTGTTTCATCTTTGGATGATGACCATAACGCACTGTCGAATCGCATATAAACAATGACGGCAGCGGGTAAAAGTGTAAGAAGTATGGCACTCAATTGCCAATTCATGAAAAAAACAATGATTAATAAGGCGACAGATAATATCAAGTGGTGGACGACACTTGATAACCCGTAGGGCATAATGACTTCAAACTGCTCTATATCCCTCGTCACCCTAGACAATAGATCGCCATTGTTGATTTTGAGTCGCTGATTATAATTCAACCCCAGAATGCTCTTAACCACATTCTGGTTAAAATCAATCATGATTTCTCTGCGTACCTTCAGGCGAAACCATGCGTTAACGTAACTTGTTATCAAGTAACCGCCGTAAAGTGTCGCGAGCAGAAGAACGGTCTTCAGTAGCAAGTTTGAGTCTGAACTGGGCAGAACTTGGTCGATGAGATGGCCAGACAAGTAGGGCAGTGGGGCTTGAAATGCTGTTAACAACAAAGCCAATAGCAAAAAAGCCAAAGAATGAGATTTTCTTGTTTTATAGATAATTTTATATAAATAAGAAATTCGAATCACAACCTAATCTGAATGTAGAGAATAACGATTTGACTATAAAATCAAATAGACCCAGTGTAACTATGAATCTCACAACTCAACTTTTAAAGAGGGGATGAATAAGCATCCCCATATTTAAGTGTCACAATACCAACAGTAATGCGTTTATTTGAAGGTATTTTATAGACACGTTTAGAGACACTAATCTTACTGTAAAATGTTAAGGCGTACAGCAAGGGCCTGGAGGAGTAGGGCCAGGGTTAGGTGGCTTTTTCTTAGTAGCCAAAACAGGACCTTTTTTCGCGGCGAACTTTATTTTCTTCATTATCCTTTCCTTGTGTTAACTAAATTAATGATTAACGTAGTCAATATATGCACTTAGTTTAATTGTATAAATAAATGCCACTCTATTGTTGTAAAGCTTTATTCGAAAGTCAAATTCACCAAAAATAACAAGGTTTCTGTTTGTATTTATATCGTTTTGATGATGAGATTTTTCTTTGTTTATAAGTCACTAACTCTCTTTTTCTCATTAATTTACCATCGATTCCGCAATGATTTACAATTGATTTCTAATAAGATTTAATTATCCTCTCATCGGTTATTATGAAATTTAGCTTAAATAATACCTGAGTAAGTGAGTGTTTTTAATTGAGCGTGAGGTGTAACTGATTGATATAAAAGGTTGCATGCCAATGCTTGGCCTTAAGCTTGAGCGGAAATTACGCGTTTTAACAGGCCTGAAATTGCCGTGCTAGGTGTTATCAACGTTTTCTACGCGTCCGCAGGCCTATTTGCGGCCCGCGGTCGGATTAATCCTGTATTTTTGCTTAAAAGGATCTTAATCAAAACAAGCAGCATCGGCTTGATTACACATATTTGGGTTCAATTTCTTTGCGAAGTTTATACGCGGCAGTCGTTGTATCGATATCCACATCATCCCATTTCACGGCTTGGCCTTCCTGAACGGCATTCTTTAGGACAACATTATGTGCTAGACCTAGCGGTAAATATCGATTTTCAACGGAGATCGACGCGGGGCGTAATCCGCCTGACACGGTGTAACCGCCTTCACCATCGAGCATTTCGCCTGCCGCGAGGTTGCGCTTTGCGATTGCGACGACGTCTGCTCTGAACGATGTGGCGAACCCAGTTGCTTCTTCACGCAACCCTACCGAGGCGACAGAAATTGCTAACTCCAGCCCGATTAAATGCCAGCGTTTGTGGTTAACCATGAATCTGCCGGAAGGGTCGGTGACCACTTTATATTCTTCAAAACAGTTTTTGTGGTAATCCGTGTCTGCCTCGATACATACCCAAACACCCTTTCGAATGTCATTGGGGATTTGTTGGCCGTCCAAGGTTAGACAAGACACGACTTCCACCATTCCTGCGCGTTCGAGAACGCCGCCGAGTTCTTTAGGGCGCATGAGGGTAGGAATGTCATCCACTGAGCCTGGAGGGAAGAGTAATCCATTTGTTGGGACATCCAGGCCTGTGCCATTGGCAATGGCTGCAGATTCAATCGCGGGCTTTGAGCCATCCAGAAATGCATTAAACATTTTGGGGTTCAAGCGGCCGCGTTTTGCTTGCTCTGCGGTTAATCCCCAGTGATCCCAGACCGTGTCGGGTGTGGAATGGCGGTAATGAGGTAACCATTTATGGCCTCTTCCCGCAGCAACAACCTTGAATCCGCTCGCGCGAGCCCAGTCTACCAACTCACAAGCCAATGCAGGCTGATCGCCATACGCCATGCTATAGATGACGCCAGCTTCCTTGGCTTTTAATGCCAGCCCGTAACCACAAAAGGCATCAGCTTCAACGGTCACATTGATCACATGTTTATTTTGATGAAAAGCACCAAGGCAGTGCTCGACAGCAGCCATGGGGTTGCCTGTCGCTTCGATGATGATTTCAATTTCAGGCTGTTCGACGAGGCTACGCCAATCATCCGTCACATGTGTTGTTCTTTTGCTGACAGCCTCTTCTAAATTTGCAGCAGAATAAGAGGCTTTAGGCCAGCCGACGAGTTCGAGATTTGATTGCACTGCGCTTGGGAATAAGTCAGCAATACCGACAACGTGAATACCGGGTAAACGTGTGACCTGAGACAAAAACATGGTCCCGAATTTTCCCCCTCCAATCAAACCGACCTTAATGGGAGTGCCTTCTTGTTCACGCTGCTTGAGTTTGGTGAAAAGGTTCATGTTAGCTTCCTAGAAAATGAGTAGGGGACGGCATCAGGAATCAACTGATGTATGACGAAGGAAATCAAAATCACAACCATCGGGGGCTTGTAAAACGGTCTTGCTATATAGCGCGCGATACCCGCGTTCTGGTGTTTTCAGTGGTTCTTTTTCTGCCAGCCGTCTCTCAATTGTCTCGTCGTCGACCAATAGCGATATGCGCTTTTGGCTTACGGAAAATTGAATGCGGTCTCCGTTTTCAACGGCTGCTAATGGGCCGCCAATACCGGCTTCAGGCGATATATGAAGAAGAATGGTGCCGAATGCTGTTCCTGACATACGGGCATCTGATAAACGCACCATGTCTTTCACGCCTTTTTGTGCGAGTTTCTTGGGGATGGGGAGGTATCCGGCTTCGGGCATGCCAGCCGCGACCGGGCCTGCATTTTTTAACACCAGAATGTCATTGGGTTCTACATCAAGATCTGGGTCGTCAATGCGGTTTGCGAGATCTTCCAAGTTCTCAAACACAACGGCTCTGCCTTCTACTTCAAACAGTTCTGGTGTGGCAGCTGCACGTTTGAATATCGCGCCGTCTGGGGCGATGTTGCCTTTTACTGAAATCAAGCCACCAACATCCGAGACAGGATTGTCGAGTGATTTGATATAGGTGCGATCAACCCAATCCATCGGCTCTTCAAGAATGTCTCCGAGGGTTTGTCCGGCAACGTTAATGGTATCGAGGTGAAGCAGGTGTTTAATCTCATGCAATACCGCGCGAAGGCCACCTGCAGCATAGAAATCTTCCATATAGCCTTCGCCAACGGGTTTCAAATTCACCAGAACCGGCGTTTCATCCGAGATCTCATTGAGTCGCTCATCAGAAATCTTGATGCCCAATCGACCTGCAACAGCGGTTAAATGGACGATCGCATTGGTTGAGCCGCTGATAGCCATGAGTACACGAAAGGCGTTCTCAACGGATTTTTCGGTAATGATTTCACTCGGAAGAATCGGGTTATCAATCAGTTGAACGATGGCGTGACCACTTGCTTCAGCCGCGACCAAACGTTCTGAGTGCACTGATGGAATCGCCGCTGTATCGGGCAGAGACATGCCAAGAATTTCTGCAATACACGCCATGGTACTTGCGGTACCCATAACGCCACAGGTGCCAGAAGTGGTTGATAATTTACCTTCTATTTCAGTGATCTCAGCGGTATCAATCTCGTTGGCGCGATATTTTCCCCAAAAGCGACGGCAATCTGTACAAGCACCCAGACGCTCCCCGCGGTGGCGACCTGTCGACATAGGTCCAGTGACGAGTTGAATGGCGGGAATATTGGCTGAAGCGAGCCCCATTAATTGCGCGGGGACGGTTTTGTCACATCCACCAATTAAAACGACCGCGTCCATGGGTTGAGCGCGTACCATTTCCTCTGTATCCATTGCCATGAGGTTGCGATAAACCATGCTGGTGGGGCTGAGAAAAACTTCACCTAGAGAGATGGTAGGAAATGGGCGAGGAAGCGCACCAGCCGCGAGGATCCCTCGTGATACCGCATCTACGAGCTCAGGCATGCCTCGGTGACAACTGTTAAAGCCTGAGGGCGTCATTGCGATACCGACAATGGGCTTATCCAGCATTTCCTTGGATATACCCATTGAACGTGCAAACGACTTCCGCAAATAGGTCGCAAACTCTTTGTCACCGTAGTTGGTGAGGTTGCGTTTTAAGCCACGTTCTTTTGTCATTTTGAATCTCCTTCAGCATTCCTTGCGCGAAATCTGACATCAAGCAGATCTTCGAAGACACGTATCATGCCGCCTTTATCCTTTGCGCCATGTCCGTTAAGTAACGCCGCTTGATAAGTGGCTGTTGCAGCAGCTAAAACCGGTGTGGGTATTTGATTCTGAACCGATATTTCTGCACCACTGATCAAATCTTTGTAGGCATGTTCCATGGGGTATCCTTTGTCAAAGACACCATTCAACACATTGGGAATGAAGAATTCTGATGCGTAGCTTCGGCCGGTTCCGCTGTTAACCACATCGCCGACTTTTGTTGGGTCCAGCCCCAGTTTGACGGCCAGCGGCAAGATTTCTGCTAGGGCTGCGGCGTTGATATCAAACAGGAGTTGATTGATCAGCTTGGTGAGTTGCCCACTGCCAACAGGCCCCATGTAGATGATGTTTGAGGCCATGCTGGAAAACAGTGGCTGAAGGCATTCAACTAACTCTTGTTCGCCGCCACACATGACGGTGAGGGTGCCATTTTCTGCACGCGCCCTCATGCCAGATACTGGCGCATCGACAAATTTCAAACCCAACGAAGCGAGCTTCTCTGAAAGAGAAATTGTGGTGCTATATTCGACGGTGCTGGTATCAACAACAATCGTTCCGGGGCGCAGAACCTCAGCTAATCCATTTGGCCCAAAAAGAACCTGATCGACGATGCTTCCACTGGGTAAACACAAGAAAATGACCTCTGAGTCTGCAATATCCTGCATATTTGCCGTGGTGATTACCCCAGATGCTTCTAAATACTGGCGGGTAGCTTCATCTCGACAGTGTGCCGTTACCCCAAAGTTTGAAGCTAGATTGGCAGCCATCGGACCGCCCATTTGACCAACACCTACAAAACCCGCTTTCATCAACACCTCAGTTATATCCGTTGCTATGCATTACTTGATCATAATTGGTGAAGTGGACCTCCCGAAGCGTTCAATAACGATGCCCCCGTTACCGAAATACGTTGCCACTTTGTGAGCGCCCGGTGTTGGTGCAAGGTATTGAGTTACAACAGAAGGTGATCTGCCGACGATGTTTGCTATGCGGCGCGTCATCGGGCGTTGAACGGGTTTTGTTGTCGAAGGAAAAAGCGTGCTTGTGAACCGAGAATTCGGCGTATGGAGAAAGCCAAATGGGGTATTGAAGGCGTGGCGGGGGGCTTAGTGCTTGGCGTCGCACTATACCCCCCGGCACATAATGTGCGTTGCTGTTTGTGTTTATCGTTTACAACGACCGAGAAACGTAAAAGTTATCGCGAACGATCAACAGTCACTTGTTTCCGTTTCTTCGGTTTTCGAGATGGTTTCAGCTGTCGTGAGAGGGGGTAGCCCTCGAATCATGTCTGAGGCTTTCTCTGCGATCATCATTGTTGCCGCGTTGGTATTTGCCGAAGGCATGGTTGGCATGATGGAAGCGTCGACAACGCGCAGCCCCTCTAGCCCATGGACGCGCAGTTCTGCGTCTACGACGGCATCGGGATCGGATTTCGGCCCCATCCGAGCGGTCCCTATGAGGTGATATACCGTCGTACCATTCTTGCGTGCAAAATCCAATAATTCCTCGTCTGTCTGCACCTCTTCGCCCGGCGCCGTTTCATGGTCAAAGTAGGGTGTCAGCGCAGATGTTTGCATGAGTCGGCGGGCAAGGCGCATTCCAGCCAGCAACACTTGCTGGTCCCTTTCGTCAGACAAATAATTGGGCTGCACAATGGGCGTTTCAAAGGGGTTTGCAGAGCGTGCTCGAACATAACCTGTGCTTTCTGGCCGTTCCTGCCACACTCCCGTAGTCATGCCGGGCTTTTTATCGAGCAGACCCACCACACCTTCACGGAAACTGGCTGGTGAGAACACAAACTGCAGGTCGGGTTTGTCCATCGCCTCGTCGGATTTCCAAAAAACATGGGCGAGGGAAGGACTGACTGCCAATAAACTGGGTTTGCGAAGCAACCAACGACCAATTTCCAGCAGTAACCGGGGGCCCTGAGCCATATTGTTTATTGTGCGGATGCCTTTGACTCGTGACACCATGCGAACACCATAATGATCACGCAAATTATTGCCCACCCCCGGTAGATGATGGACCACTGGAACACCGATTTCATCGAGTAATTGCGTGTCACCGACACCGGATATTTGTAATAACTTCGCGGTGTTAATGGTTCCTGCAGACACAATAACTTCGTGACGAGCAAAGACTTCTTGCGCCTTACCAGAGGAGCCACCTTTCATGTAGCTAACGCCAACCGCACGTTTACCTTCGAAGAGAATCGCAGTCGCGTGGGCGTGGGTGCGCACATCAACACCTGGCCGTTTTTTTGCTGTTCCCAAAAAAGCGCGAGCCGATGAAATACGAAAGCCGTTTTTGATGCAGCGTTGGTAATAACCGGCGCCGTCTTGGCGTTCGCCGTTGTAGTCAGAATTTACTGGAATGCCAAGTTCCTGCGTGCCTTTTATGAACGCTTCTGACACGGGGTGATGCCAATCAAGCTCAGTGATTGGCATTTCTCCCTCAAGCCCGCGATATCGTTTGTCAGCCTTGCCGATTTTGTGTTCTGAACGGCGAAAGTAGGGAAGGACTTCGTTATAGCTCCACCCCGGATTTCCCCGCTCTGCCCAATGGTCAAAGTCTGCACGTTGCCCTCGGTTATGATTGAGCCCGTTAATGGAACTTGAGCCTCCTAGCACGCGCCCCTGCGGAAGAGAAAATCGACGCCCTGCAGTACCTTCACTGGCTTCCGCTTCAAAACCCCAGGTCAGAGTTTTCGAGTAGACGTTCTTTATGTAGCCCGCAGGAATGTGGATGAGTGGATTGATATCGCTAGGTCCGGCTTCAAGGAGGCACACGGTTGAACCGTCCTCGCTAAGTCGGTTGGTGAGAAGTGCTCCAGCTGTTCCACCGCCAATGATGACGTAATCAAAGATCTCTTTAACGAGGGGCATATTCGGTCTACCTACCTGTATGAGTGAATATAGCGAACGTATTTGATTTTTAATTAAGAATTGCAAACTTTTCTTCTCTTCACCACTTCCCAATAAAGAGGGTGGACATATCGGATCGCGATCGCAGCTTGATTGCTGTGATGGATGGGATTTCGATTTGCGTGAAGATGTAGACGAGCGTGGGTATTAAGCCTCTGCGTTGTTGGGTTACAACACAGAGAGCCTAAGGGCGTGGAGCGATAACATGGTGTGGTCGGCTATTCTCTTACTGCGGCTTGGCCGGCGTCCTATGAGGATTCTGGTGCAAGGCACTCAATCAGGGTTCGAGCGACTACGGGCAGAGACTTGTAGTCCCTGAAACCCAGTATCAGAGAACGCTTTGCCCATGGTTCGTCGAGCTTAACGGCAGTAAAGGTTCCCATTTCGAGGAAGGGGATAACAGCACCTTCAGGTAATACTGCCAACCCTAAACCTGCCTCGACCATACGTCTAATACCATCAAAACTCAGCACCCTCACGCGAAACTTCAGTGGATCTTCAAGTGAGGAGGCTTCCCTCATGAGTTGATTTTGTAGTGAACTACCATCTTGCAGGCCAACCTGATTGTAGGCCGCAATGTCGGCGAGCTTTAACGTTTCGTGTTCTTCCAAAGGGTGTCCAGTGGGCAGAATGACCATGAGAGTATCGTGGCGGTAGACACGCGTTTCCAGATCGCCACTGTCGGTATGACCGGAAAATATGCCTAAGTCGGTAAGGCCTTCGCGAACGCCATCGACGATGATACGACTCGTTTCCTCACGTAACTCTATGCCAACTTCAGGAAAGCGTTCCACATAGCGAGAGATATCCTCGGGTAAAAACTGGGTAATACTCGATGTGTTGGCCCACAGTCGTACTTGCCCGCGCATGCCGTGGGTAAACTCGCTCAGTTCTGCGTCCATATCCTCCAAAAGCAGAAGAACGCGTTTTGCGTGCCGCAACATGGCTTTGCCAGCTTGTGTGGGTTCGACACCACCACGTAACCGATACAGCAGATTAACGCCCACGCGAGCTTCAAGGTCCGAAATCCGTTTGCTGATCGCTGACGCCGCGATGTGATTTATCCGCGACGCCTCGGCGATATTCCCTTGCTCAGCCACGGAAACGAACAAGCGCAACGTGGTTATGTCAAAATTTGCTGCTGAGGATCTCGTGCCGACAATTGCCACGTTAAGTCTCCGGTCTAAAGGTGTCGATTCTCTATCCATAATAGCAACGTACCTCAAATGAAAAGTGAAATAGAATCGGAACCTTAGTCCTGAAGGACCCTCGGCAACCAGAGCGCAATATCTGGGTAGGTAATCACGAGCACCAGACCGATGAGCTGTAACAACACGAAAGGAATGATCCCGCGATACACTTCGCTGATCTGAACAGAAGGCGGGGCTACCGCTTTCAAATAGAACAGTGCAAAGCCGAAGGGCGGGGTTAAAAACGAGGTTTGAAGGTTCATGGCAAGCAATATTGCAAACCAATAGGTCACCTCGATTTGCGCCACGTGATCGCCGAAATCAAGCTGCGCAATGATGGGGGCAAACACTGGCAGTACGATCAGGGTGATCTCAAGCCAATCGAAGAAGAAGCCGAGGACGAACACGAGTCCCATAATCAGGAACAGGAAGCCCCAAGGCCCAAGACCAAGAGAATGAACCAGTTCAATGACAATATCGTCGCCCCCGAGTGCTCGGAATACGTAGCTGAAAAACGTTGCGCCAATAAAAATACCGAAGATCATGGCGTTTGTTAGCATTGCGCGTTCCACAACCTCAGTGAGGACGCTATAAAAGTGATGCAGCTCTTTTATAAAGCCACCACCAACGGCGCGATCACCCATACCATCGTCAACATTTGGATTAAGGCCTGCGACTTCGTCGACACCTAATGTGGGCAGAATAACAAGGTTGAATAAACCAAGCAGAATGGCCCCCATCGCCCCAACACCGGCTGCTTCAGTCGGGGTCGCCAGACCACCAAGGATGGAACCGAGAACCATGGAGATTAGAAGAATGGGGGGTACGAAGCTACGCGCGACCATGACGAGGAGTGCGCTTAAGTTCTGCGGTCCGGCATCATCATCCATCTTGGGAGCTAAAGTGGGGTTTATCGTGCAGCGGATTAAAATATACGCGATATAAAGTCCAGCCAGCAAAAGGCCGGGGAATACGGCGGCCATAAAGAGATCGCCAACTGACCGCGAGAGCAGATCCGCCATGATGACCAACATGATTGACGGTGGGATTAAAATCCCGAGCGTGCCTGATGCAGCAATGGTTCCTGTTGCGAGCTCATGACTGTATTTGCGTTCGATCATGACGGGTAGCGCGAGCAGCGTCATCATTATCACCGATGCGCCGATGATGCCTGTCGTGGCAGCAAGGATGGTGCCCATGAGCGTCACGCCAAGTGCCAGACCACCAGGTACACGGCGCAGTAACACTTGGAGACAATTCAATAGGTCGCGGGCTACGCCAGATTTTTCTAGCATCGTTCCCATGAAAATGAACATGGGAATTGCCGTAAGGATGGCGTTCTCGAAGATACTGCCAAATATCCGCGAGGGCAGTACATTGAATTGGATGGGTAAGAACTCGCCAAGCCAGATACCTATTCCTGCAAAGCCAAGACCAACACCGGCAAGAACAAACGTGACCGGTAAGCCTGTGAATAGCAGCAGACCAAGCACAGCAAACATTAATAATGGAAGCGCTTCAATCAAGGTCATAATTCTTCTCCACTTACTTCTTCCATGGGGAGGTCACCGCGAAGCGCTGCGATGATCTTAATGAACTTAGAAATGCCGGCAAAAAAGATGAGTACAAAGAGAACAACCAGCCCGCCTTTCAGAATCCAAAGATCAGAAAGTCCATTTTGTGACTTTGAAATTTCGCCGGAAAGAAACGATTTAACGGTGTAAGGCCAAGCCAGCCAGAGGCCTAATAGCGAGTAAGGAATAACTGCGGTGATCAGGCCGAACAGTTCGATCCAGAGCTTGGTCCTTCCAGAAAATTTGGGCCGAAAGAGGTCGACGCGAACGTGAGCGTCTTTGAGATAGGCGTAACCAATTGAACACGCGATGAGAAAGCTGTGGAGCCAGTATTCCGATTCCTGGATCATCGTGGAGTTCAGACCGGCAGGCTTGGGGACGCCAAAGTAGCGCGTGATCACATCATAACAAACAGCGATAACCAACATCACGCCAAGCCAACCGCCAAACATAGCGATAAACCTCATGGCACGGTCGATCATGTCAGAAAAACTAATAAAAAATCGCAAGGTATCCCTCCAGCGTTTTTATCGAACTAAAGGCCGTCTTAAAGGCGGCCTTCCTTGTTTTCTAATAAATGACTAGAGGTAACCGAGGTTCTTCCAGGTTGCGTATTGCTCTCGGAATTGTTCGAGGTTGTTCCAAACACTTTCGAACTCAGGATTAGCGGCTTTTTCTTCTGCCAAAACTGCGACCCAACCGTTTCTGATTGCATCAAGCATCTCGTCATTCCAACGGTGTGTAATGACGCCTTTTTCCTTCATTGCGGCCAGGGCAGGAGCCTGAATAGCTTCACCTTCGGCATACTGAGTGGCAATGTTAGAGCGACACGTGGTTTCGATGATCGCCCGCTGCCTTTCGGTCAAGCTGTCCCACTTCTTTTTGTTAACCAGCAGTTCTTGAATCGTTGATTGTTGGTGCCAGCCCGGGAAGTAGTTATGTTTGGCTGCATTGTAGAAGCCGAGGTTAAGGTCAATGGCAGGCATGGAGAATTCGGTCGCATCAATGGTGCCGCGCTCAAGAGCGGGGAAGATATCTCCGCCGGCTAACAATTGCGTATCGACACCAAGCTTTTGCATGACCTTCGCGCCGATGCCGTAGAATCGCATTTTCAGGCCTTTAAGATCCTCTGGGCTGTTGATTTCCTTTTTGAACCAACCGGAGGTTTCTGGGGAGTGGATGCCACAGGTGATACTTTGGATACCGTATCTATTGTAGATTTCGTTCTTTAGCTTATCGCCATCGCCGTACCACATCCACGCGAGGTACTCACCTGCTTGTGGACCGAAAGGCACAGTGGCAAAAATATTCAATGCAGAATTTTTCGAACCCCAATAACCGGAGGTAGACCAACCCGCATCAACAGAACCGTTAGACACGGCATCGAAAATTTCCAGTGCAGGAACAAGGGCTCCAGGCTCAAAAAATTTAATCTTTACTTCACCACCAGATATCAGATTGACGGTATCTGCGACACGTACACCTGCTGTACCAAGTTGGGTCAGAGAACCAGGGTACACCGAAGGCATGTTTAATTTCACGGGATCAGCCGATGCTACCGGGGTAAGGAGAGCCGATAGTATTGCAGATACTGTTGCTAATTTTTGAATACTCTTCATGAAAACGTCCCTATTGACTTTTAAGAAGGTTGATAGATGAGCTTGTGTCATCTGCATTTAGTTATACGCCAATTCTCGGCACTTCCGCACAAGCCATCCGGAATGGCGGGCATCGTGTTTCGTGATGGGTGATAAATAGGGGGGATCAGAAGGCAGTGATGAGCCTATTCGGTATATGAAAGGCGTAAGAACGACGGTTTCGTCGGGGGAAATTGGTCCGGTTTTCGCGCTCAGTGACGGGAACAAAAAGGGGAGGGGGTGCACTTATACGCCCACATTCTAGCAACACGAATGCAGGCATATTTAGTAATCAGGCGATCAATCTACATCGCCGAGACAGATATATTTCAGGTCTGAAAAGTCATCAAGGCCATAACGGGATCCTTCGCGCCCGAAACCAGACTGCTTAACACCGCCGAAAGGGCCCACTTCGTTTGAGAACATGCCGGTATTTACGCCAACAATGCCCACCTCCAGTGCTTCGGCAACACGCCACACTCTTGACGTGTCTCGACTAAAGAAATACCCGGCAAGCCCTGTTTCTACGGCGTTAGCTCTCTCTATTACGTCTTTTTCCGATTCAAAGCGAAACAAGGTGACAACTGGTCCGAAAATTTCCTCACTCGCGACGTCCATATCCGGCCCCACATCTGCCAGTACGGTAGGTTCATAAAAGCCGCCGCCAAGCGCATGTCTTTTGCCACCTGCCATCAAGCGCGCCCCTTTACCGAGAGCGTCTTTAACCAACGCAGAGACTTTCTCGACACCCGCATTGTCAATCAAAGGGCCGATTGAGACACCTAGGTCAAGACCATTACCAACCTTCATCTCGCGCACTTTTTCAGTTACTCGGCGAGCAAATTCTTCATAGACCGAACCATGAACAAAAACGCGGTTAGCACAAACGCAGGTTTGGCCTGCATTCCGGAATTTGGAGAGCATTAAGGCGTCGACAGCCTTTTCGACATCTGCATCTTCAAACACGATGAACGGTGCGTTTCCGCCCAATTCAAGTGACAAGCACTTTACCGTAGGCGCTGATTGCTGCATTAGCAGGCGTCCAATCGGTGTCGAGCCTGTGAAGGTGATTTTACGAACCGTTTCATTGGCAGTCAGCTCCGCGCCGATTGGCCTTGCATCACCAGTCACTACATTAAACACACCTGCCGGAACGCCTGCCCGTTCAGCCAGTTCTGCAAGAGCCAGCGCGGAGAGGGGAGTTTGGCTAGCAGGCCGAAGGACAACGGTGCATCCAGCAGCCAGAGCTGGAGCTACCTTTCTTGTTACCAGCGTGCAGGGGAAGTTCCACGCTATGATTGCGCCACACACACCCACGGGTTGGCGTATCGCAAACAAACGCTGGTCTCCCTTGGTCTGCGGGATCACATCACCATAATGTCGACGCGCCTCTTCAGCAAACCAGTCGAGAAAGGAAGCGGCGTAAAGTACCTCTCCATGGGCCTCGGCGAGTGGCTTTCCGTTTTCTAGTGTGATGATCATGGCGAGATCATCGATATGTTCCATGACAAGGTCATACCAACGGCGCAAAATCAAACCACGCTCTTTTCCTGTTTTCGCCTTCCAACCTGACCACGCAGATTCAGCGGCCGAAATCGCATTAGCGGTCTCTGCGCTACCTAAATTGGGAATAGTGCCAAGCTTCTCGCCCGTCGCAGGGTTTGTTACTTCAATAACACTTTGCGCGCCTGCATCAGTCCAGTTGCCATTGATATAGGCTTGTTGGCGGTAAAGCCGTGGGTCGCTAAGCTGCATAAACAATCCTTTGATGAATCCGCCTTATACTCCTTGGCGAATAAGTTGAGTGATTATGCAGTTAGGATAGTTCGCCCCAGTTCTGTAGGCCACTATTGGTTCGGAATGCCCCCCATCGTGAAACTGAGAGGCTAGAAGCACAGCCATTGGCTGCGCTGGTGGGAAGTTAACTATTCAAATAGCGCGAAATCAAATGCTGCTTAAAGTACTCAGGATTCAGCGGTTCACCCGTCGCTTGAATCACTAATTCCTCAGTAGACAGCGTAGAGCCTTTGGACCAGATGTTCTTTTCAAGCCAAGCACTGATTGGCTTGATGTCTAGATTGCGAATGCAGGCATCAACATCAACGTCTTTACGCATGGCATGCATAAACTGCGCGGCATACATGGCACCTAGTGTGTAACTAGGAAAGTAGCCGAAACTTCCGTCGGTCCAGTGGATATCCTGCATACAACCGTTGGTGAAATTCCCCTCTGTATCAATACCCAAATATTCCTGCATTTTTTGGTTCCAGAGCGCAGGGATATCATCGACTTCTATAGTGCCTTCAATCAGGCCTCGCTCGATTTCGTAGCGAAGAATAATGTGCGCAGGGTAGGTGACTTCGTCGGCGTCAACGCGGATATAGCCAGGCTGAACGCGTTTGTAGAGTGTGTTCATGTTAGCAAGCGAAAACGCGGGGTCGGCTTGTCGTTCAAATGTTTCGGCTGCCATTTTGGCGATGTGCGCGACAAATTCCGGTGAACGTGCGATCTGCATTTCGAAAAACAAACTCTGGCTTTCATGAATGCCCATAGAACGCGCTTCCGCTGACGGAAGTCCTGATAGGTGCTTGGGTAGCCCTTGTTCGTATCGCGCGTGACCCGTTTCGTGAATAACCCCCATAATTGCGGAGGTAAAATCCTCTTCGTCATAGCGAGTGGTAATACGTACGTCTTCAGGAACACCGCCACAGAACGGGTGAACGCTGACATCAAGGCGGCCATGATTAAAATCGAAATCGAGCAATGACATAAGTTGCTGACCTAGGTTGGCTTGCTTCTCGGTAGAAAACGGACCTTCCGGTGAGATAAGTGCCACTGTCTTTTGTTTTTCGATGATCTGTTGGGTAAGCGCAGGTAACCATGATTTTAAATCGGCAAATAAAGCATCGATTTTTTCTGTTGTCATGCCAGGCTCATAAAGGTCCAGCATGGCATTGTATGGCGTTAAACCGGTGTGCGCAGCACGTTTTTTAGCTTCTTCGCGAGAAAGCGTAACTACACTTTTTAGGTTTGTGGCAAAGCCTTCCCAGTCGTTGTTTTGGCGTTGTTTACGCCATTGGTGTTCACACTTAGATCCCGCTTGTGATTTTGCTTCTACCAGATCTGACGGCAAAACCGTTGCATGTGCCCACTGGCGTTTGATTTCTCGCACGTTGATCTTCTGTTCGTCAGTCAGCGTGTCGATGTGTTCGTCAATGGCGTTAATCCATTCACCGACTTCAGGGGCAACCAATGTTTCATGGCATAGAACCGCTAAATCGCTCATGGCGTTGGCACGTGCGTCGTTGCCGCCGTCTGGCATCATGGTGGCTTGGTCCCAGCCACAAATGGCGGTTAAGTGATGGTAGCTAGCGAGCTTTTTGAATTGTTTTTCTAGTTGAAGGTAGGCGTCCACGTAACATCCTTAACGTTCAGTGACAGAAGGGGAGCACTGAAAAGTGGTAGAAAGTGTTTATCTAACAAGTCTATCAGCAGAGAGAGTTAGGTAAAAGAAAAGGGCATTGCCGAGAGATTCTATTGACACTGGCACGTGAAAAACGAATATTCTTAAAGGAGTGAAGTAACGTATAAGGGCAGTATGTACATTTTCGGTTATGGAAGTCTGATCAATGAAGACTCTCGTCAATTAACAGGCGATACAGGCGAAGCGATACCCGCCACGGTGTCAGGGTTAGAGCGACATTGGGGGAAGACAGGGTCGCCAGTGATGTCTCACCTCGTCGTAAAAGAAGGGCTCGGGCAATGTAACGGTGTGTTGATCCACGTTGATGATGATTTGCTTGAGGTCTTTGATATACGTGAAGCGGGTTATCAGCGTGTTGAACTTGACGCAGAAAAAGTCAAAACACTCGACGAAACCATTGAGCTTGATGGCCCTGTGTTTGTCTATGTGACGGATGATGTCGTGTCACCGTGCTACGTTCAGCCAATTGCCCAAAGCTATGTAGATACCGTGCTAGCGGGATGTTTACGCTACTCTGCTGAGTTTGCTCAGTCTTTTATTCAATCGACGTACGGGTGGGATTACCCAAGGGTTAACGACAGAGACAACCCGGTATATCAACGCGTGGCTGGTGTGAGAGAAAATGATCGTGCACAAATCGATCAGCTGTTAAATAGCATGCCACCATGGATGGATTAAGCTTGATTTTACGTTCTTCGAACGATTAAAAAAGCCACGCAATTGCGTGGCTTTTCACTTCTAGCTTTTGAGTTGAATTACTCTTCGTAAACAAACTCTGGTGAATCGATTTCAACGCGGCGGTTTTTCGCGCGACCTTGTTCTGTGTCATTTGATGCAACAGGATCTTTTTCACCCATGCCGACAACACTCAAACGATCAGCACTAACGCCATTGTCTGTGAAGTAGTTTGCGACAGTTTGTGCACGCTGCTCAGACAGTGTTTGGTTAAATGCTTCTGAGCCTACGCTGTCGGTGTGGCCAATGATAATCGCCGTTGACTGTGGGAAGTCTTGCAAGCGCTTGAGCATCGGGTCTAACTGGCTTGCGGCACCCGCAGACAGTGAAGATTTACCGAAGGCGAACAGTTCCACTTCATCAGCCTCAGAGAACACATAGCGTTTTGGTTCCACGACTTCTTCAACGACGACCACTTCTTCAACAACGACGTACTCAGGCTCTGAGTGACGACCGAAGTGGAACGTAATACCCGCTGAAATGAAGTGGTGGTCAGCGTCCATGTAACCTTCATCCATTTTCGGAATGTATTGGTATTCCAAGCGAACGTTTACAAGGTCATTTGCACGGTGGTCAACACCCAACGCTGTCAGCAAAGAGAGATCATCTTCGCTGCCTGCGTTGCTATCCCAATCCCACCACGCGACACCAATTTTACCGTAGATGTCGGTAGCGTCGGTGATGCCGATATTGAGCTTTGGTGCCAGAGTCAGAGCGGTAAGATCACCACTACGCTTCGTGCCGACTGAGTTGTAAAAGGTTTCAAAGTTGCCAAGGTAGTCATAGGTTGATTCAATCGAAAAACCATTGGCAAAGTCATAACCTGCAATCAGGCCTACACCCACTTCTTGGTCATCACAACTGCCAGCTTGACACGCATCTTCTAGTGTTGATGAGCCGAAACGCCCACCAAGATAAAAGTTTGAATCATCTTGGGCATACGCGAAAGGCGAGAGTGCCATCATGATTGCTAGGCTAGTCACTGCTTTTTTCATTTTACTTTTCTCCATTCCTTCTAGAGAGGGTTTTGAACTAATGACTCAATTGCTTGGCCGCAAGTCACGGTTCAAAAGTTTGCTAAACGCAAATCTTCTCAATCACCAACGGACTGGTGATTTAATAAGCTAGGCTAGGTGTGGCTAGCTTGCAATACAAGTGCAAGCACGGAAAATCAGGCTTTTTTAATGCAACACTGTTCGAAAAAGCGAGAGATTCAAGAAGAGCTAATGTGAAAATTTGTGGCAGTAAGTGCGGGCTGAAAGAGTAAGAATGTGGGGAAATAAAAAAGCGCCTATGCGAGGCGCTTTACTGCTCTTGCTCCACCGACGGGACGACTGACAGAAATTTGTTTTCCTTTTTTCATGCCTTTTTCATAATCGTCGGTGATGGCCTTCATCGCTTCTTTTAGTTGTTGTTTGAAGGTTTCACGATCGATGTTTTTGAATTGGCTGTCAATGTAGTCTTTGATTTTGTCATCTGAATCATCGGTTGGCGCAATCTTAGGTAATTTCGCTAACGCACCTTCTAACCAACCCATGGTGAATGAAGAGACGCGTCGTGTCAGCTCCATCTGGGATGTGCCTGAGCCTTGGAAACTGTTGCGGAATTGACCAATGTGTTCGTTCATCTCGCGATAAACAATATCAAACGCAAATGCGGCAAAAATGGCACGATCAGCATCACCAATGAATTCTGCTTTCTTTAACCCTTTATGGTTGGTCAATACGCACTCAACACCAAAACGCGTGTTGATACCGCGGATGATCTTCAGTACTGCATCACTGATAGAGGTTGGCAGCAAGGTTTCTGAGGTGGTTTTCCCCATACTGATGAAGTCGATATCATCTTGATCAAGGCCATATTTTCGCATCAAGCTCTGCGCCATTTTGATGGCTTGAGCAGCTTCATTGATGTTCGAAGAGTTACTCAGTTCAAGACATTTAGCAATTTTCTTAAGCGCTTTGCGTTTCGCGTCAGACATTCAATTCACCACTAAAAAACGGGAGCAGTATTTTACATTCAACTGCGCGATTTACCAAATAGACATGAGAATTTTTAAGGTGTGTAGCAAAAAAGGGACGCTAAGTCAGGTGAACTTTTTGAGAATTCAGTAACACGGTGAAAGTTAACCGGTAATCCTGCGGTCTGTATTTTCGACGATAACAAGGATGAGTGTAACCATGGCAGTAATCTCAAAAAAAGAACTAACAAATACAACGATGGCGATGCTGGCCTTGTTGTTTTTTGCTGCTAACTCTGTGCTATGCCGAATGGCGTTGGCGGAAACCAATATCGATCCTGCTTCTTTTACTAGCATTCGTCTCGTGTCGGGCGCAATCATGCTTTTTCTGCTGTCTTCAATTGATTGCTGGCGTCGAGGTGATGACGATGATGGTTGCAAGCTCACCCATCGCCCGCTTGAACACTGGCTCGCTGCTGCCATGCTTTTCTTGTATGCCGCTGCGTTTTCTTTCGCATATATGTACCTTGATACGGGCGTTGGCGCGTTAGTGTTATTCGCATTTGTACAGTTGACCATGTTTGCGTATAGCCACTACAAAGAAGGCGGAGCCAGTGGATTGGAGTACATTGGCGCACTCACGGCAATTTGTGGGTTGGGGTATTTAGTTTCACCCGGTATCCACGCGCCTGATATGTGGGGAGCGGCTCTGATGGCGATTTCTGGCATTGCATGGGGGGCTTATAGTGTTCTCGGTAAAGAAATCAAACTGCCTCAGTTAAAAGCTAACTGCATCAACTTTCGTTTAAGCCTGTTTTTTGTCGTGCCTTTTTTCTTGCTAAATATACCGATGAACGCACTTTCAGCTGATGGTGTTTGGCTTGCCATTGCATCGGGAGCCATTGCATCTGCAGTTGGTTATGCGATTTGGTATTGGGTCGTTAAGCAATTTAAAGCAACCCAAGCCGGCGTGATGCAGTTGACGGTTCCCCTGATTGCAGCGTACGCGGGGTTCTTGTTTCTTGATGAAGCGTTAACGATGCGAATGGCGATTGCCGCAACGGTAATATTGCTCGGTATTGCGGTTACGTTTGTGGCGAAAGAGCGTAAGCAGCCTGCCGCGACGAACCGATAGAGAGTCAATCTATCACCTCCGGCAAGCTTCAGTTCATGCCACAGAGGTTACCACTGGGTAAACGACGCGGCATTTTCAGTGGTCATCAACTTGGTTGGGATCAGAATATTTAGGTTTTCGGGTGTGTGTCCGTTAAGTAACTGTTTCGCTAGACCGACGGCTTCTCGACTCATTGTATCGGGAAACTGTGTGGCAGTACCTAGCCATGCGCTTCTTTTCTCAAGCAACGCGTCACGAGCAGCAGGGCTGCCGTCTACTGACATGATCAATGCACTGGATCCTGCCTGTGATATGGCCTGTTCCGCGCCTAATGCGGTTCGATCGTTAATCGCAAATATACCATCTATGTCATCGAAAGCTTGCAGTGCGTAAGCCATGCTTTCTAACCCACCTTCAAAGCTGGCTGTTCCATTCAGACTTTTATCGATAAGCGATATGTTCGGATAGGCTGAGAGGACATCAATGCATCCTTCAACACGTTCGATGACAGAAGAAACTTGCGGCCCGTTAATAATGAGTGCGTTGCCTGTCCCTCCAAGTGCGTCCGCCAATCCAAGGCAGGCGATCGATCCTGCCTGATAATTATCTGTCGTCACCGTGGCAGAAGCATGTCTGGCTCTTACATCAATGGCAACTATAGGAGTCCCGTTTCTGGTTATTGATTTAACGGCTGGGCCAATTTTGTGTTCGTCTGATGCCACGAGGAAAATAACGTCAACATCCTCTGCGGCAAACTCTTCAAGTTGTCTGATTTGACGGGGAATATCATAGGCACTGGATCGGACGAGCAGCTTGGCATCTAAGCCAAACACGTGATGCATTTCGTCCCGAATGCTTCTCACCATGGAAATGAAATAAGGATTTGTCAGGTCAGAAACGCTGACGCCCGCTTTTATTGTTGCGAGCGCAGGGTGAGAGAAAAATGTCAATGCTAGAAAAAGAACAAGGCCTTTTGGCATGGCATTACCTGAGTTTGATGAGTTTAGTCGCTGTCTAGCTTTCATTTGGGGATATCGACACGGGTAAGGCTGAATCCAATTTGTTCGAAACAATACTGAGCACCTATCTTAGTAACTTTACAACGTCAGATGTAAGTCTTGCAATTTCATCCCAGTCTTTATTAGCAATCAGCGTTTTGTCTACCATCCAAGTGCCACCACAAGCGATCACTCTTGGCAGGTCTAAGTAATCTTGAATGTTGTTTTGCGTTATACCACCGGTTGGCATCAGTTGAATATTGCTGTAGGGCGCGAGTAATGATTTGGCCATGTTAATGCCGCCAGAGGCTTCAGCGGGGAAAAATTTTAGGGTGTTGACGCCCATTTCAATGGCGGCTTCAATCGTGCTCGGGTTATTCACGCCCGGCACTATCTCTATGTTCAGTTCTTGGCATGCTCGAACAGTATTGGGATTAAAGCCTGGAGAGACGATAAATTGTGCTCCTGCATCTTTCGCAGCAATGACTTGCTCGCGATTCAATACCGTGCCTGCACCAATGAGCATGTCAGGCCGATGTTGCCTCAATAAACGAATAGCTTCTACTGCAGCATCTGATCGAAAGGTGATCTCTGCAACGGGTAAACCGTTCTCATGAAGCACTTTTCCCAAAGGAATGATGTCTTCAGCATTATCAAGAGCAATGACAGGGATGATTTTTAACTGTCCTAATTGTTCGCTAATATTTGGCATTGTTATTCCTTAGATTGCTGCTGAGAAGGTAAGGTCTCTGGAGATGATGGCACCACGATGCTGGATGACAGTTCCCGCAAGCGCATTGCCTTGATGACACGCTTCAATAATTGTTCTGCCTGCAAGGTAAGCGGCAAGAAACCCTCCGTTAAAAGAGTCACCCGCTGAGGTGGTATCGACGACGGATTTAACCGGTTTGGTTGCGATATATTGGGGGACATCACTTGCCCAATCTTGGAATAGGCATCCATGAGCACCATGTTTGACGACAATTTTTTGGATGCCAAACGTGCTTAAACGGGCAATGGTTGCTAGCGGGGAAGCGTCTCCCCATAACGTCTGCTCATCTTTAAAGGTGACAAGCGCGAGGTCTGTGAACTCGTACATGGACCGATAGGCCTGCTTTGCGGTCAGCCCATGATCGTCAGAAGGCCACAGAGTCGGGCGGTAATTGCTATCAAATACAATTTCAACGCCAGCCTGATTTAAGCTTGCTATCAGGGCTAACATGGATTTTCTATCTTTTGCTGGAAGTATCGCGAGGCTTATTCCACTTATCATTACGACATCTACTTGTCTCAATGCTTGAGCGAGCCGCTGAAATTCTGGGTGTTGGAACAAGTACCTCGCAGCAGATTGGTTTCTCCAATACAGAAAGTTACGCTCGCCAGACTCATCCAGTTGAATCATGTAAAGACCTGGGTTGCGTTTACTGTCTCGAAGCACAAGGCGAGTGTTGATTCCTTCTCCTTGCCAACGATTTAGCATCTCATCACTGAGTACATCTTCACCAAGCGCAGTGACATAGGATACGTCGATGGACTGCTCTTGATAGCGTGCAGCCGAAACGCGGGAGAGATAGACTGCGGTATTCAGAGTATCGCCGCCAAACGTTTGCTGCATTGTGCTAAATGGCATTCCGCTAAGTTCGATCATGCATTCGCCGATGATGGCAATTTTCTTGGTTTTCTTTATCTGTGGCATTTTAAGACTCCGTTGCATCAAAATAACGCTTGGCGTTCCCGAAACAGATGTCTTCGATCATAGGCGCGAGCATCGACATATCATTGGGGATTTCCCCTTCTTCAACCCAACGCCCGATCATTTGGCATAGGATCCTTCTGAAGTACTCGTGGCGTGTATAAGAAAGAAAGCAGCGAGAATCAGTGAGCATGCCAATGAATTGACTGAGCAAGCCGAGCTGGGCCAATTGGGTGAGTTGGCGCGTCATGCCGTCTTTTTGGTCGTTAAACCACCAAGCAGACCCAAATTGCACCTTGCCTTGAATACCGCCAGATTGAAAGTTGCCCATCATCGTAGCCAACACTTCGTTGTCGGCGGGGTTTAGACAGTAAAGAACTGTTTTAGGCAGCTTGTCGCTTTTATCCATTTCATCGAGTAGTCGAGCGAGCGGCCACCCAATATTACGATCACCAATAGAGTCGAAACCTGTATCTGGCCCCAGTAAGCGGAACATGCGGGTCGAGTTGTTGCGCTGTGCGCCGATATGAAGCTGCATAACCCAGCCTAATCGATGATATTGTTCGCCAAGCCAAACCTGAATGGCAGTGCTGAACTGAGCCACCTGAATGTCGTCAAGAATAAGACCGTTAAGTCGGTCAGAGAGAATTTTGTCGAGTGTCTGCACGGAAGGAATCTCGGCATAACGTATTGTATCTAAGCCATGATCAGCAGCTCGACAGCCAAGTCGGTCAAAATGAGTTAAACGTGAACTTAATGCGATGACAAGATCACTAAAAGTGCAGATAGCGACATCAGAGGCTTGTTCAAGAGCTTGCAAGTAATCGGCAAAGTTATCACGCTCGATGTGAATCACGTTGTCGGGTCGCCAACTCGGTCTGACATCAATATCGAATTCGCTATCTGCATTTATGGCGGCATGATGTTCCAATGAATCAATGGGATCATCAGTAGTACCGACGAATTTGACATTCATTTGTTGCATGATGCCACGAGCAGAAAACCCGGAAGAGGCAAGCTTCTCGTTACATTCACTCCAGATAACTTCGGCAGTTTTAGGACTTAATAGTTTGCCTGTAATTCCAAAAGGGCGTCGAAGTTCGAGGTGAGTCCAATGATAGAGTGGGTTACCCATTGTCATTGGTACTGTTTTTGCCCACGCTTGAAATTTCTCATAATCATCGGCATCGCCGGTGATAAGGCGTTCTTCTATCCCTGCTGCGCGCATACCACGCCATTTGTAATGATCGCGTTCTAACCAAAGTTGCGTGATATTGTCAAACTGTCGGTTATTGGCGATTTCAGCCGGATTGAGGTGACAGTGGAAATCGTAGATTGGCTGTTTGGCTGCATGCTCGTGGTAGAGGAAGCGAGCTGTTTCGTTCAGCAGCAAGAAATCCTCACTCATAAAATGATTCATCAGGTTACATCCTATAGCGACGCGACAGTGGTTTGAGCCCCGTTATCGATTAATGACTGATAGGCTTTTGATACGGCTTCTATCACTTTGGGGCTTTTGCCTATTTCCGATGGGAAGATTGTCTCGATTGCCAAAAGTTCAGGAACCACGGAAGTACGTTGCCCATGCTTTGCGGATATAGAGCAGAGTAATTGCGCCATCGGGTCACGCACATCAATTGCATTGCCTTTTTCATCAACGCCAGAAACGTAGCGCATCCAACCAGCTATACCCGTGGCAATCCATGAAAAATCGCTTCTATTTGCGAGGTGGAACATCAAGCTATTACTCATGCGTTGCGGAATTTTTTGGCTTCCATCCATGGCAATCTGCCACGTCCGGTGCTTCAAGCTAGGGTTACTAAAGCGCTCGATGAGCATGTTTGCGTAGCGTTCGAGATTCGTGCCCACAGGTACTGATAGAGAAGGGGCTTGTGCTTTCATCATCATGTCAAAAGCGGCTTTTCGATAATTCGGATCCCTCATGGTGTCTGATATGTACTCATAGCCACCCAAATAGCCAAGATAGGCTAGGAATGAATGAGTGCCATTCAGCATGCGTAGTTTCATCTCTTCGTAAGGAATCACATCAGCGACAAACTCAGCACCCGCAAGGTTCCAATCCGGGCGTCCCGCTACGAAATTATCTTCAATCACCCATTGACGAAATGGCTCGGTCGCTATTGCGCAAGGGTCGAAAACGCCTAGCAGGTCAGCGATTTCTACCAAGGTCTCCTCAGACGCGGCAGGCACAATTCTATCAACCATAGTACAGGGAAAAGAGACGTTTTCAGCAATCCAAGAGCCAAGTTCAGGGTCGACCAAGTTGGCATACTCGAGTATGGCTGCGCTGGCGACTCGGCCGTTCTCTCGCAGGTTATCGCAGGAAAGTACGGTAAATGCGGGAAGTTTCCGAACCATACGAAGCCTCAGAGCTTGAACGATGTATCCAAGTGCCGACTTTGGCTTGGTTGGGTTATCAATATCATGACGGATATTGGGGGCGTTCCTATCTAGGGTGCCTGATAAAGGGTCAATACAGTATCCCTTTTCCGTGATAGTCATTGAGACAATTGCGACCTGAGACTCTGCCATTTTTTCCAAGATAGCCTCAACACCATCTAAAGCGGGATGTCGAGATTCGCACACAGCACCAATCACTTGTAATGCTGTTGTATCAGCCCCTTTTTCAGCGATGGTATAGAGGTGATCTTGGGCGCGTAAATGTTCAAAAAGAGGAGCATTACTCAGAAGACTGATTTCGCATATACCCCAATCGCTGTTCGTTCTGTGCAACAATTCGTTGGTATATAAAGCTTGATGCGCTCGGTGGAAAGCACCAAAACCCAGATGCACGATCCGACTTTTTAGCTTCTTACGGTTATATGTTGGCAACAATACTCTGTCAGATAACGCGCTATTTGAAATGTTTATATCCATATGATTCGCTTTCTGTTTTAGCGAGATTGGCATTACATGCAATCTCGCTGTCCCTACATCTAAGTTTTCAAATTAATCAGTAGCCTAGAAACACCTTAGGAAGCGTGAGACTCAACTGAGGTATATAAGTGACAAGGCCAAGTGTCAGCACGAGCACGGCGTAGAATGGCAATAGGGGTTTGATGACTTTGTCGATTTTCACTTTGCTTACAGAACACCCTATGAACAAAGCGCTGCCAACAGGAGGCGTACAGATGCCAATACAGAGATTAAAGGTCATCATGATGCCGAAATGAACGGGGTCCATACCCAGTTCCATCGCGATTGGCAGAAAGATTGGCGTGAAAATCAGAAGGGCGGGCGTCATATCCATAAACACGCCAACAACCAGCAAGATGAGATTGATGATCAGCAATACCACGATTGGGTTTTCTGAGACTGTCATCAGGGCGTCACTGATCATGTAAGGGATATCCGCATTTGCCATGGCCCAAGACATGCCCATTGATGCGCCAATGAGTAACAGCACGATTGATGTGGTGACGACAGACTCAAGTACAATGCTTGGTAACTGTCGAAACGACACTTCTCGGTAAAATACAACAGCTAGCAAAAGCGTATAGACAACCGCAATAGCTGAGGCCTCAGTGGCTGTGAATACTCCCCCGATTATACCGCCCATGACTAGGACGATAAGGCCCAAGCTAGGAAGTGCGTCGAGAGTTTTGCGGATTACTTCAGCACGCGTTGGCTTTGGTGAGATAGGGTAGCCACGTCTTTTTGCAATAATGCCAGCGACCAACATCAGGCCGAAACCCATCAGCATGCCGGGTATGTAACCTGCTAGGAATAGTGCTCCGATGGAAGTGCCGCCAGAGATTAGAGAGTAAACAATGAAGGTATTACTCGGCGGAATAAGTAGTCCGGTAGGGCACGAAGTGATATTGACAGCTGCTGAATACGCGGGGTCGTAGCCTTCTTTCTTTTGAAGAGGAGACATTGTGCCGCCCACCGCGGCCGCAGAGGCAACGGCAGAGCCGGAAATAGACCCAAACATCATATTGGCGAGCACATTCACGTGAGCGAGAGACCCCGGTAGTTGCCCACCCATGACCTTTGCGAACTCAATGAGGCGTATAGCAATGCCGCCTTGGTTCATGATATTGCCAGCCAAAATAAAGAAAGGGATGGCGAGAAGTGCAAAACTGTCTAGCCCCGAAGCCATTTTTTGTGAAATTACAGCGATAGCAGCATCAAACGGCAATTGAAGCATGACCGTAAGTAGCGATGCGACGCTGATTGCAAACGAGATGGGCACGCCCAACGCGAGGAAAAAGAAAAAACTACCAAATAATACGATAATGACTTGCCACTCCATTAGCTGTCTCCTTTTGAGGTAGGGAATACTTTGCTAGGCTGACTAATGACTGCGAGATTTGCGGTAATATCTTGAATAAGATAAATAAACATAAAAAAACCACTGAGCGGAATCGCGGCGTAAACCGATCCCATCTCCAAGCCCAGTGCAGGTGAAACTTGTCCGGTTGCAAGTGTTTTCATCATGAGTGTCCCGCCGCCATAGATAAGAATGACAAGCGCAAAGAACAGACATACAAGGTCAATCACCACTTTCAATACGGCTTGTTTACGAGGGTTCTGTTCAAGTTTCATCGAAAGCAGATCGATGGAGAGATGGCGCTTTTTTCCAAGGGTATAAGCCGCCCCCATCAGACCAACCCAGATAAATAAGAAGCGAGCTATTTCGTCTGTTGATGTGCTCGGTGAATTGAGTACATAGCGAGAAAATACTTGCCATACCACACACACCACGAGAAAGCCGCTCAGTGATATGCAAAACAGTGATAGTGCTTTATCCATAATGCTAATCAGTTTTTTCATCATCCTTTCCTTTTAGGCTATAGATGTGAATTGGTCTCACCAAATCGAAAAATTGGTAAACCTAAAGGTCGTGAAAGTATAAATAGAGTTATAATTATGCATAGCGGTCTAGATCACACTAATATTGGTCAGTCCAATTATGGGTCATAACTGTGCATTTGATCAAATAATGAGCGTTTATAATTTGAAAATGGATTTTGGTTAGGCCAATTTAGGAGTGCAATGATAAGTATTGACCCTTTTGGTTAACCATTAACTTTGCTGAACCATACCATTTCCATCAGCAATGATGAGCAACGGAGAATTATTATGTTCAGGAACAAATCAGCAGTTGTAAGTCTTGTCGCTTGCATTGTCGCTGTCATTACGGCTTTACCAACAAGCGCTGCCACTGTACTCAAGCTTAGTCACAATCAAGACAGAAACCATCCAGTACATAAATCAATGAAATTTATGGCGGATGAAGTCAAAGAATTGACCGGTGGAGAAGTGAAGATCCGTATTTATCCAAATGCTCAGTTGGGCACACAACGCGAGTCAATGGAGTTGATGCAGAACGGCGCTCTGCATATGGTGAAATCCAATGCCAGTGAGCTAGAAACGTTTGAGCCAGCTTACGGTACCTTTAATCTTCCTTATATCTTCCGCAATAGAGATCATTACTACCGTGTAATGCAGGGAGACGTCGGCGAGCAGATATTGGCAACATCTTATGACAAAGGCTTTATTGGACTGACCTATTACGATGGGGGATCTCGTAACTTCTATGCGAATAAAGCTATCAATAGTCCAGCTGACTTGGCAGGCATGAAAATACGGGTACAGCCTAGCCCAACAGCTGTTCAAATGATTGAATTAATGGGAGGCTCTCCAACACCTTTGGCTTACGGTGAGCTGTATACAGCCCTTCAGCAAGGCGTTGTGGATGGCGCAGAGAACAATCCCGCTGCGTTGACGTTATCTCGTCATGGTGAAGTTGCCAAAGTATATAGTCAGGATGAACACACAATGATCCCAGATGTACTTCTTATCAGTTCTAAGGCTTGGGATGAGCTAAGTGACAGCCACCAAGGTGCACTTCGACAAGCTGCGAAAAATTCAATGATGTACCACAAAACCCTGTGGGAAGAGATGACGAATGAAGCCATCGATAAGGCTAAGAACAACTTGGGTGTTAAGTTTGTCTCGGTAGAAAAGCAGCCTTTTGTTGACGCGGTTAAACCCATGCACGATGCAGCGTTACAAAATCCAGCTATCGCGAGTTATGTACGTGCCATTGGCGAGCTCGCGGAATAAACCCAGTCAGGGCTTGCTCCGTAGTGAGCCCTTTTGACCAAAAAGTATAAATCAAGCCTTACATCACAGATATTGGTTAACCAATATTTGGTTAACCTTGCAGCAATGCTATGATGCCAGACCAAATAGGTGAGTAGATACAACCAGTAGGCTAGTGAATATGAGCAATGTAACGCGTCTTTATCAGAAAATCGGTACAAAAATCATGGAACAAATTGCGGCCGGTGAATACAAGGTGGGTGATAAATTGCCCCCGGAACGCGACATCGCTGAACAATTGCAAGTGAGTCGCTCAGTTATCCGTGAAGCGCTGATTATGTTAGAGATAAAGGAACTGGTTGAAGTGAAGAAAGGCTCAGGCGTGTATGTGATTAATACGCCTTCGACCTTTTTAAACCAAGCCTCGTTACAGCCTACTGAAAAGGTAACTGGGCAATCGGAATCTGATGAAGATGACGCCGGACCGTTTGAAATGTTGCAGGCCAGACAGCTATTGGAAAGTCATATCGCTGAATTTGCGGCGACACAGGTGACGAAGCATGAAATTTTCCGTCTCCGTGAAGCACTCGAACTCGAGCGTAAAGACTTAGAGGCTGGAAGCAACGACTACGATGGTGACCAAATGTTTCACATAGTCATCGCTGAAGCGACGCAAAACAGTGTGCTCAGCGATATGGTCAAAGACATGTGGGAAAGACGAAATCGCAGCTTAATGTGGCAACAACTTCATGAGCGAATTTCTGATCAGGATTACCGGAAACGCTGGCTTGCCGATCACGAGCGTATCTTCAAGGCATTGGTCCGAAAGGACCCTGTGGCGGCTAGAGAAGCCATGTGGCAGCACTTAGAAAATGTTAAGCAAACTTTGTTTGAACTGTCAGATGTGGATGATCCGAGTTTTGATGGATACCTGTTCAGTTCCTACCCAGTTACGTTGTCACAATCAGAGTAACTACTTAATTCAATAGCATTCTTTACGCTAGAGAAGTGTATCGACAGGATAACGATATGGAACAGACATGGCGTTGGTATGGCCCACACGATCCCGTTTCACTGCAAGATATTCGACAGGCAGGTGCAACAGGGATTGTCACAGCGCTTCACCATATACCAAACGGAGAAATTTGGAGTACTGAGGAGATAGAGCAACGTAAGGCGATCATATCTGAATGTGAAATGGTTTGGTCTGTTGTTGAGAGTGTTCCCGTACATGAAGAGATTAAAACGCGCTCTGGAAACTATAAAAAATGGATTGCTAATTACAAACAAACCCTCGAAAACCTAGCAAAGTGTGGCCTAGATACGGTTTGTTATAACTTCATGCCTGTGCTGGACTGGACGCGCACAGACCTTGAGTTCGAGTTGCCGGATGGCTCAAGAGCATTGAGGTTTGATCATACGGCCTTTGCGGCCTTTGAGCTATTTATCCTAAAACGCCCGGGAGCGGAATTAGAGTATACCCTTGAAGAACAGCAGGAAGCGGCCAGACATTTCGATACGATGACGCAGGCTGATGTTACTAAACTCACTAGCAATATTATCGCGGGTTTACCCGGTGCTGAAGAAGGTTACACATTAGAAGAATTTCAAGCTCGTTTGGATAGCTACAAGCATATAAGTAAGGACAAGCTTAGGGAGCATCTCGCGGCCTTTTTGAAAGAACTGGTGCCTGTGTGTGAGCAATACGGTTTGAAACTTGCAGTGCATCCAGATGATCCACCACGGCCCATACTTGGTCTTCCACGGATAGTATCGACAATAGAAGACATTGAGTGGCTAACGACTCAAGTACCTAGCAAAATGAATGGGATCACCATGTGCACGGGTTCTTACGGAGTGCGAGGTGACAATGATTTGGTGAAAATGATCGAACGCTATGGCGAGCGTATCTACTTCACGCACTTACGCTCTACACAGCGCGAAAATAACCCCAAGACGTTCCATGAGTCGGCGCACTTGGAAGGGGACGTGGACATGTACAATGTGGTCAATGCGTTATTGAAGGAAGAGCATCGCCGTAAGCAAGCTGGAGAAACGCGGCTAATCCCAATGCGCCCAGATCATGGTCACCAAATCATTGATGACCTACGAAAGCAAACAAACCCTGGTTACTCGTGTATCGGTCGCTTGAAGGGATTAGCAGAGCTGCGTGGTTTAGAATTGGCTCTTGAGCGCACTTTCTATAGCTAATCGCACGCTGAATCTTTCGTCACTCAGGGCATTTGATTCCTGCTCTGAGTGACAGTGTTGAGTTTTAATGTGCGTGCGTAATAAGCCAACCTAACTGATTTCTGCGCTGCCTCCTGTGCCGGGTTCCATGGCACCTGTCATAATGGCAACGGCATCAGACATAGTGTGGGTCTTGGGTGAAATGATGTCTACTCGCTTACCCAATCGATGAATATGAACACGATCGGCAACTTCAAACACATGCGGCATATTGTGACTGATAAGCACAACAGGAAGCCCTTTATTTTTCACTTCAACAATGAGGTCCAGAACGCGTCGAGATTCCTTAACACCCAGTGCGGCCGTCGGTTCATCCATGATGACGACTTGTGTCCCAAAAAGGGCGGAACGCGCGACAGCAACGCCTTGCCGTTGACCTCCTGACAGGGTTTCAACCGCTTGGGTGATATCCTGAATGGTCATGAGTCCAAGTTCGGTCAGTTTTTCTTTCGCCTTTTCACGCATGGCTTTTTTATCCAACATCCGAAGCCATTTTCCTCGCCAATCGTTACAACGGATTTCTCTACCAAGAAAGAGGTTATCGGCAATGTTGAGTGCAGGTGCAACGGCAAGGTTTTGGTAAACCGTTTCAATGCCTGCTTCGCGTGCCTGCATGGGGTTGGAAAACTTAACGCGCTCCCCTTCGAGCGTGATTTCACCGGCGTCAGGGACCAACGCTCCAGAGAGGGCTTTGATCAGGCTGGATTTGCCTGCACCATTGTCGCCAATGACCGCTAAGACTTCACCAGGCATCAAATCAAAGTCTGCGCCATCTAATGCGGTCACTCGACCATAGCGTTTTACGAGTCCACGCGCTTGCAGTACAGGTGTTTGTTCTGTCATGACGCGACTCTCCGAATCCATTGGTCAATACTGACCGCGACGATGATCAGCACGCCCACCGTAAATTCCTGCCAAAGCACATCCACGCTGAGCAGTGCGAGTCCGTTTCTAAACACACCGACGATTAATGCGCCGATCAAAGTACCAAAGATGGAGCCTCTGCCACCGAAAAGACTGGTGCCGCCAATTACCACGGCGGTAATGGAATCGAGGTTTGCGGTATAACCAGCCTGCGGGCTAACAGAGCCAATACGGCCAATGAGCACCCAAGCGGCGAGGGCGCAAATGACGCCAGCGATGATATAGATAGACAGCAGAACGCGTTTGGTTCTTATCCCTGCAAGGCGCGCAGCATCGGGATCGTCGCCTGTCGCATAGACGTGGCGCCCCCAAGGCGTCCAATTCAGTGCGTACCAGACGATAATAAACAGTAGCAGCATAAAGATAGAGCTGTACGCGATACGCCCACCAAAGACTTCAATCGTATTACCTAACCACTGAAGTAAAGGCGCTTGTTGGTCGATGACTTGAGAGCGAATGGTTTGGCTGTTTGAATACCAAAGATTCAACGCAAAGAAAATGTTCCATGTTCCAAGCGTCGCAATAAAGGGAGGTAGCTTTACCCGTGACACCAATAAGCCGTTGATCATGCCTGCGATAGCACCTACCGCTATTCCTCCAAGAAATGCGATTGAGGGTGGGAGACCATAGTCTATCGCCAGACGGCCCATAACAACGGACGTCAGCACCATGACTGCGCCCACAGATAAATCAATTCCAGCAGTCAGGATGATCAGTGTTTGCGCGATGCCAATAACGCCAATAATGGTGACCTGTTGCAATACCAGCGAAAGATTGAAGGGGTGAAAGAAGCGATCTCCCACCAAGGTTGAAAACACGACCACTGCCATCACCAGCACCAGAAAGGGGGCCGCTGTTGGGTGATTGTGTAAGTAGAGCTGAATACGTTGCCCGAAGGAAAACGAATAGCCGCTGAGTTCATCGCCAGCCAGCCTCGTTTGGGCTGAGTCCGACGACTTTTGTGGTGAAGACATGAAGAACTCCTGCAAACACGAAAACCACACAGAATGTTTCTAGTAAGGAGGGCGGTTGCCCTCCTCGTTTCGTCTGTCCTCAGTGCTTATCCCCAGCATTTGGACTTGGCGGTTTTGGAGTCTGTGGAGTTAACGCCAGATACAGGTTCGTCGGTGATAAGCTCAACGCCAGTGTCATAAAACGCTTTGCCCGGTGTTGCGCCCGGTTTTACGCCTGATTTCGCGTATTCAACGACCGCAGCAACGCCAAGTGAGGCCATGCGCAGTGGGAATTGCATGGAGGTTGCGCCAATGACTCCTGCCTCCACATTGTCGACGCCTGGGCAGCCACCATCAACGGAAACGACAATAACGTCATCTTCACGTCCAACGGCTTTGAGCGCTTCATAAGCTCCGGCTGCTGCCGGTTCATTGATGGTGTAAACAAGGTTGATGCCGGGATCTTTCTGAAGCAGGTTTTCCATGGCACGGCGGCCACCTTCTTCAGACCCTTGAGTGACATCATTCCCTACGATGCGCGGGTCGTTTTCATCTCGGTTGATATTGGGGTTGTTGGTGTCGATACCAAAACCGGTTAGGAAGCCTTGGTCGCGAGCCACATCAACGGTGATGTTGGCAGTACTCAAATCGAGCAGCGCAATTTTTGCGTCTTTCGCATCGTCCCCCAGTTTTGCTTTGGCCCATTCACCAATCAGTTCGCCGGCTTTAAAGTTATCCGTCGCAAAGGTGGCGTCAGCGATGTTGGCGGGAGAAAACGGCGTGTCTAAAGCGATAACGAGTACACCCGCGTCACGTGCGCGTTTCACGGCAGGCGCGAGAGCGTGAGGATCGCTGGGCGTGATGAGAATACCTTTCGCTCCCGCGGCAACGAGGTTTTCAATAGCCTGTACCTGAGAATCGGTGTCACCGTCAAATCGACCAGCGAAAGAGCTCAGCTTCGCCCCCATGGCATCTGCTTGCTGCTTGGCACCTTCTTTCATTTTGACGAAAAACGGGTTGGTATTGGTTTTTGTGATTAAACCAATCAGGACTTCTTCTGCCATGGCTTGGGTGAAAGGAAGGCTTGCCATCATGGCTGCCAATAGCGATGTTTTTACTATCTTCTTCATACCAGATCTCCTTGAGGTGTCGGTATAAACAACGTGGCAGGGTTTTGCGAATGGACGGTTTCAAGCGCGCTGTTTTTTCGTTCACAATTGAAATAATCCGCTTAACGCGCTGAGTAATAGGAAGAAAGCAATTTAAACAATTGATGATGATTAATCGGTTTTGTGATCAAGGACCACGCTGGGTCGAAATCAAATTGTCCGATAAGGTCGGATTTTGGCAAACCTGACATCAAAAGAACGGGCACAGAAGGGTGCGTTTTTGACAGCTTACGCTTAAATGCCGTGCCGTTGAGGCCTTCTCCCAAATTGATATCACTTAAAATGAGATCTGGTGTGACGCTGTCACAAAAGAGCAGTGCATCTCGTGATGTATGCACACACGTGACTCTGACATTATGTCGTTTTAGTACGTCAATGAGCGGTGTCGCAACGTCTTCATCATCTTCGACCAAGAGAAGGTTAAGGCCAGCCAAGACAACGTTGTTTTCTTCGATAGGTGAGCCGCGAGACGATGTCTTTTCTGTTACAGTGCTGGGGAAAACAAGGGTGAACGTTGTCCCGTGGTTAATCGTAGATTCGACGGTAACGTATCCGTTAGATTGCTCAACAAAGCCATACACCATACTTAACCCTAATCCGCTGCCTTGGCCTTTATCCTTCGTGGTGAAGAAAGGCTCCATCACTTTGTTAAGAAGGTGAGGCGGAATACCTTGCCCCTCATCAAGGATTTCAATGGAGACTGCACTTGGTTCGTCGGCTGATAAACTGCATGAGCGCGTTGAAACCGTGACACGTCCGCCTTCGGGCATGGCGGCATTGGCATTGAGGAGAAGATTCATTAGTGCGCTTTCAAGGCCGTTTTTATCAACAAATATGGTGTGTGGGTCTGCAGCGAGGTTCATGACCAACTGGCTGTTACCTTCTAACGTGTATTCCAACAAGTCAGAAAGCTCCTGCAAGGTGTCTTCTAAGTGAAGGGCTTCAGGGTGAAGCGAAGATTTGCGGCTAAATGCGAGCAATCTGTCGATTAAGTGGCTGCCTTTCTCTGTGACAGTGAGTGCACGGTTGAGGTAAATCCGACTTTCCTCAGAAATACGCGCCGATAGAGACAAGAGTTCGAGGTTGCCACTTAACGCGGAAAGCAAATTGTTAAAATCGTGCGCGATACCGCCAGTCAGTTGGCCCAAGGTTTCCATTTTTTGTGCCTGACGAAGCTGTTGATCGAGTAGTCGCTTTTCGGTTAAGTCGCGATACAAGGTAATAAAACCGCCGGAAGGTATAGGTTGGCTGCGATATTCGATGATTCGACCATCCACAAATTGCCTTTCGAAACTCTGAGGGATGTGTTGTCTTTCATGAGTGCGGGTTGGATCTTCGGTTGTACTTAATGTTTTAGGTAGTAACGATTGCACGCTTTTAATCGACATACCGACAGAGAGTTTGGATTCTTCGATTCCTAACAAAGTGGCATAGCTACTGTTCCAAGCCAGTAAGGTGTCTTGTGCGTCGTAGGCACTCAAACCATCCTGCATTTCATTGAACAAGGTTTCGAGAAGGGTTTTTTGGCTATGTAGGGCTTGAGTTGCGTGTACTTTCTCGATTGCGTTTCGTTGGAACGCTCCAAACGCCTGCGCGAGTTGACCAATCTCATCGTGACGTTCGAGTTCAACGGGGGTTATGGTTGTGTCGCCTTTGGCGAGGTTTAACATCTCTTCTGTGACGAGTTCGAGGTCTTTCGCCATTTTGTTGTTAAACCGAAAGAGATAAAAAACGCCACAGCTAAGGGTGACCAAAATGAACCCCATGACGAGCGTAGCGCGAGTAATCGCTTGTTTTGCGTGTTTTTGCTGTTCACTAACAGATTGCTGGTGGTCACTGACAATGGTTTGTACATAGTCAGCCATGCGATCAGATTGTGCGCGAATGGAAGCAAGCAAGTAGGCATTTTCTTGGCGAAGTTGCTGCACATGTTGAATGCCGCGACTGAGTGCCGCAAATACGGGCATCACAGTATGCCGCTCCTGCGTGGTATCAGAACGCTCGGCAAACAGCGTTACCACGTTATCAATCCACCCTTGAGATATGTAGGTGGGGTTTTGAGAGTAGGCGTCGATAAACGCTCTACCGAATCGATACTTCTGCAGAGGGTCGAGGTTAAATTGCTGCGCCAGTAAATCTTCGCGAATGTAAAGCTCGCGTTCTACGTTACTCATTAGTCGTGTAAGCGACTCTTCGACTTTTGCAACGCGCTGTGAAAGTTCACCTGCATAACGAGGATCGGAAAGGCGGCCAGCTACATCGGATAACGTTTGGATTCTCGTCGCCAGTTTGGCTTTTTCTTCTTGTACTTGAAAGGGACGGGCAGACGTCGCGATATAGGGTGCAAGGGCGGCAATTTGGGCAACGTTTTCTGACAATATCAGCGAGGTTTGGGTATCTACGAGCGTCGTGGATGTCACATCGTCCAGCAGGTGTTGGTTTTGCCAAAGTGTATAGACAGCCACGCTAGCCATGAGCGTCGTTAAAAACAACAGAGCTGATAACGTCATCATGAGGCGAGGGCGAATACTCTGCGCTTGCATTCAGGCTAGCTCTCTGTCTTGCTGTGTTTTGTCACCGAGGTGTTGAATCGATACCCAATACCTCGCTCGGTTTTGATCAGTTTTGGAACCCGTGGGTTGTCTTCGATTTTTCGGCGAAGGCGAACAACCAATACATCAATGGTGCGATCTTGGGAGTCAGAGCCATAGCCGTGTGTTTTTTCCATCAACTGTTCACGGGATAACACTCGCTGGGGAGACATGACGAGGGCTTCTAGCAATGAAAACTCGCCATGCGTCAAGGTGGGCTGATTGCCATTTGATCGCGTGACCGTGCGTTGAGACAGGTTTAGCGTCCAATCATCGAATCGGTATAGCGTTTCGTTGTTGCTGAGAGCTTCGCTGTTGTTGGCGAGTCGATTACTGCGCCTTAAAAGCGCATTAACGCGCGCTGTAAACTCTCTCAGATTGAATGGCTTCAACATGTAATCATCGGCGGCCAATTCCAAACCAATGATGATGTCCGTTTCGTCACCTTTTCCTGTCAGCATCATAATGGGAATAGCACTTTGTGCACGCAAGGCTTTGGCGAGGGTCAGACCGTCTTCGTTGTTTAAGCGTAAGTCGATAATGGCTAAATCTGATGGGCCAGCGGCGAAAAGTTCAGAACTATTGGCGGCTTTTGTGACGCGGTAACCTTGTTGTTGAAGTGCATCGGCGAGAACGTCTCTGATGTCCTTTTCGTCGTCCACTACCACAATATGTGAGACGTGATTGTCCATAACTGCTCCTGAATAACCTTGTAACGAGTTTAGCAAGCTCTGTTCATATCGCTGGCACAAGCATAAAAATCGAGAGGCAGAAAGAAGCGCGACGCAGTTTCGGGTATACTTCTGGGGTAATAATCAGTGCCGAGGCTACATTGCAATATCAAGATGGCTTTCTTATCAGTCGACACAGCCGAGACATTGGCGATCGCACTGAACTTGTCTTTTGGGTTCATACACCATCTGGGCCGGCTAAACTACTGGTACATAATGAAAAGCCGGTCTTCTTCGTTGCACAGGATTCAGCCGATGAAGCACAGCGCGTGCTCCGTTCATCGTCCATCCCATTTACTCAAAAATTGCTCCCGCTAAAAAACTTCGCTTATCAGCCCGTTTCTGCATTTTATTTTGCAACCATTCAGGCCGCCAACCGCGCAGCAAGAGAACTGTTGGTGGAAGGGATTGATGCGTTGGAGTCGGATGTACGATTAGGCGATCGTTATTTGATGGAGCGTTTTATCTGTGGCGGCTTAACGTTTGCCGGAGAGGCAACGGCACGTAAAGGGTATGTTGAGTACCGAAACGTTAAAACGAAGGCATCGGACTACACCACGTCGCTCTCACGTGTTTCGTTGGATATTGAGTGTTCTGAAAAAGGCGTTTTGTATTCCATTGGCTTAGACAGTGACGCGGACAGTCGCGTTATTATGATTGGTGAACAACCAGATAACGCGAAAGACACGCCGTGGATTGAGTGGGTGCCGAATGAGTTGTCTTTGCTAAAAAGCCTGAACCGTTGGTTCGATGAGTTTGACCCTGATGTTGTAGTTGGCTGGAGTGTTGTCGATTTTGACTTTAGGTTACTCGTAAAGCGCGCGGCATTTAATCACATTGATTTGCGCTTAGGGCGAGGTGGCGAAAAAGTTCATTGGCGTGATTCCAGCAATAGTCGCCAAGGGTTCATTACCATTCCTGGTCGCGTGGTCATTGATGGTATTGATGGACTCAAATCGGCGACGTACAGTTTCCGCTCGTGGTCACTCGAATCGGTTTCTCAGAACATGTTTGGTGAAGGTAAGGCTATCGACAATCCCTACGATCGCATGGATTCGATTAACCGTATGTTCCGAGATGACAAAATCGCGCTCGCGACCTACAACCTTCAAGACTGTGTGTTGGTAAATCGCATATTTAAAGAAACGCACCTCATGGAGTACTTAATCCAGAGAAGCCGTTTAACGGGGATTGAACTGGATCGAATTGGCGGGTCGGTTGCAGCGTTTACAAACCTCTACCTACCAAGGCTTCACCGTGGCGGTTTTGTCGCGCCGACGCTTGCCAGCGAAAACTGGATAGCGAGCCCTGGTGGCTACGTGATGGACAGTAAACCAGGACTTTATGAATCCGTGTTGGTACTGGATTTTAAATCGCTTTACCCCTCAATTATCCGTACCTTTCTCATTGATCCGCTGGGGTTGATTGAAGGGCTTCATAGTACCGACGAGTCTGAAACAGTCCCGGGTTTTCGTGGCGGTGTTTTTCATCGCGAAAAGCATTTCCTGCCATCCATGATTGAAAATCTATGGCGGGCGAGGGATGAGGCGAAACGCCTCGGAGAGAAGGCGTTCTCTCAAGCTATCAAAATCATCATGAACTCGTTTTATGGCGTATTGGGTTCATCGGGTTGCCGGTTCTTTGATCATCGGCTCGCGTCCTCTATCACCATGCGTGGCCATGAAATCATGAAAATGACGCGTGAACTGATTGAAGCGCAAGGCTACGAAGTGATATACGGCGACACCGACTCGACGTTTGTTTCTTTAGGTAAGCAATACAGTAATCAGGATGCGGATGAGATAGGTAATGCCTTGGTATCTCATATTAATGCATGGTGGACAAAGCACTTAGCAGACGACTACCAAATTGATTCTGCGTTAGAAATTGAATACGAAACCCACTATCAGAAGTTTTTGATGCCGACAATTCGCGGACAAGATACGGGCAGTAAAAAGCGCTATGCGGGTTTAGTCGACAAAGACGGTGATCGCCGTATTGTCTACAAAGGGTTAGAAACCGTTCGTACCGATTGGACGCCACTCGCACAGGTATTCCAACAAACCCTGTATCAACGGGTTTTTGATGGCGAAGACATTGATGAGTACGTTCGCAATACAGTAGAGAATACGTTACAGGGTAACAACAATGATCAGCTTATCTACCGTAAACGCTTAAGACGTAAGCTGTCTGACTATGAAAAAAACGTCCCTCCTCATGTGAAAGCTGCACGTAAAGCGGATGCCTACAATGAGAAATTAGGGCGTTCACTTCAATATCAGCACGGTGGCTGGATTGAGTACGTGATTACGGTTAACGGACCCGAGCCACTGGAGGCATTGGAAAGCCCTTATGACTATCAGCACTACGTCGATAAACAGCTAAAACCGATTGCTGACGGTATTTTGCCATTTATTGGAAAACGCTTTGACGAACTCTCTATGCCTCAGCTTGGCTTGTTTTAACTGCGCAAGCCAAATGCACCACCATGACCAACAAAAACGCCGACTCAGAGTCGGCGCTTTTACAATGTATGAATGGCGTGTTAGAAAAAGTCGACGCTAGAGACAAAAGGACGTGAAGCGACGACGGGGTCGAAACACACTGCGCCGCGATTTGGGGTGCAGACTTTGAAAATGTCACCACAATCAAAAATGGCGAGAACGACTTCATCTTCAACACCAAAACATGATGGCAACTTTTCACCGACGCGAGCCGTCACTTCTATACCTTCATGTTCCCATTGCAGAGTAGATATGCGCGTGTCAGACACGGGAGCATCAACGTGTTTGGCAATGGCGGTATAGATGGATTCTGCTTGATCCTGAGACTCTGCCGATGGAACGAAAAATGACATAATTCCTCCTAAATTACATTCTTCCCTGAAACCGATTATCTATACCCAAACGACCTGAAGCTATTCATTGGAATCTGAGCTGCTATCTCTTGGTGTATATTCTGATAATCGGCGTATAACCAACAGGTTATTTTGTTAACCTAACAAACTTAGACGCCTAAACGCAATGTTATTTTGATTAACTAGGGGAAATGACCTAGTAAAGAATAGCGATTTTCGTCGAACTAGATGGAAATCCTAGGCGTTTTGAGGTTTTCTCAACATATTGTTATTTAAAGACATTGGCAGACAAAGTTTGCATTTCATCGAAAAAATGGCTTGAATGAAACGTACCGTAACGATCTCCAGACAGGTTAGAGCATGGAACAATTAGACTTTTTTACTGTGCCCAGCCCTTGCATCGGGGTCTGTCAGGCTAACAACAAAGGGTATTGCAAAGGTTGTTTCAGAAGCAGGGAAGAGCGATTCCAATGGAACGACTTTACCAGCGAGCAGCGGCGAAATGTGGTGAGGTTGTGTAAGCAACGTTATCAGAGAATCCTTCGCGCGAAGCTAGCCCAAGACGCATCGCAGCGTAATGAAGAAGAAATTAACCCACAACAATCACTCTTCGATGACGATGACCCCGAGTCATAGCCGTAAAGTGCTGAAGCTAGAAGAGAGGGCTCAAGCACACCACGAATTGCAGATACAAAAAAAGCACCCAGAGGGTGCTTTTTATTTCAAGCTCAAACGCAATTAGATGCGGATGAAGTCCATGTGTTGAACTTTTGGCTTGAATGGGTGACGTTGGATGTCTTGAGGCTTAACCTTAACTTCCGCGCCGTCGATTACTAGAGTAATCGCTTCGTAGAATTCTGGCTTGTCCATTTGGTTGATTACTGCTTTCTGATCCAGAGCGATTGCAACTGGAGCTGCTTCACCACCGTAAACAACTGCTGGGAATTGCTCAGCGTGACGCAGGCGGCGGCTCGCACCTTTACCCTGCTCAGTACGTACTACTGCTTCGAATTTCATAATAAATACTCTTAATAGAGAGTGGAAAATAAACACCTAGATTTGCGACCAAACTAAGTGCCAAGTAAATCGAGCGCGGATATTAACACCCGACCTAGTGTATAACAAGTGAAAATGCGACGTTACATGGATTCTTGCGCCTGTTTGTCGTCTTTCTAGACAAAGTGAGGGTGATTGAATCAATGTGCTCTATTTTCAAACGTCTAAGCGCGCTTATCATGGTTTACGCAACTCGGGTCAACATGTCGTTGACGTCTTGCTGTGATGCAAACTGTGTGAGATCGAAAATCTTATCTCTGATCGCCCAAAATCGTCCGTTCTTTCTTGCAACGACAAAGTCGGGAAACCGAAGTCGATGCTCGGCACGTTCCACTTTTGAGGGCGCAGTATCGGTGAAAGGGCGATGACGATCAATCAAATGTGGATTGATAAATTTGGCCAGAAATTCTTGCTTTTGTCGTTTGGTAGAAAGTGGCCATACTTCATGGATCTCTGCGCCATCATGACCTACGTAGGTTACTTTAAGCTGAGGCTTATCAAATTTGTTTTTCCCTGCCTCCAAACGCATGTCTGCACACGCCATAATAAGTGCATCTTTTAGCTTTAATGCATCACGGAGTTTCTTGTCCGGATCAACCAGTGCATGGTCACATTGGTGGCAGCGTCTGGCGGCAATGTCATTGTCAGCACCGCATTCGCTGCAAAATTTTGCACGGAAGCGATACCCGCAAATCTCTCTTTCCCCGTCATCGTCTTCAAAGAAGCCTTGGCAGCGTCGCCCATAGTGCTCGATTAAGAATCCGTTAGTGTCTAATTTGCCCCAGAAATTGTTGTTAAAGCCACAGGCTGGGCAGGGCACTGTCACGATTTCGCTGTTACTGTCAGGCTTGGGATCGCCGATCTCCGGTTGGTAAAGGTCATAGACATTTCCTGCGTAGTCCAGAATTAGGCAATCCTCTTTCCCTGGAGACAGTCGCAACCCTCGGCCTGCGATTTGCTGATAAAGGCTTACGGATTCGGTCGGGCGAAGTATGGCAATAAGGTCGACGTGTGGGGCATCGAAGCCAGTTGTTAAAACGGACACGTTAACCAGATACTTTAACTCTCTGCGTTTGAATCGCTGAATAATGCTGTCACGCTCATCCTGAGCAGTATCGCCAATGACTAATGCTGATTCACCTTCTGGCAGCAAGGTCAGGATTTCTTGCGCGTGCTTCACGGTCGCGGCAAAGATCATCACACCGTGTCGCTCTTTGGCGTAATCAAGCACCTGAGTGACAATCTGAGGCGTCGCGCGAGGCGCATTTTCGATGACTCTGTCGAGGTCCGCTTCTTTATAAAAGCCAGTAGGCGACGCTTTCAGGCTCGAAAAATCATAACTGAGCACGGGAGCATCAAGGACTTTTGCTTCGGTGAGAAACCCTTCGTCTAGTAGAAATCGAATGGGTAATTCGAAAATACAGTCTTTGAAAAAGCGCGGTTTTTCACTGCGAACACGACCAGCGGTATGAAACTGATAAATCCATCCCATTCCTAACCGATAAGGTGTGGCTGTCAGGCCAAGCACTTTAATGCCAGAATTCACCGCTTGCAGGTGCGAGATGACTTTACGGTAGCTACTGTCTTCGTTGTCGGGAACGCGATGGCATTCATCAATAACCAGCAGCGAAAACTGATCTTTAAATGCCTCTAAGTTACGCACGACAGATTGTACTGAGGCAAAAACAACTTTGTCTGAGCTTTCTTTTCTACCCAGTCCAGCCGAAAAAATGCCACCTTTGAGGCCATAGCCTTCGTATTTTTCATGGTTCTGCTCTACGAGTTCTTTTACATGTGCAAGAACCAAAACGCGACCACGAGCAAGCTTTGCCAGTTCGGCAATAACAAGGCTTTTTCCTGCGCCTGTCGGTAAAACAGCGACAGCAGGAGAGGTGTTTTTTCTAAAGTAATGAACAACGGCTTTGACCGCGTCAGATTGGTAAGGGCGAAGGGTATACATGAAAACTAAAAGGCAGCCGTATTAGGCTGCCCAGTTTAACGAGGTGATTGACTAAAGGCCAGATTATCGCATCAAACGTTTGGACATGATGCAGTGCTGTCGGCGAGGCATGTAGTCGAACTGTTCATAGAATTCGCGCGCGCCACTGTTACCGATATTGACCTCTAATATCACGGCATGACATTCCTTTTGCAGCGCGTGCGCTTCAATATTCGGCAGTACATGAGAGCCGACACCTTGTCGACGCCATTCGGGCGTTAGGTAGATTTGGTCGATAACGGCAATCTGTCCACCAAGATCGACGCTGAAACTGTAGCAGAGCACGACAAATCCAATGATTTCACTCTCCTCATCGTCGTGGTCGACGGACACTAAGAATACATCACCGTGGCTAGGGTTAGAGATCAGGAAGTTGAATGCAGTGGTGACATGCTCAACGTCAAATGACAGCGCTTCATAATCATGTAGCTGTTTTGACAGGTCCAACAGGCGCGACATAGAGTCCACAGACGGCGATAACAGCGAAATATTCATAAATGCTTACCTGATCAATAGGTTATGTGACTAGAGATTATAAACTCGATTGTACAAACTACCAAAGTAACTCACTAGACTAATGTCAGATTTTAGAGTGTAACAAAAATGTTAAGTTCCCTGCTTATAAGTTTTGAACATAGCGAAGTGAAGTGCAATTTTGGATGATAGATAATAAGACCAATTAAGCAGTGTATTGCGTTCATGCTAAGAGGCTTCTGCTTAAAAACTTGCTACCAACAAGATAGAAATGTTGGCTCAGAGCCTGCCGGACCGGATGTTTTCGTTATATACTGCGCCGCTAAATTGCCTCCTGGATAACAATCAATGATTAGGCTAGATAAATTTCTGTGTGACACCGTCGGTGTGACACGTAAGCAAGCAACGTATTTGCTGAAAGAAAAGCGTGTAACTGTTGAAGGCGAAATCGTAAAAAGCGGTGCGCTTAAAATTGCAGAAGATGCGAACGTTGAATTTGATGGCATGGCACTTCGCTTGTCTGGCCCGCGTTATTACATGATGAACAAACCGGAAGGTTATGTTTGTTCACATGAAGATGCGCATAACCCAACCGTTTTTATCCTTTTCGATGAAGTCGGTGCTGAGAAATTGCACATTGCAGGACGTTTAGACTGCGATACAACGGGTTTGTTGCTTTTGACTGACGACGGTCAATGGTCGCATCGCGTGACTTCGCCAAAACATAAGTGCGATAAAACGTACCGTGTTTGGTTGGAAGATGCAGTGTCGGACGAAACGGCTGATCTATTTGCTGAAGGCGTTCAGCTTCGTGGAGAGAAGGCTGAAACCTTGCCTGCTCAAATGGAGAAAGTTGACGAGAAAGAAGTGCTGCTGACAATCCACGAAGGCAAATACCACCAAGTTAAGCGTATGTTCGCTTCGGTCGGTAATAAAGTCGTGGGCTTGCACCGTGAATCTGTAGGCGAACTGGTACTTGATGAAGCTTTGGAGCCAGGAGAATATCGTTCACTGACTGAAGACGAAATCGCACTGTTCATGCCGAAAAAGTAATTTCACACGCGGCGTAATGCCTTTGGAAGAAAAAGCACTGTTCGTTAGCAGTGCTTTTTTATGTCCTTGTAATCAAGAGTTAAGTTGTTTTGACCCGTAAAGATTTACTCTGAGATGGTCGCTTTTAAGTGGAATTTCCATCTAACAATCTTAGGGTTAGCAGCATTAGTTTTCGCTTCCAACTAGAAAGTCATTATTTCCTCAATGGAATTAATCTAAGTGTTATTATGTGACTTCTGACCCGTTTCGTACGGCAAGAATAACTTCTTACTTCACCTTTTCTTATCAAGGCGTCCATGACAACGAATGCTACTAATCCGCCAGCACAACAGCTGACATTTTTACTGATCCTTGTGCTCGGTGCTATTTCCGCATTGACGCCGCTTGCTATCGACATGTATCTGCCTGCAATGCCTGAAATTGCGCGCGATTTGGCGGCGACTCCGGGTCAGGTTCAGACAACGTTAGCTGCCTATACCGCGGGATTCGCAATTGGTCAGTTGATACATGGCCCAATTTCAGACAGCTATGGTCGTCGACCTGTGCTTATTGTCGGCACTGTTTTGTTCTTAATTGGTGCCGTTGTTAGCGCATTGGCAGCAGACATTGATACCTTGACCTATGTTCGTGCGGCTCAAGGTTTTTGCGGTGCTGCGGCGGCCGTTGTCATTCAGGCCTTGGTTCGCGATATGTTTGATCGTGAAGATTTTGCGCGCACCATGTCTTTCATTACGCTTGTTATGACGGTTGCACCGTTAGCGGCACCAATGATTGGTGGTTACTTGGCGGTGTGGTTTGGTTGGCGTTCGATCTTTTGGTTGTTGGCCGGTTTTGCGGTGTTGGTCATCGTACTTATTTTTACGTTGATCCCTGAAACGCTGCCCGCTGAGCGACGCCCGCCATTGCGAATAGGCGCGACGCTGCGAAACTACCTAAAAATTCTTCGCACACGAAAATCCGTTGGGTATATCTTTGCATCAGGTTTTTCGTTTGCTGGTATGTTCTCGTTTTTAACGGCGGGTTCGTTTGTTTATATCGACTATTATGGCGTGAGTGTTCAAAACTTCGGTTACCTCTTTGGTTTGAACGTTGTGTGCCTGATATTCATGACGTCTTTTAATGGTAAGTTTGTTCGCAAGCTTGGCAGTGAAAAAATGCTCAAAATCGGCCTGACTATCCAATTGCTTGCGGGTATCGCACTGATTGTAGGCCAGGTGCTTGAACTTGGTTTGTGGGGTACCGTGATTCCGGTTGTGTTCTTTGTGGGTACAATCTCTATCGTGGGCAGTAACTCAATGGCTTGTGTACTAAGTAGCTACCCAGAACTCGCGGGAACGGCGTCATCGTTAGCAGGCACCATGCGATTTGGGACAGGCACAGTAGTTGGTGGTATAGTCGCGTCGATTCCGGTTCAATCAGCATGGCCTATGACAGGTGCCATGGCTGTATGTGCAATTCTATCCGCCCTGTTTTATTGGGGTTTAGCGAAAAAATAAAAACATGAGTTACATTTTAGATATTAAATCACTGGTTGATTCTGCATTGGCAGAATTGGACGAGATGAAAGCGGCTGGCAAGGTACAAAATAACCCTGTTAGTGAAGAATCTTTTTTGTGCCGCTGGGTTGCGCAAGCAATGAAAAAGCAGCGTTTTGGCAATTCGGTTGCTAAAGAGATGACTGGCTGGGTGCAGCAGGGTCGTAGCCATGGTAAGAACGCGAACTTGAAAGGTCAAATGCAACATATTGCTAAGGCGTATCACACCGTGTTCCCTGAAGGTGACGAGCATGCCCCAATCACTCGAGCGCACTTTGATGCGTTGGTTGAGACGTTAGCTGCTGAAGATTGGATGATCCACACGGAATATGAAATCAATCGTAAGGTACGTGTTATCTCTGATGGTCAGCATTCTTTTGCGGTTTGCAGCAGTGCGATTGCTAAAAGCTTCAATGAGCAAGGTGAGCTTGTTAAGCCGCTAAGCCTTTATGTGCGTGGCCCTGAGCCTTGGTTTTTGGATGCCGTACTCGAGAAAGGTATGTTACTGACAAAAGTCACTGACTATAAATCTATCGTGAAGTATCACGGTGAATACGTGTTATGGCCGAGCAACAAAGCCGACAGGCTGGCGATTTTGCCACCGAGCCTGAAACCGTAAGCTGACATAACAATGTCTATTGGCGGGGCGATGGAGTAATTTCTGTCGCCCCGCTTTTTTTTGCTAACGCGATAGCCATACCTTTAAAAATGAACAGATGGGCTGGCATCATTGCAAACCAATAGAGTAACCCTCTGAAACCGGCAGGGTGCCACCAGGCGCGAATATCTAAGGTACGGTGCGTGCCATGGTCGATAATCGTAAACTCAAGTCGACCGAGTCCTGGTGCCTTCATTCCAAACAACAGGGATAAGTGTTTGAGTGGCTCACACTGAATGACTTTCCAACTGTCTATGAAGTCGCCGACACCTAGGTTGTCACCTGACGGATGTTGCTTAACTAGCGCGTTGCCACCAAACAAGGCATCAATGTATCCGCGCAGTACCCATAGCCAATCGCCAAAAAAGTAACCTTCATCTCCACCGACTTTCTGAATGTTTTTCCATAGCTGTTCCGCAGTAGCATCGGTATCAACACTGAATCCTGCTTGTTTTGGGTAGTATCCGTATCCTTTATGCCAGCGGGAAATTGCATCCGGGTCATATCCCCAAATTTCATTTTTAACGACATCACTTTCTGAAGACAAGGCCGTTTCCACAGCGGCTTCAAAGTGAATAGCAGGCAAGGGAAGTAAGGTAGACACATCGGTCGTATCAGACACCAAGTTGTGGCTAAGGCCTTCAATGAGTGCAGCGGCGATAGGGGTTGGTACGGAGGTAGCAATCGATAGACAAGAGGCTGCCATTTTTGGGGTTAGGAAAGGCACTTTAATGATCAAAATACGCTTGTTGATCATGCGAGCAAGTCGTTGCATTTGTTGCTCGTAACTAATGACTTCAGGGCCTTTCATTTCTAATACGAGGGAACCATCGAGTGACAACGTCACCATTTGACCTAAATAACGAATCACTGTTTCAAGGGCTATTGGGCTGGATTGGGAGGTAAGCCATATGGGGGCTATCACAGCGGGGAGATGACTGACTACATCTCGCATCACTTCAAAAGCGGCAGATCCCGTTCCGATGATAATGCCGGCTCGAAGCTCTATGATTTGCACATTGCTTTCTCGAAGGATGTTACCCGTTGCTTTACGCGCACTCAGGTGGGGGGATGATTTGCCTTCTGGTTGCGTTGCACCGAGGTAAATAACCCTTTTGACATGGCTTAGCGAAAGGGCATTAGACACGTTGCGCGCGATGGCTAGTTCATAGTCGTAAAACGCAGAGCCTGATGCCATGCCATGAACGAGGTAATAAACGATATCAATATTGTGTAAAAGCTCTGAAAGCGCAGCCGCACACTCTCCATCTAGGTCTAAATGGTGTAGCGACACATTTGGATGACGATGCCAGACTTGTTTTGACAGTTGAGACAGGTTTCTGCTGGTGGCTTTTACATGATGACCTGCACGTAACAACGCTGGAACGAGATTGCTACCGACGTAACCATTCGCTCCTATGACGAGAATACGAGACGCTGAAACTGGATCCTGGCTGATATTCATCTCTTACCTTCAATGGTGAGGTGTATGACAATCACTTTTAAATCTTATCTAGATTGCAAGGCAGGTGCAGGAGAAAGCGTAAATTATGTGACACTTCGGTGTGCTTCGTCCGTATTGTTTAAAGTGGCAAACGGAATAAAGCACTTGTGCTGTCACATCATTGAAATAAAGGGGATTGTTTTAACGAGAGATCCCGTTAAGCCGTGCGTGTTAGTATTTGTATGATGAATTAGTCAATTTCACCGTCTGTCATTTACGGTCAATTTGAGGACTTGCTTCAAATCTCTTTCTTGACAGCAAATATTGCGGTAAATTGCTTCACCATTCCTTTGTGTCGAACTGCGTAACCAAAGGAATTTATTCATAAAGGGGATATGATGTTAGAGCTGGTGGGTCTTTGCAAAGGGTATCTTGATGGTGGTGAATTTCACCCTGTATTGCAAGGTGCTGAATTGTCTCTGACTAAGCACGACCAAATGGCTCTAATGGGCGAGAGTGGGTCAGGGAAAAGCACCTTGCTTAACCTGATTGGTGGATTGGATAACCCCGACTCGGGCGAAGTATGGCTAGATAAAACACCGCTTCATGAACTGTCCGAGCGCGAACGTACCCGTTATCGCCGACACAACATTGGAATGATCTTCCAACAATTCAACTTGCTTCCAACCTTAACAATCGCCGATAACATCCGATTTTGTCGACAGCTCAAAGGGCTTCATGAAGATGACAGCTTGTGGCGACAAATACTCTCGGCATTGGACTTAATGCCCCTTTTAGGCCGATACCCTGAAGAAGTCTCTGGTGGTCAACAGCAACGCGCGGCAATTGCGCGCGCTTTGTATATGGAGCCGAAAATCCTGCTTGCCGATGAGCCAACGGGGAGCCTAGATGAACGCAATGCTGAAGCGGTTATGCGTTTATTGACCTCACTGACAAAGTCTCTCGACTGCGCACTACTTATTGTTACTCATAGTGAAAAAGTGGCTGATCACCTAGGAAATAGAGTGACTTTACAAGGGGGCGTCCTCAATGTACGTGCCCGTAGCTAGAGCCCTTTTCGGACACTACCGACGACATCCGTTTCAAGTGTTGTTGGTATGGCTTGGGTTAACGCTCGGTGTTGCACTGCTGGTTGGTGTAATGTCCATCAACCAGCATGCGAAAGACAGCTACGAAAAAGGGGCGAATTTATTTACCAATCCTTTCCCTTATGTCGTACAGCACCAAGAGCGTGGTAAACGTATTCCTGAATCGCAGTATATTTCTCTGCGTCGTCACGGATTTTCACAATGCGTGCCGATTGATTATCTTCGAACGCAAACTGCCGATGGCAAAGATATTCAGTTAATGGGTGTCGATACGGTTGCCATGTATTCGTTTAATCGTGCCAACCCTGATGCGATTAAAAATCAACAACCCTTGTCCCTTGGCTACAACTCTCTATGGGTAAGCACAGAGCTTGCTAATCACTTCGGTTGGAAAGAAGGTCAACATATCACCCTTAAAAACGGGGAAAAGATCGGGCCGATTGCATTGATGGAAGCGCGTCATATCGGAGCCGGAACACGTATATTTGGCGATATTTCGGTCATTCGTAATTTGTCCGATCATGACGGTTTCCGGCAAGTATATTGTGGCGAGATGACAAAGGTTGAAAGGGATGCGTTGCGGGCGTTTGTCCACCCGACAGCCATACTTACTCGTACAGAATCTGCGCAACTTGGCCCGCTGACTCATGCCTTTCATTTGAACCTCTTTGCTATGGGGCTGCTGGCTTTCGTTGTTGGCCTGTTTATCTTCTACCAAGCCATATCCTTGTCGATGGCACAGCGACAACCGCTCGTTGGGACGATGCGAGAATTGGGCGTTGGGCGCAAGTCTCTGGCTCTCGTTATTTCATTGGAAATGCTGATTTGGTTATTCCTGGGTTTGGTAGGCGGTAACATCGCAGGCCTGACGCTCGCTCAAAAACTTATGCCAACGGTGGCGACAACACTGAGTGACCTTTACGGGGCCAATATCGACCTTACGCTGCATTGGCAGTGGGAGTGGGGGTTCTACAGCTTCTTGCTTGGCGTATGCGGTTTTATTCTCGCTTCTGGCTGGCCGCTATATCGCCTGCTTACAACGCCACCGGCCCACCTTTCCAAGCGCATGTCTTTGGTGCGATTCTCTGGGAAAGAGTTTAAATGGCAGGCAGGTATCGCAGTATTTCTCAGTATTGTCGCCTTGTTCGTTTACGCAGCACCACAGAGTCAGGCTCAGGGGTTCACACTCATTGCGTTGATTCTGATCAGTGGTGGTCTGCTGCTGCCGTATTTTATGTGGAAGACGTTTCTGCTGATTTCAGACAAGGTAAACGTCGCACGTCTGCGTTGGTTAATGTCGGATGCATCTGCGAGCCTGAGTTATCGTGGTATCGCAGCCATGGCGTTTATGATGGCTATTGCGACCAATATTGGCATGGAAACCATGGTAGGGAGTTTCCGAAATACCACCGAGAATTGGCTTCAACAGCGCCTCGCAGCTGACATTTACATTCGTCCGGATAAAAGCATTGTCACGCCGCTTTCCGATTGGCTTAAAGCGCAGCCTGACGTTGAACAAAACCTCATTCAATGGCGGCATGAAATTGATTCGTTGCGTGGTGTTGTCGAGATTCAAACCATAGGCACCACGAAAGAAGAACGTGAAGCTCTCGCCCTCAAAGTTACTGTACCTGACTATTGGAATGCATTGCACCAACAGCAATCCTTGTTAGTGAGTGAATCGTTAGCTCTGGAATTTGATGTGGAAACGGGCGATACGATTCAATTGCCACCACCGTTTGCCGATGAATGGACAGTGTCAGGTGTGTATTTTGACTATGGTAACCCTCATGGGCAGGTGATCATTTCTAATCGCTCTGCACTGATTCCTTGGGTAGAGGATCAAGGCAGGGTCGGCGTTGCGGCAAAGTTGAAAGATGGGGCTGATAGCGAAACTCTTGTGAACAAGCTGAAGCAAGAGTTTGGTTTGGTAGATTCTCAGATCAGTAATCAGCGCGATATCTTATCGATGGCTATGCGTATATTCGACCGTACTTTCTTGGTGACGGACACGCTTTGCACACTGACACTCATCATCGCAATTTGTGGTTTATTCTTCTCCACTTTAGCCACTGAACTCTCCCGACAGCGCCAGTATGCGTTATTACGATATATGGGGATTTCAGGACGTGAGCTCGCATTTGTCGGCGGTGGCCAATTGATGTTGATCGGCTTGTTCTCTGCGCTTTTTGCCTTGCCACTCGGCCTGATCATCGCCGAAGTCCTCGTCAATATAGTGCTTAAATACTCTTTCGGTTGGACCATGACTGTGTCTTATTTCCCCTTCAGTTATTTCGTCACGTTAGGCGGTGCTCTCGCGTCTCTGCTGATTGCCGGGTGTTGGCCAGTTTGGCGATTGATTAAGCGGTCGGCCATTTTGTCGTTGAGGGATGCACAGTAATGTCGAGAAGAGATCCACGCCAAGGGCCCATGCTTCGAATTATTGGGTGGAGCACGGCAATCTTTCTGTGCGTAATCGCATTCTTTGGTTCTGTATTGTTTAAGAGCTCGCCACCTGAGCGCGGAGCGGTGGAAATGCTACTCGCTAACAACGAGAAAGGTTTCGCAAACGTTGAGCCTGGCTATGCAATAACATTTCCAAAAGACTATGGCGTACACGAAGAGTTCCGCCAAGAGTGGTGGTATGTCACCGCCAATCTGAGCGACAAGGACGGGAATAAATACGGTATTCAGTGGACGGTGTTTCGCAGTGCAGTTTCACCAGAAAAAGGTGAGCAATGGGACAATCAACAGATTTATATGGCGCATGCCGTACTAACGACATCAGAACAGATGTATAGCTCAGAGCGATTCTCTCGCGGCGGGATTGGACAAGCTGGCGTTTCTTCTCAACCATTTTCAGTGTGGCTTGATGATTGGGAATGGACCTCAGCATCGAAAGAAGTATTTCCCTCGATTCTTGTCGCAGGAGAAAACACCTTTAGTTTTTATTTGAACATGAAGCGGACACAAAGCGAAGTTCTTCAAGGTGTCGACGGCTATAGCAAAAAGCATGCAAAGGACAATGTCGCATCTTATTACTTTAGTGTGCCAGCGGTTGATATTGCTGGAACGATTATGATTGAAGGTGAATCAGTAGATGTGACCGGTAAGGGCTGGATTGATCGTGAGTGGAGCACAAAGGCCCTGAGTGATGACCAAAAAGGCTGGGATTGGTTTGCTTTACAATTCGAAGATGGTGATTCGTTGGTGATGGTACAGGTACGCAGCGAAAATGGACCCTATCGATTTGGTTCATTAACAAATGCCGAAGGGGAAACAGTTATCTTACAACCTGAAGAAATCGAAATGATGCCACAGACATTCACCAAAGTGTCTTCAGGTCGCTACGTGCCAACGGAATGGCAATTGAAACTACCCAAGCATGGTATAGATATCACGACATCACCGTTAAATGAACAAAACTGGTTGTCATTTGCCTTCCCGTATTGGGAAGGGCCTATAGAGATAACAGGTTCAAAACAAGGCGTTGGCTTTATGGAAGTGACGGGTTACTAGACGGCTTTTGTTGATGACTGGACAAAGAAAGGGCGCATTGGCGTCCTTTTTTTATTCATATCTGAGAATGCGTGTTTCTCGGCTGAAATTGAGGGATTTGGGTTTGAGTATTCATTGAGCATTATACCGACTATGTCTATGGTTAATTATGGAGATAACAAAATAATAACATTCGCACCATTCACTTAGATTGACACACTGAGGTGTTTTTTATGTTCCCCGTTATTCTAGGCACAGCGAAATTTGGAACGTTCAATGATCGAGAGCAGAGCTATTCAGTATTAGACCGGTTTATAGAACTTGGCGGAGAGCGTCTCGATACTGCAAATAATTATGCATGTTGGCACCCTGATGGAGAAGGCGGAGAAAGTGAAACGTTGCTGGGAGAGTGGTTGAAAACCAAGCAGCGAGAGAGTCTGCATATTATCACCAAGATAGGTGCCAGATCCGTAGATGGCTTTACCTACGATAGATTAGATGGATTGTCGCGAAACAACATACGTCAGTCGGTTGACGATTGTCTAAATCGATTACAAACCCACTACATCGATACGCTATATGCACATGTTGATGACCCAAACACGCCGCTGCTTGAAACATGGAAGGAAATGAGTGCCCTTGTAGAAGAAGGTACCGTGAAGCACTTGGGCATCTCTAATTACACCGAAGCGAGAATGCTTGAGCTTGTTGACGTGATTCAAGAGCATGGATTGGTTCCGTTTGACCAAGCCCAATATCGCTACTCACTTATTACACCAAACTCTGATGCAGACTTTGGTCCTCAAATCGTCATGAATGAACATTTATTTGGTGCGTTGAAAGGTTTGCCATTTAAACCGGAAGTGATCGGCTATAGCCCACTGATGGATGGCTGCTTTGAGCACTCACCGGATGAACTCCCAGAAGCCTATGACAATCTGATCAATTGCATCGTGATGGAAGATTTGCAGTCAGAAGCTAAAGAGCTTGGTGTATCCACATCTGCGTTGGTTTTGAAGCGAATTTCTGACTACGGAATCACGCCGATAACTGCAACGTCGACACCAGATTTGCTAAATAGCAATTTAAAGCCATTTTTTTCGTGACCTAACGGTATTCTTGTGTGGTATCTGAACTGTATGAAACAGTTTGAAATGTCTTAGTCTAAGAGGGATGCATATGCTACCGTATAGCAATGCTGAAGCTGACTTTAGTGATGAGAAAACAGGTACCTACCATGAAAGCACTACTTCCTCTTCTTACCGCGATTTTGGTCGTGGGATGTTCTTCGCCAAAAGATTCGGTTGATGAACGTATTGATACCTCAATAAAACTTTGTCACAGTGATAGTACGAAAGCTTTTTCATATACTGGTGATGGCCTTCGAGTAATGTGTCATAACGGCAGTTCGTACGTTATTCGCGGCGATGTTACCGTGGACAATATCGTAGAAATGGATCGTGTCTACTGCTCCAGTACGGGCATTCGAGATTTTCAGTCTAGCGATGACGGTGAAATTTTACTGTCTTGCAACGATGGCTCAAATTACGTTTTATAAAGAGATAGAATAAATGAAAAAAATACTCGCGATGGCAACGACAGTTCTTGTATTAGGAGGATGTTCCTCGATTGAAACTGCCGAGTCGATGCCAAACCCAGATCAGCGTGTTGTAGATAGCCGTCTAAATATCTCTAGCGATTTGAATGCGACTTATTGCGAAGGGAAGGGCTTCGAGAAGTTCATGGAGCGCGATAAATATTACACGTTCACCTGCAAGGACGGTTCTTTCTTCAATATTGCGAAGTAGCCGTTTTGGTTCGGAAAGCGCGTTGGCAGAGACCTGCTGACGCGCTTTTTTATGGTTCTATTTTAGATAACCTGATTTTAAGCGAGGACGTCGGACTATATATATCACCCGAAACAAAGGGGTATTGAGGGGCAAGGTTCCTATTTGTTCAGTCGAAATGCTGCATGCGTTCTCACCCCTAAAGGTTATCCCTTTTCCCCAAGAGAATTGCACGAGTCTTTTTATCATCCAACCTAAATGGGGATGTTTAAAAAGATATATTGGTGACTGGTGCTTCGGCCACCATTTAGGCTCTCTAAATGCCAATACATAGTCTTGATGATTGACAGTAGGAGACATTGAATCTCCTGTGATTCGCATTACTTTGATCGCAAACATTTAGGGCTTGAGGTCAGGATACACAGTTGGCAGTGAGGGGAGATAGGGACAGTCTGCCGTATAGACAGCCACACCTTTTGTTGTCCAGAAGATCTCAGCGAAACGGTTTATCTTGTTAAGTAATGCAAGTGCATCGTCTCGGTTGAGTTCTTGTTTTGCACGTGAAGCCAACAACATAATTTCATGGGCAAGTGCATGAATCTCAGGGAACTCTTCAAATTGAGGTTGCTTAAAGTAATCTCCCCAAATGACACAGATTTCCTCCTTCACTTTTTTCCCGTGAACGTCTTTTTGCTCAACTAAACGACAGAGTGTTGCGTGTTGGTTGACGCTCAGGTTGCCTTTGGGTAAATCCTCAATTAAATCTATCATTCTGATAATTGTTAGTGCTGCAATTTGGGCATGAATAGGATCATAAATCTTACAAGGGATATCACAATGTGCAGATACGGTTGAAAGTTTGATATGTTGGTCAATATGACTCATTAGTGCGTGCAGCATACTATTTATCTCCTAAGTTTGTTTTTCTATCGAGGTAAATGATGGCCAATACGATAATAATGACTCCAATTACCAGTGGGGTAATCCAAAGAAGATGAATAAAGCCTGATAGCTAATGGTGATGGTCGTGACCGTCATGAGAAAGAGAAATAGAACTGTAGCTAGTGAGTAGCAGGAGTATGAAGGTTCGAATATCCATATGTTCGCTCCCAATATATATTAGGCTGACGCTTCCAATATGCTTTTTTCAAACACGTATAATTCGTTGAGGCCCATTTGGTACGCTTTTAATAGCTCAACAAAAAATGACTGTTCAGGTGGTGTTTTGTTTAAATACGTTTCAATAACTTCTAACGGCGATTCCAGGTGAAATCGGGCGAGTAGATGTTGGCGATCAACGCGATAAACTGCAGAGAGATTGTGATGGCAGGCCAGCCAACCGAAAAGTTTATCTTTTTCACGGAACACGTTGTTTTGCTGGTTATTTAAAATCGTCAATGCATCAAAATAGCTATCTTCCGCTTCGTTTAGATCGCTCAACGCGAAAAACTGGTTTCCCGTTCTTATGAGGTGTTGCCAATCATCCATCATAGAGATATGTCCATAAACGATAATACATATCATTTTCGTTCGCATTTTTAAAAAGTAAAGAGGATTTTTTCCCGAACTTGTGAGTCGAACGTTTTACGTGTGTGATGTTTTAGTATTGAGACGACGATTTGAGGCGAAGAGTAAAGATGGAAGGATTTCAGACGTTAGTCGTCCTCTGTATATTCATATCTGATTGGGCGAGCATAAAGGTAATATGAAGCTCGACGAGCGTTTCACTTTCTCTTCGCCAAGCATCTGTTCCTTGCTCTTGGCAAAACTCCATCATTGCAACAATGATATGATCGAGTTTTTTTATACTCCAGCGTCGTACGTCTAAGTCTGATGTGGGCTCGCTAGCAAGTTGTTGTAACTTTGCATAACTAAAGTGCAAATAGCTATATGCATTGTCGATATTTTGCAGCTGTTTTTCGTGGCGGTATAACATCAAACAACCATCAAAAAAGTATGCTAATGAATCACTTTTTTCATCTGACACAGGTGAAAGGAATAAGTCTCCGGGAGGGGCAGTGATTAGCTTCTTTAACGCAGGATACTGCCTGTTCTCGTCGCGATACCACGCTTCAATGTTACTTAGCCAGTCCACTAAATGATGCATCAACCACTCCTAAACTATGGGGAAAGAACATCGTTAGATGCGGGTATTTAACTACGTAGAGTTTGAATACGTTTAGTTGAAAGCGGCTCTGACTATTCAGAAAGAGCCGTTTGCTATCGGTTCAGATCCCTAGATCATCCGTTAAAGATGTTGACTCATTAATGGATGACTTGTTCGCGGACTTTTTATCTTTGCCTTCGAGTTGTTTCGCGATTTCAGTTTCAAGAATCGAATCTGGGTTAACTTCATCGCCTTCTTCAAACTCTTCGAGCTGTATGAATTCGGTACGCTCCATGGACAACTCAAGATAAAAGATGTTGTTGTCTTCTGTGCTGAAACTGACGCGTCTAGCTTGAGGTCTCTCAATGTTGCTATCGACAGTGACATTGATGTTCTTGTTAATCGCCATCATTTTTGGCTGGTTTTGCGTGATATTCGTGTGTAGCGAGCGTCTCACTTTGCCTGTGAAGTCACCGACTATCTGGTTCATGAGTTCGCCAAGCACATCAGCAACTTCGTCGGATGTATGCAAGGTAGCGAGTTCTTCTTGTGGTATACCCATGTGTGACATGTATTTTTGGTAGACCTCAAGTGCCGCTTTTGCTTCAAAATTGATGACAACCAAACCCGAAAAGCCGCCATCAAATAACACAAAACAACCAAAATCAGGTTTTAGGCTCGTTTTGCTGATTTTTTGCACCATCGCAGAATGGTGAATGGGTGTGTCGGTTGCTTTTGTCAGGACGGCTGTTACTGATTGGCAAAGTTTAAGCAAAATGTCTTCGGACGTGATGATCTTTGTCTTTCTCATAGTTCTTCCACTTGTCTTTGTTATTAGCGCATCTGTATAAGTGTGGCACTAAATCTGAAACGTTGCCGAAATATGCCGATAAAGAGAAAAGAGAAGGGGAATAGACCTGATAAGAAAGGGAGAGCGACGCATAAATGTACGTCGCGTATATGATTTTTAGCGATTTCCAATAGTCGGATTAAGTAAAAAACTAATTAGCACTTTCTTTGGCTAACTCCTCTTTCAATTCTTTTTGTTTTTTCTCAATCGCAGCGATCGACATTGTGAGTTCGATGCCGAGTTTTATTAAGGCTCTTCCTACACAGTTGTCCTGTTCTGAGCTGGCTTTTTCTATTTCAAAACAGATGTCTGAAAGGGCTCTTGCACCAATACTGCGTGAGGATGTCTTGAGTTTGTGAGACGATGCTTTCAGTTTCTCAAAGTTGAAGGGAGCCGATGAATTAGAAAGCTCCCGAAGTTCGGGTAAGCAGTGATGGTTAAACTGCTCCAGTACATCAAAGTACGTCTCTTTGTCACCCCAGAACAATTTCTCAAGCACTTCAGGCTCAAGCTCTGTATTTTTTTCAGACGTAATGTCCGTCAACGGTTTTGCATAGACGCTAATGATTCTGTCTGGGCCTACTTTTGGCGAGTCGTAAGGTTTTGTTTGTGATATCCATTTATCGAGAACGGATTGGATCACATCTATTTCGACAGGTTTAGCAATGAAATCATTCATGCCAGTTTCAATACAACGTTCAGCTTCGCCAACTAGTGCATTTGCGGTTAAAGCAATAATAGGGACAAATTCCCCGCGTTCAGTTTGAATGTCACGAATGGCTTTTGTCAGTTCATAGCCATCCATGACTGGCATGTGACAGTCAGTTAAGACCAAAGAGAAAGCTTCTTTACGGTAAGCTCGCAAGGCTTCTTGGCCGTCAGCGGTCATCACTACGCTGTAACCTAAGTAGGTCAGCTGTTTTTCTATCACCACCTGGTTAGTAACGTTATCCTCAGCCACTAGGATCGTGCCGCTGTTGCAGTTAGTCCGCTCTATAAAGTCTTCTTTTCCTTTCGTATCCAGCGCAGGGTAATCAGGACTCTCCATACCTACGCAAATACGCAGGCCACTAAGCAGCGTAGACAGCTTAAGTGGAGATGCATAGATGGCAAATACATCAATACCGCCATAACGTCTAACGGGTAAAGACATATTCAGTTCGAGGTAGCGAATATCTGAACTCTTTGTCTGGTTAGGCGGCATGAGCTGTCGAGTGCGTAAATAATCGCGACAAACGATGACGTATTTTTTATCTGGGTCTTTGAACGATTCAGTATGTAAGCTTTCTAGGCCGACTTGGCTATGAGGGATGTCTAGCTCCCTTAAATACGCATCAATACTGGACTTCAGTGCGCCGTTTTCCAACGTGTTAATACAAACAACGTGTTGAAGTGATTTCGCTGCAGCATTGAGCACTTCTATTTTGCAATTTTCCGGTGTGTTGATTTCTTCTTCACGCTCAAGGGTAAAGGAAACGGTAAACGTCGCTCCGATACCTTCTTCACTTGACGCTTCGATCTTTCCTCCCATCAGCGTTGCAATATTCTGACAAATGGCAAGACCGAGACCGGAGCCCCCGAAACGTCGTGTCGTGGAGTATTCTGCTTGAGTGAAAGGTTTAAAAATGGCTTGCAGTTTATCTTTACTTATTCCGATGCCATTGTCTTTTATCGCGATTGAAAGTACGTGTTTTCCTCCTGTCACCGTGTTGGCATTAATTGATACATGCACTTCACCACGATGAGGTTGACCACCTGAGAACTTAATGCCGTTACCGATCAGGTTATACAATATTTGGCGAATTCGTGTTGGGTCCCCCAGAAGCGATGAAGGGACTTTAGGATGGACATAAAGAATTAGAGATACGTTCTTTTCACTGGCTTCACTGGCTAAATTGTCCATGACTAACTCAGCAATGCTTCTCACGCAAAGTGGTACTTTGTCGATACGCATTTTGCCCGCTTCAATGCGCGAAAAGTCGAGGATATCGTTAATGATTGCCAGTAGGGAGAGTGCAGACTCTCGAACTGTAGTGGTGACGCTTAGTTGGGTGGCATTTAAATTGGAACGACGAAGTATGTCAATCATGCCAATAACACCATTCATCGGTGTTCGGATTTCGTGGCTCATTGCGGCAAGAAACTGTGCTTTTGCTTTTGATGCGGACTCCGCACGCTCTTTTTGATACAGCAACTGTTCTCTTGCTTGGTTCCTCGAAATGATGTGATCTCTAAATGAGCTAAGCGCGTGAGATATCTGACCGACCTCATCAGAACGATCTTTGTAGTGAATTGGAATTTCCGTGTTTCCGTCGGAAAGCTTAAGCATCGTGTCTGCCAGCCTCGCAATGGGCTGGGTGACTTTTTTGTAGATGTATACCGTCAACGCAACGCTGGAAAGAATCATAACGGCAAACAATGCAAAAAACGTTAACTGATTCGTTTTAAGAATCTTGTGCAGTCCAGCCATGGAGTTTGCAGCTCTAAAGCTTGTCTCACGAGAGAATTCTGTAAGGCTTGCTTCCAACTCCTTGTACTCACCGTCATTTATGCGCCTTAGGGTGGTTGTCACTGATTCTTTGTCGCTAGGGTCGTAACGGTCAAGAATGAAATTTATGCGAGAAATCAACCCTTGGCTTAATTGGCGGATGTGCTTAAGTTGCTCAGACTCTTCTTTATTGTATGTGTTGTTAATTAGGTAGTTTAGTGAGTTGTGAAAGCTACTTTCGTTTTGTGCAAACTCATGGCGACTCGCTGATGTATTGCTGAGGTAGTAAAACAAAAAACCAACCATGTCGTCGGCTTCTTCTTTCAAGAGCAAATAATGATAACGTCTTTGATGCATGTCCAAACGAACGTCTTGATTATTGTTTTGATACAGCAGTTGAATGGCTTCGTCGAGTTCTGGAGCAAGGAGGGTTGTTATCGTTCGTTTCTCTACCATGGCCCATTTCTCAAGGGTCGGGTCGAACGCTTGTATTATTCCAAGATCAATTTTACGGACGAACGTGTTGTAGTTTTCTGTGATGCGTTTTAGATGCCCAGAGTTGGTTCCGTGAATTCGCCTTAATTCCCCTAAGGATGCATCAAATTGGTTTTTGTTGTAATGATAGGAATCGAGCGATTCAGGTTCGCCTAAAGCAAAGCTAAACATACTACGGTTCATTTCACCGGCATATCTGAGCATAGAAACGGACAGCAGGGCACTGGGGATTTCTAGCTTGCTGGTCTTCGTGGTGTCAGCACTCGCACTATCGTGCATGACATAAGCAGAAACTGCCAGAGCCATTGCTATCAGGGTCATTAAGCCCATGATCAGGCCGACTTTACCAACAATACTTTTTGGGAACGGAAACTGATTAGCGCGTTCTATCCTTCGCTCTCTCATTACTCATCCTTGAACTACATCTTAAATTCGCGCGTGAGTGTTTCACGAGCTGTCGCTGCGAGATGCTTTTGAATATCGTTTTAAATGGGCTTTTTTTTGGAAAAGCGTCGCGGCGTATTTTAGAAAAACCAGCGTGTCTCAGCAGGGAACTTATACTGTAGTCCTGAGTGTATCAAAAAGGGCACTAAAGATTTAAAAAAGTGACATGCGACGTAATAATGGGTGTTAATATGCAATTAAAGGCAATAGAATTGTTTAAAGACCTTTCGTGTTTTGGAGAGATAAATGGTTGTTGAATCAGATGGGTACGCTGCTCTAATCGAGTACTTTGTTGATAACTTATCCGTCTTCTCATCGCAGGATCAGAAAGTGGGCTCTGAGACTATCGATGAGTTGGTTCATGAGCTAGTCGCTAGCGAAATCATGGCAATCTGCGATCAAAACAAAGGAATGCCTCAATCCATGAGATTTGAGGTCATGAGTGAAGCAGACAAAATTGTCGCAGATCTCGAAGAGGTATTAAGCTCCGTATGGAACCAAAAACCGACGTTTAAGCAAGTTTCTGTGCTCGAGGAGTACATTGGTCTTGTCAAAAACTTGTTTGATGCGGCTGTCTCAGAGTGTGTTTAAAAACAGCGTTTAGTTACTCCTACTTCGCATAACGCTTGCACCTTAATCATCCCCGATTACAATGCGTCTTTACATTTTTAGTAGACGCATTTCATGAAACTTCACGCCGTACATCACCTTTATGACAAACGCCTTGCAGCTTCAACGAAGCCTTTTCGAGCGCGTGGCGCAAGTGTTGAACGATGCAAGTTATGCATGTTGGTGAAGCCTCTTTGTGTCTGTAAAGAAAAAGTGACTTTCGACACGTACTCTGGTTTTTTGCTCGTTATGTATGATGACGAAGTATTAAAGCCGAGCAATACAGGACGGTTAATCGCTGATACTGTCAACGATACATTCGCTTATATCTGGTCTCGAACTGAGCCAAATGAAGAAATGCTTGCGTTGGTTCAAGACCCGAAATGGCAACCTTTTGTTGTTTTCCCTGCTCAATATGCGGAAGAAAATCGTGTTGTGTCTTCAGTGAGTACTCCTGAAGGGAAAAGGCCGTTGTTTATTATGATTGACGGTACGTGGAGTGAGGCAAAGAAAATCTTTAGAAAAAGTCCGTGGATGGCTGACTTTCCTGTACTGAGCATTAAGTCAACAGAAAGCTCTCGATATGGTGTGAGAGAGGCGTCTGGGGAAAGCCAACTTGCAACAGCAGAGGTGGCAGCAAAAGTATTAGCGTTGGCTGGAGACACCGTCGCTAGCGAGTGTTTGGATGCTTGGTTTGATGTTTTCAGAGAGCACTATCTGACTGGGAAGCGACAGAAAACACTGCCTATTCCCGGTGCGCTTGATCGTTATCGAGAGACGGCCAAGATATAGTTTGGTGACATTTTGCGATCTGTGCATCATTTGCGAGGGCGTTAGGCGGATATTCAAAGAGGGACTTTGTCTTGTATCACATTCAATTCCCTCATAAAACGCGATAATGCGCACATCATAAAATATGCGTTTAGGAACAATGGAGTAAAGGATGTATTACGGCTTTGACGTGGGCGGTACAAAAATTGAGTTTGGTGCGTTTGACGAAAAACTGGTTCGTCAGGCCACAGAGCGTGTACCAACGCCGGGCGACGACTACCCAAAGCTAATCGAAATCCTCGCGGGTTTGGTGGCAAAATACGACAGTCAGTTTGGCTGTGAAGGCACTGTTGGTATTGGTATCCCTGGTATCGAAAAAGCAGAAGATGGCACAGTGCTGACGGTTAACGTTCCTGCAGCGAAAGGACAAACACTCCGTGCTGATCTGGAAGCAAAGATTGGCCGCAAGGTAGCACTAAACAACGATGCAAACTGTTTTGCACTCTCTGAAGCTTGGGATGAAGAACTGCAAGATGAGAGTCTGGTTCTTGGTCTGATTCTGGGAACGGGGTTTGGCGGTGGCATCGTTGTTGATGGCACTGTTGTTTCAGGGAAAAATAATGTGGCTGGTGAACTAGGCCACATGCGTATGCCAATTGATGCGTGGCTTCAGTTGGGTGAAAACGCACCTATTTTTGATTGCGGTTGTGAGAAGAAGGGTTGTATTGATAATTACCTTTCAGGTCGCGGCTTTGAAATGCTTTATACGCATTTCTATGGTGAAAGTAAAAAAGCGATAGAAATCATCAATGCGTTCTATGAAGGTGAAGACAACGCAACAAAGTTTGTCGACAACTATATGGAAATGCTTGCGATGGTATTCGGTGGTATGTTTACAGGTATTGACCCAGATGTTGTTGTGTTGGGCGGTGGCCTTTCCAACTTCGATTATATCTATGAAGAAATGCCAAAACGCGTGCCTAAGTATCTTCTTTCTATTGCAAACCCACCAAAAATCATGAAAGCCAAACATGGCGATTCTGGTGGTGTTCGCGGTGCAGCGTTTTTAAATATCAAACGTTAACCAAGATAGAGATGTCAGCGAAGGCATAGCCTTCGCTGAATACAGTGCGCGTTGATTGGGGGGTAGGGTTGTTAATAAAGCTTTAAACAAGAAGTAGCAGCCTTAGAGTAGTATCAACTTAGAAAACATCTGTTGGTTAGTTTGAATCAGAATTTTTCTCGAACTGTGTTCGTCTTATTTGTTCTTGCGTTTTTCTCTCTCGCGTCTGTCACTTGGTTTTATGCTGGTGGCGCGCGTTCAGAATACGTTATATCTCCTTCCGATTATCATTTCCGTTATATTGATGACACTCCCAGTGGAGGAGATACGTTAGGTACGGTGTCAAAGAGTGCCGACGGAAAAGGCGCAGTGTTGGCGTGTACCTTGGGAGAGAGGTATAAATGGCCTTATTGTGAAATAGCAATAAGCCTCACCAAAAAAGTCCAAAATGGCATCGATCTGTCCAATTACCATTCCATGGTCATTGAGGCAGCCTATAAAGCACCGGCTCCAGACCAGCGGCTACGTGTTTACCTTCGAAACTACAACGAAGAATACTCTAATACTCACGATCCTGTTTCATTGAAATTCAATGGCATAGAATATGCGCCTACAGAGACAATGAGCGAGTTTGTTCTCCCTTTAAATTCGTTCCAAGTGCTGTCATGGTGGATTTCTGACTTGGCGGTTCCTCTCGAACATGCAGGACCTGAGCTCGACAATATTTCTTTGATTGAAATCGCAACGGGGAGTGCACCAATCATCGGTGACCACACGCTAACAATAAAAAGTATTCGCTTCGAAGGTTTAATGGTGACGGAGGCTGATTTATTCCGCACGCTAACATTTATGTGGATGAGTGTGGTGATGATTATTCTGACGGTCAAATATTGGCAAAGCAGAGCGACGTATAGATTAGAGAGGCGTCGTGCTGACAAACTAAAGAAAATCAATTCATCACTGAGGCAACAAAGCGAAACCCTTTCGGTACTGGCTACAACGGATGCATTGACGGGGTTAAGAAACCGAACGGAAATATACCCAGTACTTAATAAGCACCTCAAAGCGGCGAATAAACAGGTCTGTTCGGCATTGTGTTTAGATCTGGATCACTTCAAAGCAGTGAACGATAATTTTGGTCATGACATGGGTGATCAATTGCTCGTTGCAACAGCCCAGATTTTGCGCGATGCGACATCCACGAACGACATCGTAGTCAGGTGGGGAGGTGAAGAGTTTGTTATTTTCTGCCCGACAAGAAATCTAGCGCAAGCAACCTTTTTAGCTGAAAAGATTCGTTATTCGTTTGAAAATTTCAATTGGCCACATGGTGAGTCGATGACGTGTAGTGTGGGTGTGGCTTCAACAACTGACCATAATCTTGCAGAGTTAATTGCTGACGCAGATGATGCGCTTTATCAGGCCAAGCAATCAGGACGTAATCGCGTTGAAGTCCATATGGCTGAGCATGTTGGGTCATAAATAAATAGCAGCAGTAATAAAGAAGAAAAGGCAGCGAAAGCTGCCTTTTTTTATTTGTTCGCGTTCTCGTTGCAGTGCCTGACGGCATCCTCAAGAAGCTCTAGTGCGGTTTTACCCACTTCCGGTAGTTCAGCGTCAGTCGTGGAAATTGGCGTTGTACGTGACCCCCAACGGATAATACCAGCACCCCAAGTCAGACCTGCACCGAATGCGGCTAGTAGCAGTGTGCTGTTTGGTTTTACCGCACCTTCTTCGACGGCTTCACAAAGGGCGATAGGGATCGTGGCAGCAGATGTATTTCCGTATTTGTGAATATTGATGAAGGCTTTATCAAGCGGAATTTTTGCATGATCACACAACGCTTCAATAATGCGTTTATTGGCTTGGTGAGGAACAACAAGGTCAATATCTTCTGGTGTCATGTTTGAGCGCGTTAACACAGATCCCGCGGCAGAGCCCATACCTTTGACTGCGCGCTTAAAGATTTCTCTGCCAACGAAATTGAAATCAAAATAGCCATTGTCTTGATCAAAGCGTGCCATTGCGGTGCCGAATTTCGGAACAGCAAGTACGTCGCGGCCTTCAGCGTCACAGCCCAATTTGGCTTCAAGCAAACCAACTGTTTCTTCTGAACGACTAACGACAACAGCTCCCGCGCCATCACCAAATAACACGGCTGTGTCTCTTTTGCTCCAGTCCAAGTACCAACTTAGTCGCTCAGCACCAATAACAACAGCATGTTGATAGGCGCCCGCTTGAATCATGCGAGTTGCCGTTTCTAAAGCGTAAAGGAAGCCCGTACATGCTGCGTTCAAGTCAAATGCTGCAGCGTTCACAGCACCCAGTTCAAGTTGAACCTTGGATGCAATATTCGGAATAAGAGTGTCTGGAGAGCAGGTCGCAACAATAACAAGATTAACATCTTCTGGGTTAACACCTGCAGCGGCCAATGCTCGCTTTGCAGCAACGGTAGACATATCAGAGGTATTTACATGGCTTATCCTCCTTGCCTTTATGCCCGTTCGGCTAGAAATCCATTCATCAGAGGTTTCAATAATAGTACTGAGGTCGTCATTAGTTAATTCAGCTGGTGGTAGGCATTTTCCCCAGCCAGTAATTTCTGCGTATGGCATGAGCTTCTCTTATCGTTGTTATTGAAAATTTAGTGTACCCGTGAAACAGGTATGAAACAAACGATGAGGCCATGTATCTAACTTTGCTCAAAAAAATTAACGAGGGATAATTTCGTTTAAAACAGAAATGATCAAACAAAAAGGATAGCCGTTGCGAGAAGGACAATAGTGAAGTCGTTAGCGGATTATAAAGGCAAGATAAAGCCGCATAACCAATGAGGCATGCGGCTTTAGTTTCAGCGGATGTTTACCAGAAGATCCATGCAAACATCGACAGAACTACGATTGCAAGTGCGTTTAGGTAAAAGCCTGCTCGCATCATTTCTGATTGCTGAATATGACCTGAGCCAAACACAATGGCGTTTGGTGGTGTGGCGACTGGCAACATAAAGGCACAAGATGCCGCAACAGCAATTAGTGCTGATAGCACGACAGGAGATACGCCTAATGCTTCTGCAACTGTGGCAAATACAGGTACTAACAACGCAGCACTTGCTGTGTTACTTGCAAACTCGGTAAGGAAGACAACGAACGCAACAACAGTTAGCAGTGTAAAGAAGATACCAGCAGAGGACAGAAATGTACTTAGAGATTCGGCAAGGAAAACGCTCGTACCCGTCGCTTTCAGTACATTGCTAAGACATAGGCCACCACCAAAGAGCAACAGAACACCCCAATCGGTCGTCTTTTCTATGTCTTTCCATTTAACAACGCGTGTAGCACCTAGCAAAACAATGGCGGAGAGAGCAACCAGCGAGTCAAATTTACTGAGTCCACCCAGCATTTGGTTTATAGGCTTACTGAAGATCCAACAAAATACAGTGAACGCGAAAATCGCAAGCGTAAGGCGTCTTTCGTTTGTCCATTCGATGGGCTTGTGGTCAAGCTCGAAGGTATGGTTAAGGTTTGGCTTGGTGATGAAATACAAAAGTGCAACGGCCAACGGCATTAGCGTGATAGTAATAGGAAGTCCTAAGGCCATCCATTCGGCAAAATTAAGCCCCGTTTCAGCCGCAGCAATCGCATTTGGAGGGCTGCCAACTATAGTGGCAATCCCGCCGATGCTGGCACAATAGGCGACACCAAGTAAAACAAAAACGTAGGTTCCGCGTTCTGATTTAGCATTTACCTTACTTAGCACACCCAGCACGAGTGGTAGCATCATTGCCGTGGTTGCGGTATTCGAAATCCACATGGATAAACCTGCTGTCACGCCAAATAGCATAAAGACAGCGACGCTCATTTTTCCTTTCGCGACGACGAGAACTTTATCAGCAATCGCTTGATCGAGCTTTTGTACGTGCAATGCAGCTGCAAGTGCAAAGCCACCAAGGAAAAGAAAAATGATTGGATTTGCAAAATTGGCCAATGCAGCTGGCGTTTTAAATACGCCGAGACCAACCGCAATCAAAGGAACAAGCAATGCTGTGATGCTGACGTGCAATGCTTCGGTAAGCCAAAGTATGGCGATAAAAACCAGTAGGCTTAGTCCGATGACGACGTCATTTTCATAAGGTAAGAAATTGTAGAGTAGGGTAAAGAGTATTATGTCGGCGATAAGAATCAGGCTATTTCGATTCAACAGCCAATCTCGAACCGCAAGAGTTAGTGCTGTCATAGTGACTTCCTCAAAAAGTGTAGGGTATGGTTTTCGTTAATTATTTGTTTAACGTCGAGGGGTATTATTGCGGTTATTTGTTAATTGAAAATGGCGAAAACGCACAATATTAACGGTGTGTTACATGAATGTTTTGAATTGAGATGTGTCATTTTTTAAATGGGTGTAAAACCACCCATTATTTATAGTGACGACAGCGAAGCTGTCTTTATTTGGCTCGATAAATCGCGTTGTGACTAGTCTATTTGTGGATCTTGTGCGGTGTTTACTGGCTCAACGAGGATTGATTCTTTTGGTCCCAGAAACTTTGGTTGCTTGTTTAAAACGTAAATATCCAGCACGGCTTTGACACGAGCGAGTGTCTCTCTGGCTCGAATTTTCAAACCTGATAATCCAGAAGGGCTAGGAACGGCCAAGCAGATTGCATCAATATTGTAGAAATCAGCAATGAACAGTGCGCGTTCGCAATGGAACGCCTGTGTAACGAGTGTGAATTCGTCGGCATCAAATACACGTTTGGCACGAATGATGGAATCGAGCGTACGAAAACCGGCATAGTCGAGAAAAATACGATCCTCGGGAATGCCAGCTTGAAGCATGTCGCGTTTCATTGTCCACGGTTCGTTGTAAGAACGATGTGCATTGTCACCACTTAGGAGTAACACGTCGACTTTGTTTTCCTGATAGAGACGCTGAGCAGCTTCAATTCGATAGGTGTAATAGGGGTTTCGTGTTCTACCAATGTATTTACTTGTACCCAGTACCAAGCCGATATGGCGTTGAGGGATTTGATCGATAGACGTATAGATGCGATCGGATGCTTTTATCGTGACCCACAAGTCCATCCCCACAATGGTGGTGATTGAAAGGATGAGAAAAGCACAGATGGCTATTAAAACTTTTCGCAATGACATCTCAACAAGAAAGGCATTAAAATTGCGGAGAACCAGCAGGTTATACGAAAATGAACGAAATAACAAAAAGAACCTCCGCCCATTTTATAAAGCGGAGGTTCAGTATGCTATCCGAACTGATAGGTTAGAAGGACGTACGCTTATATTGACGGTACTTAGGTTGCCAGAAGATCGCGTCAATACGTTCTAGGAGAGCATCCTCAGTCAATTCAAGTGCCACACCCTGTTCAATAGCCTTCTTGGCAACGGCTAACGCAATGTGTCGAGAAACGTTTTGGATCTCTTCCAGTGCAGGCAGAAGCGGACCACGGCCAAATTTGGCGAGAGGTGAACACTCAGCAAGCGCACGGCTTGATTCCATTAGCATTTCATTGGTGACGCGTTTCGCTTCCACCGCCAATACACCTAATCCAATACCTGGGAAGATGTAACTGTTGTTACATTGTGCGATGGTGAACGTCTTACCACCGTCAAGTACGACTGGCTCAAACGGGCTACCCGTTGCTACCAAAGCGTCACCGTTGGTCCAGCGCAGAATGTCAAACGGCGTGGCTTCTACACGACTTGTCGGGTTAGAAAGCGGGAATACGATTGGGCGTTCACAATGCGAGTGCATAGCTTTAATGATTTCTTCGCTGAAAAGACCCGGCGCACCAGATACACCGATCAACACGGTCGGTTTAGCGTTGTTGACCACGTCTAGCAGTGAAATGTTTTGGTCAGCCAGTTCCCAGTTTTTGATGCTTTTTGATTTCTGTACCAGCTTTTGTTGGAAATCTAACAAGTTTGGCATTGCATCGATCAGCAAGCCCCAGCGGTCGACCATAAATACGCGTGCACGGGCTTCTGCGTCACTAATTCCTTCCGCAACCATCTGCGCAATAATTGCTTCAGCGATACCACAGCCCGCTGAGCCTGCACCAAGGAAAGTGATGCGTTGTTCAGAAAGTTTTGTGCCGGCCGCTTTGCATGCCGCTATCAATGAACCAACGGTGACCGCAGCAGTACCTTGGATATCGTCGTTAAAACAACATACGCGGTCTTTGTAGCGCTCAAGGATTGGCATTGCGTTCTTCTGTGCGAAGTCTTCGAATTGGATCAACGCATCTGGCCAGCGACGTTGCACTGCTTGAATAAACTCTTCGATGAAATCGTCATATTCTGGGCCAGAAATACGCGTATGGCGCCAACCCATGTACATAGGGTCCGATAGACGTTGAGGGTTGTTGGTGCCAACATCGAGTACGATTGGAAGCGTATACGCTGGGCTGATGCCGCCACATGCGGTGTATAGCGACAGTTTACCGATTGGAATGCCCATACCACCAATGCCCTGATCGCCAAGACCAAGAATGCGCTCACCGTCTGTAACAACGATGACTTTTACGTTGTGGCGAGATGCATTGTTTAACATCTCATCAATACGGAAACGGTTTGGGTAGGAAATAAACAGACCACGACCACGGCGGTAAATTTCAGAAAAGTTTTCACATGCAGCACCGACAGTCGGTGTATAGATGATTGGCATCATCTCTGTGATGTGGTTATTCACCAGTCGATAAAACAGTGTCTCGTTAGTATCTTGAATATTTCTGAGGTAAATGTGCTTGTCCATGTCATTGTCGAAGCGCATGTACTGCTTGTATGCACGTTCTGCCTGTTCTTCGATTGACTCAATCGCTTCAGGCAGCAGACCCTCAAGGTTAAAAAACATGCGCTCTTCAACGGAGAAGGCACTGCCTTTATTCAATAGAGGGGTTTCAAGTAAAGCGGGCCCTGCGTAAGGGAGATATAGCGGACGTTTTTGATTATGCATGGATGACAGCAACTCAATCTAATTCAGTTCAATGGACGGGCAAATACAATTCAATATTAACATGGGAGAATTGCACTAAGAGTGTAGTGTTGTTGGGCTTAGGGATTCAAGGTGAAAATGGTATTAAAACCCTAGGCTTGTCAAAATAGTGATGTTACCCAATATTGACGGGTGGATTACGACACATTTGTACAAAATACAAATTTATTATTAACGTGGTTTTAAATATAACCCTAAGAAATAATTGTGAATTTTGTTGCGTAATGCGATGAGATTTAAACGTATGTGATCCTATACGTTTTCCGTTTATTTACGCGCAAATCAGCAATGAAATCGCGCGTGTTCAGGTAGTTTGGGTATAACCATGAATATTCGTTTAGACTAAGCCAATCTGACTTCATCTGTATTTACGTAGTAATGATAACACCAACCCCGATAACGCTTCCTATTGATGCGCTTAAAAGCGACGTCGAAAAGGTAATAAAAAAGAATAATATCATCGTCCAAGCGGATACAGGAACGGGAAAATCCACAAGACTCCCAGTGTGGGCAATGGCTCTGGGGAAAGTCCTCGTTGTTGAGCCAAGACGTGTTGCTTGTACGTCGCTGGCTGCGTTCGTCGCAAAGACGATAGACAGTGAAATAGGGGAACGCGTGGGTTACGCCATTAAGTTCGATTATCGCTTTGATGAGTCGACCAACATTGTGTTTGCCACACCGGGGGTCGTTCTTCGCTGGTTTGCTGAAAATCAATTGGCGCAGTTTGATGTTGTGATGATCGATGAATTTCATGAAAGACGTGCCGAAACAGATTTATTGGCGGCTCTTCTAATCAAGCATGACAAGCACCGCCTGCTTATTACTTCAGCCACCTTAGACAGTGAGAAGCTTGCGGGTTACTTTTCTGCTGACGTGATAAAAGCAAACGCCAAGAGTTACGGTGTCACTGTTAATTGCCATTCTCGTGATACGCAGTCAACCCCAACGGGGAGGGACTTAGAGCAACGCCTTCTTCCTGTCGCCCAAAACGCGATAGCCCGGGGAGGCGATATATTGGTCTTTTTGCCTGGTAAGAAAGAAATTAGTTCATGCCAAAGTCTGTTAAAGCACTTAGACGCTGACATTATTCCTCTACATGCTTCGGCGTCAGAAAGCGACAGGAAACGGGCTTTAGAAATCGGCGAAAGACAACGGGTTGTTTTGGCCACGAATGTTGCTGAAACGTCGTTAACCATTCCTGGTGTTGTAACGGTAATCGATACAGGCTTAGAGCGACGAACGCACCAGAGGAATGGCCGCACGGCATTAGCATTGCACGCTATCTCTCAAGCAAGCGCGAAACAACGGGCGGGTCGAGCCGGTCGGATTACGGCAGGCTTTTGCGAAAAACTCTATGGTGAGCATGCACCATTAGAACTTTTTACGCCACCGGAACTAGAGCGTGAAGATCTGATTGAAACAATGTTGGCAGCGGCGTGTTGTGGCGTTAGGTTGGATGAATTGGCATTTTTATCCCCGCTTCCCTCGAAATCGTTGACGTCGGCAGAAGCACGCCTGATTGGCATGCGTGCAATCGATGATAAGGGGAACGTGACAGAGCATGGTCGCCTGCTTTATCCATTGCCGATCGATTCACTGTTTGCTCACCTGATTACTGGCATGAGAACCAAAAGCAATCGAGAGGCGATGTGCGATCTTGCTGCGATTTTGCAAACGCCGATGCGGGTTTGGCAGCGACAGAGCGGCGATTTGGCGTTAGATGCATACAAAGACTGGAATCGCAATGTGTGTGACGTTGTCACATCAATTGCGGTAATCCGAGGTGAACAACCTGATGAAGTACTGGTTGATTCTCTGGCTTTAAACGAAGCACGAGTTTTGAGCGCATCATTACGCGAAGCATTGGGACTGCCGCAATGGGAAGTCGCTTCGCGTTTCGATCGCGAGGCTTTTCTTCGCAACGTCATCGAAATTTCTCCTGAGTTGGTGTTTGTGCGTCGAGAGCGTCGGCAGCAAGCCTTCGGTAACGGGATCAGTGAAGTTGTGTTGAGTCGTGACAGTGATTTCCCTGATACCCCACAATCTGCGATTGTATTCGATCAGTTTCATCTTGCCGGTAAGGGAAGCAAGCAAACAACCTCTTATGCAACATGCCTAGCACCGATCCCCTTTAACTGGATTTCTGATGCAGATCTGGGCATTTGGGAAGTGATTGAGCACCAAGAGATTGATGGTATGATCCTTGACAGCAAACAGAGAGTGTATGCTGGAAGAATTATTGAAACCGTTCAGCAGGAGTCTGAAGGCGACGGATTAATACATGCGATGTGCCAACAAATACTAAACGGTGAATTGTTTCCCGGTGTTGGAGATCGTATTAGTGATGATGTCGCATATTGGAACTTGTATCAGCAATTCGAAGCAATCACACCCGAGCCGAATATTGAAGCAGCAACATGGTTATGTGACCGTTTAAGAACACTGGGCATTGAATCTCAAGACGATGTTGAGTTAATCGACGGCGAGGATTTGATGTTCGATGGGGTACCTGAGTGGGAGCTTAAAGACTTTGTCGAGAAATACCCGCTACGTTTGGTATTGGCTGATTTGCATCTTTCGGTGGAATACAACAAGTTAAAACGAACAGTTATCGTACATCATGTGAAAGGCAGCAGAAAAGATGGGCCAAAACGTTGGGAGTTGCCGCCGTGGAAGGGTTGGAAAATCCAATACAAGAAAGCAAGCCGTGTCATTACGGTGACTTAAACCTAGCACCTATAAAAGTAAAAACGCCCCGTATGGGGCGTTTTTCGTCGAAAGTTCGGCGATTAGTCGCGGAAGTTTTCGAACTGGAATGGCTGGCCTAGGTCGGCTTCACGAATCAACTGCATTACTTGCTGCAGGTCATCGCGTTTTTTACCTGTCACGCGAACTTGTTCGCCTTGGATCTGTGCCTGAACCTTAATTTTCGCGTCTTTGATCAGTTTAACGATTTTCTTCGCGACTGTGGTTTCAATACCATTTTTGAAGTGAACATCTGCGTAGCAGTTTTTACCTGAGTACACGTAGTCTTTAGGTTCCATTGAGCGTGCATCTACGCCACGCTTTGCAAGGTTACCACGCAAGATTTCCATCAACTGATTCACTTGGAAATCTGACTCAGAGGAAACTTTTACAACTTCTTTTTTTAGTTCAAAGCTTGCTTCTACATTACGAAAGTCAAAACGAGTAGCAAGTTCACGAGTTGAGTTGTCTACAGCGTTACCTAGTTCTACGCTGTCAATTTCTGACACGATATCAAAAGAAGGCATTGGCTTTTCCTGATTATTACCTGAAAAATTAATCGAATAGTATCACAGAGCGGCTGCTTTGCCATTGCGCTGTGATACAGCATCAGAAAGCATTTTGAGCATAGTCTCTGTATCTTCCCAGCTCAGACAAGGGTCAGTGATAGACTGGCCGTATGTCAGTGCTTCAATCTTGTCTTTATCGACCGCTTGATTTCCCTCGGTGATAAAGCTTTCCGCCATAATACCAGCAATGTAAATATCGCCGTCTACGATTTGTTGGCAAATGTCAGCAGCGACGTCCAATTGACGACGATGTTGTTTCTCACAGTTGGCATGACTAAAGTCGACAACCAAACGAGGAAAAAGATTAAATGAAGCCAGATTCTCAGCAGCATTCACGACATCTTCTCGATGATAGTTTGGTTGATGCCCACCGCGCAAAATAACGTGCCCATGTGGATTGCCGCTAGTACGGTAGATTGTCATTTGTCCTTGTTTATTTGGCGAACAGAACAAATGTGATGTTTGACTAGAACGAATAGCGTCAATCGCAATTTTAATATTGCCATCGGTGCCGTTTTTAAATCCGACAGGGCAAGATAGTGCAGAGGCCATTTCGCGGTGGATCTGAGATTCAGTTGTACGTGCACCAATCGCGCCCCACGTGACAAGATCCGCAATGTATTGGCCAGTGATCATATCAAGAAACTCAGTTGCGGTTGGCATACCGAGTTTGTTCACTTCCAAAAGGAACTGACGCGCTTTAAATAGGCCTTCTTGCAGTTTGCAACTGCCGTCTAAGTCCGGGTCGTTGATCATGCCTTTCCAGCCAACAACGGTGCGTGGCTTTTCAAAATAGGTACGCATGACAACATGTAACGTATCTTTGTGCTGATCTGCGAACGTCTTTAAGCGTGCCGCATAATCTAAGCCAGCTTTAGGGTCATGAATGGAACATGGGCCTACAACAACTAGCAGGCGATCATCGCGTCCTGTCAGAATATCTTCTGCTTGCTTGCGGGCAAGAGCAACGTGTTCGGCGACGTTATCAGTAATAGGAAACGCAGCTTCTACTTCAGCGGGTGTTGGCAGCGTGTCAACAGGTTGCGTTCTTAGTTCGTCAGTTTTAATAGGCATGGACACTGCCTTCCTTACATCAGCTTTGTTGCGAAGGCAGTAAGATAGCAAAATTTCGGTCACATAAAAGTAGCGATGTGATCTTTCATCGATTTATTCTCTTTGTTGCTTTAGTTTTGTTCGTTTAGCGGTCTGTTGCTTGAATATTGTTCCTATGTGATAGACGGGATGTAAATTTAATATTTTCACTTGTAACGATTTGATGGTGTGGGTATGTTTTGTAGTAGATGGACGAAAATCAGTCGGTTGCGTGTAACAACCTTATCGTTATCAAATAAATGAGCCTTATATACCCAAGCATCGTTAGGTTGATTGGGTATAGGTATGTCTGTTTTTTCTAAGTAGTTTTGGTGCGTTATGTCTCAAATGGATTTGAATTCTTCACTCTTGCTCAAGCACTCATCCCAGTTGGATGCTGCAGAAGCAAATATTGGGCTAGTCGCACTCGCGGGGCTCTATCAAGAGCTCGTTGGTGAGCACCCATCTGTCCTTTCAGATACGGAAAGTGCAGTGAATCGACTGGTAGAAGCGTTAGATAAGGCGAGCAAAGCAAACGGTGGTAGGGCACTGCGCATTTTACTCAATGATGAAGGTGCCTTGTATTTTAGCGCGTTAAAAGGCGGTGAGGTCGAGCCAGCGGAAGCCAATCCAGCGATGGGCTTGCGTGGTGTTTCTCGTTTTGCTAGTCAGGTTGGTAAGCCTGGTTTTATTTTCGAGTGCAACGTATTGAAATCGGCCATCGAAGATAAAAACATCGCCATTGAAATTGTGGTCCCTTTTATCCGCACGTCCAGTGAAGCCGCAACCATGATCGATCTGTTGGCAGAGCAAGGGCTTTGCCGCGGCGCGAAAGGGCTTAAAGTCTTGCTTGCATGTCAACTACCGTCTAACGCATTACTCGCAGAGTCGTTGTTGGCGTACTTTGATGGCGTGATCATTGATGTTGATTGCCTCGCCAGCTTTACGTTGGGCGTTGACTTCGACTGCACAGCATTGCCTTATATCTTCACAAAGCACAATGAAGCGGTACGTGGTTTGATTTTAGATACCATCAAGAAAACGCAATCCTCTGAAAAGCCGGTGTTAGTGTTGTTAAATGAGCAGGATAAAAAAGTGATCGAACTCGTTGATGGTGCTGGTGTAGAGCTGATTTTTAAGTAATCGCACCAAACACAGTCTTAACCGTTCAAGCACCACCCGTTAAAGCGCCACGTAGATGTGGCGTTTTTTGTTTTTCAGGCTGTAAATGAAAGCGAAAGCCGATGTCTTGACACTGTTTGGGTTTTAAAAGGAACAATAAAAAGACAATCGGACATGAGTTTATAAATTACTGCAACGCTCTTTGCGTAAATCTCGTATACTGCGCCTAATTAAAAAAGAGTGAGTAAAAAGGTCAATGATTAAGATCGGTCAGGTGAACACCCTAACAGTGGTCAAAGAAGTAGAATTTGGCGTCTTTGTTGACGGTGGTCGTGAGTACGGCAATATTCTTTTGCCAAAACGCTATGTGCCAAAAGGAACACTGCTAGGTGACGAAATCTCTGTGTTCATTTATTTCGACTCTGAAGACAACATCATTGCGACAACAGAAAAGCCACTGGCTGAGGTTGGACAGTTTGCTAAGTTAAACTGTGTCAGCGCGAGCCGTATTGGCGCATTCCTAAACTGGGGACTACCAAAAGACTTGCTAGTACCGTTCAGTGAACAGCGAATGCGTATGCAGGAAGGCAACTCCTATCTTGTATACCTCTATCTTGATAACGCGTCTGGTCGTATTGTTGGCTCAACCAAATTCAACAAATTCTTGGATAAAACGCCAGCTCGCTATCAGAAAGGTGAGCAAGTAAATATCACTGTTGTTGAAGAAACAGAACTGGGCTACAAATGTGCAGTGAACGATATGCACTGGGGCTTGCTGTTTAAAACTGAAGCGTTTGGTAAGTTGTTCGTCGGTAAGAATCTGAAAGCGTACATCAAGCAAATGCGTGAAGACGGAAAAATTGACCTTGCGTTGCAAAAGCTAGGTAAAGGTAAAGTCGACGATCTTGCGGATAAAGTTATCCATACGCTTGAATTGAAAGGTGGATTCCTTCCTGTCAATGATAAGAGCAGTCCTGCACAGATCTTTGATCTTTTCCGTACAAGTAAAGCGACGTTTAAGAAAACGATTGGTGGCTTATATAAAGAGCGCCGCATTCGAATTGAAAGAGATGGTATTTACTTGATTAAGTAATCTCACAATGAAGAGGCTGCCGATGGCGGCCTTTTTTGTGACTGTTTGACACGGTAGAAAGTAACCAATAAAAAGAGCCCGGAACGATTCCTGTTCCGGGCTTAGGGGAATGGCTCGTAAGAGCCTTGCGCTAACTGGTTTAAATGGAGATTTGTAGCACTTCAAACTTTAGTTGGCGCAAGATGGTAGGGGCGTTTCAAGCATGAGACTTTTAAAATCAATCATGCAATAAAGAGGTTTACGTCCCTAACTAGCTCTCTCGGAAGGCCATTTTTAATTCTATTGCCAACCCACTTGCCAATTCCGATTGGTTGACGGCGGTAGCAGACAATGACTTCACCTTTGGTCGGCGTTATTTGTGGTCGAACATCTCGTCCCATATACCATTCTTTAGCATCTTCCGCTGTTAGCTCGATGCAGTTTGACTCTTTACCTGTGGCCAGAGCCATCACCGTTTCATGCTGCCATCGGAAACCGTTTTTATGTGTTTCAGCAAGCTTCAAACCAATGCGGTCAAATTTAATTTCAGGCAGTATGCCTTCGATAGCTTCTGGGAATAACCAGACTTCTTTATCACGATTCCACACACTTGAAGTGTCTGGGATTGTAAGCTGCAGGCTCTCTTTCAGTGCCTTAGCGACCGTGTCAGCGTCTTTTGCTCCCGCTTTTTTGAAAGGGAAGTTGCGAGGGCGTTTTTTAACCATCTCACTGCCAACGCTTTTCGTCTTTCTAATACGCGCAACGAAGAAACCTTCACTGTCAAAAATCTGTGGGAATACATGCAAGAAGCCTTCTTCTGTGCATGCTTCACCTGCATTCTCGAACAGATGGTTGAGCGGTTCAAATTCAACAGCATCACCAAACAGCGTTTTTATGTGGTGGCAAACATCCTGGTTTTCTTCTCTGCTCAATGTGCAGGTGGAATACACCATTACACCGCCAGGTTTCAGTGCATGAAATGCACTTTCAATCAGGTCTTTTTGCGTGTTGGCAATGTCATAAATTGACTCAAGGCTCCAATTTGCAAATGCATCGGCGTCTTTTCTTATGGTTCCTTCGCCAGAGCAGGGCGCATCGAGCAAGATCGCATCAAACGTTTCTGGCAACCAACCACCAAATACGCGCGCATCAAAGTTTGTGAGGGCCGAGTTGTAGACGCCACAACGAAGTAAATTGGCATGAAGCACTTTTACGCGGCTAGCCGAATATTCGTTGGCAACCAATACCCCACGATTGTTAATAGCGGCAGCGATTTGGGTGGTTTTTGACCCTGGAGCCGCGGCCATATCTAACACACGCTCCAATTCACGGTCTTCTTCTAACAATGCTGTGACGGGCAGCATAGAGCTTGCTTCTTGGATGTAGAAAAGCCCAGACATATGCTCTGCGGTGTTACCTAGCGGCACAGAGTCGTCTTCTTCATCAATCCAAAAGCCTGTCTCGCACCAAGGAACAGGGGATAAGGTCCAGCCTTTTTCCGCAGCTCGTTCTTTGAAATCTTCAATAGAGACTTTAAGCGTGTTAACGCGGATGCTACGACGCAGTGGACGTTTGCATGCGTCTATAAAATCGCTCATCGATAAGTGTGAAGGCAGGGTTTGTTCCATATGCTTTAGGAACAACTCGGGAAAGACGATATTTGGATGCACCTGGAAGGTCTCGCATGAAGTTCTAGTGAACCGCGAAGTTTATAACGTTACACAGAGCTCTACAAGGCGCGGCACAGATACAAAAAAGGCGTTTTGATGTAATCAAAACGCCTTTTAGCGTGGACTTTATTAGTAAGAAGGAATTGCCGTGCGCCAAAGCTCCCATTCATCTTTTGGAGAGTTATGAAGCAAGAAGTGCTGGTCAGAGCGAGCAGGCTTAGCAAGTTCCACCCCTTCTGGGGTAGCAAAGGCAATGCCACCTTTGATCACACTTTCAAGTGTACCGCTTTTCACTGTGGCACCTGTCAAACCAATGGAGACATCAATCCCCGAGTCGTTCCAGAACACAGTGTTTTGGCGGACGAGGTGTTTGTAATCATCACTGACCTTAATTTCAATGAGGACGCGGTCGGCAAAACGACCCAGACGCACATCGGTTACTGAGCCAACTTCAAAATCTCGGAACAGGATAGGCGTGCCCACAGCGACGGAGCCTCGGGTTTCACTTTCTAGCACAATGGTAAGTCCGCCCGCATATTCAGCAGCATTGTGCAGTGTGAACGCTTGGCGTTTAGCCCCCTTACCCGGTACAACGGAAATATAGGCACCAAATAGTGAATCCAGATTTTCTGTTTTGGTCAGACTCAACGTGGGCTGAGCGACCCAGAAATAGCTCGTGGCCTTCGCGAGTTGAGCCGCGTATTCCGGATAGATGATGGCTGAAACGACAACACCATCTGTGTCAAAGTCAGGCTTAAGTTGAGTGACTTCACCCACATTGACGCCTTGATAGCGAATGTTGCTGCCTTGGCTGAGTCCATTTGCTGCAGTTGATGAGAAAGTAATGGCGAGGCCAAAGTTCTGTGCTGCACTCAAGCTATCATAAAGAATCCAATCTCGGCCTTGTTTGTTGTCGATGCCTTTAATGTCACCAAACGCAATACCGCCAGCAACAATCGATTTAAACGACCCCGTATTTACCTCAACACCGGATAAGCCCGCTTTGATATCAATACCTGATTGATTCCAGAAAACAGTGTTTGGATTGATAAGGTGCTTGTAGCGATTCTCGACCTGCACGACGACTTCAACGCGGTTTTTCATGAGCGAAAATCGAGAGACTTTGCCGACTTCGAAGTTCTTATACATAACAGGGCTTCCTTCAGAAACAGAAGGGAGCTTGTTTGCAATCAGCTTGAACTCAGTGACACCGCGCTCGGCATCTTTCGCATTGCGGGCTTGGATTTCCGATTTAAATAGGTAGTAGCTATCGGCGACGCCATCACTTCCTTCGCTAGTAAAGCTGATCGCAGGGTCGGCGATTTGGGAAAAAGCAGGTACTGCAAACTCTACACCTTTAGAGGAGATTTGCCCCGTTATGCCACCGACTATGAAGAAGCGAGATTTGTCTCTAACCAAGTGTTTGTTCTTTGGATAAATAACTAACTCAAGCTGAACCTTATCTGGGCTCAGGGTGGTAGAGTTAATAAAACCGACTTGCAGGCCGCGATAAAGGACTTTGGTGTTCTTTGCTAATCCCCAAGAGCTTTCCGCATCAAGCGTCACTTTGAGCGAATTTGGGTCGTCAGCAATGAGGGATTCCTTTGTCTTAGCCGTGAACTCACGTTCATCGTCCCCTTTACCAGGACGAAGGGTGAGTGTATTGCCCGTAAACAGATTCCCTAAGTTTTTAAAACCACTAAGGTTAATCTGCGGCTTTTCAATCAGAAACTCACTGCCGCTTTTCAGCATCCATGCCATTTCTGGATTGATATTGGCGGTTGCTACCGTCCCTGAGAAGGAATTATTGAAATCGATCCCGTTTAATCGTCCGACTTCTAAACCTTGGTAGAGAATAGCGGATTGGGCGTTGCGAATTCCATGCTCTGGCGGCAGGTTCAGTGTGACGGTAATGCCACGGTCGGTATCGTTAATTGACTTGTGAAGCGTATAAGTGTCTAGCTCGTCCGCGGGTTTACTGTCTTTAGGGGAATCAAACGCGATTCCGCCTGCGATAACGGAAGCGAGATTTTCAACGTTAATATCAACGCCACTAAGACTGATGTCGGCATTGATACCGCTGACATTCCAAAACTTCGTCGCTTTAGTCACGAGTTGTGCGTGCTCTTTTTTGACTTTAAGTGACAATGTCACGCCACTTTTGTCTTTGTTTAGCTTGTAGTCGTACACTTCGCCAACGAGGATCTTCTTAAAGTAGACGCCAGAGCCTATGCTGAGCGAGCCTAAGTCAGGGGCTTCCAGTTGAATGTGAAGGCTGTCGTCATCAAAAGCATCTTTCGGCGCTTCATCGGCTGCGATAAAGGTCGTTCGTTCTTCACCCGAGCCCGGTTGAACGGCAATGTAGTTGCCTGACACAAGTGCATCAAGGCCACTTATGCCCGTGATAGATGCCTTAGGACGAACTACCCAAAATACCGTATTCTGGCGCAAAATCTTAGTTGCTTCTGGGTAAATGTCAGCTTCAGCGTAGATACTTTTAAGATCGTCTGACAGTGTCACACGGCGAATCATACCGACCTCCAAGCCCTGATAACGAATGGTGGTCCGTCCGGCTTGAATGCCTTGTGCATCAGTGAAATAGATTTGAATACGCTCGCCAGCCTCACTAACGGAACGATAAAGTAGCCAACCAGCCAAAATGAATGCGAGAAGGGTAAAAATCCAAAGTGGCGAAATACCACGATCCTTTTTAATGGTTGGCTCAGTCACTTGAGAATCATTTACGTTGCTCATACTTGTCCCAAATAAGTCGAGAATCTAGGCTTTCTGCTGAAATCATTGTTAACACGACAACTAATCCGAAAGCAATGGCACCGGGGCCCGGTGTGAAATCAAGAAGGTTACCTCGGTCAATCAATGACACCATGATGGCGATCACGCATAAGTCCATCATTGACCATTTTCCTATCCATTTTACGAATCGATAGAGTTTCATGCGCTGACTACGTCCTGTCTCCACTTTAAAATGGATGCAAATCAGTATGTAAGCGAGGGAGATAATCTTCGCCACCGGTACGATAATACTGGCGGTAAAAATGATAATGGCGATGCCGTACATGCCAGTTTTGATCAATGAGGCGACGCCGGAGAATATGGTGTCTTCTAGCCGTTTACCGTTCGTGATTAGAATCGAGATAGGGTAGAAGTTAGCGGGAAAGATAAAAACGACGGCGGCAAGTAACGATGCCCACGTTTTTTGGATACTTTGGTAACGCCTCAGCGCGAGTCGGGCACCACAGCGGTTGCATTGCGAGTGTGAGTCACATTGTGTCAGTCCACAATGGCTACAACTGATCACCGAGCCTACCGCCTCGTCGCTTTCCGTATCTAAACTGGTTTCCTGTTTACACTTTTCACTGTAAGCATCCCAATAGCGTTTTGGTGATACGCGAGAAAGTAAAATAGCCATGAGCACTTGCAGTATCACGAAGCTAAACAAGCCTTGCCCCACCATGATGTCGGCATAGTCACGTACTTTAAACGCCGCGATGGCGAGACTGACAAGGAACACATCAATCATCACCCAGTGCCTGGCGACTTTAATGACGTAAGTGGCATAGTAAAGTGCTTTCACATTAAGAAAGCGAAGGGACCAGTGAGACGCGAAAATCGCCAGCAGATATATCAGCGGACAAAACGCAGTGCAGAAGATGACGAGCGCGCCAACGAACGGGAATGTGTTAAGAAGTGTTATCGCACCGCTTGTGACTGTCGTCGATATCTTAACAGCAAATAATTCGATGATAATAAGCGGGTAGACTTGCGCAGGGATGAGCAAAGCAAATGCTGCGAGAGCAATCGCAAGTTCACCGGAAAGCGTGATTGAAGAACGTTTGATAACTCTTGTGCCGCATTTTGGGCAGCATGCACTTTGGCCAGTTGAAACCGGAATGTTCTTCAACAGGAGATCGCAAGACGTGCATCTTAGGACGTGCATATTCTAAACCTTGCAAAGATTGCATGCTGACCTTTAACAGTTTACATCTCTTGTAGAGAGAACTAGAGAGAATGTCTTAGGGTCTAGATAAATCGGGTGGTAGCCAATCTTATGACTCATCCACAAGACCAAAATCCAATTAGGCAGACATGCTTGCTATACATTGACAGGTATCTTAATCAAACTGCTAGTTTTAAACACCTTTTTTCATCGGTTTAGTCACTAGACCTAAAAAAGAAAATCACTTTTTCACCAGAGGTGAACAAAAGGCAATCAAAGCGCACATAAAATGGTCATGATTCTAAGGCAGCATTGAATAAAAAGCGCATCCGTTTTATGGTTGCATTCGATTTATATGGAAGCAGTAACACCATGGAAAATAAAGCCGAATTTTATTCATTACTCACTCGCCAAGCCGTTGCATTGGTTGAAGGAGAGCGAAACTTAATTGCAAACCTAGCAAATGTTAGCGCGTTGCTGTTTCAAGCGTTGCCAGATATCAACTGGTCTGGCTTTTATTTGGATGATGGTGAAATGTTGGTTCTTGGACCATTCCAAGGAAAACCAGCCTGCGTGCGGATTCCTTACGAAAAGGGGGTGTGCGGAAGTGCGTTTACCCATAAAAATGTCGTAAGAGTCGAAGATGTTCATCAATTTGAAGGGCATATCGCATGTGATGCAGCCAGTAATTCAGAAATTGTTTTACCTTTAATCGTGAAAGGTAAAATTGTCGGCGTGCTGGACATAGATTCACCAAATTTAGCAAGATTCGATCAAGATGATGAAACGGGTCTCACTTTATTGGTCAATGAATTGCAAAAACACCTCTAAATTTAAGCTTCTTTGTGGTTTTTCACAGAGAGGTATCTATAATACGCAGCACTTAATTTGTTAACCCGTACACTCTCTATTGTGCGCTAGTAACACAAAGAGACAGGAAGAAAGATGGAAAACACTGAAAAACTGGCCAACAGCAAGCAAGTTATCGCCTACATTGCTGAACTTTTCCCGCAATGCTTCACACTGGAAGGTGAAGCCCGTCCTCTGAAGATCGGCATTTTTCAAGACTTGGCTAACCGCCTTGCTGATGATCCTAAAGTAAGTAAAACGCAACTGCGCGCAGCACTACGCCAGTATACTTCTTCTTGGCGTTACCTATATGGTGCGAAAACGGGCGCGATCCGTGTCGACCTAGATGGCAATGACTGTGGAGAGCTTGAGCAAGAGCATATTGACCATGCTCAAACTGCGCTGGCAGAAAGCAAAGCGCGCGCAAGCGAACGCCGTAAAGAGCAAGCAGCTAAAAACGGTGACAAAAAGCCTGGCGCGAAAGCGAAAAGAGCACCAAAAGCAAATAAATCAACAGCTAACCCTTCAAAATCTCGACCAGCTAAGGCAAAGAATACTAAGCTAGATAATAAGCCTGCTGAACCACGTCGTGAACTCAAGGCTGAAGACATTGTCGTAGGTAAAGACGTAAACGTAAATATGGGCAATGGCAACATGCCTGCTACGATTGTAGAACTTAACAAGGACGAGGTACGCGTTCGTTTGAGCAATGGCCTGACCATGCTAGTGAAAGCGGAGCACCTAAGTTCATAAAGGAGAAACCTCGACGCATGATCTGTCGATTCCGCTTTTCCGCGATTGCTGCTAGCTTAATGCTAGCGGCATCCGCCCAGGCCTTCGAGGCCAAATTTGACGCTGCTGATATTCCTACGCTGGTTTCTGAACCTCAGCATCAAACAGCGAGTAAACGAATTACTCGTCGTTTTGAAAAATCTCACTATAAGCAATTCTTGCTTGACGACGAATTCTCTTCAGAAGTTTTTGAACGCTACTTAGAAACACTTGATTTCAATCGACTGTTTTTTACTCAAAAAGACATCGATGAACTCTCAAAGTGGCAACTTCAGATTGATGATCAACTTCGCTCTGGTGATACAACAGCGGCTTTCGATATTTTCAACAAGTCTCTTCAACAACGTTTTGACCGTTATCAGTATGCGTTAGCACTGCTAGATAATGAGATCACATTCGACGCAGAAGAAAACATGCTTATCGACAGAAGCGAGCAACCGTGGGCGAAAGATAAAGCAGAGCTGAACGAACTGTGGCGCAAACGCGTTAAGAATGATGCATTGAACTTGAAGCTGGCTGGCAAAGAGTGGCCTGACATTCAAGAAACGTTGTCAAAACGATACAATAATGCCATTAAGCGTTTGACGCAAACGAAGAGTGAAGATGCATTTCAATTGTACTTGAATGCGTTTTCTCGCGAAGTTGACCCGCACACAAGTTATCTTTCTCCGCGCAATGCAGAACAATTCCAGTCAGAGATGAACCTTTCTCTGGAGGGGATCGGTGCAGTGCTTCAAGTCGAAGATGATTTCACTGTGATTCGCTCTCTTGTTGCTGGCGGTCCTGCTTCAAAGTCGAAAAAACTGGCACCAGGTGATCGCATCATCGGCGTGGCCCAAGACAGAGACAAAGTAGTTGATGTCATAGGTTGGCGTTTAGATGACGTTGTTCAGCTGATAAAGGGCCCGAAAGGGAGTACGGTGAAACTAGAGATCTTGCCTGAAGGTGCAAATTCTAAGAGTTACACTGTCACCTTGGTGCGAGACAAAATTCGATTAGAAGATCGCGCAGTTAAATCTGAAGTTATTGAAGAGGGCAACGCCAAGATTGGTGTTATCTCTGTCCCTAGCTTCTATGTTGGTTTAGCTGAAGATACGAAAAAAGAAATCGCTAACCTTAAGAAAGACAAGGTTAGCGGTATTGTCATTGATCTTCGTAATAACGGTGGCGGTGCGTTAAGTGAAGCGTCCGCACTAACAGGTCTGTTCATTGAGAGTGGTCCTGTTGTGCAAGTTAGAGATAGCTACGGACGTGTCAAAGTAAATAGCGATAGTGATAACGCGATTTACTACGACGGCCCTTTAACTGTTTTGATCAATCGTTACTCTGCGTCGGCGTCTGAGATTTTTGCTGCTGCACTGCAAGACTATGGCCGGGCAGTGATTCTTGGTGAACAGTCGTTTGGTAAAGGAACGGTTCAACAACATCGTTCGTTGAATCATATCTATGACCTTTTTGATAAACCATTAGGTCATGTTCAGTACACAATTCAGAAGTTCTACCGTATTAATGGTGGGAGCACGCAACATTTGGGTGTAGTACCAGATATTGCTTTCCCAACAGCGGTTGATCCTGAAGAAACGGGCGAAAGTGTTGAAGAGAATGCACTTCCATGGGACAGCATCACACCAGCTGCTTATGAGAAAGTGAATCAATTGAGTTCTTTGGTCAAATCATTGGATGCAGAACACCAAACTCGTATCAATAAAGATCAAGAGTTTGGTTTTATTCTCGATGACATCGCAGAATACAAAGCAGTCAAAGATGACAATGACGTTTCACTGAGCGAGAAAGCGAGAATTCAAGAACGAGAAGACGCAGATAAAAAACGTCTTATTCGCTTGAATGAACGTCAAGTATCTTTAGGTCAACCACCATTTAAAACGTTGGATGATGTACCTAGTGATTATGAAGAGCCAGATGCTTATCTTGATGAAGCGGCTCTAATCACCTTAGATATGGCAACAAAGCTTAAACGCAGCTAATGTGCTGATGCAGATAAACTAAAAAGGCGAGCATAGTGCTCGCCTTTTTTCAATTGTAAAAATATCATTTTTATTATTAACAATCTCATAACCTGTGATGTTTGTCTAAAATGTAATAAGACAATACAAGTTAGGGGAAGCGTATGAAAAAATGGTATGGCCTTATCTTAGTTATCTTCTTTCTTTCAACGCCTGCAAAATCTCAAGATCTTACTCAACTTGATTTCCCATTGCTTATCGGTGACTGGTACTGGTTCAGCCCTGATCAATCCACCTCTGACTCTGGTGAAAATGCCTACAAAGCAATTAACATCTCGTTCAATTCGGATTTCCGATTTAATGTGAAATTGTTGAAGCGGGATGGAACGGTTGAAGAAGCCGTGGGTGAGTATGATCTAGATGAGTCGACACTTGTACTAAGTGACGATTTCGGAGAAACACAGCGCCATGCTTATCAACTCAATCATAACCAACTCTCTCTTCAAGGTGCGCAGTTTACAAAAGTCTTGCCCAATAACCTTTCTGGCACCTGGCATAGCAATCTGATTTCTGGCAAAGACGTTGATGAACGCGTTTCAGATCTCGCGCTGGTGCTCAGACCTGATTTCCTGTTTTCTGTCAAAGTATCGGGTGTGGAAGGGCGGTCGGTGACTCACCGTGGTGTGTACTATCTAGAAGATGATCATCTGGTTTTAATTTATCGAGGTGGTCAGCAAGATTCGGTGTTTGAGTTAGAAGCAGATACGTTAAAGCTCAGCAACAACCAGTTTGGTATGGAAGCCGTGTTAAAAAGAAACCTACGGCAGTGAAACCACGTAATAAAAAAGGACGCAAGGCGTCCTTTTTTATTAAATATTGAAAGCTTTTCTTAACTCACTTAAGTATTCATTGTCTTGGCAAATCGACTTTCCGGGTTCGTCAGAAATTTTTGCTACTGGCTTTCCGTTGCAGGTGACAAGCTTGATAACAATGTTCAGTGTTTCCACTTCAGGGAGATGGCAGGTTAGTTGCGTGCCAATCCCGAATGAGGTGTTGATACGACCGGTAAAATGCTGATGGATGTCGACAGCTTTATTAAGTGTCAAACCATCAGAGAAGATTAACACCTTGTTGAGCGGATCAATTCCAAGGTTTTCATAATGCGCAATTGCTTTTTCGCCCCAAGCGATTGGGTCACCACTGTCATGGCGCAAACCGTTGAATTGTTCGCTCAAGTGTTTATTAAAGTCATTTAAGAACGCATCCATATTGATGCAGTCGGTGAGGGCGATCCCGAGTTTGTCGGGATACTCTTGAAGCCACCGGTGCAATGCAAGTTGTTGAGAATCTGCAAGATCTCCCGCGAGTTGCTGATGCGCTTGGAACCATTCGTGTGCTTGGGTTCCGACAGCCGGAATACCATGTGTCATGGCCAACTCAAGGTTTGAGGTACCAACGAAATGTTCACAGTGCTCGACTAAGTGGGAAACAATAGCTTGATGAACCGCCTTAGAGAAACGGCGTCGTGTTCCAAAATCTACAAACTGAAAGTCTTTGCCAATATGGGCAAGTGAGAGCAACTTGTTGTCTAAAAGTTCTACTGCCTGTGAAGTCGTCGCCTGTGAATATCTCTTGTTACAGCGTAACTCGCAGATAATAGCAAGTAACGGAACTTCCCACAGGATGACATCAATCCATTTGCCTTCGATACGAATGGCAAGTTGATCATTGGCAATTGACACTGAAACGTGGTCAGCGTTTAAAGAAAAGTTTTCTAAAAAAGAGAGGTAGTCAGCTTGGTATAACCCCAACACTGACAAAAAGTTAATCTCTGGTGCGGTAAAGCGGAGGCGTGCTAACGACTGAACTTCATGTTCTATTTGTTTTTTTAGTTCAGCGAGGCTCTCATCGCTACGGCAATGAAACTCAGCAGCAACATCGACTTCCGGATAATGATGGAATATCGCTTGTTGCATATTTAGTTTGTAGGCATCCGTGTCTAATAGTGACGAAATAATTGGCTTAAGCATGCCTTAAAAAGTACCTCTGAAACGTTTTAGCTGAGATCTTCAATTTGCTACCCAAGTAATGCAACATTGAGCATAAGGGGGCAAATTTAACGCCAAATGGCGCGGTTTAGTCAACCCATTAGTACCACGATTTCTATCTGAAAATGTGGAGGGTTTGAGTTCAATTGGTTACGCCTTGTGCAGGGAGTGAGTAGCAATGCGTTATGTTTATGAGTATCTTAGGTAATTATCTCACATAATTAGCTCTCTCTGCATTTTCTTTTTGACCGAGAGCATTGGCGTGAATATTTAAAGGAAACTGTCATGGCACAACAACCTCAGGCAAAGTATCGTAAAGACTACAAGGCCCCCGATTTCACCATTACCCAAATCGATTTAGACTTTGATCTCCGAAAATCACACACCGTTGTGATTGCAAAAAGTCAGGTGAAACAACTCACTGCGGGCAGTGATACCTTAACGCTAGATGGTGAAGGACTGACACTTCGCCGTGTAGAGATAAATGGCACTGAATGGTCGAGTTTTGAAGAAGGGCCAGAAGGGCTTGTTCTGACCAATCTACCGCAACAGTTCACGCTGTTAATAGAAACTGAAATTGACCCGTCGGCGAATACATCACTGGAAGGACTCTATCTTTCAGACGGCGCATATTGTACGCAGTGTGAAGCGGAAGGTTTTCGTCGAATTACTTACTACTTAGATCGTCCAGATGTGTTGGCGAAGTTCACGACTAAAATCACCGCTGACAAATCGGCATTTCCATTCTTGCTAAGCAATGGTAATAAGGTTGGCCAAGGAGAAATTGACGGTGGTCGTCATTGGGTTCAGTGGGAAGACCCATTCGCAAAACCAAGCTACTTGTTTGCATTAGTCGCCGGTGATTTTGATTTACTACAAGATACGTTCACAACCCGAAGTGGTCGAGACGTCGCACTCGAAATCTTTGTGGATAAGGGAAATTTGGCGCGTGCTTCGCATGCAATGACGTCACTAAAACACTCGATGAAGTGGGACGAAGATCGTTTTGGTCTCGAGTACGACTTAGATATCTACATGATTGTAGCCGTTGATTTCTTCAACATGGGCGCAATGGAAAACAAAGGATTGAATGTCTTTAACTCTAAGTTTGTGTTGGCAAATTCAGATACGGCGACTGATACAGATTACTTGGGAATTGAGTCAGTCATCGGCCACGAGTATTTCCATAACTGGACGGGTAACCGAGTTACGTGTCGAGACTGGTTCCAGTTAAGCCTAAAGGAAGGTCTGACTGTTTTCCGCGATCAAGAATTTTCTTCTGACCTTGGCTCAAGAGCAGTTAACCGAATCAACAATGTACGCATCATGCGCGGTCCTCAATTTGCTGAAGATTGTAGCCCGATGGCACACCCAATTCGACCTGAAAAAGTCATAGAGATGAATAACTTCTATACGCTGACGGTGTATGAAAAGGGCAGTGAAGTTATTCGAATGATGCATACGCTTTTAGGCGAAACAAATTTCCAAAAAGGCATGAAGCTATACTTCGAACGTCATGATGGAACCGCTGCGACCTGCGAAGATTTTGTCAAGGCGATGGAAGATGCATCTGGAACTGACCTTGGCCAGTTCCGATTATGGTATAGCCAGTCGGGAACACCAGAGTTAACCGTTTCTTCGGCCTACGATATTGAACAAAAAACACTGACGCTGACGGTTAATCAAACGACGCGACCAACAGCAGATCAAAAAGAGAAGGCCCCTCTATTAATTCCATTCGACATAGAGCTATATGGTGAAGACGGCAGCGTTATTGAGTTACAGTGTAACAATGAAAAAGTAGAGAACGTTCTGCATGTGAATCAAGAAACGCAGGAGTTTGTGTTCGAAAACGTTAACGAGAAACCGGTTATTTCGATGTTGCGTGAGTTTTCTGCTCCCGTAAAACTGACGTTTGAGTACACGGATGAAGAGTTAGTATTTTTGATGGTGCATGCCAGAAACGAATTTGCGCGTTGGGATGCAGGTCAGATGCTCTTGGCTAAACACATCAAACAAAATGTTGCGCGCATCCAAAAGGGTGAAGCGTTTGTTCTGCCTGGAGATGTTGTTGATGCATTTCGTGGTGTACTGCTTGATGGCTCTCTTGACGTTGCACTTATCGCAGAAATTCTGACGCTACCAAGCGAGAATGAAATTGGTGGTTGGTTTGAAGAAGTGGATGTGGATGCGATCAATCAAGTACGAAGTGCGATCAAACAAAGACTGGCCGTTGATCTATGTGATGAATTGAGTGCCGTCTACCATACATTACACCAAGGCGAATATACGATTGAGCATGAAGCCATTGGAAAGCGCAGTCTTCGCAATGTTTGCTTGGGCTATTTGGCGCAACTAGACAATGGTGATGCACTTGTACGTGAGCACTTTAATGTCGCAAACAATATGACAGATACAGCGGCCGCCTTAGCCGCTGCGAACCATGCAGAACTGCCTGCACGTGCCGAACTGATGAAGATATTTAGTGACAAGTGGACACATGATGGCCTGGTGATGGACAAATGGTTTATGCTTCAGGGCTGCAATCCCGCTGTCGGTGCATTGGCGAATGTGAAAGCGCAAATGTCGCATCCTGCGTTTAGTTTAAAAAACCCAAACCGTACACGTTCTCTGGTAGGGGCATTCTGTAATAACAACCCACTGCATTTCCACGCAAAAGACGGCTCGGGTTATGAATTCCTTACTGACATCCTTATTCAGTTGAATGCATCTAACCCGCAAGTTGCGTCTCGTTTGATTGATCCACTGCTTAAGTTCGGACGGTTTGACAAAGATCGTCAGGCGTTGATGCGTCAGTCTCTTGAGCGCTTAGCCGCACTCGACGATCTTGCGAAAGATCTTTATGAAAAAATTAACAAGGCGTTGGATGCCACATCTTGATTAATTTCTGGAATTAAGTAATTTAAAAGCCGTCTTCAATAGGGCGGCTTTTTTATGAACTCAAGTGTCTATTACTTTTCCGTTGATATTTCTTACCACATTTTTCAGCAACACTATGCCGGTGTAGCAGCCAATGTTGTGGTTACGACAGATAATGGGTTAACTCTCCAGCTTCCGGCCTCTAGACTGCGTCCATATTTAAGTCAACTGGGTGTAAAAGGGAGATTTCGTCTGATTGTGGATGAAAATAACCGTTTTACGTCACTCGACAAAATGGTTTAAACCGTACGTCAATCACATATCTAAAAACTCCTGCCGGATTAACGTTTTTTAATGTAACGTTTTTATTAACAACGCCGTAAACTACTTCATAAGTCGCAAAGACTGATTAACCTCTATACTCATAGCGATTACATAAAAAATAAATGGAGTAAGCCATGACCGCGCGTGACCCTATTGTGCCGGTGTTGCTTGAGAAAGTTTATCATCTGATTGCTGAAAAACTGGATAAGAAACAACAGCCGCTCGTAGAGACTTTGGCAAAAAGGATTCTCGGACCCATTTCTGACGACGATCTTCAGGAAAGAAATGAGTCTGACCTTTATGGTGCAGTAATAAGTCTCTGGCACCACCTTAATAACTACGATCAATCCACCATCTATGTAAAAGTCTTTAACCCCACGCTCAGCGGTAATGGCTGGCAGTCCACACATACCATTGTCGAAATACTTACTCCTGATGCACCATTTTTAGTCGACTCTGTCCGTATGGCTCTGAATCGACTGGATATCGCGACGCACTTAATGCTCAATGGACCGCATCGAATTGTCAAAGACAGTAACGGTAATGTCACCGAAATCGGTGGGGACAAAGGGGAGAGGCAAACGGTCTTCCATATCGAAGTCGATAGGATGACAAATAAGAAAGAGATGTCTGCGTTAGAAAAAGAACTAATGGAGACATTAAATGACGTTGCTCTTGTCGTTAATGATTGGCAGTCGATGCAAGTGCAAGTTAAACAGATCATCGACACGCTGAAAAAAGAAAAACCTGTCGTTGAAAAAGAACGTCAGGTCGAAGCGATTGAGTTTTTAGAATGGATTGCGTCCCATAACTTTACGTTTATGGGGTACAAGTATTATGAACTGAACGCGATAGAAGGGGATCATATTTTAATCCCTTCAAAAGATCCGGGTTTAGGGTTAGCCAAGAAACTCGATTTAAAGCGTCCGGGAATGAAGCTTTCCGATATGCCTGAATCGGCACGTGCAACTGCGCTCAGAAAAGAAATTTTAATCATTAATAAAGGCAGTAGTAAGTCTCGCGTTCACCGTCCGGCATATATGGATTATATCGGTGTTAAGTGTTTTGATAAAAAGGGTAACGTTGTCGGCGAACACCGTTTCCACGGGCTCTATGCCTCGTCCGCTTATAATCAATCCACCAGCAACATTCCGGTATTACGCAACAAAGTTAATCGGATCCTCGAGATCAGTGGTTACTACGAAGGATCGCATTCGTGGAAAGCACTGGCAAACATCATTGAAAACTTCCCACGAGACGAGCTTTTCCAAGCAACTGAGATGGAAATGCTTGATATTGGTATGGGGATCGTTCAAGTACAAGATCGCGATATGCTTCGTGCGTTTGTGCGTCGTGACCCTTTCGGACGCTTCTTTTCTTGCATGGTCTATGTCGCAAGGGAGCGTTACAACACCGAGTTCCGTCGTGTGACTCAACGTATTTTGAAAAATTACTTTGGGTCTGAACAGGAAGTTGAATTTAATACCTTCTTCTCGGAAAGCCCATTGGCAAGGACTCATTACATTGTGCGTGTCGAGAATAACAATTTTGATATCGACGTGAAAAAGCTAGAGCAAAACCTCACTGAAGCGGCATCGTCTTGGGATGATCGTTTGCAAGAAGCTGTTATTGCTAACTTTGGTGAAAACAGCGGTACCCCCATTGCCAAACGTTACCTGCGTGCATTCCCACGCTCTTATAAAGAGGCAATGCTGCCGGGTTCTGCGGTTGCGGATATTGAACGTCTTGAAAACCTCAGTGAAGATAAAAAGCTCGATATGCTCTTTTATCGTCCTCAGGAAGAACCCGCGTCATCTTGTGCAGTGCGTTTGAAACTGTTCCAAAAAGATGAAGCGATACACCTGTCTGATGTGATGCCGATGCTCGAAAACCTCGGCCTTCGCGTCATTGGTGAGGCACCGTATAAAGTAGAAACAACCTCTGGCGACACATATTGGATCCTTGATTTCTCGATGCTGCACTCCGCAAGCAAGGGCTTTGACCTGTCAGAAGCGCGCGATCGTTTCCAAGAGGCGTTTGCTGGTATATGGCATGGACGTTTAGAAAGCGATGGGTTTAACCGACTTGTCCTTAATGCAGGGCTGAGTGGTAGGGAAGCGACGATTCTTCGTGCTTATGCACGCTATATGCGTCAAGTTGCGTTCCCATTTAGTCAGGCATACATTGAGGAAACACTGGCATCGCATGCCGACCTGGCGCAGTTGCTGGTTGATCTGTTTAATAAACGTTTTGACCCAGCTAAGAATAGCCAGAAAGAACAGACAAAGATCATTACTAAAATAGAGGAAGAGCTCGAGCAAGTTGAGAGTTTGGATGATGATCGTATCATTCGCCGCTATATGGAAATGATTCTAGCGACTCTGCGTACCAATTATTTCCAGACAGATGGGTCAACAGGGGCACTGAAAGATTACATTTCCTTTAAGTTGCAGCCCCAGAAAATTCCTGAAATTCCAAAACCTATCCCAGCGTTCGAGATTTTCGTTTACTCGGCGGATATTGAAGGTGTTCATCTGCGAGGCGGCAAAGTCGCACGTGGCGGATTGCGTTGGTCTGATCGCCAAGAGGATTTCCGTACAGAAGTCTTAGGTCTTGTTAAAGCGCAGCAAGTTAAGAACACAGTTATTGTTCCAGTAGGTGCAAAAGGTGGTTTTGTTTGTAAGAAACAACATCATTTGACGAATCGCGATGAAATTTTTGCGGAAGGTCAGCGTTGCTACCGTATCTTTATCAAGGGTCTGTTAGATATAACCGACAACATTGTTGAAGGCGAGTTGGCTCCGCCGCCAAGCGTTGTTAGGCATGATGAAGATGACTCGTACCTGGTTGTTGCAGCAGATAAAGGTACGGCCACCTTCTCTGATTTGGCTAACTCGGTGTCAGAAGAATACAACTTCTGGCTGGGTGATGCTTTCGCTTCGGGTGGATCTAATGGTTACGATCACAAGGCCATGGGTATCACGGCAAAAGGCGGTTGGGAGTCGGTTAAACGTCACTTCCGAGAAATTGGTATTAATTGCCAAGAAACTGACTTTACGTGTGTCGCCATCGGGGATATGGCTGGTGATGTATTTGGTAACGGCATGCTCTTGTCGAAACATATTCGACTGGTTGCGGCATTTAACCATATGCATATCTTTATTGACCCGACGCCGGATTCTGCCAAATCTTGGGTAGAAAGGGATCGACTGTTTAAACTGCCACGATCCAGTTGGGAAGATTACAACGCAAAACTGATTTCGAAAGGTGGCGGTATTTTCTCTCGTCGTTCGAAATCTATCGAACTGACACCTGAAATTCAAAAAATGCTGGGCGTGCGCAAGCAAACCATGACGCCAAATGAGTTGATCAAACAGATCTTGAAATCAAATGTGGATCTGCTTTGGAATGGCGGTATTGGTACGTATGTGAAGTCAGAGTCGGAAACGCATACTGAAGTTGGTGACCGCGCCAATGATTCACTTCGTGTTAACGGCAGTGAGTTGGGTGCAAGGATCGTTGGTGAAGGTGGCAACTTGGGCATGACTCAGCTGGCACGTATAGAGTTCGCGATGAATGGTGGCCTCGTCAACACTGACTTTATTGATAATGTTGGTGGTGTTGACTGCTCAGACAATGAAGTAAACATCAAGATCTTGCTGAACAGCTTGGTTGCAGCAGGGGATTTGACATACAAGCAGCGTAATGAATTGCTTGAGCGAATGGAAGATGAAGTGTCTGACATTGTTTTGGATGATGCATACTGCCAAAGCGAGTCGATTTCAGTCACTGCTGAGCAGCAAGTTGCATTACTCAAAGAACAAATTCGCTTTATTCATTACCTTGAAAAAGACGGTAAGTTGGACAGACAACTAGAGAACTTACCGGATGATGAAACCTTGGCAGAAAGACAACTGCACGGCAAAGGTCTGACTAGACCAGAGATTGCCGTGCTGGTGGCCTATGGGAAAATGGTGCTCAAAGAGCAACTGGTGATTGAACAAATCACGAAAGATGACCATTTTGGTAAGTTATTGCCGGATTACTTCCCAACAGAGTTACAACGTAACTACCGTGATGCTATGGAAACGCACCCTCTGAGAGGGGAAATCATAGCAACTAGCCTTGCAAATCAAATGTCTAACGACATGGGATTCAATTTCGTCACGCGTATGCAAGATGAAACTGGGGCGAGAGTCGGTGATATTGCGTCGGCCTATGCGATTGCACGTGAAGTCTTTGAGTTTGGTAAAACCTTCGAAGACATCCGCGCTCTAGATAACCAACTGCCAGCACAGGTTCAGTACGCGGTAATGTTCCGTTGTCGTCGAACGCTACGCCGGGCAACACGTTGGATCTTGCGTAATCCTATGAAGGAAAAGGGCATTGAACAATTAGTCGCTTTCTATAAGCCTGCGGTTAACAACATTGCCGATAATCTTGAGAAGTACTTGGTGCCATCTGAAATTAAAGAGCATGAGCATCAAAGTAAAGAATACATGGACAAAGGCGTACCTAAAGCGATTGCTGATAAAGTAGCCCGTCTAAGTAGTCTGTTTGCTGGCTTGGATCTAGCGCAAGTCTCTGATCAAAGCGAACAGCCGTTCGATGTGGTGGCTCGCCTTTACTTTGTCTTGGGTGATACCTTGTCCCTTCATTGGTTCCTCAAACAGATCACCAATCAGCCAGTTGAAAACCACTGGCAAGCATTAGCGCGAGCATCATTCCGAGAAGATTTGGATTGGCAGCAACGTATGTTGACCGCTCATATCTTGGAAGGAATGAAGAAAGGCGAGTCTGCAGAACTTGGTTTAGAGGCTTGGATGGTCGAACATGCAGTGAGTTTGGGGCGTTGGGAGAGCATCGTAGCCGAGTTTAAAGTCGGTACTGCGCATGAATTTGCAAAATTCTCTGTCGCATTGCGAGAACTGACGCTTTTAAATTTGAATTAAGGCCACAAACCGTTGATAATACAGCCCCGTTTATTCGGGGCTTTTTTTTTGGAGGTTACATGATGTACCGCCTCGCCAGAACGGCAATATTCCAGTTGGACCCAGAGCATGCTCATGATCTGGCAATGAAAAACTTTAAACGCTTTACTGGCACACCTCTCGATATTTTCTATCGTCAAAATCTTCCTCCTCGTCCTACTCAAGTTATGGGACTGCATTTTAAAAACCCTGTTGGTCTTGCCGCCGGTCTTGATAAAAACGGTGAATGCATTGAAGCATTTGGCGCAATGGGTTTTGGATTTATCGAAGTAGGGACCGTTACGCCTCGTCCACAAGACGGAAACGACAAACCTCGCTTGTTCCGTGTTATTCCCGCTGAAGGGATCATCAACCGAATGGGTTTCAACAACCATGGTGTTGACGCTTTAGTAGAGAACGTTAAGAAAGCGAAGTATGACGGTATTCTCGGCATTAATATCGGTAAGAACAAAGATACGCCGCTAGAAAATGGTAAAGACGACTACCTGATTTGTATGGACAAAGTGTATGACCATGCAGGTTACATTGCGGTAAATATTTCTTCGCCTAACACGCCAGGATTGCGTTCACTACAATACGGTGAAGCTCTGGACGATCTTCTTTCTTCTCTTAAAGCGCGTCAGAATGAATTGGCGGAGTCTCGCGGTAAATATGTTCCGTTGGCACTAAAAATTGCGCCTGACATGAGTGAAGAAGAGTTGGTTCAAGTTGCTGACTCCTTAGTCCGTCATGGTATCGATGGTGTTATCGCAACGAACACAACACTCGATCGCTCTTTGGTAGAAGGGATGCCTCACGCGCATGAAGCTGGTGGGTTGAGTGGCCGTCCTGTTCAAAACAAGAGCACAGAGGTCATTCGTCGTTTGCATCAAGAGCTGAATGGCAAACTTCCAATCATTGGTGTTGGTGGTATTGATTCAGTAATGTCTGCGAAAGAGAAGATGATGGCGGGTGCTGAACTTGTTCAGGTTTACTCGGGGTTCATTTACCATGGCCCTCGCTTGGTAAAAGACATCGTTAGAAATATCTGACCATAGAAATAAAAAAGCAGTCGAAAAGGGGAATTTCATTTCCCCTTTTTTTTTGTTTTTCCGCGATTAAACTTCGTAAAAGCACCTTAATTTCAGTGGTCACGGACCGATTCTCTGCAGGCGCAGGAGCGAATTATGTTGAAACCAAATAATGCATGGAAATGGTACTTCGACGAAGAAGCACAACAGCTGATGCTAGATTTGGGTAAAGATATGGTTTTCCGCGTTGCCATTGAAAAAAAGCATCTTATCCCCGATGCGTTTGTTGATAACCCATTTTCAGTCGATGACGCATCTCTCTTTCAAGTGTACAACGAAGCACTACGTGTACTACCTCTTTCTAGCCCGCGTAGGGCGGAACTGATATTAAACGCAGTGGCAGCAAACCGCTTCCATAAACCGTTACTACCAAAAAGTTGGTTTTTCAAAACGATAGGCGACCATGCTACGCCAGCTGCAGGGTCAATTGTCGAGCTGAAAACTGACTTTGGCAGTGAAGCCTTTTTGGTGATTGAAAACTCTGGTTGTGCGTCATTATGTATGCATGCAGGAGAGTCGCCTTTGGCTCTGTCAGAATCAAAACAAATGCGGTTCTGTGAAGCGATAAAAGTAATGAATGACCGACTATCAGCATATGAAGAACAATATGATAGTGGCAGTGGTCAGTATGCGTTGGTAGGCTGATACAGTAATGTATCAGCCTTATTTCTTTCTAGAGGCGGCCTGTAAACCCACATCAAAAATCGCGCAACCTATCACTCTTTAATCCCCAGAACGTCTCAAAAATCTCACCCAATTCGCTTCACAATCTCTCAAAACATATCGTAAAACCACGTATGGCGTATGCCGATTTATCGCTTCTTGTATGCTTTTTACTGTTATTCCACAGTGATGTTCGTCACATATTGGTATCTATCTTCATTTTATCTTTGTTCATTTCAACGTAAAAAAATACCAAATATCCATGTTTTTTAGAAACAAAAGGTAGCCAATTTCCGCATTTATTCATTAAAAACTCGTACTGGTATATACCAATATCCGTACGGGTGGATTGTTTCCCGTCAGGAAATCAATGATTCAGAGTGTCGACAACTTAAAAATTACATGTCTTTATTTTGTTGTATCTGTGGATAAGTGTGCGCTTACTAATTAATCGAAAAGGGCGGTGTTGTGATGGGATGAATGGAGACGGTGTCTTTATCATATGGGGATGAATTAAATGTTTCTTCTGGTAAACAAAAACTGGCGTGTGGATAAGTTATATTCAGAGTATTGAAGCGTTAATAAAACATCTTGATGGGGGTGTTTGTGTAGCAAAGAGATGACTAAGTGAAGATTAATCCCAGTAGGTAGAGCGCGGCACGGGGTTTTCGGTTATAATCGCGCGCAACATTCCTCAGTATCCATATCCATGAATCAATATTTAGCAATTACCTCCCGCGGTCTTGAAAACCTGTTAGCAGAAGAACTAGAACAATTGGGCGCAAGCAGCGTAAAAGCAGTAAACGCCGGTGTTCGTTTCCGCGCGGATGAAAAAACCCTTTACACGTGCTGTTTATGGAGCCGCACGGCATCGCGTTTTATCCTCGTTTTGAGTGAGTTCGCTGTTCGCGATGACATGGACCTGTACCTCGGTGCGACGGCGATTAACTGGCCTGAGTACTTTAGCGAAAACAAACGTATTGTCGTTGACTTTAACGGTACGAATAATGAAATCCGTAATAGCCAATACGGCGCATTGAAAGTCAAAGATGCAATCGTTGACCGCTTTGTAAAAGCCGACCTTGCTCGTCCTAGCATTGATAGAGAGCAGCCTGATCTTCGTATTCACATGCGCCTTTCTAGAGAGCAAGGCTTACTGGGTATCGACATGGTAGGTAGCGGTCTTCATCAGCGCGGCTACCGTACCGAAGCAGGTGCGGCACCGTTACGTGAAACGAACGCTGCTGCATTGGTTAAAAAGAGCGGATGGACATTTGATAAGCCTCTGCTCGATCCAATGTGTGGTTCAGGCACCTTGCTGATTGAAGCGGCAATGATGGCTGCACAAGTTGCACCAGGCCTAAAGCGTAAACGTTGGGGTTTTGAATCTTTGCGTTCATTTAAACGTGAAGATTGGATGGAAGTGCATGCTGAAGTGACCTTCAAATCTAAGAAAGGACCAGCTAACTGTGAATCGCGTTTCTTCGGTTTCGATAACGATCGTCGCGTATTAGAAACAGCCAAGGCTAACGCACGTCGTGCTGGTGTTGGTGATCTTATCCAATTCGAATTGGCAGATGCCGCAGATTTGACGAGACCAGAAGGTTTTGAAGAGGGCGTTATCATTTGTAACCCGCCTTACGGCGAGCGTTTGGGTACAACACCTGGTTTGATCGCACTATATACCCAACTGGGTGTGCAGTTGAAAACGCAATTTAAAGGTTCTGTTGCATCTATTTACTCGGGCTCAGACGAATTGTTGAGCTGCCTGAGAATGCGCGCAGAGAGCACCTACAAGCTACGAAATGGTGCGCTTGATTGTGTAATGAAAACCTATCAAATCACTGCACGTGGTGAGGTGACAACGTCACAAGATGGTCAGCAAGTTGCTGCTCCAGTGGCAGATGTCGCGCCGGAGTTTTCTAACCGCCTTCGTAAGAACATCAAAAAGCTTGAGAAGTGGGCTAAGCAGCAGAGCATTGAATGCTACCGTCTGTATGATGCTGACCTGCCTGAATACAATGTGGCGATTGACCGCTATGCAGAGCAAATTGTTATTCAGGAGTATGCGCCACCTAAGACTGTACCTGAAGAGAAAGCACGTCGTCGTTTGCTTGATGTCGTTCGCGCAACGATCACCGTAACCGGTGTGAATGCGAATAACGTGGTATTGAAGACGCGCGAAAAGCAAAAAGGCACGAGCCAATACCAGAAGCTAGGTGAAGCTAAACGTTTCATGCAAGTTCAAGAGTACGGTGTAAAGCTAGAAGTTAACCTTCAAGACTACCTAGACACCGGTTTGTTCTTGGATCACCGCTATACCCGTAAGATGCTTGGCGAAAAAGCGAAAGGTAAAGATTTCCTTAACCTGTTTGCTTATACCGGTACGGCAACTGTGCATGCAGCAGTCGGTGGGGCAAAATCAACAGCGACCGTTGATATGTCTAAAACCTATTTGGCATGGGCTGAGCGTAATATGAAGCTTAACGGTAAAGTTGGGCGTCAACACCAGTTCATCCACGCAGATTGCCTGAAGTGGCTTTCAGAAGAGAAGGGACAGTACGACCTTATCTTTATCGATCCTCCAACGTTTTCTAACTCAAAACGCATGGAAGATACGTTCGATGTCCAGCGCGACCACATCAAACTCATGACGGATTTGAAGCGTTTGCTGCGTCCGAATGGCGAAATCGTGTTCTCAAACAACAAACGTCATTTCAAAATGGACATGGAGCAGTTAGACGTGTTGGGCATGAAAGCGCAAAACATTACTAATCGTTCTATCCCAATGGACTTTGAACGAAACAAGCACATCCATAACTGTTGGATTATCACTCACAAGGAAGGTTAATGGGCTTAGTCCTTTACAGCACGGAAGGCTGTCATCTTTGCGAAGATGCGAAGGCATTGTACGAAGCAGTGGGTAAAACCACTGCTTTACACATTGTAGATATTGCCTTCGATGATGAACTCTTTTCTCGTTACGGTGTCACAATACCCGTACTTTCTCATCAAAATAAAAGCGGCTCAGTTGTCGATGAACTGGGTTGGCCCTTTGATTATCCCGAATTAGAAACTTGGTTAGTGAAACATGGCATTAATTAATATCACCAACGCACAATTGGCGTACGGAGATAACCCTCTTCTTGATCATGCAGAATTTGTTCTTCAACCTGGCGAGCGTGTCTGTCTTGTAGGCCGAAATGGTGCTGGTAAGTCGACGATGATGAAAGTCATCCATGGCACCGTACAGCTGGATGATGGAAGTGTCCTTCGTCAACCCGACTTGAAGGTTTCTCGTCTTGAGCAGGATCCTCCGCGTGATGCAGAGGGGACGGTCGTTGATTACGTTGCCGAGGGACTCGCGGAAGTTGGTGCACAACTTAAGGCATACCACGAACTATTGGTTTTGATTGAATCGGATCCGAGCGAAAAGAACATTAATCGCCTTTCCCGTGTTCAAGAGCAACTTGATCATTCAGGTGCTTGGCGTTTTGAAAACCAACTGACAACAGTGCTTGAAGCACTGAAATTAGACGGCTCTAAAAAACTGTCTGAACTTTCTGGTGGTTGGCAGCGTAAAGCGGCACTTGCGCGTGCGCTTGTCTGTGAGCCTGATGTCTTGCTACTTGACGAACCGACTAACCATCTGGATGTTGCAACCATTCTTTGGTTGGAAAACTTCCTGAAGGATTTCAAAGGGGCCATTATTTTCATCTCGCACGACCGTGCATTTATTCGTTCAATGGCGACCCGCATCGTTGATTTAGATCGCGGTAAGCTTTCATCTTGGCCGGGAGACTACGAAAAGTATCTGGAAGGTAAAGAAGAGATGCTTCGCGTCGAAGCGGAGCAAAATGCGGAATTCGACAAAAAACTCGCACAAGAAGAAACGTGGATCCGCCAAGGTATCAAAGCACGTCGTACACGTAATGAAGGGCGTGTAAGAGCACTAAAACAGCTTCGTCGTGAACGTTCCGAAAGGGTAGACGTTCAAGGTAATGCCAACATCCTTCTTGATGAGGCGGTGAAGTCAGGCAAGATTGTCTTTGAAGCCGAAGACATCAATTACCAGTGGGACGGTAAGAATCTGATCAATGACTTCAGCTTTAATGTTATGCGCGGTGACCGTATTGCGCTGATAGGTCCTAATGGTTGCGGTAAAAGTACCTTGTTGAAGCTTATGCTTGAGAAGCTTGATCCTCAATCTGGCAAATTCCATGTCGGGACCAAGCTTGAAGTTGCCTACTTCGACCAGTATCGAGAAAAGCTGGATCCAGAAAAAACCGTTGTCGACAACCTGGCTGAAGGTAAGTTAGAAGTTGAAGTCGGTGGTCGTAAGCGTCACGTATTGGGCTATCTCCAAGATTTCCTGTTCCACCCACGTCGTGCACGCACACCTGTAAAAGCACTGTCTGGCGGCGAGAAAAACCGTCTGTTACTGGCGCGTATTTTCCTCAAACCTTGCAACCTTCTGGTGCTCGATGAACCAACGAACGATTTGGATATCGAAACGTTGGAACTTTTAGAAGAATTGCTTGCCAACTATCAGGGTACTTTATTGTTAGTGAGTCACGATCGTCAGTTCGTTGACAATACGGTTACTCACAGTTGGATCTTCGAAGGTAACGGACTTATCCGTAAGTTTGTTGGTGGTTATCATGATGCAATGCAGCAACGTGAGAATTACATAAAGACAGTTGAAGCCGAAATTCCAAAAGTAAAAGAAGTTGTCCAAGTAGAAGAGCCTAAAAAACAAGCTAACAGCAGTAAATCAGGCAAAAAACTGTCTTATAAGTTGCAAAGAGAGCTAGAGGCACTTCCACAGCAGATTGAAAACCTAGAAAATGCTATCGCGCAATTACAGGAATCGGTGAACGATCCTGCGTTCTTCCAACAAAGCAACGAAGAAACGCAGTCAGTTTTGCAGAAACTCAGTGATGCTGAAGCAGAATTGGATACCGCGTTTGAGCGCTGGGAAGAACTCGAAGAAATGCAAAAGGAATCGTAATGCAGTTCAATACATTCAAATTATCAGCGATCGCTTTGGCGATCGCTAGCCTGCCAACCGTTGCTAATGCAGCGGTTTATACAGTAGACAGAGTGGATAACGCGTCAGCGTCAGAATCCGCAAAAGCGACAGCTATTTCTCCAAATTCATCGTCGGTGGGCTACGAGGTTCTCGCGGGTCCAGAGGGTATTGATTACACTCAAGAAGTCCCATTTTACGTCGACCAAGAACACTTTATTAACAGTGTGGAAGACCTGACAAACTACTGTGAGAATAGGCTTGGATACGCAACCTGTGGCTCTTGGGCTGATGAGCAGTGGTACGGCATTCAAACTTCTGGCGAAATATGCAATTCTGAAGATCACGATGCTAATGTCTGTGTTGGTGGTATAAAGGACGAGATTGATGCATGGACGGAAGGTTATACCAGTAATAGTAAAGCTTTCACGTCTGCTCAGGTAAATCCTTTTGGCGACAATGGAGTAGCGAACCCGCCTTCGGGCAGCAAAAATGCCGGCTCGACTAACGTTGTAATCAATCAGGTTGATGACTCTGGCACAGCGGTTGGCTCATCAAGCAGTCCTTACTACCAGTCATCTAACTACGCTCGTGCATTTCAATTACGCGGATTTACGGGGTCAACGGAGTTGCTTCCACCTACTGGCAGTAGTCAGGTAATCAGCACCATTGGTCAAACCAACGCGAATGGCTCCATCGATCTGGGGGCAGGGCGTGTTATAACATTCGGTTCAGCTTCACAGTTTAATATGGCTGACCCAGGGAACGAAAATAAATCGCCTGAAGGGAGTGGTGCTAATCTCTCTACCTGTTCTACAACCGCCGACTACACAAATCGAGCTTGTCAGTATTTCGAATTCGCTAATCAGGCGTCGGTGTGGGTGTCAGACTATTCAAACCCTGCCTATGCACATGTAATGGCAGACTTTCCTAACGGACAACAACACAACGAAGAAACTGCACAGGCTTCTGTTAAGGGGGCTGCATTTGTAAGTGCCGCGACCTCCCCAACGATGGTGGGTTACAGCACGTATAATAATGATGGCTTTTTTACCCGTGCGGTTAAATTTACGCCAATTGCTGACGCAGATTTTTCTACATGTATCGATGACCTTGAGACCAATACCAGCAAGCGTTGTTGGACAATGGCAACCATTCCAAACATTGACGTCAGAAACGGAAACAACGATATAATCTATAGCTACACGGTAGCCACAGATATCAACACTGATGGTGTTGTTGTTGGTGTTGTTAAAAACCAAAACCCGCAAAATGGCTCCTACGCTGAAAACATCTTTGTTAACAAGGGCAACAGCACGACTGTGTTGCAATCAGGGCAAAGCAACCTGTTCTTCTATGGCTACAATGCTACGGCAGCGAGTATCAACAATAACAATGAGCTTGTTGGTAAGGTAGATGTTGAGAACGTTCAAGATCGAATCCGCAAGCAGCGTGGTTATATTTATTTGAACGATGGCGCAACGTACTTAGCTTCCACCTTCAATAATACACGTGGTTGGTTACTTGATGACCTAACGAATGACGGGAATGCTTCTGGTGAAGCGAACAAATATCGAATCGCAGAAGCTTTTGATATCAATGATAAAGGTGATATTTCAGCCTCAGCTTTTTACTGTGCACCTGGCTATAGCTCGACAGCGCAAAATGCACAATGTATCGAAAACGAGCAGCTGGTGGCGGTGAAATTGACCCGTAACAATAGCGGCACAATCACACCTCGAACGGAAATCAATGAGCCAGTTAAGCGCAGCGGTGCCAGCTTTGGCCTGCTCGGTTTGGGCTTGCTGGTAGTGGGTGGGTTCTGGCGTCGTAAAAAGTAGTAAACATTTTTGGCTCATCTTCACAAATTTTTAGTGGATGAGTCATTTCTGGCTTGATTAATTTTCGACCATGTTTGAATCTTATTAAGTACGATTCATAAAAGATCAACTTGAATGCAATCGTACTGTAGAGAATCATCCACCTAAGGATAAGAGGGCGGAAATATGAAGAGACAGAAGCGAGATCGTTTAGAGCGAGCACAAGCCAAAGGCTATCAAGCTGGTATGAGCGGTCGATCCTCTGAAACATGTCCCTATCAAGCCACGGACGCGCGAAGCCAATGGCTAGGAGGCTGGCGCGACGGCAGAGATACTAAAGCCACATCCATGAAATGATCCCATTTTTCCAAACTATTTAAGCCCCGAAAGGGGCTTTACTTTGTAATATAATGCACTATAACTGCATGAAAAGACTTCAGTTATTAGCACGTCACGTAGTAATAGAACTATGTTGTGCTGGTTTATACATCCGAACCTTTAAACCCACGAATAAATGACTGGTCATCTACGTTGGTGTTTCGCGAGGGAAGTTTTCTCTGGGCATAAAAAAAACCGCCTAGAGTAGGCGGTTTCTGGAAGTATTCTGTTTTTAGAACGATGAGGTATCTTTAAACAGACCAACCTTCAGGTCTTTTGCTACATAGATTTCTTTACCATCTACTAGCACACGACCGTCAGCCAAGCCCATTACCAACTTACGGTTGATAACGCGCTTCATTTGGATTTCGTACGTCACTTTCTTTGCTGTTGGCAGGATTTGACCTGTGAATTTCACTTCACCAACACCCAAAGCGCGACCTTTACCTTCACCGCCCATCCAGCCTAGGAAGAAGCCAACTAGCTGCCACATCGCATCCAAGCCCAAACAACCGGGCATTACAGGATCACCAGGGAAGTGGCAATCAAAGAACCATAGGTCAGGAGTGATGTCCAACTCAGCAAGGATAAAACCTTTATCAAAATCACCGCCTTCATCTCTGATGTCCGCAATGCGATCCATCATCAGCATGTTAGGGGCTGGAAGTTGAGGACGACCTGGTCCAAACAGCTCTCCTTGGCTTGAAGCTAAAAGGTCGTCTCTGTCGTATGAGTGGCGTTTCATTAGCATTATACTGCTCCTGCGAAAAGATAGGAGCAGATTAGCGTACACGTGTACGCTAAACAACTCGGATCAGTGGTGGTTTAACCAGTTTTTCAGCTTATTTATTAATGATGTGTGACGATGCTCACCGTGGTGAAAAACGTCTATCCGATTTGCAATTTTATCGAGAAGTGTTTCAGTTTCGCTTTCTTCATCACCACTGAAAGGTAGACCTGTGATTAGTGGGAAAGCTTCCTCAACGTTATCTACGGCCCAGATATGGAAATTACCTTCACGAATAGCGTCTGCGACATCACGGTTCAAACACAGTGCGTCTAGGTTGGTTTTCGGTAAGATAACGCCTTGCTCACCCGTTAAGCCACGGTGTTCACAGATGTGGTAGAAACCTTCAATTTTCTCATTGATGCCACCAACCGCTTGCACGCGACCAAACTGATCGACGGCACCGGTAATCGCAATACTCTGATTAATCGGTGTTTGAGACAACGCACTGACAAACGCACACAGCTCTGCAAGAGACGCACTGTCGCCATCAACCTCGCAATAAGACTGCTCGAATACAATAGACGCGGAGTAGGGTAAAGGTTCATCCAAGTCCAGCGCGGCACTGACAAATGCCTGCATGATCATCATGCCTTTTGCGTGAATGTTACCGGCTAGCTCTGCTTTACGCTCTACATCTGAAATATCGCCATCACCGAAGTGGACGACACAAGAGATACGGGCGGGCTCGCCATATGCCATAGGATGTCCTGGCATTTCGATAACCGTTAAGCCATTAACCTGACCAATGTGCTCACCACGGGTATCAATGAAGACTTGTCCTTTGTGAATGTCATCTACTGCACGCAATGGGAGATAGGATTCACGATAGTACTTCGCATCAATTGCCGTCTGCACATCATCTTCAGTGATTTCGGCGCCTGTCGCTTGGAAATCAGCTTCACGAAGTAGACTTTGAATCCACAGTGGGCAAAGCGGCATACGTGACTGATCTTCACTGTAACGTGCACCAGCCTGCATGAAGCGTTTTGCTGCCCCCGATGTTAGAGGCTTAAGGCGATAGCGTTCTTGGAAGCCTTTCAGCACTGACAGGTAGTTTTCTGTGGTGTCTTCAGTCAGGTAAAGATCTTGTTCGTACTCGGTATAGATAGCCAACTTGTGTAATTCAGGCTCACCAGACTCAAAGTCCGCCATTAGTGAACGGTCGCCAAGAATTATAACGCGCACTGACATTTGCTCTGGCTCAGGCATCTCGCAGTAAACGTCAGGTTTTGCACTTTTCCATGGAAGCACATTTGTAGAAAGTGCTGATTTTAGACGGCTCCACATATTCGGATGGCTAACGATAGAGGTTAGCGAGACGAGCAATACACCGCCATTCGCTTTGTGAAGCAGACCTTCCACCTTTCGTGACGTTGTCACATCATTTGCGTTGGGATAAACTGTGCCAAATAGTTGTGCCTCATCAACAAGTTCGGCTTCAACAACAGGCATACCTGAAGAAGAGGTACATTCGTCGACAACAGATTTCAGAATAGAAAAGTAGTCTGCGACATCAGGGGCGGTTACGAGAAGCAAACGAGGGAAGTGATGCTCGTGAACAAGTCGTTGAACACTGTTTCTTAAGCGTGGTTGTAACGCACACGGAAGAGCTGATTTGAGTGAAGCGTAATTTTCAATATGCTGCTCAACGTGAGAAAACTGAGGAACAACGGACTGCCAGGATACTTCTTGCATACGTTTGGGATTCAACTTTGAATTAATCGTCATTGCCGCAAGTATAAAGGAATCTGTAGCTGCAAAATAGCGAAGATAAGCACCTGTAAGAAATCGAGAAACGCAGCGGTGGCAAAGCAGGCTAATACGTATCGCAAATTCGACGCAAAGAGAACAGTGATCGCAATATTTCCTCAAAGCGGTTTGATTAAAATATCATCTACTGTTACGCTGTAACTGTATTTCAACGTGAATTTGGCTCTCAACAATAACAATCGAGTTATTATGAAATATCAACAACTTGAAAATTTGGAAGCGGGTTGGAAATGGACCTACCTGGTTAAGAAGCATAAAGAAGGCTTTAACGTCACGCGTTATGTGGATACCAGTGAGATAGATTTGTCAGTGAAGGCGTTATTATCATTAGAGCATGAGCCGACAAAAGTTATCGAATGGATTCAAGAAAACATGTCTCCGGCACTTGATGTGAAGTTAAAACAAGCGATACGTGCTAAACGCAAGCGTCACTTCAATGCAGAACAAGAACATACGCGCAAAAAATCTATCGACCTTGATTTTCGCGTATGGGAGAAACTATCAAGTAAAGCGCAGGATCTTGATGCCACGCTTTCTGACACCATCGAATACCTGCTGTCAGAAGCGAATCGTTCTAAAAACGCCAACAAAAAAGTTGATGCGCTGAAAAAAGATCTCAGTAGTTTGTTAGATTTGTAAGGTAAAGAGTATGGAGTACTTTCTTTTAGCCAGTTTTATCGCGCTATTTATCTTTATCGCTATCGACCGACCTATCGTATTTATCCAGTTTAAAGATGGCGAGCTAGTCAAGAAGAAAGGGAAGATCCCGCACGGCTTCCTTAATGATTGTACAGAGATAAACAAGCGAACACCTTTTAATGGCACGATTAAGGTGTATAGAAATCGATTTAACCCTGCCAAGCTTGTGTTGTCGAAAAATATCGATCACAAAATACAGCAGCGAATCAAGAACGTTTTCCCGCATAAATCTTTCAAATGAACCCATCTGTTTTCCCTGTCGCCTTTCGCTTAACGCGAGGGGCAGACCTAAAGCTCTCCATTCAGTCCGCCGTTCACCAACATAACATTCATGCAGGCTGCGTTGTCTCGTTAGTCGGTTGCCTGTCCACCTTGGTCATTCGTCTAGCAGACGGCGATACGACAAAGACGTTCAATGAACCGTTAGAAATCCTCTCTGTATCGGGCTCACTGACCCCAGATCACGTCCATTTGCATATAAGTGTGACAGATACGGAAGGTCGCGTATGGGGCGGTCATTTGATGGAAGGAAGTATCGTTAGTCATACCGCAGAAGTGTGCTTACTGTCTTTTTCGAGTTATCAGTTCAGCCGTGAATATGATGGGACGACAGGATATACCGAGCTTCTTATCAATAAATCAGAGAGTTAAAAAAACACACTGACGCTATTCAGCTGAGTGAATAAAAAGGCGGTAGCGTTAGAAAAATCTCGGGAAAATAAAAACGTTACTGATAATATACTCAAATAAGTGAATATTTGGTTCATGTTTGTTGTACGATTCCTGTCAGTGTAATCACCTCTAATGCACTATAACTATATGGTTGTGCCTGCCATTTTGTTGCCATATTTTGCCTTAATCCATCATTCTGAAACCCTCAACCCGACAGATTGATTTGTTTTAATTTGGCCATTCAAATGAAACGCGAGATTGGCAAATGTACTCACTCAAACTATTCGGCGTTCGTTTTACCGGGGCTCTAGGGGATTGGAGCTTGGCCGTTGTGCTCACCTTTGTTCTGTGCGCATCCGTACAGGCAACAGAGAAAGATAACGGACTTTATCTTCAGCCTGTTAGCGAGGAAATCGGTCAATGGACACAAGCACCACAGCTTTCAACTGATGCCGACATGGTCATCAATGGCATCGTAAATCGTGCGACAGTTACGCAAGCTTTTACCAACCCAACTGAACAATGGGTTCATGCCCGTTATGTTTTTCCTCTGCCGCAGAATGCATCTGTAGACAGGCTGTATATCCGTGTGGGTGAGCGAATAATCGAAGGGGAGATTCAGCCTAAGCAAAAGGCGAGAGATCAGTTTGAGCTGGCGGCAAGTCAGGGTAAGAAAGCCTCATTGATTGAGCAGCATCGTTCTAATTTGTTTTCGACTGCAGTTTCTAACATCGCGCCTGGTGAAACCATTCACGTCACTATTGAATATCAGGAAATCGTGGCTTATCAAGATGGCGAGTTCAGCCTTAGATTCCCAACTACATTCACGCACCGTTATGTTCCAACAACACAGAGCTCACCATTGCTGGTGGACGAAACCTTGGTCGTAAATCGTCTACAAAATGGGTGGGCAATTCCGAACAGTCGCGTGCCTGATGCCAACGCCATTACACCAGAGCAGCGAGATCCAATGCTGGAGGATCCGATATCGTTCAACCTTTCAATTGATATCAATATGGGATTGCCCATTGCGGATATTAACAGCGATACCGCGTCTCTTAACATCACCGAGATCTCGCCGTCACGCTATAGCGTTTCATTGAGTGAGTCGGATATTGCCAACCGCGACTTCGTGCTTTCGTGGTCACCACAGTCAGGCTCTGAACCCGCCGCGGCTATGTTTATTGAAAATAGAGAGGATGCGAAATATGGACTGCTAATGATGGTGCCTCCATCAGTTAACACCGAGCCATTAAAGAAAAACACTACATTTGTTCTCGATGTATCTGGATCAATGTACGGCGAAGCGATAGAGCAAGCGAAAGAGGCGGTGATTTACGGCTTGAGCAAACTTGGCCCAGATGACCACTTCAATATTATCTATTTCAACGATCAGGCATACCGAATTTCTGACACTCCGTTACAGGCCTCACTTTCGAATATCGGATTAGCAACACATGTCGTCGAGCAACTAAACGCCGACGGGGGAACTGAAATGCTGAGTGCAATCGATGCCGCATTCTCAATTCCGACCTTGCCGGATGCACTCAATCAGATTGTTTTCGTAACCGATGGCGCAATTGCTAACGAAAGCGAACTCTACACGGAGATTAATCGTGGATTAGGGGACCGACGATTATTCACGGTGGGCATCGGATCTGCGCCAAACACGTCATTCATGCAACGCGCTGCACTTGCGGGAAAAGGGACATTTACGCATATAGGTAATTTAAACAACGTCAGCAAACAACTTGAGCGACTTTTCCAAAAGCTATCCAGCCCTGTATTGCATAGTCTTAGCATGACGTGGGAAGACGGCTCAACAATCGACGCATGGCCAAACCCAATACCCGATTTATATTCACAACAGCCTCTAGTACAAGTGTTTCGATTTGATGGTGAAAACAAGATGATGAGCATATCTGGTCGGTTGCAAGATAGTGAATGGAAGCAGGATATCGACACCACCACGATAATGCCCAGTGAAGCCTCAGGGCTAAATGTGCTTTGGGCAAGAATGCAAATCGAAAGTGTACGCTTAAATCCCGCAATCGCAGACAGTGTGAGAGAAAAGACAATCACTGACTTGGGTCTTAAACACCACATTGTGACCAAGTACACCAGTTTAATTGCGATTGAAAAAACGCCAAGCAGACCGGCAGAAAGTAATGCTGAAGTGCATGTCATAAAGCCAATGCCACCTAAAGGAAGCCAATCAACGTTGTTGCAAAGTGGTCTGGGCAGCGACAGAGACCTCTACTTGGGGCTGTTTTTGCTGATTATGAGCCTTATTGGGTTCACAACAATGAAGTACAAAGGTGACCACGACCGTACACAAGTGATCAAACAGGGAGCGATGATGTGATGAAGTCCGTCAAACTTGCTTGTTTAGTTCTATTGGTTCTGGGAGTGTTTTTTATGTCACAAGGACTCTTTATTAAAGCGAAAGCGCACCTAGCACAGTATTTGATCAGTCAGGCATGGGATAAGCAACAAAACAGTCGTCAGAATGAAAAGCCTTGGCCATGGGCGGATACCTTTCCCATCGCCAAATTGAGTTGGGGAGAGAGTACTGAGCAAATGGTGCTTTCTGGTGCTAATGCAAGGAATCTGGCCTTTGGTCCCGTGCTTCAAATGAATACTGCGCAACCTGGGCGAAGAGGGAACGTGGTTATTTATGGCCACAACGATACACACTTTTCTTCATTAGGTGCGGTTGCCATAGGTGACCAAATTAAACTCGAAACCAAAGTCGGGACACAAGTCGTCTATGAGGTGTCATCCGTTCATGTTGTTGATGAGTCCGAAACGGTTTGGGTCGATGACTTAGGGGATAACCGATTAACGCTTGTCACGTGCTATCCGTTCAATGATGCTCACGTTAACGGTGAAGAACGCTACATCATTGTTGCGCATCCTGCCTTTGATATTGCCGACTTTAGTGACTTTTCATTTGGTATCGGCGGAACGTTCAATACAAATGTAGGAGGACAATACCTATAGCTATAACGCACTATAACTAATGTGTGGTATGAAAACATATCCGCATAAGAGGGTTAAACCCTTATCGAGATAACTTCATTTTCTGCTGATTGTAACGCCTATATTTCAGGCAAAAAAAAAGGACGCATATGCGTCCTAATGGGAGGTAAAAGAGACAGAAATATTGTTTTATTTTAAAGCAGATTCAGTACGCTTAAATGTTCGGTAACTCATTAAAAAAACACAACTTACTAAGCCCGCCGTTCTGTTAAGATAAACTTAGTACATAGGGCACGTACTACAAGATTAAGGTTCAAATTTTCGAGCTCGGTTCCTGAAAAATGTAACTACAAAATACGGTAATTACATTGGTGCGTGGCATCTAAAAAACCGAAGGATCATAAGAGAAAAAAATGCCTGACGATCTCAGGCAATTTTTGTGCATCTAACTGACTTGGTTGGAGTCCAATTCAACGTGTTTATTCTTACCTACACGCCTCAACGCTTTTAGTGCCGGTCGTTCAATAAACCGATATGTCAGCGTCGATAACGCAATAAGAAATGCCGTGAACAAAACCATCGACAGTGCCAGATAATAGCCCGTCGTTTGTTCATACCACCATGACAAAAACTCAGGCGCAAGGTAGTTAACGACTTCAACCCCGACCAACAAGACCACGGCATGCCATAAATACAAAGAGTAGGAAATATCACCGAGGAAGCGTGTCGCTCGGTTGTCAAAGATAGCCAAAAACAATGAACGACGTTTCTCTTGATTTGCACCAAATAGAACAAGCAATCCAAAAAGCGCATAAACCATCACGCCTTGCTGAATTGATGCGCCTGCATGTAGCAAATAAATCATCGCCGCGACAATCGAAAACATGACTACGTCATTGTTTGCTAGTCGTTTAACGAGAGTAGGGAGGTTAACCATACTTAGCCACATACCGAGTGTGAATCCACATAGTGCGCGGAACAAGGCTTGTGGGCCAGACGTTAAATCGATAGTGCCGTGAGTTGTCGCCATGCTGTAGAGCAAAAACAGCATTAAGATGGGCAACCAAACTCCGCGTTTTGCACCGTGGGGAACCATGCACACAATAACCGGAAACAGCATATAACTTAGCCACTCGACGCTAAGCGACCAAGCGGGGAAGTTCCACGTTAACGCTGAAGAGGCATCGAGACTTTGAAGTAAAAACAAGTTCGACATCAGAGTTTGTGGGACATTGTAAGGCCCTTGGAACGCTGGGATGCCGCTTAATCCCCAATACTCTAATAACGGGCCACCGTAGAATAAGATCCCATTGAAATATTTGAATGTTTCCCACAGCACCAAAACGGCAATTGTCACTAGAAACAACGGGTAGATACGGCTAAACCTAAGCCACATAAACTGTCTCCAGGCTTTAAAACTCAATCCAGAAGTAAATGAATCTCGGTAGACGTGCATCATCACGAAGCCACTGAGTATGAAAAACAGATCAACCCAGATAAAACCGACTTCAAGAAACAATGTATGGCTGGCAATTTCGTCTCTGAACTGCGGAAAGAGAACAAGACGCGCATGAAAATACGCTACGAATAACGCAGCAAACCCGCGGATGGGGGTAAGTAAAGGCAACTCCTGTCGCATACTATTTCCTTACGTTTGAGTGAATGAGAAATAGCGGAAACAGAGTATTCAATCAAAGGCGCAAGACAGGGCGTATGTTGCTTATTTTAGGGATGTATTTCAGCGTTCAAATGAAAAAGTGCGACTGGCCAAACCATATGTATAACGTGCAGACCGCTTATTTACAGAGTCTTGTGATCACCCTAAGGCGCGAGTTATTAAACGACTGCGCGTTAGCAGTCGTCGTCTTCAACCTCAAACTCTGCATCGTCATCATCGTCATCATCGTCGTCAGATTCGGGTGGTTCATATTCGAAATAGCACTCCACATCTTCATCGAGATCTCTAAACATAACCACGAATCCGCCGTCTTCGTCACGCGTATCTTCATCAGATGCGATGCGAAAGTTGCTACCCAATGACACCAATGCATTTACTTGATCTTGTAGCCGATTGTTTCTGCGAGAAAAGATAGGGTAGTTGTCATGACCAACTTTTATGGTCTCACCGTTAATCGTTAACTTATCAGTCGCGCCAGCCATCATAGCTTGCGTTCTGAACATGGTAATCGCCGATTCCACTGCAGAAGCAACATTCTCTAGTGATGACGCTCGACTGTCGCTAACAATAGCGATAAAACGTGGTACAGCAGTAACTGAGAGAATGGTCAAAATCGCGACAACGCAGACGATTTCAACGAGAGTAAAGCCTTGGTGTTTCATGATGGTGTGGCACGAAAAAAGTGGTGCGCGATATTACTGTGGTATTGGCCTAAAAGCATCAATTATTCATGCGTTTAGTGAATATATTTGCGATCAAATATAACCAAACGTTTGCGTAATCGATTGGGGGAACAGTATAAGTATAGGCTGGCAATGTTTGCTAGGATGCGTATCTTGATAATAAAGCTACACTCCGACTTCTCAAATACAGCAGATTGATTTAACGGTTAAAAGAAAAACGCCGTTAGGCGTTTTTTACTCTGCAATTAAATCTTTTCTAGATAATGACTGTCCCGCAAGGCTCATTAGTTTGATATTGTTACCTAGAGTTTTACTTTCTTCGATATAGTCTAGCGTTAGCCCATTACCATCTGCGACTCGAATTATGGCTTTACCGTTTTCGGTAACAAATATTGAGGTCATATTGCTTGCTTCAGAGTTACCCAAAGCCCTTGAAAAGAAGATAGATAACAACGTTAACATCACACATAGAAAAATCGTTTTGCCATGTTCAGACTTAACTAGAGATGCTAATCCAGAACTGTTGTCGCATTCAACTTGAGTATCTAACCACCGTTCAAGTTCCTGATCATACTTAGAGTTTGATTTTTTAGTATCCAGAAATGGGGGGATTACATCGAACAGCAGTAATCCGAAAGGAAAAACAACTAGATAGATGAGATAGCCTAACCCTTCAAAACCTATAATTAAAAAAGCAATTGAGCTAGAAATCATGAAACCATGCTTACTTATAAGCCGTTTTAATGCGTCTGATTTAGCTAAAGGTTGTATAAATAGTAGTGCATGGTGATACACAAATATCACTATACCAATAAATAGAAATAACTTACCACCGGTGATTACAAGCCTATCCAAAGACACTGAAACAAAGTCCATTGGTATACCAAAGTAGCTAAGATAGCTCATCTCATAATTAAAGACAGAAATGTAAACTAACCCTGTCAAGGCAAGTACAACAATAGCTTCTTGTCCTAGCATATTTTTTGCGTTCAAAGTAACCTCAAGATAGGGGGAATGGAATAAAAGCATGATAACACGAGATTAATCTGTATGTTGTACCCTAAGTTGAAATGTCACTTTGTGGTTTGTGGGTAAGTGGAAGGTATCGCTGAGTTTGGGTTGAACAGATCCGTTAACGATTAGTAAACTGTCCTGTCTGATTTTTCATTCATAGAGGATAAAAATGTCTATAGTGAATAAAAACAGACTAGGGGATACAACATGCACGTAGATTTAAGCAACATCGATAAAGATAGACTGTTCGAATTCGTTACGTGGGCGAAAAATCAGAAAAATATTGAAATGATGAAACTTGAACTGCATGGACGTAATTTGAAGGCAAGAGTTTTGCCTGAAGTCTATGAGAAAATCACGGGCGATACACTGTCTGAAAAGCTTTTCTCCCAAGATTTACGCTTAAATATCGGCAATCAAATGATCACAACTGATTGGCGCAATGTTGACCAAGAGAATGTGGTTAACCTATTAATTAACGACTTGAGAATAAATATATCCCGAGTGCATTAATATTTAATCTAGTACTGGGTTACGACCAATAGTTCTTACCTGCGCCCGACGTTTAGAGACCAGTCCTTCGATACCGGACTGGCGATACTGATTCATTAGCCGTTTAACCAACAGAGCAGCAGCATCTTTGCGTCGAAGGCGATGGCAACAAATATCACGGATAAAATCAGCGCGATCAATTTCTTTGTCACTCATGGTTATCAACATCTCGTGTATCCCTTGGCCAACCTTTGTGCAAAAAGACTAGCTAAGGGGGACATTTGAACTTTGCTTAAAAGTGACATTACTAAAGAGTTCTAACACTCTCTGTCAATCCTAAGTTGAAATGTCCTTCTTTTTTCAAAGTGAAAATGTCTCTTTTTGAGTGAGTGAAAGGTATTGTATTGGCTTGATCTGGTAATATGAATGACCTAATTAAGTGAAACCCTTCATGAGGTTTTGGGATGGAAATCAACACGATTCTGGCAATGCTTGGTGGTTTAGGCGTTGGCAGTTTGCTAAATACCTTTTTTGGTCACGTTACAACCCAAAAAGCAAAACAAAATGACCGTCGTTATGAAGAAAAGAAAGCGGCTCACATCGGATTATTGAACGCGCTGCATGATGCAGCTGTAAAGCCCTCAAATGAAAACTCTAAAGCATATGCGTTATGGCAAACTAAGTGCCAGATCTTTGGCTCGTCAGATGTGTCAAAATATGCACAAGAAATTGTTGATACAAATGATTGCCCCAGAGAACTTCGTGATAAAGCATTTAATCTGTTGCTAGACGCGATTCGTAAAGACCTCAACAACGCTTGAGAAAAGGGGTTATCGTAGCCATTACTTTGTCTTGGTATCCATTAGCACAGGATTGATGTTTTGAAGTCTTGTTAGCTCACGCCGTTGGGCTCGTCGCTTGGGCCCACTTTTGCTTCTTTCTCTTTTCTCGGCTTTTTCAAGTTCTTCTTGTTTCTGCTGCGCAAACCTAAGCACGTTGCCAAGGCGTTTATTATCAACAACTTGCCCTTGATCTACTTTTTCTAGTTTATCGAATGTGCGGAAAGTTAATTTCCTTTCGCCGTATTTGACTGCGATACGTCCATCAGGGTAATCGAGGACTAAAACGTTCTCGCGAACAAGGCGAGTATTTTCTTCTGTATCTTCAATTAAATACAAAACCTTGTCATATTGAAATGTAAGCGAGCCGGAGAGTTTACGTACTTCTTGCCAAGAGAATATATCATCCAATTCTTCAGCTGTTTGCTGCACCTTGCGGTGCATGTCTTTAGGGAATTTGGCAGCTTTCGCAAACCGTTTGTTAAAGTCGGCAATGAAGTAGGGCAGCCACTCATTCGCATCCTCGATATTACTAATTCCTTGTAGCCGCATTTCCTTTAGTAAGCGGTCTTGGAGCGTTTTGTTTGCACGTTCAACACGTCCTTTTGCCTGAGAGCTATTTGCGCAGATAAGTTCGATATGAAGATCTTTCAAGACGCGGCCGTATTGCGTTGGGTATTTTGATTCTATAGCGTTTTTATTGCTGGCATGGAAAATGGAGTGGCGATCGCTGTAAAAAGCCGTTGGCTTACCACGGCGTTCTATATAAGCCCGAGTTGCCATCATGTAATCAAACGCTGATTCCGTTTCACTAAAACGCAAGTTCATCAAGCGGCCAGTGGCATCATCAATAAACACCAATAAGCAACACTTCGGACTACGACCTTCAAACCAATCATGGTGTGAGCCATCAATTTGGACTAATTCGCCAAGGCAATCACGACGTTGGCGGGGCTGGTAAACTCTAGGTTGTCGCTGAGCATGCGGCACCCAAAGGCCGTCAGAAATCATCCATTGCCTAAGCGTCTCTAAAGATACCGATAACTGATGCTTCTCTAACAGTTTTTCATGTGCCAGGCTTGGGCCAAAATCTGGGTATAAGCGACGTATTAGAGAAAGTGCGCGAACACGAACGTTATCATCAATACGATTTGATGATGGCTTGCCACGATTACCGTGAGCTAAAGCTGAAGGACCGTGCTGCCGATAGGCAGTTATTAGGCGTTGTAGCTGGCGATAACTTAAGGAAAGCATCTCGGCGGCGTCTTGACGTCTTAATCGTTTTTCGCTGGCGTCACGCACAATGGCTAATCGATCAAGTTCGAGACGACTCATAGTGATAAACATCCCAACATCTCCAAGAAAAATGGTGTCTACAAACTGTAGGCAACAAGGACATTTTTACTTGGGAAAATTAGGACGTTATCGCTTTGGGATTACACTCTCAGTGCGCATTATCTATCTTATGTTAAATGGGATATGCCGGTACGTGAAATGTGGCTCTCTACTGCCTGCGATGACCCTTCTTTCTTCTTTAAAATCAGTCTATTAAACGTAATTTCTATTTACCATAAAGTATATAATTACCAGCTTATCAATAAGCAGCCACTAAACATGGTTTCCTGTCTGCTTATTTATCTACTGACAATTATTTGGATTGGCGGCGACTTAGCACTTGGCGTGTTTTGCGTGATTTGAAAAAAGCCCCGGACTTCCGAGGCTTTTGGTTTTATGCGGGCAATCAGTAGTAATTAAACTTTTCTGCGAGAGCTTGTTTGATCTCGTTGAAATGGTTGTAGTATTTTTCCTCGGCAATCTTCGTGGCCACGGTGATCGGCTCTGCCGTCTCATCGAACGACTCGCGCTGCGTCAGCATTTGAATATCATCTTTATTCAGAAAGTTAGATAGATTTGCCACGAGTTTGGCATCTTTTGTATCAAGGACAACGATTTGCAGTGTATCGTCAGTGATCATTCCATCTGTGCTTAGATTCCCTTCGTCATCGATATCGCTGAACTGCGTTGCCTTCTCAAGGTCTTTACGCGCGAGATTCGCTAGTACTGGCAACGCCTTTTCTGCGCTAAAGACATGGTATTCTTTTTCAAATGAGAACTGCGGTAAACCGTCTTTCTCCTTTAGCTCGTTGATAATATCGTAAAGCTTGGATTGAGCTCGGCTGAGAATGTTGCTCCTAATAGGCTGCCACTCTTTGTCGCTAGCGTCATACGCGCCGTTTGTTTGATGGTCTAGTCTGTTGTGTGCGTTATATACCGCTGACGTCAATTTACGCTCATTTCCACCGTACTTGTTTGAAGCAAGAAGCTCAGATTTCTTTAGTTCACGCTTCGCAATGGTGACCAGTTCGCGCGCTTCGCTTAGTTTAAGTGCTACGTCGTCCATCGCTTTCTGGTGTTTAGTTAGAATAGCCTCATATGCAGAAGCCTGCGACTCAGAGAAACGATACATGTCATCAGTACTGTTGTTTGTTTTTACGTAGTGACACTGTTTTGTGCTTTCGAAGTAAACACCGTAGTCAGCGTACTTTGAACCCTCGATTTTTTCACAAGAACCATCCTTTTCCGGTTCGCTTTCTCTGTAAGATGTAAAGAAGCGCACTTCTTTTAGTGGCAATACAATTTCATTGTCGATGACAAACTGCTTAGCTTCCGCTTCCAAAATGGCGTACTGAGTTCGGAAATTCTCGACACTCTTAGTCACGTGCTTGTTTGCGTTAACTAGTTTAGTTTTCGACGGCGCAACGGCGTCTTTATATTGTTGTAACTGTGACTCCGCCTCACTGATCCCTTTGATAACTTCAGGGTATTTCTCTGCTGCGTATTGGTCTAATTTCGTGTCATAGAGCGATGTATAAAACCCAATGAACTGATTGTGTGTTTTCGTGGCGTCTTCAATTGCAGTCAAATACGATGATTTTTCTTCACTGGTAAGAGCGAGTGTTTCGATGCCCGCTTTCATTGCGTTCAACTGCTCAATCGCTTTCTGTGACTCTTCGACACTGTGTGACAGCATAAAGTCTTTCTTCGTTGTTAACGTTTGCGCGACTTTTTGGAAATGCTCTGGGTCGAACATGGTGTCTTTTGCGTTGGAAAATACATAAAGCGTTGAATCTTCATAGTCAAAATCTTTACCCAAATTCACTTTCGTATCTGAACCACAGCCTGTTAAAGCAAGTGCAAAGCCCGCTGCAATTGTTGACTTAGCAATCATCATCGTTTTCTTGAATTCCATTTTTACCACTCTTGGATTTGTTAATGCGAGCGGATTATGGCTGACTCCCCTATTGATTTTAATTGACGCTTCGACGTTCAAATTACGCAAATTAATTTCAAATTTAATTCAAAAAAAAGCGGCCTGAATGTGTATTCAGGCCGCTTTGAAATCCGTCACTAATGAATGAAGCTACAACATTCGGCTAGCTCACTAAGGCCTACGCTTATTTTCTTAAAACATCGGCTATTTCAACCGACAAACCCGTTAACGCTCGCCCCAACGCAGCGACCAGCGCAGGATATCCTTCCTGAGATAAAGGTTCATTAATTTCAAACCCTTGAGAAGTGACAATGTCACCTTCATTATTGAGAATAGACCAATCTCCGGCAAAGGTTGCGTCACCTTCATAATTACCATCGAACCGACTCACATTCACCTCTAATGTCATTCGGCCTAACCCATTCAATGCCGGTGTTGGGAGTGCTGGCCACTTGTCTAAGTGCTGCTTTTTTAATTCTGCTGTTAGTCGTTCCGAAATCTGATTGGCAATGTCTTCACCCCATAGGTTGTATTGCCCAATCACCACTTCATTTTTAGCGGTACGATACGCGATGCCATTGCTTGATGTGAGGTATTCGGCGACGTTGACTGGCTGAACAATTAAGATGGGCATGTCTTTATTGTATTTAATGGTGGTTGTATCCACTGCTGGCAACAGGTAATTGGTAGTCTTAGGTACATCTGTGCTGCTGCAAGCGACAGTAAGCATGGCCAAAAGACTCAGTGCGGCGATACGCTTCATTTGTGACTCCCTTTTACTGGAACCGGATCCCCTTCCGGATTTTCACCAAAGATCAATGCATCAGGTTTTTGGTTGAGTTTTTTCATTAATGGTCCGAATTCATCCATCGCGTCATTGAAGCTCTTCATGGTGTCTTGAAGTTGTTGATAAGAAGCCGAATCAGGACTAAACCCTTTCAACGTTATTTGTAGTTGCTGAAGCGTTTCGCGTATTTCTTTGGGTAACTTCTGCGTTTCGTCTTTTTTGGCTAAGTTATCAAGACGTTTTAGCAGCGAATCGAGCTCTTTTGCTGCGTCATTGACCGTACCTATTGTTTGCTGTGTCGTTTTTAGCGTGCCGTCCAAAGATGTCAGCACGTTTTCTACAGGTAGGTTATTCAGCTTATTAAGAATGCTGCCTATTTGACGTTGGAATTGCACAAAATCGCCTGAAACCGTTGGGAAATTCCGATAGCCGCGATAGCTTTTTTCATAGTTTTTGTCGACTTCATCTTTATAGAAGTCGGTGTCAATATATAGCGCACCGGTGAGTAAGTTCCCTGTTTTTAATGTCGCACGAAGGCCATTCTTAAACTCGTTGTCAAAATCCTCAATCAACTCTTCTGCGGTAATGGTCAGTGTCGGCTCCAATATTCGCTCTATTTCGATATGAATAAGCACGGGGATCTGTTTTGATGCGAATCCATGCTTTTTATCGTTCAAATGCAGCGGCACTTTCTCAACGGTCCCTATTCGTATGCCTCGATACTCTACGGGTGCGCCATGGTTCAACCCCCTAACAGATTCTCCAAACAAGAGCGCGTACTCTAAATAGTTATCGTACATCTGTTCTTGAACTTGCTTGATGTCATCAAACAGCCTGAAGCTTGTCATCTGTTCTGTAACAGGATGGCCAGAAGGTTGACCGTTAGGCACAGCGAATGTCACTCCGCCACTGATGAGCGATTCCAATGAGGCGACTTCAACGTCAAATCCTTGCGCATTAAGCTTAATGTTTAAGCCTGACGTTAACCAAAACCGTGTTTCGCTTCGTATCAGCGAATCATAAGGTTCGAACACAAACAGTTGGTAAGCCGCTTTTTGTTTTTCGATATCAAAACTGACGTTTTCCACACGGCCAACCGTGAAACCGTCAAACAACACCGGGTCGCCAACGGAAAGCTTGCCCGCCTTTTGTGCTGACAATACCACTCTCAACCCTTTGGCATCAGGAGGAGCCACAGGAGGCACTTCTAAAACGGTGAACGTATCTTCCGTTTCCTCAGACTGACCCGGCCGCAATGCGATATATGCGCCTGAAAGTAAAGTTTGTAGGCCGGACACGCCTTCTTTACCAATACGAGGTTTAACGACCCAAAAGGTTGAATCTTGCAACAGCATTCGGTTCGCATCTTTATCCATCCTTGCTTTTAGCACGATCGCTGAATAGTCGTCGTTAAGGGACACCTCTGTGACTTCACCAACCTTCACGCTCAGGGCCCGGATCTCTGTTTTGCCCGCTTCGATACCTTCCGCCGTTTTTACATACAAGGTAATCAGTGTTCCTTGGTTGCTTTGGTATTGATAAAACATCCAAATACCAATCGCTAACGATACGATAGGCAAGATCCATACGGCAGAAAATGAATGCCCTTTTTTGATTTTCGCTGTTATTTCTTCTTGTTCACTCATCTATCAACTCACGTAGGTTGAACAATCAAACGCTGATCATTATTTGGCATTGCTTTTTGATACGGCCCCCAGAATGTGCGTGGGTCGAACACCAACGCTGCGCACATAGTAAAAAAGACCACCAAGGCAAAATATAAGGCAGCTGGCCCAGGGCTAATGCTCATTAGCCCTTTCAAATTGACCAATGCAGACAGCAAAGCGACCACAAAGACGTCGATCATTGACCAGCGCCCTACTAACTCGGTAAATCGGTAATATTTGAGTTTTTTAAGTGCGCTGGCGTCGTCTTCATAGATATTTGCTCGTGAAGATCGAAGAAGCCAAATCATAATGAACATCTTCGTCATAGGTACGAAAACACTGGCGATAAAAATGATCGAGGCAACGGGGTAAGAGCCTAACTGCCACAGCAGAATAACCCCATCCATAATGGTCGACCGTTCTGTACTGCCAAAGCTGACGGTATACATCATCGGGTACAAATTGGCGGGAATATAAAAAATGATGGCACTGATCAGAAACGACCAACCCCAACTGTCATTAACATTGGGGTCGAAATGATGGAGCTTGGTACTACAACGACCACAATGGGTTGGAATGACATCTGAATCATGTGGGTTGATCTGATGGCACAGGCTGCATGCTGTATGGTTCAAAGATAAGTGCGTGTCACCTGATTTCACACTGCCTGTCGAGTATGACGGAAACAGGTTGTCCCACAGCCATGCTTTATCTATGGCGCGAGAGAACAAGACGACCAATGCGCTGTACGCAGTATAACTCCAAAATGCGCTGCCCAGCTTCACATCTGCCAGTGCTGCAATTTTTACCAGACTGACAATAACGCCAATAAGAAAAATATCGACTAGCAGCCAAATCTCCACGCGAAAGACCAAGCGACAAAGTCGCTTTGCCCAAGTCGCTGAAGTGAACGTTTTCTTTCCCTGCGATTGCTTTTCGGCGAGCACAAATAAGTAAATCACAATGATGATATAAAGTGCCGGCAAGAAAATAACCGTTGAGAGCAGCAACGCCGCGAGCGTGTTGTTATCGAAATGGCGAAACACTTGAAGTGCGTCAATCAATGAAATCTGGTGGCTGATCCCGCCTGCGCTAAAAGACATAAAGGGAAATGCGCAACTCAGCACTAACATCACAAGACAAGATATTCCGAATGCCGAAACCTTCGCCGTGCAATTCCCCACTCGCCTGACAAGTGTATGGCCACAACGCGGACATGACGCCTTTGTGCCGTTTTCCAAAGCTGGAAGCACGGAAACAAGTCCACATTCATGGCAAGCAATTAAGGAGGGTTCCACTTTCGTCATAGGGACACTCGTGACGGTATCAGCTCAGGTAATTATATGAAGCACAACCTATTGATGCGTCTTATCCCTGAATCAGTCTTAACAAAATAGACCGTTTCATCACTATCAAATGTCACCTAGCCCCCTTTCAGCCCGTGTTTTCGGCCTTCAACGCCAGATATTCATTGCTCTAGTGGATCTAAAAGCGCAGAATAGCGCCCCTTTGTTCCTAAACGCGCCGAATCATCGGCCAACGCTCACAAAAGAGCGTCATCTTGTTGAGAAATAAATATATGAGTTTTACCTCACTCGGTCTCTCTGCTCCAATTCTTCGTGCCATTCAAGAAAAAGGTTACGACACGCCGTCTCCTATTCAGGCGCAAGCGATCCCCGCGGTGCTGGAAGGCAAAGACGTGATGGCCGCAGCACAGACGGGTACAGGTAAAACAGCAGGCTTTGTCCTGCCAATTCTCGAGCGTTTGAGTAATGGCCCTCGCGTTAAAGGCAACCACGTGCGTGCGTTGATCCTAACGCCGACTCGCGAACTGGCGGCTCAAATCCATGAAAATGCGATTGGTTACAGCAGCCACCTTCGTTTGCGCTCTAGCGTTGTATTCGGGGGCGTTAAAATTAATCCTCAGCTTATGAATCTTCGTAAAGGCACTGACATTTTGGTAGCCACACCGGGACGTTTGTTGGATTTGTATCAACAAAATGCGGTGAAGTTTTCTCAGTTAGAAGTGCTTGTACTGGATGAAGCTGACCGCATGCTGGACATGGGTTTCTTCCGCGACATTAAAAAGATCCTAGACCTGCTGCCAAAAAGCCGTCAAAACCTGCTGTTCTCAGCAACCTTCTCTGACGAAATTCGTGCATTAGCGAAAGGCTTGGTTAACAACCCAGTTGAAATTTCAGTGACGCCAGCTAACTCAACGGCGCGTACTGTTGAGCAGTGTATTTACCCTGCTGACAAGAAAAAGAAACCTGAGATGCTTTCTAAGTTGATCAAAGATGGCAACTGGAAACAGGTACTGGTATTTACTCGCACCAAACATGGCGCAAATAAGCTATCGCATTTCCTGAATGACGAAGGTATTACCGCCGCGCCAATCCATGGAAACAAGAGCCAAAGCGCACGTACTAAAGCACTGGCTGATTTCAAAACCGGCGATGTGCGTGTACTGGTAGCAACCGACATTGCAGCGCGTGGTATCGATATTCCACAATTGCCGCAAGTGGTTAACTTCGAAATTCCGCATGTTTCAGAAGACTACGTGCACCGCATCGGTCGTACTGGCCGCGCAGGTGAGGCAGGTAAAGCAATTTCACTGGTTTGTGCGGATGAAGTCGACGACTTGTTCGGTATTGAGCGTTTGATTCAACAAGTGTTGCCACGTCTTGAACTAGAAGGCTTTAAAGCGACTAACACTCTTCCAGAGTCAAGGCTGGATACGCGCCCTATCAAGCCAAAGAAACCAAAAAAACCGAAGAAGCCTTATTCTGCAAACGGTAACTCAAATTCGCAGTCTCGTTCTGGTGACGGGAAAGAAGGTAATAAGTCTGGCGCACCAAAGCGTAAGCCAAACTTTGCAAAGGGTAAGCCACGTAATCCAAACCGTTTTGAGCAGAAAGACGGTAACCAGGCAGAAAACAAACCGCGCCGCGAGCAAACAAATAAGCCAGCTCAAGGTGATAAATCAGGTGCACAGCCTGCGCGTAAGCCACAAGGTAACCGTCCTAACCAAGCGAAAAATGGACAGTCACGCAAGCCTGCGGCTAAGCGCCCTTCTGGTGACAACGCAAAAGTGAGCTGGGGCAATTACTGATCCCACGCATAGATAAAAAAGAAAGCCAGCATATTGCTGGCTTTTTTGTCTCTGACATTTGCACGCGTTCAGGTGTCCGCTGTGTCAGGAATCTTGTTTTCTAACCATTCATCCCATACCTCAAAGTAGTGAGGCGTCGCCCCTGCCATCACACTTCGAGGTGTCAGACTGCAATCAAGCACAGCTTCGCCTTGAAACGTCGAAGACACGCCGCCTGCTTCGGATAGAATCAAAGACCCAGCCGCATAGTCCCACAGTTTTTGACTGCCATGAAGATAGATTTGACAACGATTTGCAGCGATCCAACACCAATCTAGCGCGCTTGCACCAAAACTCCGCTGTGAACGATAAGGCGGAGCTTCGGCAATGGCCATCGCCAAGGGCGAGGACAAGCGCTTAAAGTCGATCAACGCCATGGTCTGACTCAACGCGTTTTTGTCCTGCCACTCATCAATCACTTCGTTATTAAGGAAAGCCCCACTGCCTTTTGCGGCAAAAAAGGCTTCGTCACGACAAGGATCATAAACAAGCCCCAGCACAACCTGACCGTTAAGAATAAGGGCCAGAGAGGTACAAAAATACGGAATGCCTGCGGCAAAATTACTGGTTCCATCGAGCGGATCGAGAACCCACATTGTATCCGAATGGTCGTTTAAAACCGCTTGCTGCTCTTCAAGGGTGAGCTCTTCACTTAATACCGGAATATCAGGCCAGCGATCTAGCAACTTATTGGTAATTTCTGTTTCGGCTTCCTTATCCGCTAACGTGACAACCGACAAGTCTTCTTTGTGTTGTACATGTAATGCCCCTTCACTCTTCGACATAAAGCGGTTCAAAATACACGTCTTAGCCGTATCACGAATGACATTTTCAACGTATAACGCACACAACTCGACAGGCATTGATAAAATCGAGACAAGCTCTTGATTTCCATTTTTCATCAACATAAGGCTCACCTTGGATGCTACGCAATCATCTTTGGAATTGCATTCAAGTTATTTATCACAGAGTCTGGATTTGCACTGCTAATGTCGATGCCGTAGTTATATCCGTAAGAAACGGCAACAACGGCGCTGCCTGCGGCTCTGGCCGCTCTCACATCGTTGACCGAATCTCCTACCATCAGCACGTTTATCGCATCAACCCGCATATGCTCAGCTGCTTCAAAGATGCCATCTGGTGATGGTTTCGGTTCAGCGACTGAGTCTTGCCCCAGCACAACGGTAAAATAGTGACGAATACCAAGGTGGTCGAGAACCTCGTAAGCTTGCGCTGTATTCTTGTTCGTCACACACGCCCTTGGAATGGCCATGCTTTCGAGCTTTCTTAGACAATCTGCAGCATCAGGATAAAGCTGTGTGCTTCTATACTGGCGACTCCTTAATGCTCGATGGAAAATCGGATTCGCGATGTTGTAGACGTTTTCTGATACTTCACCATCGAGATGACGAGTGATGATCCTGTGGATCAATCGTTCGTGACCATCACCCACCCAGCTCCGAATTTCATCAACTCCACCAAAAGGAAGCCCAAGCTCTTCCATCATTTCCTCGGCAGCAAATGCCAAGTCATTCGCTGTATCCACCAGCGTACCGTCGAGGTCAAAACAAATTGCGTGAATATTTTCGAGTTTCAGCATGGGTTGCTCCTTCTCCATGTGGGATGAAAACAACACAGACGAGAACAACTAATTAACTTGTCGGTGCGGCGGCGAGCCTGTCAGCTCCTTGTCCATTTCGATGTGATAGCGATGGACTCGCTCTACTTCTTCCTTCGCGCCAATTACCACGGGGATTCGTTGATGCAGATGTTCAGGCTGTACAGAGAGGATCCGCTCTCTTCCTGTTGATGCCGATCCACCAGCCTGCTCGATGATGAAACTCATTGGGTTGGCCTCATAGAGTAATCGCAATCTACCTTCTGTGACGTTGTCACGATTATCTCGTGGATAGAGAAATATTCCTCCACGCATCAATATCCTATGCACTTCAGCAACCATGGATGCGACCCAGCGCGTATTGAAATTTCTCCCTCTTACGCCGTCTTCTCCTGCGACTACCTCATCAATGTAGCGTCTTATTGCGGGTTCCCAGTGTCTCTGGTTCGACATATTGATAGCAAATTCATTGGTTCGCTCTGGAATGGTGAGCTTTGGATGGGTCAAAATGAATTCGCCGATATCCTGATCAAGCGTAAATCCATTGACCCCTTGACCCGTCGTCAATACAAGGTTTGTTGCCGGTCCATATAGGACATACCCAGCACAAACCTGACGCGTTCCGGGTTGGTAGAAGTCATCTTCTGTCGGTTCGGCAATGCCATCTGGGCAGCGAAGAATGGAAAATATGGTGCCAATAGACACGTTAACTTCCGTATTAGAAGAGCCATCGAGCGGATCAAAGACCAATAAGTACTTTCCTTTAGGAAATCGGCTAGGTATGGAATACATGTTTTCCATTTCTTCAGACGCCATTCCTGCCAAATGTCCGGACCACTCCATCGCACGTATCATGACCTCGTTGGAAATGATATCGAGTTTCTTCTGGGTTTCGCCTTGTACATTCTCCGTTTCGGCACTGCCGAGAACATTGATAAGTTGCCCGCGATTCACATCGTCCGAAATCTCTTTACAGGCAGTAACAATGGAACTTAGCAACAAGGTAAATTCTCCGGTTGATTCAGGAATACGTCGCTGCTCTTCGATGATAAATCGTGTAAATGTGGTTCCCTTTCTCATGATGCTAAACCTCCTTATACTGGCATTTCACGCTTTTTGGCGAATCTGTCATGTGTGGTCGCAACACTCACGCGATTCGACCCGTTGAATACCAACTCTTCAATAAGAGGTTGCATGATCAGCTCCATCGCCAGCCCCATTTTCCCGCCGGGAACAACGATATTGTTTCGACGAGACATGAACGAACCATCAATCATGTTAAGAAGGTATTGGAAGTCGACACCGGTCTTTTTGGGATCTCGGAATCGAATCACCACCATACTTTCATCCAGCGTCGGAATATCTCGGGCGATAAAGGGATTAGACGTATCAACCATGGGAACGCGTTGAAAGTTAACGTCGGTGAGAGAAAACTGTGGCGTAATGAAATGCACGTAATCATGCATTCTTCGTAGAATCGTATCCGTTACTGCGTCACGACTATAGCCTCGAACATGGGTATCGCGATGGATTTTTTGGATCCACTCTAAATTTACAATGGGCACAACGCCTATCAGTAAATCCACGAATTTCGCAACGTTACTTTGCGGGGTAACTACGCCGCCGTGTAAACCCTCGTAAAATAGAAGGTCTGACCCTTCGGGAATAGGCTTCCAATCAGTAAATGTGCCGGTTTTAGCTCCGTGTAGAGCCGCTTCTTCCTCATTATGAATGTAATAACGTCTAAGTGCGGTTCCCGTTTCTGCATAGGCTGAAAACGTTTTTTCCAGCTCTGCGAAGTCGTTTCCTTCTGGACCAAAATGACTGAGATTCTTCCCTTTCTCATAAGCGCGTCTTAAACGTTCGCGCATTTCTACACGATCGTATTTGTGGTAACTGTCGCCTTCAATCACAGCAGCATTAAACTGGCTACGACGGAAAATTTGCTCCATGGCATTTTTTACGGTCGACGTGCCAGCTCCAGATGAACCCGTTACAGCCACGATGGGATGTTTAATTGACATAGTTTTCTCCTTCGATAATCACTTTTCGAATCCATTTCAACGAACCGAAGGGTCCAGTTCTCCACGGGCATATCTGGCAGACATGACTTCAAGGTTAAGAGATTTGATTTTTGAAGCGTTTCCAGCACAACCAAAGGCTTCATACCTTTCCGTACAAAGGTCTTTCATTGCGTTTGTCGCTGCGATAAGGAATTTTCGAGGATCAAAGTTACTGGGGTTTTCAGCAAGGAAACGACGAACAGCACCAGTACTAGCCATCCGTAAATCGGTATCAATATTTACTTTTCTTACCCCGTGTTTAATGCCTTCAACAATTTCTGAAACAGGCACGCCATAGGTTTCTCCCATGTCACCGCCATATTCATTGATAATTTGTAGCCAATCTTGGGGTACGGAAGAGGAACCGTGCATTACAAGGTGAGTATCAGGGATCCTTGCATGAATCGCTTTAATGCGGTCGATAGCGAGAATGTCGCCTGTAGGAGGACGCGTGAATTTGTAGGCACCGTGACTCGTTCCAATAGCAATTGCAAGCGCATCAACCCCTGTCCTACGAACAAAATCAGCGGCTTCTTCAGGGTCGGTAAGCAGTTGATCATGGCTCAGTATACCTTCCGCACCCGAGCCATCTTCTTCACCTGCGGTTCCCGTTTCTAATGAACCCAGACACCCAAGTTCACCTTCAACGGATACACCACCAGCATGCGCCATTTCAACAACTTGTCGAGTGACGTTAGTGTTGTATTCATAGCTCGAAGGTGTCTTCATGTCTTCTAACAAAGAGCCATCCATCATAACGGACGTAAAACCCTGTTGAATAGATTGAAGACATATTCCCGGTGATGCTCCATGGTCTTGATGCACCACCACCGGAATATCTGGCCATTCTTCGACAGACGCAATCATTAAGTGACGAAGAAAGCCCGCTCCGGCGTATGTTCTCGCCCCTGCGGAGGCTTGAAGGATCACCGGGCTATCGGTCGCACTTGCCGCCCCCATGATGGCTTGCACTTGCTCCATGTTATTCACGTTAAAAGCGGGAACGCCGTAACTGTGTTCGGCTGCGTGATCGAGTAATTGCCGTAAACTTATCAAAGCCATAACGCTTTCTCCTTGCAATCGCTGTATTTTCAAATCCAAGCTCTCACTGCTGCCGTTATTAAATGTTCACGAGCATCAATGAGATAAATAATCAGCGGGCTTGCTACGGCGAATTAAAAGTCAACGATTTACAAGGCGCATCACCGCAGCCCTTTCGATTCACATTACGGGCAAAGTGAAGGTGTCACCAATCAGGAAAAGAAAGAGAAAGCATAAGTAAAACTTATATTCGTAAGCCTTTAATAACCATGTTGTTTAAAAACAATTAGATAGAATAAATTGATGATTTTCTTAATTTTATTACCCCTATAACTAATAATGTTTATATTTGTCTATTATTCAAATTCTTAAATCTCATTAATAACGTATTTCTCGTAAAAATAACCAATCAAAAATGATTTCTTATCATCAGCATAAATATAAGCAATTTCACTTATTCCCTATTCCCCTTAACACTGTGTCTAAGCCAACAACAGGATGGCTGACGACAAGCATTCCTCGAATCAAAAGGACAAGACTATGGCCAAGAGTTATCAAGCAGGTGTTAAGGAGTATCGTGATACTTACTGGGAGCCTGACTATATTCCCGCAGATACTGATATTCTCGCGTGTTTCAAAATAGAACCTCAACCCGGCGTACCTCGGGAAGAAGCAGCAGCTGCAGTCGCCGCTGAATCATCAACAGGTACCTGGACCACGGTATGGACAGATCTCCTAACAGATCTTGATTACTACAAAGGCAGAGCCTATGCGATTGAAGACGTCCCGGGTGATGACTCCACGTTCTATGCCTTTGTTGCCTATCCCATCGACCTATTTGAAGAAGGCTCTGTGGTAAACGTATTGACGTCTTTGGTCGGTAATGTATTCGGCTTCAAAGCAATTCGCGGTCTTCGACTCGAAGATGTCCGTTTCCCAATTGCGTACGTAAAAACCTGTGGCGGACCGCCAAACGGTATTCAGGTTGAACGCGACAAAATGAACAAATACGGCCGCGCGCTGCTGGGCTGTACGATCAAGCCGAAGCTCGGACTTTCAGCGAAGAACTACGGCCGCGCGTGTTATGAAGGTCTTCGTGGCGGGTTGGACTTCACTAAAGATGATGAGAATGTGAATTCTCAACCTTTCATGCGCTGGCGTGATCGCTTCGAGTATGTTGCCGAAGCTATTCATCGTGCCGAGCGTGAAACGGGTGAACGCAAAGGACACTATCTCAATGTGACAGCTCCTACCCCGGAAGAAATGTACCGCCGTGCGGAATTTGCTAAAGAACTCGATATGCCAATCATCATGCATGACTTCCTGACAGCAGGTTTTACCGCAAACACAGGTCTTGCTAATTGGTGCCGAGAAAATGGCATGCTGCTTCATATTCACCGTGCAATGCACGCAGTTCTCGATCGAAATCCTCGTCATGGTATTCACTTCCGCGTGCTTGCTAAGTGCCTACGTCTTTCCGGTGGTGACCACCTGCATTCAGGCACCGTTGTTGGGAAGCTAGAAGGTGACAGAGAAGCCACGCTTGGTTGGATCGATATCATGCGTGACCGAGTAATTAAAGAAGACAGGTCTCGCGGCATATTCTTTGAACAAGACTTTGGCTCTATGCCTGGCGTACTCCCTGTTGCGTCTGGTGGTATTCACGTATGGCACATGCCTGCACTCGTCTCAATCTTTGGCGATGACGCCATCTTCCAATTCGGTGGCGGTACCTTGGGACACCCATGGGGCAACGCTGCAGGTGCAGCCGCGAACCGCGTCGCTCTCGAAGCATGTACACAAGCGCGAAATGAAGGTCGAAACCTCGAACGTGAAGGCAAAGACATTCTCACCGCTGCCGCGAAGCACAGTCCTGAACTGAAAGCGGCAATGGAAACATGGAAAGAGGTCAAATTTGAATTTGATACTGTCGACAAGCTTGACGTAGTACACGCCTAACCTAGGGAATTAAGGAGAAACACCATGAGTGAAGTGATGGATTATGCGTCGCGTTTAACCGACAAACATAGCCGAAAATTTGAAACCTTTTCTTATCTCCCAAGGATGACGGCCGAACAAATTCGCCGTCAGGTGGAGTACATCGTCAGCAAGGGATGGAACCCGGCGATTGAACACTCTGAGCCAGAAGAAGCCAGTGGCTCTTTCTGGTACATGTGGAAACTGCCCATGTTTGGTGAGACCGATGTCGACACCATTTTGTCAGAAGCACAGCTTTGTCATAACCAAAACCAAAATCACCACGTGCGTTTGGTCGGATATGACAACTTTAAGCAAAGCCAAGGCGCGTCCATGGTGATCTACCGTGCTCCTGGCTTCGAATAACCTCTCTGTCTTATCACGGTAGGGCTTTGACTGGGGGTTGCACCGTAAGTCCTAGCTCCCCCAGTCTTTTTTCAAACGTGTTCGGACACAAGGAGGATCCTATGTCTCAAGCAGTAAAGACCGAAAACCCAGATAGTCAGTATCTGATTATTAACGAGCCGTATTATCAAGAAGCAGGCGATGAAATATCCCTGTACAAGGCGGCGTATGACTCGCGCATTCCTATGATGCTCAAGGGACCGACCGGTTGTGGTAAAACGCGATTCATTGAGCACATGGCTTGGCGACTTGCCCGCCCACTGATTACCATTTCGTGCCACGAAGACATGACAGCGTCAGATTTGATTGGCCGCTACCTTCTCGATGCCAATGGTACCTATTGGCAAGACGGACCATTGACGACAGCAGCCAGAATTGGCGCGATTTGTTATCTCGACGAAGTCGTTGAAGCCCGTCAGGATACCACCGTGGCGATACACTCTCTCACTGACTACCGACGAACGCTATCTTTAGAAAAGAAAGGCGAATTGCTGCATGCACATGAAGACTTCCAATTGGTTATTTCCTATAACCCTGGCTATCAAACCTTAATGAAAGATCTTAAAACATCGACCAAACAACGGTTTGCGGCATTGGAGTTCTCATACCCGGACGCAGAAACCGAAGCAACCATTGTATGCCACGAGACAGGCTTGCCTCGGGAAACGGCTGACAGACTGATCCAAGTAGCGAAACACGCAAGGAATCTTGTGGGTCATGGATTAAATGAAGGTATTTCGACGCGCTTATTAGTCTATACCGCCCAACTGATTCAAAAAGGTATCCCTGCGGTGACCGCTTGCCAAATGGCGTTGGTTCGTCCTTTAAGCGACGACATGGATATCAGAGAAACATTAGAAGCGACGGTGCTCGGCAGTTTTTAATCTGTCCCTCAAAACGAGGCTTAGCGTGGATTAAGGCTTAGGTTCAGGTTAAGTCGTAGAAAGCGGAATTGAAAAGGAAAATCGTGCCCCTCCTTCAGGACGGTTTTCCGCTTTGAATTCTCCGCCATGTTCGGTGATAAGTCGGTAACTGATAGCGAGCCCCAAGCCGCTGCCTTCTCCCACTTTCTTCGTGGTAAAAAAAGGATCAAAGAGTTGGCTAAATTTGTTTTCATCAATACCAGCACCATTGTCGCTGATGCTTACCCATACAAAGGCATCAAGTACATGCGACTCAATAGAAATAACCGGTGTATTGGTTCCTTTGAGCGCATCCATAGCATTATTCAACACGTTAACCATCACCTGAATCAATTGACCTTTATGCGCAATAACCGGCGTACTCACGACATTTTCGGTTTGAATGATGGGTGAAGGATGCCGATGTGTCGTTACCCATTTAACGGCAAGTGACACGGCATCTTTCAAATCAATAGGTTCCTTTTCTGCCTGCTGCTGAGCAGACGAGTGACTTAAATCATCCACAATAGATGTTACGCGCCCCGCCGACTCCAAAATATCTCCAACCATAGGGCCAAGCTCTTGGGTGATTGCATCGATACGCAACGTTTCTCGGAGTGCGTTAATCTCGTTTTCCTGTGCATGTGCATGAACGCAATCTAGATATTTTTCCAATCGCTCAACATTTTTTTTCAAGGCATGACCGTTGCCGACAATAAAACTGATGGGATTATTAATTTCATGCGCAACACCCGCTACTAGTTGACCTAATGACGCCAGCTTTTCAGCCTGAACCAATTGCTGTTGCGTGGCTTTCAGCGCGGTTAATGTCGCTTCTAGGGTATCGTTTTGAGACTGCAGAGCTTGTTGGTAGTAACGCAGTGAAAGATGTGTTTTTATCCGAGCTTTAACTTCAGCAAAGTGAATTGGCTTCGTGACATAGTCTAACGCACCGAAATCAAAAGCTTTTAACTTGTCATCCAGCGCACTGTAACTACTGATAAAAAGAACGGGCGTTGCTGACAAGATTGCGTGGGACTTTATCTTCGCACAGACCTCATATCCGTCCATTCCTGGCATATCAATATCTAGCAGGATCAAATCAGGCGGCGTCATTGCCATCCCGTTCAATGCGTCTTCACCGCATAAATAAGGTTGCGTAATATAGCCTTCATCATTGAGAAGATCGCACAACATTTCGCACAGCGTCGCAGAGTCATCGACAACAGCGATAACCGATCCGGTGACAGCTTGATTAGTGCGATCTGCTTGTGTCATTTCATGTCCTAGATGCTTGTTAACTGTCTGCTAAGTAGCGCGTTATTGCACTCGTCAGTTTAGTAAACTCCAATGAGACCGAAGTCAGGCTCTCATGGTCTATTGCCTTCTCACTGCATTGCCTTTCGAGCTTGTCGCACAATACACTGAGCCGCTCTGCCCCCAACGTTGATGCAATGCCTTTCAATTCGTGAAAAGCGTGTTTTTGTGCGTCTCTATCTTTAGCTTGGTAGAGGCGTTGAAGTTCCTCCATGCGCGATTCAGGCTCAGCGAGGAAATTTGTCAGCATTTTCAGGTAAACGTTTTTGTTTGAGCCCAATCGAAGTAACGCGCTATCGGGGCAAAATAGCACTGACTCTTCGATTTTTTGGACATTCGGTGTAGGTGCCGTTATCAAATGGTGTGCAATTACCTGAATCAAACGCTTTAAGTCTATTGGCTTGGGCAGATAGTCATTCATGCCAGCATAGATACACGTTTCTGCCATGCTGGCCGACGTATTGGCAGACAGTGCAATAATTGGAACATCGCCACCGTTTGGTAGGGTTCTAATCACTTTTGTTGCTTCAATACCATCTATGCCTGTCATCCGTAAATCCATAAGAATTATCGAAAAATGCCCGCGTTTGACGGCTTCAACCGCATCCTCACCCGAGCTAACTTGCTCCACGCTCATTTCAAAAGAAGACAGCAATTCACGAATCATTTCTCGATTTATCGTGTTGTCATCAACCACTAACACGTGATGGTCTTTTAGTATTGGAACTTGTGGGAAGCTGAATTCTTCATGGGTTTCGGCGTGCATTGAACGACTCTGCTCTGCCTTTTCAAGAAGCGTAAACTTCGCGAAGAATTCACACTCCGTTCCCTTCCCATAGTCGCTTCGAATTTGAATATCACCCTGCATGAGATTGACGAGCTTTTGGCTGATGGTAAGTCCCAGCCCTGTACCACCAAATCGACGACTCGTGGATGGGTCTGCTTGATGATACTGATGAAAAAGGCCATTTAACTGTGCGTCTGTCATGCCTATACCCGTATCCGTCACCCGGAATATCAGCGTAGTGCTCTTTTTCGCTCGAGAGCGTTTAGGTGTGACGGAGATAGACACGCTCCCTTTCTCAGTAAACTTAATCGCGTTGCCGACCAGATTGACTAATACCTGCTGCAGACGCTGAGGATCCCCTTTCAGGTTGACGGGAAGCGTAGGTTCAATGTGAATGGATAACGATAATCCTCGCTTGGCGACGTCCAACCACACCACATGGCGAACGTTGCTAAGCACTTGATTAAGATTGAACGGAACGCACTCCATTTCTAACTTACCTGCTTCGATCTTTGACAGATCCAACACATCATTGATCAGGTGAGAAAGTGAGTGTGAGGCGACATCGACGTTGTTGAGGTAATCGCGTTGCTTGAGTGTCAAATCAGACTGCAAACATAGCTTAGTAAACCCAATAATGGCATTAAGTGGTGTTCGAATTTCATGGCTCATGTTAGCCAGAAAATCGCCTTTTGCTTGATTCGCTGCTTCTGCTTCCGCCTTGGCTTTCTGCAGGGCAATCTCGCTTTGCTTCAACGCCGTTTCCCGTTGTCGAAGTTCCGAAATATCCGTCGCTGTCAGCAATATTCCCTGCAACTTTCCTTGGTGACTGTAGAATTGCTCACCTTTTACCAGATAGACAGCGTCTGTGAATAAACCATCGCTCTGATGCAAAGGCATTTCTCGTTCAAGATGGCCATGCTGAGTAATATAAGAAACAACCCGCGAACTTGACGTCGGTTTGGTCAGAGCTTGTAGACTTGAAAGCAGTTCTTTGGGAAATAAAGAATCGACGTGAATGTGCGGCAGCTCTTCTTCTGTCCAATTCAGGTCTTCAGAAAATACCCGATTCGCCTGTGCAATTTGTCCATCAATACCCACAACGATCAGAATACTGTTCATTGCATCATTTATACTTCGAATGTAGGCATTCAGTTCGAGTAGCTGCTTATTTTTCTTTTTAAGCGCATTACGCTGCGATTCCACCTCAAGCAGGATGTCATCCATTGCATGGGTGGCTGCAAGAAGCTGTTGCTCTCTTGCTTCAGCAGCAGCATAGAGGGCATCGATTTCCTTACGAAGCTGAGCGTTTTCTTGCTCAGTGGAATGCAAAGCAGGACTGAGCTTTCTGGAAGATGTCGTCATAACACCTGCCTATGCGTCGACACATTTTGCCGAAGAATTTTGTTGTTTGCATAGTCAATGATCGCCTCAACCACTGCATCTAATGACGATTCAGCCTCTTTTGACAATACCGGTGAAAAGCTTTTACAAACTGCGGGTTGAATGGCGAATACATCAAGTTGCGGTAAAGGTGTAATTAACGCATTCACCGCTTGCAGTAGATAGCCCACGCCCCCCATATGATCCGCGACATCAACGTGATTTAGCTGCTCGGGTGACAAGAACTTAAAATGGCCAGGTGACAAACCCACGTCTGCGGCATCGACAACCAGTACCGACATTGTTTGTTTAAACAATGGCAATGCGTTGAGACCTAACAGACCCACGTCATGCACCTCGACCTCTTTGGGTAACATTTGCTCTCGAAGCCTGAGTGCAACAGCAGCTCCAATGCCGTCATCACTGTGGAGGGTGTTACCAAAGCAAAGGATCCTGAGTCCGATCATTCAATCAAATCCCATAGCGCAGTTTCTTTCCGGTGGGCAGCATATGAACCGTGCATACCAGACACGGATCGTGAGAGCGAATAACATGACCGAGCATCAAAGGGTTATCTAAATCCTCCACCGGCAAGCCGATAACACTTTGTTCCCAATGGCCATGCTGTCCGTCTGAATCTCTGGGGGAAGCATTCCATGCCGTTGGGGTTATGATTTGGTATTTATCTATCACACCATCTTTGATGCTCACCCAATGCCCGAGTCCTCCTCTTGCGGCCTGCACCAACCCCATACCTTTGCCATCACATTCATCTTGTGGCTTAGGCGGCAAGAATATCTCCCCATCAAGATTGTTGCTCAGAGCCTGCACTGCGTGCTTCATCAGATGTAAGCTAAAACCAATTCGACGAAGTCGTGAGAATTGACGTAGCCATGTGGAAGGGCCTTCTTTTCTGTGAAACTGTGTCACCAAGGGGTCTCCCCCAATGATCAATTCGGCCATGGGCCCCGTTTGCATTACCTTGCCACCATAACGAGGTGCTTTTGCCCATGTATAGCGATCTGACTCTGATTGATAGTCAGGAATGGTTTCGCCCTGATAAGGATGACGCCCCCCTTGATATTGCCGAAAGTAGGAGTACCTCACATGCTCGACAATCTGTGACTGATCCAGTGTATTAATAGTGCAAGTGTCGGCGTCATAAACGCCAGACGGAATAAGGTCTTGGCCTTCGCCATGCGCTCCGAAACTCAACATATTTTCGGTTCCGAACCCTATCTCATGCAGACCAATCGAACGAGAAAATCGGGTAAAAAGGCCCAGTGCACTATTGGCTTTTGCACTGTCTCGTTGTAAATCGTTGAAAAAACCATCGCACTGACTCTGTGAAAGCCAGTTATCGAGTGAATCCCCAATCACCGCGCTTTCGTACCATCGCGTAAGCTTGCTGATTATGCTGTTGGTTTCGATAATCTTGCGAATACTGGGCTTCCCAACCACGCCACCAGGTAGCATGTAAGACGAGTGCGGCCATTGACCGCCAAACAAGGCCACAATACCGACGGCATCCGAGCTTTGTTCTAAGGCACCTAAATGATGTCGCCCTTTGAAGGGTTCAAATGCCGCCATGATCTCGTTATAGAGTGGATGCGCACGATAAGCCGGATGACAGAAATCGACCAAAAACATTAAAAAGCTCTGTCGAATGTCGTTTTGTATGCTTTCTGTGAGTAAACAAAGGTTTCGGATTGTTGTGGCATTGGGCGGTGGCTCTACGCCCCAGATCTGTTCTAACGCTAAGGTGGCAGCATAAAGATGTGCAGTGCCACAAATGCCGCAAACTCGAGGCGTGATCACCGCAGCATCCCTTGGCGTACGCCCTATCATTATCTGTTCAAAACCGCGATACATCACTCCGATGCAGCGCGCGTCGACCACAACACCGTCCTCCACGTCCAACTCGAACTCGAGATCACCTTCGACGCGGTTAAGATCGATGTTCAGCGTTTTCTTAACCATCAAGGCTCCATTTTGCGCTTTTTAACGCGTTCCGGTGCAGCCGCTTTCGCCAGGTTTTTATACGCGATGTAATTGGCCCTCTCGACACCTACCGGCAGTTTCGACGGTATCGGACCAAGTTTTTCTGTTTTGAATAGATCTTCGTCTTGGGGAAAGCTTGGCGATGTACATCCAAAGCAAGGAACGCCCGCGCGGGTCTTGCTGCTTCGTCCATTCCATAGGTCGGTGTTGCATGTTGCTTGGGTATATGGCCCTTTACACCCAAGGTTAAAGAACATGCACCCGTTGGTAGCAAATTCAGACTCTTCCACGTCATACTCGTGATACTCGTTTCGGGTGCAGCCCTGGTGAACCAGCGTGCTGAAAAACTCTTTGGGACGATTGAGCCCATCCAATTGCAAAATGATACCGCTGGCGATCATGGCGAGGGTTTTCGTCATGGTATTGGGGTGCGCCGGACAACCCGCGATATTGATGACGGGATACCCTGCTGCGCTGCGCCACTCTGGGTCTAACAATCCGCCAGGTTGCTCTCCTTCCATTTGCAATCCGACACAGTCTGAAGGATTGGGTGGTGCAGCGTGCACGCCACCAAATGCAGCGCAAGTACCCATCGCGAGCACGTACCGTGCTTTTTCCGACAGTTTGAGCACCCAATCTTTTTTTGCGGTTTTTCTATAGGTATCAAACATCCCCGATCCATTGGGCGCGGTGATAATGCTTCCTTCAACACAAAGGATATCGAGAGAGAGTGACCCTTCGATAATCTGCATCATCAAGTCATGAAGATCATATGTGCTCTGAACCGACAGCGAGGGCTGCCAAAGCAAGGAGATGGGATAATCGTTCAATAGATCAGAAAGTGAAGGTCGATCAGCACTCAGCAGTGCCATGGTGTCACCACCACAACTTCCTGTCTGAAACCAGAGCAATGTCATTTTGTCTTTTGCCATGACTGCTTTCCCTGCAAAAAACGGGGTTTTTATAAGAGTTAGGGTTAATTATGGCCCACGTACAACTTGCGTGTTTCCAGATAAAGAAACAGCAGCGGCAACGAGAGCTTGTCCGAAAGCCAACCCGCCATCGTTGGCGGGAATCTGTTGATGGATGATAACCTCGATTCGGTGTTGTTTCAGACGTTGAACGGTCGCTTCCAATAAGATCCGGTTTTGAAATACACCACCACTCAGCGCGACTTTGGGCCAAATAGTATGAGTATCGAAAAGGTGTAAAACCATTTGGCAAATTGCATCAGCAACACTCAAGTGAAACTTGCGTGCGATCGTGCTCGCTTCGACGCCGTTTTGCATGTCCGCCATTAAACGTGGCCACATGGGCGATGGGTTCAGTTTGGCGGGCTCGCCATCTTCAATAAAAAATGGGTATCGGTCCGTCGGGTCTGACATGCCAAGATTCGCCAGAGCTTCCAATTCAATCGCCGCTTGCCCTTCGTAGCTTTGCTCATAAACACACACTGACAGTAACGCGGATACTGCATCAAACAATCGCCCAGCTGATGACGACAAAGGAGAATTAGTGTTGTGAACAATCATAGAATCGATTGTTTTTATTGCGTCTCTATCTAGGCCTAGCGCAGTAAACAATGCTTCTTTTTCATGCGGTTCCAACGTTATGCTTTTCAATCGCGCAATCAGGTTTCGCCAAGGTTGTGTAATGGCTTTAGAGCCACCCGGTAATGCCGCCTCAGAGAAATGGCCAACGCGCGTAAACCCGCGATAATCTGCTAGAAGAAACTCGCCGCCCCAAAGTGAACCATCCACGCCGAAACCTAAGCCATCCAGCACGACACCAAGCACTGCATCATGATCAATGGGCAATTGATTATCCCCCATACACGCTGCAACGTGCGCGTGATGGTGTTGAACGTTTATTTGGGTTTCACTGGGATAGGTATTCTTTGCAAACTTTGTCGCTATGTATTCGGGATGACAATCGACGGCAACCCGTTCGGGTGTAAAGCGATACAAGGATTGGTAATGGTGCAGTATTCGTTGAAAATCTTCCCACACCCTTAGGCTTTCCAAGTCGCCGATATACTGACTCAAGATTGCGCCATGTTTTGACAGCAAACAGAATGCGTTTTTTACTTCTCCGCCTAATGCCAGCACCTGAGTTGTTTGCTCAAACCCTTTCGGCAAAGAGATTGGCGATGGGGCTAATCCCCTTGCCCTTCGCAAAACCTGCATGCCTAACGCTGTCTGTTTGAGCACCGAATCATCGGCACGAATCACGATATCACGATCATGAAGAAGCCAAATATCAGCAATACCAGAGAGTTCATTAATGGCTTCTTGATTGTCAAAACACTGGGGATTCCCGCTACGATTTGCCGAGGTCATGACTAGTGGCACATCAACATCTCGACACAGCAAAAGGTGCAGCGGTGTCGTGGGTAACATAACGCCAAGCTCTCTGAGATTAGGTGCTACCGAAGGCACTATCTCACGTAAACCAATACCACAATGTGACACCGTCACATCCCTTTGAGGCATGATAACTACTGGGCTGCTGGCTTTTTTGAGTGCATCAATTGCCATTTGCGACGGTTCACAGTAACGGAGAACCTGTTCCGAATCTTTCATCATCACTGCGAAAGGCTTATGTGGTCGTAATTTCCGATTTCTCAGGGTCGTCACTGCATGTTCGTTTGTCGCATCACAAACCAAATGGAAGCCACCCAGCCCTTTTACTGCAACAATTTTACCTTGCTGGATATAGCGTGCTGCACGTTGAATTACGTCAAGAGAATCGACTCCGTTAGACGTGACCTCATCGCCATCGGCATTACTGAGCCAAACACGAGGTCCACATTCAGGGCAAGCGATGGGTTGCGCATGAAAACGGCGATTTGCAGGATTGAGGTATTCGCGCTCGCATTGCTCACAAAGTGGAAACGTCGCCATACTGGTTTTTGGTCGGTCGTATGGCAGTGCGCTGATAATAGTCAGCCTTGGCCCACAGTGCGTGCAGTTTGTGAAGGGATAGCGATATCGACGGCTGTTTGGATCCAGCGTCTCTTCTGCACACTCAGAACACACCACAGCATCAACGGGAATGCCGGCATTGATCGCCTCAGTTTCATCACTTTCAGCGATGGTAAATCCGTCTGGACAGGGACCTAAGTCTAGGGTTTTTGTCTCAACCGCCGAGATCGAGGCCAGCGGTGGACATTCCTGATGGATCGTATCGATAAACCGTGTTGCAAGAGGCAAGTCGCACCAAAGTTCAACAATGACGCCTTCGCCATCATTAAAAACGTGTCCCTTCAGTTCTAGTTGTTGCGCGACTCGCCAGACGGTAGGCCGAAAACCTACCCCCTGAACGACACCGCGGATTCGATACCTAAATCCAATCATATGGAGTGTTACACAACTAACAGCATCATTCCGCTAAGTGCTATTGCACCACCAGAAATCGGAACGACGGCTTTTGTTTGCTTTGCCTTCAGCATTACAGTGGCAAACACGCTTCCACATAAAATCAGCATGGCTGACGAGAGGAGAAAACCGAACAGATAGGCCGCGATGTTGACGGAAAGCGGCATTTCCGTACCGTGCGCAAAGCCATGTACCAAGGCGAAAGATACCGTGATTGGCAGCGTTGCTAATAAGGGGAGAGATTTACCGGCCACCAGCAAGAGCCCGAGCAATAGCACGGACGTGGCGATGCCAGTTTCGACCATCGGTATGCTTGCCCCCCACAACGCCATTGAGGCACCGAACAATAGCGCGAGTAAAAAGGCGACGGGAACCTGAAGTGCCGCGTTTTTTCTGCCACCATTTTTGAGCAATACCGCCCATATGCCTATCGCTAGGAGCGCGAGAAAATGATCAAGACCTGTGATTGGGTGCAAGAGGCCAGCGAGAAGTCCACTCTCCCCATGACCAGTATGCGCGAATGCGGCAAGCGGCATCGAAGATAACAAGATCGTTGCGAATTGAAGTCCTTTACGTTTCATCTTCATCCTTCCTATTTCTATCAGCCAATAGGCTGCTCATTTCGGTTAATTTGAGGGCGTTTAGCAAATGCGAGGTAGCTGATCACCCGTCAGCATGTCTATCATTCGCTCACTGCCAAATGTTGTTTTCATTGAAACACCGGCGTAGGATCTCAACTCGGTCACAGCCTCTACGCGACCTATTACACAGGCGTTTTCTGCTCCTGGGCATTGCTTCAGAGCCCGCAACGCATTTTCAGCATCACTTGCCGGAACAACGGCAACAAACTTGCCTTCATTCGCGAGATAAAGCGGATCTAAGCCTAATAATTCGCATACTCCGCGCACTTCGTCTCTGACAGGTATCGCGGATTGATCCAATACGATCCTCACATCGCTGCTATCAGCAAATTCATTGAGAACCGTTGCTATTCCGCCGCGCGTCGCATCACGAAGACAATGAACCGCACTGCTTTTTAGCAAGGCGTTAACTTCTGAATACAAAGGCCTGCAGTCCGATTGGAGTTGAGTATCCAGTGACAAATCTTCTCTTGATGCCATGATCGTTGCACCGTGATCCCCCACCCATCCATTTACAATGACGACGTCACCGACTTGTGCACCACTTGCACTGATATCAGTTTGCTCCGGAATAACGCCAATGCCAGATGTGTTGATAAATAGCTTATCTGCCGCGCCCTTATGAACCACCTTGGTATCCCCTGACACGATAGTGACACCCGCAATGTCAGCGGCTTTTTTCATGCTTGAAAGAATGCGACGAAGCGTATCGAGTGAAAGCCCTTCTTCAATGATCAACCCGCAGGTGAGATGACGAGGTTTCGCACCGCACATCGCAAGGTCATTGACGGTTCCATTGACGGCCAACGTACCGATATCACCACCGGGAAATTCAAGTGGATCAACAACAAACGAATCTGTTGTCATCGCAAGCTGATCACCAAATGCAGTCAGTTCGCGTAAATCAATGCGAGCTTGATCTTCCAAAGCATCGAGGTGTGGATTGGAAAAGGCGGTAACGATCTCATTTTCAACGAGATCCCGCATAGCGACACCTCCGCTACCATGTGCCAAAGTAATACGTTGGATTTCTCTGGAGATATCGACTTTCTGCTGTAAGGACATAACTGCATTCCTTGTTAAACCGATTGAGAAGACGTATCAATCACCGCAATTCGACCGCGCCCCTTTTCTGGCGAGCGATATCCATGATTGTAATAGGCAGCACACGCCCCCTCAGAAGACACCATCAAAGCACCGAGTGGATCTTGTGGCGTGCAATCTTTGCCATATCTTGCGCATTGCCAAGGCTTAATCAGCCCTTTCAATACCTCACCACATTGGCAGGTGTCTGGCTCTTGGGTAGCGTGACGAGATATGCTGAATTTTGCCTCGGCGTCCCAAGCCGCATATTCAGGGCGAAGCCTCACACCTGCATCACCAATTTCGCCAAACCCTCTTAGTTCGGTCACAGGATACGTCTGATACACGCGCTGGATAGCAGTGAGCCCAGGATCGTTGCCTTCTTTTTCTACAACGCGTCGATATTGATTTTCGACCTCACTGCGCTCGTCAGCAATTTGTGTCACCAGCATCAAAATGGATTGAAGAATATCGAGAGGTTCAAAGCCCGTAATCACAATCGGTTTGTGATAATCCTTAGCAATAAACTGAAATGGGCCCAACCCAATGACCATGCTTACGTGGCCGGGAGCGAGAAATCCATCAAGCTTCAAATCAGGTTCATTCAGAATGGCTTCGATGGTGGGTGCTGTTGTTATGTGATTACAGAACAATGAGAAGTTATTGCGTTGTTCTTTCTCAGCTTGAAGGACGGTCAATGCCGTGCTCGGCATGGTGGTTTCAAAACCCAGCGCAAAGAAAACAATTTCTTTATCCGGGTGTCTTCGCGCCAGCTCCAATGCATCTAACGGAGAATAGACCATGCGGATATCGCAACCACCAGCTTTGGCGTCAAGCAAACTGCCATGTTTTCCCGGCACACGCATGGCATCGCCAAATGTCGTCAGTATCACATTCGGTTTAGAGGCAATTTCAATACAATCGTCCACCCTTCCCATGGGAAGAACACAAACCGGACAACCCGGGCCATGCACCATTTCAATGCGATCTGGCAGCAGATTTTCAATGCCATATTTAAACAATGTATGCGTGTGACCGCCGCAAAACTCCATCAATTGCAAAGGTCTCATCGGGGTGTTTGTGTCGTCTTCGCGTTTTTTCTCAATCACATCCAGTTTGTGATTTATAGCGTCTAAAACCGCTTTAACAACGTCAGGATTACGAAATTCATCAACGTACTTCATTGCTTCGGTCCTCACTGTTTGGAGAGCGAGATATCGATTCCATCGCATCTAGCTCTTCCTGTAACTCACCAATTTCGGCTAATAACGTCAGCGTTTTATGGGCTTCTTCACTGTCTATTCGGCTCATGGCGAAGCCGACATGTACGAGTACCCACTCGCCAACGCATTGATGCGGTGACTCACCATTCAACACACATGCAATGTTCACAGGACGGCGAACACCAGATATTTCAACCATTGCAATGCAGTTTGCTTCATCTTCAATGCCAATTATTGTTCCGGGTATTCCTAGGCACATGGATCGCTTCCTTATTCGTTTTTCACTTTGTCTTGCTCGAGCCCGTAACGTTCGAGCTTCGCTCTTAACCCCACTCTGGATAGTCCAAGCTCTAGTGCGGCTTTGCTTTTATTCCACTTTTGACGAATGAGCGTCTGCTTGAGTATTCGTGCTTCCAATCGTTCCACGCGATCCTTAAGGCTTCCTTCATCCGTTTTCTCTTGGTCTAAAGCAGGGAGTTCGCCACACGTTTCTTGCAACACTTTGGCGGAAAGTAAATCCGCACCGAGCACAGTTGAATCCGTCATAACGAGCATTCGCCTAACTTCGTTTTCTAACTCTCTGACATTCCCTGGCCAGTGATAGGCTGACATGCACTCAAGAGCTTCATCGCTAAACCCTTCAACGGGCTTGCTGTATGCAAGAACATGATGTTTCAGGATACTTTCCGCGATAACGGCAATATCCATGCTGCGCTCCCTAAGCGGCGGCACATGAATAGGCACAGCAGCGAGACGATAGTAAAGATCTTCACGAAACCGCCCCGCCAGCACTTCCTTCTCTAAGTTTCGATTCGTGGCGGAGATAATCCGAACATTGACCTTCCGACTTCGATTACTACCAAGAGGACGCATTTCCCCTTCTTGGAGGAATCGCAGTAGCTTTACCTGAAACTCCAGAGATGTATCGCCAATTTCGTCGAGAAACACCGTCCCACCGTCGGCTTGCTCAAGAAGGCCTATCCGTTCTGTTGTCGCCCCCGTAAAAGCACCTCTCGCATGGCCAAATAGCTCGCTTTCCAACAGCTGAACTGGCATCGCTCCACAGTTTTCGGTGACAAATGGCTTATCTGCGCGATGGCTGCTGTAATGGATTGCTCGGGTAATTAGTTCTTTCCCCGTTCCTGAATCGCCAGTGACCAATACAGGAATGTCATAAGGCGCAATTCGCGCAACCTGTTGGCACAGTGCTGTCATTGGACTATCGTCAGCACAAATAATGTTGTCGAAATGGTGACGATGTTTGAGCTCAGCACGTTTTTGCTGAAGTTTGCTGTCCCACGAAGGTGCAGTGAGCTTTAGTTCGATATTAAGCTGTTCATTTTCTTGCTGAAGTGTATGGAGACGAACGGCATTTTTTAACGTAAGAGTGAGGTGTTCCGGCTGCCATGGCTTGGGAATAAAGTTATAGATCCCAGCTTCATTAATCCCGTGAATCAGATCGTTTGGATCCGTGTATGCAGAGAGGATAATGCGTATCACATCAGGCCACTGCTTGCGCACATTGGCGAGAAAATCAGTGCCGCTCATGTCCGGCATTTTCTGGTCTGATACCACAACTTGGACGGGGATCTCCGACAGCACCTTTTGTGCATCTGCAACATTGTCAGCGGTAAGAACACTAAAGTCCTCCTCCAAAACACGTCGCAATGCCTGTAGTGACATGGGTTCGTCATCTACGATCAGTACTATCGGTAATCGCGTGCGTTGCATAATTGCACCACTTCTTTTAAAGACAACGTGGGTCGCTGTTTTTCGAGTTTTCGCGTGGATCAAAGAATTGGACCACATCCATGTCAGAAGCTTTGTTCTGGCGTTCTAACGCGATTACATGCTGCTCTTTTAGCCAATCAAGCCAAACTGCCATACCCTCACCTGTCGTCGATGACAGCTCAATAATCACGGCGTTAGGATTAACCTGAAGGATGTTTTCCCGACACGCAGCCATATCAAATGACACATAAGGCAGTAGGTCGATCTTGTTCAAGATCACCAGATCAGAAGCAGCAAACATGTTGGGGTATTTGAGCGGTTTGTCTTCGCCTTCCGTCACCGAAAGAATTGCTACTTTGCAGTACTCTCCGAGATCAAACGCCGCGGGACAGACTAGATTTCCAACGTTCTCTATAAACAGTAAGGTATTCGCTTTTAATTGGAGATCATGAGCGGCATGACCGACCATGTGTGCATCCAGATGACAACCTTTCCCTGTATTGACTTGAATGGCGGGAACCCCAGTCGCTCGAATGCGCTCGGCATCATTCGTGGTTTGTTGGTCCCCCTCTATGACTGCAACTGACTGGGTGGTTTTAAGTATGGTGAGGGTATTAACCAGTAACGTGGTTTTACCAGAGCCCGGACTTGAAACAAGGTTAAGAACCAATTGCCCATTGGCGATAAATAGTTCCCTATTTTCAGCAGCATATTGATCATTGTGAGCCAAAATGTTCTGTTCAATACTCACCATACGAGACTGACTGAGCCCAGGTACATGGGCCCCAGCAATACCTTCACCATAATGGTGGTCGTGACGAGCGTGATCATCGTGATGATGGTGATGATGGTGATGATTTTCAATACTGCTGTCGTTACAGCCACAGACGGTACACATTACTCAACCTCCACTTCCGCGATTCGCATATCCTCTCCTGCTGATAACGTCAGTCCGTGACTTCCGCAGTTCATACAGGGGGAATAGCGCGCTTGCATAGTCATTGTGCGTTGACAGTTATCACACCAACCCTGAGCCGGTACGATGTTAATTTTTAATTCCGCTTCTTCAGCCAAGGTACCTAACGCAACGACAGGGAAACAAAACCGCAACGCCTCCACTTCAACTCCAGCAAACTGCCCGATGTCCAAGCGCAGACACAAAACCCGTGAAAACTGATGATCTTCAGCATGGGACTTCAGTGTGTTCACTATGCTTTGGCAGATTGATAACTCGTGCATACGGCAACTCCCTCTTTCCGTCAGACTTTCATGTCAAACTCAGCCTTATGACGGTGTGTACGTTATGCTCTGTAGTCTTCAGCACGTTACGTGCCAAGTTAGGAATGACGTTCGGTATTTCATGAAAAGCATCTATATATAAGGGCTTCGCAATACCCACAACAATTTTAGGTATAAGGGAGGATTTAACAGAACGCTTACTGAATGGAAGATTACTTTCCAGTTTTCTCGATAATTGGAAACTTAGCAGCCAGCGAATGGTTAAAAAAATCCCCTCGTCGATTGCTCTTAGAGGGGAAAACCGGAAAGGTGGATTTATGGGGTTTTTAACTCAAAAATCTTTGTTACTAACTCGTCAGTACCGCCCTTTACCGCCAGTGGCGATGTAGTCTGCCAGTTCTGCTTGCTGCTGACCTATCGCCGCCACGGTATGGTGGACACGTTTGACGACCGCTCGCATAAAATCAAAGACCAATTTAGGGTGTGTTGTGATCAGCGGATCGATGTCTTCGCGATTAAAACAAAGCACGCTCGCCTCACCTAACGCCTGAACGGAAATCGTTCTTGGTTCGCCATCGATAAAGCTCAACTCGCCAATCAGGTCACCTTGGTTCAAGGTGTGAAGTAAACTGACTTTTCCGGTGCTTTTGTTTTCCCGACAAAACGCCAAGCGACCAGAGGTAACGATGTAAAAGCTATTTGCCACATCGCCAGCGCGATAGAGGAAGTCGCCATCGGTCAAACTTATCTCGGTTGCTGCTTGCTGAGCCAACACTTTTGCACCGTCCTCGCCGATATATCGCCCAATCGGTGCATCCAAAATAAGGCGAACTACATTCGTTTCATTGGGTATATTCATGTTGAAATCCTTGTGCAATCGATATGTTGAGTTCTGATTTGATTTGGTCGTTTGTGGAGAGCTTCGGCTGCACTTTCTGTGTCGTAAACGCCATGAGATCTCACCGCTTCCAATGCTAAAGCCAGGTTTTGAGTCGCCATTGGGGTTAAACCGAGGGACAATTCCCAGCTATTACCTCGGATGGTTAATAGCCACACGTCAGGATGTGCTTGATAGCACTGATGGCACATCGCAAGAATTGACTGAACAGAGATTGCGTGGGACGTAAAGCTATCATCAAGCTTGGGTAGAACACGTTCCATTCTATACTGTGACGTTGTCACATCCTTGGTGGCATCGACAAACAAGATACGCTTATGGCGACGAATCAAGTCTACGTCTTCAAAAAACAGCTGATAGTGACGCACCAATTTCTGATGAGAGGCGGCATCTGGCTCAATAGCATCGATAAAGGCCCAGCCTAGCCCATCGTCTTGTCGACCAATATTTCCAATGCCGTAGATCACGTCGAAATCGTTCACGTTAATCACGTTATCTGAACTTTTCATCAAGTAGGCATCCTTCTGCATCGACAAGCGAAATATGAAGCGGCATCTGCCCCATGGCATGCGTAGCGCAGCTAAGGCAGGGATCGTATGCTCGAATCCCTACTTCAATCGCGTTCATCATTCCTTCGGTAATTTCAGGCTTTCCTGAAATCCAGTCTTGCGCGACAGATTGTACGGTTCGATTGATAACCTTGTTGTTTTGCGTCGTCGAAACAATCAGGTTCGCAAAGGTCATGTTGCCCGCTTCATCAGCCCGATAATGGTGAAGTAAAGTGCCGCGAGGTGCTTCTACGACGCCCACGCCTTCACCAGTCCAACCGCCCTGAGGAGGCGTGATAATTAAATCGTCACCTTGCAACTCTGGGTCGTTCAGCAATTCTTTTATTAATTCGGCAGAATGGAGAATTTCAATGGCTCGCGCCCAATTGGTGTGCAAGGTCATATTGTTGGACTTGCCGTTGGTGTAAGCGTGAAAACGCTCCAGAGCTTCCTGTGCCAACGGCGTGTTGTAGCGGCGCGTCACGTTCAATCTGGCCAACGGACCTACTCGGACTGAGCCTGCCTCTCTCCCCAACGCTTTGAGGTAAGGGAATTTCATGTAGCTCCAAGACTCTGTGGCTTCAGCAAAGTGATCGAGATAGTCGTGATAATCTATCTCAAGGACAACTTGTTTGTTCTCATCGACCACCCGCATTTTGCCGTGATAGTAGTCCACGTCACCGTTGTCATCGACAAGGCACATGTCCAAGGCTTTCACCACACCGAAATTATCGATCTCTTCTCGATGACTTTCGTGGTACTGATAAAACAGCCTTAAGGCATCTTGGGCGTAATCAATCACTTCATCGATAGAAAGCAAGTCGTCATTCCCCTTCAGGAACTTGTCTCGCTCTTCAATGCTAAGGTTACTGTTCACACCTCCCGGAATTGAACTGATTCCGTGCATGCGCTTACCGAGAACAGACACAATCAGTTCTTGTCCCCATTTTCGCAATTGAATGACTCGCTTCACCAGCTCAGGATTGGCCTCTGCCAAGCCCAAAACATTTCGTTTCTCGGGTGCCGATTCAATACCAAATACCATCTCTGGTGCTATTAGATAGAAATAGGCGGTAACGTGAGACTGCAACTGCTGTGCATAGTGACCCAGTCGTCGCACCTTTTCAGGTGTTGGCAACATAGATATGCCATCTTTCAATCCCACACCGACCATGTCATCTAACGCTTTAGCACCACACAGATGGTGACTAACGAAGCAAATGCCACAGATGCGTTGCAACAGCATTGGGGCTTCCCAATACGGATGGCCCTGAATGAATTTTTCAAAACCACGAAACTCGATCACTTGTAGTCGAGCATCCGTCACTTGGTTGTTGTCATCCAACTGCAGGGTGACTTTGCCGTGCCCTTCTATTCGTGTGACTGGGTCAATGACCAATGTTTTGCTCATGTCCTTTCTCCCTTTAATCGTATCGATTCACTGAGGTAGGCAAATCCACCTCACGTCCATTGACCAAATCATCCAGCACTTTGTAGATTGCATCGCCGTCTGGCGGGCACCCTGGAATGAAGTAGTCCATCTTCACAACTTCATGGGCGGGATATACTTTGGTGGTGATTTTCGGCACGTCGACATGGGGAATCACATTCTCTGAACCAACTACCCGTGTCGGGGAGGAAATATAAGCTTCATCCAAACATTCCGTCAGCGATACCTGATTGCGCATAGCGGGTACGCCCCCCCACACGGCACAAGCACCGACGGAAATCAGGATGTCGCAATTTTCACGAAAATGTTCGAGCGTTTCGATGTTCTCGTCGTTCGCGACACCGCCTTCAATGAATCCGATCGTGCAACGTTCGGGAATCCGCTTCACGTCTGTAATTGATGAACGGGTGATGGTCACTTTATCGAGTAGTCCTAGGATACGTTCGTCCATATCCAGAAAAGAAAGCGTGCAGCCCCAACAGCCGCAGAGCCCTATCATCGCGACCTTGATTTTTCCTTCACGAAGTTGCTCACTTTCTTTATCTAACGGGGTGCAAGGCAATTCATGAGAAAAGATTGTATTTGAATCAGTTTGTTCCATGCTCATTTTCCATCACTCCCTGTTACACGGTCACGTACAGATGCAATTTCAAATTTGCGTCTACCAATTGGGGCGTCAAAACCCACGCCTTTCTTCAAAATGCAACCAACTGGGCAGAGCTCCATTGCCTCAACCACTTGTTCATCTGGCATTTTGTCAGCCAGCATGATGTCGATATCAATCCGCGCATCTGCTCCTCGCCCATGAATATTGAATATTTTCTGCCCGCTTTCTCTATCGCGAACAAACTCAACACATCGCTGGCAAAAAATGCACCTGTCACGCTCAAGCCATATTTTTTTCGATTGAAAATCAGCTTGTGTGACAGGAAAACGGTAAGGAAATCGAGACACCATCATGCCAGTCTCATACCCGACCGCTTGTAAATCGCAACGCCCGCTTTTTTCACAACTTGGGCAGTTGTGCTTACCTTCAACAAACAACATTTCTATCAGAGCCTTGCGAATATCCCGTGTTTCAGGTTCATTCACTTCCGCCACCATCCCATCAGTTACCGGGACTGTGCATGAGGCGGCGTTATTGCCGTTGACTTTGCAGGTGCACACTCGACAGGTACCGAGACAAGGTTTACCGCGTTGATAGCATAGAGTTGGGATATAAACGTCGTTGTCAGCCGCCACATCGACCAGCATTTGATTCTCTTCTGCGGTGATGCTTTTTCCGTCGATCGTTAACGTGATCTTCATTTCGATACCTCCACAGTCTGGGTGGTTTCAGTTCCCTGAAGCGTGTCTGTCGCCACGGTAAATTCATGTAACGCAGCATTGAGGTCGAAAGAGGCTAAAAGCGGCCCATTCTGCTCAACCAGTTTTTGCTTATATTCTTCAGGGAAGGCCTGCAGCGAGGTAAGAATTGGCTTGGGCGAGGTCGTTCCCAGACCACAGCGGCTTGCGCCACGAATGATCTTTGACCATTCAAAGATCTCATCAAGATCCTGTTCAACGGCCCGACCCTCGATGATCAGTGAGACTTTGTTATAGAGTTCAACATTACCTGCTCGACAAGGCGTACATATACCGCACGACTCTTCGACAAAGAAATGGATAAACTGCCTGACAATATCGAGAAGGTTTCGCTCATAACTAAACACCATAAGAGAACCGTTACAGGAAAGGTCGTTGTAAGAAAAGACGCGGTTTTCATCTTTCGCTACCGAGACGCACTCACCTGAAGGACCACTAATCTGCGCAACACGCGGATTTTTTGCGCCGACCAACTCCAAGACATCTTTTAGCGTGACTCCCCACTCGATTTCATAGACGCCGGGTTTCTCCACATCACCTGAAACACTGATTAATCGCGTACCTGCTGATTCTGCGGTTCCCATCGCTTCATACCATCGAGCACCTTGCTCAAATATGCGCGCGACATTGGCCAGTGTTTCCACATTATTGACAGCCGTTGGGCATCCTTTAAATCCTTGATGAACGGGAAACGGAGGTTTCACGCGAGGCGTTCCGCGCTTTCCTTCACACGATTCGATCAAGGCAGATTCATCGCCGCAGATGTACGCACCTGCGCCTAGCTGGATTCTGATATCGAAGTGGTAATTCGGATTTCCACCGACCCCAGTGCCAAGAAGGCCACGCTCTCTAAGAGACAATAAGGTGGTTTCGAGATAAGGCACGAGATAGCGATATTCATAGCGAAGGTAGAGAATACCTTCTCGTGCGCCGATGGCATGCCCTGCGATGATCATTCCGGCAAATACTTGTTCAGGACACTTCGTCAATATCACGCGATCTTTAAATGTGCCTGGTTCACCTTCATCGGCGTTACAGATAACGTATTTCGTTTCTCCTACAGCGTCATGGCAAAGTCGCCATTTTAGCCCCGCAGAAAACCCCGCCCCGCCTCGGCCTCTAAGCTTGGACGTGCTTGTGGCGTCAATGACTTCCATGGGCAATAGTGTGACAGCGTCACGTATCACGCTATCTATGTCTAACGGTTCGCCGAAAAATATGGGGCCGGATTGGCGAATATTCGCATCAATCAGACCATCTATATACGCTAGAGAATGTTCTGGATGGTCATCAGGATTGGCTAACGCTTCAGGGGAAACGCCAGATTTAAACGCCGCAATGAGCATTTTAATTTTGTCCGGTGTTAAATCGGTAAAAGGTATGCCGTTAACCAACATAGCAGGCTCTTGGTCAGACAATCCGATGCATTGCGTATCGTAAAGCCCAAACGCACCATCTTCACTCACTTCGCCAAACTGACATCCCGTCGCGTCTTCCAGTGCCGCTTTGACATCGTCATAGCCTTTCATCCTCGCGATGACCGTATCAGCCAGATAAATCGTGTTTTTCCCAGCTGGCGAGTCGTGCAGGAAGTGATAAAAAGAAAGTGTTTCTCTTACGTCTAAAGGAGAAAGATTTAACCCCGACGCCAGTGCATTCACCGAGCTATCTGAGATAAATCCTTCCGTCTCTTGTATCGCTATTAGCATGTCTATTAGCCTTTCTCGGCGGTATAAATAGCGCGACAAGAGTGCTTCTACGTTATTGCTCATTGCTTACTCCTTTCTGCTTCTTCCTGATGCTGTGCGTAAGGTATACAACGTCAGCGTGAGCGGATTTTGGTAAAGCTGCGCCTTCCCCGTAATGGGAGGCTTTTCTGGATAGATTTATATTTATTGTTTTGTGTGCGTACTTTTTGGATTTGAATCGTGCTTTTTTGTAACAGCAATGATGATGCCAACTGTGAGTGATTTTTTTTGCTTTAAAATACAATAAATTACATATGTGGCGTAAAAAAAGTTATTGCGACTGATCTTAAGTAAGTTTCCAGTTATCACTAAGAGTGGTTAGTTGTTTTCCAGCAACTTGGCTGTTAAATGAAGCTCACGGCAAAAGTCTTTAAGGGGAAGAGGGATTGATCTCGATGGAGAGAAATTTGGTAAACCGAGGAGAAATTTAATAGACAGAGGAAACAAGCGGAGAGCAGAAACGCGGACGTTTCGCTCTCCCCCCCATTGAAAGATACCTTCGCGTTACACTATGAATTGAAACGCTGTTCGGCTTTATTAACAATGTTTTCAATCGTTAGTCCAAAGTGTGCGTAAAGCTGATCGGCGGGGGCCGACTCACCAAATGAGTCAATACCAATAGCTACACCTTTGTTACCGAGGTATTTGTGCCAGCATAAAGTCGATCCCGCTTCGATTGACACCCGGCAATCGACATGTGATGGAAGGACTTCTTCTTTGTACTGGTCATCCTGGCAATCAAACACGTCATTACAGATGAAAGACACGACTCTGGCTCGGATGGACTTTCTGTTTAGTAATATGGCCGCTTCAACCGCTAAAGTAACTTCTGAACCGGTGGCGAGAAGAATGACGTCAGGATCTTCATGTAACGCTCCTTCATGTTCCCTCAAAATGTATCCACCTCGATGAATCAAAGGCAATTGATCTGCACGTCGTAATTGATATGGCAAACTTTGGCGAGACAAAACGAGGATATGAGGACCACTGTTATCTTCTATTGACGCCTTCCATGCCACCGCGGTTTCTACACTATCGCATGGACGCCAAACCTTAACGCTTGGCATTGCCCTAAAGCTAGTAAGGTGCTCAATTGGCTGGTGGGTTGGTCCATCTTCACCGAGTCCTATCGAATCATGTGTAAACACGAATACAGCGTGAATTTTTGATAGTGCCGCAATCCGAATCGCGTTCCGCATATAGTCAGAAAAAACCAAAAACGTTGCGCAGTAAGGGATAAACCCGCCATGAAGTGCGAGGCCATTGGCAATTGCCCCCATCCCAAACTCTCTGACACCAAAGCGAATGTAGTTTCCTTCAGGAGTGAGTGGAGTGTTATCCAATGCGCCCTGCCAAAAGGTATTGTTAGAGGGGCTTAAATCAGCAGAACCGCCAATAATTTCAGGTAACGGAGGGCCGATAGCGTTCAAAACCTGTTGTGAAGATTGTCGGGTTGCCAGACTTTCTGCAGCAAGCGCAGTGTCTGTAATCAGAGACTCAGTATTCGCAGACCACGACGCTGGTAATTGTGAGTCGAGCCGACGAAGAAACTCGTTGGCAAGCTCGGGATGCTGTTCGCTATAGGTAGAAAATGTTGAATGCCAAAGATTTTCCCTAAGCTCCCCCTGCTCTTTATCATCCCAATATGTTTTTGTTTTCAATGGAATTTCAAATGGACCGTCACGCCAACGCAACGCATTTCTTGTTTCTCTAATGTCCACTTCTCCTAGCGGAGAACCATGGATCCCATGTGTGCCTTCTTTGGTTGGTGAGCCTTTTCCTATAACGGTTTTACAACAGATTAATGTTGGCTTATCGGCTTCAGCCTGCGCATTCCGAATGGCTTCTCTGATAGCGTGATGATCGTGCCCATCGACCTCTTCAATAACATTCCAGCCGTATGACCGGAAACGCTCTGGCGTGTTGTCCGTTAGCCATCCCTCAACATTGCCATCTATCGAAATACCGTTATCGTCATAAAAAGCAATGAGCTTTGATAGCTTCCACGTCCCTGCTAAAGAGCATACTTCATGGGATATCCCTTCCATCAAGCATCCGTCACCAAAGAAGACGTAGGTGTAGTGATCGACAATATCAAAACCTGGTCGATTGAATTGCGCAGCCAGCGTTTTTTCAGCCAATGCCATGCCAACCGCATTCGCTAACCCTTGTCCCAATGGGCCTGTTGTTGTTTCAACGCCCGGCGTTACTCCTACTTCGGGATGGCCCGGCGTGTTCGCGCCCAATTGTCTAAAACGTTTTAAATCATCAACCGACACCTCGTAACCGGTCAGGTGTAACAAGCTATATAACAAACAAGAAGCATGGCCATTCGAAAGTACAAATCGGTCTCTGTTGGCCCAAGATGGATTTGATGGATTGTGTTTTAAAAACTCACGCCAAAGTACAGTCGCAATATCAGCCATTCCCATTGGCGCACCGGGATGACCAGAATTGGCGTTCTGTACCATATCAACGGCAAGAATTCTTAATGCATTTGAACAATCATTGTGAATTTCATTTGATGATTCATTTAAACGATGAGTTTCTTCCTGAGGTAAAAGTTCGTGAGCGACATGCGTATTACTATTCATGTATAAATATCCTTTTTAAGCATCTAAAACGCTAATAAATATGAAGTTAAATTCGTATTCAGTCATTGATAGTTCGTTATTGATATATTTTTAATAGATAATTGAATAGCAACACGCTAATCACCACGCTTAGAACAAGCCAATCAGTTTTCCTTTACGATCTAATCAATCATTCTTATCCGACGCTCAGCGATCACCAAAAAATTGAACTTATCATCATGTTTTATTGAGGATTTAGACACTCCGGCTTCGATGTACACTTATCTCCGGAGCGTGCTTCAATATTTTTGCTTATTATTGCCATAAGAAAACACAGTTGTATTTAGAGCAACTTGCTGAGATGGTATAAGCCTTGTGCTAGATATTAAGAACATCCCTCAACGCCAAAAACCAAAGAAAATACTGTAAAAATATGACGTTATTATGGAGTGGTAAAAATACAGAGGCGAATATAATGGATACAAAACAAAGAACCCAACTAAAAAGAATTGAGCATCAAGTAGCATTACGAAGCGATGAACTAAAGCATGCAGTACAAGTTGGGCTTCTTGAATCTGAGCCTTTGATGCAAGGCCAAGAATTAGATGACTATTTATCATATATTTCAGAGTCATTAAGTTCAAAGCAATCAGATAAATCACTCGCCGCATTTATATTGATGGTGCCAGCTGTCCACATTCATATATATGATGACGTAACACGATTAATAACAAGTAGTATAAAGAACCTCCTAGAATGGATGGGAACTGAGCGTCTATGCCAATTCCTTAACTCGCTTCCAATGGTTGCGGAGCGATTACGAACACGTGAGTCTTTAATCATCTATTTGGAAACAGTCGAGTTTTTGGCCTCTACAGCGCCACGATGTTTAAATCTGTTTTTCTTACGTGCTGATAAATGCCTGGCCTCTGTGAATATTAGAGGCTTGAGATATTGGGCCTTTATTGGCGCAAAGTCACATGCCCATGATAATGCTGCCCTCAATGCGTACTTTTCTCTCGCCTCTACAGAAAGCCAAACCATTTTTCAGCACCAACGACCCGGTGTCCTGTTGATAGATGTTCAACGACATCTTCAATTTTATTTGCGCGCTATTTGGGATCAGGATTTCTTCATTCGTCCCCGTCTTACTCACGCCCATGGAGAGAAAGAGGACGCTGAGGCCCATCAATTCATGCAATCCCCAACGATAAAAGGGATGACAATTTTCCTACCCGATGCACTGGATCACCTGCAAACAGGGCATAAAACCATTGATGCGAAAACGTGTTATCGGGCTGCTGCAGCGCATTGCGCGGCGCAATTAAAATTTGGGCACCGTCGTTCTCCATCAGGCTTCACAGATTTTCAACGATTCTGTGTTGAATTGATCGAAGATGCTCGAATTGAATTCTTAGCAGTGGCAGATTTCAAGGGATTACAAAACTTATGGCTGCCCCTGTTATCCAACCAAGGAAAACTGGCATCTTCTTCTTTTGAGTGCTTTTTGCAAAAACTTGCAATAACGCTCTTAAAGCCGGAAACACGTTGTACTGATAATCCGATTATCGTGGAATGCCAAAATCGCTTTAGCCAACTCATCTTATTGCCGAAGTCATTTGAACAAAAAAGATCGGTCGAATCCCTAGGGTGCTGGTTGGCCACCAGCATAAAAAACAACTTCGAAATAGGTGACACTGTAACACTTCAAATTACTGATATATTTACGTATCGAGACGACAATCAGTTTATGTGGGTTGATGAAGTGGACGAGTTTGATGAATGGATTTCCACCATGGATGAACAAACACTGCGTACGGTTAATGTTATGGAGATGGTGAATGAAATTGACTGTGAACTTGCAGATGATGATGCCCAGGAGATTTGGCGACTAGAATCAGAATTTTTCAGAGATGGCGATCCGGAAAACATCAGTTTAAACACACTGGAGGGACGTCATCAGATCTCTGCCCCCTTTTACTATTCTGAATGGGATTACACAGCAAACAGTTATAAACCGAACTGGGTGACACTCACTGAACGCTCCGTGACAAAATCCAGTCACCATGATCTTGAATCTCTGATTGCCAAACGAAAAACGCTTCAACGAAAACTACGTGCAATGATTGAAGCCCTGCAACCAAAAGGACTGATTCGCCTACGAAAACAATACGAAGGTGACAGCTTGGATTTGGATGCTGCGATAGATGCGATAAAGGAAATTCGGCGTGGTGCCCTTCCCGATATGAACATTGACCAACGCCTAATTCGTCAAGACAGAAGCTTGTCTGTCCTCGTTTTACTCGATTTATCACAATCAACATTGGACACCATTTCCGGTCGAGACGATGATCTTTCTATCTTGGACGTCGCAAAAGAAGCAACAGCGATACTGGCAGGTGCCGTCGATGAAATCGGAGACCCTTTCGCGATACATGGGTTTTCGTCAAATGGCAGGAGTGATGTCCAATATCACAGAGTCAAAGATTTTGAGGATGACTATGACAACGACGCGAAAGCAAGATTGATCGGATTAAAGGCCGGTTTATCGACACGAATGGGGCCGGCGTTGCGACATGCAAAAACATTTTTGTCTCAACAACCTCAACGCAAAAAGCTACTGTTGCTAGTAAGTGATGGAGAACCGTCTGATGTAGATGTCAGGGATCCGCAATATCTTCATGCTGATACTAAAAAGGCGGTGGACGAATTAAATACCGAAGGCATCATTCCATTTTGTTTGACGATTGACCCAGATGCGGATGCCTATGTATCCCAAGTCTTTGGTAAAGGACACTTTTCTGTTTTAGAAAGTGTCGAGCGACTACCGGAAATATTACCATCGCTCTTTGCTTCTCTAACTAGAGGTGCGCACTAATGGTGCTTTTTGAAGCAGCGAAACTCTTGCTTCACTCATCTCGATTTTGGTTAAGGACATGCTATGCATTTGACATTAAGACAGCTAAATATTTTTCAGGCGGTTGCTACTCATTCCAGCTACACAAGAGCGGCTGAAGAGCTTCACCTCACGCAACCTGCTGTCTCGATGCAAATAAAACAACTTGAAGACAACATTGGGCTGCCATTATTTGAGCAATTGGGTAAGACACTGTTTTTGACAGCCGCAGGAGAAGAATTGATAGGTTACTGCGAACGCATATCTCAACAACTTAGAGATGCGGAAGATGCGTTTGAAAACATGAAATCATTATCAAGCGGTAAGCTCAGTATCACTGTCGCAAGTACAGCCAATTACTTTGCTGCAAATCTTCTCGCCATGTTTTCGCAACAACATCCTGACATTACAATAAGACTCAACGTCACGAATAGAGAGAACCTTCTTAAGGATCTCAAGTTCAACCATTGTGACTTAGCCATCATGGGCAAACCGCCAGCAGAGCTAGATCTCGTTACCACGGTATTTATGGAAAATCCGCTTGTCGTTATTGCCCCGATTAATCACCCTTTTTGTAACGCATCAAAAATCCCCCTTGAGGCCATAGCAAAAGAGCCAATGGTTGTCAGAGAACAAGGATCGGGCACCCGTTTTTCAATAGAGAAGTTTTTCCACAACCAAGGTCTTTCACTGAACATCGCGGCGGAAATGACAGCCAGTGAGGCGATCAAACAAGCAGTATCTGCGGGATTGAGCTTGGGCATTGTTTCGAGGCACACAATCGACTTAGAAATTGAATCGAATCGCTTGTGCATTTTAGACGTGGAACATTTCCCTATTTTACGGCATTGGTATTTGGTACACAGAAAAGAGAAACGCCTATCGCCAATTGCTGAGGCGTTCCAAACTTTTCTGTTAGGAAACAAGCACAAATAGAAATGTTACATTGTCACTTATCGAATGATATTACGCTGAAGTGCTTGCTTTAATACCACGGAGCGTATGGGTTTTGTAATAAAATCATCCATTCCTGCCCCCAAGCATTTTTCTTTATCTTCATTCATAGCGTTAGCGGTAAGCGCAATAATTGGCAGTTGATAGCCACGCTCACGAAGTTGCTTGGTTGCTTGGATCCCACAAAGCACAGGCATAGACATGTCCATCAACACCATATCGAAATGTGCCGCTTGGTTTTCTAAAATATCAATGGCTTCTTGGCCGTTATTGGCTACAACAACCTTATGTCCTGCCTTTTCAAGCATTAATTTTACAACCATTTGGTTCGCTTTACTGTCTTCAGCGACCAGTATATTTAGAGAATCCATCGCCTCTTCTTTGTGAGATTCATTTTTCATTTGCTCAACCTGAGAAGGTTTAACCAAAGGGATATTTATATTAAACGTTGTTCCGACCCCAGGTTCACTCTCAAATTCGATACTTCCGTTCATCATAGCTACAAGCTTTTTACAGATGGAAAGCCCTAATCCTGTGCCACCGTACTTACGGGTAATACTGCCATCTGCTTGAATAAATGGCTGAAATATCGCATTTTTTCTGTCTGAAGATATGCCAATACCCGTGTCTTCAACGGACAAAATCAAACGGTCATTATCGGAACGCATCATCACTTTCACCTTACCTTCATCGGTAAACTTAACAGCATTTCCGACAAGGTTAAGTAATATCTGTGCGAAACGATTGCCATCTTGGAAGATGGTTTTGGGTACTGAGTTATCGATGGAAGACTCCAACGATATACCTTTTGCATCACAGCTATCTTGCAATTGACTAAATACAACGGTGACACTGTCACGTGGGTTTATATTTTCCGGATGAAGGGAAAAGCGTTCTGACTCTATGCGCGAAAGATCGAGTACATCGTTGATAATGGTCAGCAGCAGTTGCGCTGATCTGTCCATTTGTTTAATCCACGTGATTTGATCTTCTTGCAATGGCGATTGCTCTAACGCATCAAGTAATCCCATTACCGCATTAAGAGGCGTTCGTATTTCATGGCTCATCATGGCAAGAAATTGGGATTTTGCGGCATTCGCAGATTCTGCTTGGCGGCGCGCAAGTTGTAACTCCTGCAACCGCTGCTTGCGGGCGGTAATATCTTTCGCTGTGCCACGAAATCCGAGACACTGCCCTCGATTATCATAATATGGGCGACCAGAAAGACTTATCCATTGCTCTTTGTTGTGCTGAGAGACCATCCACTCAACTTCAGAGAAAGGTTTTTCCATACGGATCAAATCAAGTAATTTGTGCTTTACTTCTGGCTGGCGGTTAAGCTGCGCCATGATGGTTTGTGGCTCGGCAGTATACGACTCATTTGACGGAGAAGATAAATAGGTAAATTGAAGGTTATTATTGATCTCCCAAAACCAATCACCTGCCGTTTTTGCAAAATCTCTAAAGCGCTGTCGACTGGCAGTCAGTTCTTGCGTCTTTACTGAAACCAAGCACTGCAAACGTTCGCGATAATCAATATCGATTATCGTCCTTTCAATAAGCGGTCGAAAACGTTCAATAACTTGTTGGGCTTTCGGATCGAAACCTCCCCGCTCTGAAGAAAACAGCAAAAGGATCGATTCACTAGCATTAACTGCCATCCCCGTAATTAGGGCTGAACGGCATAGCTTAAAATCGCTGTCAGAAAGTACACAAAACTCGTTAACACGTTCGGGTGCGTAGAGGATGACGGTTTGACCATTTACACAACGAGCAAATGTATTGCCGTCCCACCATGAAAATCGTTCGACATCTGGAGAGGTTGATACTAAGCAGGAATATTGGTCTTCAGTATCTTTATTTCTTGTCAGCACCAGTGCGTTATCGAACGCGACGTAACGCTCAATCACTTTAAGCAGTGTATTGAAGACTTCAATTTTGTTACTTGCGCCTGACATCGCTGAAATTGCAGACAAAATCGCGCGGTTTTCTTCTCGAAATTTCTGCTCGCGCTCTTCTACTCGGTTAAGCTCGAACAAGGTTTCCTGAAGCTTCTCTGAAACGGCGCCTGTCATAGCTCGTCCTTATGAAATAAAACCGCAGAAATCATTAAGTTGCCATGCGCAATTTCACCCCCTAGAAATTGCCCTTGCTCACCAAACGTAAATGGGCAAATAAAGGGAGCTTCGTGCATAGACAGACTCATATTAGCCGCAACATCATGCAAAGCATCTTTTACATGTAGCATGCAGCCTGCGCAGTATATTGCGATACCGCCAATAGGCGTTCTTTTGAGACTATCATGTTCATTTGCGGAGTCCACCACCCTGCCTGCCCGTGACACCAACATTTCGGTGGTTCCAGACATAAGATGAACCGTTTCCCCTTCTTGGATAGTACTGAACATCTCTATTCCGTTGTCCTTTGACACTACGGCAGGATGGGACAAAGTATAATAAGGCATACTGTGAATTTCACCCGTCTGCCGCCCAAGAGGAAAAAGGGTTGATTCCGCAAACAGCGCGTTGTTGTCGATAACAAGTCCTGTCTCTTCTCGATACCAATCTGCATATACCAATGCTGCGGGCTTACCATCAAGTTCTAGTAATGTTCTACCCGCAACGCGCGTAGCAACTGCACTTTTTCCTGTTGCCGCATAGCCACTGTGAAACGCATAGCTAATGCGCGCAGTAGGGAAAAACACGGTCATCGATATGCCATTGTCAGTGATGGTGTCGTTGTCGAAAAGTGACCAAGAACCTGCTATTGCGTTGTCTGCTGCTGTGCCACCAATGATAGGTATGTTGACACCTAACTCGCTTCGAATCGCATGCAACACTACCTCTTCAAGGCCAGGCGTCGTGTGCAGTGTAATGAGTGCTGGGAGCTCGCCGGGTCTGCCACTGTTATCCAATGCTGTTCTCAAGACTTCTTGTGCTTGAGTGTGGACATCAATAGACGCATCCAACTCTACGACAGCGGAACCGTATGTCCCTTGTGGATCTTTAATTGCCAACACAGATAAGGTGTGCCCACTGAGGTAGCCTTTATCTGTCATCGTTCCTTGGCAGGATGAACAGCCAACTATTTGCGCGTGAGGAAATGTCGACGTCAACGCTGACATGAGTGTATTAACATCTTGGGTTTCGGTGTAATACGCTAGCACCAAGTCCGGCGCAGCGAATGAGCGAAAGATCTCTTCCGAAATCTCCTGCACAGCTATATCAGCATTCGCATGTGAAGATGAAGATGTGGCAATTCTCATAAGGTCAGATTTTGGCTTTAATCAATGCGGTAATAATAACGCTCCTCGTTCTGATAACTCCAGTGTTAGACACCATTCTTTACGTTTAATCACTGAAAATGCGGACAATAGACGATAGAATAAGCGAATCAGTCCGGAATTTTATAGCCCGCTATGGAAAGCAAGCTCTATATCGTAATTAACGCAAAGCAAACTCTCGGCCAATCGCTAAGCATGCGTTTGGCGCAACGCGGCAACAACGTTGTTTTTTTAAGCAATGACGAGCAGTTAGGGTATGCTTTAGCGGCGGAAGAACCCAGAGTAAGGTTTCGCCGTTGTACATCACTAAATAGCAAAGAAGTGGCGGCTGAGTATCACTGGTCAGAACGTTGTATTTCGGCTGTTCATGGCATAGTCATTATGGTGCCGATCAAAGAATCCCTCCTTCTTGATGACGATTATTGCCAGGCTCTTCTCTCAGATTGCGGATATCAGTCGACGAACCGAGATTCATCGCTGTCCATTACTTACGTTGTTTTCCCTGAACAAGACGATGAGAGTTTGACGTTAAAATCGCTTCACTTAGAGCTTTGTAAACGCGCGCATAATGCTGATAAGCGAGCTGATACGCCTAGAGTTAACCACGTTATATTGTCTGATATCGCTGCGGGTGATACGGAAAGTGACGCTGACTTAGCTAATGAGACATCCGAACTAATACACTACCTTACTTCGACGACCTCACAATCCTTGCAAAGCCAAGCGTTCTATTTTGGAAATAATCGAAACCAGACACCAATATAAATGCAGGCTCCAAGCCATTCTTTTTAGTTATTAGGCATTTCAAGATTTTTTTGAAGGCTAACGTGCAATTGTTAATACAATTCGCATATATATTAATTTGCGGTTAAAAGTTAATTTCAATTTGATCCTGATCAATGATTAAAATGAGGTTTGCGCTTAACGGGCTGTCATTCGAATTATTCACCGCGTAAATATAATGTGAGTTTGCTGAATTTTCGTCCGACGTAATGTCACTCAGTTCAATTTTCTTACCGGCATTCGTCAATGTTAATGACGTCGGTTTTCTATTTGCCGTGATCTCTAGCCCACTCAAGCTATCACCCTGTTTATTAACAACTATTATTACCGTTTCGCCATTAACAGACACAGAACAAGTTTGAGCAACCAATTCACATGCCAACTTATTGGTTTGTGGTGAATATTCGATAGTTCGCCAAACAAAAGCACCGATCAATATGCTTAAAACGACCAATATTTGGACAAGCCTAGCTGTGGTTAATTTTTCTGCTGCCATAAGATTTATGCTATTCCCGTGTTACAGAGCTCAAAGTTTTAATAGAAATGTTACCCAAGAGTAAACCAAGTGTGGGCATGACCCTGTATTTAACTGCTTAAGTGAAGTATCATCTTTGCCGAAAATGCCACTTTTACAACAAAATAGCAATGGAATGCATTAAGTGGACATAATTCAATCACTATTCGCATTGCATTGCTTCTGGGTGGCATTGTGACCATAGAGTCACTTGTATACGTGAGTGTAGTAATCAAAAAGTGGAAGCATGCAATATGAGCCAAGAAAAGCAGCTTGAACTGGAATACAACTACCGCGTTGTCCGTCAATTTACCCTCGTAACGATTTTGTGGGGCATTGTGGGCATGGGTGTTGGTGTTCTTATTGCCGCTCAGTTGGTATGGCCTGCGCTAAACTTCGACGTACCGTATCTGACCTATAGCCGTTTAAGACCTCTGCATACTAATGCAGTTATCTTTGCATTCGGCACCAGTGCGCTATTTGCAACATCCTATTATGTTGTTCAACGCACCTGTCAGACACGCCTGTTCGGAGGAAAGCTAGCTGAATTTACCTTCTGGGGTTGGCAAGCAATTATCCTGTCTGCGGCGATCACTCTACCCCTGGGTTATACCAGCGGTAAAGAGTACGCTGAGCTGGAGTGGCCAATCGATATCGCTATCGCCGTCGTGTGGGTATCGTATGCCGTCGTGTTCTTTGGAACCATGATTAAACGTAAAACATCCCATATTTACGTTGCGAACTGGTTCTTTGGCGCATTTATTTTAACCGTTGCTGTGTTGCATATCGTGAACAGTATGGCTATCCCGGTCTCGGGAATGAAGTCATATTCAATCTACGCTGGTGCAATCGATGCAATGATCCAATGGTGGTATGGTCACAATGCTGTAGGCTTCCTTTTGACCGCAGGTTTCTTGGGTATGATGTATTACTTCGTACCGAAACAAGCGGGTCGTCCGGTTTATTCCTACCGTTTGTCCATTGTCCACTTCTGGGCACTGGTTTCTCTTTACATTTGGGCTGGCCCTCACCACCTGCACTACACTGCACTCCCTGACTGGACACAGTCTCTGGGTATGGTGATGTCAGTGATCCTATTTGCACCGTCTTGGGGGGGAATGATCAACGGTATCATGACGCTATCAGGTGCTTGGCATAAACTGCGCTATGACCCAATACTCCGCTTCCTGATTGTTTCTCTGTCTTTCTACGGCATGTCCACGTTTGAAGGTCCGATGATGGCAATTAAGACGGTTAATGCTCTCTCCCATTACACGGACTGGACCATAGGCCACGTTCACTCGGGTGCGCTAGGTTGGGTAGCAATGGTTTCCATTGGTGCGGTTTATCACTTGATACCAAAACTGTTTGGTCAAGAACGCATGTACTCTCTGAGCCTAATCAACGTTCACTTCTGGTTAGCAACCGTAGGTACCGTACTTTACATCGTAGCTATGTGGATTTCTGGTGTAATGCAAGGCCTGATGTGGCGTGCAGTAAACACTGACGGCACCCTGACTTACAGTTTCGTTGAGTCACTGGAAGCGTCTTATCCGTTCTACTTCGTACGTTTCGTTGGCGGAGCGATCTTCTTGTCTGGCATGTTCTTGATGGCGTACAACACGTACAAAACCATCAACGCACCAAAAGCCAGTCTGAAAGCCGTCGAGCAAGCAGCATAAGGAGACTGACGAATGAGTTCTAGCCGTCATGAATTAGTTGAAAAGAACGTTGGTCTTTTTGCCATTCTCACCATCATTGCAATCAGTTTTGGTGCGTTGGTAGAGATCACGCCTCTTTTGTTCCAGAAACAAACGACAGAGCCTGTTGATAATCTACGCCCTTATACTGCGCTTGAAATGGAAGGACGAGATATTTACATCCGTGAAGGTTGTAACGTTTGTCATAGCCAAATGATCCGACCTTTCCGTGCAGAAACTGAGCGTTATGGTCACTACTCTGTCGCGGGCGAAAGTGTATGGGAACACCCTTTCTTATGGGGTTCTAAACGTACTGGCCCAGACTTAGCACGTGTTGGCGGTCGTTACTCTGACGAGTGGCACCGTGTTCACCTGATTGATCCAAGGGCTGTTGTTCCTGAATCAAACATGCCTGGCTTCCCTTGGTTAGCTGAGAATGTATTGACCGGCGAACATACCCAAGAGAAGCTTACTGTTTTCAAAGACATGTTTGGTGTTCCTTACACCGACGAGCAAATTGCTAACGCGAAAGCGGATGTCGAAGGCAAAACAGAAATGGATGCAATCATTGCTTACCTTCAATCTCTCGGCCACGCGATGAAATAAGGGGTCTTTTATGGAAATTGCATCATTCCATAGTATCTGGACACTGGTCATCTTTTTGGCATTTGTTGGGATTGTACTCTGGGCTTACAGCAGCCGTCGTAAAAAGGAATTTGACGAAGCTGCAAACCTTGTCTTCGCTGACGAGGAAGAGAGCCCCAAAAAGACAGGAGAAGATAACAAATGACGACATTTTGGAGTCTATTTATCACTGTCATTACCCTTGGCACTATCGCTGGGTGTGCAGCACTGATCATTTGGTGTAGCAAAGACCTAGACGGTATCGCCGAAGGTGAAGATATGGGCCATGAATACGATGGTATTCGTGAGCTTAACAACCCACTCCCGAAGTGGTGGTCCTATATGTTCTGGGCGACCTTAGTCTTTGGCATCGTGTATTTTGCACTTTACCCAGGGTTGGGAAATTTCAAAGGGTTGTTTAACTGGCAAAGCTCTGCACAAGACGTAAACAATATTGAAGAGTCTCGTCAGTTGATGGCAAACAGCGAAGGTATTGACCAATACGCTCGTGAATTGTCTACCGCGAATGCGATCTTTGGTGAAACGTATCGGAAATTGGCATACAAGCCAGGTTCAGATGAGCTTCAAGACATTACCAAAATTGCAGAAAATCCAGAGGCAATTAAGGTAGGCCAACGCCTATTCATCCAAAACTGTGCGCAGTGCCATGGTTCGGATGCGCGTGGTCAAGCAGGCTTCCCTAACCTTACCGACCACGCTTGGTTGTATGGTGGTGAACCTCAAACCATTAAAGCAACGATTCAACAAGGCCGTATCGGCAACATGCCAGCTTGGCTGGATGCGTTAGGCCCAGACGGCGTTAAAGAAGTTGCAGCGTACACCCTTAGCCTCTCAGGACGTAAAGTTGATGCACAAGAAGCAGCAAAAGGTAAGACACGTTTTGTTGTGTGTGCAGCTTGTCACGGTACTGATGGTAAAGGTAACCCAGCATTTGGTGCACCTGATTTGACGGACAATGTATGGCTATTCGGCGGCTCTCGCAAAGCCGTTGAAGAAACTATTCGTTATGGCCGCCAAGGTGTAATGCCAGCATGGGAGAATATTTTGGACGAAGATAAGATCCAACTGCTCTCTGCCTATGTTTGGGACGTCAGCAATGCTGACAACAAAAAATAAGTAACAGCAACACCTTTAAGCCCCTGCTTGCAGGGGCTTTTTACCCAAGATCAGTGTAAAAACAGGAAAGCGTTATGAACAAACCTTGGTATAAGCAGTTTTGGCCTTGGTTCCTGATTGCCCTTCCCGGCACAGTAGTCGTTGCCAGCCTCTTCACGTTTACGTTATTTAGTAAAAATCAGGTTTCTCTCGTCGCAGAAGATTACTATAAAGAAGGGAAAGGGATTAATCAGGATCTCACTCGTTTGCGCAAAGCCGATGAGCTCAATATCTCTGCATTTCTGTCCACCGAACAAGAAAGAGTAATCTTTGCTTTAGACAAAGGCGAGCTAACTCAGTATCCAACGCTTCGCGTTACGTTTCAGCATCGTACATTGGCAAACAAAGACATTGAACAAATGGTAAATGCAGACGCGACTGGCAATTATCGAATCGCGCTCAACGAACCGCTCCAAGGACCATGGTATATTGAACTTAATGCATTTGATGGAACTTGGGCACTCAATGGACGCGCCAACTTCCCTTCATCAGACCCAATTAAGTTGTATGGTTCGAGCAAGGAATGACGAAAGACTGTTACCACTGTGGAGAGCCGGTGCTTACTGGCGACTCCTATCAAGTCGAGATCCTCGGCATTAAGCAAATTATGTGTTGCCCTGGCTGTCAAGCAGTTGCAACCACCATTGTTGCCAGCGGATTAACTTCATATTACGAATACAGAACAGAACCGGCAGAAAAAGCCAATTTAGTTCCTCAAGAATTACAATCTCTCAGCCTTTACGATAATGAAGATGTCCAACAAGAGTTTGTACGTCACGAAAACGGCATTGACGAAGTTGTTCTGTCTGTAGATGGTGTGTCTTGTGCTGCCTGCGCATGGCTAATTGAAAAGCAGCTCAGCTCTCAGATCGGTGTGTCACGTATTCAAGTTAATACAACCACACATCGCGCAACCTTACGCTGGGACCCTACCAAAACAAAACTCAGTGATCTTTTAGCAAAAATACATGCGCTAGGATACAAGGCTGCGCCGTTCGAAGCAGATAATCAGGAAGCGCAATATCACCACACAATGAAACAGTATCTTTACCGCTTAGGTGTTGCTGGCTTGGCCACCATGCAAGTAATGATGCTGGCGGTCGCCATGTATTTCGAAGTGTTTGGTGACATGGATGAAACATTCAGAAACTACTTTCGATGGGTCAGCCTGATTTTTGCCACCCCTGTCCTGCTCTACTCAGCGATGCCGTTTTATGTCAATGCATGGCGAAATCTTAAAGCGCGAACACTCGGGATGGATGTACCTGTATCCATAGCATTGTTATTTGCGTATTTTGCCAGCCTCTATGCAACTGTCACCGAGAAAGGCGAAGTCTTTTTTGAATCTATCGCTATGTTTACTTTCTTCCTTTTGATAGGAAGATTTTTGGAAATGCGTGCAAGACGAACAGCGGCAGCTGCCAGTGCAAACCTGCTCAAATTAGTACCCAAGCTTGCTTTGCTCCAATCTGGTGAGCAAATTCCCGCTAAATCATTAAAACTTGGGCATATTGTACGCGTTCTTCCTGGTGAACCTTACCCCGCTGATGGCACCATCGTAAGTGGTGTAACAACGGTGGACGAAGCAATGTTAACCGGAGAATCCTTGCCTCAGTCAAAACATCTTGGAGATGTTGTTTTTGCAGGAACAATGAACATTGATGGCAATGTCGATGTTGAAGTAACGGCGGAGAAAAAAGACTCCCTTATTGCACACATTGTCCAGTTGCAAGACGAAGCACAGCTTGCCAAACCGAGGCTTGCCGAAATCGCTGATATCGTCGCACGCTATTTTGTCGCTGTGATTCTCATTATATCAGCGAGTACTTGGTGGTATTGGCAAGGCCATCGCCCAGATGACGCATTTTGGATTATGCTTTCGGTTCTCGTTGCGACATGCCCATGCGCCCTTTCGTTGGCAACGCCCACAGCACTCACATGCTCAACCTCAACGTTTGGTAAGCTAGGTATTTTGCTACGTCGCGGGCATGTATTTGAAACGCTAACCAAGATTAATCGGGTCGTGATCGATAAAACGGGCACGTTAACTGAAGGTAATATTTCCATTTCAGAAACGGACGTTTTTAGCGACGTAACCAAAGACACCGCACTATCAATCGCTTCTGCGTTAGAAAGTTATGCTAACCACCCTATCGCTGTTGCTTTTCATCGATATCCACAAGCCGAAGGTGTCACCGACGTAGAAAATGTCATTGGCGAAGGACTTAAAGGTTATTTGGACGGACAAGAGTGGCGAATCGGTAAACCCGCGTTTGCACTAAATGCACCAGAGGTTGCCCTAAATAGTCCATCTCAAGTTTGGTTATCATGTGACGGTCAACCAATCGCATCGTTTAAGCTTGTTGATCCTGTCCGCGCTAGCAGCAAGGCACTGATTGAACAATTCCATAATGCCGGCATCCGCGTCACCATGCTTACGGGCGATAACGTCCAAACCGCAACCACCGTAGCAAACGCACTCGGCATTGATGAAGTGGTTGCTGATGTCTCTCCACAAGGAAAACTCGAATACCTGCAGTCATTACCCAATAACCAAATAACGATGATGATTGGAGATGGCGTGAATGATGCTCCTGTTCTCGCTGGGGCGCATTTATCTGTCGCTATGGGGGGCGGGACTGATGTCGCCAAGGCGTCCGCTGACATGGTTTTGCTCGGTGACGATCTCACTAAGCTGCTCGACGCACGTAAACTCGCCGCGTTTACGCAAAAAATCATTCGTCAGAACCTTGCATGGGCTTTAGGATACAACGTAGTGATCCTTCCTCTTGCAATGGCAGGCTTTGTCGCACCTTACGTTGCCGTTGCGGGCATGTCCGCTAGTTCGGTCATTGTTGTTACTAACTCACTGCGACTATTTAAAAAAGATATCATTGAAAAGCTCAAGGATGCCCCGTAATGGAAAGCTTGTACATTCTCATACCCATAGCCATCCTGCTCGTTTGCGTCGCAGTCGGTGTTTTTATTTGGGCGGTTAAATCCGAGCAATTTGAAGATCTAGAACGTCAGGGAATGAATATATTGCTGGACGATGACGATAAACGCCCTACTGATAAGGTATCAACGGAACATCAGGAAAAATAACGCATGCCAGTATCCGATTTTTTAGCAGCCTTCATGGTCGGGTTACTCGGTGCGGGTCATTGCCTAGGTATGTGCGGGGGCGTTGCAGCCGCAGTGACCATTGGGACACCAAACAACAAGAGCAAATTACCTTACCTTCTTTACTACAACTCTGGTCGATTGATTTCCTACTGCGCGATTGGCGCGATTGCAGGAGGCATTGTATCTGGGGTTGTCGGCGTTTCTTCGTTTTCACAAGGCCTTCTATGGTTGCGTCTTCTCGCCGCAATCATGTTAATTTTATTGGCATTGTATATCGGAAGATTTTGGAATGGCCTTTCCCATATCGAAAAGTTAGGCCAGCATCTTTGGAAGCGAATATCACCGCTCGCGTCAAAATTGTTGCCATTGAAGCATTCCGTTTCCGCTCTACCCTTTGGGATGGTCTGGGGCTGGCTGCCTTGTGGTTTAGTCTATTCGGCTCTCAGTTGGGCGGCTGTCGCAGGAAATGCAACTCACGGATTATTGATAATGCTCGCATTTGGGATCGGAACTCTACCCGCAATGATTTTAGTTGGAAGTGCGGCTGAATACATGAAGGGACTACTTAATAATTTGATATTTCGACGTTTCTCATCTTTGATACTCCTAATGTACGGAATAATTACCGCTCATAATGTGTACAATCAGTTTCAGTAGCTCTCGCTTTTGCACGTAGAAATGGTAAAATATTGACTCAAATCAATTTGGCTAAGCAGGCTCATGATTCAAGAAAAAATCATCACCAAACGTGTTCAATCTGGCGGATGCGCAATTCACTGCCAAGACTGCAGTATCAGTCAGCTTTGTATTCCATTTACATTAAGCGAAAGTGAGCTAAATCAGCTTGACCAAATCATTGAACGCAAAAAGCCAATTCAGAAAGGACAGCCGCTTTTCCAAGCAGGTGACCAACTGCGCTCTCTCTATGCTATCCGCTCTGGCACAATCAAAAGCTACACCATAACTGAGCAAGGTGACGAACAAATTACAGCGTTCCACCTCGCCGGTGATTTAGTCGGATTTGACGCAATCAACCACATGTCTCACCCAAGCTTTGCGCAAGCTTTAGAAACATCAATGGTCTGTGAGATCCCATTCGAAATTCTTGATGACCTGTCTGGCAAAATGCCTAAGCTTCGCCAACAAATCATGCGTCTTATGAGTAGCGAAATTAAAGGTGATCAGGAAATGATTCTGCTTCTTTCTAAAAAGAATGCAGAAGAACGTTTAGCGGCATTCTTACATAGCCTATCAACGCGTTTCTCTCAGCGCGGTTTTTCTGCGAAAGAGTTCCGTTTAACCATGACGCGTGGTGATATTGGTAACTATCTCGGTTTGACTGTTGAGACCATCAGCCGCCTTCTGGGTCGATTCCAAAAAAGTGGCATGCTAAGCGTTAAAGGCAAGTACATCACCATTCTTGACCACGATGAACTGAGCCGCCTCGCAGGCATTACTCGCGGCTAACTCTTCACTCATCATCGTAACTTTTAGAAATGGCACTTTTGGTGCCATTTCTCTTTTTTAACTTATATTTATCTGAATTTGTCGCAACATTGGCTGAGTTTGCGTTACATTAAAGTATCGGCATCACACAGCTGGAGGTTGTTATGAACAGATATACCAACTTGCTTGTCGCTATCGATCCCGACCACGAAGAACAACCCGCCCTTTCGCGCGCTCTGGACATAGCAAACAAATCATCTGCGCCAGTTAAACTGACGCTTTTCCTTGCTATCTACGATTTTTCATATGAAATGACATCCATGCTCTCCGCAGAGGAGCGCCAAGCGATGCGTGCTGGTGTTCTGCGTCAGCGTGAAGAATGGGTGACATCTCTCGTTGAACAACACGATACGTCTGACGTGTCCGTTGTAAACCATGTTGTTTGGCATAATCGCCCCTACGAAAGCATGATTGCGCAGGTCTTTGATGGCGAACACGATCTTTTAGTGAAAGCAACTCACAAGCATGACAAACTCGGTTCGGTTATCTTTACACCAACCGATTGGCACTTACTGCGCAAATGCCCCTGCCCCGTACTGCTTGTAAAAGAACATGGCTGGCCAGCTAACGGAAAAGTTCTCGCCGCCGTCAATGTAGCCTCTGAAAATGAAGCGCACATTCCACTTAATGACAAGCTGATTAATGAAGCTAATGCAATGAGTAAATTGCTTGAAGCTGAAGTAAATCTCGTCAATGCGTATCCGGCAACGCCCGTCAACGTCACCATCGAACTGCCGGAATTTGATCCTGCGTCATATACCGATGCGGTTCGCGGTCATCATCTACTACAAATGAAAGCGTTACGCCAAAAGCACTGCATTGATGAAGCACAAACACATTGCCAAGAAGGTCTACCTGAAGATGTTATTCCTGCCGTCGCCAAAGAATTGGATGCAGAACTCGTCATATTAGGTACAACCGGACGCATTGGTCTCTCTGCCATTTTTATCGGAAACACAGCAGAGCACACTATTGACCAATTAGACTGTGATGTTCTCGCGATTAAGCCGGACGGTTATGTCAGCCCGCTCGCACCAAATGTAAGCTTGGGATGAAAACGAAAACATAACGAGAAAATATCACGATAAATAAACGCTACAGACAAACAAAAAGGGGGAACAACGTGTTGTTCCCCCTTTCTTATGTTCAATAAACGTACGTTGGATTATACGTTAGTGACATCGATGAACAGTGACTCATCAATGTTTGACGAAGAAACGACCGCTTCACTAAATTCGTATTCACCACGGTCACCTTCACGGTCTAGTGGCAAATTCACAAAATCAAACAATTCACGATCCGCCAACTGACTTGGGCTTACGTTCTGAATCGACTTGAAAATGCTTTCGACGCGACCTGGTGTCTTTTTATCCCACTCAGTAAGCATCGCCTTAATCGATTGGCGTTGCAGATTTTCCTGTGAACCACAAAGGTTACAAGGAATAATCGGGAAGTCTTTATGCTCAGCATATTTGATCAGATCTTTCTCACGGCAGTATGTAAGAGGACGAATCACAACATTACGTCCATCATCTGAACGAAGCTTAGGCGGCATGGCTTTCAAGCGTGACCCGTGGAACATGTTCAAGAACATGGTTTCAACGATATCGTCCATGTGGTGGCCTAACGCTAACTTAGTTGCACCAATCTTCTCTGCAAAAGAGTAAAGGGTGCCGCGACGAAGACGCGAACACAAACCACAGGTTGTTTTACCTTCTGGGACTTTCTCTTTTACTACCGAGTAAGTATCTTTATCAACGATGTAATACGGGATGTTCAGGCTTTCGAAGTACTCTGGCAAAATATGCTCAGGAAAACCCGGCTGTTTTTGATCTAGATTTACAGCAACAACATCGAACTTGATCGGTGCCGCAGCCTGCAGGTTCAGCAAGATATCAAGCATCGCAAATGAATCTTTACCACCACTGATACACGCCATGACGACATCATTCTCTTCGATCATATTGTAGTCAGCGATAGCACTACCAACATTTCTCCTTAAGCGTTTTTGGAGTTTGTTGAATTCAAGTGTCTCTTTTCTTGTATCTTTCTGATTCATTTGTTGTTCTCAAATTGTCGATTGAACCGACGGTAGATTTTAACAGGCGGGCGATTATACGTATCTTTTGGAGTCGTTGAAATGCTTTGATGAAAAATCAATGCAGTTATAAAAGAAGTGCTGCCGAAGATGCGCCGCCCCAGCAAAAAATCTTACGCTGAGGCGGCGAAGGAGAGTTTAGGTCTGTGGAATCCACGGCGTAACTTTCAGCGGAGGCTGAGAAAATGCGATTGTCTCACCTTGCTTAAGCTCGTCAAGGCGGATTACCGCTACCTTGCCGTTAACCTCAATGCTTCGTCCGTTAGATGTCGAGAGCGAAGAAACAGGTTCAGCAAAGTGCACCATTACCCCTTCGACATCAGGCATAAACCAAGAAGCAAACATACCGCCCAAATCTTTCATCATCGCGGTCATTTGGGGAACAAGGCTCTGAATGTCTTCTGCACTTATTGCCTCGTCAAACGCTGTGTTCGCCATGACTTGATATGACACATCGCATACACCATCCCCTGCAGTTTCAATAAACACATCAGGGTTAACCTGCCGTAGGTGATTATCGATAGGAAGTGGTAATTCTTGAGAAGGCGGAATGGTAAAAACTTCAGAATGTTCTTTTTTAATCATCCATGCTTTCGTTATTTCACATACGTTCCCTGTTTCTGGGGAAATGAGAAAGTAACCAATTTTTACATCAGGATGGTTTTCACCATAATTATGTTTTAGTTGGGAGTATAACTTGCTGTATCTCAATTCAACCTGTGCTGCGGCAACAGGTACTGAAATTACAGCTGCCACTAAGGCAGCCGTAAGTCCTTTAATCATCCTTGGCTCCAATACTGCTGATTATGGCTTATCATGCCTTGAACTTCGTTCACATAAGCCTGACCACGCGAGGAGTAACTCAACAATCCATTCGCAAGTGCTGTACCTGAAATAGGTTCATGCTCTTTTCTAAGTTCAGCGCGAATATCACGCAACTGCGAATATGCACGGTTGCGGTTCACGTTTAAAAAATAGGCGCGAATAGATTGGAGTGGGTCTTTATATGTAGCGACTTCGTGAAATTTGCCCGAGCTACGTGCACTTGGCACCATGCCACAACCCTGAGTGTAACACCACTGACCGAAGTAATTGTTACCTTCTCGAGCGAATCGTGATGTACCCCACCCTGATTCGATCGCCGCCTGACTCAATACCAAATCCATAGGAATAACATCGACCCGTTTCAGGGCTTCTTTAAACCATGCTTGATCAGCACCAGTCTCTGGTAAAGGTAGGCTGAAGAGTTCTGCAACATTGCTAAGAAACTCATTGTCGCTTGTTGACAGGCTCTTCGCCGTCGACAAGGTAGTAAGCCTAGTGCGTGCGTTTTCAATCAGCCCGTTAATATAGTTAACACCCGGCTTAAGAAAATCTGCAAAAGCTTGTTTCTTTTCCGTCACTATTTTGTATGACGCGAAATCCGGCTTCTGCACCATTTCTGGTGGAGGTGAAGCCGGTTGAAGTTGGTTGATATTAGTAACGGGGGTATGTGGTGCTTCGCTACACGCAGACAGCAGTAGAGCCGAAGCCAAAACAGCAAACGAAAGCTTCATTTAAGCGTTGAAAACCTCTTTATTACCGTCCCCAGAAGATGAATCATCATCACCCTCTTGTGACACGGTCACTTCTATACCAACACCGAACATCTCGCGATATAGTACGCCTTTAACATTGAACATGAATGGCAATGCCCAGACGAGAGCTATACCTGCTGTGGCATAGGAAAATAGAAAAAGCACAGCGATGACGATGTAAACAAGTGTCAATGGTATCATTTTTTTTGTGATCGCTCTAAAAGAAACGATCATTGCCTCAACAGGACGTAATCGCTTCTCACAGATAAGAAGGATTGTCATGGAGAAGGCAATTCCTAGAAATATGCCTAACAAGGGTAAAATTTGATTACCAAAACTCTGTAGCGCGGAAATAAATCCCATAGCGAGAATCACGGCCACGGCATACGCCAACCCTTTTACGATATGACGAGGTTTTGTTCTAAACCCAATCGCGTGACTGAGTCCCATCAAACTCGCCCCAGCATAAAGTGGCGCACTAAACACTGTCGATGCAAATAGCGCAATCCTACCTGCCGCTAGCATATCCGGTGTCATTTGACGTTGACCGATGAACGCGGTAACCACGTGCATTGGTGAATCAACCATCAAAGAAAGGACGACAAGAAAAATGGCGAGATTCGCACCTGCCAATACAACAGTTGCAGGTAAAAATCGCCAGAAGTGTTTTTGTGTCAGCTTAACGGCTTCTTGAACCACACTCGACGCACTAAGTTTGTAATTACCCGTCAAAGCATTTTCAAGCGTGCCACCAACATGTAATGCGTTGCTCAATTGTTGTTTATTCATAGCAAAGTAACTTTTGTCTTTAGCCTAAGAAAGTTCCCCACTTATAAAGTTATAGGTGATTTTTTTAAACGCGTCTCACGCAGGTGCATTTTTAGCCAGACAGTATTGCGGCTATACTAATCGACGCTTACGCGCCGCAATTTGAGATATGCTTCACAACGCGCCGAATTGGTCGATGTTTCTCCACATCATTGCGGCATTGGATTTTTTGGGCAAAGTTTTACTGTTAAAACAAAAAAAAACGCTTTAACTTCATGGTTTGCACGTCTATCATGCGCCGTCTACTTTTTAGGGGAATTTTTACTAGCTAATCGCCCGTGGTGTAAGGAGAGAGAGTAGAATTGAACGCAACACAACCAATGAAAAAACCCGTTGTTCAGCTTAAAGGGCTTTGTAAGAGTTTTGATGGCAAGGAGATCATTTCATCTTTTGATCTCGAGATTAACAACGGCGAGTTTTTGACAATCCTAGGTCCGTCAGGTTGTGGCAAGACCACAGTTCTTCGTTTGATTGCAGGTCTTGAAGATGCAGACGATGGCCACATTATCCTTGACGAACAAGACGTAACCGCTATCCCCGCGGAACAACGCCACGTCAATACCGTCTTTCAGAGCTATGCGCTTTTCCCACACATGACTGTGTTCGAAAACGTCGCTTTCGGTCTGCGCATGCAGAAAGTTGCCGAACGTGAAATCGAACCGCGTGTAATGGAAGCTCTTCGCATGGTTCAGCTTGAGAAATTTGCGCCTCGCAAACCTCATCAGCTTTCTGGCGGTCAACAACAACGTGTTGCGATTGCACGCGCGGTTGTTAACAAGCCAAAAGTACTCCTGCTTGATGAATCCCTGTCTGCGTTGGACTACAAACTGCGTAAGCAGATGCAAATGGAACTCAAGCAACTTCAGCGTAAGCTGGGTATCACCTTCATTTTCGTCACGCACGATCAAGAAGAAGCCCTTTCAATGTCAGATCGTATCATCGTAATGAAAGCCGGTAAGGTTGTTCAGGATGGTACACCACGTGAGATCTACGAAGAGCCAGCAAACTTGTTTGTCGCGCGCTTTATCGGTGAGATCAACGTATTTGACGCACATGTAATTGCACGTATTGACGAAGAGCGTATCACCGCAACTGTCGAAGGCCGTGAATGTCAGGTTTATTGTAAGCTGGACGTTTCGGTTGGCGATAAAGTGAAGGTACTGCTGCGTCCTGAAGATTTGCGCATTGAAGAAATCAGCGCAACTGAATCAGGTAACGGTATCGTCGGCTACGTTCGTGAACGTAACTACAAAGGTATGACGCTGGATTCGGTTCTTGAACTGGAATCAGGCATGTCGGTGATGGTTAGCGAGTTCTTCAACGAAGACGATCCAGATGTTGACCACTCATTGGATCAGAAAGTTGCAATTACCTGGGTTGAAAGCTGGGAAGTGGTACTGCCTGATGAAGAAGATTAATCTCCAGAACGCCATTATCGGTGTAATTGTAGGTTGGTTACTGCTGTTCGTATTTATTCCGAACATGATGATTATCATCACCAGTTTCCTGACCCGCGACGACGCAAACCTGATCGAGATGACTTTCACCTTGAGCAATTATGCCAAGTTGATGGATCCTCTTTACGCAAAGGTTGTCTGGCATTCTTTCTATATGGCTGCCATTGCTACCATGTTGTGTTTGATGATCGGCTATCCGTTTGCCTATGTCATCGCGCGCATGCCGCAAAAATGGCGACCAATCATGCTGTTCATGGTCATTGTTCCTTTTTGGACCAATTCCTTGATCCGTACTTACGGCCTGAAAATATTTCTGGGTACCCGCGGCCTGCTTAACGAAGGTTTGCTAACGCTTGGTTTGATCGACAAGCCATTGCGTATTATGTACACCGAATATGCCGTAATGATTGGTTTAGTCTATATCCTGCTGCCGTTTATGATTCTGCCGCTTTACTCAAGTATTGAGAAGTTGGACAACAGCTATCTTGAAGCGGCGAAAGATCTAGGCGCAAGTAAATTGCAGGCATTCATCAAGGTTATCCTGCCTTTGACAATGCCAGGCATTATTGCAGGCTGTCTTCTGGTTCTGCTCCCTGCGCTCGGCATGTTCTATGTGTCTGACCTGCTGGGTGGCGCGAAGAACCTGTTGATTGGTAACGTCATCAAGAGCCAAATTCTCAACGTACGTGACTGGCCGTTTGGTTCAGCTGCAAGTATCTCGTTGACTGTCTTGATGGGTCTGATGCTTCTCGCCTACTGGCGTGTTGGCAAGCTAATGAACAAGAAGGTAGAGCTGGAATGAGTCGTTTTTTCAAAACCAGTTTTATGTCGCTGGTCTATGCGTTTCTTTACATCCCTATCATCATTCTTATCGTTAACTCGTTTAACGAAAGTAAGTTCGGGATGGATTGGAAGGGTTTTACCACCAAGTGGTATACCCAACTTCTGAACAATGACAGCTTGGTACAAGCGGCTGGTAACTCGCTGACAATCGCAGTTTTGTCTGCGTCAGCAGCAGCAATTATCGGTAGTTTGACAGCGGTTGCACTTTACCGTTACCGCTTCCGTGGAAAGAACTTTGTCAACGGCATGCTGTTCGTGGTCATGATGTCGCCAGATATCGTGATGGCGATATCACTTCTGGCATTGTTTGTATTGTTAGGCGCGCAACTTGGTTTCCTAACCTTGTTATTGTCTCACATTACCTTCTGTTTGCCGTTTGTGGTCGTGACGGTTTACAGCCGCTTAAATGGTTTCGATCTTCGCATGCTTGAAGCGGCGAAAGATTTAGCAGCAAGTGAATGGGTAATCCTAACCAAGATTATTCTTCCGCTGGCAGCACCTGCTGTCGCTGCTGGCTGGTTGCTCAGCTTTACGCTGTCGCTGGATGATGTAATCGTCAGTTCCTTTGTGACAGGCCCAAGCTACGAAATCTTACCTTTGAAGATTTATTCAATGGTTAAAGTTGGCGTATCACCGGAAGTAAACGCACTAGCAACGCTAATGCTTATCGTCTCTCTCGTACTGGTAATTTGCTCTCAATTACTGGCGCGCGATAAGGTGCGATAACTGTTTAGGGCAGGCCTCGCCTGCCCTTTTCTAATTTCGCATTATTCAGTCACGGCTAGCGTTGTGTAGCCGTTATCCTAACCTATCAATACCAATATAAAACTGCAGGAGTTGTCGATGAAACCCTGGTCTAAGTTTGTGCTAGGCAGTTCTCTGGCCGTCTCTCTTTTCTCAAACACAGCACTTGCTGCTGATAATGAGCTTTATTTCTATAACTGGTCTGAGTACATCCCTACGGAAGTACTGGAAGAGTTTACTGAAGAAACCGGCATCAAGGTTATCTACTCAACGTACGAATCTAACGAAAGTATGTATGCGAAACTGAAGACGCATCCAGAAGGTTATGACTTGGTTGTTCCTTCGACGTACTACGTTCAAAAGATGCGTGACGAAGGCATGCTGCAAAAGCTCGACAAATCGAAGCTGACCCATTTTGATGGCCTGGATCCGAATCAGCTTAACAAGCCGTTCGACCCAAACAATGAATACTCTGTACCCTACATTTGGGGTGCGACAGGTATTGGTGTTAATACTGACATCATCGAAAAAGACAGCGTGCATTCTTGGGCCGACCTTTGGAATCCAGAATACGAAGGTCAATTGCTGATGATGGATGATGCGCGTGAGTTCTTCCATATCGCACTGCGCAAACTGGGTTACTCTGCAAACACGCAAAATCCAGACGAAATCAAAGCAGCTTATGAAGAACTGAAGAAAATCATGCCAAACGTGCTGGTATTCAACTCAGACTTCCCGGCAAACCCTTACATGGCTGGCGAAGTTGCGCTAGGCATGCTTTGGAATGGCTCTGCATACATCGCACGTAGCGAAGGTGCACCTGTAGACATCGTATGGCCTAAAGAAGGTGCGATTTTCTGGATGGACAGCTTGGCTATCCCTGCAACAGCGAAAAACGTCGATGCCGCGCATAAAATGATCGATTTCCTGCTTCGTCCAGAAAATGCAGCGAAATTGGCCATTGAAATTGGTTACCCAACGCCAGTGAAAGCAGCCTACCCGCTGCTGCCTAAAGCGTTTAAAGATGATCCTAGTGTTTATCCACCACAAGATGTGATGGAAAATGGCGAATGGCAAGGCTCTGTCGGTGAAGCAAACGTGCTTTACGAAGAGTACTTCCAGAAGCTGAAAGCGGGTCAATAATCGTTAAGCGTTAATAACTCGCCTTAAATACAAAAAAGCGGCATTCAGTGCCGCTTTTTTTATGTCTCGCCAAACCGTCCTACTTACCCATATTTAGCAATTCTTCGACCAGTTCCGGAACCAGCACGGTTGCTTTCCCATACCGCTTTTCATCGAACTCACTTTCGACTGCACTTGGCTCCAAATTTACTTCAATCGTTCTTGCTCCGCCTATGGAAGCTTCATGAACAAATCCCGCTGCAGGGTAAACCGCACCAGAGGTACCAATCGAAATAAATAAGTCGGCTTCCATCAATGCATCGTGGATTTTATCCATTGCTATGGGCATCTCACCGAACCAGACCACATGTGGGCGCATCGGCGATGGGATCTGACAACAATGACACTGGTCATCTACCATGATGTCATCCGTCCAATCCAATACCTGATTAGATGTGCTGCAGCGGGCTTTTAGCAGTTCCCCATGCATATGAATGACGTTTTCGCTGCCCGCTCGTTCATGCAGATTATCAATATTTTGCGTCACGATTGTGACCTTACCGTCTAGCTCCTTTTCGAGTTTTGCGAGTGCTTCATGTGCTGCGTTTGGCTCTACTCCCGATTGAAGCTGTCTTCGACGCGCATTGTAAAAGGTTTGGACGAGTGCAGGGTTTCTCGCAAAACCTTCTGGGGTGGCGACATCTTCGATATGGTGCTCTTCCCACAAACCATCTTGAGCGCGAAATGTTCTAATTCCTGATTCAGCGGAAATGCCTGCGCCAGTAAGAATCACGATATTTTGGTGGGGAAATTGCATTTAGAGCGTCCTATCTCGTTAATTTAATAACCTTTATAACATTGTTGGAAAGTCCATGACAGGCCAGCAATGCTAGACCATGGTCGAATTCGTACTTGCAACACGAATAACCCAATGAAATCTAAAAAATGTCTTATATTTAATTAACGTACCAACTTTGATACTTAGAGATGCTATTGCCTCGACGACTTAGCGTGATGGGAACGGTTTGTCTTACTTTACTCGCGAGCAGTTTTGCCTCAGCGAGCGATAACCTGCGCGTTAGTGGTTTTGGCAATGTTAGCGTCATTAAGTCGGGAACGGAAAATTTAGGATTCAAATACGACCTCTCTAAAGAAGCACTTTTTGATGAATGGAGTTTAAAGCCAGGTTCTTCGTTTGGCCTTCAACTAAATGCCAATATCAACGACCAGTTCGATGCGGTCATCCAAGGTGTTCTTCAAGACAGGCTCGATAATAACCTCAATAAAACAATTACCTGGGCTTTTCTTCGTTATAGACCCACTCAAAACATCACGGTTCGCGCTGGTCGAATAGCGACCCCCATTTATATGCTTTCCGAATACAGGGACGTTGGGTTTGCGTACCTCTGGACCAAACCTATAACCGATTTTTACTCTGCGATTCCGGTGACCTACATAGATGGTGGTGACATTGCATACAGTGCACCTCTTGGTGATGGTATTTTTGAAGCAAGACTATTTGGTGGTAGTTCAGAAGTTACGATAGAAACCATCTTTGAACCCCACAATGTTACACTGTCACCCATTATTGGTGGTAAGTTGACCTATTCACTCGAACAATGGCTTTTTTCTTCAGTCGCCGCGACCACTAAGGCAAAAGAAGGCGAGCCTGCGGCGAGCCTAACCTCAAGTTTGTCCGGAGTACCCAACCTCGAGCTACTTTGGCCTGGTGCTTCTCGTTTCTCTAACGATTTCAAATTGAGTGATACACGAATCTCTTATTACTCGCTTGGGGCTCTCTACGAAACGGGGGATTGGAACGTACAATCAGAACTAAGTTACACCGATGCCGAATGGCCATTTTTCACTGATTTGGCAGCGGGCTACCTAAGTGTCGGACGTACCTTAAATTCCAATACCTTTTATGGCTTCGCATCGAAATCTAAAACTATCGGTTCACTCTACGCGCTTTCTGCCCCCAGCGCATTGGGGCAATCAGTATCACAAATTGCTGATGCCTATCAGTTGATCGGTAGTAATCTGAACGCCCGATTTGTTGATCAGGAAACATTCGGGATGGGCGTTAGGTTAGATATTTCACCTCAAATCTCTTTGAAAGGACAAATTGAACGAACATGGTTAAAGAATGACCATATTGGTGGTTGGCTGACAAGCATAAACGGCTTGAGCGCAGCTGTACCCAGTTATATTGATACCTACTCAGTTAGCTTGAGTTTCGTGTTCTGATATGAAAAGAATAGTATTGGCACTACTCACATCGATCACCTTGTCTTGGGCCTCATTGGCTCAAGCGGGGCTCGTTGTGGTTGTCAATCAAGCTAACCCCGTTGAGTCTCTTTCCTCTCGTCAGGTTATGGATATCTACATGGGACGCTTTACCGCTTACCCAGATGGTACGTCCGCCGATACAACTGATCTGCCTGACAACAGCCCGATAAGGGAAGATTTTTATAATAGGCTAGTCGGAAAATCCGTTGCGCAGATTAATGCGTATTGGGCAAGGCTGTTATTCACAGGAAAAGCAGAGCCCCCCGAAGCAAAACCTTCAGAGCAGGCAGTCGTGAACTATGTTCTCGAAAATCGTCACGCCATCGCATACATCAGAGAGTCAGACCTCGCTGACGGATTGAAAGTGGTATTTAGATTTGAAGATCCTTAATAAGAAAATCCATATTCGCGTTGCCGGTGGTGTTGCCGGCGGAGCGGTCATCTTTTCTATCATCGCTTCGTTAATATGGTTCTATATTTCGTACCATCAAGAAGTCGACCGCTCACGCAGTCAGATTAAGCAGATTATCACCACCGTCGAACAAACAGCGTCCATCGCTCTTTACTTAGGTAATAAGGAGTTGGCCGAAGAAGTACTGAGTGGATTAGAAGCAAATGACATCATTTCAGCAGCCCGACTCACCAGCCAAAACGGGTTGACAGCTTCATTCGAAAATCGTGATGTGATTAATCAATCTGAAACCGCGGTCGTTTTTCCGATCCTGTCTCCGTTCGATAAATCAGAATATGTTGGTGACTTGTTGGTTTACCCTAACCAACAATACATTGAAAACAATGCAGTTTCGTTAGCGAAGATGCAGGCCATTGTCTTGGTGACCTACTCGATCACCATCGCACTACTGACTCTGTTTATCGTGAATAAAATTCTGACTGAACCGATGAAAAATATCGCCAATCGATTTCATTTAATTGCGCCAGGCGATTCAACGCGCATTGATGTTCCCTTAGCCCACCAAAATAACGAAATTGGCGCACTCGTGAAGGATATCAATGGTCTTTTAAGTGCGGTTAATAATCAGATAGATAACGAGCGAGAGCTTCGTGCTGAAACAGAAAACCTCTCCAAAAAATTCCGTCTAATTTTTGAACGCGCCAGTGCGGGTATTGGCTTGTTGGATGCAAGCAATCAGCTTATCGTTGCCAACCCTGCTCTTCTTCGTCTTCTTGGCCAAACGTTTATTTTGGATACTGAGCGGTTTACTAAAACGGACTTTACTGGATACTTTTTTGATCCTTCTGTAATTAAAGAATTTATCGAGGATTTCTGGGCAAAGCCCGGGAATCAGTTCAGCTCAATGGACGTTCAACTTCGTCACAAAGTTAGGGCTGCAGACCGCTGGGTACACTGTCTATTTTCTAAAGTAGAAGACATTAACAACCCAGATGACAGCCTTCTAGAAGTCGTTGTTTATGACATTACAGAGCGCGCTGAGCGCGAGCAAAACATTATTTATGAAGCCGAACATGATGCGATTACTATGCTCTTAAATCGAAGAGCTGGCATGAGTAAGTTAGAAAACTCTGTCATTGATGCAGAAAAGAAGCAGCGTAATTTTGCCATTTTAATGATAGACCTCGATGGGTTTAAGCACGTCAATGATACTTATGGTCATGATGCGGGTGATAAGGTCATTATTGAAGTAGCAAACCGTATCAAGCAATTTTTTCGAGGTTCAGATGTGGTTGCGCGTTGGGGCGGCGATGAGTTTTTAATTGGTTTCTCTTTTAACCCTAGCTATGAAACCGCTGTTACTGACATTGCCGCAGACCTTCAGCATCAAATCTCTCTCCCTGTTAAAATTGGTCACGAGCAGACTGCAACAGTAGGCTCAAGCATAGGTATTAGTCTGTATCCAGACAACGACAACTCCATCAGCTCTCTCATTGAAAAAGCCGATGAAGCCATGTATTTCGTCAAAAATAATGGTAAGAACTTCTTTAAGTTTTATGACGCAAATGTGGCTAAACCCATCGATAACAAAAGTCTTTCTACGCACAAATAGTCAGTTGAATTAGACTGGGTTCCCACCGCACAGCAAGCTTTGTACTATAGACAAATATTCATAAGGACATTGGAGTCACTATGCACCCATTACGAGTATCTGTCCGCGCTGTTTGCTATAAAGATAACGCGATTTTACTCGCCGAGCACCGGGACGATCGCGGGTTGTGGTATATATTGCCCGGTGGTGGCATTCAGCATAACGAGACGATGGCTCAGGCATTTGACCGTGAACTACTTGAAGAAACTGGCGGTAAAGCCGTTATGGGAGACGTGCTGTTTGTGCGAGAAGTCATCGCAGATCTCCTAGATACGACGTACCTTCCTGAACATCTGCATCAAATCGAACTCTTTGTTGAAGCAAAACACTTCGAGCAGGTTACCCAGCCTATGGCACCTGATAAAGATCAGATTGGTATGGTGTGGATGCCCTTACATCATCTACCTAACCTTCTCTTTTTCCCAAAAACGATGGTTCCTAGTCTCCAAAACAAGGTATTTGATAGGATTTATCAAGGGCATATCCTCTAGTTTTGTCTGACCTAACTGGCTAGACCATTAAAATCGACTTAGTCAGTTACAATGCGAGCCAAGTTAAACTGTGTCCAACCACCAGAAAAAGAACATGCAGCTAAACAATTACTTCAATCAGAGCAACGGTCAGTTAGTTTTTACGCGTAAACAAGCAAGCCACTTTGCGAAGTTAGTCGCCGGCGATTTCAACCCTATTCACGATGAAGACTCAAAAAGATTCTGTGTGCCGGGTGATTTACTCTTCTCTGTCTTACTTGCTAAAGCAGGTATCAGCGAAAAAATGTGCGTTTCTTTTGCTGGCATGATTTCAGATAACGTTAGCCTAGAGCTTCGTGACTGTGATGGCGGTGCGTTAGAAGTAACGGATAACAATGGCAAGCTGTATCTGACGATGCAACGAGAAGGTAAGAATCTCGTAAATGAAAGTCTCGCCGCTTGCGTAGCCGAAAACTATGTGAAATTTTCGGGTATGAACTTCCCTCACATCATGGTTCCTCTTATGGAACAAAGCGGCATGATGATTAACCCAGAAAGACCACTGGTTATTTACGAAAGCATGGAACTCAATTTCCATCATCTAAATTTCACCTGCCCGACTGTCGAACTCACTGACTCCATCATGGATGTATCAGGTAAGCGCGGAACCGTAACACTCGCTTTCTGCTTCAAAGAAGACGGTGAAGTGATTGGTGAAGGCAAGAAAACGATGGTGTGCAGTGGACTGCGTGAATACGAGCAGACTGCGGTAGAAGCACTTGTAGATAAATTTAATTCTAGAAAGTCCGAGTTTTTATCTGCGCAAGCCGTTTAGCTAAAAATGAATGTGATAACAGCCCCGATTTCATCGGGGTTTTTTATACCCGTCAATGTCTTACATAAGAAAATCCCAGCGCATATTTGAGACTCTGTTCTATATTTAATTTATGGATACACATTGGAGTCGCATATGGCCACTGACGCATTACTCTCTCACGTAGACAAGCTCCCCAAAATACCCAAAGTCGTTCAAGAATTGATGGACTTGGTTAACAGCGAACACTCAGATATGACCCAAATCTCTGACAAGATTGGCTTAGATCAGGTTATTAGTGCTCGGGTCCTTCGACTTTCTAATTCTGCACACTTTGGACGAGGCAGAAGTGTCGCATCTGTCGACGAAGCCGTAATTCGATTAGGGTTAGGCCCAATCAGGACGCTGGTAACAGCTTCCGCACTCATGAGTTCATTTCCCGAAATTGAAGGGTTCGATCTCAATGAGTTTTGGGGGACGACCTTCGAGGTTGCGACCTTGTGTAAGGTGATCGCCAAAGAAGTAAAAGCAGATCCAAATGAAGCATTTACCGCAGGCATGCTTCACAACATTGGAGATTTGCTGATCTACACCGTCTATCCCGATAAAGCGCAGAAAATTGAATTGCATGTAGAAACGGGCAAAACCAAAGATGAAGCCCAACGTATTGTGCTTGATACCGATTGTGCGCAACTCGGGGGAGCCTTGGCAAAAAATTGGAAGTTTGCAGACAAGCTAATTGATGCCATAGCAAACCAATACGCCGCAGTACAAGGTGATGAATTTTCCCAGCTTGCAGCCATCATCAACCTATCGCGTAAGATTGATGAAAACTGGGATACATTGGCAAATGATGAAGCAAGGCAAACATGGCTTAACCATCAGTTAGAGTACAGCATGCTTGGCTTAGACGAAGATCTGTTGACCATACTGGAAGTTAATCGCGGCAACGGACGCGAAATGGCCAGACAGCTCGTTTAACAGGAAAAACATCGAAGCAGACCGTCTCTATAAGTGGAGGCGGTTTTTTCGTTAAAAGTAGTAATCCATGTCTAAATAGCGTTCACGAATATGCTCAATCAGTGCTTTCACCTTCTTTGATGGATGTTTGGTATAAGGATAAACCGCGTAAATGCCGAGCTTCTTAGCGACCTGTTTGGGCAAGAGATCCATCAATTTACCTTCTTGCAAGTCGTGATATACCAAACACCTAGGCACATAGACAATTCCGTGCCCGGCCAACGCCGCTTTACGGAGAGCGGCAGCGTTGTTTGTTGAAAAGTTACCCGTTACTTTGACGATACGCTTATCTTCCGTTCTCGTGGCAAAAAACTCCCAATCAGCAGCACCAGTACTTTGGTAGGTATAATGCAGACAGTTATGGTTTTTGAGCGCATCCGGAGAATCAGGGCGTCCATTCCTCGCAACATATTCTGGCGACGCACAGACAATCCATTGAGAGTCGATGATATGGCGAGCAACTAAACTGGAGTCCTCTAGGTATCCTGTGCGAATAGCAAGGTCATAGCCCTCATCAATCAAATCCACAAAGCGATTGCTAAGCGTGACATCAATGCGAAGACCGTCGTAGCGACTCGCAAATTCCGCGATTGTCTCGGCAAGTAGCAAGTCACCGGAAATTGTGGGAACAGAGACTGACAACCGCCCTTTCATTTCACAAGAGAGCTGATTCACAGATTCGATAGCGTCTAAACTAAGTTGAGCCAACCGTTTAGCTGTAGGTAACAACGAGATACCCGCTTCTGTTAGGGATAGCTTTCGTGTCGTACGATGCAATAGCTGCACATTCAAATCTTTCTCAAGCCTCTGAATACGCTTGCTCACGACTGAGTTCGCTAAGCCTAGTTTATCTGCTGCTAACTTAAACGATCCCAATTCAGCCACTTCTGCAAAGAGTATCGCGTCATCTGATTTCATTCATTATCTCTTTTTTGGAAATAATCATTTCATTTAATGCTATTTATTCTCAAATCTCAACCTCCTATGCTCTTTCTTAGACGCTATACCCTAGGTAGAAGCACATAGATTGAAGCGTGTGAACTATCACACGCATTAAGCAAGGACACCGTATGCCATCTCCTCGAATCTATCCGGCAAAACCAGACAAGGTTTATCTTTATGCGACTTGCTTGGTCGACGCATTTGACCCAGATACTGGTGTGGACGCAATAGCCGTTCTAGAGAACCAAGGGATTGAAGTTATATACATTCCCAAGCAGACATGCTGCGGACAGCCTGCCTATTCATCTGGCTACACGATTGAAGCCATTCAGGTCGCTGAATCTCAAATGGCCTTATTCCCAGAATCGTACCCTATCGTGATTCTCTCTGGGTCCTGCGGTGGCATGATGGTGCACCATTACCCCAAAATGTTTCATGGTCATACATTAGAAAATCAAGCCCTTTCATTCGCAGCCCGCGTTTTTGAGTTTACTGAGTTTCTAAGTTGCGTTTGTCACGCAACATTAAATGACACAGGTGAACCTACACAAATCGCTCTTCACACTTCCTGTGCAGCAAGGCGAGAAATGAATGTTCACGCCCACAGCGCACACCTACTCAATCAGCTTTCTTCCGTTGAAGTTCGGCCCGCAGCGTATGAAGAAGAATGTTGTGGATTTGGCGGAACCTTCTCCGTCAGACACCCTAATATCAGTGAAGCAATGGTTGATGATAAATCTCGGAATTTACAAGAAACTGGCGCAATGGAATATGTCAGTGCCGATTGGGGGTGCATGTTGAATATTAATGGCGCGCTAGAATACAAAGGCCAGCCTTTTAAAGGACGACATATCGCGAGATTTATTGCGCAACGTACAGGCTTATCAGGAGGAAACCAATGAACCATAACTCCCCTGAGCATATACACCAACAGGCCAAAGAAGCCCTTGCCGATAAAGAGCTTCGCCAAAATTTTCGCGGTGCCATGGATTACCTCAGAACCAAACGAAAAGAGGCATTCCCCGATAAAGATGAAGAAAAGGCGGTTCGTGATCGCGCGGAAGCCATCCGCCAACGTTGCTTGAGTAAACTACCAGAGTTGTTGGAAAAATTTGAAACTCAGTGTCTAAGGAACGGCATCCAAGTTCACTGGGCACAGCACGCAGAAGACGCAAATGCCATATTTTCTAAGTTAGCAGCAGACAAACAAACCACGCTAATGGTGAAAGGTAAGTCTATGGTGAGTGAAGAAATTGAACTCAATCACCATATGGAAAAGCGCGGTATTCGTTGTCTGGAAAGCGATATGGGCGAATATATCGTTCAGCTAGACGGCGACACACCCTCTCACATCATCATGCCTGCGATTCACAAAAATAAGCAGCAAGTGTCAGACACCTTTGAACACAATATCCAAGGGTTTGTTCCTACCACTGATGTAGATGAACTCATTCAAACGGGCCGCCGAATGCTACGACAAGCCTATCAAGACGCTCAAATTGGTGTATCCGGCGTCAACTTTGCCGTTGCAGAAACAGGCACGCTTTGTCTTGTCGAAAACGAAGGGAATGGGCGAATGTGCACCACTATCCCTGACACACACATCGCCATCACTGGCATTGAAAAAGTGGTTGAGTTTCTCACTGACGTGCCACCGCTATTCAGTGCACTAACCCGTTCGGCCACTGGGCAATTGATCACTACCTACTTCAATATGATTTCGGGTCCCAGAAAAGAAAGTGAGCTTGATGGCCCTAAAGAAGTTCACATAATCTTGCTTGATAATGGACGCTCTCAGGCTTACCACGACAGCGAACTTCGTAAAACACTACAATGCATCCGTTGCGGTGCATGCATGAACCATTGCCCGGTTTATACCCGAATCGGGGGGCATGCTTATGGTACAGTTTACCCTGGTCCAATAGGCAAAATAATTTCCCCTCATTTGATGGGCCTAGACAAAACCAAAGATCTCATTACCGCGTCCAGCCTATGTGGTGCGTGTGAAGAAGTCTGCCCAGTCAGAATCCCAATTCCCTCCCTTCTTCAACGATTGCGCCAAGAGTCCAAGAACAAAGCGCAACAAGAACACGCACCTATAAACGGGCAAGACGCAGCAAACAGTGTTCTCGAAAAAGCTGCAATGAAAGGTTTCGCGTATGCCGCAACTCACCCTTCTTTCTACCATACCGCGCTCGACACAGCGCGTAAGATGAACGGTGTTATACCTAACAATCTCGGTGGGTGGACTCAATGCCGCGTTAAACCAAAACTGGCAAAAACGTCGTTGAAGCAAAAATTGGCAAACCGTGGAGACAGTAAATGAACACTCAAAATCAAAACGCCCGCGCTGCCATCTTTGCCAAACTGAAATCGGCACCAACTCTCACGGATGCTAAGCCCTTACCTGAATGGCAGGCGTGGCACTCAGATGATCAAAATGAGCGTACTACTCGGTTTATAGAAAAAATGTCTGCATGTCATGCAGAGATTAAGTGCACAAGTAAAGAGACGCTTATTCACTGTTTAACTGACCTCATCAATCAAGAAGGGTTTAAACGCGTACTTGTGGGCGATAACAACCCACTGATGCCTGATCTCATCGCAGGCTGTGAGCAGTCACACTTTGCTATTTATGATCAAGCAATCGAAACATTCAAAACATCACTGTTTAATGAAATTGATGTCGGCATTACCTTCTCACAAGCTGGTATAGCGGATACAGGAACACTTGCAACCATTCCTGGAGGTTCAGAACCTCGAGCCTTATCACTCGTGCCACCCACTCACATTGCTATCATACGGGAATCTGACATTGTATCGAATTTCAGCGAGTTAATGACAACGCCGTTTTGGACAAACGCAGGTTGGGGAACCACGCCACCTACCAACCTTCTTCTTATTTCAGGCCCATCCAAAACCGCAGATATTCAACAGACTTTGGCTTATGGCGCACATGGTCCCAAACGTCTTATCGTATTTTTGGTGAAGGAGTAGACTGATGGCAGGGATGCCAAGCAACGACATTTATTTGGAACTGATTAACACACTGAGTGTTCAGATTCCGGCCTCTCGATTAATCAGTGACGATGCAAAACTCATGGCTTATGGCACTGACGCCAGTTTCTACCGGATGATTCCCAAGTTGATCGTTCAAGCCAATTCTTTGGAAGAAATGGTATTCATCATCCAGTCATGCTCACATAAAAACATCCCTTTTACGTTCCGAGCAGCGGGTACTAGCTTGTCTGGTCAAGCAGTGTCCGACTCAGTTCTTATTACGCTGACGGACAACTGGCGAGACCACGAAATCATCAGCGATGGTCTTAAAATTCGTCTCCAACCCGGCGTTATTGGTGCTGATGCCAACAAATACCTCTCCCCCTATCAACGTAAAATTGGACCGGATCCCGCATCAATTAACAGTTGTAAAATCGGTGGTATAGCAGCGAACAACGCCAGTGGAATGTGTTGTGGAACGGCTCAGAACACGTACAAGACAGTCGACGCCATGACCTTAGTCCTTCACGATGGGACGATCCTCAATACCGCTGAACCCGAATCAGTCGCGCAATTTCGTGTTTCTCATGATTCCCTTTTGGCGGGAATATTTCAGCTCTGTAGTGAAGTAAAAAACGATGCTGTTCTTTTCGAGAGAATTCAACATAAGTATCGCCTCAAAAACACCACTGGGTATGCACTAAATGCCTTAATTGATTTCGACGATCCCATCGATGTTCTTACCCATTTAATGGTCGGATCTGAAGGTACGCTGGGGTTTATTGCAGAAATTACTTACAACACGGTCATTGAGCACCCGAATAAGTCTTCTGCACTTTTAGTGTTTAGTGACATTGAAAGCGCATCAAACGCCGTTTCTATCCTCGCAAACACGCCTGTTTCGGCAGTTGAAATGATGGACGGCCGCGCCTTGCGTTCGGTAGCGGAAAAAGCTGGCATGCCCGAGTTTATGCCCACATTGACTCTTGAGCATTGCGCATTGCTCGTTGAAAGCCGCGCTGCGAGTGAAGATGAGCTGTATCATCAATGTCGCACGATTATGGCGTCCATTTCTGCTTTTGATATCCCACACCAGGTAATGTTTACCTCTGACCCGTCAACGGTAAACACACTTTGGAGTATCAGAAAAGGTATGTTCCCCGCTGTAGGCGCAGTTCGTGAAGCGGGCACCACTGTCATTATTGAAGATGTTGCCTTTCCAGTTGATAGGCTTGCAGCCGGCGTTCGAGAGCTCCAAGCGTTGTTTGACGAATTTGCCTATCACGAAGCAATCATTTTCGGCCATGCGTTGGAAGGCAATCTCCACTTCGTGTTTACGCAAGGCTTTGACTCTCAGATAGAAGTAAAACGCTATGGCGCATTTATGGACGCTGTCGCACATCTCGTCGCTGTAAAATATCAAGGTTCTCTCAAGGCAGAACACGGAACGGGTCGAAACATGGCACCCTACGTCGAACTTGAATGGGGTTCCGATGCCTATAGGTTGATGCGTCAAATTAAAACCTTGTTTGACCCAAATGGCTTACTCAACCCCGGCGTTATTATTAACGACGATCCAGACGCCCATATCACCGACTTAAAACCCATGCCTAAAGCGGATGATATTATTGATCGCTGCATTGAGTGCGGGTTCTGTGAAGCGGTGTGCCCTTCAAGAACCCTGTCGCTTTCTCCTCGTCAACGCATCGTGCTGTACCGTGAAATGCAGCGGCTTAAACACAACAATGAAAGTGACAAATACGCTGAGCTTGAAAAGACATTTAACTATTTAGGCGTAGACACTTGTGCTGCAACAGGACTGTGTGCAGACCGGTGCCCTGTTGGTATCAATACTGGCGATCTGATCAAGCAGGTTAGAACAGAGAAATACAAACGGTTTACGCCAATTGCCACATGGAGTGCAAACCATTTTGGTGCAACAACAGCCCTAACGAGACTTGGACTAAAAACCAATGCAGCCATGCAAAAAACGCTTGGCGAAAAGGCCCTGAGTAAAACCGTGAATGGACTTAGGAACCTCTCTAAAGGTAAGACACCGGAATGGCACCCTGACTTCCCTCAAGCAAATAAACACGTGCCAAAAACCGGAGAAAACAGAAAGCCCAAACGTGTTGTTTATTATCCATCCTGTGCCAGCCGAAATATGGGTAACGAGGTGAACAGTGAAGACACTAAAACACTAACAGAAGTGACAATGTCACTGCTAGAGCGTGCGGGCTATCAGGTCATCATCCCTAAAAAACTTGAAGAACAATGCTGCGGTATGCCCTATGACAGTAAGGGTATGAAAAAACTTAGCAAAGAAAAAAGCTATCGTCTGGAGGCTACATTATGGCAAGCCAGCGAACTTGGAAAACTCCCCGTACTGATGGATACCAGTCCCTGCGTGAAAATAAGTAAAGAGCAGTTTACCTTTCCGCTAGGTATCTACGAACCTTCAGAGTTTGTCATTAAGTATCTGTGGAATGATCTCGATATTCAGCAAGTCGACGAAACAGTGATGTTGCATATTACTTGCAGCACACGACGGATGGGTCTGGCTGATTCTTTACTTAACTTAACAAAGGCATGCGCAAAACGCGTCGTCGTACCTGAACATATCGACTGCTGTGGTTTTGCAGGTGACAAAGGCTTTTTCACGCCCGAGCTAAATGCAGCGGCTACCGCACCACTCAAACAGCAAATACCGCAGGACTGCACGAGAGGATTTAGCAACAGTCGGACGTGCGAAATTGGCTTAACGCATCATAGTGGCATCCCCTATCGCTCTATCTTGTATTTACTCGACGAGGTCTCCATGGCTAAGCCTTCAAAAGCGACCCCAAATGCCAGAGATACAAACAAAGAAGTCGTCAGTTAATCCACTGAAAGCAAAGGTTACAGCACCTTTGCTTTCTTTTTGCTCTGCGTTTCACACCAGTAAAATGTGATATTGGTTCATATATCCACACAACATAATCAAGTTTACAGAACGCTGACATTTCCTCGTAAATCTCCAGACAATTCCCGTGCTACATTCCGCGCGCGTTTTTTGCACCCCATTTCTATAAGGCTTTTGAATGAAACGTTACGCGCTTTTCCCATTTTTAACACTTGCTCTAACAGCGTGCGGCGGCGGCAGCGATAGCAGCACTACCTCACCAACTGCAGCGATGTCTGTAGAAGGTAAAATTGAACAAGTAACTGGTTCAAGCATTACTGTAAACACGCAATCTTACGGCGTGGCTTCGCTTGCGTATCAAGGGCAGCAATTAACCCATGACATGCTGGCTCCCAATATGATGGTTGCGCTTAACACCAACACACGTATGAACAACAATGCAACCGTCGAACTGGATCCTACCTTTACGGGAAAAATCACTGATATTGACCGTCTTCAAGGCACATTTAAGGTTAGCGGCGTTGCGTTGAAATTCCTTAACTTGTCGCCAAAAATCCAAAACGGTGACTGGGTAATGGTGTCAGCACTACCTACTGCGAATATGGGCTATAAAGTGCTTTCGGTCGTTAATTTTGAATATGACGCAAATGGCATGGCAGAAGCTGAAGGTCGTGTTTCAAACATCAACCTTGAAAACAACACATTTAAGATCGGAAACTCGCTTACCGTTCTCTTCGACGATAGACTCATTAATAATATTAAGAAACTTCGCAACGGAGCGTGGGCAGAAGTTCTTGGTAGCTACAATGAATTTACCGGTCAATTGGTGGCTGAAACCATCAAACTTAAAACATTCAACGTCATCCATGGCAGAGGTGAAATCGAAGGTGTTGTGACTTGGGTTGCAAATGACCTTAGTAGCTTTGAAGTGAACTACCGCGGACTATTCAACGTGCTGCCTTCTACTGAGTTTGAAGATGGTAACAAGTCGCAGCTGCGTCCAGGCGTCAATGTTGAAGTTGAATACACAGGAAACAGCAAGCGCACCATCGCGAAAGAAGTCGAGTTTGAAGATGATTTTGATTTCGACTTTGACTGGGATGACTACGAGTTCGATATCGAAGGTTATGTCGGTGATGTTGATTACGACACCAAATCTTTCCAAATAAAAGGCAAAACAATCTTCACTGATGTTAATACAGAATACGAAGATAACCTCAGCCTAGATGCTCTTATCGGGTCGACTATTGAAGCCGAGGGTATCATCATTGGTGACAAGCATGTCGCTCGAAAAATCTCAAAAGAGTGATAGGAACTAGCGGACTTTAATTCGAAACTCGAGTTTCCTTTATCCCATTTCCATACCAAAATGCCCAATAATCTATTGGGCATTTATCAATTCTGCTTAGTCTAAAGCCAGCATATCGCGGATTGAATTTTCAATTTGTCCACCGCAATATAACTTTCCATACATTCGCTCTTGCTCATCGACCAATGACGCAAGTGAAGGCTCCCTGCTGATCGTCTTGCAATGGGTATAAACGTTAGGAGCATATTTCTGAAGATCCGGTTCTAACTCGGGAAAGCAACGCACCATATTGCCAAATAGCGCATATACCGAAATGTCCGCGTAGCTCACTTGCTCTTTGCCTAAGTATCCACGAGCAAACATCTCATCAAATATCTTCATCCAACGTGGTAATCGCGCCATTCTGAATGATGTCCAACTGTCACGGTCCCACATCATTTCGCCGTTGTAGCGGCAAAACTCCATCAGCACGTCATTACAATCCATAAGGATCTTCATGCACATTGCGGCCTCAAATGGGTCCTTGGGGTTCAAACCTAAAAACTCGGAAACATACAATACTATGGCAGGCATTTGGCTTATTGAACGTCCGGTATTGAGCTCCACCAGCAATGGAGGCCCAGTAAAAGGCGTCATGCTTTGTTGTTCCGGTGGCATTGAAATCATTGCCCGAATTTCCGAATGATCAGTTTCCATCATTAATGGTTCGCTCTTGTATGCAAACTGATAGCTAATGAAACTTCCTCGAAATGGCAAAGGCCAATAGTAGAGTTTAAATTTAGGCTGAGACATTTCCCTCTCCCCTTTAGTAGAAACCACTAGATACTAACCATAGACAGAAAACGACATTCGCACTGTAATAAAAAAGGCCTTAACGGCCTTTATTAATACTGTTTCTGTGCCAACGAGGACTATCCCTGATATCCCATGAACCTTGGCATTGACAAGATCAAGTCTGGGAACAGAATCATGATAAGGAGTGCGATTAAAAGCACCGCAATAAACGGGATAACCTGCTTGATAATACCCGCAAGAGGTATTTTGGTCGTTCCGTTGATCACGAACAAAAGGACTCCATAAGGTGGTGTGATTAACCCTATCATCAAGTTTACGATGGTAACGACCCCAAAATGGACAAGGTCAATTCCCAGCTCACGACAGGCTGGTACAAACAGCGGGACGATTACCAGAATCACGGTCGTTGCATCCAGCAAGAAGCCAAGGCCGAGATAAATCAGGTTAACAATCAACAAGAACTGTAATGGTGACAGGTCTGCTGCCGTGATCATTTCTGCAATCGCGGTCGGTACATTTTCCGTCGCCACAATGTAGTTGAAGATCAGTGCAGAACCGATAACCAAACCGACAGATGCTGACGAGTACGCACTTTCTTTCAATGCATGATAAAGCTGCTTAAAGCTAATTGAGCGATAAGCTACAGCAAGAATTAAGGCATACGCAGCTGCAACGGCTGCCGCTTCAGTTGGTGTAGTGATACCGCCATAAATACCAAATAGCAGGATTCCTGGCATCATCAGCGTTGGCAATGCACGGAAAGTGATGCGCGGAATATCCTTCATTGGGGTTTTAGGTTCTTTCGGGATATCCATCTTGGTTGCCATGTAGGCATTCAAACCCATCAGAACGACACCCATGAGTACACCCGGCACCAAGCCTGCAATGAAGAGATAACCGACCGACGTATCCGATACCAATGCGTAGATAACCATGGGTATTGAAGGCGGAATGATGGGACCAATGGTTGCCGATGCTGCTGTAATCGCTGCCGCATAAGACGGTGGATACCGACCATCTTTGGTCATCATATTGATGATAACGCGGCCCACACCAGCTGCATCAGCCACTGCTGAGCCCGACATACCGGAGAAGATCAGACTGGAAACGATGTTAACGTGCCCTAAACCGCCACGGAAGTGGCCGACCATTGCGACACAAAACTGGAGTAGTCTGTCTGTGATACTGCCTGCGTTCATAATGTTCGCCGCAGCAATGAAAAGAGGCACAGCCAGCAAAATAAAGCTGTTATAGAACCCCTGAATAATCTGCTCGCCTGCCAGTGCTAAATCTTGACCACTGACTGCCAAATAAACAATGGCACCAATAATCATGGAGAAAGATACTGGTGTACCAAACGCCGCCAGCAACAGCACTGTTACCAAACATAGTGTTAATGCTAAACTCATTCTTCCACCTGCTCATCCTTGTCTTCTTGCACTTTGTAATTCGGATTCAGAAACTGAATCAGTGCAAGACTGTAGCGGAGAATAATCGCGCCAAGGAAAATCCCGTAAATACTGAATACATAATCGAGGCGCCATTTCAAAATCGCGCTTTTCTTGATTTTGTAGAACGTGATGTAGTCCCACGTCGGCAAAAAGCTAATACCAAAACCGATGATGATGCCCAATGCTGACAAGATCAGAAATATACGTTGTACCTTCCCAGGCACACTTAAAAAGAGAAGATCAAAGCGAATATGATCTTTATGGCGCAGACAAAACGCGCCAGCCCAGAAAATCACCCACAACCAAAGCGTCAGAAGCACTTCTGACGACCAACCGATAGGATCATTCAAGACATAGCGGGAAAAGATTTGCGCGCAAAAGAGAAGGAACATTACGGCCAACATGGTGACTGCAACGCCGTCTGCTATTCGCTGTAACCAGTGCAGAATCGTTTTCACAACGTGACTCCATAGTTGTTGTGCACGCAGGCATTCAAATGAATGCTGTCCAAGCATGGTGCCGAAAACGCGGGAACTCCCCTAACGCTTCCCTTTCTTTTTCCGTGATAGCAGTCTTCCCTGCCACAGAGTCCTTCCATACATCACTCCTTTTTGTCAGAGACTTACTGCCCCTTTGCTGTTAGACGAAATTGTTAGGCGAAATCTCGCTGAGTTCGCGCTTGTTGACCTGTAACTAGCCTAGACGAACTGATTGATCGATTGTTACTCGAATGTGTCTCATTTGTTAAAACGTCACCTATTTTTCAAATAAGGGGATATTTTTAGATTTATAGCCCATTCACAGAAACGAGACAGATGCGGGCAAATTTAGGGAGTAAAACTGAAAAAGGTGCCGTGATTTACACGACGCGGATTTCTCTCTTCACGCTCAGTTTCTTTGAGGCATGGATAAATGACGCTGTACGAAACACTTCGCACGGATCTGTTAAAAGGTGAGTTTGAGCCGGGGAGCCGGCTCAGAATGGAATCGCTCAAAGAACGCTATGGCAGTGGCGTGAACCTTTTACGCGAAAGCCTAACGAGGCTTTCTTCTGAAGGATTGGTGAACGCAGAAGGCCAGAAGGGCTTCCACGTCGCGAGTTTTTCTATTCAGAAAATGGAAGAACTCACTCGCCTTCGCATCCTTCTCGAAATGGATGGTGCTCGCGCTTCTTTTGAAAACGGCGATATGGAATGGGAAAGCAACCTCGTCGCCGCACACCACAAACTCGAGCATGTTGAGAGCAAAATGCGCGAGAACGTTGATGAATATTTCATGATGTGGCACCGATGTGATTACGAATTTCATGCTGCATTGATTGGGGCCTGCCAGTCAGAGCTGCATATGCACTATCACCGACAAGTCTATGATCAGTTCCGCCAGTTTGTCGTGATGGAACTACGTACCGAAGGTTTTCGCGGCAAATACGTTGTCGATGAACACCATAGCGTTCTGGAAGCTGCGTTAAACCGTGACCTCCCAGCGTGTAACAACGCACTCGAGGCCCACCTTGGTGGATTCTTGAAGCGGATGAGAGAAAACAGCACCCAAAAACGGCAGTAAAAAATCTGCCGAACCATAACCATAACAAGGAAGTCTGCAGTAAATGGAGAAACCAAGAATTGCCGTCGTCGGCGCAGGATTGATCGGCAAAAATCATATTCGACTCGTCTCGGAGAGCAAAGTGTGCGACTTAGCCGCGATTGTCGATCCGTTTGAAGCGAGCATCTCGCTAGCAAAAGAATATGGCGTGCCACATTTCGAAACACTATTAGAGCTATTGGATTCGGGATTGGCAGATGGTGTGATTCTCGCGACACCAAACAACTTGCATGTTCAACAGGCCAAACTCTGTGTCGAGTACCGTATTCCCGCGCTTATTGAAAAGCCAGTTTCTCATACCGTTGCGGAAGGCAACGCATTGCTGGAAATTGCCACAAAAGAGCCAGGGATTTGGGACACCTTGCTGGTCGGTCACCACCGTATGCATAGCCCTATTATTAAACGCACTCGTGAAATCATAGATTCGGGAGCCATTGGCCAGATCGTGGCAACCCATGGTAGTGCTATGTTCTACAAGCCTGAGGATTACTTCGTCGCAGCGCCTTGGCGCACTAAAACAGGCGGCGGCCCTATTCTTATAAACCTTATTCACGACATCGGTAACTTACGCTATCTCTGCGGTGAAATTGTTGCCGTTCAATCCATGGCGTCTAACCGTCGACGACAATTTGAGGTCGAAGATACCGTCGCGATTAGCTTGAGCTTTGCCAACGGTGCATTAGGCACTTTCCTTCTCTCAGATACTGCTGGGTCGGGGCGTAGCTGGGAACAAACGTCACAGGAAAACAAAGCCTATGCAAGCTATCCCGATGAAGATTGCTACCACATTGCAGGTACAAACGGCTCGATCTCTGTGCCAACAATGCGCCTTAAAACTTACAGAAACGAAGAAGACCGATCGTGGTGGAAGCCTTTCGAGTGCGAGGATGTTTCGCTAACGCGCAAAGACCCGCTGGTTGAACAGTTAAATCATTTTTGTCGTGTCATTCGTAAAGAAGAAAAGCCGCTAGTTACGGTAAGAGACGGTCTGCAAAACCTCCGCGTTACCGAAGCCGTGGTTGAAGCGGTTAAGACTGGTCGCACTGTATACATAGACGACATCGCTTAAGGGGACGAAATGAAATCTATTTTGGTTATGAACGGCCCAAACCTGAACATGTTAGGGCAACGTGAGCCTGCGCTATATGGTCACAGTACTTTGGCAGATGTCGAACAACTTTGTCGTGATACAGGTGATAAACATGGCATCGCGGTTGAATGCTTCCAAAGCAACCATGAAGGCGAATTGATAGATGCGCTGCACCGTGCTGGTCGAGCAGTAAAAGAAGGCAAGATGATTGGCGTTGTGTTCAACGCTGGTGCTTATACCCACACGTCAATTGCCATCTATGATGCCATTAAAGCCGCAGAAGTCCCGGTTATTGAAGTGCACATTTCTAATGTTCATGCTCGCGAATCTTTCCGTCATCATTCTTACCTCTCGCCAGTCGCCGAAGGCATAATCGTGGGCTTTGGTGTCGAAGGCTATGCCCTTGCAATCGATGGATTGGTTGCCAAACTAGGGAGCCAATAAATTATGATTTACTCCATCGCAACGGTTTGTCTTTCAGGCACTTTGAGACAAAAAATTGAGGCGATTGCCAAAGCAGGCTTCCGTGGTATCGAAATCTTTGAAAATGACTTAATCACCCACAATGGCTCCGTGCATGAAATCCGCAGTATGCTGGATGACCACGGCCTTGAAGTCGTGACCTACCAGCCATTTCGCGATTTTGAAGGCCTTCCGGCTCCTTACCGTCAAAAGGCGTTTGACCGCGCAGAGCGTAAATTTGATTTGATGGAACAGTTAGGCACGGATTTGCTGATGGTATGCAGCAGCGTATCGCCAAATGCGTTAGGCGGCATTCAACGCGCAGCAGATGATTTTCATGAGCTTGGCGAACGCGCGGCAAAGCGTAATATGCGGATTGCCTACGAAGCGTTGGGATGGGGTAAATACGTTTATGATTACCGTGATTCGTGGGAAATCGTACGTCGCGCTAACCACCAGAATGTCGGTTTGTGCTTGGATACTTTCCATATTTTCTCAAGGCAAACCGAGCTGGACACCATGCTCAATATTCCCGGAGACAGAATTTTTCTAGTACAAGTCGCTGATGCCCCTAGCCTTTCCATGGACCATCTAAGTTGGAGCAGGCATTATCGCTGCTTCCCGGGACAAGGTGATCTCCCACTCAATCAATTTGTGCAAAACCTTCATGCTACAGGCTATGACGGCCCGTTCTCATTAGAGATTTTCAACGACCAGTTCCGCGCTGGCTCAACAGAGAAGACCGCACGGGATGGCTACCGCTCATTGGTTTATGCAAACCAAGCAGCAGAGAAAAGTAACGACGTAGAAAATGCCAAGATCCCTGAGGTATCGGCACCTAGTGAAGTACAATTTATTGAGTTCGCCGTTAGTGAGAATGAAAAACTATCCCTAACGAAGTTACTTTCACAGCTTGGTTTCAGTCATGCCGCAACGCACAAACGCAAGGAAGTAGAGCTTTGGCGACAAGGCAATATAAACCTTGTGATGAACATGGAACCTGACAGTTTCGCTCAGAAGTTCCACCAACAACACGGCGTTTCCGTGTGTGCCGTAGGGCTAACTTGTCACAAAGTCAGTGACATGATCGAGCGAGCTAAAAAACTCGAATTTCGTCCTGTTTGTGGTAACTCAGAGACGGATACTCATGGTATTCCCGCCATTTATGGCCCTGGAGAAAGCCTGCTTTACATGGTCGATGATGCCGAACAGCCACCTCATTGGGAACGCGAGTTTGTTTGGAATGACGACGCCATGACATTCGCGTTTTTGGAGGGTGTCGATCACGTCGCGATAACAATGAGCTATGAAGAAATGCTTCACTCTGTGCTGCTTTACCGTTCTATGTTTAACATGACAACCATGCCAACCGTTGATGTGTCGGATCCCGGCGGTCTTATAAAAAGCCAGGCTCTTCAAACGCCGGACAAAGGTGTCAGTTTTACACTGAATTCCAGCCAAGCCTCCAGAACCGTTTCCAGTAGAATTCTCGACCAATACGCGGGGACGGGAGTAAACCACATCGCGCTGTCTACGAAAGATATATTCGCCACCGCTGAGTTTATGGAGAAACAACAAACAACGACCATGCCCGTAACCGCAAACTATTATGATGATTTGGCCGCACGCTTTGCCCTTTCCGATGAAACGATCGACAAGCTAAAGCGATACAACATCCTTTACGATGAAGACGACAACGGCAGTTTCTATCAACTGTACACATCGATGTTTGCAGGTAGGTTCTGCTTTGAAATCGTACAGCGAAATGGTTATCAAGGATTTGGTGCTGCGAACAGCCAGATAAGATTGACCATGCAGGCAAGGGAGTTGGTGGGGTGAAAGCAATTTCGATTCTTGCATCAACCAAGAATCGAAAATGCGGCCACGTAGTTACTGGCCGATTTACACCTCAATGGAGGAATGCCCTTCTGCTCCCGTGTGATTTAATCTACTGCTGCGAAACAGTTCCGCACTTCTCGCATTTGTATTTCGCTACATCGTCGTCATAACTCGCGATGGGTGACGTCTCGTCGGAAGAAAAGAAAGACATGATATACTGCGTCTTGTTTTTATCACCATCAACGCTTGCCGATTCTTCTTGTGGCAGTTCGATATGAGGTGTCAGCGCATTACATTTTTCACAATTTAACGGATGTTTAATGTAATTACTTTCTAGCATTTGCATTCCCTATCAGTGGTTAAAAATGTACATCGAAAAATCAGTAGCACTGTTTGAGGTTCAAATGCCCTATTCACAAAACTAAGATTCGTCCAACCCCGTACGCTTTGCGATCTCAGTTTCAAAGCCGTCTAGACTTGTCTGGTTCTTTTTCAACCAATACTTTTCAATCCCTTCTTGCCCTTGCTTCTCTGACCATTTGGCCAGATCATCACGGTCTGCCTCATAAGAAAAATAAGGGACAGACATGCCACACGATGCTTGCACCATAGTGATATCAAGTAAGAATATTTGGCGAGCGGCGACACTTTGGGGAAACAGGCGAGAGTACTCGTCCCACTCTGCATCTTTGTTATGTAGTACTTTGGCTTTTCCATAGGCGCGAAGTATCAATGGTGCACCTTCAAAGGCACAGAACATAATAGTCATACGAGGATCTCGTATGACATGTGATGCCGACTCGTTCCCACTTCCCGTCAGATTTAGCCACGCTATTTGCGTAGGGCTAATAACGCTTAACGACTCTCCACCTTTGGGAGAAATATTGACACATCCCGTATCAGCCGCAGAACCAACGAAGAAGATCTTTTGATTTTGAATAAACGCGATGTGCTTTTCGGATAACGCTGAAAACTGTTTCCCCATAACTGGATACGTCCTTATCCTTTTACCTTAAAAAATGTTGATGGCGTAAATTCGAAGTTTCTACGCACACACTCTTTTCTAAATTGATGTTCCTTGTAGTGCCACGTTAGCAAAGACATCGGATACGCGAGGAGCAGAATGGCAATCCAATAGTAGCTATCCATCAACAATGAAACGATGACATCAACACCAAAGAAAACAGATATGCCTGACAGGATGATAGACAAGATTATGGCGTCTTTAACAATATCACCCACGATATAATCAAATTGCCCCTTCGCCCTGCGAGTCTTCCAGGCGTAGAAGTCCTCATCTTTTTTCATGACCAATCCTTTGGTTAGCTATGGGTGACAACTAAAATTCAGCGTTACTTTTCAGCGGTATACCACTAGAAAACACATCACATCCAAAACATCTTAGATACATAAAAATGACATTAGCAAAACTTCACCACTGAGCGATAGATTGTCCAACGTGCGTTCACACGCATAATTTAATGAGAATGGATGTCATTGAGATCAATATGTCCAGCCAAGTTTTATCGCGATGTAACTCACAGCTAAAACCAATTACTGACTCCTACCTTCAAACTTGCTATAACCAACTTACTTGCTGACAAAACAAACAAAAGATATGGATATCAACTTCAATCGGTTCGCCGCGGAAGGCGCAACGTCAACGCTTAGCATAGAAAGCTGGACCATTGCCCATGCTGAATCTTGGGCGGTATTTAGCACTGAGGGAGACATTGGCTCTCTACTTGGTGGGGTTTTCGGCGGCACTATCACGTTTCAAGGCGAGTTAGTAAAAGGCGACCTAAAAATCTCACAAGTGTCGTTAGTTGAGCAGCAAAAACTCCTTGAACAAGAGCGTGAAAAAGATGACACCGATTTCCTCGATCGCATTGATACAGGCACCCGTGTTTACGATCTTGTTTTTGAGCAATGCGAAGACGCCGCACTGACACAGCAGTTGATTGAAGATCTTGATCTACGTGACCTTGAAGAGAGCGGCTTTCGCGTGCTTTCTACCGGCGAAACCCGTCGCGTAATGTTAGCGCGTGCGTTGGCTGAAAAGCCTGACTTTTTGGTGTTGGATAACCCTTTCGCCGGTTTGGACATTGCCCACCGTCAATCGCTCGCTGACTATCTTGAAAAGCTATCTGAATCCGTTCAAATGTTGGTGGTCTTCGCACGGGAAGAAGACTTACCTAATTGGGTTGATCATGTGGCGATGTTCGAACGTGGAAAATTGGTTGAGTTGATAGACAAAGCTGGATGGGATAACCACCCTATTATTCAACAAATCGCGTCGCAGTCTGAGCAACAAAGTGAAGAGATGATGGCGCTAATTCGTCGCTATCAACACAATACGCTGTTTGAAAACCCGATTTTTGAGTTGAAAAACGGCAAAGTTGAATACACGGAAAAGACCATTTTTACCGACGTAAACTGGCGAATTGATAAAGGCGAGCATTGGCAAGTCAAAGGCCCGAATGGGTGCGGGAAAAGCACCATTCTCGGGATGATCTTCGGCGATCATCCCCAGTGCTACAGTAATGACATTCACATCTTTGGTAAAAAGCGCGGCTCTGGCGAAACAGTGTGGGAGATTAAAAAGCACATAGGCATGGTGTCCTCTGCGCTTCATTTACAATATCGAGTTAATTGCACCGCACTTGATGTGATTCTCTCAGGCTTTTACGACTCGATCGGCTTGTATTCCCAGCCAAGCATTCAAGAGCAAACCATTGCACGCGAATGGTTGGATATCCTTCACATGAGCCAATATGTGAAAACACCTTTCAGAAAGCTAGAATACGGACAACAACGACTACTGCTCATTGCCCGTGCGATTGTAAAGCAACCAACGCTTTTGATTCTGGATGAGCCTTATCAGGGATTGGATTACTTGGGGCGTAGGTTGATGAAAAATACCTTAGAGTTGATCGCGCGGGAGAATCTGAGTCAGCTTCTTTATGTTTCACACTATCAAGATGATGAATTGGAAAGTATTCGAAATTCGTTGACGTTTGTGTACGACGAGTGTCGTCAGTGTTATCGAACCCAATTAGAAAAAGGATAAAACAAGGCCGCACCAGCGGCCTTTGTCTATTGTGACATTCAATAGCCCATAAACTTATCAATCAAGATTTCCAGCTTACCTTCCAGTTCGCCTTCAAAGTCGTCAAGATTCTTATCAAACTTTTGAAGGTACTTACCTGCCTGATCTCGGTTCATCTTTTTTCCGAGCACATTAAACTGCATTTCAGGCAGTGTCTTGTCATTTCGTGGAACGACAACCAGTGAAATAAATGCCGTATTTAACGCGTTCATCTCTTCCAGTATGTACTGGCAAAAATCGTCAATTTTGCTGCTCCCCTGAGGACCAAGACACCCTGGTTCGAGCCTACAAATAACATTCAGTTTCATGCCCTCTGGTACTATTGCCGCACTTCCCATCTATATGCACTCATATTTATATATTTAACATTTAGCGTAGTGCAACCAAAACAAAAACGCCCAGAGCATCATGACGAAACACTCTGGGCACTAATTGATGAATTTTCAGGGCGGTTTTTAGTGTCTATCTCTTTCCGAGTCCATCACTTTCATCTGACCTTCACTGTATCGCTCACCAATGACAAGATCATCATGCATAAGAGAAGAAAGATGTGCCAATAGCTCAGGTGACATTGTCACGCCAATCGCACCGGCATTTTCACGCATGTAATCAATATGCTTAGTACCAGGAATCGGCACCAAGGTTTTCAAGCCCTGGTGGTTTGGTTGGTTGACTATCCATGCCAGCGCGAGTTGCGCCAATGAACAGTTCAGTTCTCTCGCGACTTCTTCCAATGGCTTTAGTAGTTCGCTGTTTCTTGCAAAAGCGTCGGATTCAAATCTTGGTCTCGCATTTGACGTACGAATGTCGCCGTCAGTGAGACGTGAAGCTTCTTGGGCTTTCCCCGTCAGGAACTGGCGTCCTAACGGCGAGAATGGCACAAACGTTGTGCCCAGCTCTTCGCAAACATCGAGCATTTTCAATTCAGGCAATCGAGTCCAAAGCGAATACTCCGACTGCACGGCCGCTATTCGGTGAACCGAATTTGCGCGTCGTAATGTATCGCTGGAGACTTCAGACAAGCCGATTTCGCGGATTTTCCCTTCCTTGACCAAATCTGCCAATGCACCAACGCTCTCCTCGATAGGCACATTAGGATCGAGTCGGTGCAGGTAGTACAGGTCGATGACATCGGTTTCCAGTCGCTTTAGGCTGGCCTCACATTGCAAGCGAATGGTTTCCGGTCTGCCATCTATGGTCGGTTTTCCGTCTTTGGAGAAAAGCGCGCATTTGCTGGCAAGAACATACTCACTTCGGCGGTGTTTCACCGCCTTCGCGATCAGCTCTTCGTTTTTACCGCCGCCATACATGGTGGCGGTATCGAGGAAATCATAACCCACGTCGAGTGCTTCATTGAGTAACTGGATGGAGGTCGGTTCATCACTTGGGCCATAGCCGTGAGACATGCTCATACAACCAAGTCCAATCGGTGATACCACCAGTGATCCAATGTTGCGTTTTTCCATAGGTGTCATTCCTTCTGCTTTTTCTTATTCTTTGCGTGAGTTACTCACCCAATGCTTTCTCGATGCGATCCAATACCTTCATGGCAATCAACGCTTGATTGACACTGGCATTTGGCTCCCTTCCTTCGCGGATAGCAGCGATAAACTCGCGATCTTGAAGTTCGATACCGTTCATGGATACATCGACCTTGCTGACATCAATCGGGTTTTCTTTACCGTCAACCAAGTCGTCGTATCTCGCGATGTAAGTGCCATTGTCGCAGATATAACGGAAGAAAGTACCTAGCGGGCCATCATTATTGAACGACAACGACAAGGTACACAGCGCGCCAGAGGTGGTTTTCATGCCGATACTCATGTCCATCGCAATACCCAGTTCTGGGTGTTTTGGTCCTTGCATCGCCATTACATCGACAATCTCTTCGCCCGTTTGATAAGCAAACAGGTCTACCGTGTGGCATGCGTGGTGCCACAACAGATGATCAGTCCAGCTGCGTGGCTGACCTAAAGCATTGAGGTTTTTCCGACGGAAGAAGTAGGTCTGAACATCCATTTGTTGAATGTTCAGTTCACCCGCGCGGAACTTCTTGTTCAAGTACTGGTGGCTTGGGTTGAAACGGCGGGTATGCCCTGCCATGGCAACCAATCCGGTTTCTTCCTGGGCATCACACACAGCTTGTGCATCTGCCAGAGAATCCGCCATCGGGATTTCTACCATGACATGCTTGCCCGCTTTCATCACTTCAATGGCTTGTTTGGCGTGAATAGGTGTCGGCGACGTAATAATTGCCGCTTCAACGCCCGGTTGAGCCAACGCTTCCTGTAAGTCCAGTGTCCAATGCGCGATCCCATATTTTTCAGCCGTTGCCTTGGTGCTGTCTTCGACACCTCCTGCAACCGACACCACCTCCACATCATCGATATTCTTCAGCGCATCCAGGTGCTTGTGACCGAAAGCCCCTTCACCCACCATAATGATTTTCATTGTCTATTCCTTAACTGTTTGGCTCTTTTGATATAGCACCTTCCGTGACCCTGTCACTCGCATTCTCTAAAATCGTCAAGCCATAATGCGAGTTTGACACCGGAGCATGGGTGAATCGGTATACTTCATCCACCTTGTCATCAAGCGCCCCGCGCATCACCAACCACATAATCGCTTCAATGCCTTCTGAACCCGTTTCACGCAGGTATTCAGTGTGGGAAACTTTCTTCGCGGCATCAGGATCATTGACCATAAGATCGAGCCAGTTACAGTCATACTCGACGTTAATTAGCCCTGCACGCTCACCCTGTAATTGGTGAGATAAACCACCTGTGCCAAAGATGGCCACTTTGGTGTCGTCGGGGAAACTATCGACCGCTTTGCGAATGGCTTTGCCCAGGTTGTAGCAACGGTTTCCGGTTGGCTGGGGGTACTGAACCACGTTGACAGCCAGAGGGATCACCTGACAAGGCCACGCCTTCGGTTGACCGTAAACAACGGAAAGTGGGACGGTCAGGCCATGGTCGACATCCATTTCATTCACAATGGTCATGTCGAACTCATCCAGAATCAGGGATTCCGCTATGTGCCATGCCAGTTGACTATTTCCCTCACAAGCAGGTACCTGACGGGGACCATAGCCTTCATCTGCAGGGTTAAACTGCGGTGCAACGCCGATGGAGAAAGTCGCAATGGATTCCAGCGAAAATGCCGACGCGTGATCGTTGTAAACAATCAAGCATACGTCTGGCTTCACCGCTTCCATCCAATCACGCACTGGCTGAATCCCGTTCACGAAACGCTGCCAGTATTCGCCTACCATGGTGCCATTATCCATCGCAGCACCTATCGATGGGATATGCGACGTCCCTATTCCGCCAACAATCTTACCCATCGTACTGCTCCTTGTTCTCAGGTTTGGCGTAATACTCTGCCCATTCCGCTTTGCTGCGGTTGCCTTCAATCGGGCGACCACCGTTCAGCATCATTTGCTTGAAGTCTTCGAACGTCATGCCATTACCTGACATGGCAGCACCTGCGTGTTGCATGGTCATGCCGTCGAATATAGCGATCTTGAAGGTGTAGTAGATGTTGCCGCCTAAACGGAGCATGCCTAACCAATCGCGTTTTAATACTGCATCGCGCTGCTCTTTCGTCATGGGAAACTTGTCGATATAAGCTTCTTCACTTTCGCGGAATTGATCTCGGTTTTCCGATTTATTTAGCGACATACAAAACATGTTGAGGTGATACCCTGCCCTCGATTTCTCACCATCGAAAACATAAGTACCGGGAATATCGTCATAATCTCTGCGCTCACGCATTACTGCTTCCTTCTCAGATCAACCCTACTTTTTTCAATCTGGCATCCATGCGAGCAAACACATCTCGGGTGTTGCCGTTGAAGACTTTCGCTTTGTCTTCAACGTTAAGCTTAGAACCATCGATGTAACGTTTGGTATCGTCAAAGTAATGCCCAGTCATTGGGTCAATGCCACGAACCGCACCAATCATTTCAGAGGCAAACAGGATGTTTTCAATCGGCACCACTTCCAGCAGCAAATCAATACCTTCCTGATGGTAAACACAGGTATCAAAGTAGATGTTGTTCTCAATGATCTCTGTTAGCGATGACAGATTGAACATGTCACACAAACCGCGGAAACGCCCCCAGTGGTAAGGCACTGCGCCGCCGCCATGTGGAATGATGAATTTCAGGTCAGGGAAGTCTTTAAACAAGGTTTTCGACATCATCAACTGTTGGAATGCCGTGGTGTCTGCCCCCAAGTAATGTGAGCCCGTGGTGTGGAAACAGCGATGACAACAGCCACTCACGTGTATCATCGCGGGCACGTTTAACTCACACATTTTTTCATAGATTGGGTAATAGAACTTGTCGTCCAATGGTGGTGCCGTCCAGTAGCCCCCCGAAGGGTCTGGGCTCAGATTACAGCCGACAAAGCCGAGTTCTTTGACGGTGCGCTCTAGCTCCGCAGCACTTGCAGCCATATCTGCATTTGGCGACTGCGGCAATTGCGCCGCGCCAATAAAGTTTTGTGGATACAGTTCAGTAATGCGGTAGATAAGCTCGTTACAGTGTTCTGTCCAATACTTACTGGTGGTTTGATTACCGATATGGTGCCCCATCCAGCTTGCACGTGGCGAGAATATGGTGACATCTGTGCCGCGTTCATTTTGAAGCTTCAGTTGCGCGCCTTCCAGACTGTCGCGGATTTGGTCATCCGATATATTTACTATTCCTTTGACATGGTCGAATAAAGGATCAATCGCCAGTTCTTTCTTTTGCTGCTCGCGGTACTCACCTAACTCATCCGGTGCTGTGGTGTAGTGTCCGTGACAATCAATGATTAACGGTTCCGTGCTCATTCCAAATCCTCCAGCTTATCCACGTAGAGAAATCCTGCTTGCTCCAATTTCGGGCGCATGTTGTACATATCCAGACCAAGAATGCCTTGTGCCAGCATGCCGCGTTTTGTTTCTTCGTTTTCCATTCGCATTTGCGCAGAAGCCAACACGGGTTCTGCCGTTGCGCGAGGCACAACACACACACCATCATCATCTGCGACAATCACATCTCCAGCATAGATAGGCTGGTCGCCACAAATCACAGGGACATTAACCGAGCCCAATGTGGCTTTCACCGTCCCCTTGATGGACACAGCTTTAGACCACACCGGGAATTTCATTTCCGTCAGATCTTTGGTATCACGCACGCCGGCATCAATGATCAGTCCTTGCACGCCTCTTGCTTGTGCTGAGGTCGCTAGCAAATCCCCGAAATAGCCATCGGTACATGGCGATGTGGTCGCAATCACCAGTACATCACCTGGCTGGCAAAGCTCGATAGCGACATGCACCATCCAGTTATCACCCGGCTGCGCTAATACAGTGACTGCACTGCCCGCGATTTGCGCGCCTTTGTAAATCGGGCGCAGTTCGTGGTTAAGGTTACCCGTGCGTTGTTGTGCTTCATGCACGGTCGCACTGCCACAAGCAGCGAGGCCTTCAATCACTTGAGCGTCGGCGCGTTCTATGTGTTTTACCGCTACGCCTTGAATGGTTCTCATAGACATACTTCTGTCCTTGCGTCTTTAGTCATCAAATCCGTAAAGTCTTGCTGGGTTATCCACCAGAATCTTTTTCTGGGTGGTCTCATCACGTGCAATCAAAGGCACGAGATCCAACAAATCCGCATCGTTAGGCATGTGTTTTTTGATATTAGGATGCGGATAGTCAGTGCCCCAAAGCACTCGCTCTGGTGCCACTTCCACCAAACCTTGTGCGTAAGGCACTGCATCGTAGAAAGGAGGAGCAAGCGCGATACGCTCAGAACCACACACTTTTACCCACCAGCTTTCGCGGCGCATAAACTCCAGCAGGATCTGATATGCCTGTTGACCGACACCTTCGGAAGTCGGTACACGCCCCATATGGTCAACCACAATGGTCATGTCGATACGGTTAAAGAAGTCTTCATACTTAATGATGTCTTCCGCATTCACGTGAATGACCAAGTGCCAGCCGTATTGCTTCACACGCTCGAGCACTCTGGCCATCATTTCCAGGTTTGGCGCACCGCCAAGATGGGTAACAAAGTTAAAGCGAATACCGCGAACGCCACCTTCATGCAGATCTTGAAAATCGTTGTCGGTAAAGGTGTCATCCGCCATACAAACACCGCGGTAAGCCCCATTACTCGAAGCAATCGCATCCATCATGGCGCGGTTATCTCGACCATGGCAGCTCGCCTGTACCAGCACTGCCCGCTCAATACCCAGCGTATCGTGAACACGCTTTAGCGCATCTTTACCCGCATCTGGCGGCCAGTAGGTCGCGGTTTCCGCATAGGGAAACTGTGCATGAGGACCGAACACATGACAGTGGGCATCACACGACTTAGGTGGAGCCACGAAACGCGGCGTGCGCGTGTTGTTATCTGGTGGCATACAGCTTGGTTTGGTCATTCCATGACTCCTGATGTTTTTTATGTATTAATTGGGACGAAGAGTTCGCCTCTGGCGAGCAGTCTTGCGGTTCTCAGCAGCCCGGCTTTGGTGACATTTCCTTGATCGTCAAATGTCAGTTCCATTGAAAACTCTCCGGACGGGTGCTCTACAGAGATGGTCTTCACGTCCCCATCGGGGATCTCGACAATGCCTTCTGCCACGTTTCCGGGCATGGCAGCTGCGGTCGCGACAGATACCGCACCGAGAACACCGATTGCGGTGTGGCAGACTCTTGGGATAAAGGTGCGTGAGCAGATGTGCCCACCGTCTACAGGTGGCGAAATAAGGCCCATCTTAGGAACGACTTTGTCAGTCACATCTCCCAGACCCATTGCCTCACCCGCCTGCAAGCGAATTGATTCAATTCTGGCTTTCAGTGTTTCGTTAGCGTTAAGTTCATCGGCCGATTCATAGCCAGAAGCACCAAGGTCGGACGCGCGCATCAACACAACTGGCATACCGTTATCAATACAGGTGACCTCAACGCCATCGAAGGTATCTTTGATATTTCCGGTAGGAAGCAGGCTGCCTGTTATGGAGCCCGCAATGTTCTTGTAGTTGCAAATAACAGGTGCTGACGTTCCGGGCACGCCATCGATAGCCGCGTTACCTTCGTATTGCACTTTTTGATTCGGCGTTTGTACGTCGAGGTCGCAACGGTTGCCGCTGTTCAGCATATTCACGTGTACAGTCGTCACGCCTTCTTCGGCATCGACCAATCCGTTTTCGATTGCAAATGCGCCAACGCCAGCGAGAATATTCCCACAGTTTGGAGAGGTATCAACGCGGTTCTCGCCCACCACCACCTGCACAAACAGATAGTCGACATCACAATCAGGCAATGATGATGGAGAGACGACAGCGACCTTACTTGTCAGTGGATGACCGCCACCGAGACCGTCTATCTGACGGGCATCACGACCAACAGCATCGAGAATAACCTGATCGCGTAATGCTTCGTTTCTCGGTAGATTAGAGGCCAAAAAATATAGCCCTTTAGAACTACCACCGCGCATTTGCATGTAGGGAACTGACAGCATCTCTCACCTTCCTTGTGTGCTTTAGGAAACAGCATAGGCATGATATCGCTCGCAATAAATTCAACTTATTTACATTTTGTTGTACATTTTTAACATCCCACATTCTTGAGGTTGTATTGAATGGCTGATATTCCCCACTACTTTCTCTATGGTGAAGAGCTTCCTGAAACCGCGCCGGACTACATGCACATTGCGCGTTTAGAGCAATCGCTGCCCAAGCACAATTGGGAAATCCATCCACACCGCCATGACAACCTCCACCAGCTGATGATTCTCGAATCTGGCTCCATGCATGCGCATATTCGCGATAAAAGTGCCGAACACCATGGCCGCTGTGTACTTTCCATTCCCGCCAAGGAAGTCCACGGTTTTGCCCACCAGCCAGGTGTGACAGGGTTTATTGTTTCTGTCAGCCACCCTTTTATGATGAGTCTATTTAACGATGCAGAAAGACAAGGCCTCGCCCAACTTTTTCGGGAGCCAATGGTCGTGCACTTGGATGACGAAACGGACGAGGGAGAAATCACAAGAATGGGCGAGCGGCTACTCGAAGAGTTTCATACGCCTAAGATCGGCCAGGCTTCGATCATTGGCGCTTACTTGAAGATTGTGTTTGTGATGCTAGCGCGGCACAGGCAGCGCGGTGACATTCAGGAAAGCAGCGATGGCAAAACCGCATTATTTGAACGTTTCGTCCGTTTGGTAGATACCCATGCCACCGAACATTGGCAAGTTAGCCAATATGCTGAGGCGTTGGGATTGAGTCAGGGGCAACTCAACCGCATCTGCCAACGAGCGGCAGGTCAACAAGCGTTGGCAATTGTTCATGAGCATTTATTGGATGAGGCAAAACGCTTGCTAGTTTTCACTCAATTGTCTGCCAAAGAGATTGGCTACCAGCTTGGATTCAAAGATCCTGGCTACTTTTCCCGATTTTTTCAGCGACATACCGGACAAGCCCCCAAGCAATTCAAAACGCGGGTAACGGAAAGTCAGCGTCAAATTTAACATTCGCTATGCGATAAAACTCATTAAAAAGGTTTTTCTAACCTTTGCGGGAAAAAGATCTTCTGAATTCACAGACAACTTTCACATCATTCAGATACCGCCTAACTTTCTATTCATCTCATTAAAAATCAATCCAATAGCTGAATAGCTTCTTGTCGATTTTTTCTTACACCCATCAAGTTATGATGTTTTTCCATCATTTCTGATGATTGATTTGTCTCATTTAAAATACTGTTAACATCTTGCTAACCAAAAATAACAAGACCAATAATGAAGTGGAATGGAATGCAAACCAACAACACAATGCAGGGGTAATAAGCATGAGATCGACAGCACTATTGGCACGACCAAAACTGAAGCAAGTGTTTACAGCGGCAGCGATGGTCGTTGCAATGGGCGCAACCTCGTTCGCTCACGCGGCAGACACCAAACTGAGAATGTCTGCTTCAGCGTCGGCGACTGACCAACGCGCAGTTGCGATGACCGAAGTATTCGGTCCAGCCGTTTCCGACTTTGCTGAGTTCGAAGGACACTGGAACAGCTCACTGTTCAAACAAGGTACTGACCTAGAAGCTATTGCACGTGGCAACTTGGACATGACCATCACATCCGCGCAGGAGCTTGCTGAGTTTATTCCTGCATTCTCCATCTTCTCAGCAGGTTACGTTCACCGAGATGCAGAGCACCAGAAGCGCGTATTCGCAGCAGACTTCATGGACGATCTGAAAGAAGAAGCTGAAGATCTACTCAACGTGAAACTGTTGAGCGTGATGTATCTCGGCCGCCGCCACGTTAACCTTCGCGAAGATTTTGAAGTAGCAACGCCTGCAGACCTGAAAGGCGTGAAACTGCGTATGCCAGGTACCGATGCATGGCAGTTTTTGGGTAAAGCACTCGGTGCAAACCCAACGCCAATGGCTTTCGCAGAGGTTTACACCGCGCTGCAAACTGGCGCGGTTGACGGTCAAGACAACCCGCTACCAACGGATAAAGATGCCAAGTTCTACGAAGTCACCAAACAAATCGTTCTGACCGGTCACCTGGTTGACCTGAACTACATCGCTATCTCTAAAAAAGTGTGGGATAAGTTCACGCCAGAGCAACAAGCGGTGCTACAAAAAGCCTCTGATGACGCAGCAGAATCTGCTCGCCAAAAGCAGCTTGCACTTGAAGCAGAACTGGTTCAGTTCTTCAAAGATCATGGCTTAAAGGTTTACGAACCAAATCTGGAAGCTTTCCAAGAGACAGTTCAAGGTGCCTACCTAAACTCTGATTATTCTGAGCAATGGCCAGACGGTCTTCTGGAGAAGATCAACGCGCTTTAATGTAAACCGACACTAAGTCAACTGGCATCGTGGCAGCAGTATCGCTGCGGTGCCTCTTCTTCACTTTCCCTACCCAAGTAAAACGAGAGCCGTGGCTGTGCTTTGGGTGCGCTCATCGTGAGGAAAGTGAACATCACACAATCAGCAATCCCAAGACAGCTCTGAGTACAAACATGGAAAAGTTTCGAATCGGCTTAATCGGATGTGGCGTTATCAGTGACAAGTATCTAACGACTTGCCAACAGTTCGACTTGCTCGATATTGTCGCTTGTGCCAGCCTGAATATCGAAGAATCACAACAAAAAGCCGACGCCTACAACATCCCGCGTGTATGTGCGCCGGATGAAATCATCAATGACCCTTCTATTGATTGTGTATTGAACCTCACTATTCCCGAAGTTCATGCGCAGATCTCCATCGCCGCACTTAATGCAGGGAAACACGTTTACTCTGAAAAGCCGTTCGTGACTGACTTAGCGGATGGAGAAGAAATTCTCGCCCTTGCAAAGGCAAAAGGCCTTTATGTGGGTAACGCCCCCGATACCTTTCTTGGAGGTCGACTTCAAACCTGCAAGAAACTCATTGATCAGGGCGTGATAGGTCAGCCAACCGGTGTGATGGCCTGTGTACCAACCCGCGGAGTAGAACGTCACCACCCTAACCCAGATTTTTACTACCAAAACGGTGGCGGCCCTTTGCTGGATTTGGGGCCTTATTACCTGACAGCAATGGTTGCACTTCTTGGCCCGATCACCCGTGTATGCGGTTTAGCTAAAAAGACGCTAGATGAACGCTTAATTGAATCCAAGCCCCGAGTTGGCGAGAAAATTCCAGTGAATGTCGATACTCACATCAATGCGCTTCTTGAATTCGAATCCGGCGTTCAGGGCTCCTTGATGGCAAGTTTTGATGTGTGGGACTCCCAAACGCCCCGCATGGAAATTTACGGCGAAAACGGGACGCTTTGCATCAACGACCCTGACCCGACTGACGGCTTCAACATCTTCGGCGGCCAAGTGCTTTATAAAACACGTGAAACGGCTCGTTGGGTTTATCGCCCACGGACACCCAATCTCGAATTTTGGTCTGTCGCTGAAAATACACACGGTTTTAATCAAGAAGCGCGTGGACTCGGGTTGCTTGATCTTGCTTATGCCGTGAAGAACCAGCGTCCTGCTCGTGCCAATGGAAAGCTTGCACAGCACGTCTGTGAAGTGATGTTTGGCATTCTCGAATCCGCAAAAACAGGCCAGTACTATCAAGTTAAAAGCCGTTGCGAGTCGCCAAGTGCTTTACCTGAAGATTTCCCAAGGGTAACAGACTCCGGTAGTGAAGATGGAGCCAGAGCATTATGAGCCTTGAAACACTTAATTTTGCAGAACCCTTTTTCACTGTGAAATACATCATTGATGAGCCTGAAATCATTATTTCAGACAAAACCATCGTGCTGAATATCGCTGAATCTCCGCTTTATGTAGCGGGTATGTGGTTGGCACCGTTTCAGTCCATCATCTCCACCGACGTCACGCTATACAACGTCGAAAAATGTGTTCTTGTTGAGCGTTTCGATGATTTCGACGATGAAAACACACTGTTGGAAAAAGTACGAAACACTTGGCCTCTGGCTTATGAAGTTCGTCGTGAAGAACGCCTTAAAGGCGTTGGGCATTACATGTCGCCGAAAAATGCAGTCGGTAATGTTCAATTCAGCATGTATCACGCCTCAACCGTTCCTCTGAATGTAGGGTTACACAAGAACCATGTGCATTTAGGCGGTGAGGAACCTCAGGAAGTGCATACACAAATCGTTGGGTTCGGGAAAATGCAGCAGTGCCGCGAGAAAGACATATCAACCCTGTTTCTTGAAGAAACCATGGCGCCGGGTTGCACGCACAAGCCCATGTTTGATGCTGAACTGAGCTATCCGTGGCACCAATATGAAACCATTACGCCAGGCATATTTATGGCGATTGAAATTCTAACGTCCGGCAATCCCATCCCAAGGTAAATCCGACGTTAAGCCCAGAATAAAGGATTCAAAATGGCAACACGATTACTACCAGAAAACATAGATTTTGAGGGAGCTTTCCCCGCCCTATCACGTCGCCTTAGGATTGGCATCGTGGGCGGCGGAAGAATCGCCGTGACACAAGCGATGGCAGCAAGACTAAGTGACCGTTGGGAGATCGTGGCTGGTGCTTTGTCCTCTAACCCTGAGCAAGCAAAATCCCGTGGGGCACAATGGTTTCTACAAGAAGACAGGTGTTATTCGTCATATCAAGAAATGGCGGAGAAAGAATCCCAGCGTGAAGATGGCATTGATGCCGTGATGATAACCACACCCAACCATGTTCACTTTGAAGCAGCAGAAGCTTTTCTGAATGTGGGTATTGATGTGCTCTGCGATAAACCGCTCACCAATGTGTATTCAGAAGCTGCCGACTTAATCAAACTTACAAAGTCTACGGGACAAGTGTTCGGTGTTTGTTATGCCATGTCCTGCTTCCCCATGATTCGTCAGGCACGTGAAATGGTGAAAAACGGCGCAATTGGCAAGGTAGTGCAAATCCACGTGGAGTTTATGCAGGATTGGATGATCCCCGATGATGTCGGTGAAGCCGCACATGTGAAATGGCGCTTAGACCCAAAGAAATCTGGCTCCACCAGCTGTACCGGCGATATCGGCACTCACGCAGCCCAACTTGCCACTTTCGTATCAGGGCTAGATATGACTGACCTTCGTGCAGAAATGCATGTCTGTGGCGCGCCAAAACCGCTTGAAGACACGGTTTTTATGATGACCCGCTACGAAGGTAATGTACCGGGAACTTTAATGGCAACACGTATCGCTTCCGGTAACCGCGGAGGACTGCGCTTACGTGTTTTTGGTAGCGAAGGGGGCATCGAGTGGGATATGGAAAATGCAGAACAGCTCAAGTACAACAAATATGGTCAGCCTGACAGCGTATTAAGCCGCGGCCAGGGACATGGTATCTACCCTTCCGTTGAACGATTTGTTCGCACTGGTCGCGGCTTCCCAGAAGGATTAATCGAAGCATGGGCAAACCTCTACACCGAATTTTCCATGGCAGTAGCTGCTAGAAAAGACGGCATTCCCACACCAGAAGGCTGGCTCAATTATCCGACAGTTGAAGACGGAGCAAAAGGTGTAATATTCATTGAAGCATCCGTTGAATCAAATACTTCAGGCGGCTCTTGGGTGAATTGCCAATGAAAGAAGCAGTAGCGGGACCTTTCCGCCAAGCATTTAGCCTAGGGAGGTGCGATTGGCAAAGCGAATCACAATAAAGCAAATCGCGGAAAAAGCGAAAGTCAGTGTTGCCACGGTTGATCGGGTGATTAATCAACGTGCGCCTGTAAAAAGCGCAACAACCAAACGCATTATGGAGTCAGCGAAAGAACTAGGCTGGCGACCGCCTGCAGTATTTGAAGCTGCTATGCAGGAATCTAATGTAATCCGCCCAATCAACGGTGTTGTGTTGCTGCAGAAAAATATCTCCCCATTATGTGCTGCAGCCTTTGAAAACAGTGCCCAGTCGATTCTGGATCCGGCAAGCAGTATATCGGTCGATGTGATTGACGACCTCGACCCTGAAGTCATTGCCACCCGCATGATCAAATTGGGGAAAAAGCATGATGTCATCGTCGTCACGGCTGTTGACCACCCTTTCATCTCGGCGGCCATCGACAAACTAAAAAGCAACAACGTACCTGTTATTGCCCTTCTTTCTGACCTCACCTCTCCCAATGTCGCAGGCTATGTTGGCACCAATAACCGTATGCGAGGTCGCACGGCGGCATGGGCAATGCACAGATTTTGTCGTGACAGAGGTTCCATCGGGGTACTTATCGGTAGCCACCGCTATTTAAGTCAAGAAGACCGCGAGATAAGCTTTCGTAGTTACTTCCGCGAAAAGGCCCCTGCGTTCAGGTTGCTAGAGTCAATACCCACATTAGATGACGAGCAGATGACGTATGAGGCAACGAAGAAGCTACTTCGAGAATATCCCGATTTAGTCGGTATTTTCAGCGCGGGTGGAGGCAGTAGCGGCACACGTAAAGCCATTCAAGAGTTCGGCCGTGACCAACCTCCTTTTTACGTATCCCTAGAGCTTGCGCCACAATCTCGCATCGACCTATTACAAGGGGGGATTGACGTTATTTTATCTGGCGATTTTGGACAGATTGCAGAAGAAGCAATCCAAATGATGATTGATGTGAAACAAGAAAGATTCACTGAGAAAAAAAACAAGGTCCTACCGTTTTATATCTACACCAGCGAGAATATATAAATGCAAAAGTAACCTTTAAAACATAGATAGATCGTCGTTAACCTGTAGAAGCGTTTCACCCTCATCTAGTTCAAATTCAAGCGGCTCACTCTTCAACGTTTCTCCTTGAAGCATGGCCAGAAGGGAAAGCACAGCTTTCTCGCCTGTTTCTCTGTCAGGAGTAATGATGCTTGCAAGGCGTGGCATAAGAGATTGGCCAATATCCAACGCATGAACACCTGCAATACCGATTTCGTCCGGTATGGAGATATTCAAGTTTTGACATTCCAGCAGAACACCCGCTGCGAGTTCGTCATCTGTACAGAAGAAGGCATCCGTTTCTGGATAGCGGTCCAATACTTTTCGCGTCATTTTTTTTGCTAGCGATACGGAAACCTCTGATTTTGCAGAAAGGCTCTTGGGTTCAAACCCCGCCTCTTCCATCGCCATAATGTAGCCTTGAACCTTACTTTGCGTTTGAATTCCTTTCTTTGCACTTAAACAGATGATTTTTTTATATCCCCTCTCAATCATCAACGAAACCATGGACAGTGCCGCCAGTTCATTATCAATGCCGACTCTTGCTCGATGCTCACCTTCTTCCGCATCCAAGATATCCACGTACGGGATACCCGCCGTTTCTATCATTTTTAACGTGCGTTCAGAGTGTTCACTTTCAGCGAGAATGAGTCCATCAACATTGAACGACAACAAAGTTTGTATACGCATCTCTTCTGACTCAGCTTCAAACCCACTGTGTGCGACCATTACTTCATAACCAGACACTGCAGCCGACTTTTCTATACCTTCGATAACCTGCTGAAAAACCGGATGCTTTAATGAAGGTAAAACGACGCCAAGGGTGCGACTTGCGCGGTTGGATAAGATATCAGGCACTCTGTTGGGTATATAACCTAACTCATCCAACGCAATTTGAATTCGCTCCCCCGTTACCTTTGCCACACGATTTCGGTTACGCAGATATCGACTCACTGTCATTTTTGTCACGCCCACAAGGGATGCGACATCTTGCAATGTTGGACGACGTGGTTTCTGCATTGGAACCTACCATGGCAAAGAAGAAGGTATTACATAAGTTTCTGAACAGAAGTTCTTTTTCGCCAACAGTAAGTGCCAAAGTGTGAGCTTATAGGGGTTTTATTGTTTGGTAATGTCCACTCTGACAAACCGAGCAAATTTGGGAATGCCATTTTTTGTAAATCCGTTGTGTCGATAAGTCACCATTGCCCCTAAAGGCGGTGGATTCTCTCTTTGCTGATCGGAAAAACCAGTGCCAATCTTAAACGTCTTTCCGTCCGCCAATTTCACTATGAGAGAGCCCATACGGCCACGGTGCTTGCCTTTTCCATTTACGTAGCCAATCACCTCGGCTTCGGCGTCCTGCGATATCTTCATTTTTATCATTGCATCAGACCGACCCTGAAGATAAACCTGCTTTCGATGCCGCAGCATTAGGCCTTCTCCGCCGTTTCGATCGGTTTCTTGTAATAAAGCATAGATGCGGTTTTCACTGATAGCGGGATAATGCGGAATATACCCAAGCTGATCTGCGTTTAGATCAATCACCAATGCGCGTAACGCCTGATACCGAGATTCGAATTCACCAACATGATAAGGAAGATCAAACACCATAAAGCGAATAGAACGCCAAGCTTCATCCTCCGGATAGTCATCCATCACAACGGACATCGTGTGCTCAAACAAGCCACGCCCTGCCCATAACTCTCCTTCCAAAGCCACATTTGGGAGGCGTTGGGTAAACCACGTTGGCGCGGCAATCAAATTCCCTGCTCGGGTCAGCAATTTTTCTCCGTCCCAAATCGCTCTGATCCCATCCAGCTTTTCGCTGTATAGATAGTTGCTCCAATCCGTATGGATACCTTCTTGAAACTCCTTAGCAAGTTGAGGCTGAAAGGTTGATGGGATTGCACTCGGGGAAGCCATCGCATTTGGCAGCGATAAAGCCAAAGTCGTTGAGATGATTATTGACGATTTCATTGTTATATCCTGACGTTAACTGACATTGAGAGTTAACGTGAAGCGTTCTGTTCGTCTAGTTTCAAAGGTCAGGATAAGAAGCATTTTTAAGTTAGGTGTAAATGACCGAAATAACATTCAATAAAAAAGCGCGTTCTCTCGATACGCGCTTTTCTAATACGTTTACTGACAACTAAGCAAATGCGTAAATATAAGTACCGTCTTTTATCGTATTAATCACTTTCTTGGAAAGGTATGTCGGCAATGCAGGACAACCCCAACTTCTGCCAAGCTGCCCTGTTTTCGAAATCACTTTTGGGTTTGCATACGATGCACCATGGATAACGATGGCGCGCTTACGCGCATTATCATTCACACCTTTCGATAACCCATCTAAACGCAACGAGTAGCCATGTTTCCCATAGTAGGTTTCCGCTGCACGGAACACACCAACAGATGTTTTGTGGGAGCTGATTCGGTTAGAAAACTTCGTTGCATAGAGGCTGCCACTGTTCTTACCGTGTGAGACGTATGACGAATACAACACTTTGCCTTTATGCGCATCAATCACCCAAAATCGCTTTTGGGAAGACGGTTTTCCATAGTCTATCAAGGTAAAAATGGGCTTTTTCGTTGGGTGAGATTTGAAGTGGTTATAGGCCTCTGCAAACTTGTTATATTCCAACTGATGCGTCAGTCCAAGTTCACGATACATGGCATGTGCGTTCGGCAAATCCGCAGCAAAGGCCATGCTAGAAATACAAAGCAATACCAGCGCAATGATGGCTTTAAACGCCTTAAACATGGTGTTCCCCTAACAAGGTACAAATTTAAACAAAACGGTAAACTGCTCAATAAAAACGTCGCTTTGTTGTTCCGTGTACCAAAATTCGTGCCAGTAGGCTTGCTGCCACGAAGAGTTGTTCTGATTCAATAAGTTGGTTTTTGTGAATCCACGTTTAACAGTTGTAACCCTGTTTCACCGAAGATTGAGCGCAAAATAAGCGGCTTTAATTTGCCGCTTTCGGGGTATGTTGCCATAGGTTTAGAAAATAAAAAGCCAGCACTGAGGCTGGCTTTAGGTTTTTAATCGGATGTGCATCGATTATGAAACGCCACTGTAAAGGCCTTAAATGGCGTCGATGGCGTTCTTAATTCGCTTATCTGAAATCGGATATGGCGTCCCCAATTGCTGAGCAAAATAGCTGACGCGAAGTTCTTCGATCATCCAGCGAATTTCTTTCACTGAAACAGGGACTTTCTGCCCTTTCGGGATTTTATTCAGCAACTCTTTATAGTCATTGGTGATCGATTCGATCTTCAGCATGTGCAAACGATCTTTGTTTGGATCAATCGGCAGTTTTTCCAAACGACGCTCAACCGCCACCAAGTAACGCTGAATATCAGGCAGTCGTTTGTAGCCACACTCTGTCGCAAATCCTTTAAAGATAAGCCCTTCCACCTGCGCTTTAATGTCTGAGAGCGCAAATGCCATCGTGAAGTCAATTTTGCCTTTCAGCTTCTTATTGATGTTAAAAGCGGTCGTCAAAATTTGTTCCACTTGCTTAGCAATGTCTACCACGGTATCGCCAAGCTCAGCACGAACGTACTCTTTCAACGCTTCAAACTCTTCAGGTTGCCACTTCAGTCCACCTTGAGACTCAATAAGTTTATCAACACCACACGCGATACAATCATCGATGAGATCCAGGACGCGTCCATACGGGTTGAAGTACAAGCCCAGCTTAGATTTATTCGGCAAATTGTCGTGCAGGTATTTGATCGGAGACGGCACGTTTAACAAAATCAATCGGCGCTGACCTTGCTGCATCGCTTGGTGCTGCTCTTCTTCCGTTTCAAACAGCTTTATCCCTACCGAATCTTTGTTGTCGATAATTGCAGGGAAAGCACGAACTTCAAAGCCACCACGTTTTTGCTGATACATTTGGGGCAATGAACCAAAGCTCCACGTCGTCAGGCCTTGTTGCTCAATATCGTCATCAGCCACCTGAGAAAGCGTTTCTTGCACCTTCTCTTTCAAACCGTCTTTCAGCTCGTACAAATCGAAGCATTCATTCAGCTTACGATTCTTATGATCGACGGCGCGATAGGTTATTTTCAAGTGCTCCGGCAACTGATCCAATTGCCAGTTTTCACGCAACACCGTTGTTCCCGTCATACGCTTAAGTTCTTTCTCAAGCGCATCCAACAATGGCATTTCCATTGGTTTGACACGTTGAAGGAAAGCGGTCGCATAGTTTGGCGCAGGCACAAAGTTACGTCGTATCGTTTTAGGCAGTGATTTAATCAATGCCACAATCAGTTCATGACGCAATCCCGGGATCTGCCAATCAAAGCCGTCTGGCTCTACTTGGTTAAGCACCGGCAATGGCACGTGCACGGTTACGCCATCGTGGTCTTCGCCCGGCTCAAATTGATAGCTCAATTTGAGCTTCAGGTTGCCTTGATACCAGAAGTTCGGGTAATCCAACTCTGTGACGTGGCTGGCATCACCCGCCAACAACATGGCTTTTTCAAAGTTCAGAATATCCGGCGTTTCGCGACTTACTTTCTTCCACCACGTATCAAAATGACGACCAGAAACAACGGTATGATCGATACGCTGATCGTAGAATTCATAGAGCGTGTCATCATCAACGAGAATGTCACGGCGACGTGATTTCTTCTCAAGCTCCTCCACTTCCGCCAATAGCTTGCGGTTTTGGTGATAGAACTTGTGTTTGGTATCCCAATCGCCTTCCACCAGCGCAGAGCGTACGAAGATTTCACGGCTAATGACTGGGTCGATGTTACCGTAATTCACCTTACGTTTAGGAACAATCGGGATCCCATAAAGCATGATTTTTTCATAGGCAAAGACAGCGGCTTGCTTCTTCTCCCAGTGCGGTTCGCTATAGCTACGTTTAATCAGATGTTTTGCTAACGGCTCAACCCACTCTGGTTGTATTTTGGCGGCCACACGCCCCCAAAGTTTGGCGGTTTCAACAAGCTCTGCAACCATTACCCATTTAGGCTGTTTCTTGAAAATGCCGGAGCCAGGGAAAATGCCAAAACGCGCGTTACGTGCACCTTGGTATTCATTTTTCTCTTGGTCTTTCAGGCCAATGTGAGAAAGCAAACCCGCCAACAAGGCCATATGGACAGATTGGTAATCCGCCGGTTCCTGATTGATTTTATAGCCTAATTCGTGAACAACCTGACGAATTTGGAAGTGAACGTCCTGCCACTCACGCACACGCAAGTAGTTCAGGTATTCCTTTTTACACTGCTTACGGAACTGATTACCTGACAATTCTTTTTGTTGTTCTTTAATGTATTCCCACAGGTTTACATAGGACAGGAAGTCAGACTCTTTGTCCGCAAAGCGGCGATGTTTCTCATCCGATTGCTGTTGTTTGTCAGAAGGACGCTCACGCGGATCTTGGATTGACAGCGCAGAGGCTATAACCATCACTTCGTGTAGCGCTCCAAGCTTGGCGGATTCCAACACCATACGCGCAAGACGAGGATCGATAGGAAGACGCGCTAATGCACGACCAACATCCGTTAGATGTTTAGGATCGTCCTTCGCTTTGCCCTCTTTCATTGCGCCCAGCTCTTCAAGCAAGCGAACACCATCTGAGATGTTGCGGCTATCAGGCGGCTGAACAAATGGGAACGCAGCGATATCGCCCAAACCAATTGCCGTCATTTGCAAAATTACAGAGGCTAAATTGGTACGCAGGATCTCTGGGTCGGTAAACTCCGGACGAGACAAGAAGTCATCTTCCGAATACAAGCGAATACAGATACCGTCAGATACACGACCACAGCGACCTTTACGCTGATTTGCACTCGCCTGAGAAACAGGTTCAATCGGCAGTCGCTGTACTTTTGTTCGGTAGCTATAACGAGAAATCCGCGCTGTACCTGGGTCAATAACATACTTGATGCCAGGCACGGTCAACGAGGTTTCGGCCACGTTGGTTGCCAACACAATACGACGACCAGTGTGCGACTGGAATACGCGGTTTTGCTCGGAAGACGACAGACGCGCGTAGAGCGGCAAGATCTCGGTATCACGCAAATTACGTTTATTAAGCGCATCTGCAGTATCACGAATTTCTCGCTCACCGTTCATAAAGATCAGAATGTCGCCCGGACCTTCATCGTGCAGCTCATCCACTGCATCGAAAATCGCCTGTAGCTGATCACGATCCGTGTCATCACTGTCTTCGACTAGCGGACGATAACGCACTTCAACAGGATAGGTGCGGCCTGACACTTCGATGATTGGTGCACCACGGAAGTGATTTGAAAAACGCTCTGGATCGATGGTCGCAGACGTAATGATCAATTTCAGATCAGGACGCTTCGGCAGGAGTTGTTTCAAATAGCCAAGGATAAAATCGATATTCAGGCTGCGTTCGTGTGCCTCATCGATGATGATGCAGTCATACTGATTTAAATAGCGGTCATGCTGGATCTCTGCCAACAAGATACCGTCAGTCATCAGCTTAACGCGAGACTCCGCTGATACCTGATCGTTAAATCGAACTTTGTAACCAACAGTTTTACCTAGCTCGGTTTCAAGTTCTTCAGCAATACGTGTCGCAACAGTGCGTGCCGCCAAACGGCGTGGCTGAGTATGGCCAATCACGCCTGACACACCAAGACCCAGCTCCATACAAATTTTCGGAAGCTGTGTCGTCTTACCCGAACCGGTTTCACCCGCGACAATAACTACCTGATTATTGGCAATCGCTTCTGCGATATCGTCTTTTTTCTGACTAACAGGGAGAAGTTCAGGGTATGTGATATTTGGCGTTGCGCTGAGGCGTTGCATACGCACTTGCATGGACTTAGCAATATCCATGGCGATTTCATCAAAGACAGCCTGTCGGGCTTCGTCTTTCTTAATGCGCTGCGCGCCCTTAATGCGTTTGCTGAGACGGAATTTGTCTTTCAGCATGCAGTCATCAAGTGCACCGAAAAGTGTTTTTGCGTTATTTTGATGGATTGAAGCGGTCAATTCTGTATCCGGAAATGCTTTTATTGGTGAAAATCCATTCACGTTACGTGCTCACTCCTTGGTGTAGCTCAGTAACGTCTGAAAAATTGCGACGATTCTACCACAATAATGCGTATGTGATTCAGGGAGACGGTGAATTCACTCACGAGAAAAGCGATGCCCTGAAGGTGTTTCCAAAAAAAGTGCAGAACTCAAGCACATTGACGTCCATCTTGAAGGCTCAACCTCTTCAATGTGATGATAATCACAACTAGCTTGTGATATACTCGCCGCCTTTACAAATCAGAGTATTCGATCGCCATGAGCATGAAACAAGAGCTACAACAACAAAAAAACCGTCTGAATAAAAGCCAAATTAAATTGGATGCCGCTAAGTCTCGTGGCGACGACGCAATGGTGACTAAATTCACCAACGATATCGAAGATATCAACAAGAAAATCAGCCAACTGACGCACAAGCAAAGCTTTGAGCTGAATAAAGAACGTAAAACTCTGCTTGATATGCCATTTTCACGCGAAATTACCAAGCAAGAGCAAGCTGACATGGGCAAACTGAAGAAGTCTGTAAAGGGCTTGGTTGTTGTTCACCCGCTTACCAAGATTGGTAAAGAGCTAAAACTAGACGTTGTAACTGGCTTCGCACCAAAAGCATTCTAAGCGACTCGTTACTTGCGCCATTCTTTGTCTTTCTTCGATGAAGAATGGCGTTAAACGCCCTCTTTCCTTCTGGTTTATAAACACTTAGTCCAAATTATCCTCCTTGCTCTGTCTTTCACGTCGCTCGCTCGTTTAAACAATCACCTTCTCTCATAGTTGGGATCTTTCAACCACTAAGAGCCTTCACGTCCAATAGACCATCTACGCTATAAAAGAAATCACATTTCATCGCTTGGTAATTCTCAGAAACTCGCCGTGAGCACCTCGACGAATTTGGTAACTTATTTTACCCATTTACATTTAGTTACATTCTTGAGGGTGGTATGCAAGAATACGCCGCCTGTGATGTAACCCAAGGTTTGGTTTCCCCTATGAAGCGTCAACTCTCTTCCGCTTTTTTCATTTTCTGTATTGCCTTGTTTTTTGCCTCCGTGCAAAACACAGCATTGTGGCAGCATCTTTGGCAAATTCTCACGGCCTCTCAGCATTTTGACATTGCTTTTTTGGCAACAATTCCTGTGCTGATCTTGGCCTTGTGCTTTGCCATTTTTACACTGCTCGTATGGCCGATTATCTATAAACCGATTGTTATTGCTTTGCTTGCATGCTCGACGCTCGCCACCTATGCCATGGTCTCCTACGGGCAATACTTTAACTACGGCATGATCGTTAATATCTTCGAGACCAATTCCAGCGAAGCCACCAGCTACCTTTCTGTGTCTGTCTTTCTGTGGCTCTTGTTCTTGTTTTTCATTCCAAGCGTCTTTGTCTTGCTAACGAAGGTGCGCTTCCCTTCAACATTTCGCGGGTTGTTGGCCCAAAAATTGGTGATGTTAATCGTGTCTGTCGCTGTCGTTGGGGCCATAGCGTCTGTTTACTACAAGGATTATGCCTCTTTGGTAAGAAATAACAGTGAAATCAAAGCATTGATAAATCCAACAAACTATCTGAGTGCGTCGTTTAGGTATGCCAAGTACCGTCTTTACGAAAAGAATATTCCGTTCAAAACAATTGGTACCGACGCAAAAGATATGAATACCAGCGGCGCGCCAAATGTCATTGTGCTCGTTGTAGGCGAAACCTCTCGCGCGATGAACTATTCATTGAATGGTTATGACAGAGACACAAACCCGCACCTTTCTAAACAAGGCGTAGTGAGTTTTCAGCATGTTACCTCTTGCGGTACAGCAACCGCGGTATCTGTACCCTGCATGTTTTCAATCATGACTCACGATAGTTATAACGCAACAACCGCAAGACATCAGGAAGGTGTTTTGGATGTTTTGAAGCACGCCAATGTTGATGTTAGCTGGATTGACAATGACGGCGGCTGCAAAGGTGTTTGTGACCGTGTAGAACATATGAATATTGATGCCAGTGCATTTCCAAAATCATGTAGCAATGGTACCTGTTATGACGATGTGCTCTTGAATGGTTTGGCCGATCGCGTGCGCAACGCCAAGCAAGACACCGTGATCATATTGCACCTGATGGGTAGCCACGGCCCTACTTATTTCGAAAGATACCCACCGGAGTTCCGCATTTTCACACCTAGTTGTGATACGGCGGATATTCAAAACTGTAGCCGCCAAGAAGTATTGAATACCTACGACAACACGATTGTATATACCGATTACATTCTTAGTCAGGTCATCGACATTCTAAAAGGGGCAGATCAGTCACACCAAACTGCAATGTTGTATCTATCAGATCATGGCGAATCACTTGGCGAGGACGGTATTTATCTGCACGGTCTTCCTTATGGCATCGCCCCTAAAGAGCAAAAGTCTGTCCCTATGATTTTATGGATGTCTCCCCTATTCAAAGAGGATCATAAAGTCGACCTTACGTGTTTGGAGCAAAACGCGAAAGAAAACCAATATTCACAAGATAACCTGTTCCATACCCTTCTTGGCATGGCGTCGGTATCGACAAAAGTCTATCAACCTTCTCTGGACATGCTGTATCACTGCGAAAAGCATTCAGATGCACAGCAACAACCATCGTCTAACCTTGCCAACTGAAAGAGTCTAGGATGAAGAAAACACAGCCTAAGGGGCTAACCAGAATAATCAATGCGTCCAAGTATTCACTGAAAGGCCTGAAAGCTGCATGGCAGAACGAAGCGGCATTTAGACAAGAGTCCGTTCTCTTGATCATCATGTCTGCGGTTACTTTCTTACTTCCTGTTTCTCATTTAGAACAGCTAGTTATGGTGGCCAGCCTTTTTTTAGTTGTCATTGTAGAGCTGCTCAACTCGGCTATTGAAGCCGTTGTGGATCGCATTGGCCCAGAGCACCACGTGCTAAGCGGTCGAGCGAAAGATATTGGCTCGGCGGCTGTCTTCGTCGCCCTTGTTCTCGTGGTCATTACTTGGGGAAGCATTCTATTGCTCTAGTGGTAACTAACGCTAACAGGTGTATGGCCCAACCATGCATCTGTTAGCATATTCTTACAGTACTTTTTAATGATGTCTGCTGCCCTCCAAACTTACCATTAGCTCCATTTATCGCTTAATGCATTGTTATATAAGCATTACCTATCAACACACAAACACGACATTCGTACGACTTTAGGATAATGTCACAAAGATAAGACATCCACGGTCACACCCAGCCAATAACATTTCCGCATCACAATAAAAGCTATGTCGTGAAACCGTCAGTTTGGATTTTATCAATACTTGAGCAAAGGACTTAACGAGATGAAAAAGCGTATTGCTTATACCATCGCGCTCTACTTAGGGATCGCCGCTCCTCTTGCGTCGGCAACGACTGCAGAAGAACTTGGCAGTATTGGAGACTTCCTTAACGCTGTTTTGAAACCTAACTACACATATACGACGAATGTTTCCAGTACGATTTATTCCGTCGATAAGCCTCCTTCGATTAATCTCGCCAAAGCAGCACTTCCCTATTTAGAACTTTCCGAGTACGTCTACCGTGCCTCTGGTGCGCCAAACGGTTGGCATTTACAAGAAACCGTACAAAATACAAGCATTGGCTTTCACGGCGCGGTTTATACGCAAGGAAATACAGCCGTTATCTCTTTTCGAGGCAGTGAGCTTGGAACCTCAGACTGGGTAAATGATGGGCTCCTTTCTGCTGGGGCTGTGCCTCCTCAATATGAAACCGTCATTCGCGAGTCAGCCTATTTAGCGAATAAGTACAACGGTTACGACGTGAGTTTTACAGGGCATTCTTTGGGGGGTGGATTAGCGACAGCCGCGGCCATTCGAACAGGAAAGCCTGCGATTGTTTTCGATGCAACGGGCATAAACAAAGCTGTACTTCAGGAAATAAAATCCGCGATTTATGCTGACGGTAACCAACGCCGAACCTGGAAAGAAAACGCGAAAGGCATTACCAACTACAACCTCGAAGGTGAATTTGTGTCTGATATGGACTTGCAGCAAGATGCCGATACTGCAGGTGTTGACGCTCAGCAATTTGGCACGATTTTTTACTTGTCCTCTGCGCGCTTTCTTCCCCTACCTATCGCCAAGAATCCGCTCACGCTTCACTTTACCGTTCCTCTTAAAGAAGAACTTCAATTCCTTTCTGAGCCGTTCTACCGCCGTAATATATGGGATCACAACAGCATAGATAACGATGTTGATGGCATCCGTTCGCTGTTTTACATCGATTGGACTGATGACACCGTGGATATCCTTCTGTGGCAACTCCAATATGCCATCAACTCTTTCCCGAGCTTCATCGCTGATGTACTGAAGGGAAAATAACTGGCTAACAACAACAGTATTTACCTTGTCCTTTTTGGCGCACTATACGTGCGTCTTTTTTTCTATTGGAAACTTGGTTTTCAAAACTTCCCTTTAAATGTGACGCACACACGTTAAACTTGGGGAAACAGGAAAAGCAAAAATTAGGTTTAACGATGTTTTCAAAACTCTCTTCGATTCTAAGAGAAGTATTTAACGAAGAAGGCGGAAGTGCTGCTTCAAATGGTGCTCTATATCAAAATGCAATGGCAGGACTGCTTTGCGAAGTAGCAAGTGCAGATCATGACCTTGATGAACGAGAAGAAGCAGCCAAGATCAAAATGCTGGGCGCCCTGTTAGACATAGACAATGCACACGCAACCAAGCTTGTGCAAGATGCGCAGATCAGCTCGAAACAATCTGTCTCTTTGTATGACTACACAGATAAACTGCGCCAGCTTGAGCAGTCACAGCGTTTCGAATTGATTAAAGCGATGTGGGAAGTTGCTTACGCGGATGGCAAAATTGATCCGTTGGAAGAGTCTGTTATTCGTAAAACAGCGGAACTGTTATACGTCGATCACGCGCTGTTTATCAAAGCAAAAATTGAAGTGTCAGGTCAATCCTGACACTCATTGCGATACCTCTTTTATTACAACGCAAAAATGAGAGGCTGACCTTCCACATCAATGCGTTTTAATTGGGTTTCAAACGCTTTCTCCAACGTTTCTACGTCCATGACATCGACTGGATTACCTTGCGCCACAATGTGACCGTTTTTAAGTAATACGACTCGGTCTGCATCTGTCAACGTTCGGTTTATGTCATGATTCGACATTACGACCGTAATCCCCTTTTGTGCAAGGCAGCGAATCATTTTGTACATGGCACTTTGCTGCGCGATATCAAGAGCAGTTGCTGGCTCATCGAGCAGCAACAGCTTGCCTTCAGGATTGATGTCAGGCCAAATCTGCAAGCAAACCCCCGCTAAGCGCACACGTTGCCACTCACCACCTGACAACTGCTCAGTATTGCGATTAAGTTTGTCTTCAATCCCTAACAATTTGCAGATATCTAAAACTGCACGTTCTAACAGCTCACTATTCGTATCCGACAACGGGAAAAGGCTAAGGCTTAAATACTGATATACGCCAATTGCAAAGGCAGGTTTTTGCTGTTGACTGAGGTAAGCGCGTTGTCGGGCCAAGTCGCCACTGGTCATTGAGGCGATATCTTCGCCATCTAACGCAATAGACCCTTGCCCGAGAGTAAGCCCAGAGAGAAGCTCTAGCATGGTGCTTTTCCCACTGCCATTAGCACCGAGCAGATGGACAATCTCGCCCTTTTTAACATCTAGACTTAAGGGTAATAAGCGCGTACCCAACGCGATGTTATTCGCAGTGATCATACGCGCCTCATCAACATCCAAATAAATAATGGTGCACCGATAGTTGTAGTAACCGCACCCACTGGCAATTCTGCTTCCGCGATAGCCATTCGCCCTACAGTATCAGCCAGTAACATCAATGACGCGCCCGCTAGTGCTGAAAGAGGAAGTAAGAACTTGTTTTCTGTTCCTAACCACAATCGCAAGAAATGCGGAACAACTAACCCCACAAATCCAATTACCCCCGCCATCGCGACCGATGCTCCCACGAGAATGCTCACCATCAAAATCAGTTGCCACCGCAGGCTTTGAATATTTAAGCCTAACTGTCGTGCTTGAGTCTCACCTAGCATCATCAAATCCAGCTTCTTGCCTTGCGTACACAACCAAAGCAGTGCAGGAATGACGACAACAGACAGGGATAACTGAGTCCAATGAACGCCAGAGAGACTCCCCATCAACCAATACATCAACTGGCGAAGGTTTAAATCAGAGCTGAAATAGAACGCCCATGTCACCACTGCGCCTGACAATATGCCCAAGGCGACACCGATAAGTAGTAACCTTGCAGTCGACATGGTGTGTTTTCTTGCAAGCCAAACTAATATCCCAGTAAAGATAAGTGCACCCGTCATGGCTGCGGCCATCAACCCGTAAGGGCTTGCGAGCGACGGGAAAATAAACATCACAATAACAAGTGCAAGACTAGACCCGCCTGAAATACCTAGGACGCCGGGCTCAGCTAAGGGATTGCCTAGAAGCACTTGAAGCACGCCTCCGGACACCGCCAAAGACGCGCCAATTAAAATGGCAGCAATGACACGTGGGACACGCAATTCCATAAGAAGTGTTTGCTCTAATGGCGAAAAAGCCGAAAACGGAGAAATCCAGATTTCTCCTGCAGAAAGTGACAGCATCACACAGGCGATGAGTAGCCCGATCGCTATGCCTAGAGCAGAGTTCCAACGTCGTGTCCGACGCTGGACAAGTTGAAGTAAATGCATGGTTTTATAAGATCTAAACGCAATAGCCGCCAACCATACAGAGAACGATAAAAAATGAAAAGCACTAACTCGCCGCAACTGACCCCGGTTCGGCGTCAACGTTCACAAAAAGAGGAAGAGACAAATCAGGTGTATAAGGTTGCACCAATAAGCACGCTCTTTGACCAATGGCGACATTAGCATTAGGGAACACTACAGCTTCCCCACCCTCAATCGCCCAGTAAGAAACGTCATTCTCACTCGCTAACTTTTCACCCGATGTGAAGTAGGTGAAATTGGCCGCATCATTACTAAACGTCAGGCTAAAACTAGCGTCCGTTTTGGTGATTGTACGGGTAACTTTGTACATTAAGAACGGATGCTTATCGTCACTCTCCGGCAAGGGAGTTCCGGAGAGTAATGCCACAAATGCGGATTTGAGCGCGTCAAACTCCGTCATGTCATTTTCATACAGCCTCGCCACTTTGCCCATTTCAAAGGTTGCGGCTAACGCACCGAAGTTTTCTGCACTCCACCAACTGAACGTCGATGACGGAGTTCTGCTTAGCATGACCGCATCCATCTTGGCGGCCTGAATAAAGGACACCAAAGGGCGAATGTCCGTTGCAGGCGTCGAAGCGGGAACAACGCCAAACATATAGTGTTTAGAATCGCGAATGGCACTGTGCAGATCAAAATGCCATTTACCGTCCCCTTCTTTTGCTGAACGGAAGAATGCAGATACATGTGCCTGAAGACGATTCGCTAAAAGACATTCTTTGTTTCGCTCTGGGTTTTCATTAGCAAACAGACGATTAAGGTTTTCCTCAATAAAGCGCGTATGGGCATGGATGGCGTCTGGGTGTCCAATAATAAACAGCACACGCTCTCTGGGTGTCACCCGTTCACTAAGGATCTCGTTAACTAAATCATCAACGAGTTCGATCGGAGCCGTTTCATCGCCATGAATACCAGAAGAAATCACCACATGGCTATTTGCATTACTGGGTGACACTTCAAGCACACCAATGTCTTTATGATTGACCAAAATGCCATTTGATAGTGTGATGCTTTGTGGTTTAAAGTTTTTTGGTGGATACAGGGTGTGTTTTAGAAAACTCTCGAAAAGGTGTTTTTGCACTTCTAACAATCCTTTGTATTGTAGTGATCGTATTCTTTGTTTTCGTTCTAACTAGATACTACAAAAAGACCAAAGTGCTGAACATTTCCAAACGAGAAAGAGTGACTTAACCGACAAGAAGGGACGTTAATTGCTCGGTTTGACAGCTGCCTCTTTAAATATCGGTAATAAAAAACCGCAGCATAGGCCACGGTTCTCTAGTCATTGCGAACAAAATTATTTGTCGACTTTTGCGTTTTCAACGCGAGCTTTTAGTTTTTGTCCCGGTCGGAACGTAACAACTCTACGAGCAGTGATTGGAATATCTTCACCGGTTTTTGGGTTACGGCCAGGACGTTCATTTTTCTCACGAAGATCAAAGTTACCGAAACCTGACAATTTAACTTGTTCGCCACTTTCTAGTGCTTTTCGAACTTCTTCGAAAAACGCTTCGACAGTCTCCTTGGCGTCCCGCTTGCTCATCCCGACGTTTTCAAACAGGTTCTCAGCCAAATCGGCCTTGGTGAGCGCCATAGGTCATTCCCTCAAAGAAATGTTTAACACAAATGTGATACCTCGTATCTACATCACGAATATGCGTTGCATTGGAAATATTCACATGCTCCTTCGTCGGGCAGCATATTTCCTATCAGCAACTTACGAACAGTGTAAGCCAACTGGCTGATTTGCGCCAACTTTTTTCCTTATCATTATTTGGAACAATGCACTGTTTATGAGTTTTTCATGTTTAAGACGTGCATAAAAAATGAGACACGCTCATTACAAAACTATCTTTAAGTGATGTTTTTACTCATTTTTTATGCGAACACTAATGAGTTTCTAATGCCCTCTCGATAAAACGTAGGTTTATCAGAGCACTAGGTGTTAGAACTTTTAGACATAAAAAAAGCAGCCTTAAGGCTGCTTTTTTCTTAAAGAATTCTGCTTAGTCGCGTAGCGACGCGCCGAATTTCTCACCTAAAAGTGCTACAACTGACGCAACTGCTTCAGAGATATCACTTTCTTCGAGTGTACGCTCAGTCGACTGAAGGGTCATCGCAATTGCTAAGCTCTTCTTGCCGTCTTCAACACCCTTACCTTTGTAAAGGTCAAACAACTTAGAGCCCGTGATCAGCGCGTTGTCAGTATCCAGACACGCACGAACCACATCTTCAGAAGCCACGTCATCAGCAACAATCACAGCGATGTCACGACGGTTCGCTGGGAACTTAGAAATCACAACGGCTTCTGGAATCACACGCTGGTTGATTGCATCCCACTCGATTTCAAACACGATAGTACGGCCATTTAAGCCAAACTTACGCTCAAGTTCAGGGTGCACAGTACCAATGTGACCAACTACCTTGCCCTCTACTTCAATCGCAGCAGATTGGCCTGGGTGCAGAGCTGGGTGCTTAGCTGCTGTGAAGCTGTATGACAGTTCATTCGCAGTCAGTTCCAGGATCGCTTCCAAGTCACCTTTCAGGTCGAAGAAGTCAACCGTGTTGGTTGCAATATCCCAATGCTCTTCTGAACGAGGACCTGCAATCACACCTGCTAGCATCATTTCCTGACGCATGCCGTTTTCAGCAGTTTGCTCAGGGATGAAACGCAGACCTGCTTCGAACAGACGAACGCGTGGCTGTTGACGTTTTTGGTTGTAAGCAACCGTGTTCAGCAGACCCGTCCACAGACTCAGGCGCATTGCCGACATGTCTGCAGAGATTGGGTTAGGCAGAATCAGTGGCTCTACATCTGGCACAATCAGTTTCTGTTGGTTTGGCTCGACAAAACTGTAGGTGATCGCTTCGTGGTAACCACGGTCAACCAGAAGGTCACGAACGCGTTTAAGAGGCAGATTTGCTTCTTTGTACTCGTTCATGGTCAGCGACGCTGCAGGTGCTTGGTTTGGAATGTTGTTGTAACCGAAAATACGGCCAACTTCTTCAACCAAATCTTCCTCGATAGCCATGTCGAAACGCCATGCTGGTGCTTTCGCTGTCCAGCCTGCATCGTTTGCTTCAACGTCACAACCCAGACGTGTCAGAATCTCAACAACGTCTGCCTCTGGAATCGCGTGACCCAGCAGTTTGTCCAGCTTGGTGCGACGCAGAGTAATGGTTTTCGCTTTTGGCAGGTGCTCTTCTGATTCCTGACCAACGATTTCACCCGCCTCACCACCACAGATAGACAGCAGAAGCTCAGTAGCACGTTCCATAGCCTGAGTTTGCAGAGATGAATCGACACCGCGCTCAAAGCGATGTGAAGAATCAGTGTGCAGACCGTAGCTACGTGCGCGACCGCGGATTGCATCAGGTGCAAAGAATGCAGCTTCCAGCAATACGTCAGTAGTGCTTTCAATGCTTACGCCAGAGTCCTGACCACCGAAGATACCTGCGATAGCCAGTGCTTTGTTGTGGTCAGCGATAACCAGAGTGTTTTCATTCAGTTCAGCTTCGTTGCCGTCCAGCAGAACAAGTTTTTCGCCTTGTTTCGCCATACGTGCAACGATACCGCCTTCGATCTTCGCCAGATCAAATGCGTGCATTGGCTGACCTTGCTCCAGCATCACGTAGTTAGTGATGTCTACGATTGGGTCGATAGAACGAATACCGCTGCGACGCAGTTTTTCTTGCATCCACAGTGGGGTTGCCGCTTTAACGTTAACGTTGCGAACAACACGGCCCAAGTAGCGAGGACATGCTGCTGGTGCTTCGATAGCAACAGAGATTTTGTCTTCGATTGTTGCAGCTACAGACGTGATGACTGGCTGACAAACTTCAGCACGGTTCAGGACGCCAACTTCACGCGCCAGACCTTTGATGCTCAGACAGTCTGCACGGTTTGCAGTCAAATCAACATCGATGGTCACGTCGTTCAGTTTCAGGAACTCGCGGAAGTCAGTACCGATCACTGCGTCTTCTGGTAGTTCCATGATGCCGTTTGATTCAACATCAATACCCAGCTCAGAGAACGAACACAGCATGCCGTGTGAAGGCTGGCCGCGCAGTTTCGCTTTTTTGATTTTGAAGTCGCCAGGCAGCACTGCGCCAACAGTTGCTACCGCTACTTTCAGGCCCAGACGGCAGTTTGACGCACCACAAACGATGTCCAGCAGCTCTTCGCCACCTACGTTTACTTTGGTTACACGCAATTTGTCAGCATCAGGGTGTTGACCACACTCAACCACTTCACCAACAACAACGCCGGTAAACTCACCTGCAACGGCTTCAACGTCGTCTACTTCCAGACCTGCCATGGTGATTTGGTGTGCCAGTTCTTCGCTGTTTACAGCAGGGTTAACCCACTCGCGAAGCCAGGATTCACTGAATTTCATTTATCAATTACCCCAATGCTTACTTGAATTGTTTCAGGAAACGCAGATCGTTCTCGAAGAACGCACGCAGGTCGTTCACGCCATAACGCAACATGGTCAGACGTTCAACACCCATACCGAAGGCGAAACCAGAGTATTTCTCAGGGTCGATGCCTACAGCGCGCAGTACGTTCGGGTGAACCATACCGCAGCCCAGGATTTCCAGCCATTTGCCGTCTTTACGACGAACGTCAACTTCCGCTGAAGGCTCAGTGAACGGGAAGTAAGAAGGACGGAAACGCACTTCCAGATCTTCTTCGAAGAAGTTACACAGGAAGTCGTGCAGAATGCCTTTCAGCTGTGCGAAGTTAACGTTCTCGTCAACCAGCATGCCTTCAACCTGATGGAACATTGGGGTATGCGTTTGGTCGTAATCGTTACGGTAAACACGGCCAGGTGCGATAAAGCGCAGTGGTGGCTGATTTTGTTCCATGGTGCGGATCTGAACACCAGAGGTGTGCGTACGCAGCATCAAATCAGGGTTGAAGAAGAAGGTATCGTGATCCGTACGCGCTGGGTGATCTTCCGCGATATTCAGTGCATCGAAGTTATGGAATGCATCTTCGATTTCTGGACCCGTCTTCACTTCAAAACCAAGCTCACCAAAGAAGGTTTCAATGCGCTCGATGGTACGCGTTACTGGGTGAATACCACCGTTCTCAATGCGACGGCCAGGTAGGGTCACATCAATGGTTTCTGCAGACAGCTTCGCTTCCAGCTCTGCGCTTTCCAGTGCGTTTTTACGCTCTGCCAACGCTTGTTGAACTGCTTGCTTCGCTTTGTTGATGCTCGCACCAGCTTCACGACGCTCTTCCGGTGGAAGTTTGCCCAGTTGCTGAAGTTGAAGCGTCAGCTCACCTTTCTTACCCAGGTACTTAACTCGTACCTCATCCAATGTCGCAACAGAGTCAGCTGCTTCGATGGCTGACGTTGCGTTGGATAGAATCTCTTCTAGTTGTTGCATCGTTTCCTCATCTACCCATTTGGGCAGTGTCCTACGGGAGTAAATTAATATACCCAAACTACCTAAAGATGCAGGTAACAATCACACTACATCTTGAGGTTGTTTGGGTATCTATCCTTTCTCGTCACACATTCTATTCACTTTGCTACGAGGTAGCCTGAACAAAACACATCACAAAAATTGGCATAAAGACGTAACGGTACATAGTAAATAAAGCGAGGCGTAAAGCCAAACTGAAAAATCACCTAAGTGCCCGTCATGCCTAATTCCTCACCATTTTTTATGCACATATTTGTCGATGTCGAAGTTTTGGATGATTCAAAGCCTTCCGAACCATTTTTTCTTCAAACCAATCCCTTTCTTTCCAGCATGATCATCCTGAGAAATGAGAGGATTAGCCAATAGCTGAAGTCAGAACACTGAAATTTTCATCGCACGATTTGCAGCCGATCTAATTTCAAAAAATGCACAAATGTGCATGCATGGTTTACTAGTCACGCGTGTCTACTGTGATAAAGGCGTGCCAGTGCACGCATTTATCACAAACAACATAACTCAGGGTATAAAAATGAGAATATTTGATTGGCAATTCGGATGCCTAACGAACAGAGAACTTAGAAAAACCATGAGCATAATTCCGCTACTCCTCTCTTCCCCTGCTCTCGCTGACAACATGTCTCGCCCCCCACTCCAAACGTCCCCCTTGGATACGATTGAAACACCCATGTTTGTCAGCCTTGGCTTTGACGATAATAACGACGCAGATGGCATGCGCTGGGTATTGGAGACGCTTGCGCAGTATCAAAACCCAAAAGGTAACGACAAATTTGCCAATGAAGCACTTTCGGCGTCTTTTTTCATGCTCTGCGGTTTATCGAGAGAGAATCCCGAAATACTGACACTATGGCGACAAGCCGCCGTAAATGGCCATGACATAAGCAACCACACCGAAACGCACCCTGATGACAAGGTAAACTGGAACCCCTTAGAAAGCTGGATGACGGCCGAACAATGGGAAGAGGAAGTCACGAAATGTAATGCATTACTCAGTGCATCCGAGGATGACGGAGGTATTGGTATCAGTAATATCAGTGGCTTTCGTGCGCCGTTTTTAACGTATGACGATGACACGTTGCAAGCACTGGTGAAAAGCGGAATACGTTATGACGCGAGTTTTCCTGCCGGGACAACCCCTTCTCATGACGGAACAAACAACTTCTGGCCTTACACGCTAGACCATGGCAGTCCAGAACACGATATTGCCGCCAATGAGGGATGGAAACCTGCAATTTCCGCTTATCCTGGACTTTGGGAAATCCCGGTTCACACACTTATCGTGCCGCCTGATGAAGAGATGGCCAATTATGGCATTGCGTATTCACTGCGCGACAAGATTGCTCAGAATGTCCCTTGGTTCGATCATGCATCAGGTAAAGGCGATAACTTCGATTGGAACCTCTACGCAGAGCCCGCTTGGGGAGCAGCAGGCTTAAGTGGTGATGATGTATTTGCTATCTATGCATACAACCTGGATTTACGTAGGAAAGGCAACAAAGCCCCATTGGCATTGGGTTTACATTCGGCGTTTTATGGTTACGTAAATGGACAAGAGCATTTTGGTATGCCCGGCTCCACGGTAGAAACACGCCGACGTGCGCTAAAACGCTTTATTGAATACGCGTTGTCTAAGCCAGACGTCAGGTTTGTAAGCCATCTCGAATTGATTGACTGGATGATATCTCCAGAGCCGTTGACGTTATGCCCTATTGAAGAATGGAACGTATATAAAACCTATACAAAAGGGGATACGGTCATTCATCAGGGTAAAAACTACATAGCTAAGTGGTGGACGACCCAGCAAATTCCGGCACTGTATGAAAACTCGCCGTGGGAAGAAGTGTCAGTTTGCACTGATACCCCTGAAAATTAGTATAAAAAAAGGGGAGCCGAAGCTCCCCTTTCCTTGCAAATTCTAATCTGTAATTAATTACAGAGCAGCTTTCGCTTTCTCAACAAGTACAGCAAATGTTGCTTTGTCGAATACTGCGATATCAGCCAGGATCTTACGATCGATTTCGATAGACGCTTTTTTCAGACCGTTGATGAAACGGCTGTAAGACATACCATTTTGACGAGCCGCAGCATTGATACGTGCAATCCACAGTTGACGGAATTGACGTTTTTTCTGACGACGGTCACGGTAAGCGTATTGACCAGCTTTAGTAACTGCTTGGAAAGCTACGCGGTAAACACGTGAACGTGCACCGTAGTAACCTTTAGCTTGTTTTAGAACTTTCTTATGACGTGCACGAGCTTGTACACCACGTTTTACGCGAGGCATTATGTCTCTCCTAAACTAATTTGTTAAAAATACTAAGAATAATTATGCGTATGGAAGCATACGAGCAACTGCAGCCACTTCGCACTTAGGCAGAAGTGAGTTTGGACGCAGTTGACGTTTGTTCTTAGTAGAACGCTTAGTCAGGATGTGACGCTTAGTAGCACGCTTAAACTTGAAACCACCAGCAGTTTTCTTGAAACGCTTAGCAGCACCTTTGTTTGCTTTCATCTTAGGCATGATGAATAACTCCGCATTGTATGCATTAATAACAGTGTAATTTGGCGAACAAAGAGACCTAGCCCTGCCCCAATGAGACAGTGCTAAGCCTCTAGGTTACTTGTATGCCGAAATTACTTCTTTTTAGGGGCAAGAACCATGATCATTTGACGACCTTCGATTCGAGTCGGGAAGCTTTCTACCAAACAAAGTTCAGCAGTGTCTTCCTTCAAACGATTCAAAACGTCAACACCGATATCCTGGTGCGCCATTTCGCGCCCGCGGAAACGGATAGTGACCTTGACCTTGTTACCCTCTTCAATAAAGCGAATCAGGTTGCGTAGTTTTACCTGATAGTCGCCAATATCGGTACCAGGACGGAATTTGATTTCCTTAACCTGAATAACCTTTTGTTTTTTCTTCTGCTCTTTCGTAGCCTTGCTCTTTTCATAGAGGAATTTGCCGTAGTCCATAACTCGACAAACTGGCGGCTCGGCATTAGGGCTGATTTCGACCAAATCTACTCCCGCATCTTCAGCGGTTTTTAGAGCTTCTTGGATTGAAACAATGCCAATAGCCTCACCGTCAAGACCAGTCAAACGAACTTCACTGATACCGCGAATTTCGTCGTTCAAACGATGAGCATTTTGTTTAACCGGGGCTTTTCTTGCGCCTTTAATACCTTATTCCTCCAAAATATTGAGCGTTCGGGTACGAACTTCTTTCTCGAGCAGAGAAACGAAATCTTCAATCTTGAATTTACCCAAATCTTTACCTTTGCGAGTACGTACTGCAATTTCACCAGCTTCCATTTCTTGGTCGCCACAAACAAGCATATACGGTACGCGCTTCAAAGTATGTTCGCGGATTTTAAAGCCAATCTTCTCGTTTCTCAAGTCCGCTGACGCTCTAAATCCTGCTTTTTGCAGTTTTTTCGCTACTTCCTGAACATATTCCGCCTGATTGTCGGTGATATTCATCACAACCGCTTGTTGCGGAGCCAACCAGGTTGGGAAATGACCAGCATATTCTTCAATCAAAATACCGATGAAGCGTTCTAGTGAACCTAGAATTGCACGGTGAATCATTACTGGTGTATGACGCTCGTTGTCTTCGCCAACATAAGTTGCGCCAAGACGTTCAGGTAGAGCGAAATCGAGCTGAACAGTACCACACTGCCACGCACGATCCAAACAATCATGTAATGTAAATTCAATCTTAGGACCGTAGAATGCACCCTCGCCTTCCAGAATCTCGAACTTGATGTTCATTGAATCCAGAGCTTCGGCCAGTGCTTTCTCTGCGCGATCCCACATTTCATCAGAACCTACACGCATTTCTGGGCGTGTAGACAGTTTTACAACAATCTCATCAAAACCAAAGGTTTTGTATGTGTCGTAAACCATCTCAATACATGATGTTACTTCTTTCTGAACCTGTTCTGGGGTACAGAAGATGTGTGCATCATCCTGAGTAAAGCCACGAACACGCATCAGACCGTGCAATGCACCTGATGGCTCGTTACGGTGACAGCTACCAAACTCTGCCATACGCAATGGCAGGTCGCGGTATGACTTCAGGCCTTGGTTAAAGATCTGAACGTGACCAGGACAGTTCATCGGCTTCAGTGCATATTCACGGCTCTCTGATTGGGTCGTGAACATGTAATCTGCGTATTTTTCCCAGTGACCAGAGCGTTCCCACAGTACGCGGTCCATAATCAACGGACCTTTTACTTCTTGGTAGTCATATTCGTTCAGCTTAGAACGGATAAACACTTCTAGTTCACGGAACACAGTCCAGCCGTTGTGGTGCCAGAACACCATACCCGGTGCTTCTTGCTGCATGTGGTACAGATCAAGTTGCTTACCCAGTTTACGGTGGTCACGCTTCGCAGCTTCTTCTAAACGAACAAGGTGAGCTTTCAGCTCTTTCTTGTCGTAGAACGCTGTGCCGTAGATGCGTTGCAGCATCTTGTTATCGCTGTTACCACGCCAGTATGCACCTGCTACGTTCAGAATTTTAAAATTCTGACAGAAGCTCATGTTTGGTACGTGAGGACCACGACACATGTCGATGTATTCTTCGTGATGGTACAAACCTGGACGATCATCGCGAGATACGTTCTCATCCAAGATTTCAATCTTGTAAGTTTCACCACGTGACTCAAATGTGTCACGCGCTTCTTGCCAGCTTACGTTCTTCTTAATGACCTGGTATTTGGTCTTAGCAAGGTCTTTCATGCGCTTTTCAATCGCATCCAGATCTTCTTGCGTAATAGAACGGTCTAAATCAACGTCGTAGTAGAAACCACTATCGATGGTTGGACCGATCGCCATTTTCACGTCAGGGAACAGTTGCTTGATCGCATGACCTAGCAGGTGAGCACATGAGTGGCGAATGATTTCAAGACCGTCTTCGTCTTTCGCTGTGATGATTTCCAAGTTCGCATCTTGTTCGATCAGATCGCACGCATCAACGCGTTTACCGTCAACACGACCAGCGATACATGCTTTCGCAAGACCAGGGCCGATATCTAGGGCTACATCAAGAGTTGAAACTGGGTTGTCAAAAGAACGTTGACTACCGTCAGGAAGGGTAATTACAGGCATTATTTCGTCCTACTTTACAGTGGTGTTACACACGCAGTAACACTTGTCAAAATTTCACTAAGATAACAATTGGTTATCTAAGTTCGAGAGTATTCATCGATTCAAAAGGCGCATGCTTTTGGTACAAATCAAAATGCATGCAGCCGAATCGGGCCATTGATTGTAGCGAGATAAGAGAATAACGCAACCAAATAAAGGTGCGCAGCATGCGCTGTTTCTCGCATGTGGTGCGCTTATTATTGAACACTTTACGTTTGCTACAGCGGTAGCTGTCACCTTCAATGATGACTCTCGCCTTCAACGCCCCTAAGCATTAACTGTGTCACTTCTTGGTAAACCCACTGAGTAAAAGGTGCGTTTCGGTCACGCTGATGGCAAAACAACGCGCACTCTCTGTGAAACGTGTCTTGTTCAAACTCAGCGGGAAGCGGGTACATCGTGAACTGCTCTGCAAGGTTAGCTTTGTTCTTTACGGACATCACGCCAATGGTATCACTCAAGCGAATCAGCTCTAACATCATGCTCATGTCACTTGAGCGCACGTTGACGTTCTTTTCCAGCTTATATTTCTTTATTAGCATTTCGACTTTTGATGCTTCTACATACCCCGGTATCACACTGACACACAGGGGGTACTTCAATATCTCCTGAAGTGATAACTCACGCATCGGGTGCCCTTCTCTTGTTACCAACATAAACTTGTCTGAAGGGAGTGTTTTTTGAGAAAGGTTTTTGTTGGTTTTCATCGGCAAATAACCAATGCCTAAACTCTGTTTATTCAGCTCTAAACTCAAAAGACTGTTTGTGTCCCAAGGGTGACAGGTGACAGTGAGCTTTGGAGAACGGTGTGAAAGCTTCGCTAAAAGAGGTGCTGCAATCGGTGCCATTAATGTAGGAGGGAAAAACACCATTGCCTCCCCTTCCATTTGTTCAATTTCCCAGTTGTCAGCGTCAAAATAGAGTTGATCCAATTTATTTAAAATCGCAGGTAACTTTTCAGCGATTGCTAAGCACTTAGGTGTCGGCTCCAGCATGGTTTTGTTGCGCACAAACAGTTCATCGGAAAACTGTTCGCGTAACTTCTTCAACATCAAACTAACTGTTGGCTGGCTAATCTTTAGCTTTTTTGCTGCCGCTACCGTTTGTCGGGTTTCAAATAGCACCAGCAAGAGACGAAGTAGATTGTAATCTTTGCTCATAATAGCGTGTAAATGGCTGACATAAGGTCACTTTATCTTAAAAAAGCACATGATACTTAGGGGAATAGCCATTCTGCATTGCATCCACCATTTTTAGTAAGCGGGGTAATGCGTAAGTGAAAAACTGCTTGTACCCATCACAAAGCGCATTTAAGGCTTCGCCGCTTGATGTCTTATCCGTCCGATTCTTGGGGCAACCGCCATGACACAGAGGAAGAAAGTCACATTGCGAACAACAGTCGGGAAGGGTCTTTTTGCTCTCGCCAAATGCACGTTGTTGTTCACTTGATACCAATTGAGCGATTGGCGATTCATGTACGTTCCCCAAACAATGATTTTCATACCCAAAATGGTCGCAACTGAAAACGTGACCATCCGCTTCCATCATCAACTGTTGACCACATTGTTCACTGTGGTGACACATCTGACTGGCGTGCCCCATCAATACCATCAAACAGTTTTCAAAAAACTGGATATAAACGCTACCCACGTCCTTTTCGCACCATGCATCAAACACGTCACAAAGAAACAGACCCCATTGTTTGCCGGTCAAAGACCAATCGTAGTCTGAGCGTCTATCTAACTCATGGTCAATACAAGGTTGGAACTGCATATAGCCACTGCCGTGCTCTTTTAAGAAACGGTAGATTTTTGCGCCATGGCGATATGTTCTGTTGTTAATGACAGTCAAAGTATTAAATTCAACATGATGCGCGTTTAAAAGCGCAATGCCGCGCAACGTTTTTTCGAAACTAGAACGACCCTTCCGATCAATCCGCGCTATGTCATTAAGCAACTGGGGACCATCAATACTCACTCCGACCATCACATCATGTTCTTTAAATAAGGACGCCCACTGGTGATTGATTAAGGTACCGTTGGTTTGGAAGGTATTGATGACTTGCCGTCCGCCCGCTAACCGCCTCTGTTGTTCAAAAGCATGAAGATAGAAGGCTCGACCTCTTAATAAAGGTTCTCCTCCATGCCAAATAAAGTCGATATAGCGTGCGCTTGCAGGTTGGGAAGCCATATGGTTTGCGATTGCTGTATCTAAAATTTCGAGATCCATCGCTGTCGAACAACCGGCTGTATTTTCAAGGTAATAACAGTAACTGCAATTTAGGTTGCAGGTCGCGCTGACAGGTTTTATCGACAAGCTATAAGGCACAGATGTAAGCATGGTTCACGGTTCCGGAATACAAGAAGGAAAGAGGCAAAACATCGCGCTACGTTAGCAGCGCGATCCACGTTTGGGGTTATTCGATGGTGTCGTTACCCATTCCCACTCCCGTCCCTTTTTGTGCAGGAGGATATTTCTTCAATGACTGCTGATACGTGTTTATCTCGCGATAGAAATAGGGAAGCACCCACGATTTTTGCTTCATCCAGTGATACCAACCCGTCGTATCTGGCGAGCGTTCATACGGGTCTGCCTTGATATTGACGAGCACACCAAAAGGCCACGTTTTTGCAGGCTCAGTCCACGTCGTTTTTGTACGTAAATGCACTTTCCATTCATCAACACGCACTGCATTCAGATCTCTCTCGTTGTAAAAGAAAAACGCATGCCGATTGCTCTCTGCCCCCTTTTCCAACATGTCTAATTGGTTGTAACCATCAAGGTGTGCAACCCGTTTCGTTCCTTCTATTTCAACGCCATTAAGGAGATCTTGTTTAATGTTCGGTTCACCCGTTGCGGCCATCAATGTAGGAAGCCAATCTTCCGCGGTCATTAAACCGTCCACATAGGTGCCTTTAGGAAGCGTCTGGGGCCAACTTACAAGCATCGGCACCCGGAAACCGCCATCCCACGTGGTGCCCTTTTGTCCACGGAAAGATGCCGCTCCCGCATCTGGCCAATGATCTGTGTTTACGCCATTGTCAGACGTAAACAAAACGATGGTGTTGTCTAACTCGCCGAGTTGCTCCAGCTTATCCAGCAAGACACCAACTTGGTCATCTAACTCAGTGAGCGCATCGTAATACGTCGACGTTTGGCTCGCTCCTTCGTATTCCTTACGTACATGCGTGATAGTGTGCATTCTTGAAGGGTTAAACCACATAAAGTAAGGCTGGTCATCATTCCTTGCTTCATGGTCATCTAACCACTCAAGTGCAAAATCCAAAAACTCCTCATCAATCACCTTCATGCGTTCTTTGCCTAACGCACCTTTATCGGTGATTTGTTGTTTACCCACCACGCCAAATCGAGGGTCAACAGTATCGTCATGCTGCTCCTGAGCAACAGAATGAATCACGTTTCGGGGAATGCCTACAAAATTGGGGTCTTTAGGAAACTCGGGCTGCTCAGGCATTTCCATTACATTGAGGTGATAGAGAAACCCGTAATACTCATCAAAACCATGGACCGTCGGCAAATGACTGTTGTTATCACCAAGGTGAGATTTGCCAACATGTACCGTTGCATAGCCTTTTTGTTTTAATAGCTCAGCAAGCGTCGGGGTTTCCTTTTTTAAACCCAGTTTCGACCCGGGCTGCCCCACTGATGTTAACCCGGAGCGGAAAGGATATTGCCCCGTTATAAACGCTGCACGCCCCGCCGTAGAACTGCTCTGCGCGTAATAATCGCTAACCATCACGCCCTGCTGAGCTATTCGGTCGATATTCGGCGTTTTAATTGCACCTAATCCACGGTGATATGCAGAAATATCCATCGGTGCAACGTCATCTAGCATGATGGTGACAATATTGGGTTCATCTGCATTCGCCGATGACGTCGCCAACACCGTCGATGTCGCAATGGACAGTGCGAGTGCGCTTTTTACAAACTTATCAGGACTTCTCATTCAACTTCTCCGAGATAAAGACAGAGAAATTGTAAATAAAAGGCTTATCAGAAAGAGATATAGCGACTATTAGTATTTTAAATAGATGAGTACACACCGAATTTGCTTAACATGCCATCAACCAGTGAGGTTACAAACTACTTACACCACACTTCGCCGCTAAAGTGTTGGTATTTTTATTGTTAATCGTCATTATTCGTTCACAGCCACGTTAGATGGCAGTCGTACCAATACGCACTTAGTCACATTGAGATGTTTGCATGCCACGCTTTATTCTAGCTATATTAATTCCCTTATTATTTTTGGCTCAGCCTGTCCTGGCCAATTCCCTGTTTTCAGACAAAACGCTCGCGTCGCACAAAGCATTCTACGAGCAGCTCGTTGTTTCACATTGCTCTCTTTCTGAGTCTTCTCCGTCGCTATCAAACAACACGATTAACAAAGTGGCTGAAGCTCTCGCGCAAGCCGAAAAAATGGATAAGGACATAAAACTGGAGAAAGGTTTGCTCGAACAGATGCAAAAGATGCTGCCGCGCTTTATCGATTGTGACCGTGTTGACGCGTCCCCACTTGAAGACGTTATGGATGGCATTCTCGCGTTTCTGGGTGTTAATAGGCAGATCCCAAGCGTAGAACGACGCACCTATATCCAATATGCAATGAAGTTATCAGAGATAGAAAATAAGTAATCTGAAAAAAAGTAAACCAAATAGAAGCATTGCACGTAGTGATATTTCGATGTTGCAATGCTGTAGCTTGAGGCCTCTGGCGTGTCCCAACGAGGCCTCTTTTTTTACACTGTTAAATCACTTAAGACCCATGCAGTTGGCGTAAAACGTTGTAGTAGCAGGCCAATCTGAAAACACTCCAACAACGCCGACATTTCTCGCCAACACATCAAGCAAAACGAACGCATCACCATCATTATTTATTGCTTTATTTACAGATTGATAATACCACCCACCGCCGCCACTTAGCGGCCCAGAACGTTCAAATGTCCAAGTAATGACTTCCAAACCCGCCTCTTTCGCGAATGTCGCATATTCCGAAGGTACAATTTGGTCGTCTTGATTTAAGGTCACGAGTGCAAACATCGGAGGCGCAATAAATCCAACGCCCAACGCCTTCAACGCCTGCATGTCTTCTAACGACGCACGCCATGTCTTGTTCTTGTACATCCTTGAATCCAAATACACGGCTTGTTTGCCAAAGTCAGGCTCTGCGTCTATCCAATACTTCACATCATCAATATTGAAAGATTGCAGATATACATCATCGCCCTTTACGCCAGCCTTTTTGTATTCATCGATAAGTGCTTGCGCATAGTCTTGCTGGCTATAACCATCAAATGGCATGTCGACTTTGGGAGCTTTAAGCTCGGGCGTCATTTTCACACCCAGCGATTTAAAAAGTTGAATGCTCTCAGCGTGTGTCATCAACGTCCCTTTAGAGCCATATAACTCTGTGCGCCAATCCGGTGTGCCTTTCATGTATGCTTCTGGCGTTGTTGCCATTGCATTTGCACCGTCCATTTTTCCGCTAAGCTGCTTAAATTCAGCCAGTGTAAAGTCACTTGTCCGACACTCAACCTTCGCTTTCTCGCCTTTTTGTGGATTGGCGGGCGTGAATGGAACCGAGCACTTTTTAGCTAGTTCAGGATGAGCCAGCACATCCGTTGTTGTATGTAGGTCATTTTGAGAATGACGGCACACCAGTACTTTATCTTTTGTGAAGGTGACATCGCACTCAACAATCCCGGCTCCCATTTGTACTGCAGCCATGTATGACTCTTTGGTGTGTTCTGGGAACATCAAAGCCGCGCCACGATGACCGATGGAGAAATTGCTTTTCTCAGGCTTATTGTTCAGGCAGGTTTCAAGCTTTTCCTTTAAAGGACTCTCATTCATGTCGGCGACAAGAAAAGCTGGCCTCGGACCTAAAGAGACCTCGGCTTCAAGAGCGGTTACGTCCGAGACGAAAAAAACGGGTAATACGATGCTAATAAGGGGTGGTTTCATTTTAAGTTCCTTTAAACCGTTCAAAGAATCGATGTAGGAACGCGTTTCATTCCTTTGAAATCCTGATCTTTTCATAGCTAGCTTCTATTTTAGGAGACCTTGCGAGTAGTAGTTCTGACAAAGCAGGTGTTCTCACTATTGCGTTATAAGGCTACATAACAAGCCACTCACGTAAACCTCGCCTTCTATCGAAGTACGTTGCGGGTATTCCTCTCTTCGCCTTTAAGCGTTGCGAACACTTGATTAATCCTCTCCGTTATCTCATAGTAATTGTATACACAATTAAATGACTATGTTGGCTATCCATGTCTAGTGCGCCTCGTTTCAAGCAAATTAAGCAGTTCCTCGAGCAAAACATCTCGTCGGGTGAATGGTCCGTTGGCACCCGCATACCGACAGAAGCAGAATTGTGTGAGCAGTTTTCCGTTAGCCGAATGACGGTGAATAAAGCGGTTCGAGATCTCGTGAATGATGGCTGGCTAGAGCGAACGCCGCGTCTTGGCACGTTTGTGTGCCAACGAAAAGCGGAAAGCCCTCTTATGGATATCCGAAACATCGCAGATGAAATTCGGTCTCGCGGGCAAACCTACCACAGTGAAATTATCAACTTATCGCGTATCACTGCGTCTGAGGATGTAGCGATGCGGCTAGGTATCATGCTTGGCAGTGAGGTATTCTGGAGTGAAATTGTCCATTATGCCGATAGCCTGCCCGTCCAAGTAGAATGCCGATGGGTTAGCCCGAAACATGCGCCTAACTATGAAGAGCAGGATTTTTCTCAAATAACCCCTAATCAATATCTCGTTGAAACCTGTCCACTAAGCACCATAGAGCATACGGTTGAAGCCATATTGCCTCCGCGCGCTATCGCCAATTTATTGCAAATAGACACGGCTCAACCTTGTTTATTGCTCCACCGAAGAACATGGAGTAATGATCAACTCGTCAGTACTGCTTTACTCTATCATCCCGGAAATAGATACAAACTAAGCGCTACCGCACACCTTTAAATATCTGCCCTTCAGGCCTTTGTCCGTCATAATTTACACTTTTGTGTTTAATTATTAAGCGTTACTTTTTTGCATCTCACACCTTATTTGTCTATACATTTGTATAGACATTTGATTTTGGGGGTGATCGATGAAACGGATATTCAAAGACTGCCAATTAGTGACAGCGGAAGGTAGCGTGTCTCAAGACAGCGGCTATGACGTTCAACACAACATGATGGTTGCAGTTGAAAACGGCATTATATCTGCCATTGGCAAAAACCTACCGACTGAAGGGTTTGAGACTGTCTCGTTAGAGAATCGACTCCTCACTCCCGGGCTCATTGACAGCCACACCCACTTAATCTTTGCTGGCGACCGCGCCAAAGAAGTGGAGCAACGACTCAATGGTGTGTCATATCAACATATCCTTGAAAGCGGCGGCGGAATTCTCTCCACAGTGCAATCAACCAGACAGGCGAGTGAGGCTGAGCTACTCGCGTTGGCCATACCCAGAGCTAAGGCCCTCATACGTGACGGCGTAACCACTCTCGAAATAAAAAGTGGCTATGGATTAACGCTAAAAGATGAAATAAAAATGCTGCGGGTCGCTAAATCTCTCCAAGAACGGCTTCCAATAAACATCATAACCACATTGCTTGCCGCCCATACTCTCCCTGCTGAATTCAAACACGCTCCCGAAGACTACATAGATTTAATATGCAACGAGATAATTCCAGAAGTGTCAGAGCTCGGCCTTGCTGATGCTGTCGATGTATTCTGCGAACACGTTGGATTCTCAAGAACACAGATGGAGCGCGTATTTGATGCAGCCCTATCCCATGGCTTAGCAATAAAAGGTCACACCGAGCAATTATCCGACTTGGGAGGAAGCGAATGTGCTGCCAACATGGGCGCGTTGTCAGTAGACCATATCGAATACATCAATTTAAAAAGCATTGAAGCCCTTGCGGCGAATGGCACTATCGCCACTTTGCTCCCGGGTGCTTTCTATTTCCTGAAAGAGTCCCAAAAGCCTCCCGTCAACCTTCTTCGAAAGCATTGTATACCGATGGCAATTGCAACCGACCTCAACCCTGGCACGTCACCTTTTGCCAGCCTGACACTGATGATGAACATGGCATCGACATTATTTGGCCTTACGACAAAAGAAACACTTTACGGCGTCACTAACCATGCAGCGAAAGCGCTCGGCTTAAAGCAAAAAGGCCAAATTAAAGTCGGCTTCGATGCTGACTTTTCGGTGTGGGATCTGACCGCCCCCTCTCAACTGAGTTACTTAATTGGCCTCTCTCCGCTTCATTCCCGTTACTTAAAAGGAGAGCTTGCTAATGACGCTTGATAAAGCTTGGGAAGGCAGAATCGACGAAGAAGATGGCGATGCAGGTCGTCGACTCCACCAAGCTGTGCAAGATGCAGATAATGCAAAAGAGCCCGGTATTATGCTGATTGGCTTTGCATGTGATGAAGGCGTGTCGAGAAACAAAGGGCGAGTGGGAGCGTATGCCGGTCCTGACAAGATTCGAAAGGCATTAGCCAATCTACCTTGGCAAGAACACATGCCCGTTTACGATTATGGCAATATTTGTTGTGATGACCACGATTTAGCGAAGGCACAAAAGCAACTCGCTGACACCATTAGCGAGGCAATGAGGCAAAAGCACACTCCCATTATTCTGGGTGGCGGTCATGAAGTTGCCTGGGGCTCCTTTCAAGGATTGGCTAATCACTACATCCAGAAAAACTGCGGCACTCCGTCGATCGGCGTCATCAATTTTGATGCGCATTTTGATTTGCGTACGCCCTACAATGAAAGCCTTCACGGCAGCTCTGGCACCCCTTTCAGCCAAATTGCTGAGTTCTGCAAAAGCCGCCAATGGCCATTCCACTATGCCTGTTTAGGCGTTAGCAGAAGCAGCAATACACAAGCCCTATTTAATAGAGCTAGCGCGCTGTCTGTTCTCGCCATCGAAGACGTTGAAATGATTACCGAAGGCCGCACTGTAGTCAGAGATAAGCTTCGCTCGTTCATCAATCAAGTCGACGTCATATACCTAACAATTGACCTAGATGTCCTTCCTGCTTCTGCGGCACCTGGCGTAAGTGCTCCCGCCGCACACGGCGTTGACTACCCCACCATAGAGTGGCTCGTGCGAGACATTTTGAAAGCCAGATGCGAAGACGGAACCCACAAATTGAGGATCGCTGACATCGCTGAACTAAACCCTCGCTTCGACATAGACGACCAAACTGCGCGTATAGCGGCACGTTTGGTCTGGACGCTAATGGAAAAAGCCGAACACCTCGCCAAGTGAACAAGGAGTATAACCATGACCGATCCAAGAACGGATTTCGACCGAACAGTAATCGCTCCTACAGGTTCAGAGCTGACCGCGAAATCCTGGCTAACAGAAGCCCCTCTCAGGATGCTAATGAACAACTTACATCCTGATGTTGCCGAACACCCTCATGCCCTTGTTGTCTATGGCGGGATCGGCCGCGCTGCTCGAAACTGGCAATGTTTCGACAAAATCGTTGACGTACTAACACGCTTAGAAGACGACCAAACCCTTCTCGTTCAATCAGGAAAACCCGTTGGCGTATTCAATACACATAAAGATGCCCCGAGAGTCTTGATTGCGAACTCCAATTTAGTGCCTCACTGGGCAACTTGGGCGCACTTTAATGAGTTAGATCGCCAAGGGTTGATGATGTACGGCCAAATGACTGCAGGAAGCTGGATATACATTGGCTCACAAGGCATCGTTCAGGGCACCTACGAAACCTTCGTCGCTGTCGCGAAAAAGCACTTTGGTGGTGACGCTAGAGGACGATGGGTACTGACCGGGGGACTAGGCGGAATGGGAGGTGCACAACCGCTGGCAGCGACCATGGCTGGGTTTTCTATGATTGCCGTTGAATGCGACGAGAGCCGAATTGATTACCGACTGAGAACCGGATATCTCGACAAAAAAGCCACTAACTTAGATGACGCCCTTGCGCTCCTTCACCACGCTTTGGAGCAAAATACGCCAATCTCCATTGGGCTTCTTGGAAACGCGGCCGACATTTTTAGTGACATTGTCACGTATGGTATTACCCCTGACGTTGTGACCGACCAAACCTCCGCGCACGACCCGTTAAATGGGTATTTGCCAAAAGGATGGACAATGGAAGAAGCATCCGAAAGGCGAAAAATCGATGAGGCAGGTGTTGTCGATGCGGCGAAATGCTCGATGGCGGAACAGGTCAAAGCCATGCTCACGCTGCAAGCACGAGGCGCAGCAACCTTAGACTACGGAAATAACATCCGCCAAATGGCCTTAGAAAAAGGCGTGGAAAATGCGTTCGATTTCCCGGGTTTTGTCCCCGCTTATATTCGCCCGCTATTTTGTCAGGGAGTTGGTCCTTTCCGTTGGGCTGCACTTTCGGGCGACCCGGAAGATATTTACAAAACCGACCAAAAAGTAAAAGAACTGATTCCTGACAACCCCCATCTACACCACTGGTTAGACATGGCCAGAGAACGCATCCAGTTTCAGGGATTACCCGCACGTATCTGTTGGGTCGGGCTAAAAGACCGAGCGCGTTTAGGGTTAGCCTTTAATGAAATGGTCCGAAATGGCGAATTGAAAACGCCCATCGTGATTGGGCGTGATCATCTCGACTCAGGCTCTGTCGCTAGCCCAAATAGAGAAACAGAAGGCATGATGGACGGCTCAGATGCGGTATCAGACTGGCCACTACTCAACGCACTTCTCAATACCGCCTCAGGTGCAACTTGGGTTTCGCTCCATCATGGCGGAGGCGTAGGCATGGGATTCTCCCAACATTCGGGGGTTGTTATTGTCTGTGACGGTTCAGAAGATGCGGATAAGCGAATAGCGCGCGTTCTGCACAATGACCCCGCCACGGGTGTAATGCGCCATGCTGATGCAGGTTATGGCATCGCCATCAATTGTGCGAAGGAGCAGAACCTCGACCTTCCGTTACTCGACCTTCCCAACATGCCTGTTAAGAAGTGAGGTGGATAGATGCAAAACATAACATTCAACCCTGGCGCGTTAACGCTCAAAACACTCCGTCAAATCAATGAAGGCTCTGTGCAGATCGCATTGGCAACAGGTACAGAGGCCACCATGAACAAAAGCGTTAAAACCGTGGAAGACATACTTTCTCAAGGACGCGTTGTTTACGGTATCAACACCGGGTTTGGGTTATTAGCAAATACGCGGATAGAACTTTCTGATTTGGAGATTTTACAGCGTTCAATCGTGCTATCTCATGCGGCAGGCATTGGCGAATTCATGACAGACAATACTGTCCGTTTAATGATGGTGCTTAAAATTAACAGTCTTGCTCGTGGCTATTCCGGCATTCGCTACAGCGTTGTTGACGCGCTTGTGACCTTGCTTAACGCAGAGGTCTACCCCTGTATTCCCAAAAAAGGCTCTGTCGGCGCATCTGGCGATCTCGCCCCGCTCGCACACATGAGCGCATTGCTGTTAGGAGAAGGGTTAGCTCGACATAAAAACGAAGTGATATCTGGCGCAATGGCATTAAAGATTGCCGGACTTGACCCAACCCCACTGGGTCCGAAAGAAGGACTGGCTCTGTTAAACGGCACGCAAGCGTCTACCGCATTCGCATTGGAAGGCCTCTTTCACGCTGAAGACCTGTTCGCGTCTGCAATTGCGACAGGGGCACTTTCTGTTGAAGCGGCTCTGGGCAGTCGCAAACCTTTTGATGACCGCCTCCATGTACTTCGAGGACACACTGCGCAAATAGATGCAGCTGCTGCTTTCCGTCATTTACTTAAAGAGCAAAGCGAGATAGGCGATAGCCACCAGACCTGCGAAAAAGTGCAAGACCCTTACTCTTTGCGCTGCCAGCCCCAAGTGATGGGAGCCTGCCTCCAACAGATTCGCGCCGCAGCTAGCGTTCTTGAAGTTGAAGCAAACGCCGTCTCTGACAACCCAATCGTGCTGCATGAAGACAACGACATTCTGTCAGGCGGTAATTTCCATGCTGAGCCTGTCGCTATGGCCGCAGATAACTTGGCTCTGGCCATTGCGGAGATTGGCAGTCTGTCCGAACGCAGAATGGCATTGCTGATTGATAGCTCCCTGAGCAAATTGCCCCCATTCCTCGTCGATAATGGCGGCGTAAACAGTGGATTTATGATTGCTCAAGTCACGGCAGCAGCTTTGGCGAGCGAAAATAAAACGTTAGCGCACCCAGCTAGCGTAGACAGCCTGCCGACCTCGGCTAACCAAGAAGACCACGTATCAATGGCAACATTTGCAGGGCGAAGACTGGCTGAAATGGCAGAAAACACGCGAGGAATACTGGCGGTAGAAATGCTCGCAGCATGCCAGGGTTTAGACTTCCGCGCGCCACTGAAAACCACCAACACGCTGGAACAAGTAAAAGCAGAACTTCGGGGGCATGTCCCCTTCTATGACAAAGACAGATACTTTGCGCCGGACATTGAAAAGGCGGTAAGTCACCTTCTCACGGCAAGCCACAACAAATTTATGCCAGCGCAGCTATTGCCCAGTATTTAAACGAAATAGTACGCCGTACCCGTTAAACAACGCGGCACAATTAACAGAATATTTTACGTACCTTCTTGGAATGTGGCATATGACACATCTCAGATTCGTCAGATTACGCTACTATTCTGTTATAACGCCAATTTTGCTGATCAGATTGCCGAGGTATACCTATGTGGCATTCCCTCTCTGTGCAACTTTCTCTTGCACTTGGACAACAGTTCGAAGTTGAAGAAAAAATGCCAGTCGAAGGTGGTGATATTAACGAATGCTATGCTATTAGCAGCGGGGATATTCGCTTTTTCGTAAAAGTAAACTCGAAAGAAACGCTGCCAATCTATGAAGCAGAAGCTGAGAGCTTGAGGCATCTTGCAAACAGCAGTGAAGTCTCTGTTCCTCAAGTTATTTATATCGGCATTATAAAAGAAAAAGCGGTACTCGTTCTTGATTACATTCCCATGAAACCACTCAATGCTGAGAACGCCTATATCCTAGGTAAGGAGCTTGCGCGCCTTCACCAGTGGGGTGAACAGCTTGAATATGGTTTCGACATAGACAATTACATTGGTGCGAGTGAGCAACGCAATAGCTGGCATCGCAAATGGGCGTCTTTTTTCGCAGACCACCGCATTGGTTGGCAGTTAAAACTTGCTGAAGAAAAAGGGATGTCATTTGGTGACGTCGAAACGATTGTCGAAAACGTCAAAGATAAACTTCATGGACACCAACCCAAAGCTAGCCTTGTTCACGGTGATTTATGGAAAGGCAATGCTTCAATGACAATCAACGGCCCCATGGTATACGACCCAGCAAGTTATTGGGGGGATCGTGAAGTTGACGTAGCAATGACAGAGCTATTTGGCGGCTTCCCAGAAGATTTTTATAAAGGTTACAACGAAGTATGGCCTTTAGATGAAGGTTTCGAAGAACGAAAAGATCTTTATAACCTTTATCATCTGCTGAATCACAGCAACCTCTTTGGCGGACATTACATCGAGCAAACCGCCACTGTGATCAATAAACTCGAGCTTATCTAGTCAAAGTAAATTGCTGTCTGCTAACAAAACAATCAAAATATCGGGGGTGCAAAGGCACCCCCTTTTTTGTCTGCATATGTAAGGACGCAATTTCATGATCAAAGCTGCTATTTTCGATATGGACGGTTTACTCGTCGATTCAGAGCCATTTTGGCAAGATGCACAACTTCTCGTCCTTCATGACCTTGGCGTAAACATCACGCGTCAAGACACCATAAACACCACTGGCATACGCATCGATCAAATCATCAAGCACTACTACAAAACGCAACCTTGGCAAGGCCCAAACTGTGATGAAGTTTGTGACTTGATTTTGGACAAAGTCATTGAACTTGTTGGCATCAATAAACCCATGATGCCCGGTGTATTACATGCACTAAACCTATGCAAAGACGCCAACCTGAAAATTGCGCTAGCATCATCTTCTCCTTTGCGACTCATTAATGCCACGCTTAAAGCGTTAGACATTGAACAATGGTTCGAGCAACGCTACTCCGCCGAACACCTTAAATATGGGAAACCACATCCAGAGGTGTACTTGAATGCAGCCGAAGGGTTAAACGTCGACCCAAAAGAATGCATCGCATTTGAAGATTCATTTGCTGGTTTGTTGTCAGCAAAATCCGCACAAATGAAAACGGTAATTGTTCCTGAACACAAGGTTGCCGAGAAAGACCAATGGGTAATTAGTGACGTTAAACTTAGAACGCTAAACGAATTAAGTACCGAGGATCTTGTACGTTAAACAAGCAATTTTGTGCAGTTTTACGGATATTTCGAACTCCGCCGCTCCACATTCTGAAGTAACATCACGTTAATTGTATATTTTCTAACCTATTGAAATCATTTGTTACGTATCAAACGTTACTGAACAAATGGTATTCCCTCAAGTCATTAGCGACGGGAATATTTCATCTGTTTTTTATGTCGGAACTCAAGTTTTTCTCTTATTTCACTGAGCGAACCTTCTTGAGTTCTTACAATGAATACACATGAATGGTTGAGGAAACAGCTATCTTTGCACCGTCATGTTGCTGGCTCGCAGTTCAGAAAGGGAGTAGAACATGCAAAACTTTACCGAGAGAGGGATCGACTGTCCTCATTGTGGACACAGGATTCGCATTACTTTGGATACAAGCGGTGGCGATCAAGAGTTTTATGATGATTGCCCAGCGTGTTGTAACGCTATTCATCTAAACCTGAAAATCGACTCTCTACATAAAACCATAAATCTGTTTGTGGATGCGGACGACGAACAAATCTTTTAACTGACCGGAACCAGGAGAAAAAAGCCAGCAATTGCTGGCTTTTTTGTCAACGTTCATTTTTCTTTGAGGCTTGATATTACAGCTGTTTAGCCGCTAAAACGCGTTCAACCGTATCAACAACAGCCTGCGTTTGAGGGTCAACTTCAATATTGACCTTGTCGCCGACCTTACGCCAACCCATGTTCGTTCTTTGAAGGGTTTCAGGAATGAGGTTTACGCAAAATCGATTGTTTCTCATTTCACCAATGGTCAAGCTGATCCCATCAATGCCAACGTAGCCTTTATCAAAGAGGTATTTAGCAACGGTGTCGGGCACTTCAATCCACACTTGGCAGTTGTTTTCCGTCGTGATCACATCTACCACGCTCGCCACACACATGATATGACCAGACATAGAATGCCCACCAATTTCATCACCAAACCGAGCCGCGCGCTCCAAATTCACTTTGTCGCCTTCCTGAAGCAAACCCAGATTTGTCAGTTTGAGCGTAGCCTGCATAAGATCAAACCAAACCGTATTCCCTTCCACCTTGGTGACGGTGAGGCAACAGCCGTTATGGGCGACAGAAGCCCCGAGGGCTAATCCACTCAACATATGGTCTGGAAACAACACCGCATGGCTCTGAAAGTCAGTTTTGACGACTATCTCCGTGACAGTTGCCGTGCCTTGTACAATTCCGGTGAACATTGAAATCCCTGCTATTACAAAATCAGTTAGCTTCAGTTTAATGACTGGTAAAAAAACGTCCATTGTTTCATTCACCTATATAGCCAAACAACCTGAAGATGCAGCATTCAGCGAGTTTGACGGGTGTTCTGATCACGGCGTTCCTGTGCAGGTGTAGTCACCTCCATCAAAAAGGGACAACAAAGAGCAGGACACCTGTCAACTCGCCCGAAGGGAGGCCTTCAATGCGCTCACATCATCGTTAAATTCCACGGAAATAGGGTGGCTATTCCTCATGAAATTCGCCTCGATTTGAACGCATTGATGACCTCTGAATGCGAGCATCTTCAGGTTGTTTGGGTAAAATTAATTTACTTAGTTACGCATCTGAGTCAGTCACTAATTCCAGGATCTTGTATTTTCTGGAGAACATAGATTGTTCATCTATCCATTGGGCGTATAATGCGCTGTCCTTTTTTTGCCTCATTTTGCTGTTGGAGTCACATAGGTGCAAAACTATCGCCTAGAAGCCAAATCCATTATTAAGCTGGGTATTCCAGTTTTCATTGCTCAATTAGCTCAGACATCGATGGGATTCGTCGATACGGTTATGGCTGGTGGGGTCAGCGCAACCGATATGGCAGCCGTCGCTGTTGCTTCAAGTATCTGGCTACCCTCTATTTTGTTTGGTATCGGTATTCTTATCGCTATGGTACCTATTGTCGCGCAGCTCAATGGTTCTGGCCGTCAACACAAGATACCTTTCCAGTTTCAGCAAGGCGCTTACATGGCCCTGCTGCTTTCTGTACCCATTTGCCTTGTGTTGTATAACGCAGGCTACATCGTCTATCACATGGACGTAGAACCCGCCTTGGCTGAAAAAACCATTGGCTATTTGCACGCTGTGCTTTGGGCTGTCCCTGCCTACCTTCTCTTCCAAGTTTTACGAAACCTATCTGAAGGTATGTCTCTGACGACACCCGCAATGATCATCGGATTCATTGGCCTTGCCGCAAACGTACCGCTTAACTGGATTTTTGTTTACGGTAAATTCGGCGCACCTGCACTAGGCGGTGTGGGCTGTGGTGTTGCTACTGCAATCGTTTATTGGCTGATGCTGGTAGCAATGTTCATCTACGTCATGGTTAACAAACGACTAAAACGTGTTAATGCTTTTTCTCAATTCTCCAAACCTGACGTAAAAGCGTTGATTCGCCTGTTTAAAATGGGCTTCCCTGTCGCAGCAGCACTGTTTTTCGAAGTCACCTTGTTCGCAGTCATCGCACTGCTAATTGCACCGCTGGGCTCCATTGTGGTCGCCGCACACCAAATCGCCATTAACTTTTCGTCGATGATTTTCATGCTGCCAATGAGTCTAGCGACAGCAGTGAGTATCCGTGTTAGCCACCAGTTGGGTGAGAAGTCTACTGAAGGCGCAGCCCGTGCTGCAAAACTTGGCATCATCATCGGTTTACTGTCAGCATTTGTCACCGCAACGCTGACCGTCATTTTCCGTGAGCCTATTATTCACCTGTACAACAAGAACCCTGAAGTTGTGGGGATTGCCGCTAACTTAATGTTATTGGCTGCAGTTTATCAGTGCACCGATTCCATTCAGGTCGTCGCAGCAGGTGCATTGCGTGGATATAAAGACATGCGCGCAATCTTTTCACGTACCTTCGTTGCCTATTGGATCCTAGGTGTTCCTATGGGCTACATCCTGGGCATGACCGACTGGATTGTAGAACCTATGGGCGCTTACGGTTTCTGGGTGGGTATAATCATCGGATTAACATCTGCGGCCATCATGCTGGGTATGCGCCTCTACTGGATTCGTAAACAACCGGTTGAATTTCAGCTCGCCATGGCTGAGAGATAATCTTCAAATAATCCCGCCTCGGCGGGATTTTTCTTTTCGATCTTCCATTTCGTATACTTCGTAACAACCTACACCTTTGGCAAATTCGAGAGACACAAATTGCGACTGAAACGCACTGTGATTGTCATAACATTGATTGGAATGCTTCAAGGCTGCTTTGATGATGACAAAGCCAAGGGCCTCTTTGTCGATTATTCAGAACGTCTTGCTAATGTGGTCGAAACGTCTCCCATTCCCCCAAGCGAGTCCAGAGCTATTAAGTTGCCGCGCAAAAGAGATCTCGTCGTACCTATCGAAGATACTCGTATGGGATTGCTAGATGCTTACGAGTTAAGGCAATGCGGGTTGTTTCAATTGATTGCTGATCGGAATTCAATTCTGGGGAAAGTTCAAGACGCGTTCAGGCAACTCAACTACGAATTAGCGTTACTTCGAACCCTTAATCAGTGCCTTGAAGACGTCACTAGCGAGCCGTTATCCAGTGAACTAAAACGGATTCAGGTTGTAAAACGCAATCAAATCCATCTTGTCTATTGGAACACCTTTGCATCTAGCGACGCGTGGCGAAGCCAATTGACGCCGCCTTCGATATCCATGATTTCACCAGATACCCCTTTCGCGCATAGTGAAGCGTTACTCGCCATTGAGAGTTATTCCTCATTACTGGCTAACCCATCTTCTCGTAACGTCCTGGAATTACAGGAACCCATTGAGAAACAGCGATATTTAGGTGCCCTTTTCTATTCAATGGACGAAAGCACACGTTGGCTGAACGCAGCAACAGAGCAGCTTGAGCGAGACGATGCACGCGTACTTTGCGGGAAAAACAGAAATACGACGCGATTTACGTACCTACAGAATGTATTCAGCACATTTTTTATTGATGGCGTACAGCCCTACTTGTCAAAAATAAACGGGCTATACCTTGATGCTCAGCCCTCACTTGTCAGACTCCACCAACGTTTTGGCGAAATGCCGCCATTTACTGACTACAGTGCCGCCTATTTTTCAGGCGAACATTACGACGAATTCCAAGACGCGGTTAAAAACCATGTCGCATATTGGCAAACCTTGTTTAAACGTTGCGGCGTTAAGATTGGTCGGTAAATCAAATCATTGCATTCGCAAACCAAGATTTCTCCCTTTAAACGGCTGAAGTGACACCAATTTGCGCACCAAAGCATCAAACAAACGCGGAAGCGCAAAAAAGTCAGGTTTTACGCTTGCGTGCCGCCGCCCTACTCGCTAATATTCGTCTCGCTTTCAGGGAAGCTTCACTGTATATCAGTTAGATATGCGTCTGTAGCTCAGTTGGTTAGAGTATCGCCTTGACATGGCGGGGGTCGGCAGTTCGAGTCTGCCCAGACGCACCATGCTTCCCTAAGAAAACAAACAATGCGTCCGTAGCTCAGTTGGTTAGAGTACTGCCTTGACATGGCAGGGGTCGGCAGTTCGAGTCTGCCCGGACGCACCATTGAATTCGAAAGCAAAAAAGTATTGCGTCTGTAGCTCAGTTGGTTAGAGTATCGCCTTGACATGGCGGGGGTCGGCAGTTCGAGTCTGCCCAGACGCACCATTCCTTCCCTAACCAGGATGGAAAGAATTTGGGTCTATAGCTCAGTTGGTTAGAGTACTACCTTGACATGGTAGGGGTCGGCAGTTCGAGTCTGCCTAGACCCACCAAATTCCAATAAACGCACTACCCTTTTGGGTCTCCCAAGCGTTTATTCGGGCGATTAGCTCAGTTGGGAGAGCACCTCCCTTACAAGGAGGGGGTCACTGGTTCGAGCCCGGTATCGCCCACCACTTTCGTAAGAAACAAAAAGCCTGCTTTCGAGCAGGCTTTTTTGTTTTTGTTGCTCCCTTAATGTCCCTCTATCCCATTTCCCACATCTATCAGGCTCATTTACTTGCCCTGTTCTATTCTGAATCTATTGCTTCGTTTTAAATTCATAGATATCGAACAAGAGACATAAAGATGATCCTTCCTCGTTCAATCAAGCACAAAATCTCTCTTGCCATAGCGGCCATCATCATTGTGATGGCTGCCGTTCAATACATGAGGCAAGACCAACAACTGATCAAATACACAACCGACTCAGTGACGCGGTTTATAGAATCGGTTGGATCTGCCAGCACAAAGGGTATTCAAAATTGGGTCAACCCAAGAGTTGAGATCATTCAAGGTGCTAAGGAGAGTATTATTGAGCAAGAAAGCGGCTCTATTTATAGTCTGCTTAACCAAGCTCGAGTATCTGGTAGCTTCTTGTCCGTGTATATGGGGACATCTTCCGGTGAGATGGTGCGATACAATGCAAAACCCTCCAAAGCAGGCTACGACCCTCGACTTAGACCTTGGTATATTCAGGCAAGTAAATCGTCGTCACCTATCATCACAGCACCATATAAAGATTCCGCTACAGGAGAACCAGTCGTCACCATTGCTGAAAAGTTCACGCTTAGTAATGGCGACACGGCTGTTATCGCCGGCGACATAAAAATCGACCAGTTGATAAGCTACGTGAACAGCATTAGCACCTCAAACATACAAGCCCTACTGCTCGACGACAAAGGTACGATCCTCGCCAGTATGGACTCATCATTGTCATTAAAGCCTGCTACCGATGCTTCACAGCAATTATCCGCTGACAGTTTAGCGACGCTGGCTAATGGCAATACGATTAACGATCTCCAACTCGGAGACTCTGAGTACTTATTTGATATCCAAGCTATTCAAGGAGCTCCTTGGTATCTCGTGATCGCATTAGATAAGGATTATGCGTTCGAATCGGTGGCAGCAAGTCGAATAGACTCACTGACTTTCGCCATAGCTCAAGTGGTCTTGGTAGCACTTATCACGCTATTTCTGGTCAATAAATTATTGTCTCCCCTTTCTGACATCATGCGCGCGATGAAACGCTTGGCAAATGGCGATTTGACGGCTCGTGTTCAAGTAAAAACCAATGATGAAATTAGTGTGATTGCAAAAGGCATCAATGACGTCGCTCACAACCTTCAAGAGATCGTCACAGGCATCTCCGAAGCAACTCGTCAAATCTCTTCAGAAGTTAACCACGTTAAACAAATAACTGAGGAAAACCATGGTGTGCTGGGTCATCACAGTCAGGTAACAGAGCATATGGTGACTAAAGTAGAAAGCATGAATGCAACGGTAGACTCAGTGGCCAATAGTGCGGGAGAGGCTCTAAGATGTACGCAGAAAACCACACAACAAACCAATGAATCTAAAGACAAGGTAAAACAATCAGTCACTAGCGTTAATGGTCTTCTCAAAGAGATCTCCAATATGGAGAACGACATTCAAATCATGAGCGAAAATTCAGAAAAGATTGCCTCTGTATTGGGTGTCATTGGAGATATCGCGGAACAAACCAACTTACTCGCACTTAATGCTGCGATCGAGGCTGCCAGGGCTGGAGAACAAGGTCGAGGTTTCGCTGTCGTTGCAGATGAAGTTCGAGCACTTGCTAGTCGAACCCAGCAAAGTACGTCTGAGATAAACGATATGCTTGCGAATCTTAACGCAGGCACCGACAACGCAGTGAAATCGATTGAGCACACCAAAAAGAGTTGCCAACAAGCTGTAGAGCAAACAGATTTGGTCGATGTAAATCTTGATGTAATGGCTGCATCTGTAGAAGAAATAAACACGCTAAACAGTGATATAACAGACATTACCAACTCACAAAGTCAGGCATCAAGTGACATCAGCAATAGCATTAATTCCATCCGAGAGATGGTCTCTTCGCTGAATGCAAGTGGTGAAACGACCCTTGCAAACGTCCAGAAGTTGGCGACATCTAATCAGCAACTCACTTCTGCAATTGCGAAGTTTCAGATTTAGTACTGCGACACCTAACTACCCTATTTGGCTCTGCAATGTCGTCAAACATTCAGAGTCATCTCTTCAACTAAATAACGTTATAGCAATTATATCGGTTGTTTGTAAGTCGATATATTTAGGATAGCAGAAACATTCCCACCTAATAAGGAAAATGAGTCAATTCAATTTATTACTTTAATTAAATGCAAGATGATAAATATTCAATTAATAACCAAATTACCATTGAGAAAAATTCACACCCCAACACTCTCACACAAAGAAATTCAAAATATAAAATCGTTTAGTGATAGATGTCTCATTAGTGATTTTATGCCGTGAAACTATTCTTCATTTGTCATGAGAAAGTCATTAATACTATTGTCATTCATTAAAAATGAGATAATAATTCCAAAAAAACAACATCAACTGCCAATAAGACAAGCAATAAACCAATAATTAAGCAAACAATGAAAATAAAAGAAACTCTCTTTCCAAAACTATTGGCGGCATTTCTAGTATTTAATCCCAACATTAGCTTTTCTCAGACTAGTCCTGTTCATGACAGTAGGTATGTGTTTTTTTCCGGAATCGGCGAAACGCAAGATGAAGCATTAAAAGATGGGGCTGCAAGGCTAGCTAGAAGTATTAATAGTACGGTGACGTCTGATCAAACTAGCACGCTAACGCGCGTCAATGGCAATAACAGTTACACATTCAGTCAGACAAACCATGTTGAAGCTACTCCGCTTGCCCTCAGACATGTCTCTGTCGTTAAGAAAATATGCCCTAATACTGGCTGCACGTTTGAGTTCAAAATATTGAAAGACGCATGGATTTCAACACTTAAAACCGAACTAAACAATGCGGTAATTTCAGCAAAACGGATATCCATTAATTCCAATTCAACGTGGAAAGGTGCTGCTGAAATAATATCCAGAGAACAGCAATTACTCACTCACTACTCTGCAGCGAACACCCTTGATACGCTCACTAAAGGTAGCGAAATAAGCACCAGTGTTGAGTACCGAGAATCTCTAGGTCTTAGCAAAAAATATGTGAGTGAGTTGAAAATTAAACTTCATAGCAGTAATGACTCTGGAGCTCAAAAAGTGCTTGAGGAACTTATTCCGGTAACAGCCCGAAGCACCCAGGGGAATTTAATTGTTGTGGCTGAAGCCAAACCTAAATTTGGAAAATCTTCGCGAGGTTATATCGCGAAGCAACAAGTTAGCCTTAAATTTCTTGAAAGTTCAGGCGGTGCACAACTTGTAAAACAACACTTATTTACCACTCAAGCCAGTTCAGACAAGAGCCACTCTGTCGCGCTGGACAAAGCAAATGAAAAACTGATGGATCACGTTAGGTCCATTAAATTAGTAGATATACTGGAGTAAACCAATGAAAAAGTCCCTAATCGCAGCCTTCCTAGTTTCAACCCTTGCGGGCTGTTCAACCATGGGCGCAAATGATGCAGCACACGCAGACCGTAACGCGTGGGCAAACGACATCAACACTCGCTGCACTGAAGTTGGCAAAGATTTCACTCAAGCTGGTTATGCAGTGGATAAAGTTTCTCAAGCTATCATTAGCCTAACTGAGCGCCAGTGTGGCGTGATTAACAGCTATCAAACAATTTCTAAGAAGCACGCTGAGATCACTGGCTTTATGGCTGCTAACGAAGACCTAGATGAAGAAGGTCTGAAAGCTGCTATCGCAGAATTCGATGCAAGCAAGCCTGCGAACAAAAAAATCGGTCCTCAAATCAAAGCGTATGAAGAAGCACAAGACGAAATCTTCATGGAGAACATTCAGCTAGCTGCTGATTTAGCTCTTCAATCTTATGAGATCACAATGATTGCTTCAGAAAACAGCATGGCTATTCTGCAACACACCGTTTTGAGCCAGTTCTCTTCTGAAACAGAAACCTTGCCAGTTATCGAAGCTTACTACGAAATGGAAGACCGTGCGCTGCTGATCAAAGATGCACAGTTCCTGATCAACGAAGGTAAAGCACTGATTGAACGCATCGAAGATATCGACAACATCATTTCTGAGAGCGTAGCATCGTAATGAAAATAAGCCGTATTGCCGGCCTTATTGCTTTGGCAACCCTTGCGGGTTGCCAACAAACAAAAGGCTCTCAAACCTACAGTGCTGCCAGTCAAACTAATGCTTCATCCGTCATCATTGGCAAAGCAGCTGAAGACTTTACTGATGCAGACATCGAAGTGCCAGCATACTTCAGTACCCAAGGACTGGAATTCTGTCATTTTGAACAAGGTAGCGCAGAAACAGACTCTCGCTGCCCTCTCGCGAAGAAAACCGTTCGTATTTACTTCAGTGATGTAAAGAATGAAGTGGCAGGCGACGCAACCGGTACGGTTTTCAAAGATATTAGTGCGAGCATCAACGCATACGACATCAAAGCGCTTGAAAACGCATTAGAAAACCAATTTGCGGGCGTAAACCGCTTCCGCATCCTTACTCGTGATAACCGCATTGTAAATAAAGCAATGGAAGAGATTATCAACGAAGAAGGTTTGGACGTCGTTGCGGACAAGCGTGACAACAGCCAGAAGCTCACCACGGACTACTTGATCAATGTTGATGTACTGAAGACAGCAGACATGATGTATGGGGCAAAGCACTCGCTTTACTCGTCATCAATCGACTACTCAACGTCTGTACTCGACCCTTACACCAAGGAAAAGCTTAGCTATCCAAACATTGGTCGTATCAAGGTAAACAACTTTGATGTTCGCGAAAAAGAAAAGTTTACCTCAGTCATCGTGAACGGTGATTACTACCGTGGTTTTAACTACGCAAGCGCATCAGATGTCACTGCGGTTTACAACTCAATGGCAACGCGTGGTTTTGACATTATGTTAAGCCGTCTACTGACAGAAATGCCTGCAACAGGCCAAGTTTCTGGTATTCGCGGTGACCGTGTTGTTCTTGACCGTGGTCAGAATGCCGGTGTTCTGCCAAATGAAACCATGGTGATTTTCGAATACAGCGCAGGTTTTGTAGACCCAGTGGGTGTCGCTCGTTTCTCTCCTAGTGCAATCGGTGCTCAAGGTAAAATCGTTCGTTGGAAAGACAGCAAAATTGCTGACAACATTCGTGACCAAGCTGAAGAAGGCCGATACATTCCAACGCGTGACGCACGTTTGTTCGCCGTTAGTGTTGGTGTACCCGCTGAATTTCTCATGGAACGCAGTACATGGTCAGCAAACTAACACAATACACGCTGATTACCGCCACATTGATCGCCAGCGCACCGTCGCTGGCTTTCGAGTTTGACCTGAACGACATGACAAACCCGAAAGTATCAGTTGAAGGCTGTTCGTATGGGCGCGGAAGCCTTGCCGTAGAATCTGCAAAAGCTGAAGCAGCGAAAAGTCTTCAGACTTTCTTGAATGGCGAATATCAATTCTCTTCAGAAAAATACGATGAAACGCTTGTTGATACCGCTTTTTCATCTTCATCCAAATCCGTTCTCGCGACAGCTCTCTCACAGGGCAGATTAGCACTGACGTATAGCTCACCGATGCTAATGGGTGATGATACATGCGTCACCGCCACGCTTGCTGCAGGAGACGTCTCTTCCGAAGAAGACTTTGGTGATGTGTCTTGGGACGACTCCCCTATCGTATCGGTCATTGTGACCGGTGAAGGGGTTGCAAATAAAAAGTTGGGGCTTTCTGCTCGACAAGCAGCCGAGATGGATGCGTTCCGCCGTGCTATTAGCCAAGTGCTTGGCGTTAGTGTTAAGTCGGGTACGAGTATCTCGAGCAGCAGTCGCACTTCGACCACCGAGTCGAATGATTCGGCTTCATTCGAAGACATTTCAATTTCTGCGCTTTCTATCAGCTCTAGCGGTGTCGTAGATAGCTGGAGTGAAATCAGCTCTCAGGCTCTCGCAAACGGCCGTCATAGCGTCACGCTTAATGTCAATGTGACTAAAGCAACAGCGCAAGAGAAGTTCTCTCAAATGATGGCGCAGATCGGCAATCCAAAAGTGTTTGTGGATGGCGACAACGCAAGTATTGTCCGCCAGTTAAGTGATGCACTTCGTGGTCTCGGCTATACCACAACATCTCGTGTAAGCAACGCCGCGTTATGGCTTGATATCAACACCAAAGCGTTTGAAATCAACAATGAAAGTCGCTTAGAGATGAGTATTTCCGTTAGAGACCTCGCAGGAAATCATTATGGAAGTTGGGAAAACGACCCCTCTTTCATGGCACTCCCCACTCGTGACGGTGTAACTGACACGCTGGCAAAAGTAACCCTGCGTAGCAAGAAAAATCAGAAAGCCATCCAATCGATGCTTGAGTCTTCCGCCAATGCTCTCGCTCAAATGGGCGGCCCAGTTCGCGAAATTCTTATGTCGAATAGCGCGGCTGGCGATCATGCGAACCTAAACATGCTCATCAGTCGCTTGCACAGCGTGTCTGACGTTCAGGTTTCCAAAAAAGGTAAGCAAACTCTGGTGACTTTCCGTTCTGTCACACCTATTGGTGATGTCGCGCATTTGCTGTCTTCAGCGATGAAGGTTCACCGCCCTAACAAAACGTCTCGCGTAGTCATTGAAAACGACTTCCGCTTAACTGTGAATTAATATCGGTTATTTATGTTTAAGAAAACCCTTCTAGCCATCACCTTGGCTACTGCAATGTCTCCTGCCTACGCAGTGGATTTTGATTTGAACGACCTTGTCCCTGCGACGGCTGACACGGCGGCAACTGTTGATACTTCAGCAACGAAAGAAGTCGATGGCGTTGTGATCGCCGAAGACCCAAAAGCAGCGGTCGTTGCAGCACACCAAAGCTTGATTGAAGAAGTTGGCGACGGTGTGAAGATGATTGCGGTTGGTTCTGGTATCGGCATCCTGTCTACCGGTACTGCGTCATATAACAACTATGACAATCCGAATGCCTCTTTGCTGTCTAAACGTGGGGCTTACACTCGCGCGTTCCAAGTGGCGAAAAAACAACTTGTAGAAAACTTTGAAGGCGTACAGAACGCGTGTACTACCGCTGCGTCAGAAACCATTGATGCCATCGATTCAGGCACAGAAAGTGTTGCGAATACGACCGCAGATCTAGAGCAGAACTGTAAAGAGTCTGTAAGTGGCGCGCTGGCAGGCTACGTAACTTTCGATGTGTACGATGATCCTGAGTCAAAAATGGTTACCGTGAGCCTTATCTCTACACCGAAAACACGTGAACAAACCAAACGTCAAGTAGGTGCGCTGACTCAAACGACGGATCCTAACTCGATCTTCAAACACATCATTCAAGACCTTAGCAAGGGTATTCTGCCTCCGGTCGGCGCGAAAGTACTGACGAATCCGGAAAGCGGCGAAGCGTATGTCATTGGTTTTGGTTCTTCGATCATTCGTAAAAACAAAACGCCAGCGGTTGAGCGCAAACTAAAACAAGCATCAGTGAAGCAATCTCAGTCTCTGGCTCGAAACGCACTGCTCTCTGTGATGCAAGGTGAAAAAGTTTACTGGGAAGGTGGCTTCGACGAGAGCCAGACTGAGAAGAACCAGCAATTTGATTACCACCCAGAAACACTGGACCCAAGCCAAGTCACCGTGCTGGAAGACAACAAGCACACCTTTATGAATCAATTCAAAATGTCTGATTCATACAAGTCAGTGGCATCAGGCCAGCTTCCTCCAGGTGTAAACGTGAAAAACTTTGCGTCTGCAGATGGCAACTGGATGATGGCGATTGCGGTTTACTCACCTTCTCTTGAGAAAACTGCCTCTGACGCAGCAAAAGAAAATGAAATCCGTGTGCGCGAAGGTCAAACACAAGGCAATCGACACAAGATCAGCTCTGATGGTCTGAGTGACAAAGACAATGCTGGCCGAGGCCCTTCTGGGCAGGTGAGTAATGCTAACGATCTGTAAGAGATTGGGCTTAGCAGTGGCACTTTTTAGTGCCACTGCTTCCGGTCAAATCTGGCAATTTGCAGGAACAACCTACAACGTCATCACTGATGGTGATGCAGTGCAGGTTGTTCTAAAGCGCGAGCACGCTCAACACAAAAAGGTAGTGGGCGATCAATGCATTGCTGCACTGAGTCTACCCTTTCGTCAACAAGCTGAAAATGAACTGATAACCCAAGGTTTTATCACCAAAGTGCATGATGATAACTGGCCGTTGTCGAGCGTGAATTTCAAAAGTCAGCAAGTCCGTTTAGAAGAAGTCTCAACACTCGACGCTGTGTGCCGCGCAAAAATTGAGCCTGCCCCCCTGTCACCAGAACTGCTGTCTCAAAATCTTCTTCGCTACGCCGGCCTTTATACATCACAAAAAGACTGGTCGTCACTCAAGCCATTGCTGTCGCATCTGTTGAAAGATAGAAGCGTCGCTAATGAGGCAGCAGCAATGACAACGTTAATGCTTGCTGATGTGTCACCTGACAATGCGCTCTCTTACCAACGTAAATATGTTGACGTTGGCACGGTGACTTCCGTGACCATAAGAGAGATGTTAGCGAAATGGCACTATGACGCAGAAAGGCTGGATGACGCAGTAGAGTGGGCATCAGATTGCGATTCTAAATTGTGTCTCGACATTCGAGATTCCGTCGCACTGATACAGGCCGAACAAAACAGTGCTGACGTTTTCGACCTCAATAGCTTTTTAAACTAATCACCTCATTACACACTTAGTGAATACAAATGAAAGTAACGTCATTAACCCTTGCTGTCTTCCTTGCGTTTGGCGCAACTTCGTTGCCAGCCAATGCAAACAGCTTATTGGATGAATTAGACGCTGAGCTCAGCGTTTCTAATGATTCTCTCCAAGCAGAATTTGAACTGTGGTATGCCAATCGATTAACAGAGTTCAATGAATGGCAACTCGCGTACCTAAAAAAGTGGGACAAAGAAGCTGACGCATCACTCCAGCAATGGGGAGACAGTGAAGTCGAGTCTAGCTCCAAAATAGTTCTTAATGATGAAAAGACACAAACGCGCACCGTTATTGACTTAGAAGCGGGTGTTGTCACCATCACTCAAAAAGTCACAGATGGTCAAGATGCGCTTGCGAACGTAACCGATGCAGTCGAAAGCAACCGAGCGTTGTTTCGCGAACTGGGCATCGACGAATCAACAAACCTTGCTGAAGGCAAAACGCTGGCTCCCGTAGCCCCTCCTGCTCCTGTTGAGATTGAAACCTCAATAAAGCAAGAGATTCGTGAGCAAACTGACCGACAAATGAGCCAGCTAGATAAGTTTGTCGAGGCGTCTCCTATTGAGAATGCTGCACTGAAAGAAAAATTGCTGGAAGCGGAAAAAGCGAAGATCCGAGCATTGGAAAAAGCGCGTCTGGCAGAAGTAGAAGCCAAAGTAGCTAAAGCCACTCAGGTTCAACCAACCGAAGCAAAACCGTTCACTAACGGCGTTTCCTTTTCAAGAACGTCTTCTTCGGCCTATCAAATGGTACTTCCAAAAGACGCCATCGTGCAGCGCGCTCAAACGTACATGACGTACGTTAATCGCGAGAGCCAAAAACACAACATTGATGTGTCGTTGATCCTCGCCATTATGCACACTGAATCTCATTTCAACCCAAAAGCGAAATCGCACGTTCCTGCATACGGCTTGATGCAAATTGTCCCGACGACAGCGGGTCATGACGTTAATAATCTGGTTAGAGGGCTTAACAAGCCAATGAAAGCAAAAGATCTTTTCATTCCAGGCATTAACGTTGAAACGGGCGTTGCGTATATCGATATTCTTCGTGATCGCTACCTGCGTGGAATAAAAAACCCGACTAGCGCGACATATGCTGTGATTGCCGCTTACAACACGGGACACGGAAATGTGGCAAAGGCGATGGGAACACGTTCAGTAAAAGAAGCAATCGCAAAGATCAATGAACTGACGCCAGACGAGTTTTATCAACGTTTAGTGACCTCGCTGCCCTATGAGGAAACGCGTAACTACCTCAAAAAAGTTACGACGAAAATCAAACAATACGACAGTTACCAAACTTACTCATCAATCTAATTGAGAAACCAAAAATGAAAAAAAATATCCTTGCTGCTTTAATCGCGGTAACGGCAGTTGCTGGCTGTGCTTCAAACTCTTCTTCATCATCATCTGCACCGCAAGACAATGGCGTACCTTCTTGGATACACAAGCCGCTATCAAGCAAAGGTGTAGCAGTAGCAAGCTGTGTTGAGTACTCAGGTTCATATAATGCCGATTACAATTACGCAGAGATGGAAGGTCGAACCCGCCTGATGCGTTCATTTGAATCGCGTGTAAGTAACCTGCAAAAAACACTTAAGTCTCAAAGCAGACAAGAAGCAGGTGTCGTTAACACTGCTCAATTCGAAGATGCAGCGAAAAACGTTGTGAATGGCAAACTAAAAAGTGCATTTATTGAAGACTCTGCGCTTGTCTCTATTTTTGGCAAAGACCAAGTATGTCTTCTGATGACAATGCCTAGCCAAGAAACTAAAGAAATTTTTAACGAACTGACTGAAGAGAGCCAAAATATCTCTCCTGACGATCGCGATGCAATGTACCAAGAGTTTTTGGCTGAACGTGCAGAGGCAGATCTCGACAGTACGCTTAAAGCAACGAACTAGTATTGAGCATACCTGTACCTTTGGTTGCTGACCGTTTATGTTTAGAGCCTGCTTTCGAGCAGGCTTTTTTAACGCAAATTATCTAGGCGCATTAGGCTATGAGCCACCTCTTTTCTATACAACAAAAACGAACGCTGCTTCTAGCCCTTCCTTGGTCTTAACGGGATCAATCTGTAGGTTTTCTCGCTCCCTACTTGCCCAGTGACTCCCCGTGTTCCCGCGCAAATAGAGCTGCGTCGTCAGTATGTGTTGATTGCCCTTCCATAACTTGGCATGAATATGCGGTGGACGACCAGGATAGGGGACGGGATAAAGCACCTGAATACCATACCGTCCCTTCTCATCAGTGATAACGGCACCTGATCCCGAAAAGGCGGGATCAAAATGCTCATAGTCCGATTGCAATGGATGGTCGTAGATCCCTTGCCCATCACATTGCCAGAACTCGATCCGAGCGTCGCTAACTGGATTTCCTTGGACATCACGTACCTCCCCCGTCAGCATTAGAGGGCTTCCAACCACCTGATCTGGACGTAAAATCAGACTCTGTCTTAATGGAATCTTCGAAAGTGGATAGAATGGCCCTTCTGCTTGTTCTGGTGTTTTCCAAGTCGAAGACCACACTGGAAACGATATCGCCACCAGCCCGATACTTTGTATAAATACCCGTCGTTTCATCGCAGCTTTAACCCTCACTTCGCTTTCGAATATTTAGCTCTATCAACTATACCCAAACTACCTCGAGATAGTTGAATTCAGGCAGTTTGGCTTTATAGACCACCACTATTAAAAAGTAGTTTCAAAATTAGTGGAAAAGCACTAAAATTGCCGCGTATTGGGGAGTAGTCACTACGTCGCGAAGTCGTCATTACGTTGCATTTGCATCCGGCCCGCGAGAACACCAACCTGTTTGGTGTTTTGACAAGACCAACGCCAGTTATTCGCTTTTATTTGCTTATAGATGTGCGGTTGGTACGGCTTCTTAATCTCGCCTTTCCTCCGCACACGGAGGTATAAATGTTCCTCAGCGAACTATTTTCAGGTTATGACGGCCTACTTATCCTCACATTATGTATGTTAGGTATCGATCTTCTCATTACTCGCGGAAAAATTTCTTTTCGTAGCGCAGTAATGTGGAGCATTTTTTGGTTTGCGCTTGCTTTCGCATTCGCTGCCGCTATTTACTATTTCTGGCCTCAAATGTCCCCAGACAGCCACTATTCGAGTGGTCAGGCTGCAACGGCATTTATTACCGGTTACTTGCTTGAGAAATCTCTGAGTGTCGACAACCTCTTTGTCTTCGCACTGATTTTCAGCCAATTTAAGGTACCTGAAAGCAACGTCCCTCGTGTATTGATGCTGGGCATTGTAGGTGCTCTTGTACTGCGCGCAATTATGATTGCAGTCGGTGCTCCGCTCATCGCGAAATTCCATATCGTACTTTACGTGTTTGGCTTCTTCCTTATCTGGACAGGCTATAAAATGTGGAAACAGCACGGCGAAGAAGATGAGTCATTCTCTGATAGCTTTGCAGTCAGGCTGGTGAAACGATTCTTACGTGTAAGTGATGATTACCATGGCAATAAACTTGTCGTTCGCGATGCCGTTGGCTTGCTAGCTACGCCAATGTTGGTGGTTGTTATGGTGATTGCGATGACAGACATTATGTTTGCACTGGATTCAATTCCTGCAATCTTTGCCGTCACCCAAGAACCTTATTTGGTGTTGGCTGCTAACGTGTTTGCCTTGCTTGGCCTTCGTTCGCTGTACTTTGTACTTGGCGGTATGCTGAACAAGTTCGCTTACTTGCACCATACACTTGCATTTATGCTGTGCTTTATCGGTACTAAAATGCTGCTTATTGATACACCATTTGCGATCCCGACAGCCGTCTCTTTGGGCGTTATTGTCACCTCACTTGCAGTGGGTATTTTGGCTTCAATCTGGAAGCAGAAACAGTTAGAAAAAGCTGTTTCACACTAGATAGCAAAAAGGCACCGAAAGGTGCCTTTTTTGCATTAATTTGATCAGTTAAAGCTCACTCACATACATGCCAATTAAACCACTTCCAATTCCAAACAGTACACTGGCAAACGTTCCCAACAACACATACTCGGTATACATTCGGCTGCCATGATCTTTTAAATCCCCAAACCGAAACACGGATTTCGCAGCAAGCACGATCGCAACACCCGGCAATTGTCCCCAGATAACAAATATGACTATCAATGCGCGTTCGAAATAGCCAATAAATGCGCCTGCATCTTTGAGCGGCTTTTGTTGAGGTGTGCTGTCTGAGCGAAACAGTTCATCCGTCCAATTTTTCAGAAGAAGGGATATCGCTAACGAGGACGGTTTCATCGCCAGCAAAAAAGCCATTGTCCAACTAGCCAATGTCCACCAATCTGCGGTTTCCAGCGCGTTTATCGCTACGTGCTTTTCGGCTGCTGGCGCAATTATGTAAGCGGCACTACCTAAAACACATACCACAAGCCCCTGCTTTGCAAATAAGGTACGAAGATTATCTTTATTCTTGAGTGACCACATATTTCCCGCCACAGAAATACCAGCAAGAACGAGAGCGGCGACCAAAGAAGTAATGAGAGGTGTAGAAAAGAGAATGAACACGACCAGCCATGCGGCACTTTGAAGTATGGGCAATGTAAAAAGCTGCTTGGCAAAGCGTCGTTCAATAGGAAAAAGATAGAATTCGAAGAGCACATACACAGCTATCAATGCGATCGCCAACGATTGAACCATCAAAAAACACCTCCCGCGTGTGATTGGCAGCGACACACTGCTACCCGATCAATGCTCGCTTATATAGCGTGCAACGCGATTAGCGTACCATCGACAGGTTTCATCGATCCGCACATAATTTGCTCTATTAATGATTCTTGTGAACGCACTACGGCTGATCCCGAGCTTTTCCGCAAGTTCAGCATGAGATAGCCCTGGGTTTTCAAGCCACACTCTCAACGCTAACGCCATTTTACTCGTCAACGATGAAATATACCCATCTATCAACGTAAGGACGAGGTTTACGTCTTCAGTCAGCGTTGCTTCATCCGCGCTGAAAACCAACCTTTCATTTGTCATGCCATCAAGGTGGCGTCCAGACAACAAAAACGCTTCACTGTTATTCGCTAACCTTACAGGGAGTTCTCGTGGTGTAGCTGACGCAACAGACAAAGATAGCCTTACATCCGACGGCATATCCAAACTAAGAAGGCGAATGCGTACAGCCAAGGCAATATGCAGCAGCAATTCCGGTTGTTCGGTATAAACTTGAAACGCATCTCCCCGATAGATATCACCAGTGATACTCTCTTCAAACAACGAAAACACATCTTCCAGTACGGCCAATGCCGCACGTCGTGACGTTTCATCCATTGTCGTAGAGCCCACGATATCGCCTGTTATAACACCAGCAAACTGCATATCTACCTCTGCACACTTTTAGGTTACACTAAAATGTAACATATCTAAGTGTTACGCATTTATGTAACAGTGTCAAAGGTTACGCGGACGCATCACTCACAGCTTTGGTCGTTTCTAAGTCTATCGTGTTGAACAGCTCTGAAAACTGCTTGCTCAATTTGTGGGTTGGTGCGTAATGCAGAAGTGGCATTTGATGATAATGGGATTCTTTCATTTTCACCGAATGACTAAGGAAGGGTTCCAGTAAAGGAAGTCCAAGCTCCCTCACGTTCTCGATGATTTGACTTGGGAATTTAGCTTGGGCATTAAACATATTCACCACAATACCTTCCAGTGACAACCCCTTATTGTGATCCTCCCTAAGCTCTGCCAAGTTATCCATCAAAGTGAGGAGTGCTTGATGGGAAAAGCTGTCGCAATCGAATGGGATGAGCAGCCGATGAGCCGCAATAAGGCCGGCTTTTGAATAGAAGTTAAGATTTGGTGGCGTGTCGATATAGATACGATCGTATCCCTTTTCGAGCTCATCTAGCGCATCCCGCAACTTGTAAATCTTGTACCTGCGTTCAAGCTCGGGTTCGAGTGCCGCTAAACGCGGGCTGGAAGGAATAATATCGAGGTTTTCATAAGCCGTTGCCTGAGGGAAATCTTTGATAGGAGTAGAAACAGAGAACCAAGAAACGGTTTGATCAAGTAGCTCCGCCACGCTCCTGTCATTCTTCCCATTGATATCAACACCCAAGTAATGGCTGCTGTTTCCTTGAATATCGAGATCAATAACTAGTGTTTTGTAGCCACTTGCTGCACTCAACGCCGCAAGATTAACGGTGATGCTCGATTTACCCACACCACCCTTTTGATTAAATATGATTCTGCGCATGTTGTCGTCATCCCTTAAAAGTAAAAAGCACGACCACGAACTGTGCAAACTCATTCAATGTTATCAGGCAAACACAGATGAAAAATGAAGGTGTGTCTCGATTAGCACGATTGATTAATAAAGAAAAAGCTCGCGAATGGAACGCGAGCTTTTATATTCAAACTACCTAAAGGTGCGAGAATTCAGAAGGTATCAATACGTTCAATCTCGTCCCGTCATACGTTTAAGCGTTGCATCTTTATCTACAAGATGGTGTTTAAGTGCACCCAATACATGCAGCACGATAGCTGCAATCACAATGTTGGCCAACACCTCATGAGTCGTATGACCGACGGCACCGAGCCACTCTTTTTTCTCTCCAGCTGCAATCAAGGTCATTCCAAACACATCCAGCCCTCTTCCCCCACCGACAGACATCATAATGCCTGAGATCGGCATCAATACCGTCGCAAGCAATAAAAGGTGATGCACGCCTTTGGCCGCTTTTTCCTGCCAAGAGGGAGAACCAGGAATGCTGGATATTGGACCTTCCTTAACGCGCCACAAAATACGCGAAGAGGCGAGCACAAGAATGATAAAACCAAACGATTTGTGCAAGCCGATCATTTCTCCTTTCTCCGGCCCTTTTGGAAGATCTTCCACATAAAGACCAAAAGCCAAAACAGCAATAAACGAGATAGCCACAAGCCAGTGGAGAAAGATGGTTTGCTTTGAAAGGGGCGACACGTTACTCATAATAATTTACTTCCTTTTAACCTTATTATTTTGTGGTAATTCTGCTCCCTGAACAGTTTTCGTACAACAATGTGAATGTAAAGTAACGTAAAAATTTAGAACCAATCTACAACACCATCTTTACAGATAATGCATCCCGCTCGAGAACAAAAAACATAAATCACCGAGACACATAGTATTTACAGAAAAAGACAAGGGGTATCGTGTCTTGCTGCTTGGGGTTCGCTAACCAAGATGCCATACTTGCACTTTATTTCGGTAACTTCACCGTATACAGATTGAGTTATCCGCCATAGTGAAATGAAGGAGACGTTTCGATGAAAACTCACTGGCGATTGCCTGCCACAGTACCTATTATTTTTTCTCTCTTACTACTCACCTTTTCACCAAATTCTTTTGCTGAGTCCGAGCCTACTGCGTCCACTGAACAGGTTACTTCATCCACTAATCCCGAAGACCAGATTCGTCAGTTGAATGAGGAGTTGACCCAACTCGTAACGATGCAGAAACAGTCATCTGGTGAAGACAAGTTGGCAATGCAATTGCAGATGTTCCACAAAAATCAGCAGTTACGCTCTCTCATCGGTTCATTGGTTAAAAGTGATGCTGCAGATTCATCATTTCTCATTAAACAAATCAAACAGCAGAATACCTATTCGGATCAGGGTATTAAATACCTGACTCAGCGCGCCACCAAGCTTTCCGAGGAACTAAGTGCTGCGAAGAACGACGAAAAATTTGCCATTCTTAGCGACTTTGAAGAATCTCGTAAATACTTGGACAGCATGTATGAAGAGCAGGCTCAGAATGCAGGTTGGTTGAAAAAACTCAATGCGTTAAGCCCTCAAGCAGAGAACACAATCAAACAAGAAATCACCCGCCGAACTGAACAGTTGGCCGCCAATGTTGAATACATGCGCCAGCAACTCAGCGTGATGGATGCGCAAATCAAAGTTGCACCTGAATCAGAAAAAGCGACTATCCAGCTGAGTCAGTTGATCACTCAACGGCGTATGGCAATCGCAACGACAAGCCTCAAAGTGATGATTGATATTGCAGACAATGAAGGCATTGAAACCGCGGAATACAAGAGGCTTTACTTTGAAGTCACTGGCAGTGTGACACAGGACTTACTGAGCTCCGATGTTATTCTATCCATCATTAAAAACTGGTCGACCCAGCTTTGGGATTGGTTAGCAGAAAACGCGCCACAGCATATCTTCCAATTCTTTGTTTTTCTGATCATTTTATTGATTGCACGTCAGATCGCTAACATTACCCGCAAAGTGGTTAAACGCGCGGTCGCATCGAAAAACCTGAAATTTTCGCAACTCATGCAAGAGTTCTTTATTTCGATGTCAGGCAAAGCCGTTTGGTGTATCGGTATTCTCATCGCGCTCTCTCAAATTGGGTTGAATCTAACGCCAATCCTCACCGGTTTCGGTATTGCCGGTGTTATCGTGGGTTTTGCACTGCAAGATACGCTCTCAAACTTCGCTGCGGGTATGATGCTGCTTATCTACCGTCCCTTCGACGTGGGTGATTTTGTGGCTGCTGGTGGCGTGGAGGGCAAAGTTAGTCACATGAGCTTGGTCAACACCACCATCAAAACGTTTGATAACCAAATCATCATCGTACCTAACAGCAAAATTTGGGGAGATGTAATTAAAAACGTAACCCATGAGCGTGTACGCCGTGTCGATATGGTCTTTGGCGTTAGCTATAGCGATGACATTAAACACGTTGAGAACGTATTGAACGATATTGTCTCAAGCCACCCTGCGGTACTTCGCGCGCCAGAAACCATGATCAAACTGCATGTGCTGAACAGCTCTTCCGTCGATTTCATTGTTCGCCCTTGGGTAAAAACCGACGATTATTGGGATGTTTACTGGGATATCACACGTGAAGTGAAAATGCGCTTTGATAAAGAAGGCATTTCCATTCCCTTCCCTCAACAAGATGTTCATTTACATATGGAGTCTGGTCAATTGCCGCCAAGTACAGGCAAAAACGCATAACGAAAAAGAGCACCTTAGGGTGCTCTTTTCTCTTCTACTGGATTAGCTTCTTTTTACCTTTCGCCACAACCATTGGAGCGCGAATTGAATGCTGTAGAACGGATTGGTCGATGAGTTGTATTCTTCCATGACATAGATGAAGTGAGACTTAAATTTCTCAACGGCCTCTTTTTCATTTTCCGCGTAGATTACGTCATCTGTCACCACCAACCCTTGCGACAACAAGGTTGCTTTTTCAGCGTGGTATATCGGCGAAGCCATGTCTAGGAAGGTGAATTTCTCACGGTTTCCATCTGGATAGGTAAAAAACTGAAATTTTCTGGCCATAACGTCCCTTATTGGTTGAAAAATAACGGTAAACCATTCAGACAACAGCACGTCCTGTATTCAGGAACTCTGCCCAATCGGTTCTGTTACGCTTCAACGCAGCATCAATCGCTTTACGCTTGTTATAATCTACACGCTTGAAACTCACGTTCCACTTATCGCCCTGTCCTTCCACAATGGCGTAAGAGGCGTGGTAGCTATAACTTTCCATCGCATGAATCCATGGTTCATCATCTTGATACGCTGGAAGGCCAACGCTACCCGGATTCACAATTAACTGATTGCTGCTGGTCAAAACTGAACGTGCTAAATGGGTATGACCACAACAAATAAGGTGACTCTGGTTTCCTGACAACAGGTTGATTATCTCAGCATCCGCACGCAATTCAGGCTTTCCGCTTGATGCGTCCTCTAAGAGATAAACCAAATCATTGTCAGGCGTACCGTGACAGAAAAAGACATCGTCATTGTATTGCAGGACAGGCAGCAAGCCTTTCATCCACGCAAGAGGCTCATCGCCTAAATCACCGAGGATAAACTGCATAGTAGGATTAGAGGCAACCTCTTCCCGCGTTGCTTCGTAAATCTGCCTGTCTTGATTGCCACAAATCGTAACAATCTCATTTTCCATCAACAGGTTGAATGTAGCACGCGGTTCGATGGGACCATAAAGGATGTCTCCTAGATTTACGATCACATCAACGTTTTCTTTGAAAACGTCATGTAACACAGCGTCAAGCGCATAAACGTTACTGTGAATGTCTGACAACAGCGCAATTCGCATCCCTTATCCCCCGCTCGTTATTTCCTGTCTGCTGGATGGTTAACACCATCATTGGTTACAACATTATCGATATCAAAGGGGTTTACACCCTCTAAACACCCTACATTATAACCATACTCAGTAGGGTCTGAACGTCTTTGGTGATGCGTGTAGATACCACACTCAGAACAAAAGTAGTGCTTAGCGGTTTGCGTATTAAATTGGTAAAGCTTGAGCAGTTCAGCACCTTTAAGGATAGAGATTCCATCCAATTTCACCGAAGCGACTACCGCCCCTTTTCTTCGGCAGATTGAACAATCACATCGACGCGGTTTTTCGATGCCATTTGGCAAACTCAGTTGAATTTCGACACCGCCACAGTGACAGGTTAAACGGTGCTTTTCCAATATCGGCGTGTTACCCACAGTTTTAATCATAAGTTCACCCTCCCTTTTCCATCTCACTATATCGTTTCGCTCGTCAGCTTTCGTCTTTATAACAAACGGCACCGAGGCACCTCACTTTTTAAAGCGAGATCCAGCGTCATTGAAAAAGAAAGAAGAGAGGTCTACCGCCCCAATTTTGGAGCGATAGGCAATGAGAGTCAGCCAAGAGGGCAAGGAAGGTCAGCCGCTTCTTGTAGTAGCCCAATAGGTAAATCAAGCACCATGACATGCGCTAAACCGACCATAAAGGAAATCGCAATCACAGTCAGAAGCAATGCTTTACGAAGCGTGGTGCGCCTTGATTAAAATCAACGCAATAAAGAAAACAGTGATGGATGTTAAGCGGACTGATTAAACTGATTGTCAGTACTCGGTTCTGGCTCTAGTGGGGTAACAGGAGCCGGTTCCGCATCCTTTGGCTTAGTATACTCTTCCGCTTTCTTCTCAGCTTCATCGAGCAATTCTGAGCCCTTTTCTTTCCCTTTATCCCACAGTTCAGCACCTTTTTCTTTGGCACTGTCCCAAAGGTCGCCACTGTTTTCTTCGGCATCTTTTAACAACTTGTCGCTTTTCTCTTTCGTTGCGTCCCAAGCATTGTTACCTGCCTCTTTAGCTTTATCCCATGCTTCAGTGGCACTTTCTTTGGCCTTGTCCCAACTGCTGGGATCTTCACTTTTCTCAGTGCTGGCTAAAACAGGCATAGCTAGGAACGCACTCAATAAAATTACGAATTTCTTCATCTGACTGTCCTCACATTTCTCAACGGGGTTCCCTTGTGTTGCGACGATCGCTTTCACTGTAGCAACGAATTTGGCGACACATTGTGAAGAAGTGTTTCAACGCGTCATTCACCGTTGGTCAGCTTCTATAACTCTCATGCTAACCCGTAAAGGTATTCGCTGCCAACCCTCAATAAAACGCCGTTCAATTATAGACATAATAAGTAGGAATATGGTCACTTCGATACCTAATTCGCCAATAGATCTGGTGGATTTTTCGACATAGGTCTGGCTTAAGTTTTCGAAAAGCAGTGATGGGATGATTACAGACGTTTAGGCTAAACATGCGCTATTAATGCAATTCTACTTTAAGCGAAAGCTGCATTTAGCAAATGCGCAACGTCCCCGTTTGCCGGGGACGCCAATACGAATTTCATTCGCAACAAAGTGTATCAATTAGTCTTAGACAAATGAGTCTGACAACAGATTTCCAGTTTAAGAGCTTTAAATGAAGCTATTGCTCTCCATTTTCACCTTAGCCATCACCACGGTCTACCTGCGCGCTTGATGTCTGAATACTGGTGCGAATGCCCAGCTTGTCCAGCCCTCGTCGAATCAGTGGGAGGAAAAGAACAAACAGAGAAATTGACATGATGGTTAGTGTCAGTGGGCGTTCCCACAAGAAACTCAGGCTGCCATCAGAAATGATCAATGCTCGACTCAGGTTGTTTTCCATGATGCCACCAAGAATGAAGCCGAGAAGCATGGGTGCCATCGGGAAATCCAACAGCCTCAGGAATATTGCGACAATCGTGATGATCACCATCATGTTGATATCAAAGGTGTTGAAACTCACCAGATACACACCTGTGATAGAGAAGAACAGAATCAACGGAATCAGTATCGGTCGTGGTATCGCCAACAAGCGCGAAATGTATGGGATCAGCGGCAAGTTAAGGATAAGCAGAACCATATTCCCGAAGTACATTGAGATGATGACCGACCAAAATACATCAGGGTTATCGACGAACAAACGTGGTCCCGGTTGGATGCCATAGGCAATCAACGCACCCAGCATGATTGCCGTGGTACCTGAACCCGGTATACCCAAGGTTAACAATGGCACGAATGAACCTGTAGACGCAGCGTTATTCGCCGACTCTGGTGCAGCCAAACCACGCAACGCACCTTTACCGAACTTCTCTTTCAAACGTTTTGGCGCGATGTTGCGCTCCAAACCATAGGCAAGGAAAGATGCAATTGTCGCCCCTGCACCCGGCAATACGCCTACGATAAAGCCAAACAGCGAAGAGCGAGCCACGGTCGGTGCCACTTCTTTTACTTCATCCTTGGACAATTTCATACTGCCCAGCGCGGCCATGTCCATGTCCGCTTCTTTTTCTTTGTGCTGACCTTTCATCACGGTCGTGACAACTTCAGCCAACGCAAACGTTGCCATTGCCAGCAAGAGGAAACTGATACCATCGACCAAATCGATATTGTTAAACGTAAAGCGTGGTGCGCCAGTGATTGCATCGGTACCGATAGTGGCGATCATCAAACCAAAAACGGTCATTGCCATGGCTTTGAGCACTTGCCCTTTGCCTGCAAACGCAGAAACAGCCGTCAGCCCAAGGATCATCAGCGCAAAGTAGTCAGAAGATTGGAAGCTGAGTGAAACCGACGCCAGCGCAGGAGCCGCAAACAGAAGGATGATCGCACCAATGGTGCCGCCCGTGAACGATGAATAGGCAGCCAACGCCAACGCCTTACCCGCTTGACGGTTTTGCGCCATCGGATAGCCATCAAACGCTGTAACAACCGTACTCGCACAACCCGGAGCATTGATCAAAATCGAAGAGGTTGAACCGCCAAATACCGCACCATAGTAAACACCCGCCATCAAAATAATGCCTGATGCTGGATCCAACCCGTAAGTAATAGGGATCATAAGCGCGACAGCAGAAATGGGCCCCAAGCCCGGCAACATGCCGATAAATGTGCCCGCAAAGCACCCTACAACGACCATCATAATGTTGAAGGGCATGATCGCTGTGCTTAATCCAGTAGCTATTCCGTCCCACATGGCCTTAACCTCCTAAAATCTGCGTGAAGAAACGTCCAGGGGCAAGATAGATATCGAGCAATTTCGCAAGAACAAACCAAATACCTACCGCAAAAGGAACAGACGCAATCAAAAGCGTCTTAGGCCTGCGTTCACCTAAGACCCAGTAACCAACAATCAAGAAAAAGATGGTGGATAAGGTGAAGCCAACCCATTCAAGTGCAAACGCAAATGCCACGATTAGCGCGAGAAGCTTAGCCACAAGTACAAAATCTAAGCCTGAAACCGAAAGTTTACTTCCTGCGTCCTTCCTTGCGGTTGCTAGCATCATGACGGCGAGAATGCCGCCCATCCAAGACAACGCGATGGGTAATGTTTGTGCATTAAATGGTTCGTACTCATCACCGGGAAACATGGGTATGGTGCGGGCGTAGTACCCGTATGCCACTGAAAGACAGAGAAATACGAGACCACCGATATGGTCTTTAGTGACAATCATCAGACGCTCCTTGAATACAACGGCAGATGGAGAGGCCCATCTTGTTTTGATAAGAGCCGGGCTTTTTCCTTCAGCCCGGCAGATTTAGATGAGGATTGATTAGCGCAGGAAGCCAAGCTCTTTCATTAGCCCGCCAACTTCTTGTTCCTGACCTTCAAGGAAGGTCACAAACTCAGCGCGTGGCTTGAAGATTTCAGTCCAACCATTGCGGTCACGTACTTCTACCCATGCATCAGTCCCGTACATCTTTTCGAGCACTGCGGCGTATTCATCGGCCTGCGCATCAGACAACCCCGGAGCACCAAAGAATCCACGCCAGTTTGTAAACTCTGCGTCATAACCCAACTCTTTCAGTGTTGGCACATCTGGAGCCGCCGCTGAACGCTCTGGGCCAGTCATTGCGAGAATGCGAACTTCGCCAGCATTTTTCAGAGCCAGTGCTTCAGAGAACCCCGTAGAAAGGACTTGGGTTTCACCCGACAGCATGCCTGCCATCGCTTTACCACCCGCATCGTACGCCACGTACTTCACGCGTTTCGGGTCACCGCCAGCCGCCTTGAACGCCATTGCAGCGACAAGATGGTCCATACCGCCGCGTGACGAACCACCAGCAACAGAGACAGAACGCGGGTTAGCTTTGTAGTCTTCGACCACTTCACTAAACGATGTGTATTTAGAGTTTGTTGGAACAACAAAGGCCGCATAATCACCAATTGTTGCTGCAATTGGCGTCAAATCGCGAAAAGACTGTGGGAACACTTTAGAAAGAGAGCGAATGACAATAGGCGTAGAGTTCACCATTAGGGTGTTATCAGCTTGGTCGGATACTTCAATCAAATGGGCGATTGCTTTACCACCGCCACCACCAGACATGTTTTCGTAAGAAACGGTATCAACCAGACCTGATTTTGAGAGTGCTTCACCAGTACCGCGAGCAGTGCCGTCCCAACCACCACCAGCACCACCTGGGATCAGAAAGTGTACTTCTTCTACTGCCGCACTCGCCACGCCAGCGCCAAGCACTGACGAAAGTGCCAAAGCGGCGACAAGCGAGCGTTTCTTTGCGAAAAGAGCTGAAATCATAGGTATATCCTCGTGTCGTTCCGTCCCATGGACGAGATGTATTTGTTGTTGACCTACCCTTTCAACCCTATTTGCAGAGTTAACCGTTGGAAAGATTGTGTTTTTATTGTTTTTTTAAACCTTAAAAACCTTTTTGTTCATATTGTTCATCTGCGTGATGCACCGCATATATTCACTTTTTATCGCAAGCAGAAGACGACGTATTGTGACTCGACAACGAGATGTAGGCAGAAGGTAACGCTAAGATCTCACAATGCTTTCTCTACGATCATTCAAACTGAAAACCCGCATGATGCTGATTCTCGGCATGATGGCTTTACTGCAAACTGGGTTAATCGGTTTTTTCACACTCGCCTATCTCAGCCACTCGTTGGATGAACAGATTGGCCAGCGTGCTCTGCACGTTGCAAAAACCATTGCTTCCATGCCTCAACTCATAGAGGCAGTGGAAAACCGCGACAGCGAATATCTTCAACCGTTAACGCTGGACCTTGCTTCCGTGAATGACGCGAGGTTTGTGGTTATTGGTGACCGGAATGGGATTCGGCTTGCGCACCCTTCATGGGAACGAGTTGGTAAGCCGATGTACGATGACGAAGGGGATTACAACGAACCTGCGTTGCTTTATGGCAAACCCTACATTCAAAAGGCCATTGGCAGTTTGGGGGCATCTGTCCGCGGTAAAGCCCCTATTTTTGGCCGCAATAATGAACAAGTTGTGGGCATCGTTAGTGTCGGATTCATGCTCTCCTCGGTAGAAGGCATTATAGAGCGTTATAAGACAACGCTTTATATCGTCATCTTGTTGAGTTTCGGGCTTAGCGTATTTACGGGAATGTGGTTCGCCAACCACTTCAAAAAAGCCATTTTTGGTCTCGAACCAGAACAAATTGGCCGACTTTTCCAAGAGAGAAATGCAACGCTGGAGTCTGTTCGAGAAGGGATCATTGCCGTAAACGGTGAAGGGAACATCACCACATTTAATCGTGCAGCCATTGAAACGCTCGGGCTTGACGCCAACACCCAGTTAACCGGAAAGCCCATTGAAGAAGTACTTCCTGACAGTCGATTGATGGAGGTTTTGCAAACAGGTAATCCTCAGTTCGACAAGGAAATTTGGCTGCAAGACAGAAATATCATCGTCAACCGCCTTCCGATGCGGCAAGACAACGAGATCACTGGCGTTGTTTCCAGCTTTCGTCGTAAAGACGAGCTTGATTCAATCAGTAAGCAGTTAACGCAAATTCAGCAGTACGCCGATACCCTCAGGAGTCAGTCTCATGAATACTCAAACAAACTCCACACCATCGCCGGCTTAATTGAAATTGGGGCCAGTGAAGAGGCCCTCACACTCATTGGACAAGAAACGCAAAGCCATCAAGCGTTGATACAGCTATTAGTCGATGCCGTTCCTGACCCAATCCTCGCGGGGTGCTTGCTCGGTAAATACAATCGCGCCAAAGAGTTAGGACTTAGGCTAGAAATAGATACCGAAAGCAGCATGAAAGCGATTCCCGATAATATTCAACGGGAAGACCTTGTCAGCATCATAGGTAACCTCATCGACAATGCGTTTGAAGCCACGCTGAATAACCGGCAAAAAGAAGTCCGTCTTTCAATGACTGACTTAGGAAACGATTTGATTTTCGAGATTGAAGATGAAGGACTTGGTATCCCCGAAGACCAACAAGAAAACATATTCAACAAGGGCGTATCTAGCAAACAAGGAGAAGGACACGGTTACGGGTTGCACCTCGTCCGCACACTACTACTAAAACTGGATGGCACAATTACGCTAGAACCCGCCGGTGAATGTGGCAGTCGCTTTACCGTATACATCCCAAAACGTCATCACGAATGACAGCTAGACTGATAAGAGTGAAAAGGAAGCAGTATTACCGATGACTCAGAAAATTCGCGTCGTTATCGCCGAAGATGACATCCAAATTGCAGAAATTCAAAAACGCTTTCTTGAAAAAATTGAAGGCGTAGAACTCGTGGGCATCGCACATACATTAGAAGATGCTGAAGACCTTGTTGATGTATTCAAACCGGAACTCTTGTTGCTGGATAACCATTTCCCAAATGGCACAGGGCTGGATTTGCTCAGAAAACTTCGTGCAGACAACAGCACTACAGATGTCATTCTCATCACTGCGGCAAAAGAAGTCGACACGCTCCGAGATGCCCTTCGTGGAGGCGTGTTTTATTACATCTTAAAGCCGTTGGTTTTCGAACGTCTTCAAGAGGTAATTGGGCAGTACTTCGCGCACTTAGAAAAATTGAAAGCGATGGAGTCGCTCGCGCAAACCGATGTGGACACCCTACTTCCTCAACGATCCATTCAAGCTCCCAGTGTCGATACCGATGTATCTACCTCACGTCTTCCTAAAGGCATTGATGTCATCACACTAGACAAAATTCGTGCTGTATTTGCTGACTCAGGTGAACCACTGAATGCAGAAGAAGTCGGTACACTTATTGGTGCGAGTCGAACCACGGCTAGACGCTATCTGGAATACCTTGTCAGCACGTATGAGTTACAAGCGCATGTGAATTACGGCAGTGTTGGTCGACCTGAAAGGCGTTATATTTCCGCGTAGCTAAAGATGAGACTGACCCCGATACAGGCCTCATAGCGTAGGACTATATCATCACCATAACATACAGTTATAGTGCATTAAATTTCCTTTTATTCGCGTCGAAATGCCTAGTGCGTTAGGCTGGGGTCAGCAAAAAGAAAAGGATTTAACATGTTTACACACTTAGAAGTAAAAGCGGCCTTGCCTGGCGACTTCCAATCAGAATACTTTCTCGCTTTTCACCGAAGAGATAAGTGTGCTATCGCTGAGTTGGTCGAAGGCGAAACGATCAAAAAGGGACTCGTCATTTCAGGCCTGCCCTGCCTATTATCCATTACGTTAGCGCAAGACAATGCTGTTGCTTCGCTCCATGCTGATGGCCAATTATCCGATTTTGACAAACAATCTCTGCAGGTGCTTTTGAATAATATGTTGGGTCTTGCGCAATCCACGACTCAGTTTGAAACTGCCTACCAATCACATACTGATATTTCTCGATTGCTCAAGCACAGTGCTGGCTTGCGGATCCCTCAAACATCATCACCCTTTGAGGCGATTGTATGGGCAATTACGGGACAACTTATTAGCGTAGAAGCCGCCGTATCTATTCGTCGAAGGCTCATCGAAACCGCTGGGGTCAAACACAACTCTGGCCTGTGGTGTCAGCCATGCCCGAGTAGTTTGGCAGCGTTACCAATAAGCGAGTACCGTCGCTGTGGCTATTCCAATGCGAAGGCACAAACCATCCAGTTGGTCGCACAACAAGTTGCAAGTGGCGAGTTAACCCTTGCTCCGGATGTGCCCGCAAAAGAAATTGAAAAAACACTGTTAGCAATCAAAGGTGTCGGTCCCTGGACTGTCAGCTATACATTGCTAAGAGGTTTTGGGTGGTTGGATGGTTCGCTGCATGGGGACGTGGCAGTAAGAAAAAGCCTCCAACGCTTAATAGGTTCAGAGGAGCCTCTTTCACAAAAAGAGACACAAGAATGGCTCGCACAATTTTCACCATGGAAAGCCCTCGTAGCCGCACACCTCTGGGCAATGGAAAGCGATAAAGCGTATTAAGAGCGAATCTATGGCAGTGCTCTGCATAGTCTTATCACTCAACACAGGAAGCGATTTGTTTAAATTATTAACAATTCGCTGACTAATTCGACACTCAAACCCGAATACAAGAGATGGTTGAAGTATCCAACCCTTGTATGGGGTATCCTCCCGCCTTTATCACCTGATCCCCGCATCGCGCATACGTTTTTAGTTTCGGCTCCGTGCCAGAAAATTCATCGCTTGCTAGTTTATTGCCCTGCGGGGACGCGCTATTTGTTACATCTTATGCATTATAAAAACATGTTGGGGTACAGATACCCCAAAGGCCCTTTTGCCATGTTTAGCGTTTACAGCTTTACTGGCGCAGCGGTTGTCACCTCTACCGTTTTTTCGCTTTTGCTTTTCCTGTCGATTGATGACAGTCCATTAATGATGTTCCTGTTTGGCACATTGGCCGTCATTTTCGAAGCGGGTAAATTCTACGCGTGGTATGAATATGGAGAACGACGCGCCCACAGAAACTACACCGGTGCATTCACCGCCCTTGTTTTCTATCTCGTTCTGGCTGCCATTTCTATTGGCGGCAGTATCGGTGGTATTAACAGTGCGACGAATAAAGCACAAGGCGTCATCGCTATTCAAGAAGCAAAGATCATGGCGTACGACCGCCAAATCGACGCCATTGAGAAGCAAATCGCTCTCAATAACCTTGCCGCGCAGAAATACATCGAAATGGAGCGCATCGCAACGGGTATGAGCCGTATCCAGACTGAAAACAACAAGTTGCGAGAAGAACAAATCCGCTTGGCGGAAGAAAGAGATGCGTTGCCACCCGTAACACAAGGTTCAGCAATTGGTCTGATTGATGGTATTGCGGATGCATTTTCCGTTTCTCAACAGACAGCGCAATTCGGCTTGGTGGTCTTTCTGTCCATCTTGCTCGATCTGTTCGCCGCCTTTTTTGTTGGCGTTATTGGTGAAGAGCTGCGTTTCCGCCGCTTCTACCAGCATCATGCTGAAATCGATATTACACCTCAGGAAATTTCAACGCCGATTGGTTACTTGGAGCACAAGCCTGACATCCATGACCACGAAGACGAAATGGAAGAAGACAATGAGCCTAAAACGCAGTCACAACGTGTTGAAGCCGCAATTAAAAAAGGCGTGATCACGTGTTCCAAAAAAGCCGTGGCGAAACATTTCTTGCTGTCGTCAGATGATGTCGACGCGCTTTTCGAAGAAATGATGGAAAACGGCATTCTGGCGAAAAAGGCGAATCATCACTACTACTTGTTAAGCTAGAGGCTACTTGTTGAGCTAAAAGTTACGTGATGTTCTTAAAGCATCAAAGACAGCCGAGCCTCACACCATAAAACGAAAGAAAGCACCTAAGGGTGCTTTCTTTTTATATGCTCGATTCTACTTTATATGCCCGGCTCATCTTCAATCGACAGGAACGCTGGTTGCTGAGTCCCCTCGCCCGCAGGCGATTGTTTCTGCTCATACACCATCATCCGAAGCTCATTGATCATGCCTTCGTATTTGATATTTTGTCTTTCCGCTTTAGACAATTTAGCGGACAGTGCATCTTTCTCGGTATCGCTGTTCGTGAGATCAGAATTTACGGCATCAAGTTTCGCCATTAAGTTTTCCAATCTAGGATCGACATCCGGTACGTCACTCAGGTTGCTCACCCGTAACACCAACTCTTCTGACTGCTTTTGCATCGATTTACTGCGAAGATCTAATTCCCCTAGGGCTTGGGCGATGCTGTGAAGGCGATTTTCCAACTCCAACACCAAAGGCTCAAACTTCCCGTCATCAACACTTCTGAATCGCTTAACTTCCTGTCCCACATGTTTGAGATGGCTTATTTCGAATGTGACGCTTGCCACTGCCTGTTCAATTGACACAGTGTCACGTGGGTTGAGCTTAACCGTTGCTTCCGCCTGTTCTAACGTCGCACTCGCTTTTGTAAAACTGATGGGAGCCACTGATTTAAACCCTTCACGTTTTAGCAAAGCCAATTCCTTTGCAAGCGGCACGAAGTTCAATTGCATCGCAATGTCACTCTCTAAAGACTTCGCTTTGTTTAGAAATTCAGCTTGCTTCACCTGAGCATCGTCAATGTCGTTGTCTGCAACGTAAGTGAAAAGACGTTGATAGGTTTTTTTGATGCTTTTGTATTTGTTTGGAAAGACGTCATTTGCATTGATCGTGTCTAAATACGCCATTTCAGCAATCGCTGCAGCAAGCAATGCATCTGCCTTCCCTTTCAGTTCGAGTAAAGATGTATGCTGCGCAGCCACAATCGCTAGCCTTTCCTCAAACACTTCACCATACGTACCAGAAGAAAATGACGAATAGTCTTCTGATAGTTTCCCCGGATTGGCAGAAAACTCCTCGTAAACATCCACGGTGTCATCCCATGCGTCAAAGAGATCATTGACCGCATCATTGCTGTAAAGACGAAGTGTTTTACTGTCATTCATCTTTCCCAACCATCCTTGGTAGTCGGCTTTCGCCTTTTCATACAGAGCCATGGTATTTTGGCTTTGCTTGGATACCGCATTGGTTTGGGAAGCCACTTGACGTGGTTCAGATGTAGATTGGCAAGCAGTAAGCAGTGTCGCCATCGTCATCATGACGACAGCTTTTTTAAATCTTTCCATGTCAACCCCTCAACACACTATTAAATTTCGAATGCCAACTAATTGATTGTTTTATAAATGATTAATTGAATTTTGACGTAAACCTTGGTCACGTCGGCCACCTAGCTTTTTCGTTGGATAAAGATCAATTTAGTCCATCAATGAGGGGGAACTTTGGGAAGTTGAAGTGACGATGATCCCATAATCTTGAACAACGTTTACAGGATTACATTCTTTAAGTTAGTTACTGATGCTCAACTACTCGGTACTTCGTGATCTGCACGAAGAATTTCAAAAGAATATTTTTCGCATTGTGCCGACTAAGACAACCCTCACTCTTTCAATATCCAGTTGTGTTTATATTTATAGGCAGGGACAAAACTTTGTTATACCTATTAATATATTAATCAAACAACACCTTCACATAAATAAAACAAATAATAATCAAATTAATATATTTTGTGTGTATTTTAAACGGCCCAATCCATTACTTATAACTTAGAACTTTTAGATATATAAATTACGTTCTATATACGCATTTAAATCTATTACTATCCACGCATTCAGTGGTGCCTTGAGTTCAGGGCCTTCGCCTTGTGGCAAACTGTGCGCGTAAAGAATTATCGAAGAATTTGTTATCAATGCGTTTCACTATGGCGCGTTAACTTTTTTATTTCTCTTTACCCTACATTTAATTTGCCCACTAAAGGCATGCTATAAAATAAGGAATAAAATAATGGCGATGAGTGTTATTTTTAACCTCGCAATATTTATTGCTCTAATATATTTTCTTTACCACCTTCAGGCTAAATATGTCCCATTTACCAAGCGTGTATTTGCTGGTTTGGGTTTAGGTATTGTCTTCGGTGGTATTCTTCAACTTTTTTACGGTGCCGGTTCTGACATCATTGCGTCCAGCATCGACTACTTTGACATCGTTGGCCGTGGCTATGTAAAACTGCTTCAAATGATCATCATCCCACTTGTGATGGTCTCTATTATTAGTGCCATTCTTAAGCTGAATGGTGGTTCTTCTATCGGTAAAATCAGTGGCATCAGTATTGGTGTACTCGTTGTTACTACCATGATTGCCGCTCTTGTCGGTATTGCTTGGTCTTTGATGTTTGGTTTGACCGCTGAAGGCCTTACTGCTGGTGCGGCGGAAGTGGCACGTGGTGCTTCACTGGAAACCAATCTAGGTAAAGTCGAATCTCTGTCATTTGCGAATATGGTGCTTGAATTTATTCCGGCTAACCCATTCTTGGACATGACGGGCGCACGTAAAACATCCACTATCGCGGTTGTTATTTTCTCAATCTTTATTGGTTTGGCAGCAACGGGTATTTCAGCCAAAAAGCCTGAAATCTACGCGTCATTTGAAAACTTCATCAAGGTTGCACAAGCGATTGTCATGCGCATGGTAACGATGGTGCTGCGTCTTACACCTTATGGCGTACTAGCACTGATGACCAAGGTTATCTCTGGCTCAAACTATGCCGATATCGTGAATTTGGCAAACTTTGTACTCGCGTCTTACGGTGCACTGTTCACCATGTTTGCCATTCACTTAGTGATCATCGCATTTATCGGTTTAAACCCACTTCGTTACTTAAAGAAAGTGATTCCGGTTCTGACGTTTGCGTTTACCTCTCGAAGCAGTGCTGCAACTATTCCATTGAACGTTCAGACACAAGAAAAAGCACTGGGCATTCCTAATGGCATCGCGAACTTTGCAGCTTCATTTGGCGCAACAATTGGTCAGAACGGCTGTGCAGGCATCTACCCTGCGATGCTGGCAGTCATGATCGCGCCAACATTGGGTATCAACCCGCTCGACATTAGCTTTATTGTTACGCTGGTTGCCATTATCACCATTAGCTCGTTTGGTGTTGCAGGAATCGGTGGTGGTGCGACGTTTGCCGCTCTGATTGTACTGTCTGCCATGGACTTCCCGGTTGCGTTGGCTGGTCTTCTGATTTCAATCGAGCCGTTGATCGACATGGGCCGTACTGCGCTGAATGTTTCTGGTTCAATCACAGCGGGTGCCGTGACAAGTAAAGTGATGGGCCAAACCGACATGAACGTATTCAACGATGATTCACCGCTAACCCTTGATGGTGAAGACGCTACGGCGTAATCATTGACTCACATTGTTTTTGGGGAGCCTGTGCTCCCCGCTTTTAGTTTGCTGGATACAACTATGAAAATTATCATTATCGGCGGTGAGGCTGCCGGCATGAGCGCGGCAGCAAAAGCACGTCGCGTTAACCCAAATGCAGACATTACCGTTTACGAAGCGTCTGAAATCATTTCATTCGGTGCCTGTGGACTGCCATATTATGTCGCTGATGAATTCCAAGACTCGGGTTACATGGCTGAATTTACCCCAGCGCAATTCGCAGAACGCGGCGTAACGGTCAAAACCGGCCATCGCGTCACCAAAGTAGACGCAGAAAACAAGAAGCTAGAAATCTCATACGATGGCGACATTTTTGTCACTGAGTATGACCGCTTGATGATTGCAACGGGTGCTAAGGAAGTATTGCCACCAGTCGCAGGCCTAAACAAACAAGGCGTGCATACACTGCGCGTGATGCAAGACGGTTTAGATCTTAAAGCCGCGGTTCACAATGAAAATTGCCGGCATGTTACCGTGATCGGTTCCGGCTTTATCGGCCTTGAAGTCGCTGAAGCTATGCTTCATCAAGGAAAGTCTGTGCGCTTGATTGAACGCGCTGACCGCCTTATTCCTGATGCATTTGACGCTGAGATCAGCGTACACTTCCACGCCGAGCTAGAGAAATCTGGGGTAGAGATCCTCACCTCTGAATCTTTGATCTCAATTGAAGGCGAAGAATTTGTCACCGGAATCGTCACCGATAAGTCCCGCTACGAAACTGACCTTGTTGTCGTTTGCACAGGCGTAAAACCAAACACTGATTTCCTCAAAGAAACGGGTATCAACACCTTGGCAAACGGTGCCATCATCGTTGACCGTCAAGGCCGAACTTCTCTTCCTGATGTTTGGGCAGCGGGAGATTGTACAACTATTTGGCATGCCGTGTCAGGTAAAGACGTTTACATTCCGTTGGCAACGGGTGCAAACAAGCTCGGTCGCATGATTGGCGACAATATTGCACAAGTTAACGGTGAACCACTTGAATTCCCTGGGTCACTGGGTACGAGTTGCGTTCGCGTCCTCAATCTAGAGGCTGGTCGAACCGGTTTGTCTGAGCGTGAAGCCATCGACGCTGGATTTGACACGAAAACCATTGTCATCAAAGACAAGTGCCACACTAACTATTGTGCAGGCCAATCTGATTTGCACATGAAGCTGGTCTATGAGGCTGATTCTAAGCGTATTCTTGGCGCGCAGATCATTGGTTACAAAGGCGCAGTCCACCGTATTGATGCTATGGCAGTCGCGGTTTCGATGGGTGTCACCACAACACAACTCGGTATGATGGATTTTGCCTACGCACCACCATTTGCGCGCACGTGGGACATTATGAATGTCGCTGGTAACGTTGCAAAATAAGCACAGATAAACACAACAAAAGGTCAGCCATTGCTGGCCTTTTTTATTTCACAATTCGATCTCTCGCATTGCATCCCCATACGCGCATCGCTAGTCTGAACAAAATCAAGCAAATAATTGGAAGAAAGAACCATGGATAAGATTAAAAACATGTCTCTGTTGTCCTGTCTTTGCGAGAAAACTGCCAGTTCGATTGCGGTCACAAACCCGGCTAATGACCAGGTGATCGGATTTATCCCCTCTCATGACAACACGGCGATTCAACAACGAATAGGTCTCGCGAAAGAGGCCCAAAAAGCATGGGCAAAAACGACGGCTAAACAGCGCGCTGAAATCATGCATCGCTGGTATCAGTTGCTCATGGACAACCAAGAAGATTTGGCAAGAATCATGACGTTGGAGCAAGGGAAACCCCTTGCTGAGTCGCGCGGTGAAGTCGCCTATGGTGCGTCTTTTGTTCAATGGTTTGCAGAAGAAGGAAAGCGCGCATACGGCGAAACCGTCCCAACCCCTTTGGCAGATAGACGTATCATGACGATTCGCCAGCCTGTCGGCGTTGCCGCCGCGATCACTCCGTGGAACTTTCCCATTGCAATGATCACACGTAAAGCCGCGCCAGCATTGGCCGCAGGTTGCAGTTTTATTGTTAAACCCGCCATACAAACACCATTATCGGCTTTCGCCGTCGCAGAGCTCGCCAGACAAGCAGGATTGCCAGAGAACTTGTTGGTCATCGTGACTACTGAAGATGCGGTAATGGTTGGAGAGCTATTTTGCCAAAGCCCTGATATTCAGAAAATTTCTTTCACGGGCTCTACCAATGTAGGGCGCATTTTAATGCGCCAGAGTGCAGAAAGTGTTAAACGCGTTTCCATGGAATTAGGTGGCAATGCGCCTTTCATTGTATTTGACGATGCCGACATTAATTTGGCCGTCAAAGGCGCCATTGCATCAAAGTTTCGAAACGCTGGACAAACATGTGTTTGCGCTAATCGTTTTTATGTTCATGACGCGGTCTACGATGAATTCTCAGAGAAGTTTTCCAACGCGGTAGCTGAATTGGAGATCGGTAATGGCTTAGAGGCGAACGTGACTATTGGCCCGTTAATTGATGAAAAAGCCAAAGAGAAGACACAGCGATTACTTAACGATGCGGTCAATGAAGGTGCAATGGTGTCAACAGGTGGTCACGCGCTTGACGGTCAGTTCTTCGAGCCTACGGTGCTGACTAACGTGACGCACTTAATGTCGATCGTTCAAGAAGAAATTTTCGGCCCTATTGCGCCCGTCATTCGTTTTAACGATGAAACGTCACTCATTGAGATGGCAAACGACACGATTTACGGCTTAGCGAGCTATTTCTATAGTCGAGATATCAACCGCGTGTTCCGTGTCGCTGAAGCACTGGATTACGGCATGGTAGGTGTTAATGAAGGGATAATCTCAACCGAGGTCGCACCTTTTGGAGGCGTAAAGCAATCCGGCATTGGCCGCGAGGGTGCGAGCCAGGGGCTAGATGAATACTTGAATACCAAATATATCTGCCTAGGCGGTATGTAGCGCAATTGAGGGAACCTAATTAGTGGGTTCCCTTTTTTCATGACTGTTCTCTCAAAAGCCCACGCAGTAAATACGTAAACGGCATATCCAGCGCAAATTTGAAGGGGAAAAAAGCGCGAGAAACCAAACATTGCTTTTAACGATGCAAACAATGTTTTTAACAGAAAACACAAAGTCGACACACTGAATATGCAAGAAATCGTCGTCAGTATTCAGTCATTTAACCTCATTTCACACTGAAAGCTCGGAAATCCCACGAAAAATCGCATAAAAAGGCAGCGAACGCACTTGCATCAAGGCCCTAGTTTCACTTAATGTGAGGTTCGACAGCGTTTTTTCGCGCGACAGTGCGACACTACGCCTCATCAACGAGAACACTAAGGTAATATTGATGTCTGACGTACCTTCTGCTGCCATTGAAGTGGCGGCTACTGCCCAAACTGCTGTTGAGTCTTCTGGTTCAATCTGGCCATACGTAGTTGGCGGTATTGCACTAGTAATCGCTGCAGGTTACTGGGGCTTCAAGCGGATGAACAAACCAACTTTTATCATAAATCAAATCCGCAAGCGTAACCTGAAAGCAATGAAAAAAGCAGGTATCGAAAGCAACGAAGCAACCGTCGATCTGGACAAGCTTCTTACTGCAATCGAAGAGCACGCGAACAAGAATAATCTGACTGGCGCAGATATGCTTAAGTTGCTGAATCCTCTGAATGACAAAAGCCGTATGCAAACCGCAAAAGACATGTATACGACCATGCAACACATTGCGCGCGAAATTGGTAACACTAAACTCGCTGGCGAGTTCAAAGGTAAATCCTCTGGCGTTAAATCAAACTCTCGTTTGATGGCAGGTCTGTTCAAACGCGCAGGCATCTAAGACTTTTAGCACTGCAACCTAGTTGCAGTGCTATCTCTCACCGCATTACCGCTTTATTTCCGATAATTTTATACGCAGGGGCTCCCCTCACTAACGCTTCTCTCGCAAACACACTGCCGCATGACGGACACTCACAAGATGTCGTAGTGAAGTCATCCACAATGCGTTCTTTAAAGCATTTTATTAGTGCCCCTTTCCCGCCTTTTTTGTATTTAAAAAGCAACGTTTTACACTTCCCACACTGAATATCGACCGATCGCTCTGGAAGTTTCTTATTCGGTTTTGCCATTTCATGTCTCTTTAATTTTGCTCTGCGGATCTTATACCCAAACAACCTGAAGGTGCCAGAATTCAGAGGACATCAAATAGCGGAAGCGAATTCTGGCACCAACCAACATTTCACGATCTAAACGAGAAGAAAACTGAGAGCGTGATTAAATTTATACACTTTAACGCAACATGCCATTTACATTGTCGGCTATCCTTCTGGTGGAAAATTGAACGCTAGCTAATGGAGTAACTCTCGTGCCACATCAATGAGATACATCATTCTCATGTCGCGCAGCAGGACGCTCGATCATCTGGCGAGACAGACTACGCCCCTTCCAACATTGGAGAGTTGTATGAAGATCAAGGCTCTTATTAAGACACTATCGCTCGCTACTGCGATTTCCTTTACCGGTATTCATTCTGCAGCTGCAGAAGACCGAGACTACATCCTTGCGACAGCGTCAACGGGTGGAACCTATTACCCAGTAGGTGTTGCTTTGGCGACCCTCAGCAAAGTGAAGCTAGAGCCAAAACATAAATTTTCTCTTTCTGCGATTAGCTCTGCGGGCTCCGGTGAAAACGTCAAATTGCTGCGTGAAAATGAAGCTCAATTTGCAATTCTACAGGGCTTATACGGCGCTTGGGCATGGAGTGGTGAAGGCAAGCTGAAGCAAGCTGGCCCTCAAAAGGAACTTCGCTCTGTATCCATGCTTTGGCAAAACGTAGAGCATTTTGTCGTGCTGAGTGACTTGGCAAAATCTGGCAACATGGATGACATGAAAAAGCTAGATGACAAAAAGTTCTCCATCGGTAAAAAGAACTCCGGTACAGAAGGTTCAGGTCGCCAGATTTTAGATGGCCTTGGCATCAACCCCGATGCATTTAACCTTGCATACCTCGGTTATGGCGCGAGTGCTGATGCGTTGCAAAATGGCACCATCGATGGCATGAACACGCCTGCTGGTGTGCCTGTCAGTGCGGTAACACGTGCTTTTGCCTCTATGGGTGACAAAATCAAGATCCTGAACTTTACCGATGAGCAAATGAAAGAGGCTAATGGCAGCTACAACTTGTGGACGCGATTCACCATTGAGCCGAACACTTACCCGGGTCAAACCGAAGCGGTACAAACCATTGCTCAACCCAACTTCCTCGCCGTGCGCAAAGACATTAGTGATGAAGATGTTTACCTGCTGACGAAAACCATTTACGAGAACCTGGCATTCTTGAATGGTATTCATAAAGCAACCAAGGCGATGTCTCTGCAAAAAGCAATCGACGGGTTACCTGTTCCTTTGCACCCAGGCGCAGCCCGTTTTTATAAAGAACAAGGGCTAACCATCCCAGAACACTTAATTGTTAAATAAGCCTTAAGTTCCTATGCGCTGACCAAAGTAGTCGGCGCATAGTCTGCATTCCCCAAGGAAGTAGTGCTAAGCAAAGCACAGTAGAGGGCACGATGAAAGATCACACTCCCGCCGATGATTCAACCCAAGACAATATCGACGAAAAACTTTCCCAATTTGAGTTAACTCAACGCACTGACTTCCCGCTTCTCACGCGCTGTGTCACTGTCATAGGCATTCTGTTGTCATTGGTTCACATCTGGTTCAATACCCTTGCCACGTTGCCTGAGCTTTGGGTATCTGCTGCTCATTTCGCGGGTTTCTCAGTCATGTGTGCCCTAACCTACCCTGCAGCCGCAAAATGGCGAAACAGCCGATTTGCTTTAACTATCGACATAGGTATCGCTTTCGCTGCAGTGGCTTGCCTCATCTATATCATATGGGGGGAGGACGCACTCTACGAGCGTGGTGTCACCTTTGTTACCACTGATTGGATTTTTTCCATTATCGCCATTTTGATTGCGCTTGAGCTCATAAGGCGCACCATGGGCTGGTTTATCCCTTGCCTGATTATCGTGGCTCTCACCTATGTCGTTTGGTGGGGTAGCTGGATTGATGGCATATTCTCGTTTCCCGGCCTCTCTGCCGAAACCATGCTTTACCGTGCGTTTTATAGTTCTGAAGGCATGTTCGGGCCCATATCTCGAATATCTTGGAGCTATGTCTTCATGTTTATTTTATTCGGGGCCTTTCTCGTTAAATCAGGGGCGGGTGATTACATCATCAACGTATCACGCGCTGCTGCTGGGAAAATCATCGGAGGGCCTGGGTTTGTTGCGGTATTAGGTTCAGGTTTGATGGGCTCAGTCTCCGGTTCAAGCGTTGCAAATACCGTATCAACCGGCGTTATCACCATACCCTTGATGAAAAAAGCCGGGTTCCCTCCCAAGTTTGCAGCGGGCGTTGAAGCTGCAGCCTCTACAGGCGGTCAACTAATGCCGCCTGTAATGGGTGCAGGTGCCTTTATCATGGCCTCTTATACACAAATCCCTTACGTTGAAATTATTGCCGTCTCGTTTGCACCGGCTTTGATTTATTTCCTGTCTGTCGCGTTCTTTGTTCGTATAGAGGCGAAACGCTCAGGTGTTCACCAAGTAGAAGCCACTACTGAGCCTATGCTAAAAGTACTGGTGTCTGGTTGGCACTACCTGATCCCGCTCGTTGTTCTCGTGACCTTGTTAGTCATGGATTTCACACCCACTTATGCCGCAGGCATCTCCATTATTTCTGTCGTCGTTGCATCATGGTTATCACCGAGCCGCATGGGTATAGCTGATATTTTTGATGCCTTAGCGCAAGGTGCGCGCAATATGGCAACAACCGCAGTTTTGTTGACAGGCATTGGCTTGGTAGTAAACGTCATCAGTACAACAGGTATCGGTAACACGTTTTCGTTGATGATTAATGATTGGGCCAGTGGTAGCTTGTTTATTATGCTGGTACTTGTTGCGCTGGCCTCATTGATACTCGGTATGGGATTACCCGTTACCGCATCATACATTGTACTGGGTACCCTCTCTGCACCCGCCATTTATGGACTGATCGCTGAACAACAGTTGATTGAGCTGCTTGTCTCGGGCCAATTACCTGAAGAGGCAAAAACTATTTTTATGCTCATCGCACCGGAACAACTGGCTGCATTGGGCTCTCCGATGGCATTTGAGACAGCTATTGAATTGGTGGGTAACGTGCCTGACGATTTTAAGGCAACCTTACTTGAGCAAAGCCTTGGTCCCGCTACTGTCGGTCTATCTTTGCTTGCTGCGCACTTGATCATATTCTGGCTATCACAAGACAGTAATGTGACACCACCGGTTTGTCTCACTGCTTTTGCGGCAGCCACCATCGCAAAAACACCCCCAATGGCAACAGGCTTCAAAGCGTGGAAAATTGCGAAAGGTCTTTACCTTGTTCCTTTATTAATGGCTTATACACCGCTGGTTGCAGGTGATTTCCAGCAAGTTGTTATTGTCACTCTCTTTGCCGTTATTGGTGTTTGGGCATTGATCGCAGGATTGGAAGGCTATCTCGAAGGCCCCATTAATCTTGTTTCTCGTCTTGTTGCCTTTGGATTAGCCGCCGCGATGATGTGGCCGGGGCTTGATCTGTTCATACGAATTGGCGCAGCAATCGCATTCTTTGCTCTACTCGCCATGAGTAAACGAAACTTTTCCCACCAAATTGCGTAATCACAAGAGCGCACAAAAAAAAGCACCTATTCGGTGCTTTTTTTTTCGCTTTAGAGTGCGCATTATTCTTTCAGAACAAAACTATCCATTAGACCTACCATTCGACCAATTTCAGGCTTGGTGATGGTGTCATTTGCACCTAAATCTAAGGCTTTTTGACGGTTGTCATCGCTCATCAATGAGGAAAACATTACAATCGGAATCGACTGATATTCATCAATTTCTCTCAATCGTTTCACTAAGTGCATACCGTCCATTTTTGGCATTTCTACGTCACTGACAACACCATCAACGAACTCTGAGATGGGGAGGTTTTCCTCGGAACAAAGGCGAACAAACTCAATCATGTTGTCCAACCCTTCTTGCCCATCTTTGGCGGTAATAACGTTGTATCCCGCAGAGCGCAATGTGTTCTCAATCAATCGTCGAATGAACGCCGAGTCATCAACGACGAGGATAGTTTTCGCTTCGCGCTTCGCTACCATTGCATCATCGATAACGACCCGCTTATCTTTGGTGACATCATACTTCTCCATACTCAATTCTGGATTGATATCAGCAATGATTTTCTCGAAATCAAGGATCATAATCAGGTTTGTTTCTTGCCGAACAACGGCCACAACACAGTCCTGATCCGACGCCTCTAAGAACTGGCTTGGTGACTCAACCTCTTCCCAGGAGATGCGATGAATGCGTGACACGCTATCAACCAGAAAGCCATTAGACATGCGGTTGAAGTCAGTAACAATAACCACTTTACTTTCTACATTTGAGCCCGTTGCCACACCCAGCCATCCCGCCAAGTCCACCAGCGGGATCAGCTTTCCTCTCAGGGAGAACACACCAAGTACATTTGGCTGTGCATTGGGATAGTCCGTGGTGTCAGGCACACGAATAACTTCACGTACTTTCGCAACGTTTATTCCGTAGAAACACACTTTGGTACCGCCGTCGGGAAGTCGTTTTTCCAAACGGAATTCGATAATTTCAAGCTCGTTGGTACCACTTTCAGTCAAGATTGAACTTTTTTGTACTGTGCTCATTCCAAATCTCGATACGGTTAAGAGGCAAATTGAAATTTTCCTCTTTCAGCATAGTCTTTTTATTGAGACTGATGAGGGATTGTTCGAAATTTGTTGTTTCTGAATTCAACACCTTGATTTGTCTTTAGTCCAATTTGAATGCCTGTTGGTCAAATAGTGCATTAATGATTTCGCTAGTTTGGGCACCGGCGGCGAGATCTAATCCTGAACTAGACACATCCATATTTTCCATGACGATGGTCTGTTCATTTGACCCTGACAAAATCTGCAGTGTTATCGTCCCATTGCCATCGACTTCAGCATCATCAAAGTACGGCAACAAATCGCTAGCTGTCGGTGACGCACCCAAATCGGGAAGCAAATCCGTGATATCAATTTTGTCCTGTCCCAACTCAAAATCAGTGACAGTGTCACTATTTTTGGGCGTCGATAATGATGACTCAAGCCAAAGGAAAATGTCATCCCCTTCCCCGCCAGTGAGTATGTCATTACCGTTTCCTGCTTGGAGGGTATCGTTACCATTCATACCAAAAAGACTCTCCCCGCCAGACTCAGCCACTAAAGAATCATTTTCTTCCGTGCCAATGTTGTCTCCGAGATGAAGTACGCCACTGTTTACAATGGCGGCGATCTGCTCTGATTGAGAAAGGTTCGATGCATCACCGTTCACCAATGCGTCCAAGCTTATTCCTGGTAAAATAATTTCCTGAACCGTATCTCCGCTGGTCAATATATTCAGTTGAGCGTTACCGCTTTTCTCACTCAGCGACAACTGCGTTGTGAGATCAGAAAACGTAGCGAGGTTAGAGACACTCACCGCTTGGCTAAGGTCTAACACATCATGCGCCAATTCAAAGTCTTTGATGGTATCAACCGCCGGAGAACCAACCGAACCCAGATCACCGGTTGACCATACAAATGTATCCTTAACAACATCAGCACCATCTTGCCCACCAAACAGTTCATCGTTGCCACTGCCACCAATGAGAATGTCGGCACCAAGCCCGCCAATCAGTGAATCATCGCCATCACCGCCTTCCAGTGTTGCCCCTTCATTTCCGGACACAACAACGTTTTCTACACTTGTGTCTTGCGCGTGAATGGCTTGCTGAGCAGGGTCTTGAACATTAATTGACAATGATATCGGCGTTGATTCTGCGTCTTCATTCAGGCTTGTCGTCGAAATCGCAACCACGCTAACCGTCGCTGTCACTGGGGATGAACTCATCACATGCAGTTGTGCCAGCTCTGTTGCAGTCAAGGTTAACGTCCCTGCAACTGGGCCGGTACCAATCGTAACACCATCACTATCAACAAACGTCAGTGATGATGGAATGTCTCTGATTTCCACAGACAAGGTTTCTGAAGGATCGGTCAATGCCGCAGCCAAACCCAATAGCGGTATTAACGCGGCAATACTGCCACCAACCGCTGCAGTTTGTGCATTACTGAGTGTTAAGCTCGGTATGTCCGGCTTCGGTGCCACATTGATCGCAACAGATTCGGCATCTGTTTTCGCGCCACCAGATCCCGTATTGCCATTATCGTCAACGGTAACAGTAAGAAGGTCTGCGCCAGAGAAATTCGTATCTCCGGTGTACGTCACCCCAGCCGCCAACAATGTATTAATGGCATCCAGTGGCCCTTCCAAAATCAAGGTCTCAGAACCCGCTCCCGTGACTGTGATACCCGTTGTTGGTGCACCTAAAGGTAAACCAATAACGCCATCTTTTACGCTGAGCCTAACCTCTATTTCACCCGACGGCGACTCACTTGCATCGACATCTTTAACCTGGATAGACTCGATGAGCAGTGCGCTCTCTTCCTCTGCCGCTAGCGGTGTACTCGGCAACGTCAGTTCAGGGGCGTCATTGACCGCCGAAACCGTCACTGTGATGGTTTGATCGTCCCATAGTGAACTGACAGCTTCTACGCCGTTATCAACAGCACGAACCGAAATCTCAAGTTTACCGTCCCAGTTGTTTTCATTGGCGTCACCGGGTGTGAAGATCAACTCGGATAAAGTCTGCCCATTGATGTTTGCTATCCAAGAACCATCAGGCTGCTTCTCAATCGTGCTTCCCGCAGGCGCATTTGTTGGCAAACTTAGCGTCGAACTAGCAGGTACATTCGTCAACACGACGCGAACTTGCTCAGGACCATTTTCTGTCACTGCCAATCCCGTTCCATCATAAGACGGCCCATTGTCTATGACACTGATATCGAGAGGCAGGACGATTTGCTCATCTTCAGTGCCTGACACTGCTGTCGTTATGTCCGTGTCTACGCCATCACCAACTGGGTTCACCACAACATTGATACTGGATTCATACTCTTTCGGTACGTCGAGGTTTTTCTCTTTCGCATACACCACAAAGTCGACGGTCAGAGAGCCGCTGAAGTTTTCAGGCGGCACAAATGCAATGTGGTCAAGGTTTACAGATTGGCTGCCGCTGGGCACATTAATAGTCCAAACGCCATTTCCGCTGTTTTGTACAAGCTGGCTTCCTGTAGAAACCAACTGAAAATCATCGGGTACGCCGGTAATTTGTATAGATACAATCTCTTCTGAGCCGTCTGTATCCTGAACATTTGCCGAAATTCCGGTCAAAGCGATATGGCTGTCCTCATCGCCTGAGATTGGGTTGGCGTTACCTGAAAACGTAATGGGATCGTTAACGGGCAGAACTGTGAACGATACACTCGACTCCACGCTACCTGACACGGAGGAGTCCGGGTTGCCTGTATCGTCGTTTTGCGCCGTATCCGTAATGAATGTTTTGATATTGACACTCACAGGCCCACTGTAATTTTCAGTGGGTTTGAAATAAATCTCCGACAACTGGGCAACCGAGACGGTATAGACGCCATTTTGATCCTCAACCACCTGTCCCGAAGCATCAACAAACTGACCCGTACCACCTTCGACGCTCAATTCCACGGAAGTAATGTTCTCTACTCCTTTCGTGGGATCAGTGTCCAGATCTAACAGCTCGTCGGTAATGCTTAACTTAATAATGCCGTCCTCAAGTGCTTCGCCAGAAAAGACCGTGGTACTGTTAGGATCAGGTTGTTTTTCACTATCTAAACCGTTGGTTTGAATCACTGTAACACTGGTCTCTACGCCATCGACTTGAGGGGCAATAAGTACATCAATCGTCGTCGTAATTTCTTTCGTATCTCCGCTTTCCTGATCGGTAGTAACCAACTTGATAGGTAACGTGAAATCTCCTGCAAAGTGCTTAGGCAAAGAGAGAGAAACACCCGACAGATCAACACTACCATCCGCAGCAACATTCACCTTCGCAACGTATTCAGCCGTCACGCTGTTAAATTCCATGCCCGACACCGTTACGCCAGCTGATGAAAGCACCGCTGCATTGATAACAAGCGTCAATTCATCATCAGGCGCATTGGTTGGATCGATTGAAATAAGGCCGTCCAGTTGTTGACCAAGGTTGAGCGTTGTATCTTCAACACCAGTGATGTCACCAGTGTTTACGGTGATGTCCCCGGCTTCTTGCGTGTTGGTATTGTGACCACTAAAGTCCAGTGTGATTACAATGGGAGCTTGTTCTTCTTCTGCACTTTTATCGCCTTCACCTGCATCGCCTTGATCTTGCACTGTTCCCACAATCTTTACGAACACAGGTGTACTGATGGGTGATGATGTTGAAATCGTCAAATCGGCCAATGACGATTCAGGAATTGTCCAACTCCCATCGCCATTGTTTATCCCACCTTTGATATAAAACTGGTCAAAGTAGGCTTGATTTTCGCCAGTAAAAGGGTCGCCTTGTGCATTTTGAACAAAAGAAATAACGACTTCCGTGATTAACTCTTGGCTGCTCCCGTCGGTATTAATGCCTTCTGCGGTTTTGAAAACCAACCGATGATCAGATTCCGACAAAGAGATTGAACCCGTTCCCCCATCACTGATTGCTGTAATGGCAGTGTTCGCGCTATTGACGACTTCAATGTCCCCTTCTTCTACCGTGGCGACAATCCGTACATTCAGATCGCCAGTGATATCCACACGATCAACAATTGACGGGTCGTCCTCATCTTTTTGCTCGACCGTCAGTTTTACGCTAAGGCCGATATCTTCATCCACATCACTGTTTAGCGGAGCTTTCATCGTGAGAGCGGCACCATTCACTAGCGCGGTGACTTGCGCAGATGAAAGCACCACTTCACCATTCGAGAATGCGAGTGGCGAAGACTCGCCTTCAATGGTCAATTCGTAACCTGCCGCTATTGCGGTCGATGACATCGAAAACACGATCCCAACAATTTCCTCTCGATTATCGGTAAATCCACTGTCCTCATCAGGTCGCCAGTTGATATCAATGGGCTGGTCTTCATAACCCAGTGATGACAAGGCATAGTTTGTCGCATCGATCTTTGGTTCTATGTGAATGATCACATCTCGATTTACCGTTAACGAGTCCCCATCATTTTCGGTGACCACAATGCTCACTGTCATTGTGATATCTTTCGTGCTCCCTTCAGGGGGGATCAGCTTAATATCAGACAAGCCATTGATACTCGCCTGATACTGAGGCTGTGGCGGCGTTTCGTCATCTAGCCCTGCGTAAACCAAATTCACTTTTTGATTGTTAGTGTCGAGCAAGGTGACGCCTTCAGGGATCTTAGTCAGCAAGGTTGTTAGGGTTTCAGAGTTGTCCCCCGGTAACTTGTCACCGTCTTCTCCTGATTTGATCTGGAAAGAAAGCGACACTGAACTGTCTTCTTCAATGGTCGTTTCTATGCCCGTTTCCTGGCCACCTTCAATAACGGGTTGCCATATATCACCAAGATCAGGTTCGATGTCTGGCTCATCAGCCACACCTTTCAGTGCAACATTCAAGGTTTTTGCATTGGTTTCATAAACTTGCGTGACAGTTTGGTCCACACCAGAGGCATTTGTGATGATGGCTGTATCTTTCACTACTCCCCGAACAGAAATGGCAAAATCCACATTACTCTCTGGCGGAGGGTCAAGCTTTAGATTCGCGATGTCCGAATACAATACTTCGTACAAACCGTTGTTATCGGCGACAAGTTTATCTGTTCCCATAAACAGGTTGGCACCTTCAGGCAAGCCGGATATCCAAACATACAAGGTTTCAGAAGAATCGGTGTCTACGGTGTTCGTTAACTCAATGCTATTGCCCAAAGGAATTAAGGTATCTTCATCACCACTTACTCGCGCAACTTTGAGCGTGGTGGCGTCCGCCTCTGGATTAACCGCAATGGTAATGGTTCTCGGGGCCGAATCGGCCGTTTGCTGGCCAGCAACAAAATTTGACGTTTCTTTGCTTTGCGCGACCACTGTTAAGGTAATGTCGCCCGAATAATTTGCATTGGGTTTTACAACGACGTTATTGATGTCTGCTGCCGCGACTTCATATTTCCCGCCACTTGGCGTCAGTTCGTTGCCATTTAGTAATAACGTTGCTTCGCCGCTTTCCAATGTAAGGAAATAGGTCAGCGTTTCTGAACCGTCGCTGTCTTGCAAGTCTGCTTCAATAGCAAGGTTTGCGCCTTCACTGTCTTCATCAATGTTGTAATAGAGTGTGGTATTTTCAGAATCCCATTGCGGAACGTCTGCAATACCTTCGACCGTGATGGTAAACGTCTGTGTAGGAAGTGCCCTTTCAGAACCATCCGTGTTTTTCACAAAGCCAGTGACTGTGAAAGTTGGTATACCACTGGAAGCGGAATAGTCTTGGTCAGGGACAAAGGTGACACCTTGTAGTGTCCATATTTCATTTTGAGCATCTGGCGTAAACAGATTTGAAGGCAGGGTGATTTTTCCGTCTGTAACCGCGAGTTCCGTGCCATTGGCATAAAACGTTCCCTGTGCGTTTGCGGGCAAGGTGATCAAGACGCGATCGACCGTTTCGCCTTCATCATCATCCCCGACGTTCACCGACATATTGATCGGAATCCCGTCAGCAGGGTTATCGACCAAGTCATCATTAGGATCGCCTTCACGCCCTTGGTCTTCAACGCCTGTCGCATTTTCTACAACGAGTTGCGGATTGCTGTCCACCACCACAATTTGTGTAGAGCCAACCACAATATCCCCGTCACCATCGAGTATTTCATAGCTGAAGGTTTCTACGATTCGATTGTTCGTGCTGCCACTGTGGTCAACATCTTCGGCAGCTGTAAACTGAACGTTGCCAGAACTTTGGATCAGCAGCGTACCAAGAACTTGCCCACCAACGCCCTCAGTAACAGTGAAAGTATTGTTTAGGCCAACGTTCAATTCATGCTTCTCACCATTGATCGTCACTGACGTGATGTGGCTATCATCTGCTCCTCGATTTCTAGCCGGCATCACTGTTAGTCTTGGCGAGTGGTCTCCTTCTTCTGTCACGAGCGCACCACCGCCGACACCGACCCCATCCGTCTCCAACGAAAATGGCACATCATCTGTCACATTAACGTTTAGAATGCTGGTCGCTGTATCGTTATCAGAATCCGTCACGACGACAGGTAAGTTGATGGTTAAAGTATTCTTCTCGTCCCCACGAGGGTGATCTAATGCGCCAAGCAGGGTAAAGGTGTAGTTGCCTTGTGAATCTAAGGTTATGCTGAAAACTTCCCGCGTTTCAGCCATACCTTTATAGGTTTTAATCCCATTACTATCACTCGCGAGAACTAGCGTGACTGGCTCGCCTTTGGAGCTCAATGGCACATTGACTCCCGAGCTGTTTTGGCTGTTTGCCGAATTGTTTGACGCAAAAGCACTGACATCGAGGGCAATGTCATTGATGCTGTCGCTGCCCTTATCAATGACCAATTTCCCGCTGTCTGTGTCCTGATCTGTCCCCACACCGCCGGGCGTGGTACCTGGACGATTACTGTTTGCGCCACTGCCATTTTGGTTTATGTCACTTTCTTCTACGTTAAGCGCCGGCGTAGTGGTAATGGAGGGACCGGCTCCATCCTTAATGATTAAGTCTACGGACGCTCCGCCAGTGACGGCATCACCATCAGAGTCTTTGACTTGCAAAGGAAGAAGAATACTTATTTGCTCACCATTCACCGAAATATTGGCATTTGATGTTCCGTTCGCATCATGGTCGAGAGGCTTTAGCAGCGTTATGGTCGGAGAGACAATCGCATCTGCGCCGTTCGATGCCTGTACCGCTGGAAACGTAACCGTTAATACCGCCTCATTGTCCGCAGAACCTGTTAACGTTCGCGTGGTCGCGTTGTAGGTAAAAACAACGGCCGTGCCGTTACTGGTAAGCACACCATTCAAATTGTTCAATACGTTGGCGACTTGCGCGCTTTCTAAGCCTGCAGAATCAGGGATAAGTCGGTCATTCTGGGTTTTGATTTCGATCGCTGTATTTGCTGAGTCTGGATAGCCCTGCTCGCCCGTACCCGGAGTCAGATCAGGCTCGGTAATTTCGGCTGTGCCGGACGCCTGAGACGCACCGGATGCGTCGCTATCTCGAATCGTGACAGTGAATTCATTGGAAACGGTATCGCCATCTGTATCCGTCGCCCTTACACCTATGGGCAAGCTAATCACATCACTAGGCTCATCAATGGCAAAAAACTGTTTAACGGTATACGTGCCATCAGGAAGGCCATTAGCATCTTTATTCAAGGTAATGCTTAGTGCTGTCTCGCCATTATTGGGGGAGTTGGCATCATCAATAACAATACTGATGGTGTCAGAAAGTGATGAAAACGGTTGAGGCTGCACACTCGTGTCATATCCACTGCTTGTGATCGCATTCAATGCTGCTTCTAAGCCCGTTGGGGCATAAAACACCACTGATTTCAGCGCATCTGCCCCAAGTGTTAATCCCAAACTGAGGTTCTCTTGTTCGTTTATGTCTCCCACATTTGGATCGGTCAAATCGGCATCGACAGGATTCAGTGACAAGTCTTTTCCATCTAAGACCTTCACCTCGAAGGTGCTTGACGCACTATCACCGTCATAATCCGTGACTTTAACACCCAAATTGAAGACCACATCTTCACTGTTGGGCTGATCGATAGCATCGTTTAACGTAACCTTATATTCACCACTGCTCGGTAAAAGGGTAAAGGTCAGTACGGTGACTGTTACACCGCTGCCGTCTTGATAACCAATATTTATTGGATCACTAGAGCCCGTTATTTGAGCATTTGAAGGGATGATAGAGAGTGCATTTCCATCACTGGACAGTGATTCCACAAACGATTGAAAACCCGAGCCAATGTTCCAAACTAAAGACGCGATCTCGTCGCTGCCAAGCACTAGCCCCAATGTCGACGTTTCCACAACAGCTTGCGCATTCGCGTCTGGATCTGTGACATCGATATTGGGCGTTTGAATCGTCGGAGACTCGCCATCAGTCACTTGGTATTTCACCGAAATTGGGCGTTCTAGCGCGTCGCCATCGCTGTCTTTTAACTGAACCTGAAGTTCGATATCAAACACGGCGTTATTAGACTGTTCACTGCGGGTAACCCAGCGATTCCCCGCAAACTTAGCATCATCCACGTGGTCAAGCGGCTGGCTAAGTTCGAACGTCGACGAAATAGAGACTCCCGTCGCTCCTGACCCAGACGCTTGGGTCGCCACCAGTGTGATAGATACCGCCACAGGATCATCGGGTAATTTACCCTCAATAGTAATCGTCCCATCGCTTGAATTGGGTGAAACTGTAAACGTCAGTGCTTGCCCGTTCGAAGTCAGCTCATTAAGTTCATCCAGCAACCCAGGAACACCGCCACTTTCCGTTAGATTGGCAATGCTTAGAGAATCCGGTTCCAGCCTATCAGAGCCTGCATTGACAGCAATTTCACCTTCGGCAGTTTGCTTCGGCACTGTGCCATTTTCAATGCGCGCTTCCGTCACATCAAAACTACCTGACTCAGTTGCTGCGCTGCCGTTAGCATTGTCACCATCGGTAATGGTCACCGAGAAACGACCTTCAATGGTATCGTTATCGAAATCGGTCACGGCAACGGTGACAGGAATTAATACTGACTCGCCATTAGCCTGATCTACGCTCGCGTTTTCCGAAAAGACGTAATTGTAATCTCCGTTATCGCTCTCTAATTGAATGCTGAACACCTTACTAGACGGATCAGAGGCAAGCGAAACCGTGATTACGTCATTTGATATTTCATAGGTTGTAGCTTCACCGTTACTGGTTAGCCCATCTAAAACCGCGCGCAATTCAGACGTCGAAGTAAACGCTACCGTCGATATTTCATCGGAGTTGGCTTCAATATTTAGAGGAATAGGTTTAGAGACAAAACCAAGATCATTTTCGCTGTGAGATATGCTTGCTGGCTCAATCGTTGGTAAGGCACCGTCAGTAATGGTAATTGTTACGTCAATCGGTTCACGAAGTGCAGTACCACCATTGTCCGCACCCTTCACGGAGAGATCGATTTCTAGCGCATCATTGACCACCCTAACCAACCCAGATGTATCCGAAGGCAGATGGTCAATCGGTTCATAGATGGTGACCGTAGTCGTTAGCTCGACATCTCTTCCTGCCGCTGAAGGCGTCAATACAATCGTGACGACCGTTTCTCTATCAGACGTCCCAATAATTTCTCGCCCATCATCACTTAAGGCATAGGAAATAGATTTTCCAGATGTGAACGTTTCGTTCGAAAGTTCCGCAACAACGGTTGCTGCGGTTAAAGTGTCAAAAACAAACGAAGAGACATCCAGTCCTAATGTTCCGGCCGAAACCGTCAACGTTTTACTGCCAGAAACAGGGTAACTTTCCCCCTGACGCGGGTCGGATAAATCACCTTCTCTAACAGTAATGGAAAGATCACCCCCGCCTAAAGCAGGAATGAGTGGCGCATCGTCTTCGTTTAGTTGAGCAAAAGGCTTTCGGATATAAGAGGTTTCAAATCCTGCCTTAGCAAGCACAGCGGTATAGTCATAGTGAACAATCGAATAACCACCAATCGATGAGCTTACCACCCCACCAGCCGCTGGCGGTTCCAGTTCTTCCGTCGGATCAATGCCTTCTAATATTGCACGTTGAAGTGCGGTGATATCGTCCTCAAGTAACGTAAGCGCGGCATCCGATTGGCTTAAACCGATGTTACCCGATAAGCCAATGACTTCTACCCCTTCCCCTTCAACGCGAATACAGGTTGCACAGGGTTCATTGACCATGGTTGGAACGCCGTTTTTGATCACGACATAGTGCGCAGAAGGATTGGCAACGACCAAGTCACCAGATTCTACGGTCGTGGAAAACGGGACAGGTGTCGCGACGCCCTCACGAATAACGTATACCTGACCGTTTTTAACCGTTAGATGAGTACTCCTCTCATCTGCCTGTTCTCGAATCTGTTCTTTTGGTTCTTTATGATCCGTCATAAGCTTATACCCCTCAAATAAGCAAAACAGGAGGTCGTGAAATTCTTTTCAGAATTCCATCGAGCCTCCTGAATTCATCCTCATTAGCCAACTTAAGGCTACGGTAAAACGATTCACTCGACTTCAAGTTCAAGTGACAAACACCCCGTCGAACGCCTTATTGTTGCTTCAGTTTCTATTTTGGCTGTCACTGATGTGTCTCAACCTGTCTCATTTGCAATAGAAACACGAGAAACCTACTTTTGGGGGGTCACATACGCATCAACTTGCCCTACTTTTAACGGGCATAAGCAACAGAGTTTTCTTTTGCTTTATCACGCAATTTTTGTCCGGTTATGACAGACATAACTCCCGTTCGTCATAAAAAGCCCCAAATTGGATGGGTTTTGCCTTCACTGGGCATATTTGCCGTGTTTAACCAAGGTTCTTGCAACAACGAATAATTAGTAGGCATTCAGGGAGCATTCATGACCAAGTCAACATCCCATAAGAGAAGGCGATTAGCCAATCACCTATCTCACTCATTGCATCGTCATCAACACAACAGGGACGTAATCAAACTTTTTGGTTATGCAACCCTCGCACTGGCATTGTTACTGCCCTCGCTATCTGCAAATGCCCAGTCATTGGAACAAGCGGTAGCGACAACTCTGACGCAAAATCCGCTCATCAAGGAGGCTTATAACGAATACAAAAGCCGGTATGAAAATATCGACGTTTCAACAGGAGGGTACCTTCCGTCTATAGATCTAGAAGCAGGCATTGGATATTCGGACTACAACAACGACAGCAATAAAGGAACGTATGACCCACGCGATGTGCGTATAAGTCTGAGGCAATTGATTTGGGACGGCTCTATCACCTACAACGATATACAACGTACGAAAGCCGAAGCCGAAGCCCAACGTTACCAACTTCTTGCTGATGCTCAGGACACCGCACTGAGTGTGGTTGAGGTCTACCTTGAAGTGTTGAGAACCCAACAAATTCTTGACCTTACTCACTCTAACCTGACCACTCATGAAGAAATCACTGCAGATGTTAAAAAGCTCGCTGATAGTGGCGTAAGTTCATCGTCAGACCTCACTCAAGCACAAGGCCGTCTTGCACAAGCTCACGCAAATGTGCTCGCAGCTCAAAGTAACCTAGATGACAAAATCACAGAATTTGAACAGATAGTTGGTTCATCGCCAGATTCACTTGTCACCCCTGCTGTCGATGCCCTATTTATACCGTCGTCTCTGGTTGAGGCCCTGAACTTAGCAAAAGAAAGTAACCCTGTAATAAAAGTTGCCCTCCATGATGTCGACGCTGCAAAACATCAATACAACCAAGCCAAAGGCGATATGTACCCCACGTTTACCATAGAAGCATCACAAGAATGGGGTGAAGAGCTAGACGGAACACCGGGCGACACCGACGAATTCCAAGCAATGTTGAGAATGAGATATAACCTTTTCAACGGTGGCAGTGATGCCGCAGAGTCGCGCAGTGCTGCCTATCAAATCAATAAAGCCAAAAACATTCGAAACAATGCCCATCGATTACTCAAAGAAAGCACCCGTTTAGCGTGGTCCGCAAAAGAGCTCGCCGATCAGCAAACCTCTTTTTTGCAACAACATGTGGATGCAGCTTCTGACACACTGGTTGCCTATGAGAAGCAATATCTTATCGGTCGCCGAACATTGCTGGATTTATTGAACACAGAAAACGAACTGTTTGATGCGCGTCGGTCGTACCTTGATGCCCATTTCTCGGGCATATTAGCCCGTTACAGGGTGCTAAACGCGACTGGACTTTTACTTTCAGAACTCAGAGTGGAAACGCCAGAGGAATGGCAAACTTCAGTCTACGGCTCAAATAATGAAGGAGATAAAGAATGATGAACGCAGTTTGGCTAACCCTAGCCAAGTTCAAAAAATCAGCAATCCTAGCCGTCACCATGACGCTTCTTTTTACCGCAGGCTGTTCATTGTCTGCGGATCCTCCTCCCGTCGCCCAGCAACGTGCTGATTTGAAGGACTCAGACGGCGATGGAGTTATAAATCAACGTGATGCCTGCCTTGGCACACCTGTGGGTGCTGACATTGACAATGAAGGATGCGCCGAAGTTCTTGAGTTAAGCGCGAGAGACAACCTTCATATTTTGTTTGCTAATAATTCGTCACGTATACCTGCATCATTTTTACGCGAAGTTGACCAATTAGCTCGCTTTATGAAGAGCTTTCCCCAAACACATGTTCAGTTAAAAGGGTATGCCAGCCCAGTTGGTAGCGTTGAGGCCAATCTCGCGTTATCAAAAAAACGAGCTAACGCAGTAAAACAGGCTTTGGTGCGCAAAGGCGTAGCCGCTGACCGTATTGTTATCATAGGGTTTGGAGAAAATGAGCCGGTTAAAGCAGAGTCCGAACGTCAGACGGAAATACTTAGCCGTCGTGTCACAGCGAGTGTGGTAGCTTCTGAAGAAAGCGTCGTCATGAAATGGACGATTTACTCTACTGCGGCAAAATAGACATCTAGCATTAAAGATGTGCTGTCAGCCTCGCATCAAGCAAGGCTGACAGTGCATTAATGGAATGTTATAGGGTCAATGGTTCCCTGATTTGTCGGCAGTGCGAGAAGTAGCCAAAAGTCCAAATCCGTTTCAGTACAATTCGCCGCAGCCACTTTGACAACGCCTTTGCACCGTTTCCCACCAGCATGTTCCAGCTTTGCCCCAGGGCGACGCAACGCCTCTTCAAGACATTCTTCCCCGACAACTAAGGCAATGCCTTCATCATCGACGATGCCGAATAGACGCCCGTATTGAGAGAAATAAAACGTGCCATTGTCAGACTCTTCGCGAATACCAGAGATACCGATGAGTGCTCTCCGGACTGATGTAGACAAATGAACCTCAACCACACTAACTCCACATTTGTTTACGACATGATTGCCCAATATAGAGAAAGTTGACTCAACCTTCAGTCTTCGCTGACAACAATCCTTCTAAAACCGTAAAAAAGGCTGACATCCCACTCCTAGCGCGTTTTAGACATTCACCGAACCACACCAAATATGGCTGACCTGAACGCTAACTTAAGTATCAATACCTAAATATGTGAAAAGCATTACGCATCAACTCTCATGCCCAGAAATCCACCACCGGTTTGATCTTCTACACATTTCGCGCTTTGGTCATCCTGCTTACCGTACTGCGGTGCTACGCTTTATTTGTGAGTCACATGTCTCCACTTGCAACACTCACACCCTCTTTCTCATCCATTGTACGCGCTCAAGCGTATTCAACTTAGGGAGGTATTGTCCCAGTTCAACGCTACATCTCACGCTCATAATCAATCATCGTTTTTAAGGAGAGACGGAATGAATGGGCTATATTGGTTTAGACACGACTTAAGACTGGCAGACAATCCGGCACTCGTTGCGCTATCAAAACGATGCAATCAGGCACTCATGCTTTATGTCATCGACCCTTCTTGGTTCAAACCCAATCACTTTCAATCGCGCCATCTCGGACGATTCAGAGAAGAGTTCCTCTATCAATCGCTCCGTGCCCTTGAAAAAGAACTCAAAAAGTCAAAGCAAAGGTTGGTTGTGAAGGTCGGCAATCCATTGGAAATTATTCCCAAGCTATGTGAAAAGCACCAAATTGATCTTGTTGCCACGACAGAGCATCCGGGCTTTACCGAACGGCAGCAACTCGGTCATCTGTCAAAAATCTTACCCTGCGAGGTGATGATTAGCGAAAGCTTTACCCTTTTTATTAAGAACCAAATCAGTTTTACGAAAGACAACTTTCCTGCATCATTCGCCGAATTTAAAGCAACGATCAGTGCGCAAAACCTTCTACCTTGCATCCCTATTGCAAAGCCTGATTCACTTCCGCCAGCCATCGACGAAAGCCGCGATTTATGGGGAGGCCAAGAGTTCGTTTACGATTTAACGCCCTATCATGGAGGAGAAGATTCAGGTTTCGTACAACTCAATCAGTTCTTCTGGAAAACTCAGGGTTTGAAGAACTACAAGGACACGCGCAATCGATTTGATGGATGGCAGTGTTCTTCTCGCTTGTCAGCCTGGCTATCAAACGGAACTCTATCAGTTAGAACGGTTGCCGCTGAACTCGATAACTATGAATACCGCTACGGTAAAAGTCCGTCTACTGAAATGATGTATTCAGAACTGCTTTACCGAGAGTACTTTCAGTGGATGATGCATTTTCACGGTAAAAACATGTTTGCGTTTGACGGTATAAAGAAAAAACGCCCACTCACCAGTTTCTACTGTGAAAACTACAAAGCATGGGAGCAAGGCACGACCGATTGTCCGCTCGTCAACGCCTGTATGCGCCAACTTAACCAAACCGGGTATATGTCCAGCAAAGGAAGGCAAATTGTTGCACGTTACTTAGTCAACACATTGAACGTTGATTGGCGTTTTGGTGCTGCCTATTTTGAGCAACAGCTCGTTGATTTTGATGTGGCGACAAATTACGGCAACTGGCAATACCTGTCAGGGGTCAGCGCAGACTCGGAGCATCTATTGCCTTTGGACATTGACAAACTGGCGCGTGAATACGATCCAGACGGCAGCTTCATCGCCAAGTGGGCAGAGTCGTCACCGTCGGTAAGCTTATTACGGTTCTGACAACCTAATCTTATGTTTATAAATAAAAAGGCGGACATGATGTCCGCCTTTTTTTCACAGCCATTCAGGCCAAAATCTCTTCTATCCGTTCACTGATTCGCTTAGCAAAGATCAGAGCGGTATGCGTCAGTGGAAAAACTTCATGACTGAACATGCCATTAATCTTCGTTTCTTCTAACAAAACCGTGCCGTCAGACGGCTCTCCGTGATTCAAAACTGTCGCAGGCCCAATCGAAAGATCTCCGGCGATACTGTAAAGTTCCGACCCCTTCGGCCATGTCGGTTCGTTTTCCGGTAACAGGTATTTGCTGGAGTCTTGAAACATGAAGTCCCCAATACCTACATTCTTAAAAAATGCTGCCACTTGAGAGCCTTTGTGGGGCGTTCCCAACGTTACCACCTTAGTCACGAACGCACTCATTTCACTGCCGTTTTCCAAGTACGTTCGTGTTATAACGCCACCCATCGAATGCGCAACGATCGCGGTTTCTTCTCCATCAATAAAATCGTCAATGTCAGAAAATAGCGAACTCAGATCGGGAGACACAGTGTTGTAAGACAGATTCAACACACGATGCCCTGCATCTTCAAGACGACCACACAACGGCTGCATTGCAATGCCATGCATGTATAAGCCGTGTAGCAAGATTATTTTCATTGTTATTGTCCTTCCTGCATTTAAGCCATTGTCGAAGAGTCGACCGACGAATTATGTCAGCAACATTGAATCAAAATACAGTGCAGTTTCACAGAATCAACGTGTCGACGTTAATACAGAAGATGAGTCTAGAATTTACCATGCTGCTCCAGAGCGGGTTGCCACCGAATACAACCCGCTACCACTGGCACAGTTTACGAATCGGCATTACTGCGTTATCTAACCCAGTTGTGTCGAAAATAGCGGTGATCGCGTTTTCATTGTACGGCGTTATTTGAGCCACTAATCGGTTTGAGGTAGAAATCGTTTTGAGAAAGGATGTTGGCTGAGAGTGAAACGTTGTACGCTTATCACCAGAGAGCTGCCAATTCGCACCGACGGCTTTCTCATTGCCCACACGCGTAAGAACATGCGCCTCCCCTCCTAGGAAGTTATTCCAAGAAATATAGAGTTCGGTTTTACCATTTCGACATCGAGCTACTAGGTCTATCGCCTCTCGCCACTTGTTCTTTCCCGGTAATTCTCTTAAGCGAATCGTCACCGTTTCAGAGTCATCTATCGGGCTCATTATCTCAGACAACGCCCAATTCCCCATGGCAATGTGAGAACGAGAAACTGTATTAGAAGACACAACATTTAACTTTGTTGCCAGTGCATCGTAGCAAGAGACACGCGCTGATTTACCGATAATAGAAGCACATTCTGACAACACATCATCTAACCCATGGGAGCTAGCGGACGCGGAAAACAAGAGCATACCTGCCCAAAATACCTTTTTGTTCATTAACCTACATCTCGAAACATCGACGTTTGTTAGCGCTCGGCCTACAAACATTTTCCCTCATAGCCTAAAACTCACTTTTGCTATGGCAAAAAGCAAGATCAGGGAATCCAAGCCTTTATAACGCTATTTTATAGAGTCGAACTGACGAATTTCGATTGTAATCTATTGTTGTAACACGGCGTTTTATCGCCGTTTTATTTTTTTCATTACCGCAATATTTCCTTAAACAAAATATTACAAACTCAACCATTCCGTTCATAGAGCCAAAATGTGCAATGCCACGCATATTCATGAGTTTGATGCTGTAATACTCTCTATGGATATATTGGTTCTCGCATAAAACGGCTGAAATCGCGCAGATGAAGGGGATTTATCAGCACACCTCGCCCTAAGACGTATTCACATCAGGCTATGTGAACCAATTGATTTATAAACACGACGTGGAAGCAACAACGCACGTGGAACCAGAAATCTGGGTCGCGTTTAAGAGAAGGTGAAACGGTATTCTACCGATAAGGAATTGGTCATTTCTGGCACAAAAAAAAGCGGTCAAAAGACCGCTTTTAAAAAGAAAGAGCTATTTAGAAAATCAGGTGTGCGACACCAGCAATAACTGGCAGCGTAACCAGAGTACGCAGGATGAAAATCATCACCAGTTCCCAGACTTTCACGGGGATCTTACTGCCAAGCAACAAGGCACCCACTTCAGACATGTAAATCAACTGCGTTACTGACAGTGTTGCGATAACAAAACGCGTCATTTCGTTATCAATGTTCGCCGCCAGAACCGCTGGGATAAACATGTCAGCAATACCAATAAGCATGGTTTCTGACGCTGCAACTGCCTCAGGGATTTGCAGCAGTTCCAAAAGTGGAACGAAAGGCATACCCAGAATGGTGAAAATTGGCGTGTATTCAGCAATGATAAGAGCCGACGTACCAATTGCCATAACCACTGGCAATACACCAAAGACCATATCTGCTGCGTTTTCTAGGCCTTCTTTTAAAACATCAGATAGCGAACGAATATGAGACGCACGCTCTATGCCTGATTTCACGCCGTAAGAGAACAAGGTCTCGCCTTCTGGCAATGCTTCATGTTCAAACGTTTTCTCTTCACCGTTAACCAAGGTGTTCTTTTTCCAGCATAGTGGCGGCAAACGCGGAACAACGATAGCAGCAACAAAGCCCGCTAAACATACCGTCAGATAGAACGGAACAAACATATGTTCCAAACCCACTTGAGCGATAACAACCAAGCTAAAACTGATAGAAACAACCGAGAACGTGGTACCCACGACAGCCGCTTCACGTTCTGTGTAGTAGCCCTGCTCGTATTGCTTGCTCGACATCAGGATTGCAACACTACCGTCGCCTAACCAAGAGCTTGCGCAGTCAACTGCTGAACGTCCTGGTAAGCCAAACAAAGGGCGCATAACACGCGTCATGAACGCGCCAATCATTTCCAACAGACCAAAGTTGGTCAACAAAGGCAGGAAAAGACCCGCAAAGACGAACACTGAAAGTAGCGTTGGCAGCAAGTCACCCAATACGAAGCCACCCGTTGCGCCACCAACAACATGCTCTGGACCAAAGCCGAAATACGCCATTGAGACAAACACAGAACCTAGCAGTCGCACCACCAGCCAAACAGGGGAAGGTAAAAATAGGCCAGTTAAAAACGTAGATTCGGTGATAAAACGAGGCTTTGTCGCCAACGCAAGCAATGAGCCAATTGCACTGATCAAAACAATCGCAGTAACGATCAACGTGGAATGATCACCCATCACGTTGCGGAACGTTTTAGCTAGAACAGCAATAGGAATAGTGAAACCACCACTCGTCACTACAGGCGTCATGAATAACAAAATACCCAGTAGCGATGGAATGGCAAACATCAACACATTCCGTGTCGACGATGAGTCTTTAACAATATTAGATGTCTTCTGCATGGCGATACTTCCTGAGCAATGCGAGGGCAAGAAATAGATATTCACTAAAAGTGACTAATTGAGCGCAAGGTTAAAACATCAAAAAGCGCATGTAAACAATAATTAGTCACTTATATTGAATAAAATGCTAAAAGCAGCCCATATCATCTATTTATGTTTACTTTTCACACAAAAACCACCAGTTAATTGTTAATGAACTGTTACTTTCAGTTCCATATACAACGAATATATCAGTGAGTTAACGTGGGTTTTATCGACAGGAAGGAACAACTCAGGAAAATGCATAATTATCCAATTTTACGATCGATTTTTGCGTATTCCTCGCTTACCCATGCACCAAAGGCATCCATCAGCGCGACAACCGCGCGTTTTTTAACAGGCTTACGCTGAATCAAATAGAAAAGTCTTTCAATTTCAAGAGACTTTTCAGGGTAGTGTTCTAAAAAGGCCGCAGAACATCGTTCTAAATTTTCTTCCCAAGAGTGGGTTTTGTATGCGACCAAACCGAAACTTGCGCGAATGAGTCGTTTGGCGACCTCTTCTGCTGCATCAAGCTGAGTCCCCCATTTCGTCGCCAGTGCAATTTTTTGCCTTAACTCTTTTAACCTTGGCTGCAAATCATCATTCATAGCTTTAGAAACTTCCCAACTCACTTCAAAGTGCCCGAAGCTGTCAGCCAAGTTATCGCCTTTCAAACAGATAGCGCAATGCTTCAGGAAAAAGCCCCAGCGGAAAATATTGGCAAAATTGGTAACGTCTTTCAGAGGCACCACATTTAGTGAGACGCTCTTTACCGCTTCACCGGATTGTTCGATACGCCAACGAATGGTATTCAGCGAGGAATACTCTTGGACGTTTAGCACGCGGTTAGTGACCAGCGTAAACTCCAAATCCGATTTTTCTTCGGCGGCCCTTCTCGCCACATCACCAGAGAGATAAATACTGTGAATGACCTCTTCCAAAACGGCACTGATTTGACGCAGACCATTCGCAACTGGCGCGACAAAGTCGGTTTGGAGAGGAGCTTGACTATCGAGCTCTGGTAATAAGCCTCGGCGAGGTTGCGCTTGGTACAAATTAGGTTCCTGCGTTTAAAAAATACGTTCAGCTAAGGCTCTATTTTAATGGCTGTTTATTCAACCAACCAGTTTAGATTGAGTGAAAATTCACACTTCACCCAACAAATGCTGTTGGGATACCTTTAATCGTCATTGGGAAATCCCCATTTACATGGTCTAATACATGAAATAGAACTACTCGGTGAAGAAATCATGGAAACTTCCCTGCTTTCGATTGATGAAACGCTGGAAACCGCATTCGATATTTTCTACGAAATGGCGGAAGACAATCTGGATTATGACGACCTGCTTGCTTATCAAGCTCGCTTTGATGAAGAAGGTGCGGGTATTGCTGTTGATGCACTAGACGATTGGGATAACTTGGTCGGCTTTGATGTGGACCGTGACGTCTTTGTTGAAGTTCGAATCGGACTCGCAGCGAATGACACATTGAATGATGTTTTACTTCGCATGTTGATCAGCCGTGACCCAGAGCAAAAGTTCTGCCACATGCTTTGGAAACGTGCAGAGTAAGTAGACGAAAAGGCCAGCTTCACGCTGGCCTTCATTTTCTAGCATCTACCACTTAGAAACCAAAATCTTTCCCTGCATCATGATTTCGAGGCAACTTGTGCGCGATACCCTTATGACAATCAATACATGTTTGTCCTGCTTCTTCAGCTTTGTCGTGTACTGACGCCGCTACCGTTTTCTGAACGCTAAAATCCATGTATTCAAAGTTATGACAGTTACGGCATTCCTGCGAGTCATTTGCTTTCATTCGATTCCACTCACGTGTTGCCATTTCTAATCGGTGGTCTTCGAATTTTTGGGGCGTTTCGACAATACCAAAGGCTTTAGCATAAAGCTCTTTGCTGGCCTGAATTTTACGCACCATTTTCGGGCCCCACTCTTTCGGGACGTGACAATCAGGACATGTCGCTCTCACACCACTTCGGTTGGTATAGTGAATCGTGCCGACATATTCTTCATAGACATTGTCACGCATTTCATGACAGCCAATACAAAACTCTTCTTGGTTGGTCATTTCCATACCCGTGTTAAAACCACCCCAGAAGATAATACCGGCAACAAAACCCACAATAAGAACAGTACCGATCGCAAAATGACTTGGGGTTCTAAACCACTTCCATCCGCGTTGTATGAAGTTTGGTAATTTCATCCTTCCCCCTTACTGACCGAACTTGCCAGCAGGAACAAAGTCGTTTTCAACCAACACATCCGTTTGCGCTTGCGGCACATGACACTGTAGGCAGAAATATCGACGCGCTGAGACTTCCGTCAACACGCGATTATCTCTGTCCATAAAGTGAGTTGGGCTAATACGAGGTGCTCCCGTTTTACGGTAAACATCAACATCATGACACTCTAAACACGAGTTGTTCGCCTGATTCACCTGATAGCCGTCTATTGAATGAGGGATCATAGGTGGCTGATTGACATAGTTAAGCGCAATTCGCTCCTGATTTTTTGGGACATTCTTAATGTCCGGTACAACATTCGCTTCTTCTATTCCTGTCGTGCCGCGCAATGATTCAACAACAACGGCCTCCTCTGTTACGTTTTCAGTATTTGCACTCACGACATTTGCATAAACGGCCACACCAATAAGTGCAGACAACAGCAAAGAAACCGCTTTTTTACTCTTCATTTTCGGCTCCAAATCTTTTTCTGAATTCCAAAACTTGTTCGGCACACACATCGACACAGCGGCCGCAACTCATACAATTTCTGTCCATCACTCGCACATCTCCACCTTTCAGTGGTTGCCTTAACACATGTGGTTCAGGGCAGACGTTGAAACAATCCATACATTTTGTGCAGGCACTTCGCTTAACAGCGGCCACACGCAGAACACTCTTTTGACCAATCAGCGCATAAGTGGAACCCAACGGGCAGAGATGTCCGCACCAGCCATGCTCGACAAGGAGCAAATCCAGTACAAAGACGCAAGCCACCAGCCAAATTCCACCACCGACGCCGAATATCAACCCTCTGTGTAGCGCAGAGACAGGATCCAGCCATGTCCACAACAAGGTTCCAGATACGCCACTACCGATGATTAACAGCCCAAGAAGCCAATAACGAATCGATGAAGACATCTGAAAGCTCGCTTTCAGGTTCAGATTTCTTCTCAACCACGCTGCAAAATCCGTCACTATGTTCATTGGACATACCCATCCGCAAAACACGCGTGGTGCAACCAAGGCATAGAGCCCGATAACGACTGCCAGCCCTATTAAGCCTTCTGGCTCTAGCAGATGCCCAGTTGCCATCGCTTGTGCGGCAATGAGAGGATCAGTGAAAGGCACAACATCCAACAATACGCTTGCAGACAAGTTGCCTTTCAGCACCCAAATACCCCACATTGGCCCAGCGAAGAACGCGAGAAGCACAGATAGCTGGGTTATTCGGCGTAGCAGCAGATAACGATGTGATCGCCACCACCCCAAGCGTTTAACCGCCTCTTTGCCAGCGTCTTTTGCAAGGTTCTTAGCCATCAATTCCCCTCCAACGGTGCGCGTATAGGCAAAGTCAGCTGACGAGGTACGAGGCTTTCGCCATCATTCGCCGCTTTCTCTTCCCATCCCAAGCGATAATGTTCACCGAGTTTTCCGCGCGCCAAGTTGGTTGGCACAACCTTGATAGCAGTCTCGTCCAACACGCAGGCATGCTCACACAAGCCGCATCCCGTACAACGGTCAGCATTGACCATGGGAATTAGCTTCGCGTGTTTTCCCGTGCGTTGGTTGTGCATGGGTTCTAGTGTTATTGCTTCATCAATGAGAGGACATACGCGGTAGCACACATCACACCGTAATCCCTGCCAATTTAGGCAGTTTTCATGGTCGATCAGTACCGCGGTACCCATTCTGGCTTCTGTGATATCGGTGAGGTCGCGGTTCAGCGCACCACTTGGGCATGCCACAACGCAAGGAATATCCTCACACATTTCACACGGGATGCTCCGCGCATCGAAATACGGGGTTCCCGCTGCAACCGGTGATAGCAGTGTTGCCAGTTTCAAGGTGTCGTATGGACAGTCACGTACACACAAGCCACAACGCACACAGGCATTGAGAAAATCGCTCTCCTCCAGCGCACCGGGTGGACGAATCGGTATACCGCTTTGTGCTTGGCTTTGCTTAGACTGCAAACCCAATACTGTTACCGCTATTCCCGCCCCTGCTGCAGTGCGCGCCGCATCTCGGAGAAATCGACGACGACTGGTGTCAGACCCGCCTGAAAGGCTGGTTGATTTCTCTTTTTGCTGAGTGAGGTCCGTGTGCTTTTTCATCGTATGGCCTGCTAATCCATCAAGCCTTTACGACTTTCACGGCACATTTCTTGTAGTCGGTTTCTTTTGACAGCGGATCCGTCGCGTCCAATGTCAATTTGTTTACCAACTGACCTGCGTCGAAGAACGGCATAAACACCAGCCCTTTCGGTACGCGGTTACGACCACGCGTTTCCACGTGTGTAGTCACTTCTCCGCGACGCGAAACCACTTTCACTGCGTCACCACGGCGCAAACCGCGTGCACGTGCATCCAGTGGGTGCATGTACACAACTGCATCAGGGAACGCGCGATATAGCTCAGGTACGCGACGTGTCATGGTGCCAGTATGCCAGTGCTCAAGAACACGTCCGGTAGATAACCACATGTCGTATTCTTCATCCGGAGCCTCGGCGGCAGGTTCGTAAGGCAGCGCAAAAATAACAGCTTTCTTGTCAGGTTTTCCGTAGAACGCAAAGCCCTCGCCTGCTTCCACATAAGGGTCGTAACCTTCCGCGTAACGCCATAGTGTTTCTTTGCCATCCACCACAGGCCAACGCAGGCCGCGCGCTTGGTGATACATGTCAAACGGAGCAAGGTCATGCGCTTTACCGCGACCAAATTCTGCGTACTCTTCAAACAGCCCTTTTTGAATATAAAAGCCCGCGTCTCGCGCATCATCATTCAAGCGATCTGCTGGGATCTCATCAAGTCCGTATTTGTCCGCTTTTCCGTTTGCGAACAGAATGTCAAACAATGTCTTGTCACTGAATTCGGGTTTTTTCGCAACCAAGTCTTGTGGCCATACGTCGGACACCTTAATGCGTTTTGACAGCTCGACGATTTGCCATAAATCTGATTTCGCCCCACCCGGAGCCTTGACTTGTTGATACCAGAATTGGGTTCGACGCTCTGCGTTTCCGTACGCACCTTCTTTTTCAACCCACATAGCGGTAGGGAGAATAAGGTCAGACGCCATTGCTGTTACGGTTGGGTATGGATCAGAACAAATAATGAAGTTTCGCGGATCGCGATAGCCCGGCAGACGTTCTTCATTGATATTTGGACCAGCTTGCATGTTGTTGTTACACATCACCCAGTACACATTGAGCTTGCCATCTTTCAGCATGCGATCTTGCAAAATGGCGTGATAGCCCGGTTTAGGTGGAATGGTGCCTTCGGGCAGTTGCCATTTATCTTCTGCAAACTCGCGGTGTTTCGGGTTAGCGACCACCATATCTGCTGGCAAGCGGTGTGCAAAGGTACCCACTTCACGCGCTGTACCGCAGGCCGAAGGTTGACCGGTCAACGAGAAAGGACCACAACCCGGCTTAGAAATTTTGCCTGTTAATAGGTGAATGTTGTAAACGAGGTTGTTCGCCCATACGCCACGAGTATGTTGGTTAAAGCCCATGGTCCAGTAAGAAACCACGTTCACTTTAGGGTCAGCATAAAGCTCGGCTAACGCGTTAAGTTGGTCCTCTGGAACACCAGAAAGCTCAGACACAGATTTGACATCGTAATCAGCGACAAACTTTGCGAACGCATCAAAATCAATCGGATCTGATGCACCACTTCCCGCATTCTTGGCTGCCTTTTCCAGCGCATGAGTAGGACGAAGGCCATAACCAATATCTGTCGCGCCTTTACGGAAGTTGACGTGTTTTTCAATGAATCCTTTATCAACTTTGTTGTTCTGAATGATGTAGTTCGCAACAAAGTTCAGGATGGCCAGGTCCGTTTGCGGCGTAAAGATCATGCCGTTATCGGCCAGCTCGAAACTGCGATGTTCAAAGGTAGAGAGCACTGCGACTTTTACATGCGGCGCAGATAGACGACGATCAGCCAGACGCGACCATAAGATGGGGTGCATTTCCGCCATGTTGGAGCCCCAAAGCACAAACGCATCGGCTTGTTCGAGGTCGTCATAACATCCCATCGGCTCATCCATACCAAAGGTACGCATAAAGCCAACCACCGCAGATGCCATACAATGGCGTGCATTTGGGTCAATATTGTTTGAGCGAAAGCCCGCTTTCATCAATTTTGCAGCAGCGTAGCCTTCCCATACCGTCCATTGGCCTGAACCGAACATACCCACTGTTGTTGGGCCATTTTGCTGAATTGCAGTGACGTACTTTTCTGCCATCAAATCCAATGCTTCATCCCATGACACTGGCACGAATTCACCGTCTTTGTCGTAAACACCGTCAGTTTTACGCAGCAACGGCTGAGTTAAACGGTCTTTTCCGTACATGATTTTTGGCAAGAAGTATCCTTTGATGCAGTTCAACCCTCGGTTAACTGGCGCATCCGGGTCACCTTGTGATGCCACAATTCGACCGTTTTGAGTCCCCACCAACACACCACAGCCTGTACCACAAAAACGACAAGGTGCTTTGTCCCATTTAACCTGGTCATCGTTACCAGCTGCTTGTGCAACCGTAACGGGCAGTGTGATCCCCGCAGCACTTGCGGCCGCGGCGGCTGCATTGGCTTTAAGGAACTTTCTACGCGTTAAGTTCATTGCGCTCTCCTTCCATTACTGATTCAGGCTCTTCGTTCTCGACCTGATGAAATACAAGCGTTGCCGCCAATACACCCGGCAACGCTTTAATTTGGTCAAACACTTCCAGCAGCATTGATCGGCTGCTTCCTTCAACAACCACGATGAGCTTTCCGGCCTCTGACGCTGCAGGTACTTCGGTCCCTTCAAACGCTTCAATACTCGATTTGACGGTCTCAATTTGGTCGGCCGCAGCATGTACAATCAGGCTGCTAACGTGATACTCATTCAAAGTGATTGCTCCATTGAAATTGCGGAAACGGGACAAGGTGAGACGCAAGCACCACACCCTGTACATGAAGATGTTGAAATCAGGGGTTGAGCAACGCTCCCCCTTGTCATTTGAAATTGAATCGCACGTGGCTCGCAGACATCTGCGCAGCTTCTGCATTCAACAGCATTTTTCGCTAAGCAATGGGAGGTAATCGAAACTGTCTGATTCCAAGGCACTGTGGACTCTTCTTGAAAGAGACGTTCTGGGCAGCTTTCTGCACAGGCATAACAAAAAGTGCATTCGCCCTTATTAAAATCGATGGTTGGAAAACCACCATCACCCGATACAATGATTCTTTCTGGACATGCTTGTTGGCATTTTCCGCAGCGCGTGCAGTGATCGGAAAATGCGTCCGCATCCTTTACCCAAGGAAGAGACTGATGTGAGATTTTCTGTTTGCTTCTAAGGAAAAAGCGACGTTGTTTGTCTACCATGAGCAACCCTACGTTTCTCTTTTACTCGCCAGTACTTAGCTTAAGTATTAACGTAAAAAGAACTGGTGGTAGGAGATATACCTCTAAGGGGGTAGATCGGGGGTAGTATTGTCCTAGATCAATTTACTCTATTGTTGCAAATCACATTATGACGAAAACTGTGGAAGTACTCGCTTGAAGGGCAGACCAAATTTGAACGCAACCGTTAAGAAGTCCGTAACAACAACTGTCGCACGCGCCCTGCTAACCATATTGACACTGGCGGTCATTATCACGGGCTTTTCCATTATCACTCTCGCGTCAAGTCTGAACGATGCAGCAGCCGTTAATACCTCTGGCTCATTGCGCATGCAAAGCTATCGACTCGCTTATGACATAGTGACTGACTCACCGCGCTATGCTGACCATATCGGGATGTTCGAAGCCTCTCTTTTATCGCCCGAATTGCAATTGCTTGATAACCTTGCGGTCCCTGAAGAAATCCGTGTTAGGTACGACTTACTCATTGCACAGTGGCTCAAACTTCGTCCAGATCTTGAAGGGCCAGATCGGAGTTTCTATCTTGAGCAAGTCGGCCTTTTCGTCAACGAAATAGACCGATTTGTATTTGCGCTACAAACGCACTCAGAAAACAAACTGCAAGTCCTTGCTCTGGTTAGCAGTGCTGGCTTGGGTCTAATTCTTGCTGTCGTCATTTTTCTTATTCACTACACCCAAAAACGCATTGTTAATCCGTTAAATCAATTGGTACTGGCAAGCCAGAACATCCAAAAAAGAGAGTTTGACATTGATTTACCTGCCGCTCGCAGCAACGAACTCGGGGTGTTAACAGAAAGCTTTGGACTGATGGCAAACGAGCTCAAGGAGTTGTATGCCGACTTGGAATCAAAAATTGAGTTAAAAACACAGAAACTCACCAAAGCGAATCGTGCCCTCAATGTGTTATACGATTGCTCTACTCAACTATCGTCTAGCTTTCTCACCCGTGAAAGCTTTACAAAAATGCTCGCGATAACCTTGAAGGTTGATGGCGTTCAGGCCCTTCGACTTCGTGTGAACAACCCAAAATTGTCTGAATGGGAAATCGAAACCGGTGAAACAACCCAACAAGCGTGGCATACCCAACCGCTTAAACTGGACGGAGAAACATTGGGTGCATTAGAGTGGCAAGGTGACGTAGCCATGGCGGATACGGTGTTGCTGTCGAATCTCGCGTCTGTGATGGCGAGAGGCATTTACTACAATCATGCGCACAAGCAAGCGACTCACGTTGCCGTTATGGAAGAGCGCGCTACCCTTGCGCGAGAGCTGCACGACTCTATCGCGCAGTCTCTCTCATACCTAAAAATCCAAACATCTTTACTAAAACGCCACCTTAAGTTGTTAGATAACCAAGAGTGCGATGAAATCGCCAACGAGATTAGTCTGCAATTGGGTATTGCTTACAATCAACTGCGCGAGTTACTCAATGCATTCCGTTTATCGCTGACAAACAGTGATTTTGGCTTGGCACTTCACGAATTGGTGAAGACACTGCAGATGCAAGTAGCAGCTCCGATCTCCATTGTTTCCTCCATTGATGCAGTGTCTATGGACGCGCAACGTCAAATGCACATTTTACAAATAATAAGAGAGGCATGTGCGAATGCGATTAAGCACGCACAAGCAGACGAAATAACCATAAAATGTCATCAAGATAAGACGTTTGCGTATGTGGATATCATCGACAACGGAAACGGCTTTGAGTTGGCCGAAGAAAAACCTGACCACTATGGTTTAAATATTATGCAGGAGCGCGCGCAGTTACTCGGTGGAGATCTGCGTATAGTGACATCGCCCGATCACGGTTGCACCGTCTCCCTTGTGTTCTCGTTGAAATAACCCACCGGAGTTTGCAATGACTGAATGGAATGTACTTCTCGTTGATGATCACCCTTTAATGCGCAAAGGGCTTGCTCAGTTATTAAAATTCGAGCCTGAAATTGGCCATGTGTCTGAAGTCAGCACGGGGACCGATGCCATCGCCGAAGCAGAGAGGCACGAACCCGACTTGATCATTCTCGACCTCAATATGAAAGGTTTATCCGGACTCGATACCTTGCGCGCATTGCGCTCAGACGGCTGCACGTCGGTCATTGTCATTTTGACGGTCTCCGACAGCCCAAATGACATTCATGCAATTGTGCAGGCTGGTGCTGACGGGTACCTACTTAAAGACAGCGAGCCAGAAGAAATAATTGAACAATTAAAAGTCGCGATGACAGGTGAAAAAGCCTATAGCGATACGGTAAAAGCGTTTTTGGAACGAACACAGGACCAAACCTCTCCACTGAGTGTGCTGACAGAGCGCGAAATGCAGATTTTACAGCAAGTTTCTAAAGGCTTTCGCAATAAACAAATTGGCGAACACCTTTATATTTCGGAAGCAACAGTCAAAGTCCATTTGAAAAACCTGTTGAAGAAGCTCGGTGTCGAATCAAGAATGGCGGCAACGCTTTTATACCTTGAGCATGAATCCATGAATTAATGGTGATACGGCGTTTTTGAGCAGTGGATTCATTCACTTTTGGTAACGCCTCCTCTAACCAATCAGCCGAATAATGCGTTGCCAGCAAATCATCTGACTGACCTATTAATTACACTTAGTTGTGATATCCCGTCGATATTCTTGAGTAGAGAGTGACGAGCATATTTGTCCATGGTACTCCTGAACACTGAATTAACGTCGTTTACCAAGGTTGAAGCGACAACGCATAGACAGCTAGTAGCCCTGAGAATGGTAGCTGTCGCTTTCATCACTGACTGGATCGTGATGTAAGCGTTAGCCAATCTGGCATCGTCATATCAAGGGTCAATACTGTTAATTATGAGTCGATTATTCAAGGAGACGAATCATGTTCAAAGTAATTAGCTGCGCATTAGGGATTCTGGTATCTGCGGTTATTGTTTATCTGTTCTTCACTGGCAACACCGCGTCTGCTGTCATTCTTTTTATCGGTGCCGCTGCTTTTGGCCCCTTGTTAACGAAAATAATCAAGGGTGAATTGTACCTAGGGTCAGCTTCATACAATACGAGCAAAGGTGTGAATGACATGACCTCAAGTGGCCCTATGGCATATAGCGCAACAAGCAACTCATCGGGTGATTGTGGTGGTGACGGTGGTTGCTAGTCGCATCACCTTTAAATAACACAAAAAAAGGCTCACTTTAGTGAGCCTTTTTACGTAGTTTCATGATTTAGAAAATGTCATCGCCATTCAAGGTTACGCTTTCTGCATCGGTCCATACAGTGATGGTGCGGTCTTGCGTATCGTGGGTAAACACATACGCCGTTAACTCACCCACTTGTGCATTGCTTAGCCCCATGATGCTGATCATTTCTGCTGATAGCGGCGCATTCACAGCCGCATTTTCATCGTAGCTCCAAGGTAAACCTGCAAGGTTAAATGAATCATCTCCACCACCTAAGTGGGCAACGAATCCATCCCAATCATCAGGCGTACCAAGATCTTCACCAAATGGCGAATCAGATTGCGCCCAAATCTCGTTTGGATTAATTGTCACATCTTGGTCGCCATCGTCACCGATCACGGCTTCAATTTGCGCCATAACGTTGCCTTTGACGCTTGGATCTGACTGATAGGATGCACCCGTAAAATCGACATTGGCATCGCCATTGACCAGCATTCTATCGAAGCCATTATCCGCGTTGTACATCGACTTATTGATGGTTTGCCCACCTGACGTCGTTGTTAAGCCGACAAAATCATCCTGACCGAACACAAAGGTGTCGTCACCGTTACTACCAATGTACTGGTCAACGCCCGTACCACCGTCGATCAACACTTCACTGCCAGGGCCACCATTGAGAAGATCATCCCCTGCACCGCCATAAAGCTCGTCTTTACCCGGGCCGCCGAGAATGGTGTCGTTGCCTTCCCCACCGTAGATAACGTCGTCACCTTTGTTGCCGTATAGGATGTCGTCACCCGCATCACCATAAACAACATCGTCGTCGTCACCACCATAAATGGTGTCGTTACCATCACCACCATGAATCGTATCTTTATCACTAACTTCAATAGTTTTGGTGGTTTCTGCAAAGTCAGAGTATTTCAACTCAGAGATATTGGCGTAAGAGTTAGCAACCAATGTTAAATTCGTTGAAGCCGTGATTTCTGGCCCTTCAATTTGAAGTAGAATTTTGCCGTTTTCGCCAATATTGTGATAATGGTGACCATTACCATCCAAGTCCACATCAACAATGACAAACTTGTAGGTATTAGTACCGTCAGTGTATTGCAGCGTGTAATCCAGATTCACATTGTAGGTATTGTTGCCAATCGTAACAGTCTGCGTTTTATCATCTGAATATTCGTTGCAGACGTCGTCGCCGTTTAAGACACCATCATCGTCTTGGAAGGTGACCTCTGTGCAACCCCCATCAAAAGCGAGCTTTGGAGGGAAACACCAAGTGTGGAATTCACCACCTTGAGGCGTGGTGAAATCATCACCCAAGATAAAGACTTTCGCAGTTGGATCACAGTCTATGGTCTGGGTGCCAATGGTTCCGCCATAGATCAAGTCATCACCATCGCCACCATGGATTTCATCATCCCCCCATTGACCGTAGATGGTATCGTTACCCGCACCACCGTCGATGTAGTCTTCATCATTGGTCATCAAGGTTTGCTCTTCAGCAATATCCGCATAATCCAATCCATTGATATTACTGTAAGAATTAGCCACCAGTGACAAATCTGTCGCGTCGGTAATTTCCGGACCATCAATTTGAAGAAGAAGGTTACCGTTCTCATTCAAGTTATTGTAGTGGTGACCATTGCCATCAAGGTCTACATCAATAATGGCAAACGTATAAATATTGCCGTCCGAATCGCAGTACTTGAGGGTGTAATCGAGGTTTACGGGATACGTATTGCCATCGATCGTCACCGTTTGAGATTTATCATCCGAGTATTCGTTACAGTAGTTGTCACCGTTCAACACACCATCGTCATCTTGGAAAGTGACTTTAGTTGAACCGCCATCAAACGTCAGTTTTGGTGGAAAACAGAAGGTGTGGAACTCACCACCAGAAGGCATGGTGAAGTCATTACCCATTTGGAAAACGGTGACAAAAGGATCACCGCCACCGAAGTTTGGCGATGCGGTATTGCCATAGATGATGTCATCACCATCACCACCGTACAGTTTGTCTTGGCCGTTATCACCCTCGATATAATCGTCACCGCCTTGACCATAGATAGTGTCATTGCCGTTACCACCTGAAATGGTGTCATCACCACCCACTGAAGGGTCAACGGTAGTTGGCTGCGTGATATCGTCGTAGCTTAGGCTACTAACGTTTTGGAAGGAGTTTGGAACAAGGCTAAGATCGGTACTTGAGGTAATTTCCGGACCATCAATTTGAATAAGAATTTTACCGTTTTCGCCTAAGTTACTGTAATGGTGACCATTCCCGTCCAGATCCACGTCAACAATCGCAAAGGTATAAACATTGCCGTCGCTATCACAGTACTTGAGGCTAAAATCAACGTTCACACCATATTCTTGACCATTGATCTCAACGTTTTGGGATTTGTCATCAGAGTATTCGTTACAGGCATCATCACCGTTCAGTTGACCGTCATCATCTTTATACGTAACTGTGGAAGTAGAACCTGTGAAATTTAGCGTAGGTGGGAACGACCATGTGTGAAAATTGCCACTGTTCATCGAGAAATCTTGGCCCATAACAAACACTGCACCGGTTTTTGTAGAGCCGCCGCCCGAACCTACATCACCGTATATTGTGTCATCACCGTTTTTGCCGGTGATCGTATCATCCCCTAATGTGCCGTTTAACGTATCAGCTCCGTTTGTACCTGTAATTGTTGCCATGAGTTTCATCCTCGCTTGCTAACCAGCTCGAGGTAGCTCAGCCATCTATCCATGATTGTTTAGAGAGATCTGAAGCTTTCCGTCCCCACTTCGCAGTGAGTTTGGCTTTTACTCTACCTTATGTCCTATTGCTTGCTTATTAAGGGCAATGAAAAACACTACTATTCCGACCTCTGCCCTGTTTCATATGGAATTCAGATTGGTTGAATCGCTGAATCGCATCAAGGCTATTCATAAGAATTAGGAGGATTTTCAGGACAAGGGCGGGATTTTATCTAGTTTGGTTGGAACAAAGTGCCAAGTGGCATTAGAAAATAATGATACCGAATACAATACTGAAGCATGACAAAAGTAGTACCACATACACCGGTTAGTACGGAATTGAATACTTTTTGACAGTCCTCATAACAAAAAAGCCATCACTTTATGGATGGCTTTTCGTACTATTTTAGTTCTTCCTAAACTTTAAACGGTCGCTGGTGTTGGCTCTTGTGGTTTAGCGTCGTCCAAAGATTTTGCTCCTTCAGCACCGTGCATCCAATCAACCAATTTGCTTGAACACAGCACCAAGAGAACTCCAGCTACTGCAGCCGTTGCCGCGATACCACCAAAGATAGCTAATGGACCCGCATCACCTACATGACTACCGATCAGGCCAGCAACGTAGTTAGCTACTGCGTTCGCACAGAACCACGTACCCATCATCACTGACATCAAACGTAGCGGTGCCAGTTTGGTGATCAAAGACAGACCGATAGGAGACAAGCAAAGCTCACCCAGCGTATGGAAGAAATATGCGCCTACCAGCCACCACATGGAAGCTTTCACAGACATATCACCACCCTGCTGCATCGCCGCACCAACCATACAAACAAAGCCTAACGCCAAGAAACCCATTGCCATAGCGAATTTGATCGGTGAGCTCGGCTCATTGGCACCCAGTCGACGCCAGAATACCGCCAGCATTGGTGCAATCAAGATAATGAAGAACGGGTTCAATGATTGGAACCAAGCCGCTGGAATTTCAAACGCACCAATCATACGGTCTGTATACTCTTGCGAGTAAATATTCATCAGACCACCAGCTTGTTCAAAACCTGCCCAAAAGATGATCACAAACATGCTCATCACAACAATCACTTTTAGGCGATCGCGTTCAATTTTGGTCAGTGGTTGTTTTTCCAAAGAGCCTGACTCACGAAGTTGCTTTTTCGCCGCCGGCTCAATACCAATGCTGCCGAGATATTTGTTTGCAAATACCAACTGAATCACCAGCGACAACAACATACCGATGCCCGCACATAGGAAACCTGCTTTCCAGCCGTATTCCGTTGAAGCAGTACCCGCGATGATACCGGCAAGCAAAGAGCCTAGGTTGATACCCATATAGAAGATGGTAAACGCGCCGTCACGACGGTTATCACCTTCATTGTATAAATGACCAACCATGGTAGAAATATTCGGCTTAAACAGACCGTTACCAATGATTAGGAATGCAAGACCAACGTAGAAAGCGTGCAGTTCATAAGGGTCAATGATGCTGTTTGGCAGTGCCAGTGTAAACTGACCAATCGCCATCAATGCACCACCAATAATGATAGAGCGACGTTGACCTAGGAAATTATCGGCTAACCAACCACCCAGCACAGGTGTCAGATATACCAGACCGGTATAGATACCATAGAGATTCAGTGCATCTTGGGTCGTCCAACCAAGACCACCATTAATGGTTTTGTCTGTGAGATAAAGCACCAGAATGGCGCGCATTGCATAGAAGGAGAAACGTTCCCACAACTCTGTACCACAGAGCAGGAACAATCCGCGAGGATGACCAAGCCAAGTTGCCTGAGTGTTTGCATTCATGTTTGTCTATACCGCCTATTATTATTAGCCTGGCGGGGCAATATCGGGGCCTCCTTTCCTCTCTAGTCTCCGCCGCAGGCCGTACAGACTGCACCAAATCGACACTTGTCGCAAATAATAAATGAACAAAAACTTAAGATTTCATTGTTGATAAAAGCGATTAAGTCACACTAAAACGCAAAAACCGCAGAAATAACGTTTGAAATTCCTGCGGTTATCGAATGCAAAACAACCTAATATTTTTATGCTGTGATAGGTAAATCTGGTGCCACTTTTCTGTTTCTACACAGTAGAAGCCCTAATCCCGTCACAACCGCCATTGCCAATAGAATTGCACCCAATGAAAACTGATCATTGACACTCATTTTTGCGGCAATCAGTGTAAAGAAACCCGCAGCCATATTCTGAACGCCACCCAACACTGCTCCCGCTGTACCCGCATGGTGAGGGAATGGTGACAACGCCCCTGTTGTTGCCGAAGGAAACAAAATTCCGGCTCCGAGGAAATAAATAAACGCGCCGCCAATCAAGGTCTCTACGGTCACAATACCTTCGATACCCGGTACAAACACGACCAACGCACCGATGATCAAAACTAGCGTTCCAATAATCAGAGATTTCGCGCCGGTCATACGTTGTTCAATCACACTTGATAGCCAAGAACCTAACATGAAACCAGGCAGAGGTAAAACAAACAGCATACTTACTTTCGCTGCATTCAAACCCAGCGTACTACCAAGGATTACCCCAGCAGCCGCTTCAAATACCGCAATACCAGAAAAAACAGCAATCAAACAAATCAGGTAACCCTGAAATTGGCGGTTACTCATTACGTACTGGTAACGCTTTAATACAGAATCATTACGACGCTTTTCGACGGGTAGCGTTTCTTCGAAATAGAGCGACATGATGAGGTACACAACTGCCGCCAAGATAAGCAGAAATGCATAGCTCGCTTGCCAATTGATATAGGTACTCAGCACACCACCAATCACGGGAGCCGCTAATGGTGAAAAGATCAAACCTACGCTGACAAGGCTGTTTGCGCGGTGTAAACGGCTACCTTCGAAACAATCGCGCGTAAGTGTACGCGCCATGGCACCGCCACAACCGATACCCGCACCTTGAATAACGCTCGCCGCCAAAAATAGCGTAAAGGAGTTCGCGAACAGCGCAGCGATCGTGCCCACAAGGTAAATAGCTAGACCAATTAAGATAATTGGCTTACGTCCAAAACGATCAGACAACGGGCCATAAATAAACTGGGACAAACCATAAGGGATCAGGTAACAGGCCATCACGGCTTGCAGCAGAGCTGGAGATACGCTGAAGTCGTCCGCCATCAATGCCATTGACGGAACATACATGGTTTGAGTCATCTGTCCGACAGCAGCCAGAATGATGATCATTAGAAGGATTTTAGACAAAGGCGTTGTCGAGGACATCACCAACTCTCCCTAAGCAAGCAGTATTAGTTAAGTTTCTTTTATGCGAGGGAAAGAAGTAGAAACGGGCTCTAACGAAGAAAACAACGGATGATTTCATTCCCTCTTAGAATTTTTCGCAGATACTAGTGGCGAGAGCAAAGTTAAACAACATAAAAAACGTGTTTCATACACGATAAGAAATCATAGAAAGGATTAGTTTTTCTAATGCTTAAATTGAGAGCAAAAAGAAAGCACTCCTCTGAGTGCTTTCTATTCTTTATCAAAAGGTCTTAATGCACTATCGAAGTACTGCGTAAAGGCCCTTACAGAAAAGCCCAGCACGAATGCTGGGCTTTAAAAACTTTTTGAAACGCGAATTTTCAACTCAGACGAAGCTTGTGCTTTCCGTGAGAGATTTTCGCTTTCAGGTAAAGTTTGTTGCCGTCTTTAAGATGCGCTTCAGTACCTACAACCGCTTCAAGCTCAATACCGTGGTCTTGAATATCTTTGATTTTTTTCGGGTTGTTCGTAATCAGACGAATGGTTGTCACACCTAATGCTTTAAGCATATCTGCCGCATCTTCAAATGTGCGCAGATCATCAGCGAAACCTAGATGGTTGTTCGCTTCATACGTGTTCATTCCCTGACTTTGCAATTCATACGCATCCAATTTGTTGTAAAGGCCAATACCTCGACCTTCTTGACGCAAGTACAACAAAATACCGCCTTGCTCACCCATTTTCTGGATGGTTTCTTCTAACTGTTCGCCACAGTCACAACGGGATGAGTGAAAAACATCACCAGTGAGACATTCTGAGTGCATACGAACCAGGGGGGCACCCTGCTGTTTATCAGCGCATTGGAAGATGATTGCGACGTGCTCTTTATTTGAGGTCAAACCTTCGAATGACAGGATTTCAGCAGGAATCTGACTTCCCACTCCAACATTCAACGGGACTCTTGCTCTAATTTTTGCCATCGACTGTAATACTCTGTTATGTCGGCGTTAACCGAGGTGTACTGCCCTATACTACGACATCAATTTCAATAATTGTTATATTATAACAATTCAATCAATGTGGCGGGCAATCGTAACAGAAGTCCAGCACCACTGCCAATAACGAATCAACGAAGGCGTCTAACTACGGCAGCCGGATTCCCCGAAACAACGGCAAATGGCTCTACATCGCCTTCCACCACTGAGCCTGCATCAATTACGGCTCCCTCACCAATCGATACGCCAGCTTTGATGACACTGTTACCACCAATTACTACGTTGTTGCCAATAATTATAGGCAGCGAGATCTCGTTATCGCCATTTTGCTGTTCAAGCGGTAACAGGGCTTGGGTCGTTGTATACAACCCTACTGCCGGTCCAATCAGCACATTATTGCCGATTTCGATGTGTCCGCTGTCTATCACTGTGCAGTTTGGCCCAAACGCCACATTGTTACCTAGGTGCAGGTTCATGCCGTAGGTACAAGTAAACGGAGCTTCTACCACCACACCTTTCCCCCGCCGAGCAAACAATTTGGTAATCACCATATCCTGTTTGTCAGTATCCGCAGGATCGACTGCATTTAGCTGTTGGCAAAGCCTTCTGGATGCAAAGCGAAATTGCATCAACTCTGGGTCGACAGGGCTGTATGGTAGCCCCTGCTGCATCTTTTCAAATTCAGTCAAAAATTCGTCCCTGATTAAAATGTCTCTATTTGCCGACTGTCGAAAGCGTATTTAACGCAGATCCATATTGATTTAAAAATGCTCTACCCATTTCATGCCCTTGAAAATAATCCAATTTCAATTGAAATGACTTGCTCAACAATGCACTACTTTCAAGTGGTGCATCGGGCGCAATTTGCATCAGCAACGTTCTCGACGGCGGATTTGCCATAAACTCAATAGCATCATGATAGCTTTGATAGTGTTTCGTGAGCATGTTGAACATATCAGCGTTTACTCTGTGGCCGCTCATGGCCTGCAAACGATAGATAGATTCACCTCCAAACAACCACCTTCCACCATTCTTGTTAAGTTTATCTGGCACCATGTCTCTGAGTTTATGCCAAATAGGTTCTTGATGGCTTTCTTTATAGCGCGTTTTTAAGGATTGGACGTGATGCTGAACATGACCATGAAAATCCTGCAATTTTTCAAGGCGATCTTCCACATTAAAGCGTTCGTAATATTGGGGTAATCGCTGTTCCATGCGCGTTTTGAGATTATCGAGAAATGCGGAAGAATCTGTCATTTCCTCTTCAGCTTCTTCCTCCTCTACAGGCTCGGTACGTATAACAATGATGATATCGGCACCACGGTTATAAGCTTCTCTCGCTGGAATCGCGCCACTCACACCGCCATCGACAAAATGGTGATCACCAATTTGGACGCTTTCTGGATAGAGCAAAGGGATGGCACATGTTGCTTTCAACACGTCCATGTAGTTGTCTTCTAACAAATGGAAGTATTCAGGTTCAAGCGTGTGTGTATTGGTCACACACGCATAGGCACGCCGTTTTTGGAGGATAGACCGAGCGTTTTCCACACGAAGTCCACCAGGGTGATTAGGGCCTGCGGCTTCTAATGCCCAATCCAAATCCATAAATTGCTGGCGACGCACATACTTCATCAAATTGAAGAAACGGTCATGTGTTGTGTATTGGGTAATAAAACGAAACCCAAAGCCGCGCTGACGAGTGATATAAGAGGAAAGGTTTAGCGCACCAGCAGATGTGCCAATGTACAGCTCAAAGGGGTCGAATTGTGCCTCTAGAAATGCATCAATCACGCCTGCGGTAAACACGCCACGTTGCCCGCCACCTTGTGCGACCAATGCGACTCTCAGCTTTCGTGATTGCGTTTGGGAGAGATAAGGATGACGCTTGTATTGATCATCAAGCGTTAACGATGAACCTTTCTTTACATTGGAGCTCTGCACACCAACCTCTAAGAGAATGCCGTTCTATATTCAACACCATTCTACTCAAGGTCACTATTGCAGAGCCAACAGTTTGTGCAAAGAGATGTTACGAGTACACAATCGCGACGGTTGCAAAGGTGATGATACCCGCTAGGGCTGTAAACGCAGTGAATAAAGCAATTTTTAAGTTCGTATCCATTTTTAATGCCCTCGACCCACAAAATACAACATTGATGTTACATATACATAATGTAGAGCGCGGTGCGAATCAAGCAGTAACATTCACAATTTGAAACTATCTCCGCAATGCGTTCATCAGTATGTTTCAAATTGTGACTCAAAGCATAATGCCTATCATAGCAAGGCTTCATAGAATCATTTACTGGTAGAAAGAGTAAAAGATGGAGGAGGAAGTTGTCAGGAGTGACAGATTTATCAGCCTAGGTCGTTCAAAATAAACTCGCCGTTATCTCGCCTATTTACGCCTATAAACCCTATCAAACCCTCAGTTGAGCTTTACATGCATTTAACATTCAATTTATTTCGACATCTAAATATATGCAGTTTTTACTCATTATTATTTAATAAGTTAGAATGCACAAAAATATGTACTCATGGACACTTTCGCCAATAATGAGTGCTTTACGTCATCACTATTGGTTTATTTTTGACCACTTAACAATATATTCGAACCAAAACGCATTTTTGTACAATTTTGCGTCAGTTGACTCGTACAACCAAATTACTACTTTCTACCACCCAATATATTTTAACTAGCGTAATACACTATACATAAACTGTTTACATTTAGATTAATCCACTGAATGCCCATCATATAAAATCTTCCCCCTAACATCAGGATAAAGATAAGAGATTCTCGCTATTGATTTAGCTATAACCAACGCTTAATCTGCTAACAACCTTGCTGGCAGATGATTATATTGCACATTAGCAAGGGAACGATTCCAAACACAACATGGTTGAGCTAACGCCACAACACCCATGTGTCTAGGTGGCAGAAACACAATAAATACATACTGCCAACAATCTACGCACACCAACTCTCGTGAAGCGAAATGATGCGCTTTAATCGAGAACAATGATGGAACGGTGTTAGCGACAACAAGGAGAAGTTATGAAAAGAGAACAATGGGGCTCTCGTGCAGGTTTTGTCCTGGCGGCTGTAGGCTCCGCTATCGGTTTGGGGAACATCTGGCGTTTCCCATATATGGCATATGAAAACGGCGGCGGCGCATTTTTTATCCCTTACCTTTTTGCCATGCTGACCGCGGGTATTCCTTTTATGATCATGGAATTTGGCATGGGCCATAAATTCCGTGGTTCTGCGCCAGTTGTATTCTCAAAGCTCAACACCAAATATGAGTGGCTTGGCTGGTTCCAAGTGGGCATTGCCGCAACTATCGCTGTTTACTATGTAGCGGTTATTGGGTGGGCATTTTCTTACTTTGGTTTCTCGTTTACACAAAGCTGGGGCACGGACACTAACGCCTTTTTCTTTGGTGAGTACCTAAAACTGGGTGATAATTCGCCAAGCAACCTGGGCGGCATTCAATGGCACATTGCACTGCCACTCGCGCTAGCATGGGCGATCACCTTTGCCGCTGTATTTACTGGCGTTAAAGGCGGTATCGAACGCGCAAGCAAAATCATGATGCCGTTACTTTTCATCATGATTCTTCTTCTGATTGGTCGCGTTGCGTTCCTTCCGGGCGCAGTAGATGGCCTAAACTACCTGTTCACTCCGGACTTCAGTAAGCTGGGCGATGCGAAGGTATGGTCTGCGGCATACGGACAGATCTTCTTCACCCTGTCTGTTGGCTTTGCCATCATGTTGGCATACTCAAGCTACCTGCCATCAAAGTCAGACGTTAACAACAATGCGTGTATGACCGTTCTGATTAACTGTGGTTTCTCTATGATGGCCGGTGTACTGATCTTCTCTATCCTTGGCTACATGGCTCAGGAACAGGGTAAGGCAGTAACAGAAGTTGTGAGTGCGGGTGTAGGCCTTGCATTCGTAACGCTGCCACAAGCTATCAACTTGCTACCGGCACCTTATATCTTGGGCCCACTGCTGTTCTTGTCTTTGGCGGTTGCAGGTGTTAGCTCTCACATCTCGATCATTGAAGCGGTAACGTCTGCAATCATCGACAAGCTGAATGTTAGCCGTAAAGTTGCAGCGTCAGTTGTGTGTGGTGTTGGTCTTGTCGTTTCTATGGCGTTCGCAACCAACGGCGGCTTGTTGCTTCTTGACCTAGTTGACTACTTCATGAACAACGTTGCGCTTCTGGCTAGCTGTTTGGTTGAGTTGGTGATTATTGGTTGGCTGATCAAAACCTCTGATATCCGTGCACACGTCAACAGCGTGTCCGAATTCTCAGTCGGTATTTGGTTGGAAATCTGTGTACGTTTCCTAAGCCCACTTATGTTGGCGTGGATCGTTAGCACTAACCTGCTAAACACCTTCAAAAATGGATACGGCGGCTATGAACAAAGTGACCTGCTACTTCTGGGTTGGGGTGTCACTGCAGCATTGTTAATCGTCGGTATTGTTGTCAACGCAACATCACGTCCAGCGAAAGAAACTGCACAAGTTGAGGAGGCTAACGCATGACAACAGGCGCAATCATCATGATGCTGATAGGTTTTGGCATCACTTGGGGCGGAGCGGCTTGGTGTATCAGCCGAGCAATTAAAGCCAGCAAGTAAACATCGAATGGAAGCCCCGGTCAAACCGGGGCTTTTTTTTGCTGGCTAAATCACCGAACTCGCCTGTTTTTGACATCCGTTAAGCAAATTCCCCCCTTCGCGCTAGCACTGCTCTTTATTCTCAAAGATAATATGGCAATTACCGAAAAGAATAAGAGGAATGCGCCGCATGCTAAATCAGAAGCGGATTTTAGTGGTTGATGATGATTTAGAGATCCGTGAGTTGCTTCAGGAGTACCTCTCCAAAGCAGGTTACGACGTAACGACGGCGCAAAATGGGTTAGAAATGAAAGCCAAGCTGGCGGTTCAGTACCCTGATCTTATTCTTTTAGACATTATGCTACCCGGCGACGATGGCTTTACCCTGTGTAAGTATGTCCGTCAGGATTCCAGCGTACCTATCATCATGTTGACCGCGGTGTCGGATGAAACGGACCAAATCATCGGTCTTGAACTCGGTGCCGATGACTATATTGCGAAACCATTCAGCCCTCGCCAATTGGTTGCACGCATTCGTGCCCTGCTCCGTCGCACGCAACAACTGCAAGAAACAACCATGTCTAAGCCGAAAGCCATTCGTTTCGCACAGTGGCGTTTAGACCCTGTTACACAGCGATTGAATCATCAAGTAACTGGACAGGAAGTCGAAATGACGTCTGCTGACTTTGCTTTATTGATGCTGTTCCTAGAAAACCCACAGACTTTATTGGATCGAAACGCGATATCTAACGCCATTCGTGGGCGCGACGCGCAGCCTCAAGAACGTGGCATTGATGTGCAGCTAAGTCGACTTCGACAACGTCTAAAAGACAACGGAAAGCAATCAACCATTATCAAGACGGTGCGTGGAAACGGATATATGTTCGTTGCAGAGATTACGTATGAATCTTAATCTCAAACGCTACTTTTGGCCTCGTTCTCTCTTATCGAGAACGCTGCTGTTAACCGTGCTTTCCGTCATCCTCGCTCAAGGGGTTGCTAGTTTTTTCTGGTATACCCAATCCAAAGAGCGTGAAATAGAAGGTCTTCGCGCGGCATCGGAGAGCATGGCGGAAATGTTTGCCTCGACAACCGCATTTTTTCAATCTCTCCCGGTTGAATACCGCCATATCGCACTAGACCAACTGCGTAATATGGGCGGCGCACGGTTCTTTGTTTCTTTTAATGCAGAAGAAATCAAGATTGATCCCATTCCAGAAAATGCCGCAAAGAAAGAAGCTATATCAGCGATTAAGCAAGTGCTGGAGAAGAAGCTACCGAACGTAAAAAACGTTTTCGTCGAGTTTTCTCAACCCGAAACACTGCGCGTATTAAACAACAACTTATTACTCTCTGACCTGCCAAAATCATGGGCACACCACACCCTGAGCATGGAGCCGCTCAACCCGCCAATCCTCGTTGTCCAAATTGAGCTGGCAAAGAAGCAATGGGTATACCTTGCTGCGGTATTACCCGCGCCTTACGTGACGTTGAATAATGAAATCGTCAATGCCGACCAATTGGTATTCTTGATCGCAATCACTACCCTACTTCTTGGTTTCACTTACATGCTTATCCGAAACCAAACGCGACCACTCAAACGGCTAGCAATGGCAGCCAATAAGTTAAGTACGGACATTGAACAACCCGAACTCGTCGAAGAAGGTGCTGCCGAGATCACCACCGTAACCCGGGCGTTTAACCTGATGCAAAAGCGTTTACAACGGTATATGCATGATCGTGAAAAACTGTTCGGTTCAATTTCTCATGACCTGAAAACGCCAATCACGCGATTACGCCTGCGTGCAGAGCTCATCGATGACGAAGTGCAAGCCGCCAAAATTAACAAAGATCTCGATGAATTAGAGATCATGGTGAAAGGTGCACTGCAAACCGTAAAAGACACTGATATACATGAGAATGTTGAGCAGCTTGACGTACTTCAGATCATTAACAGCATTGCTGAAGTGCACAATCAAGGGCGTGAACGCGTGTTTATTTCTGGTGAACAAAAACAACCATTTTCTTGCAAACCCTTGGCATTTAAACGCTGCTTAACCAACTTGGTAGATAACGGCGTTAAGTATGGTGAAGAAGTCACGGTATACATTCATGATAGTGACAAGTCATTGGACATCACACTGATAGACAATGGCCCAGGTATCCCAGATGAGTACCTGAAAAAGGTCTTTGACCCTTACTTCCGCTTGCACACGGATTTACACGGTACAGGGCTTGGCCTTGGTATCGCAAAAAACATCATTCGGGCACATGGCGGAGAGATTATTCTGTCAAACCGCCACAATGGTGGCTTACAAATTGACATAGCATTCCCCAAGGTATAGCGATGAAACTTAGAACATTTCTTCTGTCGCTAAGCATTGCACTTCCTGTTTTTGCTTCAGATAACCAAGAACTTGAGGTTCTTCACTGGTGGACGAGTGGCGGTGAAGCTGCTGCCGTCGACTCACTTAAACAAAAAATGAAAGAAGAAGGCCGCCCCTGGAAAGACTTTGCCGTAGCAGGTCTCGCTGGCGAAAGTGCAACTAACACGCTGCGCATCCGTGCCCTTTCTGGTAATCCACCCGACGTAGCCCAGATTAAAGGGCCAGAGATACAAGAATGGGGAAAAGCAGGTTTCCTTACTAACCTGGACGACATTGCCCTCGAACAGCAATGGAGTCGCCTTGTCCCCACCCGTGTGGCGGACTACTTGAAAGTCAACGATCACTATGTCGCTGTTCCTTTCAACATTCACCGTGTCAACTGGCTGTGGGCAAACCCTGAAATATTCATTAAGTCGGGTGCGAAGCTGCCTGAAACGCTGGATGATTTTTTTGTCGCTGCCGACAAAATCAAAACGGCAGGCTACATCCCTCTCGCACTAGGTAACGAGCCTTGGCAAGAAACAACCTTGTTTGAATCAATCGCACTAGCAGTGATGGGTTCCGACCAGTTCCGACAAGCATTTATTGAAGGCAACTCAGACGCCTTGTCCAGCGACAAACTCCGAGAATCACTCGAGATATTCCGCCGTATGAAACAGTACACGGATGCAGACGCACCCGGCCGGAATTGGAGTGATACCACGGCGTTAGTTATTGAAGGCAAAGCAGCAATGCAAATGATGGGAGACTGGGCGAAGGGTGAATTCATTGCCGCGAATAAACAAGAAGGCAAAGACTATGTATGCATCCCTGCACCAGGAACTGCTAACCAATTCTCATTTAACGTAGATAGCTTCGTCTTCTTTAAAAACGGCGACCCGGAAACGATTAAGTCGCAAAAAGCCTTGGCTACCTTAATTCTAGAGCCTGAATTTCAAAAAGAATTTAACCTTACGAAGGGCTCTATCCCAGTGCGGATAGACATGGATATGCAAGGCTTTGATGGCTGTGCGAAACAATCTATGGAAGCCTTTTTACGTACTGCAGCCACTGACAACTTGGTTGCTAGCCTCTCTCACAATATGGCGATTGGCCGCGCGTCTCAAATTGCATTGTTCGATGTTATTTCTCGTTTTTTTGAAAACGAGGATGTCGACATTAACGACACCATGCGCCACATTCGTGCCGCCGTTCTGGCAGACAAACTTTAACGCTAACTCCATGTGAGGAAATTGCTAGCCTGTTCACAGTTCGGGCAATTTCCTCTCTTTCTTCATCTCGTTGTCCCATCAAGCATCTAGCTTTTAAGAAACCGTCCTTTGTCCGCGAAATTGTCCACTTCGTGATCTGTGCACATAACACTTTCCCCGATATCGATGTTATAACAAAAATGTAACATAACGCTCATATTAACACCCTATAGTGCTCACTCGAACATAGCTATGTTCGTTAGAAACTATCCACATCACATTATAAAAGCAGGTTAACAAGGAGTTATCTATGAAGCTGGGCAACGTAGCTTTACTTACTTCCCTCTCTCTGGCGTTTTCTGGGCAAGCTCTCTCTGCTACCGAAATTGAATGGTGGCATGCAATGGGCGGTAACTTGGGAGAAAAAGTAAATGAAATCGCAGACAAGTTTAATGCCAGCCAGAATGAGTTTGTCGTCAAACCTGTTTATAAAGGCAACTATACCGAAACAATGACTGGGGCTGTTGCCGCGTTCCGTGCGAAACAACAACCTGAAATTGTGCAGGTATTTGAAGTCGGTACAGCGACCATGATGTCGGCGAAAGGCGCGATTTACCCCGTCTATGAACTCATGGCCGACACTAAAACAACATTCAATCCAAAGGACTACCTTGCCTCTGTGACGGGTTACTACACCGACAGCGATGGCAATATGCTTTCGATGCCCTTCAACAGCTCAACGCCAGTGCTGTATTACAACAAAGACCTGCTGAAAAAAGCAGGTGTTGAGCCACCTAAAACCTGGGAAGAAATGGGCCCTGTTGCCGAGAAACTCAAAGCGAACGGTGTGAAATGTGGCTTTACCACGGGCTGGCAATCTTGGACACAAATTGAGAATTTCGGTGCCCGTCATAACGCCCCTATTGCAACGGCAAATAATGGCTTTGATAGCTCTGATGCAAAACTGAAGATCAACGACAAGATCTTTGTGGATCACATCAACCAGCTTGCTGAATGGCAGAAAGATGGCGCCTTTAAATATGGTGGTCGCCGTTCTGACAGTGCGCCGCTTTTCTATAGCGGTGAATGTGCCATGTACATCAACTCATCAGCGTCTTATGCCGGAATCAAAGACAACGTTAAAGACTTCGATTTTGGCGTAGCACAACTGCCTTACTGGTCTTCTAAAATCAAGCAGCCTCAAAACTCCATTATCGGTGGCGCAACACTGTGGGTTCTACAAGGCCACGACAAGAAAGACTATGAAGGCGTTGCTGAGTTCTTCAAATTCCTGTCAGGTCAGGAAATTCAAGCAGATTGGCACCAATTCACTGGCTACTTGCCAATCACTTACGCCGCATATGATTTGAGTAAAGAGCAAGGCTTCTACAACAAAAATCCTGGCACGGATGTGGCTATCACACAGATGACCTCTGTCGAACCAACGCCAGCATCAAAAGGGATCCGCTTGGGTAACTTTGTTCAAATCCGCGACGTGATCAATGAAGAATTGGAGAACGTTTGGGCAGGTAAAGCCAGTGCTCAAGATGCACTAAACAAAGCCACAGAGCGTGGAAATGCCCTACTGGCTAAGTTTGCGAAAGCGAACAACTAAGCAATAAGCACGAGGGGCTTAGGCCCCTTTACCTCTTCCCGTATCTGCAGGTTGTTATGGATAACAAACCCGTCTTTCATAATGTTTGGCTCCCTGTGTTGCTACTTGCTCCGCAGCTCATCATTACGTTTATTTTCTTTTTATGGCCCGCTGGGCAAGCAGTATGGCAGTCCGCACTCCTTGAAGACCCGTTCGGTTTAAGCTCCGAATTTGTGGGATTAGATAACTTCTTCGAACTGCTCCAAGACAGCACCTACTTTTCCACATTCGGCACCACCCTCTTCTTTAGTTTTGCTGTTGCTGGATTGGCACTTTGCGTTTCGCTCTTACTTGCAGTGATGGCAGATCACGCAATAAAAGGGGCAACCGCCTACAAAACATTGTTGATTTGGCCTTACGCCGTCGCGCCTGCGGTTGCGGGTGTGCTTTGGCTATTTATGTTTAACCCAACAGTGGGTGTATTGGCGCATGGTATGGCGGCTCTCGGTATTGGATGGAATCCTTTTATTAACAGCGGTGACGCTATGTTTATGGTGATCGTGGCCGCCACATGGAAGCAAATCAGTTATAACTTTTTGTTCTTCTTAGCCGGTCTGCAATCCATCCCTCGTTCACTGATAGAAGCCGCTGCCATTGATGGAGCTGGCCCTGTGAAACGCTTTTTCACCATCATATTCCCGCTGCTGTCGCCCACGTCCTTCTTCTTGCTCGTGGTGAATTTGGTGTACGCCTTCTTTGATACCTTTGGCGTTATCCATGCCATGACACAAGGCGGCCCCGGCGATTCAACCACAACGCTGGTGTACAAAGTCTATGCCGATGGTTTTGTTGGGCTGAACTTGGGCTCATCGGCGGCGCAATCAGTACTGCTGATGTTTTTGGTAGGCGCACTGACTGTGGTGCAATTTAAATACGTTGAGAAGAAGGTAGCTTACTGATGGTAGAAAGACGCCCACTACTGACCTTGTTCAGTCATCTCATCTTGATACTTGGCGTTTTGGCCGTTGCATTGCCCGTTTGGCTCGCGTTGACGGCAGCAACACATGACAGTCGAGAATTTGTCAGTGGCATGACGCCGCTTTGGTTTGGCGACAAAGGGTTTGATGTCTTCAGAGAAGTCCTTGTCGAAGGTACCTCGCGTGAGCTAAACATCAGCGTGGCAGGCATGCTTTGGAACTCTACGCTCATGGCATTGGGGATTGCGTTCGGCAAGTTGTCGATCTCTATCCTTTCTGCTTACGCCGTGGTGTATTTCCGCTTCCCCGGAAGAATGTTGGCATTTTGGGTAATATTCATGACCCTAATGCTGCCTGTCGAAGTGCGCATTATGCCAACGTTCCAAGTCATTGCTGATTTAAGCATGCTCAACACCATGTCGGGGTTAACCATACCCTTGATAGCCAGTGCGACCGCCACTTTTTTGTTTCGGCAGTTTTTCCTTACTGTACCCGGAGAGTTGCTGGAAGCGGCACGCATTGATGGTGCAGGACCGGTGAAATTCTTCTTCGATATTCTGCTTCCTTTGTCTCGCACGAATATCGCGGCCTTGTTTGTCATCACCTTTATTTACGGCTGGAACCAATACCTATGGCCTTTGCTCATCACCACAGATGACAACTACTACACCATCGTAATGAGCATTCAACGGATGCTTGCCGTTGGCGACGGAGAAGTTCAGTGGAACAAAGTGATGGCAACAACCCTTCTGGCCATGATTCCGCCAGTGTTAGTGGTATTAGGCATGCAAAGACTTTTCGTAAAAGGCCTTGTTGAGACAGAAAAATAGAATACGTGAGAGAAGCTCTTTCACACAGAGGACGCGTGAATGGCAACAATGACACTAGAACAAATTAAGAAAGTCTACCCTAATGGATTCAAGGCGATACACGGAGTAGATCTCGATATAAACGACGGCGAAATGATTGTACTCGTTGGCCCCAGTGGGTGCGGGAAATCCACCCTTCTCCGCATGATTGCGGGGCTGGAAACCATCAGTGATGGAACGCTTAGCATCGGGGGCGATCGCGTAAATGAAAGAGAGCCGGGCGAGCGAGACATTGCCATGGTCTTTCAAAACTATGCGCTATACCCCCACATGTCTGTGTTCAATAACATGGCTTATGGCCTGAAAAATCGTGGCGTACCTAAAGCCGACATTGAAACGACGGTTACCGAAGTGGCTAAAATGCTCGAGCTCGACCATCTCCTGCACCGCAGACCGTCACAACTATCAGGCGGTCAAAGGCAACGTGTCGCCATGGGTCGAGCCATTGTGCGTCGACCCAAAGCGTTCTTGTTTGACGAGCCGCTCTCCAACCTTGATGCGAAACTTCGCGTTCAGATGCGACTCGAAATAAAGAAACTACAACGCACGTTGAACACGACATCCATTTACGTCACGCACGATCAGGTAGAAGCCATGACGCTGGCCGATCGATTGGTTGTACTAAATGGCGGTGATGTCGAGCAAGTTGGCACACCTTTAGAGGTCTACGATCGCCCTGCTTCGTTGTTTGTCGCCACGTTTATTGGAAGCCCTTCGATGAATATTCTTCCAGTCTCGATAGAAGATGGCTTCCTCAAACTGGAAAATGACAACGTACTCGGACAAACACATATCGCAGACAGGCAGGCTTATGTAGGCCTTCGCCCAGAACACCTCCAGATATCAGAGACACCCGAAACACAGCTACTTTCGATGGACGTCACTCTGACTGAATCACTGGGCGCAGATCTCTTGGTGTATGGCACCCTATCTGGAACCTCGATCACCATGACGCTGAGGCTTGAAGGTCATGTGGTCGTTGAAGATGGTGCGACACTGCCACTGACGATCGAAAACCACAATATCCACCTCTTTGACAGAGAAACTGAAAAGCGTATCGAGCTTTAAACAAAACACTCGTTACGCATACTGTTGACCTAATATTTACAGCCCACACTTCACAAGAAAAAACGTAAAGTGTGGGTCACTTCAATTTGCTAATTTCTCGCAAAATTTTTGTTTTCCTTCTGATCTCACTACCATTACCATTAGAGCCATAAAAACAATTCCCGCTTGCTCTTTGCTGGAAACTAAACTTCCGACTCAAAAGGAATTAAGTAATGCGTCGTTCAGCCTATATTTTTCTCTCGTTTCTTCTACCCGGCGTAGCATTTGCAAAAGACATCAATGAACTCGACACCTTGTGTGTTTCGCAGAAATACCACAATTACATTGATGCCTCGATCGGTTGGTACGAAAGTCTGGTCAATTTGTCTATTCAAAAAGACCCAAAATTACAAAGTGTGGCAACCTGGTTTCTTGAAGGACGCCGTAACCACTTTATGCTTAACGAAGCTGCATTTGATTATTATTTGGATAACGATCCAAGCAAGCTCAACTTCGATGCCCCTGTTGAGTCTTGGCTCAATCTGACACAAGAAGACGTTAAGGCACTGAGCCAATCGAACACGTCGCTAGCACCCCAAGCGGAGAAAGTCTTTAGTTTCCGCCAAGGCGCAGCACACAAAGGAAACTACGACCTGCGTTCGGCGTTGGCTGATCTACTCAGCCATCCAAAAGAAATCGAAGTTCCGCTTAAAAAATACAATGATGAAATGCAAAAACTCGCGGAAACAACCTGCGATAAAGCCGCATAATTCGCCGTTAGAAAAGCAGCATTCTTATGCTGCTTTTCTTTTCAAACCTTATAAAACATTGATTCCCCACCTATACCCGCACGAAAACTCAGTTGAATTTTATTCCCTCATCGTGTAATTCTTTCGCACCACTCTTTGAGAACGTACCCCGGATGGTTAAAGATACAAAGAAGGCAGAAGCGTCGTTAGAAAGCCTTCAACGCATTTTCACGGTTCCAGAAGCACCAAACTCAACACTTGGAAGCATCGAACAAGCAATTTCACAGAACCTGAATCGGTTTTTGCAAGATCACATTGCAGCGACGGATAGCTCCCTATCTGATATCGAACAAGATTTCAGTGACCCTTGTATTCCGGAGCAGCCAACGTTCGTCTCTGATCACACGGAGTTCCTTCTCGATAAGGTCGTTGCACAGTCAGTCCATACCTCTTCCCCAAGGTTTATTGGCCATATGACATCGGCACTTCCTTATTTTCTGATGCCACTGTCAAAAATTATGATTGGCCTGAATCAAAACACAGTGAAAATTGAAACGTCCAAGGCGTTCACGCCACTCGAAAGGCAAGTGCTGGGGATGCTGCACAATCTTATCTACGGGTGTTCTAAAGATTTTTATCAATCCTGCATGCACAGTGCCCATCATTCACTCGGGGCTTTTTGTTCAGGTGGGACAATTGCGAATATCACCGCGTTGTGGGTTGCTCGTAACAGCGCATTAAAAGCCAGTCACGGTTTTAAAGGGGTCGCCGAAGAAGGCATTTTTCGTGCAATGAAACACTACGGATACGAAGATCTGGCGATCCTCGTGTCTGAAAGAGGCCACTATTCTCTCAAAAAGGCCGCAGACGTGCTGGGTATCGGCAGAGAGTCACTAATCGCTATCCCAACAGACGAACATAACCGTATTTGTCTGGATAAACTGCAAGACAAAATTGACGACTTGAAAGCACGCAATATCAAGCCGTTTGCGCTAGTCGGCGTTGCTGGAACCACAGAAACCGGCAATATTGACCCTCTAGAAGCAATGGCAGATATCGCTGAACATGAAGGTATTCACTTCCATGTCGACGCAGCATGGGGTGGTGCAAGCTTGATGTCGTCAAATCAGCGACCAAAACTGCGCGGTATTGAGCGTGCAGACTCTGTCACCATCGATGCCCACAAACAATTGTACGTCCCAATGGGGGCCGGGATGGTGATTTTCAAAGACCCTACACTGGTTTCTGCGATTGAACACCATGCTGACTACATCCTTCGCAAGGGCTCAAAAGATTTAGGTAGCCATACACTGGAGGGCTCGCGAAGCGGGATGGCTATGCTGCTGTTCGCCAGCTTAAATATCATTGGCCGCCAAGGCTATGAACTTCTCATCGATCAAAGCGTTGATAAAGCGCGTTACTTTGCCGAGTTAATCCAAGCACAATCGGATTTCGAACTGATTACTGAACCCGAACTCTGCTTGCTTACCTATCGTTTCGTTCCAGAACTTGTTCAAAATGCGCTGAAAAAAGCAAATCAGGAAGAATTCGAACAGCTCCATGCGCTATTGAATGACTTGACGATTTTCATTCAAAAAAGACAAAGAGAAGCAGGCAACACCTTCGTGTCTCGCACAACATTAAAGCCCGAAAAATTTGCCCGCCGTGCAACCAGCGTTTTTCGCGTGGTACTTGCCAACCCGCTGACTACACATGACATTCTTCAGGAAGTGCTGGACGAGCACCGCGACATTGCAGCGCAGAGTACCATTGCATTGCCACAGCTAAACGCACTTGCGGATCGCATTTTGTCAACGCCTAAACGTTAGTCAACTCGAACAGAAGTGCCGCATCTCGCGGCACTTCTCGCTGCACTATATTTCATGCTTTCTAATCAATGACTACGCTAAATATCAGGCGTTGTTATTGAAGGTATTAAAGCATGCGGTCTCTGGGGTTTGATTTGAAAGCACTGGATGTGTTTGTCACGACGGCAAAGACAGGCAACATGACCGCATCCTCTCAACAACTCAATCTCTCACAGTCTGCTGTTTCCCAAATCCTCGGTAATCTAGAAGCGAATCTGGGCGTTAAACTACTGGACAGAAGTGTGCGCCCTATTGCACTCACAGTTGCGGGTCGCTATTTCTATGACCAATCGGTTCACCTACTCGAACAGGCAAATAAAACACAGAACGTCATTGCAAAGGGCAGTTTTAACAGCCTTCATCTGGTAAGAATTGCCATGGTCGACTCACTGGCCGCCACGGTCGGCAAACCTCTTATTGATGTCGTCAAAGCGCACACTGAAAACTGGTCAATGATGACGGGCTACTCTCACCTCCACCAGCATGGCCTAATGAGCAGAAGCATTGATATTATTATTTCTGATGATGTTCTCGAAAAAGAAGACAATTTAAAACGCCATCAAATCCTGAAAGAGCCGTTTGTTCTCGTTTTACCTCGTCAATACGTTAATCAACATCCTGAGATCTGCAAATCCCTGTTCGCATTAAGTAAACACTTGGATATGGTCCGATACAGCGAGCAAAGTCTAATCAGCCAAAGTGTCGAAACCTATCTACGTCAACAAGGCTTGGAAGTACCAAATCGCATGCAGTTTGACAACACATTCGCCGTGCTGTCAGCCGTGTCACAAGGTTTAGGTTGGACACTGACAACGCCATTGTGCTTAATGCAAGGTGAAGTGTTTCGCCATGAACTTAGTTGCATTTCTCTCCCTGAATCAGACACTTTCTTTCGCTACCTCACCTTGATCTCACGTAAAAATGAACTTGGCGAACTCCCTGAAAAGTTATCAGAAGGAAGTAGTAAGATTCTTCGGCAACATTTTCTCGCTAAGATCCGTCAACACTATCCTTGGCTGAACGAGAAAATTCGCATAGGAAAGTACGCCTAATCTCACACTATTAATAATTCTAATAATAGTGTCTTACACAGCGTGATTGTTGTGGCAGTTTTTTTGTTCCCTCCCCTACCTTATTTTCATGAGTTCGTTACCGATCGTCAGACTCTTGGAGTCAGCCATGTGCTTCAGTCTCCATCTACTATCGTTTGGTAATGGTATTGCGTTTTATAACTCACACTTTTGACTCTCTCTAACAGGGACCAGAAAGACGCAGGAGCGAATATGGATGCGCGCGAAGTAAAAACGGTGGCGGATGCCAAAGCCATCGTCGAAGAACGAAAACTCACACACGTTAAGGTTGGCCTTTTCGATAACGACGGCGTCATGAGAGGTAAATACATGTCCAAAGAGAAGTTTCTCTCCTCTCTGGACGGTGGATTTGCCTTTTGTGACGTCGTTTTGGGTTGGGACGTAAAAGACCAACTCTATGACAACGCAAAATTCACGGGATGGCACACAGGTTACCCCGATGCGCCCGTCCGAATTATTCCCGATACCTGCCGAGAAGTTCTGGATGAAGATGGCATGCTGTTGTTTATTGCCGAATTTGAAGGTGAAGCTGAATCAGTTTGCCCTCGCGCAACGCTGCGTCGGGTACTGGATAAAGCCGCAGACATGGGCTTCGATGCGTTTGCCGCCTTTGAATATGAGTTCTTTATTTTTGATGAAACCCCGCACTCTGCCAGAGAAAAAGGGTTTCGTAACTTAAAGAACATTACGCCCGACTGGTTTGGCTACTCCATGATTCGAAACTCCACCTATTCTGGGCTGTACAAAGCAATCCTCAGCATGGGTGAAACCATGGACTTCCCGATCGAAGGCATCCACTCAGAAACTGGACCAGGTGTTATTGAAGCGGCGATTGCCGTGGACGGTGCAAGTAATGCTGCTGACAAAGCCGCGCTCTTCAAAACCTACATGAAAGTGCTGGCACAGAAAAATGACATGATGGCGACCTTCATGGCGAAATGGACAAACGAATACCCGGGACAAAGTGGGCATATTCATATTTCGTTGAGGGACAAATCCACAGGCAAGAGTGCGTTTTATCAAGAAGATGCAGATCTCAACATGAGTGATGTCCAACGCCATTTCCTCGCGGGCCAACAACTGCTCATGCCTCAGTTCCTTTGCATGATTGCGCCGACAGTTAACAGCTATACGCGCATGATTCCCGGTTTCTGGGCACCGACAGATGCCACTTGGGGCGTTGAAAACAGAACTACGTCTCTTCGCGTCATTCCAGGCTCTGACAAGTCTCAACGTATTGAGTATCGCCTCGGTGCGGCAGATGCAAATCCTTATCTTGCCTTAGCAGCTGCGTTGGCTTCTGGCTTATACGGTGTTGAGCATAAGCTCGAGCCTCATGCACAAATTAAGGGTAACGCCTACGACATTGCCCATGCGGAAGAACTTCAGCTACCCCTTACATTATGGGAAGCCGCACAAACGTTCAAAGACTCCGAAGCGGCAAAAGCCATGCTTGGCGAAGCGTTTGTAGAGCATTTTGCGGCTTCACGTGAATGGGAAGAACGCGAGTTCAGAAAGCACGTCACGGATTGGGAACTCGACCGCTACTTCGAGATTATTTAGGGTCACCTGACGATTCAAACCCATCGATGCCGCACGTATTTATGTCGCAAATGATGGGTTCGTTAACTCAAGGTCAGATTTCGATATGTCACTAGCCTGCATGAAAAGGTGAGCAACATGGAACGTTTTCAGACAATTACGCCCGTTGATGGCAGCGTGTACGTAGAAAGAGAATTTGCCACACCAACACAAATTGATGAGGCGTTAGCGTTAGCGCAAAAAGCACAAACACACTGGCAGGATTTACCCTTAGAAACGCGACAAACATTGTGCCACGAAGCCGTTAAATGTTTTGTGTCTCATCAGGAAGCGATAGCAGAAGAAATCACGTGGATGATGGGACGACCTATCTCGCAAACGCCAGGTGAAATCGCAGGCTTTGTCGAGCGCGCAATGCACATGATTAGTATTGCACCCGAAGCCCTATCTCCTGTCTATCTCCCGGAAAAAGCGGGCTTTACGCGCTATATCAAACGCGTACCTCTTGGCACAGTATTCGTCGTTGCACCATGGAATTACCCCTATCTGACGTCTATCAACGCCATCATGCCCGCGTTATTAGCGGGTAATACCGTCATTCTTAAGCATTCTGCGCAAACGCCACTTTGCGCAGAGCGCTTGTTCGAAGCATTTCGAGAGGCAGGGTTACCCGACGGCGTTTTCCAATACTTGCACCTCACACATGCAGACACTGAAAACGTCATGCAGCATGAATCTGTGCGTCACGTGGCGTTCACAGGCTCAGTCTCCGGAGGAAAAGTCGTTGAACAGGCGATTGCAGGACGGTTTATCAGTGCTGGATTAGAACTAGGGGGAAAAGACCCCGCCTATATACGACACGATGCCAATATTCAGCAGGCCGTTGAAACGGTCATCGATGGTGCGTTTTTTAACTCGGGACAGTCTTGCTGCGGTATGGAGCGTTTATATGTTCACGAGTCAGTGTATGACGATGTCATTGACCTCTCTGCTGATCTAGTCAGGCAATACCAACTTGGTCGCCCAGATGACGCATCTACCAACATGGGGCCATTAGTACGCACTGCAGCCGCCGATTTCGTGCGTGGTCAGGTGGACGAAGCGATACGACAAGGCGCGATAGGCCTCATTGATGCCAGACACTTTCCCCAGAACCAACTTGGCTCGCCTTACCTCGCACCGCAACTGCTAGTCGACGTGGATCATTCAATGCGCGTGATGACCGAAGAAACCTTCGGTCCTGTATTGGGGATTCAAAAGGTCAAGGATGACAACGAAGCGTTGGCATTGATGAACGACAGCGAATTTGGCCTAACCGCCGCGCTGTTCACTCAAGACATCACCGCTGGTGAGCACATGGCGGACAAGGTTGAATCAGGAACGGTTTTCCTTAATCGCTGTGACTATCTCGACCCAGGACTCGCTTGGGTTGGAATTAAAAACAGCGGTAGAGGCTGTACCCTCTCGCAAATCGGCTTTGAACATCTCACCCGACCAAAGTCTTTCCATATTAAACACGGTTAGGAGCAAATCATGTCAGTGTCTATTTGGAATTATCCGACATCTATGTCTTGCGGTGTCGGCGCATTAAACCAACTGCCAACCACCTGTGAGAGCTTAGGAATAAAGCGTCCTTTGATCGTGACCGATCCCGGGATCGCCGCACTGCCAATGACTGAACACGCGCAATCATTGTGCGCGCATCAAGGATTATCCGTTGGCCTGTTTAGTGATGTTCAGGGCAACCCAACCGGAGCCAATGTGTTAGCAGGAAATAACGCATTCCTCGATGGTAATCATGACGGTGTTATCGCATTGGGCGGCGGCTCTGCCCTAGACTGCGCAAAAGCAATTGCGCTGTCTGCAAAGCAAACCGTTCCCCTTTGGGATTTTGAAGATATTGGTGACAATTGGACCGCAGCCGATGCGAGCAAAATCGCGCCTGTGATTGCTCTGCCAACCACCGCAGGTACGGGCTCAGAAGTCGGCCGCGCGTCAGTGATTACCAATGAAGACGAAAAACGGAAAATCATTATTTTCCATCCTGACATGCTGCCTAAACAGGTCATCCTCGATCCTGAATTGACGTTAGGCTTGCCACCACACATCACGGCTGCAACTGGCATGGATGCGCTGTCACACAGTCTTGAAGCCTTATGCTCACCTAGCTATCACCCTATGGCTGAAGGCATAGCCATCGAAGGCATTCGGTTGGTAAATAATTTTCTTCCTGTGGTATTTCAAAATGGCTCTGACCGTTATGCACGCATGCAAATGTTGGTAGCGTCGAGTATGGGGGCCACCGCTTTCCAAAAAGGGTTAGGTGCCATGCATGCCATCGCACACAGCTTGGGTGCAAGATACAACGCACACCATGGTTTGCTCAACGCGATACTAATGCCGTATGTGCTCAACGCTAACCGTACAAAAATCGAAGAGAAGATGACCCGACTATCCAGCTACCTAGCTCTGGAAGGAACAGGCACGGATGCCGTTCTGCATTGGGTACTTTCCTTGCGAGCCTCATTGGGCATTCCACACACACTGTCGGAAATAGGTATAGATGACTCAGAGGCGGCATTGATAGGCGATATGGCAGTCAAAGACCCTTCTGCTGGCGGTAATCCAATAGCATTTACTTCAGACCAATACAGTCAGATTTTCTCAGATGCAGTCCATGGGAAAGGGTTATAGAGAGGCCTTATGCGACTTGGCATTTTACTCTGTGACGATGTGAAGCAAGAGCTTCAGCTAACACATCGAAATTATCCCGATATGTTTACGGACATTTTGCATCGGGCCGAGCCGTCATTGGCATTAACCTTCTATCGCGTGATGGATTTCGAGTACCCCGCCTCGATAGATGAAAACGACGGCTACATCATCTCAGGCAGTCGCTATAGCGTTTATGACGATCTTCCTTGGATCAAGCAGTTTGAAGCGTTTGTCCGTGAACTCTATGAAAACCACATCCCCACCGTGGGCATATGCTTTGGTCACCAAATGATGGCGCAAGCGTTGGGCGGAGAAGTTACACGGTCGAATAAAGGTTGGGGAGTGGGCATTGCTACCAGCGAACTCACACAACCCGCAGCTTGGCTCAGCAACGAAAAAAAGAGCTTTTCTCTCGTCGTCAGCCACCAAGATCAGGTGTCACAGCTTCCTCGTGATAGTCAGACTTATGCCAGCAGTGAATTTTGCCCAATCGGTATGTACACGGTCGGTCAGCACTTTCTCGCGATTCAAGGTCACCCCGAGTTTAGCCGTGCCTATTCATTCGACTTAATGGAAGCGAGACGCGACAGAATACCTGAGCCAGTCATAGACGCTGGGCAGGACTCGTTAAAACAAAACTCAGACAGCGATGACGTCACACGATGGATGTTGGCATTCCTCGAACAAGCAAGGCGCAATGCTTAGGAAAAGCATGAATTTAAAAGGACAGGTGTAACTATATGGACTCCAAGCGACCGGCGGATGATGGCTCCTTAGCCTATCTCCCCTCATCACTCGCGGCTTATGTCAGGTTCGTCGAATCAATCAACTATTATGTCGGTAGATTTGCTATGTATCTGATTTTCGTGATGCTCGGCATTCTCATCTATTCATCAATCACCAAAACCTTCTTTTTGCCGTCGTTGTGGACGCTAGAAATGGCCCAGTTCATCATGGTCGCGTATTACATGCTTGGCGGCCCCTACTCAATGCAGTTGAACAGCCACGTTCGAATGGATTTGCTTTACGGCAGTTGGAAACCCCGCACGAAAACCCTCGTAGACTGCGTGACCATTCTTTTTCTCATCGTCTACCTCGCCGTGCTGCTCTATGGGGGGCTATCCAGCACCTCTTACGCGTTGGAATATGGCGAGCGAAGCTATTCAGCATGGCGTCCCTACATGGCCCCGATTAAAGTCACCATGTGTATCGCTATCTTTTTAATGCTGCTTCAAGCGACCGCTGTTCTTCTAAAAGACATCGCGCGTATGCGTGCCCCTCAAGACATTGAGGAGGCATCAAAATGAGTTATGAACTGATCGCCTTGCTCATGTTTTCTTCCATGATGCTGATGCTACTCACTGGGCAGCGCGTGTTTGCCGCTATCGGTGCTGTTGCTGTCATCGCGTCATTGCTTCTTTGGGGAGACGGTGGCTCTGAGATTGCCTTCGGTGCAGCCATGAAGCTGATGAAGTGGTATCCGCTGCTCACTCTGCCTCTGTTTATTTTCATGGGCTATATGCTGTCTGAATCGGGCATTGCTGATGATCTCTACAAGATGTTCCACGTTTGGATGGGGCCCATACACGGTGGACTCGCCATCGGCACCATCTTGCTCATGGTCGCGATTTCCGCCATGAACGGCTTGAGCGTAGCGGGTATGGCCATTGGTGCCAGTATTGCCCTGCCTGAATTATTACGGCGAGGTTATGACAAAATCATGGTCACGGGTGTTATACAGGCGGGTAGCTCGCTGGGCATCTTGGTTCCTCCCAGTGTGGTACTGGTTCTGTACGGCATGATCGCCCGTCAACCGGTTGGTAAACTGTGGCTGGCAGGTGTATTCCCCGGCCTCCTTATGGCCACCATGTTCATTATCTATATCGTGGTACGCTGTAAAATGCAGCCAGACCTTGGCCCAGCCTTATCCAAAGAAGAGCGGAATGTTCCCTTTCGCGAAAAGCTGAAGCTCTTGCAGGCAGGTATTCTCCCGCTGGCGATCTTTTTCTCCATGACTGGCCTTTTTCTGATGGGTGTCACCAGCTTGGTAGAAAGTTCGGCTGTCGGTGCTCTCGCCGCGACCGTCGCGGCCATTATCAAACGGAGACTCACCAAAGAGGTATTGGAAAACACGGTGAGGAAAACCCTCGCCATCAGTTGCATGTTTATGTGGATCATCCTCGCTGCGCTCTGTTTCGGTGCCGTTTTTGACGGCTTAGGCGCAGTAAAAGCCATAGAGGCATTCTTTGTGGACAGACTCGGCCTGACGCCATGGGAAATTCTGATCCTGATGCAGCTTTCTTACCTCATCATGGGCACCTTTTTGGATGACACAGCCATGCTGGTCATCGTTGCTCCTCTTTATGTCCCGTTGGTCAAATTATTGGGGTTCGACCTGATTTGGTATGGCGTGCTTTACACCATCACCTGTCAGATCGCCTATATGACACCGCCTTTTGGCTACAACCTATTTTTGATGCGCGCTATGGCACCGCCAGAAGTGTCCCTGAGCGACATCTACCGATCCATCGTTCCTTTTGTACTCATTATGATTTGCGCGCTGGCAATCGTTATGGCTTTCCCACAAGTTGCCTTGTGGCTGCCTGATTGGCATTACAGCCGATAGCGGATGCAGATTTAGGACGGAAACAAGGAAGCATCTCTTGGTAGATGCGTAAAGCAATTAGCTAAGTGAAATAAGGATACCGTTATGAGCAATAGACGCGACTTTCTAAAAAAGGCAGGTATTGTCAGTGCAGCGAGTTCAACTGCAATACTGGGCGCACCTGCCGTTGTTTCAGCGAAGGAACCTATCCGCTGGCGACTTCAAACTTATGCGGGCCCGGCTTTGGCTGAGCACGTAATTAAACCCGCTGTTGATGCATTTAACGTAGCAGCGAACGGCGAAATGATCATCGAGTTGTACTATGCCGACCAACTCGTTCCGACCGGTGAATTGTTCCGTGCCATGCAAAAAGGCACGATAGACGCGGTGCAAAGTGATGATGACTCCATCGCCGCTCCTGTCGATATTTCTGTATTCGGTGGCTACTTCCCGTTCGCAACCCGATACAGCCTCGATGTGCCTGTGCTGTTTGAAGAGTACGGACTGAAAGAAATCTGGCAAGAAGCCTATGGTGAAGTTAAAGGTGTGACGTGGCTTAGTGCGGGGTCATGGGATCCATGTCATTTCGCGACGGTTGACCCAATCCGCAGTCTTGAAGATCTCAAAGGCAAGCGTGTCTTTACCTTCCCAACCGCCGGACGCTTCCTCTCTCGCTTTGGTGTTATCCCCGTGACACTGCCATGGGAAGATATCGAAGTGGCGGTTCAAACCGGTGAGCTAGATGGTATCGCTTGGTCAGGTATCACCGAAGATTACACCGTAGGTTGGGCAGACGTGACGAACTATTTCCTCACCAATAATATTTCCGGTGCATGGTGTGGCTCATTCTTCGCCAATTCTGAACGCTGGGACGCCCTCCCCGATCATTTAAAAGTGCTCTTCAACATGATGATGGATTCATCACATTACTATCGTCAGCACTGGTATTGGGGCGGAGAGGCAAAACTCAGAACCGGTGGTACAAAAATGCAACTGACTACGATTCCTGATGAAGAGTGGCGCCAAGTTGAACTTGAAGCCTATAAGTTTTGGGATGAAATCGCCGAAACAAGCCCAAGGAATGCCCGTGTCATCGAGATCTTCAAAGAGTACTCAGGTGTCATGGAAAAAGCGGGGAAACCCTATCGCTATTCTTGAGCGAATTATAAATGGCAAAACGAAAAGGTGGCGTAGAATTGCCGCCTTTTTTGTTTTCTGTGCGTTAAAAATGAAAAAAACCAGTGCGATAGGCCAATACCGACACTGGTTTCCCTCGTATTTTAAGCTGACGGCGACTTAACCCCGCCCTCTCATTTATTTCCTTCAGCTGATAAAACCAAACAGAAAGAAATGAAAGTCTTTGGTTCAGAATCAGTCTGTAATTGGCGGCCTGCGTTACTGAATGATTTTGAACACAGGGCTAATTTAGTATCTGATGAATAAGAAAACTGTGAGGCTATCCAGAAAGTTCCCTTATTAATTATAGAGATGCAGTATTTTTGCGAGCCAGATTAAACCATGGAATCAATATCACACGACTTCACTACTTTCTCTTCATAAAGCTGTCACAAAATCCGTGGCACATTCTGGCCGTCCTAGCTCATATACACGCAACTCACGGATTTCACGTCTTTTTTCGTTCCATTTATGAATCGTCGACTCTCGCGATTGACCGCGCCCCATTTCGCTGAACAAGAAGCGGTCTACAGTATGATTGAATGCTTGCAAATCCATTTGCTCCTGATAAACAACCCCCATGTATTCAAATGCAATGGCTTTTTCCTTGTTACTGCCAACGACGGTAAATCGCTGCAATGTATCTAGCGCACCTTCAAGCTCACAATCGACAATTTTTGCCTCTGCTTCAAATAGCGCACCGTGAACACCATAGTTTGTCGCATAAGAACAACCATTGAGTATGACCATGGCGACCAGCAATAAGGCGTATCGTTTCATTCTATGTCCTTTTATTCCTTGCATTTTTGGAGTGCTGCATGAATAAATTTAGCAGCAATTTTCGCGCCATGTTCAATCGTCAACCATGCAAAACGACAAACTTTGTTTTTAATAATTCCCATTATCAGTAATTGAAGAATCTCTGCCCCTAAGCCACATTTTCACTATGTATCAATGACCCTGCTAGCAACAGAACGAAAATGAGGGGATCTAATGAAAATTGCCGTATTTAGTGCAAAATCTTATGACGAAATATCATTCAATGCGATGAACCAACGGTTCAACCATGACATCAGCTATTTCGATTTTCGACTGACAGAACAAACCGCCGCTTTGCTGAATGGATTTGACGCTGTTTGCGCCTTCGTGAACGACGACTTAGACGCCGCTGTGTTGAAGGAACTGGCGAGCCACGGCATAAAAGTCATTGCAATGAGATGTGCCGGCTATGACAAGCTGGATGTTAACGCTGCAAAAAGCTTAGGGATTCAGGTGATGCGTGTTCCTGCCTATTCGCCTGAATCGATAGCTGAGCACACCGTTGGGCTAATGCTGAGTTTAAACAGACATATCCATCGCGCTTATCAACGCACCCGAGACGCAAACTTCAATTTACAGGGCTTAACGGGGTTTAACTTTCATCAAAGAACCGCAGGCATTATTGGAACAGGTCGAATTGGTATTGCTACGTTACGCATCTTAAAAGGTCTGGGTATGAACTTGCTCGTGCACGATCCTTTCGAGAACCCTGACGCAATCGCGTTGGGCGCAAAATACGTGCCTTTGGATGAACTCTATGCACAGTCCGATGTCATTTCGTTGCATTGTCCTTTGTTTAAAGAGAACTACCACATGCTCAATACTGAAGCATTCAGTAAAATGCGGGATGGCGTCATGATCATCAACACCAGTCGTGGTGGATTGATTGACTCTCAAGACGCAATTGAAGCACTTAAAAGCCGCCGAATTGGTGCGCTAGGTGTGGATGTTTACGAGCATGAACAAGATTTATTTTTTGAAGATAAATCCAATGATGTGATTCAAGATGACATATTCCGTCGACTGTCAGCCTGCCATAATGTGTTGTTTACTGGCCACCAGGCCTTCCTGACCGAAGAAGCCCTGGGCAACATTGCAGAAACGACACTCACAAACCTTCAGGCTTTCGAGCGCGGTGAAACCTCAGGAAACGAAGTGATTTAGGCGAAGAATTCTCCCTTTTACTGCGTTTTCTTGTTTTTTTAAACGTGCGCCTTTATTAGTTCTCTATATTGTCTACAATAACGCGCTTTTTACTTATTACAGGTCAAGATTATGAACGACACTACTTCGCAACCAGCACTGCCAGATCGTCTGTCAGGTGATCCACGCAGCCCACACCACGTTGCTGAGTGTTTCCAACATGAAATCGGTATTCGCTTCAATGACAAAGAACGTTTCGACGTTGAGGAATACTGCATCAGTGAAGGTTGGATCAAAATCCCTTCACCTAAAGCATTAGATCGCCGTGGTCAGCCACTTCTGATCACGCTGAAAGGCAAAGTCGAAGCTTTCTACAAGTAAGCGTTTTTCCGCTTTCTTATAGAAAATGAAAAAAGGCAGAAAGTGTTACTTTCTGCCTTTTTTGATGCAACTGCTAAAAAGCGTGCCTTTTACCAAGAAAAGAAACCTACGGTCTCACACCCAGTTTCGCCAATCCGTTTTGTTCAAACATGGCTACTTCTTTCTTTTTCTTGCCAATTAACAATGGTTTGTCGTCATAGAAAAGAAAGTTTTTCCAATACTTCTTAAACATAACCCAACGCGTTTCAATCACATTATTTTTGTCATAACAAAAATACACCACGCTGTTGTCTTCCCATGGAAAATGGGCGACGAACTCGTCAGGCAGTTCCGTTTCTTCATCCCAAGCTGATTGCCAGTTAACCTCGCTTGACCAAACATCACGCATGATTGGCCAATCGCCTTTACCAAAATGATCCGGTGTCGGGCTTTGATTGCTGATGAAATCGCGCCACAACTGCGCGCCACGAGCCTCTGCCATCGGTTTGATTTCGGCGTAATCTTCTGATGATACTGGCATGGATTGGTGGGTAAAAATCCACTTGCGCTTGTAATCTTCCAGGGGAATGTAATTCATATCTCTCTCAAAAATTCGCGGGACTTAGTTACTTGAGTTAGTTACTTGCCCGCAAACATATAGCCTTCACCATGCACTGTAACGAACAGTTGCGGTTTCTTAGGCTCTACTTCAATCTTGTTTCGTAAACGTCGAACTAACACGTCGACCGTTCTATCATTTGGTGCATCAACACGATGGCTAATTAAGTTGAGTATCCGCTCTCGACTCAACACACGATTAGGATTCGAGGTAAACGCAACAAGCATTTCATATTCAGCTTTCGTCAATTTGACCGCATCATTGCCTTTGCTCAAGGCGCGACGGTTGATATCAAATGTCCAGCCGTTGAAGCTAACAATATTATCATCTTCTTGGCCTGAAGACGCTAAACGATGCATCTCTTTTTGCGCACGGGAAATACGCCATAGCAAGTTCTTCACCCGAACTTGTAACTCTCTGAGTTCAAATGGCTTTGTGACATAGTCATCCGCCCCCATTTCCAGCCCGACGATGCGGTCAATACTGTCGGTCCGTGCCGTCACGAGAATTATACCGACGTCAGACTTCCCCCGCAGCTCTCTGGTCAAACTAAGACCATCTTCACCGGGTAGATTCACATCAAGCAGCACCAAGTCAACGTGCTGCTGATTTATTATCTGATGCATCTCCTTGCCATCAGCAGCTTGGCTAACGGTATATCCTTGATTTTCAAAGTAACCACTTACCATTATCCGGGTGACTACTTCGTCTTCTACAACCAGTATGTGATGAGTCACTTAAAACCTGTTCATAAATCGTCATGATGGGCGCACTGTACCAGCAAAAATACCTGCAAAGTTGATTTATCTCATGGTTTTTGCACTTTCCTATCCGTTAGATAAATCACAGTTTTCACTACTCAGTGATATTTTTTTGCGAGTTATACACCAAATTTAGCCTTTTTGGCACATTTAGAAGCACATAATACTCTCGTCACGAAGAAAACCCACCCTCCATTCATATTCTGTTCACATCACCACTTATCCCATTCACTTTCATACCTAACCATATTCACATCCAATCGCTAACATGCGCGACTCGAAATAACGCATCAAAAACATGTAGCTATAGTGCGCTGGCTTGCTTTCCAACTTCGAATCGGGGAATGGGCCCAACACTAACTACGAAAACTTTTTATGGGTGTATCCATTTTTATGAAAAAGCTATTGCAAAAGCTGATGAAGCCAAGCGCAAAGTATCCAATCCTTGCGCTTGTTCTGGTCGGTGCTGTTATTGCGGTCGCCGGCGTGATCTCAATGAACAAAGCCTTCGAAGTTTTCTCTTCCACTGAGTTCTGTACCTCTTGTCACACCATGCAACAGAACTATGAGGAATATAAGCAATCTATCCACTACAGCAATGCGAAGGGTATCCGCGCAGAATGTGTGGACTGTCACCAACCAAAAGATTTCGTTGGTAAAGTAAAACGTAAGATGGGTGCGGTTACTGACCTGTACCACCACTTCATCACCGGAAAAATCGATACGCCTGAGCAGTTTGAAGAGCACCGGCTTGAGCTCGCCCAGAAAGTATGGGACCGCATGGCGGACGAAAACTACAAAACATGTACGACTTGTCACTCATATGACGCGATGGATCACAGCAAGCAATCTGTTCAAGCAATGAAAGAGATGATCCCTGCTGCAAAAGAAAACATGGCGTGTGTTGAGTGTCACAAAGGTATTGCACACGAACTGCCAAACATGGCGGGTGGCTTCCGTAAGACGTTCGAAACACTAAATGCAGATGCGATCGCTCCTGCTGGCGCGAAGAAACTTTACTCACTAAGTGAGAAGAGCCTGTTCGCAACCGCAGATGCCAGCGGCAAAGTTGAAGGCCAGCTACTACCAGCGTCCGAAGTTGACGTGATTGGCGAAGAAGGCGACATGCTGAAAGTTCGCATTCAAGGCTGGATCGAAACTAACGGTAAAGGCCGCGTAATGACCGAGTACATGGGTAAACGTGTATTCAAGGCAACCGTTCGTGGCGACGTGAAAGCAAGTGAAACCGTCATTTCTGAAGAAATCGACCCTGCAACTAACATGGCTTGGAAACAAGTAGCGGTTGAAGCGTACGTAACCAAAGACGGCATGCTGGACAGCATTGAGCCTGTATGGGATTACGCATCAGAAATGTACGCGTCTTCTTGTAACTCATGTCACGCTGCTCCTGCACCAGGCCACTTCACTGCAAATGGCTGGATCTCAAGCCTGAAAGCAATGAGTGCATATTACCGCTTGAGCAAAACTGAAGAACGCACACTGCTGAAATATCTGCAGAACCACGGTAGCGATACCGGCGGTGCAGGTCAGCACTAAGTAAAAAATTAAAGCGGCAGGCGCATCAGCGCCTGTCTTATCGACTTTAAATTTATAAGGATTCCTACATGGCGACTGAAAAACTACAAGGCATTACCCGCCGTCGTTTTCTATCAGGCATGTTGACCGCCAGTGCTGGTGCCGTAATTGGCAGCAGCCTTCTGGCGCCTCGCACGGCTATGGCCGCGACTGATGCGAAAAGCACGTTCTCTGGCGACGTAATTCACGGTTCACACTGGGGTGCATTCCGCGCGAAAGTGGAAAACGGCATCTGGATTGACACCGTTGCGTTCGAAAACGACCCGCACCCAACCGCAATGCTGAGCGCGGTTCGAGAAGTGGTTTACAACCCATCTCGTGTTAAGTACCCAATGGTTCGTCTGGACTGGCTGAAGCACGGTTGGAAATCTGACACGACACAACGTGGTGATAACCGCTTTGTGCGTGTGCCATGGTCACAGGCTCTGGACTTCTTCCACCACGAGCTAGAGCGTGTTCAAAACACTTATGGCCCAAGTGCACTGTACGCTGGCCACTCTGGCTGGCAGTCGTGCGGTAAATTGAATACCGCGGGTACTATCATGCAGCGCGCTATCAGCCTGCACGGTACGTACCTTGCGAAGATCGGTGACTACTCCACCGGTTCTGCGCAAGTTGTTCTGCCTTACGTTGCTGGTGCAATGGAAGTTTACGAACAGCAAACGTCATGGCCTCTGGTTCTGGAAAACGCGAAAAACATCGTTATCTGGGGTTCAGACCCAATTAAAAACCTGCAAGTTGGCTGGCTGATCCCTGATCACAGCGTATACGGTTACTACCAGCAACTGGCAGATAAAGTGAAGTCAGGCGAAATCAACGTTATCCACGTTGACCCAGTGAAGAGCCAATCTTACAAGTTCTTCGGTGGTAAGCAGGTTCCAGTTAACCCGCAAACTGACGTTCCACTAATGCTAGCGATTGCTCATACCCTGTACACTGAAAAACTGTACGACGAGCAATTCCTTGCTGACTACACCACAGGTTTCGACCAATTCGTTCCTTACCTGACCGGTGAGAAAGACGGCGTTGCGAAAACACCTGAGTGGGCAGAGAAAATCTGTGGTATCCCAGCTGACGAGATTCGTGAACTGGCACGTACCATGGCAAGCGGCCGTACTCAAATTATCGCGGGCTGGTGTTTGCAGCGTATGCAACACGGCGAGCAGTACGCATGGATGATCGTTGTTCTGGCAGCAATGCTGGGCCAAATCGGTCTGCCAGGCGGCGGCTTCGGTTTCGGTTGGCACTACAACGATGCAGGTACAATTACCTCTGCAGGTCCACTGATGTCTGGTTTCAGCTCAGTGACTGGCGTTGAGCCAATTCACCAAGGCAGCTACAACGGTTACTCGACCTATATTCCAGTAGCACGTTTCGTTGACTGTATTGAGAACCCTGGTAAAACCATCCAGTTCAATGGTCACAGCGTGAAGTTCCCACACATGAAGATGGCTATCTTCTGTGGTAACAACCCATTCCACCACCACCAAGATCGTAACCGTATGATCGAGGCGTGGCGTAAGCTTGAAACGGTTGTGAGCGTTGAGCACCAGTGGACTGCGACGTGTCGCTTTGCAGATATCGTTCTGCCAGCAACCACGACTTACGAGCGTAACGACATCGAGCAGTTCGGTAACCACTCGAACAAAGGTATCATCGCGATGAAACAAATCGTTGAGCCTATGTTCGAATCGAAAGATGACTTCGATATCTTCCGTGAGCTATGCACCCGTTTTGACCGCGAAGAAGCGTTCACCGGTGGCAAGACCAAGATGGAATGGATTGAAGAGATCTACAACGGTGCGCGTCTGCAAGGTCGTGGTATCGGCGTTCGTATGCCTAACTTCGTTAAGTTCTGGGAAGAAGAGCAATTCGTTTCATTCCCTGAAGGTTCTGAGTGGGTACGTCACGCAGCATTCCGTAAAGAACCGGATCTGGAGCCATTGGGCACCGCAACCGGTCTGATCGAGATCTACTGTAAGACTATCGCTGACATGGGTTACGACGACTGTCAGGGCCACCCAATGTGGTTCGAAAAAGTTGAGCGTAGCCATGGTGGCCCTAAGTCGAACAAGTTCCCGCTGCACATGCAAAGCTGTCACCCGAACTACCGCCTGCACTCGCAGCTGTGTTCGTCTGACGACTTCCGCGGAACTTACGCGGTACAAGATCGTGAACCTGTATACATCAGCACTGCTGACGCAAAAGCGCGTGGCATCGTGTCTGGTGACATCGTTCGCGTATTCAATGACCGTGGTCAAGTTCTGGCAGGTGCTGTTGTAACTGACGACTACAAGTCAGGCGTATGTCGTATTGAAGAAGGCGCATGGTATGCACCGCTTGAAGGCGGCAAACCAGGTACCCTTTGTACTTACGGCGATCCAAACGTTCTGACTGTAGATATCGGTACGTCGAAGCTGGCTCAAGCAACCTCTGCACACACTGCACTGGTTGAAATTGAGAAATACACCGGCCCAATTCCTTCAGTAACAGGCTTCAGTGGCCCTACTGAGATTGACGACGTAAACCCACTGTTCCCAGCGATGGATATCGCATAAGAGACAGTGAGAAGAAAAAGGGCAGCCTAGCTGCCCTTTTTTACTCTAACTTCTATACACTTATATAGACTTATTACACTTATAGGTTCTATATCCAAGCCGCTTCTGATGACAGACAGCTTGGCTATACACTCTAACGCTTCTCGAAAAACGGAATGATAATGCAAGAATTTATTGCCATTAACGAACAACGCGCCGAGTTCTATTGGTGGATGTCTTCACTGTTTGCAACGGAATTGACCCAGCAAGATCTGGACAATTACCATGGCGGTGATATGGACAACTACTATTCTGTATTGGCCATGACCGAAGAGCTGAAAGCCCCAATCGCAGAGTTTCGCGATACCTTGGGTCGATTGAAGCTACGTGAAGATGCACAGCTTGAGTTGTCAGCAGACTTTTGTGGCTTGTTCCTGAGCACACCGAAGACAGGTGCCCTTCCCTACGCATCCATGTATATCGGTACAACTGGCTTGCTAAACGACAAACCTGCACAGGAAATGGCTGCGTGGATGAACCAATACGGCATCGCACAGCGCAAAGACTTCAATGAACCATTTGACCACTTAGCGGTTCAGCTCGATTTTATGGGTAACCTTGTCATTCTTGCTAACAAAGAAGAAAGCGAAGAAAAACAAGAAGCGATGATGCAAGAACAAGGTCGCTTTTTAGAGACCATGCTGATGCCTTGGTTAAGTCAATTCCAAAAATCGGTGAATGATTTTGACCGTTTTGGTTTCTATAAATCTGCCGCTAATCTGCTGGCAGCATTCGTCGCTTTGGATGTCGCGTTTTTGAAAGGCGAATAAACTTAAAACTGGCAGACTAGAAAGCCGGCATTGCCCGGCTTTTTTTATTGCTGAATAAGAATGTGGTCGATTTTTAGTGAAGAAGAAAAATCGCACGATAACTGGGTGTTATACCCACACTCGATTAGGTTGACCCGCATCAAGCTTATTTACGCCGTAACGATAGAATAATTGCGACACTGCGTAACACCCAGTAAACTGTGAACGCAAGCGTTTGGCATTGAGAAATTAGGCATTGTTGCATGGGTACTTTCAGACGCTTCACTGTCTGTCGTTCTTCGCATTTGCAGACAGGCATTTCAATACTCAACACGCAATAGAGCAAGGGTTAACCACCTTTGCATCTTAAACGAATTTAGTACGCCGCTTTAGATAGCGGCGTAAACATGTTAAGCAGCCGAAACTGACGCTGCTAAAGAAAACGATAAGAAGATTACAATGGCAACAATTAAAGACGTCGCACGACTCGCCGGTGTATCTACGACCACAGTTTCGCACGTGATCAATAAAACACGTTTTGTGGCAGAAAACACAACCAAGAAGGTATGGGCCGCCGTCGACGATTTGAACTACGCGCCAAGTGCTGTTGCGCGAAGCCTGAAGTGTAACTCGACGCGCACTATCGGTATGCTGGTCACCAAATCCACTAACCCATTTTTCGCCGAAGTTGTTCATGGTGTAGAAGAGTATTGCTACAACGAAGGCTATACGCTGATCCTGTGTAACACTGAAGGTAACATTGCAAAACAACGCGACTATCTGCGTATGCTTGCGGAAAAGCGTGTTGATGGTGTTTTGGTCATGTGTTCTGACATCAGTGAAGAGTTGTTGGCTCTCCTTGAAAAGAAACAAGACTTGCCAATGGTTGTTATGAACTGGGGCACTGAGCACGTTAATACCGACTGTATTCACGACAATGCCGAACTAGGTGGCTACTTAGCAACCAAATTCCTGATTGATAGCGGCCATAAAGACATCGCATGTATCTCTGGTCAACTAGACCGACTTACATGTCAAACTCGCTTATCTGGATTTCGCAAAGCGTTGGAAGAGGCAGGTCTGCAGGAAAATCCAGAATGGATTGTTGAAGCGGATTTTGAATGTGACACTGCTGTTGAAGCCGCGAAAAAGCTACTGGCACAAGACCGTCGTCCTACCGCAGTATTTTGTTTTAACGACATCATGGCACTGGCAGCAATCAGTACATTCCGTCAAGCTGGTTTAGATGTTCCTAACGACATTTCTGTCATTGGTTATGACAATATCGATTTGGCGGCGTTCTTCTCACCACCGTTGACAACGATACATACGCCGAAAAATCGCCTCGGCAAAACGGCAATCAAACTCCTGCTTGAAAGGCTGGTCAATAAAGACAGCGAACAACAGGTCTTTGAGATGCAACCCGAGTTAGTCGTGCGTAGTTCAGTTAAGAACCTTAACGACAAATAGGCGACCTCTCTCCTATCGAACGACATAGACCCGAGTCCTTGTACTCGGGTCTTTGTGTTTGTGAGTCACCCATCGACTCACTTATTTCGAACTCGGCTCTATTTGACTTACACAATGCCTATTTTTAAAGGCATTACTGCCTTTTTTTCTTCCTCCTGAATCTAACGAAAACCACCGCTATTTCAGTGATTACGCTCGAATGTCTGGCAATCAGGCCAATGCATTTCTGAACCAAGATCACACTTTGAATGGCTAGTATTAACGACAAATTTACTTAATTGAGTTAAGATAACTGCGTCAAGAAAAAGGCAAACCATCGCGAAAGCGTGGGACGCAAAGCTTCCGGCCTTCCATCTTCAACAAACTTGTTGTGATGTGGTAGCGGAGTTACCGATGACGTTAGCATTCTCCTCCAGATAGCATCTGGCACTAGACAATTCATTGAATTCGTCCCGCTACGTTAATCCCCCTTGACCAATAGTCTTACAACGTCACGTTTGAGAATGAGTCATATGGATAAGCCAACTTTAAAAAACACACTTAAGTTTTTTGAATCTTTAGGAAAAATCAAATCGCGTTCGATGTTTGGTGGTTTTGGCGTGTTTTGCAACGAAACCATGTTCGCGCTAGTGGTCCACGACCAATTGCACCTTCGCGCAGGCCAAGGGAATGAAGTTGAATTCATAAAACTTCAGATGCAGCCTTACGAATATAAAAAGCGCGGCTTCCCCGTCGTGACAAAGTATTACGCTATTCCTGAGTGTTGGTGGGGGCAGCCTAAAACGCTCATGGCGCATGCCGTTAAAGCACTTGAGATTGCCCGCGAAGACCAACATGAAAAAAAGACCGCCGTCCCAGCACGTATAAAAGACTTGCCCAACCTAAGGCTCGCTACCGAACGAATGCTGAAAAAAGCGGGTATCGGGTCCGTTCAAGAGTTGCAAGACACGGGCTCTGTAGCAGCCTTCCAAGCACTGCAAAAGTCTCACAACGACTCAATCAGCCTTGAAATGCTTTGGGCGTTAGAAGGCGCGATTGAAGGTAAGCACTGGTCCGTGATTACCCCACAACGTCGCGATGAGCTTTTAGAGCATCTTCACCCTTAATTTATCGTTAACTGGAACTTAAACTCCCAACGCGGCTCAAACTTAGAGTTGGGAGTTAAAATTGTCTCGACCACACCTCTAGCGCACTACGTACTGTAACCATAAAAAATTACAGTTTGTCTTCTATTTCTGCCCTATAAATATGGTACTAAACCGAAAGTATCATCATGTTCTATTGCTTATACAGCAGGCCTTCAAATTACTTATTTCTAAAAAACACATCATTTTCCCTTCAAGCCAGCTTCAATCCATGAAAATACCACAAAACAATTTTATGTGACAAATGTCACACTTATGAGACACGATATGCCTCGTTGATTATCAGTTCAAAGAAAACTGGGCTATGCCAAATAAAGAGAGAGTTGAATGGCAACAATAAGATGCATTACAGCAGACCTTTTCCAGACCAAATCGACAGAATCTTCCGTGACCACTTTAGCAAGTGGCCCAGGAGGTTTAAGTGGACCGTGTTTAGCTGTTTTTTTCTTCCGGCATCTTTTTATATGGTTTTAACTCAAGGTATCTTCGCGCCTTCCTTCCTTACCATTTTGGTCATATTCTTTCTGGCACTTAACGCGATGGTTGTTTGCTGGGGCTTAAGACTGAACAGTTTTGCAAGGCGGTATTGGCACCGTAACTACCACATTACTGGCGCTACAACCATCGCCCTTGTTCCTTTAGCTCTATTAGCGTTTCAATACACCAAATACTGTTTGTGAGTAACACGCCTTGCTGATTCAGCACGTTTGAATATTCAGATATGTCATTAAATACATGCAGTTAAATTCCAAACCTGTAGACTCTCTCCCCACTACATCGAATTTTTTGAAGAAGAGTGCAATTTATTCCGAAACCTCTCGGTCTTATTCACCAAGCAAGAACGGAAACGCGCGCATCTCCACCCTTTGCTTATGCTCAGAATCTTCATGAGTCACATTATTGGCAATAACTTCATTTAACTCTCTGGATTGTTACTGAAAGTAGTTATGACAAACGTATGTTTTGCCATAGTTATTCTGTGAATAATGCGTAGCGTTCGGTGAAATGTCCGTCAGGGTGAGTCAGTGCAACATTGCTTTTAGATTAAGGACTTCAGATGAATAAACAAAAGCTAGCCATCATCGTCGTTATTGTTGCGATCTTCGTTACTTGGTTTGCTTTCGACCTCGGTGCTCTCTTTACGCTTGAAAATGCTAAAGCCCAACACGAAGCGTTAAAAGACTCTATTGCGAGCAACTTCCTTACCGCAAGTATCATCTACTTCGCCGTGTACATTGGAATGACTGCGTTGTCTTTGCCCGGTGCAGCCATCGCGACGCTTTTGGGTGCCGCCCTATTTGGTTTTTGGTGGGCACTGTTATTGGTTTCTTTCGCCAGTTCGATTGGGGCAACGCTGGCGTTTCTTGTAAGCCGATTCCTGCTAAAAGACAGTGTACAAAGTAAATTCGGAAATAAGCTCACCACAATAAACCAAGGTGTAGAGAAGGACGGTCCGTTTTATCTATTAACACTGCGTCTCATTCCGGTTTTCCCATTTTTCTTGATAAATCTACTCATGGGCCTGACGCCTATCCGTACCTTAACGTTTTATGTCGTGAGTCAAATAGGCATGTTACCTGGTACCGCTGTTTACATTAATGCTGGTACGCAACTCGCTCAGATAGACTCACTGAGCGGTATTGTTTCGCCCGGCGTACTGTTGTCTCTGGTTTTGTTGGGTGTGTTCCCTATCATCGCGAAGGTTGTTATGAATTTTCTACAAAAACGTCGTGTATACGCAAAATGGCAAAAGCCAAACACGTTTGATCGCAACCTCATTGCGATAGGAGCAGGTGCTGGCGGTCTGGTTACGACCTATATCGGTGCCGCAGTAAAAGCGAAAGTTACCCTAATAGAGAAACACAAAATGGGCGGTGACTGCCTGAATACGGGCTGTGTACCATCAAAAGCTCTCATCCGCGCAGGTCATGCTGTACACGAAATCAAACGCTCGAACGAATTTGGGGTTTCTGTTGGCGAACCTAGCGTTGATTTCGCAAAAGTCATGGGGCGAGTTCATAAAGTTATAGCGGACATCGAACCCCACGATTCGGTCGAACGTTATACCAAGCTTGGCGTTGAGTGTATTCAAGGCGAAGCCAAGATCCTTTCTCCGTGGGAAGTAGAAGTCAATGGAGAGCGTTTGACTACGCGTAACCTGGTTATTGCAACAGGTGCTCGCCCTCTCGTTCCTGGGATTCCTGGCCTACAAGAAGTGAGTTACCTGACATCAGATAACGTCTGGGAGCTAACTGAGCAGCCTAAAAAATTACTGGTATTAGGTGGCGGTCCTATTGGCAGCGAGTTAGCGCAGAGTTTCGCGCGATTAGGGACTGACGTTACCTTGGTGGAAATGGCAGACCAACTGCTTATCCGTGAAGACGCAGACGCAGCAGAATTGGTTGTTAAAGGCTTAACCGAGGATGGCGTAAACATTCTGCTAAGTCATAAAGCTACGCGATTTGAGAAAGACGGGGACGTGCAGCGCGCATTCCTCGAACACAATGGCGAAGAAGTCGTTGTTGAATTTGACTACGTCATGCTGGCATTGGGCCGCGTTGCCAATACAAAAGGCTTTGGCCTTGAAGAGATTGGAGTTGAGTTAACAGACCGTGGCACCGTGAAGGTGAACGAATATCTTCAAACAAACTACCCAAACATCTTCGCTGTCGGTGATGTCGCAGGTCCTTTTCAGTTAACCCACGCAGCAGGTCATCAAGCTTGGTACGCAGCGGTAAACGCTTTGTTTGGCGACTTCAAAAAATTCAAAGCAGACTATTCCGTTATGCCAGCAGCCACTTATACAGCACCAGAAGTTGCGCGTGTAGGGATTAACGAGAAAGAAGCCATTGCTCAAGGTATTGAGTATGAAGTTGCTCACTATGGTATCGATGATCTTGACCGCGCAATCGCAGACGGCGAGGACCACGGCTTTATCAAAGTGATTACGCCGAAAGGAAAAGACAAGATTTTGGGTGCCACCATTGTCGGTTCCCATGCTGGCGACTTGCTCGCAGAATTTACCCTCGCTATGCGCCACGGCCTTGGATTGAACAAAATTCTTGGTACGGTTCACCCTTACCCAACAATGAGCGAAGCGACAAAATATACCGCAGGTGTTTGGAAACAAAATAACGCGCCACAAGGTCTGCTTGCATGGGTAGAAAAATTTCACACTTGGATGCGTAATGAATCCAATTCAAAGAACTCGTCATCAATGATTAAGGAAGATTGATAACAATGAATTTGAAATCCATCGTTACCGCTTGCGCCCTCTCCCTCGCATCAGCCGCTTCTGCGGCTGATCTTTCAAATTGGGCGTCGGTGGAAGACGCGGCACAAGGTCAAACTGTTTACTTTAATGCTTGGGGTGGTAGCCAAGAAATTAACGCCTACCTACGCTGGGCAGGCGACGAGCTGAAAGATCGTTACGGCGTCACACTTCAACACGTTAAAGTTTCTGACATTGCGGAAACAGTAAACCGTCTTGTTGCAGAAAAAGCAGCTGGGAAGAATAGCGGCGGCAGCGTGGATATGGTTTGGATCAATGGCGAAAATTTCAAATCAATGAAATCTAACGACTTACTATTTGGTCCTTTCGTTGAGCAATTACCTAGCTGGGCGATTGTCGATAAATCACTGCCCGTTACCGAAGATTTTACTGAACCAACAAACGGCTTGGAGGCCCCTTGGGGCGTTGGGCAACTGGTCTTTATTCACGATGAAAAAACCTTGGCTAATCCACCAGCATCGTTTACCGAACTGCTCAGTCTTGCCAAAGCTTTTCCCGGAAAAACGACCTACCCTAAGCCACCTGCATTCCATGGCACAAGCTTCCTAAAAGCCGCACTGCTTGAGCTTGCTACCGATTCAGCCCCACTCTACAAACCCGTTGATTCGGAGAAATTTGCTGAGATAACTGCGCCACTATGGTCATACCTAGATGAATTACACGGTGTGGCATGGCGAGGAGGGAAGCAATTTCCTGCAGGTAGCGCAGAAACCATGCAATTGCTCGACGACGGTGAATTGCTACTGGCAATCACCTTTAACCCAAACGCAGCAGACACGGCGATTAAAAATGGAACGCTAGCGCCGACAGCTAAGACCTTCGCGTTTGATCAGGGAGCCCTGTCTAACATTCACTTTATGGGCATTCCTTGGAATGCAAATGCCAAAGAAGGTGCATTGGTTGCCATTAACTTTTTGATGAGTGAAGAAGCACAATCACGTAAAGCCAATAGCGATGTTTGGGGCGATCCCGCTGTTGTTAAATTGACAAGTGTGGGCAGTAAAGCACTATTTAAGTCGCAACCGGAACCTCATCCAAGTTGGCAAGGCGCGCTTGAACAGGCTTGGCTTGAGAGATATGGTCAGTAATTATCCGCGAATATTGTTAAACGCAGTAGAGAGGTAAACATGTTACGTCTGTTGTACGTTGTGACGCTGACGGTATGCTGTTTGCCCTTGATACCCGGATTGGGAGGCGTGCTACTTTCAGCTATCAGCTACCTCCCAGTCCTTGGTTTACACGAACCAAGTATTGCTGGCTGGCAGGCAATGCTGGCGTGGCCATCTACAATCATTTCCTTAGAAATTACCCTATATACAGGCATTGCAGCATCCGCTTTAGCCGTTATGTTCACCTTCCTCATTCTCCAAGCATGTTGGGGAACAAAAGGATGGCGACGAATTGAAAGATGGCTGGCCCCACTACTCGCAATGCCTCATGTCGCCTTTGCGATAGGCTTTGCGCTGACGTTTGCCCCTTCAGGCTGGTTGTTTCGTTTCTCAGCACTCTTTTCTTCGGAAAATGAACCTTACCAATGGTCCCTTGTTCAGGACCAATATGGGATTGGACTCATCTTGGCCTTGGCGATCAAAGAAACACCCTTTTTGTTACTTATGAGCCTCGCGGTTCTAAAGCAAATGCGGGTTGATAAGCTACTCAATGTATCTCAAAGCCTTGGGTACAATCGAAGTGCAGCCTGGATGAAAGTCATCTTTCCTCAATGGTTACCAAGGATGCGCTTTCCAATATACGCGGTAATTGCTTATGGGCTTTCTGTTGTTGATGTTGCAATGATCATTGGCCCTACATCGCCAAACACATTTGCGGTATTAGTCTGGCAATGGTTTAACGACCCTGACTTGCAATTGCTCCCTCGCGCTGCAGCAGGTGCCATTTCGTTGTTCGTTCTCTGCTTCGCGGTATTACTCGCCTATCGCTTGTTCGAATATTTAATTGTTCGCGTTTGGCAAAATTGGCAGTTCAGCGGAAGCAAATGCATTTCATTGCCGGGAAAAAACCTTTTCAAACTGGTCGCAGTTATCCCTTTTCTCATGATTCCCGTGTTACTGGTTTGGTCTTTCGCATTGCGTTGGCGATTCCCAGACATTTGGCCAAGCCGATTCAGCGTGCGCTTTTGGGAGCAAGAAAGCCGCCACCTCATTGAGCTTGCCACCAACAGCCTGATCTTAGGCCTAATTTCAGCAACGGTTGCACTTGTGTTTGCGATTGGCTGCCTAGAATACAGAGACAAGTACCACAAGTCGGTCCCTCAACTTGTCATCGCGATTCCAATGCTGATCCCTCAGCTTTCTATTCTATTTGGCATTCAAGTAGCGATTTACATGCTGCCCGGGCAATGGCATGTTCCCGCGACCATTTGGGCACACATTCTGTTCGCGTTTCCTTATGTTTATCTCGCCCTGGACGGACCTTGGAAATCATTCGATCAACGGTTAACACAAACCGCCCGAAGCTTGGGGCACAGTCCTTTTAAAGCATGGAGCTTAGTAAAGTTACCGAATGTATTACCCGCCATCCTTTTGGCTTGGGCTGTGGGTTTAAGTGTTAGTTTCGCACAATACCTACCTACACAATTGCTAGGTGCAGGTCGCATCACAACACTGACCACCGAAGCCGTCAGTTTAGCCAGTGGACAAGACAGACGGATCAGCGCGGTCTATGGCTTGATTCAGGCATTTCTACCCTTGGTATTTTTCGCAATCGCATTGGCCGCAAGTCGTATTTCTGACCCAAAACGGCGTCTGGCAAGACAAGCAGAACAAAGAGAGATAAGCGATGAGTTTGTCCGTACAAAACCTAACTATTAAAACCACCCAACTTACACTGCTCGAAGACATGAGCTTTGAGGTGGAAAATGGCGATGTCCTATCGATAATGGGACCCAGTGGTTGTGGCAAATCTACGCTGCTTTCCGCCATTGCCGGACATCTTTCCCCAGAATTCGAATGTGTCGGAGACATATATGTAAACGACACCAGTATCCTTTCCACACCGGCCGAGAAGCGCGCTGTTGGCATACTGTTCCAAGACGATCTCTTATTTCCCCATCTCAACATTTGGCAGAATCTGGCGTTTGGCTTGCCCGAAACAATGTCTGCGACGGAGAAAAAGGCTCGCGCCTTAGCCACGCTTAATGAAATTGAACTGTCAGAGATCGCTTACAAAGCACCGGACCAAATCTCCGGGGGCCAGAGAGCGCGTATAAGCCTTATGCGCACACTGCTTTCTCACCCTAAAGTCATATTGCTCGATGAGCCATTTAGTAAATTAGATAAACCGCTCCGTAAGGCATTTCGTGCGTTTGTATTCAAACAAATCAAGGCACGAAACATCGCCGCCGTGATGGTGACGCACGATGACAGCGACGTACCGATGGAAAGCACACTCTTAAATTGGCCGGTTGCAGATCCGCCGTCTTCCACTCGACCGTCATTTATGAACTCGGAGCGAAACCATGCTTGATCGTTACTCGATTGAAGTGATTCGATGGCCGCTAAAGCAAGCCGCAAAACTTCCCGATAAACTTGGCGTGACAGCCAATCAAATTACGCTCATTGGTTTTGTTCTCGGGCTATTTGCGCTACCCGCGATTGCTACTGAACATTACTGGTTAGGTCTTCTGTTTATTGCCCTGAATAGGATTTTCGATGGCCTAGATGGTGCACTCGCCCGAAGACAAGGGATTACAGATGCTGGCGGATTTCTCGACATCACGCTGGACTTCCTTTTCTACTCAATGATTCCCTTTGCCTTCGCATTGGCGAATCCTGAACAAAATGCCGTTGCAGCCACCTTTTTGGTGTTTTCATTTATGGGGACAGGGTCGAGCTTTCTTGCCTTTGCCGTCATGGCGAGCAAGCGAAACATCGAAAACCCGGTTTATCAAAGTAAGTCTCTGTATTACATCGGGGGGCTAACTGAAGGAACAGAAACTATCGCTTGTTTCGTTCTGTTTTGTCTATTCCCACAGTACTTTGCAGAAATTGCATGGGCGTTTGGTGCCATGTGTTGGATAACGACAACAACACGCATTTGGGCTGGCTTTCAAACGTTAAAGGGCGAGTCTGTCGACTAGCCCTTTAAATTAATAACATTTACATTTTTATAAGTGATGGAACTCAGCGTCACTCTTGTTCAGCATCATTTTCCAATCGACGCTCTCGGCGTAATCTGGCCTCTTCCATCACTGCATTAATTTCTGCCATGAGACCATCAACATCTGCATCACTGCCATCATCGACATAGACGCCCGTCAGCTCAGTATTTGGCGTTAGATCGCCTGCTTCATAAAGTGCCCACATTTCTTTGGCATACTGGGTGCCAATCAACTCAGGCGCGTATTGACCGTAATAATTGGTCATGTTGTTTACGTCACGCTCCAGCATCCATTTCGCATTGTTATTAGCGGATGCGTCAACGGCTTGAGGCAGGTCAATGATCACTGGGCCAAGATGATCCACCAGCACATTAAATTCGGATAAATCGCCATGTACGATGCCCGCGCAAAGCATACGCGTAACATCTTTGATGATTTGCGCATGGTCTCGCAGTGCTTGCTCTTTACTCAGGGTGACATCGTTCAGCCTCGGAGCAACAGATCCTTCATCGTCCGTCACCAACTCCATAAGCAACACACCGTCAAAACAACCGTAAGGCTGTGGAACTCTGACTCCAGCCTGTGATAACGCATAGAGCGCATCTACTTCCGCGTTTTGCCACACTTTTTCTTGCTCATCGCGGCCAAACTTCGACCCCTTAGCCATTGCACGGGCTCGGCGGCTATCACGGACTTTTCGCCCTTCGCGATACGCAACGGCTTGTTTGAAACTCCGTTGGTCAATTTCCTTATACACTTTCGCACAGCAAATACGTCCGCCACTCGACACCACGTATACAGAAGCCTCCTTGCCACTCATCAACTGAGAAATCACTTCATCAACCATGCCATCTTCAACCAGTGGCAGTAATCGTGCTGGTATCTTCATCTCACCTTCATATGTGAAAAACGCAACAACAATAAGCTAACCTCGATATATCGAGTAGCCGTATAGATTCCGGCACAATAGAGTGCGAACTCTTGGATGTAAAGAAAGAACGCTTTCTTCGCCAAGTTTAGTGAAAATTCACTCATTTAAAGCGACTGAATCTATCACTCCCCCTTCCTCAGCATCCTACACACCCTGCAACCCAGTTTTATTTTCGGCATGCAATGTTAAACTAAAAATCATTAAACAATACTTAACTAAATTGTATGCTCAGAGATTACGACCTAAATTTATTGACGGTGTTTGACGCTGTCATGACGCTTGGCTCTGTGACAAAAGCAGCTGAGAAGTTAACCATGACATCTGCAGCTGTAAGCCAGAACTTATCTCGTTTGCGTGATCAGGTAGAAGAACCGCTATTTGTTCGTCAAGGCAGAGGTCTACAACCCACACAGTATGCACTCAATATGCACCGCCATGTCGCTGAGGGGTTAAGTGCTATCCGGTTCGGGTTAGAAGCCAACACCTCTTTTGATCCTGCTACCAGCACGCGTGAGTTTGTTATTGGTGGACACGCCTATTTTGATTTAACGGTATTGCCGCAGTTGCTTCGCAGGCTCAGTGAAGTCGCCCCAAATATTACCGTTCACCTCCACCATTACGAAGACAACCACTTCACACCGAGTCAGGTGCTCAGTGAAAGAGAAGCTGACCTGTTTTTATCGTCGTTACCCGTCAGTCATCCGTCAGTAATGACTTCTCGCATTTCAGAAGAGGAGCTCGTTGTCGTCTATGCAAAAGACCACCCTCGCTTAAAAAATGGCATTACTTTTCAGCAATTTTTTGCTGAGAAACATACGGCATTGAGCAGCCGACGCTTTGGAAACTTTATGTTTTCTAACCTGATAGATAAACCGCTTCCTACTCGAAAAGTCTATTACCAAAGCGATTCGATGATGAACCTGATGACCACAGCCGCATTAACGGATCTCCTATGCTTCACGCCCAAAAGGCTGGCCGATTTGTGGGCCGAAAAGTTAGGACTTTGCGTCCAACCGTTGCCGTTTGATATTCGCCCTATCCCAACCTTTGTCTGTTGGCATAAAGCAAAGCAGCATGATGAAGGGATTCAGTGGCTAAAAATGCAAATTGAGGAAATTCTCACCAATTAGTTAAGCAATGCTTAACAATTGTTTATTGAATTACGAATCGTTCTAGCACGTTGGGTTGCATATATTGGCTCTCGTTCCTTTCCGATGAATAGAAAAACGAGAGCATTACAATGAAAACACTAAAGCCGACGTTAATTGCCCTGATGGTTGCTTCAACCACTCTTCCTGCCGCCGCGCACACGTATTCGCCAGAAGCGAAAGCCCCAACCCAGACAACACAGAATTTCGCTGCCGAACAGCGTGCTACGCTGCCATTCAACGACAAAGAAGATTTTGCACTCGTTGAAAAAGGGCTCATTACTCAACAAGACAACCTTGAAATTAAAGACAAGGCCGGAAAAGTCATTTGGGAACTAGGTAACTACGATTTCCTGCTTGATGGCAAAGACTACGACAGCATTCACCCTAGCCTACAACGCCAGGCGCAACTCAACATGCACCACGGGCTGTATAAAGTGACGGATCGTATCTATCAAGTCCGTGGTTACGACCTTGCCAATATTACCTTCGTCCAAGGCGATACAGGTTGGATTGTCTTTGACCCGCTCACTGTCCCTGCAACCGCCAAAGCAGCGTTGGACTTCATCAACAAAGAACTTGGCGAACGTCCAATCAAAGCTGTTGTTTATAGCCACGCACATGCCGATCACTTCGGCGGGGTCAAAGGCATTGTTAGCCAAGAGCAAGTCGACAATGGCGAAGTGGAAATCATCGCGCCACGCGGTTTTCTTCACCATGCCGTAGCTGAAAACGTGTTGGCAGGTAATGCCATGTCTCGCCGCGTGACTTACCAATACGGCAATGCACTCGAAAAATCGGCAACAGGCCAAGTTGATGCTGCTATCGGTAAAGGCGTTGCGCAGGGCGAAGTATCCATGATTGCCCCTACGCTGGTTATCAGCGAAGAGACCGAAACCAAAGTGGTAGACGGTATCACCATGGAGTTTCAAAACACGCCGGGCACTGAATCACCGGCAGAAATGAACACCTATTTCCCACAATTCAACGCGTTGTGGATGGCAGAAAACACGGTGGGTGGCCTTCATAACGTTTATACACTGCGTGGCGCAGAAGTACGTGATGCGAAAGCGTGGAGCAAGTACATCAATGAATCCATTCATATGTATGCCGACGACGCAGATGTGATGTTTGCATCTCACAGCTGGCCGCGCTGGGGCAATGACAACATAAACCAATTCTTGCGTAAACAACGTGATATGTATGGCTACATTCACGATCAGGCTTTGCGTTTGGCAAACCATGGTGTGACCATCAACGAAATTCAAGACGAATTTCATGTTCCTGATGTACTGGCCCATGAATGGTATAACCGCGGTTACCACGGTAGCTACCACCGCAACGCCAAGGCGGTCATTAACAAATACTTGGGTTACTTTGATATGAACCCAGCCACGCTTCGTCCACTCAGCCCGACAGACGCCGCACCTAAATATGTTGCAGCAATGGGCGGTATCGATAACGTACTGAAAGTTGGTCAGGAAGCATATAAAAGCGGTGAGTACCGTTGGTGTGCAGAGGTTGTAGACAAAGCTGTTTTCGCGGAGCCAACAAACCAGAAAGCGCGCTTCTTGCAAGCGGACTGTTTAGAGCAAATTGGCTACCAAAGCGAGTCAGCCGGAGAGCGCAATACCTACCTGATGGGTGCTTACGAACTACGCCACGGCACACCTAAAGGTGACGCAACCAAAACCGCAGGTGCCGATGTTGTTGTCGCAATGGATACCGAACTGTTCCTTGACTACCTTGGCGTGCGCCTGAATGGCGACAAAGCAGCCGGCGTTGATTACACCATTAACTTTGTGTTGCCCGATGTGAATGAAACCTTCTTGGTTGAATTGGAAAATGCGCACCTTAACAATCTCAAAGGCGTGCAATCAGACAACCCAGACATGACCCTAACGGTTGACCGCGCAGCCTTAAACAAGGTTCTGATGGGTAAGGCATCACTGAATGATCTGGTTTCAGCTGGCCAAGCAAAAATTGAAGGCAATGCGAAAGCATTGACTGACATTGCAGGTATGCTGGATAACTTCGAATTCTGGTTCAATATCATCGAGCCGAAGAAGTAAAAACAATGCCATGTATTGAGCCGCACATCGCGGCTCTTTTTCATTCTACTGGGACAAAACACAATAACCGCTCGTTAAGCATGGAAAACTACTAGACGCTGTAACCATGCAAAGTGTAAGGTGTTGGCAGGAAAGAATTAAAACGATACAAAGGACGTTACATGCAACTCACCATCCCTGCTGAATACAAACCTCTTCTAGGACTTCGTGATACGGAAGTCGCGATCAAAAAACTAAAAGACTACTTCGAGTACGCGCTAGCCTACGAGCTATACCTTACCCGTGTGTCCGCACCACTGTTTGTTAAACCAGAAACAGGTTTGAACGACAACTTGAATGGTACAGAGCGTCCGGTAGCGTTCGACTTATTAGATGATAATGGCGCATGCGTTGAAGTGGTTCACTCGCTTGCAAAGTGGAAGCGCATGGCTCTTGGTCGCTACGGTTTTGATATCGATGAAGGCCTCTACACGGACATGAACGCCATTCGTCGTGACGAAGAACTCGACAATATCCACTCTATCTACGTTGACCAGTGGGATTGGGAAAAAGTGCTGGATAAAGGAATGCGCACTGATGCCTACCTTCGCACTACCGTAGAGAAGATCTACAACGCTTTCTTGAAGACTGAAAACTACATCTACCAAGAATATCCGGTTTTGAAAAAGCGTCTGCCAGAGAAAGTGACGTTCATCACCTCTGAAGATCTTTTGCAAAAATACCCTGACATGACAGGCAAAGAGCGCGAAAACGCGATCTGTAAAGAATTCGGTGCCGTGTTTATTCAAAACATCGGTCACAAACTGTCTAACGGCGAACGCCATGACGGCCGCGCACCCGACTACGACGACTGGAACCTTAACGGTGATTTACTGTTCTGGAACCCTGTATTGGACAGTGCATTAGAACTTTCTTCAATGGGCATTCGCGTATGTGAAGAGAGCCTTCAGGCGCAGTTGAATATCGCAGGCTGTGAAGATCGTGCCGCCCTGCCATTCCACCGCGGCGTGCTTAATAAAACGCTGCCATACACCATCGGTGGTGGTATTGGCCAATCACGCATTTGCATGTTCTTCCTGCAAAAAGCGCACATTGGTGAAGTGCAATCTTCCATCTGGCCGGATGAAATGATTGAAGAGTGCGATCGCAACCAGATCGTGCTGTTGTAATCGGCATAAAATGAATCGAAAGACGCCTTGATGGCGTCTTTTTTCTTTCCAAGGAAAGCGAGACTTCCCTACCCACTAACATTCAATGTCACTTATTCTTTCAGTAACTGCGTCATTCCATGCTTGTGATACACCGTCTACTTTTTCAGCCAATTGAACGCCACTCTCCGAGACATAATCACACATCACTTCCATCAATCATCTCTCGTTATCACTCTTCATTTACATTCGCATCACCTTTCAATGATTTACCTTGCGTACACCCCCACTTTCCTATTTAATCCTCGCGCGCAATTTTGCGTTCCATTTATTGATAATATGTTTTCGGATAACACTACGTAGATGAAAAAAAACTTTGTTATTGCTGCGACCGCCAGCCTGCTTTTCTCCGCCTCTGCTAACGCCGATCAGTTCCTAAACATTTACAACTGGTCTGAATACCTTCCCCAGCAACTTATCGAAAAGTTCACAAAAGAAACCGACATCAAGGTGAATTACTCTACTTTTGAGAGTAACGAAACCATGTATGCGAAAGTGAAGCTTCTTGATGCAAAAGGCTATGACCTGATCGTCCCTTCTACTTACTACGTTTCGATCATGGGCAACGAAGGCCTGCTTCACGAACTGGATAAGAGCAAGATCTCCGCGTTTGCAGATCTGGATGCATCGATCCTGAACCAGTCGTTTGACCCAGAAAACCGCTACTCACTGCCATACATGTGGGGAAGCACTGGTATGGGTTACAACAGCGACATGGTTGACGGCAAAGACGTAAAACGTTGGGCTGACCTTTGGAAAGAGGAATTTGCGGGTCAACTGCTTTTGACTGATGATCTGCGCGACGTATTCGGTATGGCTCTGATCATGAACGGCCACAGCGTTAACAGCCAAAACGAAGACGAAATCCGTCAAGCCTATGAGCTTTTGAAAACACTGAAGCCAAATGTCACGCTGTTCAACTCTGATGCGCCGCACACGCCATTGATAATGGGTGAAGTGAACGTGGGCATGCAGTGGAATGGCACGGCATATCGCGCTATGGTTGAAAACCCGTCTATCCAATACGTGTACCCTGAAGAAGGCACGATTTTCTGGATGGATAACATCGTTATTCCTAAGCACGCAGAAAACAAAGAAGCGGCTTATGCCTTCATCAACTTCCTGATGAAGCCTGAAAACCAAGCAATTCTGGTAAAAGAAATTGGTTATGCAGTGCCAAACTTAGGTGCACTGAACCATTTGCCAGATGAACTGCGCAATAGCGATGTGATCTTCCCAAACACTGACGTGAAGCAAAAGGGTCAATTCCTGTCTAACATTGGTGAAGCAGTATCGATCTACAACCAATACTGGCTGGAACTAAAGCGATAATGAAAGTCATCTACAGCGAAAAGCAAAACCTGCACCGTGTAAAATATGAATTCTTGAGCGGTGAAGCGACACCTTGCTTTGAAAAGCCAGAGCGCGCTGACATGGTATTAAATGCCATTAATGCAAACGAGGGCTATGAAGTGGTCGCACCTAAAGAGTTTGGCCTTGAGCCAATGCGTTGGGTACACACCGCTGACTATGTAGAATTCCTACAAAATGCATGGAACGAATGGGAAGACACTTACGGTCCAGACCGTGATGCATCTCCTTACTGTTTTGTACCTGCGCGTCACTTGCGTAACCGTGTACCTAAGGATATCGAAGGTAAACTGGGTTACTACAGCTTCGACATGACAGCAGCCATTACAAAAACCAGCTTCGAGGCCATTGCTTCGGCCGTTGATTGCGCACTGACTGGTGTTGATATGCTGATTGACGGTGACAAAGCGGCCTTTGCGCTGTGCCGTCCGCCGGGTCACCATGCTGCACCTGATTTGATGGGCGGATACTGCTACATCAACAATGCGGCGATCGCAGCAGAAGGTTTGCGTCGTAAGGGTCATAACAAAGTGGCTATTCTGGATATCGACTACCACCACGGTAATGGTACCCAAACCATTTTCTATGGTCGTAATGACGTATTGTTCACCTCTATCCATGGTGACCCAGATTACGACTACCCGCACTACCTAGGTTTTGCTGACGAAACGGGTGAAGGTAAAGGTGAAGGCTTTAACCTGAATATTCCTCTGCCACAAGGTAAGACCGATTGGTCACTGTACCGCCCTGCTTTGGAAACAGCCATCGAGAAAATTCGCAGCTTCGGCGCAGACTCGCTGGTGATTTCACTGGGGATGGATACCTATGAAAACGATCCAATCAGCCATTTCAAACTGAAGCTGGAAGACTACCTGCAAATCGGCACCATGCTGGGCGAGCTGGGCTTGCCAACATTGTTTGTATTTGAAGGCGGTTATGCCGTTGACGATTTAGGCCACAATACGGTGGCGGTGCTGAACGGTTTCCGTTCTGCTAACTAAGCCTCGTTCAAGAATTAAGCCGCTCTATGGAGCGGCTTTTTATTTGACATCCATTTAAAACGTTGATATTTAACGTGGAAAAATTCGTCGCTGTTCGTTATAACCGTGATAACTTACCTACATCTTTACTACATAACGAACTTAACGGCATGCTTTTACTGCTCTCAAGACGAAATGGATATCTACTCAGTGCAGTATTTTCCGCTCTCCTCGTTTTCACCACCATGTCTGCTTGGCGAAACGAAAGTGCCTCCTATGCCTTTTTCGCCTATGTATCTTTCGGTTTGACACTGGTGTTTTTGCTAAGAGCAACTCGCTTTATGTACACCATCGAAATGCTGCAAGGTGATAAGGCAACATTGGTGAAGCATATGCTCATCATGGCAACGAAACTCATATTATTGCCAGGGCTCACCACCTACCTTTGGTTTCAGCATCAGCGACTACTAAAACAGATGATCGAAGCTAATCGTTCAACACCTGATGAAAATAAACTGCCCGAAGCCGATATGCACGTGGCTCCTACTTCATTAATAAAAACGTATTTAGACATAATAAAACCCAAACACTGAGCGGTATTGTTCGGGTGTTACTTACCCCTTATTAAGGAGTCAGCCTTGATCCTCTCTAAAAGAAAAGGTTATTTATTCACTGTTTTGTTTTTTGCATTAGCAATCAGGCTAACGATCCAATGTATTGAAACCAGTTCAGTTTTAATGGGGCTAGGTGCCTATTTTTTATTTGGGTTCGGGATTGTATTTCTCCTTGGCGCGACACGCTTTATGTACAAGTACAGCACTGAAGAAGGCTCGCTTAAGGCAGACAGCACTTTGTATGAAATGACAATCTTATGCGCTGCATTTCCTCCAGTGACATTCTACTATTGGAATGTTCACCGCGCGCTGATGAGAGAAATGATAGAGAAAAACAGCAGAGCACCGGAACAGTATCGTATTTGTAAAAAAGAAATCGAAGTCGCACCAACATTTGTTATTGTCGCTTACCTTAACGCGCTTGCGACAGGCAAGACAAATATCAACGCTTCCAAAGAAGACTAACATCCAAATAACCAAACGGTCTGAATCTACCAGATTTAACGAGCTTGGATATATTCACCTTTGCATCCCGAAGAGAAACCAATATCGTGTAATAACTCTTACTTTTTCTGCTGAGCGATTGTCATTTTCCGCGCACTTCTCAGTATCGACTAATGATAATCTGATGTGCACCTTCTAAACTCTCATTGTTCTTGAAAAAGTGACCAAAGTGAGCCCTATGAAGTACCTCGAAGTAGACTCAAGCACTGCACCAATTGAACTGCTTTTGGAAGCAGATCCTTCTATATCGAACATACAAGCGTATTTGACAGATTCATGGTGCTATATCGTGCAAGAAGGCGACGACATCATTGGTGTTTGCGTTGTGAAGCCGATAAATGAAAGTGTTGTTGAAATCTTCAATATCGCCATGAGTCCACACCGACAGCATCAAGGTCTCGGAACAAAGCTGTTAGAGTTCGTACTCATGCAAATCAGGCAAAAAGGCGTCACTCGCATCGAGTTAGGAACGGGAAGCTTTGGCTATCAACTTACTTATTATCAGAGACTTGGTTTCCGTATTGAACGTGTTGTTAAAGATCATTTCCTCGATAATTACGCAGAGCCGATTTTTGAAAACGGGATACAACATAAAGATATGCTGAGGCTCTACCTTGATTTATGATGCCGCCGTCTTTCTCCCTATTTTCAAGGCGATGCTTCCATGAAATCTGATATGTACTCTACGTTTGCTCAGCAGTATGACACTGTCGTGCAAGACAATATCTATAACGCGTTGTTAGAACGTCCGACCCTGCAATCTATGCTCGACAGTGTCGAGGGAAAAGACGTTATCGATCTGGGTTGTGGCTCTGGTATTTACGCCGAGTATTTTCTCGCGCAAAACGCGCGTTCGGTGACCTGCTTGGATTTCTCAGACGAGATGGTCGACATTGTCGAAAGTAAATTCAAAGACAGGGTACGCGCATACCAGCAAGACTTGTCCAAAGGATTACCGAAAGAAGCAGACGATAGCTATGACGTTGCCGTCAGCCCATTGGTGATTCACTACATCGAAGATCTGAATGTGGTGATGGAGGAGGCCTATCGGGTTCTACGCGCGGGTGGTGTCTTTGCGTTTTCTACCCACCACCCTTTTGCTGACTTTGAATGCTCTACGACAGGTAATTACTTCGACCGAGAGTTGGTGAAAGAAGAATGGAACACGGTTGGTGAGCCAGTACAGGTCACCTTCTATCGTCGCTCATTAACTGAAATCACGGATGCAATCACCGATGCGGGTTTTTCAATAACGAAAATGTCTGAAGGCCAAGTGTCAGAAGAAGCGAAGCTGATTTGTGAAGAAACGTATGAGCGTCTTCGAAAGAATCCAAACTTCATCTTCTTCAAATGCCAAAAATAACCGTTGAACAGATAGAAAAAAGCCGCTCGTAAAAGCGGCTTTTAAACGTCTATTCAAAGTTTGACTTAAGCAGGTTTACCCATCTTCGACTGGATATAATTCTGCAGGCCCACGTTCTTGATAAGCCATTGTTGCTTCTCAAGCCAGTACATATGGTCAGACTCTGTATCGTCCAGCAATTCCACCAAAATCTCACGCGTTTGGTAGTCTTGCTTTTCCTCGCACAGACCAATTACTTCACGCAACGCGGCAGCCACTTTATATTCGTATTGAAGATCGTTATTGATCATCTCTTCAACATTTTTACCAATCGTCAGCGGCTCGCGTCCCGCTACGTCTGGTGTGCCTTCTAAGAACAGAATTCGGTTAATCAGACGAGACGCATGCTCACGTTCATCATCTGACTCGTGGTTAATGCGTTCATACAGCTCCTGCAAACCCCAATCGTCATACATGCGTGCATGAACGAAGTACTGATCCATCGCGGACAATTCATGGGCCAACAGGTGGTTGAGTGCGTCAATAACTTCTTGATTGCCTTTCATGGTATCCCCTAGTCGTCCATATGTGATTGCAGATAATTTTGAATGCCAGTCAGTCCAATGAGTTCAAATTGGGCTTCTAACCAATCGAGATGCTCTTCTTCATCTTCCAGCAGAGCGTTGAGAATATCTCGAGTTACATAATCCTTCTTCAACTCGCACATTGCGATAGCCGCGCGTAACTGAACCAGTTCCTCTTCGACCATGACTTTGTCGCAGCTGAGCATTTCTTCCGCATCTTCGCCAATTCTTAGACGCTCTAGATGCTGAAGATTTGGTAAACCTTCAAGAAAAAGTACACGTTCTATCAGCTTATCGGCGTGCTTCATATCCTGAATGGACTTCTTGTATTCCACCTCATTCAACGCTTCTAAGCCCCAGTTTCTAAACATCCTCGCGTGGAGGAAATACTGGTTAATTGCCGTCAATTCAGAGGTCAATATCCGATTGAGCTCAACAATGACTTCCTGATGCCCTTTCATAACAGCATTCCTTGTTTCGTGTTGACGTGACTACTGAGGGGAAAGAATAAGTAAATTTTTTGTTAATCGCAAATCAAAAGTGTAAGATTTTCAGACGCTTAGATAATGAGAAGCATTGTCATTATCGTTACACATCGCGTTTATCTATGACTGAAAATCTGTTGTTTTTTGTAGGGAAATTAAAGCAGGTGGATAAACAGAGGGTTAGCGAGGTACACACCTCGCTAAGAAAAACGCTAGACCGCAAAGGCTGCCAAAAATACCGTAACGATATGCTGAATTTTTTCTTCAAATTCTTTCCCCGTCGGTATCGGTTGCATATCGAAAATTTGGGGCCAAACAAACATACCGTTGTACAAACTAGAATAGGTGTGGGACAGTAATTCCACTTTCATGTCCTTGAGTTTCCCTTCACGTTGCGCCTCTGCAAACCATTGGGTCAACGATCTATTGATGTAGATCTTTGAGATAATTTGCTGCGCCATCTCTGGCTGGCGAAGAAACTCTAAGACGATGGTGCGTGTAAACGGAATCCCATACGTGCCGTAAAGGGTTTCCGCTTCTTTTCGAATGATCTCAGACAATTGCACTTCTATACTTAGCTTGGCGTTGTAAGAGTAGTGCTCACCTTCGTCAATGGTACTCTGAATAATGGTCAGCACTGCCTCAAACAACACTTCCTTACTCTCGAAATGACGATAAAGCGTACGCTTTGAAACTTCAGCAGAGGCGCAAACTCTGTCCATATTCGCCGCTATAAATCCATGTTGAATAAACTCTGCTTTGGCCGCAGTAACAATGGCCAAGCGTTTTTGCTCTGAGCGTGTCATCTCTTTTCTCCTCGTCAACACACGCCGACTTTAACAACTAGAAACAAAAAAGTACACTTTTGAGTTTACCTTCGTTGAAAACAATAATAATATAAACTCACAAGTTTACTTTAGAGCTGCTTTTGCTCTTAAGTTGAGCCTATCAAATTGATAAATACACTTTTGGTCCGTATCAGACGGTCCCTTCTTTTATTGGAGAATAAGGTGAAAGTGGTTGTTAAGAAGTCCTCATTGGCAACATTTAAAGCCAATGCACTTGCAGCAAGCATTGCAATGTCTGCGCTCGTTTTGACGGGCTGTGGTGAAGAACCTGTTGAACAGACTATTGCCCCTGCAATTAAGCCAGCCCTTACTGAGATCGTCGCAACACAATCCGGCGATGAACTTAGCTTTAATGGTGTTATACGCGCAGCAGAGCGTGCAGACCTTGCTTTCCGTGTGGGCGGTCGCCTCACTGAAATTTTAGTAAAAGAAGGCGATCAGGTTAAACAAGGCCAAATCCTTGCCTTACTAGATGCTCGCGATGCAAAAACAGCGTTGGAGTCTGCCCAGCTTGAGCTAAAAAATACGACTCTGGAATACAAACGCGCAAAAACAGTTTTTGAGAAAAGCCAAGCAATCTCTAAAGCGGATCTTGATGCCATCACGACCCGTTACGATTTAGCGAAAAACCGTGTCGAAGATGCAAAACGTCAGCTGGAGTATACCGAGCTTAAAGCACCGTTCGACGGTGTGATTGGCCGTAAACTGGTCGACAATCACGTACAAATTCAAGCCAATGCGCCAGTTATCGTGTTGCACGACCTGAGCGATCTGGAAGTGGTTATTAATATTCCACACAAAGTCATGCTGTCTGGCGTCAATAGCCGCGACGCAAGTGCCGAGTTGTCTGCCATCCCTGGCCAACACTTCCCTCTTGAGTTGCGAACATTTGCGACAGAGGCAGATCCTGTTTCTCAAACGTACCCTGTGGTACTGGGTTTCTCTGACTTGAAAGGCTTCCGCGTGCTACCTGGCATGGCGGTAAAAGTAATTCCAGAAAATAGCGAAAATGGCGCGTTGGAAAACGTCACCGTTCCGTTGACTGCGGTTGTACCAGATAACCAAGGTAAACAGTTTGTCTGGGTTGTTTCCAATGATAACAAAGCGGAAAAACGCTATGTGGAAGTTGGCGCACTGCTGAAAAATCGCATCGTTGTGAAAAATAATCTGAAAATCGGCGAACGTATTATCATCGCGGGTGTATCCAGCGTGAAAGAAGGCATGGAAGTTCGTCCATATACTGATGCACGCGTTGGAGCCTAATCGATGGATATTGCACGTTATACCATCGCGAAACGCACCAGCGTTTGGGTGCTTATCGCGCTAACGCTATTAGGTGGCTATATCAGCTACCTGAAACTCGGCCGCTTCGAAGACCCTGAGTTTGTTATTCGTCAGGCTGTAATCAACACGCCGTATTCGGGCGCAACAGCACAAGAAGTGTCAGATGAAGTCACTGATGTCATTGAAGGTGCGGTTCAATCACTTCAAGAAGTAAAAGAAGTGAAATCCGTGTCTAAACAAGGCATGTCTGAAGTGACAGTCGACATTAAGCTGGAATTTGCAAAAAGTGCCGCTGACCTTCAACAAGTTTGGGACAAACTACGTCGCAAGGTTTCTGACGCACAGCGTCAATTACCACCGGGTGCGAGTCCATCCATTGTTAACGATGACTTTGCCGATGTTTACGCCCTCTTCTTTGCCGTCACTGGTGAAGGCTTTACGGACAAGCAACTTCAAGACTACGTGGATACCCTTCGTCGCGACTTGGTGTTGGTACCCGGCGTAGCAAAAACCGCCACGCTTGCAGAGCAGCAAGAAACGATTTTCGTTGAGATCTCCAGCGAAAGACTGGCGAAGTTCGGCGTATCTGCTCAGAAAGTGTTTCAAGTTCTTCAAAAGCAAAATCTGGTAACCGTTGCAGGCAGCATAGAAACTGATTCAATGCGTATTCCCGTGATCCCAAGCTCCAGTATTGACTCGTTTGCTGACCTCAAAAACCTGCAAGTCGGCGTCGGTGACAACAACACCGTGCTGCGCTTGGGCGATATCGCGAACGTCACTCGTGGTTACCAAGAACCGTCATCAATGCTAATGCGTTATAACGGTGAGCGCGCGGTTGGCTTCGGTATTTCAAACGTGTCTGGCGGTAACGTTGTAGACATGGGTGATGCAGTTAAAGCACGCTTAGCGGAACTGGACAGTCAACGTCCTTTGGGTATGGAACTGCATGTCATCTCCATGCAGTCAGACTCTGTACGCGCATCGGTCACCAACTTTATCGATAACCTGATTGCGGCGGTTGCCATTGTATTTGTGGTTCTTCTGCTGTTCATGGGTGTCCGCTCAGGCGTGATTATCGGATTTGTTCTGTTGCTCACCGTAGCAGGCACACTCTGTATCATGCTCATCGACAACATTGCGATGCAGCGTATCTCGCTGGGTGCACTCATTATCGCCCTTGGTATGTTGGTGGATAACGCCATCGTTGTGACTGATGGCATTTTGGTGCGTTTCCAACAAGAGCCGGATGCAGACAAAGAGCAAGTTGTTTCAGAGGTCGTGAACTCGACCAAGTGGCCACTTCTTGGCGGAACCGTCGTCGGTATCTGTGCATTCAGTGCGATTGGCTTGTCACCGTCTGATATGGGTGAATATGCGGGCTCACTGTTCTGGGTAATTCTTTACTCCATGTTCTTGAGCTGGGTATTTGCAGTCACCGTAACGCCAATGCTTTGCTATGACTTCCTGAAAGTTAAGCCAGCTAAAGTAGGACAAAAACCGGGCCGTACGGTAACTGCATACAAAGGCTTGCTGAAAACGGTACTGAAACACCGCATCATTAGCTGTTCTCTGCTTTTTGGCACGATGGCAATGGCAATTTGGGGCGCACAGTTTATACCACCTGGTTTCATGCCAGATTCTCAACGTCCACAATTTGTTGTTGATGTCTATTTACCGCAAGGCTCTGACATTAAGCGCACGGAAGCCATGGTCGCTAGCATCGAGAAAGATGTAAAAGCAAAAGATGGCATCACTAACATCACCAGCTTTATTGGTGGCGGTGGTCTGCGCTTTATGCTGACTTACGCACCAGAAGCGCGAAACCCTGCTTATGGTCAGTTGTTGATTGATATCGACGACTACAAAAAGATCGCGCCACTTCTGAGTGAACTCCAAAGCGAGCTTGATGCAAAATACCCAGATGCTTCTATCAAAGTCTGGAAATTCATGCTGGGCCGTGGCGGTGGTAAGAAGATTGAAGCGGGCTTTAAAGGTCCTGACAGTGCCGTATTGCGTCAATTAGCTGAACAAGCAAAAGCCATCATGCTCAATGATCCTAACTTGATCGCAGTGCAAGATGACTGGCGTCAGCAAGTGCCTGTACTTCGCCCTGTGTACTCTGCAGAAGAAGCACAACGCTATGGTCTAACAACGCAAGAAATCAACCAAGCGATTGCTCAAACCCTGAGTGGCCGCAATGTGGGTGTATACCGCGAAGGCGATGACTTGATCCCTATCGTGGTACGTTCTCCAGAAGGCGAACGTCAACATCAACGTGCGATTGAAAATACCGAAGTATTCAGCCCGACAACAGGCAGTTTTATTCCGGTTAGTCAGTTGGTTGATTCTGTTGATGTGGTTTATCAAGATGCGATCCTTCGTCGTATTGACCGTATGCCAACACTGTTGGTTCAAGCGGACCCTGCGCCGGGCGTGCTGACTGCAGATGCGTTTAACGACGTTAGAGGCAAGATTGAAGCTATTGATCTGCCACCAGGCTATGAACTGAAATGGTACGGTGAATACAAAGCATCCAAAGATGCTAACGAAGGTCTTGTTATCTCAGCACCTTACGGCTTTGCTGCAATGATCTTGTCGGTCATCTTTATGTTCAACGCCCTACGCCAACCGTTGGTCATTTGGATGACTGCACCGCTTGCCGTAGTAGGTGTGACCGTTGGTTTGATTGTGTTCCAAACGCCGTTTGAGTTTATGGCCATCCTCGGCTTCCTAAGCTTGATTGGTATGATGGTGAAAAACGCAATCGTACTGGTAGACCAAGCTGACGTGGAAATCCGGGATGGAAAATCGCCTTACAATGCCATCATAGATGCAGCACTCAGTCGCGCGCGTCCGGTGTTGCTCGGTGCATTAACCACTATCCTTGGCGTTGCACCACTCTTGATAGACCCGTTCTTCAAGAGTATGGCGGTCACCATCATGTTTGGTCTGTTGTTCGCAACTATCCTGACACTGGTTGTTATCCCGCTCTTCTACGCAATGTTCTTCCGCGTGAAAGTGGAAACGGCTTAGCGTTAAGTCAAAATGAAAACACGAAATACCGGCTCATCAGCCGGTATTTCTCTTTTTGCCTTGAACTTTATACAATCTCTTTGACTGGCGTTAGTCATACTCACCTTAGAATGTGCAGTTGTATCTACAACATGACAAGCTTCAGGTGGCGGCAACATGTCAATATTTCATCCTCTCCACAGTAAGCCCAAGCCCAACTTATCCAGCAAGCAAAGTGCCGCTGAGTCATCTCCTCGCGCTTCCTTATCAGGTACAACACGCAAACTGGCGAGGCATATGCCGCTAAAAAGAGCCACCAGCGGTCGCACATCTTCCTCAAAAAGAAACGCTATCGAGGAGAATGATGCCGATGCGTTTTCATCACAAATTTTGGCTTCTTCTCCTCAGCCCCTAGCATCCGAAGCCTCAGTGCCGACCTCGACAAACAAGGGACATTCCAGTCAAGGTTCCCATTTAAACCGAGGTGGCTCTCCCCTCCCCCAAAATGTGGCTTCCTTCTTTCAACACCGCATACCTCATGACATTCGTGACGTTAGGCTTCATCAAGGGAAAGAAACCGATCTGTTGAGTAAAAGCATGGGGGCAAATGCTTTTGCGTTTGAAAACCATATTTGGTTAAGCAGTCGCATTCCGATTCAGCCAAACCACACCCTTGCGCATGAACTCGCTCATGTCTTCCAGTGGCAGCAAGGAGCGGCCTCTCGCATTCGTGCTGACATATTTGATAAGTCACTCGTTCAACAACTCACAGAAGCCGATTTTGAAGGCGTCAACACCGAAACGGTAGAACGACTTGTCGCCTCTTTATCCGCGTATATCGAGAATTTTGATGAAGGTTCAGTCGACAGATTAGCCTTACAAGAAAACCTAGATGTCGCTTCGCAAGTACTGGGAGACCGAACCACGTCTCGCCCAACGCCACCCGAAGAACAAGTGAGCAGGCCACAGCGCAGGAGACGCCCTAACTACGATACAGCATCAAGACGTCGGGATATTCAACGCATTATGAACTTGGTTCAAGAGGTACATGTCAGTGATGACGAAGAGGCGGAGATCCTCACAATCATTGAACGATACGCGACAACAAGGCAACGTTTCGATTCTTTCCTCACGGCATTAGACAATCGCCACTATTACGGCGGCGCATTCGGTGGTTACCACTTCCGTTCAGGCATTACCGCAGTAAAACGAGAGCTAGAGGGTGCGCGAGGACGACGCTTTAAGCAGTTACTGCAACGGAAAAGCCGCCGCTTTTCACAACACGAAGTACCCGACGAGATCACCTTTGCAGGGAGCTTTTGGCAAGATTTATCAGAAGGACAAATTCGCGACCAAATCTTTGCGTATTTTCAAGGAATGGGTGAAGCAGGTGTCGCCATGGCAGAATCAATTGTCATGTTAGTTCGCGACCCTGGTGGCTTTATTGAAGCCCTCGGAGAGTTACCCGATAACATTGCGCGATTTTGGCGGAACCGAGAGCAGTTGATAAATGCATTTACGTCGGCATCACCTACCGAGCAAGCACGCATCATTGGACGCATTTTTGGCGAAGCCGAAGTCTTTCTCGCTACCTCAGGTGCAGGAGCAGCAGCAACACCGGCGAGAGGGGCATTAGTGACCGTTCCCGTGAGAGCGGAGGCGGTCGTGGCAGTCGGTCGGGGCTCAGCCGCATTAAGTGCAGGGGGCGCAATTACCGTTGACTTGGGGCGTCTCGGCCCTGTCGCTGCACAAGGCGCGCAAATGGCGGCCCATACCAGTCAAACAGCGGGCGGTTCACGCGCAATGAGTGAAGCAGCCGATACGATTGAAGACGCCGCACCATCCAGATCCACATCGAGTTCTGGTTCATCATCACGTTCGACACCTAGCACATCCGCAGAGGAAGCTAGGCGACTAGAAATACTGGAAGAGTTTGCCGATGCCCAGTCATCAACCCGTAGACCCGATGTCGCACCGGAAGGCACACGTAATGTTGGAACGACCACTCGTCCGAGAACTTCGTCTTTAACCGATGCGGAAGTTCTGGCCGCCAATTTAGAACGCACAGCGGGTACAAGACCGCCAGGCCATCACGCCCATCACATCATACCCAAAGGCATGCAAGACGCGGCCCCTTCCAGAGCCATTTTGGAAAGATTCAACATCAATATCAATTCAGAATTAAATGGTGTTTGGCTAGCCCGAGACTACATCGTCGCCAACCCCAACACAGGGCAAATCCACTCCACGCTTCACACACGAAGATACATTGGTTGGATCAACCAAGAACTCACCGCAGCATCCGCTGGCGGAAGAACACAAGTTCTTGAAGCACTGTCTAGTATTCGTAGCCAAATTCTCAATGGGAACCACCCTCTCTGACCCTACTATATCTAAGCATACGCGCTCTTAGCCGCTAAAAGTCTTGAAATGAATACAGAGCCGTTTTCCATAAATAACCATACTTCTGGCGCAATCCATCAGCAGGTAACAAGCAATGAAATTACGCTCAGTTTTATTTACCACACTACTCTTTGCGACACACTCATTTGCGATGGACCTTTCCAGCCCTCAGGTTACGGAGGGAGAATCATTGACGAAAGGCCAAATCTTTAATAGTTGGGGGTGTAAAGGTGACAATCATTCCCCAGAACTCATTTGGGAAAACCCACCTGAAGGCACCAAAAGCTACGCCGTCACAATGTATGACCCTGATGCACCAACCGGAAGTGGGTGGTGGCACTGGGTCATGATTAATATTCCCGGTGATGTGAACGGGCTGAGGCTTGATGCAGGGAAAGAAGGCGGTGAAAACCTTCCAGCAGGCGCGCAAATGCAGCGTAACGATTTTGGATTTGTTGGTTTTGGTGGCGCATGTCCCCCACCAGATGCGCCCAAACATAACTACCAAATTACCGTTTATGCATTGGATGTTGATAAGCTCGGCGTTCCCGCAGATGGTGCTCCTGCACTGGCCGGATACTACATTCTTCAACACCGTATCGGCGAAGCTCAGTTGATCGCGCCAACCAACGCGCGCGAGTAAAAAGTTTGCAGCAAACCAATATTGCATAACGCAATAGAACGAGGTCGAAGCCGCAAAATATAAAGGGAGCCAAAAGGCTCCCTTTGTCACGGAACACACCGGCTAGCTTTAGCGTTGCTCACCTATTGAACCGGCTTTATTTCGATAGTGGCACCAGCATCTTTCAAGGCTGCGGCCACTTTTTCAGCATCGCTTTTGGCCATGTTTTCTTTGAGCACTTTTGGAAGCTGCTCAACAACCGTCTTGGATTCAATCAAGCTAAGACCGGTTGCGTCTTTGACCGCTTGAATAAGGTCAACTTTGTTTCCATCAGCCGCGACAAGGACAACCTCAAACTTAGGTTCTGCCACGAGTTGGTTCTTCTGCATGAGCTCAGTCTCAATACCTTTAAGCTTCATTTCATCAATCGCAAAATTCACCGCATTGAGAAGACCTTGTTCACCTTTAGGAATGAGATAACCAAACTGGCTGCGCGTGAATGGCTCATCACAGCGCGAGGCTTCTAATTTGGCGTCGGTGACTTCATAGAAAAAGCCTTCTGGCGTTTCAGTGACCATCACATCCACATCACCCGCTGCTACCGCTTTAGGCACATCAAGGTTATTTTCAAACTTGGTGAAGGTCGCATTCGGCAAATGACGTTCTGCGAATTTCTCGTTGGTTCCCCCAATGTTCACACCCACTCGCACAGATGACATATTCACCTTTTCCAGCGTGTCATACTTTCCCGCGCTTCCTTTAGCAACGAGAAAACACTTCCCGAATACCATGTAACCTTGTGTCTGTTCGGCGCTAAGTTGACGCTGCATACGACGGGTTATCCCGCCCATTGCAATGTCATATTTGTCTTCTTTCAGTCCGTCTATCAGTCCTTTCCACGTTGTTGGCACAAACTCGACGTTTACGCCAAGTTGCTCACCCAAATACTGAGCCACGTCGATGTCATACCCTGAATAGGTTTCACCGTCATAAAATGAGAAGGGTTTGTAATCGCCCGTGGTGCCAACACGTATGACGCCTGCTTCGAGGATATCGTCCAATTGATCTGCCACTGCGAAACTGGAAAGGGATAAAGCAACGGTTGCGATAAGATGTGATGCTTTCATGGTGATAGGTCTTTTTTGATTATTGGTCGTTTCAATTTATCAACCACGCGGTACCCATAGGGTCTAAGTATTGAGGATTTGGACGTTTTCCTTTGGACGACAGTCAATCAGCAAACCTGCACGGCAGCTAAACTGACAATTAACAATAAGTAGGTTGAGTATTCACACTTAAATAGCGTAAGTTTGATGTTAATACTCTACGGACGAGACGAAAAAGAAAATGGCGAACATGATGGAGCAATTAGTGTTTTCCCTTTCTCTTGTCGCGCCCATATTTTTCATCATTTCTCTGGGTTTCATTTTCAAAAGAATTAAGTGGATTGATGCCCACTTTATCGATATCACCTCTCGTCTGGTTTTCAATGTTGCTCTTCCAGCGATGCTGTTTTTGAGCATTGCCACTGCTGACCACAATTTCTCTCAGGCCACTGAATTCCTAGCTTTCTCAGTGGTAATGACAGTCGCTTTCTTTGTGTTTTGCGTTGTCTCAACCCACTTGGCTTTCAAAGACAATCCAGACAACGGTGTACTCATACAAGGTAGCTTTCGCGCTAACACAGCCATCATTGGCATCGCGTATGTTGAAAAAGCGTTTGGTAGCCAAGGACTCGCGTTAGCGGCGATTTATGTCGCGGTGATTACGGTGGTTTTCAATATTCAAGCCGTTATCTGCTTATCTCCGCGTACATCAGGCTCCAAGCTGCAATCCATAAAAAAGATATTCCTAAACCTTGCTAAAAATCCTCTCATTATCGCCATCGCGCTCGGCGTGGTTGTTTCGATGCTCAACATCACCCTTCCGCCAGTGGTTGTCGACACGGGCAACTACCTTTCCCGGATTGCGCTTCCTCTAGCACTCTTGTGCACAGGTGGCAGCTTAGATTTTCGCATGATGAGAGACGAAAAAGCCTCCACCTGGTTTGCGGCCTCTAACAAACTGATGGTTGCGCCTTTTGCCTTTACCTTGATTGGCTATCTGTATGGTTTCAGAGGGGTTGAGTTAGGGATTTTATTCTTCATGAACGCGGCACCTGTAGCGGCAGCAAGTTATGCGATGACGCAGGCTGCGGGCGGCAATACAACGTTAAGTGCCAACATCATTGGGCTAACTACTCTTTTTTCGAGCATCACTGTCTGCTTGGGCTCTTTGGCTATGAAGGTATTGGGGCTGATTTGAATACAAAATGGCAAACAAAGCCGTTAAAAACCGGCTTTGTCGGTTGATTTGCTGATTGAAGAGATGGCTTTTACAGCGCACCACGGAAATCAAACAGCTCGTAATGTGTGTTGTTTTTGGGCATCCCCAGTTGTTCCAAGCCTTCTTGCATCGTTTTTCTGACTTCAGGGTTACCACAGAAATAGAGAGAGGCTTGCTGAATATTCCCCGCCACATCTTCGGCTATTTTTTCTGGCGTTAAACGCCCATATTCTGAATAAACAATGTTAAGAGAGACTGTCGGCAATGCAGCGACCAAATCTTCTAGCTCTGAGGCAAAGATGGCGGCTTCTGCGTTTTTCACGAGGTAATAAAGCGTCACTTTCGGTACGTCTTCAATCTCGCTGTTCAGTGACTGGAGCCATGCAATAAAAGGCGTGATACCAATCCCTGAGCCAATCCAGACTTGCTCTTTCTCTTTTCGGTTTAGACGAAAACGGCCATACGGCATGTCCAATCGGATCATTTGCCCGTTTTCCAAATGCTCATACAGTGTTTTGGTGTAATCGCCCAATGCAGCTACTGCAAAAGCAGGCTTGCCACTTTGCTCACTGCTGGCAATGGTAAATGGATGCGGCTCGCTGATGATCTTGTCGTTGTGCAACACGGAGATAAACGCAAACTGCCCCGCTTCCCATTGCGGCTTACCTTGCAGCGTTCTGGTATTGAAACTCACGATGTTGTTTCGCTTTGTCACCGCTTCAACTTTGGCAATGTAGTGCTTACTGGTATCTTTCCCAAACGCATAGTAATACCAGGCCCACACGCCTATCACTGCGGTCAAATTCATTGCGATGCCTGCGGGAGACAATAACTGGAAAGGCCTCACGGCAAACAAGTAGTGAAACACCGAAATGAAGAACACCAACCCCATCAGGCGATGGCTCCATTTCCAAAGATGGTAAGGCAACATGCGCATGAAACTCACCACAACCAATACCAGCAGCAACCAGGTTGCCCATTCACCGGTATCAGAGCCTAGTTCAATCAAGCTCGTTTCTTCACGCTCTGCTTCTGACTGTGGAACTAACCACCAGTGCATGAAAATCGAAAAGACAGACCACATACCCGCCCATCGGTGCGCTTTATACACTCTGTCCAAGCCACCGAATATTGATTCTAAGATCTCTATTCGTGTGGACAGAATGAATGCCAACGCCATTCCCACCAGCGCGTTTGCGGCGAAGAATGCCGCAATCCAGCGTTGAAGCGTCAACTCCTCTGGCAACAGGCTTCCTATGCCGACAAAGCTCAGTAAAACCAGTGCCGCGACCAATATGTTTTTCTTGTTATCTAATACAAATTTCAGCTTCAAAAGACACGTCCATCAAATGTTCGTCAATTTCACGAGTAATTAGAAAGCGTTCCATCTGTGAAATATAGTCACCAAGATGTCGAAACAGGGTGAAATTTGATGGCGTCTCATTTCTGAAGCCGCAGTTTTCCAGTGCTGATTCAGCTATTGCGTACTAACGGGTGTTTTCAGCAAAAAATGCTTCAAAAGCCCCCAGCCAATCCAGAAGAATGCAGTTAACGCGGTGGCGGTTAAAATTGCGGGGATCGGATTATCTAGGGTACTGATTGAACCTGCATACGCGGCGATGAAGGTATAAGGCAAATTCACCGCACACCAAGCGAGCAAGAAGGTCAAAAAGCGCATACGGCTGATGCCTGACATACAGGCCGTCACTTCAGGGAGAATCGGCATGGCCCGAGAGAGAAGGATCATTAGAATGCCATGTCGACGAAACTGCGCGCGAAGTTCTTGGCGTTTAGCGTCATCTTTCACCACCAGATTCACCAATTTCTCGCCATACAGTGCACTTAAGCCATAACCACACACGCCTGCAAGCAAGGTGCCTGAGAACGCCGCGAACCAACCAAGGTGAGCACCGACAAAGTAGCCGCCTAGCATCATGATCGACAGTGTCGGTACCGCGATGAAAAGATCCAAAAACAGAAGAAAAACAACGGCAACCACCACGGTGACCGCACTTAGCGATTGTGCCTGTGCCAACCACAACTCAATTTGCTCGAGGCTCAACCACCCCATTGCTTTTGCGACAATGAAGGTGGAGGCGAAAAAGAGGGCCATTATTCCCATTAATTTCAGCAACGATGTCATAGCCCCTCCTTACGGGTAACGAACAGTAATCTGATGTGGTGAAGCAACGCTATTTCTATCCAGCCGCGCACTGGCAAAGCTTGGGGCTTTAAACGTGATCCTTGCGCCGTTCGAAAAGCCCAACCCTTCTTTTGGCCAAATTCCGGTCCAATTCTTGGTAACGCGACCATCTCCGTCTTCGTCATGCAGTACCTTGACTGCAAACGCTTGAGGCGTGTCATCAAAGGTGACGACTTGCTCTGCTTTAGTCGCATTCAAGCTGATAATTCGCAGTGCCTTATCGTGTTGCTTTGGAAATCCTTCTTCGGCGAAAAGCATCACCAACACCTTGCCCGGTCGAGACACATCAATCCCTTTAACGGCAATAGTCACTTTGCTTTCCGTGGCATTTGTATTCATCGCAATGGCCCCTGTTAACATCAATCCACACACTAATTTCTTGGCTTTCATCTATGACCCTTTCAGTAGTCGACGAGCCGCAAAAGGCGCGATAGCAAACAGAACTCTGAGTACACGCGTTGCGCCGATATCGAAGTCCTTATCTTTTCGCTCAATGCCCTCAATCATTTTTGATGCCGCCAATGTTGCTGATATCTTGTTACTGCCCCGCCCCGCCGTCATTTGCGTTTCCACCAACGGCATAAAAACTTGCTGCACTTTTATCGGAGAGCCTTCAAATTGGTATCTCAAACTTTGGGACAAAATATTGATCGCACCTTTCGTCGCGCAATAGACCGCAGAAGACGCTTTAGGCACGATGCTCAACGCCGAATTCACGTTGACAACTTTCGAAGACGAAGTGGACGTTAACGAAGGTAATAATCCGTGAATCAATGCACACACGGCAGTGAAGTTGGTGTCGATTTCGTACTGAACAGTGCTGAAATTGAAGTGTTTGTCGTTGAAGTAAGGAGCAAACTGCACGGCTGCGTTATTGATTAACACGTCTACTTGAGGGTGATGTTTCGCTACCAAACTCGCGAGCCGATAAACCTCTTTGGTGTTCGAGAGATCGACCTGATAAGCAACAACGGACGCGTATTGTTCTTTTAACGCATCGAGTTTTTCCGCGTCGCGCCCGAGAACTATCAGTTGATTAGCATGAGAGAGTTGGTCAACCAGTTGGCGACCAATACCTGACGTTCCGCCAGTGAGAACAATGGTTTTGTTGCGAAGTTCCATCCCGACTTCCTCTGTAATTCCAATGAGAGTCAGGATATCTGTGTCAATTCGTCAGCACTTTAACAAAGGTTAAAACTGCAAATTTTTTTAAGCTCGGTGATAGTGGTTCTGTACACCGAGTTTCGCGCGAATACGGGAGAGAGACACTTCAGTAATGCCGAGATAAGACGCAATGTGGTAGTTCGGCAGCGACTCAGCAAGTTCTGGCTGGGTCTCAACAAACTGAACATAAAGTTCGGTTGGGGAAAGCAAAAGCAAATCGGCTTCTCTTGCTTCCTTTTTCAATGCTAATGCCGTCACCATCTGAAGAAACGCATTCTTCCAACCCGGCATGCCCTCGCTGAGCACCTTTAGTGCTTTTGCCGAAACTTCAAAACACACTGCGTCCGTCAGTGCCTCGCAGCTAAACCTCGCGGACAATCCTTTTGAGAAAGAAGACAAGCACGCCGAGACATCCGCGCGTTGAAGAAAAGATTTGTTTCTTCGGGTGCCATCCGGCGTGAGATAGAAGTTACACAGGGTTCCCGCACAGACAAATCGGACTTTATCTACGACATCTCCCGCTTCAAACAAGGTTTCGCCCTTAGTGATGTACCTTAGTACGCCTGTTTCGACAAAGGCTTGCCACTCTTCATCTGTCAGGCTAAACGCTGAACGAAACCCCTGTTCAAACTGCGCCAGAACGTCTTGGCTGTTCATTTCCTCTCCTTGTTTGAAATGCCCCGCTGGTATTACGTACACTTATAAGACAGCGATCTTATTGATCCCAATAAGGTTTACCTTCAAATCTTGCCGCAAGAAAATCAATGAATGTACGAACACGACGCGAAAGGTGCCGAGTCTGCGGATAAATTGCATAGGCGTTAAGTTCACCCGCACCGTATCCGGGCAAAACTTTACTGAGACGCCCTTCACGCAAACCATTGTGAACAACAAATGTTGGCAGATATGCGATACCCAACCCTTTCTCTACGGCGGATAGCAGAAACTCTCCGCTACTCGCTTTCAAGACCGGATTAATTTTCACCTTTGCCTGTTTGCCTTCAGGCGACACCAACCGCCAGTGAGTAATATCACGACTTAAGCTATAAACAACCGCATTGTGGTTACTGAGATCAGCGACGCGTTCCGGCGTCCCGTTTTCTTCGAGATAGTCAGGACTCGCACAAAGCACATGACGGACAGTGGCTATTTTTCTTGCTAGTAAGGTTGAGTCAGGCAAATCGGCGATTCGAATCGCCATGTCATAGCCTTCTTGAATCAAGTCGACTTGCCTATCGTTAAAGTCCAACTCAAATTCAATCTGTGGGTGTTCCGCTAAAAAGTCGTTAATTGCAGGGCCAATGTGTAAAACACCAAACGTGGATGGCACTGCTACCTTTAGAGGGCCTTGCAACACGCAATGTGCCTGAGACGTCGCTTCTTCGGCTTCGCGTAAATCTTCCAGAATTCTCAGGCAGTGCTTGTAGTATTCAATGCCCGTCTCTGTGGCATGCATGGTTCTCGTCGTGCGGTGAAACAGCTGAACACTGAGAAACTCTTCTAACTCTTTGAGGCGTCGACTCACCGCCGATTTAGCAATGTTCATGCGATCAGCAGCCCCACTGATACTGCCAATCTCGACCACCCGCACAAAGGTTTCCATGTTTGTAAGCTTATCCATAAGCGTCCTTATTGTTCACTTTCGAAGAACAGTCATTTACTCAAAGTGATGTTTATTGTGAATGCTAGCATTTGTAAAGTGCGCTAGTACATCAAGGACACAGATAAAACAAAAGGAATAAACAATGACAATATTGAAAATCGCAGGATCAATGATCGCTGCAACCGCTCTCATCTCCACTCCCTTATTTGCCAATGAGCCCGTGTGGGATGCCAATAAAGTGCAGCTTATTGCTGAAAAGTTGGGTAACGGTGTCTACGCCTATTACCCAAGTGATGCGAAAGAGCTTGAGCAAAAAGGCCTGCCTGTCGCGACGAGTGGCGGATTTGTGGTCGGTGATAAGGGCGTGCTTATCATTGATACCATGTTAAACGAACGTCTGAATAAACAAGTTCAGGGTATGGTGGCAAAAGAAGCCAACAAACCGATCATCTACGCGGTGAACACCAGCTTCCACGGCGACCATTCTTACGGCAATATGTACTTGCCAGAAGACACCACCATTATTCAGCACGAAGTGACGCAAAATTACATCCACACTCACTTCGAGCATGACACCCAGTTTATGATGCAAAACTTCGGTAAAGGCCGAGGTATCGAAGAGATTGTACCAACTGATGCAGACATCCTGATCGGTGAAGGTGGTAAGATCACCCTAGATCTGGGCGGAAAGAACGTCGAAATCATGGACTTCGGCTTTGCTCAGACAGGTGGCGATCTCTTTGTCTGGGAACCCGAATCAAAAACCATGTGGACAGGTAACCCCATCATCACAGTGAAACCGTCACTGCCTTGGTTGCTCGATGGTCACCTGCTGGAAACGCTGGACTCATTGAAGAAGGTAAAAGCATTCTTACCGGATGATGCTAATGTTGTTCCCGGTCATGGCTCACCGATGACACCCGCCGATATTCAGTGGCACATTGACTATCTGGAAGCGATTAAAACACAGGTACAACTTGCGATTGATGAAGGGCTGACACTGGAAGAAACAGTCGCGAAGGTTCAATTGCCAGAATTTACGGGCTATGCATTGCGTGATTGGGTTCACCCTGCACTCAACGTGCCTGCGGCATACCGAGATCTTTCTAAGAAATAAATCGCTCGCAGGTTCTGTTCAGCCATCAAGGAATATTTTGGTGGCTGAGTATTTTCTGTTACTGGCGGTTCATCAACAACAGGTTGCCGCCTGATACCCCTAACACCACGGCACAGCCTCGATTGAACCATCGTGCCATCGTCGGTTTGCTAAACCAGTGCCTTAAGTAAATTCCAAACATCGCATACAAGGCGATTGCCAAGATTTCTAACACTAAAAACGTCACACCGAGAACAAAAAATTGTTGGTTGATAGCTGCGCTTGGGTCAACAAATTGCGGCAAAAATGCCGTAAAGATAAGAATGGCTTTGGGGTTACCTGCCGCTAACGTGAATTCTTGCTGCAAGAGCGTCTTTAGCTGTTTTCCACCTTCCTCTTTACTCACAGGACTAGAAGATGAACGCCATAACTGAAAGGCTATCCAAAACAGGTAAAATGCCCCGACAAGCTTGATCGCCAGAAACACAGTCTCAGAGGCGTAAAGGATGACCGCAAGCCCAGATGCAGTGAGTGCAATCATGACGGCAAATGCGACAATTCGCCCCATACTGGCGAGCAACGCATGGCGAAAGCCGTAACAGCGCCCATTGTTCATCGCCAGTAAATTATTCGGCCCCGGCGTCATGTTTAAGGCAAAACAAGCCGGAATAAAAAGCAAGAAAGCCGCGAGTTCCATCTACATTCCCTTCCCGATTACCCTTTCCTCTATCTCGCCTCACCTTACCTAGCCACACATGTGGTCGTCAACCACTCAAAAAAGTGGGTAGCAACTGCATGATCACGGCAAGATGGCGCGCAATACAGGTAGTATCCCCCACTTTCAACTTCTGACAATGTCGAATCCGGCCACGGTACTAACACTCCAGAATCTAAATAAGGTTTCAATAAGCTTAATCGCCCTACCATCACACCTTGTCCATCAAGCACAGACTGCAGAAGCAAGGTATATAGGCTGGCTCGTCGTGTTTTAGCTGAGATATCCGGGAAGGTGTCGCGCCAATACCGCCAGTCATCGTGCCAATTCATGTCCTGATAGAAGGTTGGGGAATCTTCGTTGAAACCTCTGGCACTCACTGGCAATAAATATTCTGGCCATAGTTTGATCCACGCGCCACCGGGGTCGTGAAGAAAGTACCCCAACGCCAAATCCGTGTTTTCTGGCTGGCCAGAAACGGTTGAGACTGCCGTTATCTCGATATCATGCTCAGGAAATTGGTGCTGATACTCTCCCAACCGCTTATGCAGCCAGAGCTGAGCTACGGCATGTTGCGTTGCCAGTTTTACGGGCTTAGAGCGTTTACTTCTTACCTGTTCAACATCTCTTTCAATGCTATTGAGTGACTGCCTAATAAGCGATAAAAATTCTTGGCCTTTAGGTGTTAGTGACACGCCTTTACCGTGTCGAGAAAACAACTCTATGCCTAGATTCGATTCCAGTTTTTTTACGTGATACGCGATTGCAGACGCGGTAAGGAACAGCTCCTCACCCGCTCGCGCAAAGCTTTCATGCTCTGCGGCGGATTCAAATGCCACCAGCGTTTCCAATGGAGGTAGATTGCCAAACCTGACCGATTTCATTCCACTTAGCCCAAAATATTTTTTGCCTAGAGTAAAAAATAATCCATTTGTTCATCGTGCACGAATTTGTTGAGATAACTTTGTGACCACCATAGAGACGGAGCTCGGAAATGACATACCAATCAAAACCTTGGATAGACGACGCACTCAACACCTTCGCAGCGAATACACTGAATGACTACGCGCACAATTCGTCTTCTGAGCTCCTCAGCAGCATTTATGGACTTGCGGAAGAGAATAGGCACATTCATGAAAAAGCCTGTATCAACCTCAACCCTGCTACCAATATCATGAACCCGAAAGCCGAAGCCCTTCTTTCATCTGGCATTGGTTCTCGTCCCTCTTTGGGGTATCCCGGTGATAAATATGAAATGGGCTTAGAAGCCATTGAAAAAATTGAATTAATAGCTGCTCAACTCGCCTGTGAAGTATTTGATGCCCGCTTTGCTGAAATTCGGGTCGCGTCAGGCGCAATGGCAAACTTGTATGCCTTTATGGCGACGTGCAAGGCTGGCGATACTATCCTCGTTCCCCCCGCCTCTATTGGTGGTCACGTGACCCACCATAATGCTGGTGCTGCAGGTTTGTTTGGGCTCGACATTATTGAAATGGCGGCTGACCCCACGCACTACACGGTAGACATTGATGCAGTAAGGCAACAGGCGCGCACACTGAAGCCCAAACTAATTACCATTGGAGGTAGTTTAAATCTTCTTCCTCATCCCGTCAGTGAACTGCGATCCATTGCGGACGAAGTCGGCGCGAAGGTCCTGTTCGATGCCGCCCATCAGTGCGGGATTATCGCGGGAAAAAGCTGGCCAAATCCGTTAACCCAAGGTGCGCATTTGATGACAATGAGCACTTACAAAAGTCTGGGCGGGCCTCCGGGCGGATTAATCGTCTCGAACGATGCAGACCTCATGAAAACGATTGATGCGATTGCGTTCCCTGGGCTTACTGCCAACTTTGATGCTGCGAAGTCAGCAGCACTGGCGGTTTCCTTGCTCGATTGGAGAGAGTTCGGTGAGGCATATTCTGAGACAATGATTAAGACAAACGTAGCCCTCGCCGACGCCTGTCAACGTGAAGGCTTGCCTGTATTTACGGTTGAACAAGATGGCCATGCAATACCGTCAACATCCCACCAATTTGCCATTGAAGCGGCAATGTTCGGCGGTGGCCAAACCATGGCGAAGAAACTCAGGCAAGCAAATATCCTGACCTGTGGCATCGGCCTGCCCATTGCTACCGTTGACGGCGACATGAATGGCTTGCGTTTCGGTACACCGGAAATTGTTCGCGCAGGCTTTACGCTAGAGGACATGCCGACGGTTGCAACACTCATTGCAGATTGTCTGTTTGAACGTAAACCTGTCGAGGACATCGCACAAGCGGCGAGCGACCTTCGCAGTCGGTTTAGCACTCTGAAGTTTGTTCAGTCATAGATAAAAATTCTTTGTCAGGGTCGAGAAATTAATTCGTTCGACCCCTTTTTCATTTTCAGTAGAATGCTGCGCTTTCCTGCCTTGAGTGAGCGAGCAAAAATTGAAAATCGGTAAACGTCTACGTCAGCTTCAAATGATGGTAAACGCGCCTTATGACCACATTTGGGATTGCTGTTGTGACCATGGTTTACTGGGCGCATCACTTCTGCGTGAACACCCTGACGCCTTTGTCCATTTTGTTGATGTTGTTCCAGCACTTATCGACAAACTCTCCCAGCAATTACGCCAACATTTTGCGCATAACACGCAATGGGAAGCATTGTGTATGGATGCCGGTGAATTGCCTTTGGCACAACATTCTGGTCGACACTTGATCATCATTGCCGGTATCGGTGGCGATTTGATGATGGACATGGTTGCCCGCTTACAAGATACCTATCCAGAGTTCGCACTCAACTTTCTGCTTTGCCCCGTTAACCACCAATACGCGTTACGCGAAATGTTGATTGCGCGTGGCTTCAAACTCAAAGAAGAAACGTTGATAGAAGAAAACCAACGCTTCTATGAAATCATGCTGGTAACGACACATGATGAAACCGCTCAACTCGACCAAGTTACACGCACAGGGTCGCGACTTTGGCTTTCTAACGACGATGCGCAGCGCGATGTTTGTCAGCGGTACCTTGCGAAAACCTTGCAGCACTATCAGCGTATTCAGCAAGGCAGACCAACGGCAGTAGAAGATGCAGTAAAGGCGTATCAGAGCGTAGATGTTTAGGCGGTTAATATGCAGATGAGGGCGGTGCGAACTCTGCTCGCCCAGACAGAGGATACATAGATCTCGAATTACGCGATTTCAGCATCCATGACAACCACCCCTCTAAACCATTCCACAAAGTCAAACACCGTTGTGCTAGCGTTTTGCCGATAGCTTGCGTAATACCCAAGATCCTGTTTTGTTGCAATATCAGAAAGCACAATCAAGTCACCACGCGCTATCTCAAGCCGGAAAACCTCCACAGGACAAAGCGCAACACCATGACCAGCAATGACAGCAGTTGCCAGTAAGTTAAAGTCCTGAAATACAGGCCAAGAATCTGTCGCCGACCAACACACACCAGCACTATCAAACCAATGTTGCCATTCTTTACGTTGTTCATCATGAATCAATGGAACACGCGCAATATCTAAAGGCGTATCTATCGGGCTATGTTTCTCCAAAAATGATGGGCTGCAGACTGGCTTTTTAGTCCGACTGAATAGCTTCTCAGATTTCACCCCCGGCATATTGTGCTCGTCAGTTGAAATGAGAACATCTAACTCATTGGCTGCAAGTGAATCTGCGACACTCGCGTAAACCACTTTCACATCTAGATTCGGCTTAGCTGCTGTGAATTCGACCAAATGCGGCACGAGCCATCGATTCGCGATGGAGGGAATACATCCTACCGTCAATGCGTCGTTACCTTTCATCGCCTTGACCGAATTACAGGCCTCCGCAATCTCATTGAGTGCGGGTGATACCCGTCTGAAAAGCAATTCTCCGCTACGTGTTAAGCGAATCCCCCTCCCTCTGCGCTCAAACAAACGCATTTGGAACCATTCCTCCAGACGCTTGATTTGATGACTCACCGCAGCGTGAGTGACGAACAGTTCTTCTGCAGCAAGTGAAAACGAAAGGTGTCTGGCTGTCGCTTCAAACGCTTTCAGTGCGGACAACGGCGGAAGTTTCATTGTTATTTTTCCTAACATGTCGAGCAAATATTAATCAATTGTTACAAGGCTCAATTGAAACCATCATCTCCAAAGGTAGCAGCTACGAAGAACTCGCTGAGTATTTGAGGTCCTTAATCGCCGTAGTCTGCTGCCTTTATCTCAATAAAACTAACAATTGGAGGCAAAATGTTTGTTCGTTCATTAAAGGAACTGGAGTCAACAGACCGTTTTGTTGATTGGGGAAATGGCACAAGCCACCGCCTACTAACACAAGTGGACAATATGGGATTTACCGTCTGCCATACGGTTGTTCGCGCGGGTTCTGAGTCAAAACTTCACTACAAAAATCATCTCGAAGCCTGTTACTGCATTGACGGTGAAGGCGAAGTCGAAGACATGGCGGGCAATGTGTTCACCATTCGTAAGGGCGACATTTATGTGCTCAACCAACATGATCCGCATTACTTAAGAGGTGGAACAACCACTGATTTGGTGCTGGTCAGTGTATTTAATCCACCTCTGACAGGCTCAGAAACACACGACTTAACCAACCCTCAAGGTTCTGCCTACTAACGCATTTGACGCAAAGACAGTCACGCAGTACACCCCTTCAAGGAGGATGATATGTCCATGCAAAACACGAGCACGTCAAAGAGACGCTATACCTTTCTCGACAAAGTAAAAGCCATTGGCCCGGCGATTGTCATAACTGGTTCTTTTATCGGACCCGGAACAGTGACAACCGCCACCAGAACAGGTGCTGACTTTGGTTATGCCCTGATTTGGACGGTGGTTTTCGCCATACTTGCCACCATAGTGCTTCAAGAAATGGCGGCACGCTTGGGGGTTGTTACCCGACAAGGTCTTTCGGAAGCCATCTCTTCAGCATTTGAAAACCGCACAGCGCGTTACCTTATCCGTGGGCTTGTTGGCACAGCCATTCCACTTGGCTGCATCGCGTATATGGGCGGTGACCTCACAGGATCAGCCGCAGGTTTATCGACATTAACCGGCGTTTCCACTCAAATACTTGGCCCACTTGTCGGTGTCGCAATACTGGTATTGATTAACTTCGGCCCCTTTGAGCTCATTGAAAAGGTTCTGATGGTGCTTGTTGCCACCATGGCCGTTGTTTTTCTCATTTCGATGTTTGCCGTTGGGCCTGAATGGTCAGAAGTCGCGGCCGGTTTAATTCCAAGTATTCCTGAAGGCGGGATGTTTCTGGTACTAGGCTTGATTGGAACCACAATCGTGCCTTACAACTTCTTTGTTCATGCCATCAATGCCAGAAAAGCATTCAGCAGTACAGACCAACTCGAACTGTCAAAGCTCGATATCATTGTGGCCATCACAATTGGAGGATTAATCACAGCTGCGGTGATGATTACCGCAGGCACAGTGATTCGTGGTGCATCCGTTGAAAGCATTGCCACCATGGCTCAAGCATTGGAACCTGTTCTCGGTGATTACGCTCAGGTTTTCCTTAGTGTTGGCTTGATTGCTGCAGGGCTTTCTTCAGCCATCGTCACACCATTGGGAGCGTCTTACGTACTCGCGGGGTTATTTGGGTGGAAATACGACAAGTCAGATAAGCGTTTCTTCTATACCAATCTTTCTATTCTGATCTTTGGTATTTTCATCTCAGCCACAGGCCTTAACCCGGTTTTTGTCATCATTTCGGCACAAGTGCTCAATGGCATCATTTTGCCTATCGCTGTGATTCTATTGGTAATGATAACTAGCCAATCGCGTTTTATGCGCCAGTTCGTCAACGGAAAAGTGTCACTATGCTTTGGCATTGCCATCAGTCTCATCACACTGTTTCTTGGCTTTAAAAGTTTTGTTTCCACCGTCACTTCACTTGCCGGAAGTTAAGCAAAGATAAAGCCCAAGAGATAAAAAGAACCACAAGATGTGCAAGAGCAGAATGTGGCACCGAGTCCTATATTTGCAGCCTAATTAGGCTGCTTTTTTCGATTGGCTACTTGATGGGCGTTTTTCTTTAGGTTTGTATCGATAGCGGAAGCGTTGGCATCAAGCCATTTAGCGATACAGATGAGGGAGACAGTATTGGGAAATGGGTCATTCGAGCCCTAGTCTCTTGTTATACGTCCAACTTTAGCCTTGAAAGAAGCTCAGTTAATACCTTTGGGCCCATGGTTTTTTCTACGAGTTCGCTCATTTCACCATCTAGAAACTCTTGCCATGAAACTGACTTACTGCCAGAGCTATGCGCGTAACGGCCATACGCATATAACACCGTTTCATTGTCTAGAATTTAGACCAAGTTAAGTTCTTTACCTGATTCATCAATTTTCCACTCGTATAGTGGACTTGGTTGCTTGTATTCCATCTCAAATATTCACATAACGCTTTGCG
>NZ_JAJUBB010000030.1 GCF_028683135.1 Enterovibrio qingdaonensis
CAGACAAAGTTAAGTCTTAAAAACAACTACAGGGGTGTAGCTCCAATTGGCAGAGCAGCGGATTCCAAATCCGCGTGTTGGGAGTTCGAATCTCTCCACCCCTGCCACTTTTAAAGCCTCAGCAGAAATGCTGGGGCTTTTTTCATACCCCTGTCCCGTCCTAGATACCTTTACGTTGCATTTTCTTCTAGCAAGCCCTTCTCCAGTTTTATCTCAAACCCCATAAAAATGTGCGGCGGGTGAATGACTATTGTGGGTTTAGTTAAAGCTTAAAAAGTCATAGTGCGTCGTAAGGCGAATAAGCGTGTCATTTTTCATCATGAGGCTGAAGTGATGATGAGATTTAGCGACGATAACAAGCTCAACGCTTAGTGATGTGGCAAGTTTATCTATGGCTTTTCCTACGGGACCATCAATAATATAGATATGATCTTTACTGATGGTGGTTTCAGTGAAAAGAGATTCAATTTTCCGCTCTAAATCCTTCTTATCTTCATCGACAATCTCGTCCCCAGTATGTTTGCCAAAATACACTTCGTCATCTTGATAGCTTTCCCCTAAGTAGGTTGCATAGCCAATAAATAGCTCAGCGTTCAACTGTTCGGCAATTTTAATGGCTTTATCTAAGTTGGCTTTTGAATCAATATCCAAAGCATAAAGAATCTTGCTGTACATAATCATTCCTTTTTAGCTTTATTGACCCACGCATATTCTGCACGTGACACCAAACCGTGATATATCAGTGCGATAATGACTATTAAACAACTTCCTAAAAGAACGGGATAAAGGGCGAAAGCAAAGCTGGTATGCCCGCCAAGCATAATGAGTATCGGATTGCCTCCCGCCGGTGGATGAGTAAATTTAAATATCATCATAAAAAAAATGCCTGTTCCTACCGCAAGTCCTAGAGCCCAATATTCAGGTGGGAAGATATTGGCAAAAATGATACCAACGATGGCAGTGGTTAAGTGGCCAAATACCACATTGGGAGGCTGTGCTAGCGGGCTTTGTGGTAGGCCGAACACCAGCACCATGGTCGCGCCAAACGGGGCGATAAGTGCATAGTCACCTTTGGCAGTTTGATCTATGAAGGCAAGCAGTGCGATACAAATCGCCGCACCAATGGCAGCGACAAACGCGATCATCCAAGGTTGTTTCGCGGGTTGTTGTATACGAAAGTAGATTCCTTTTGAGTCATCTGACATAGTTGGGCCTCAATTGCATCAGAATGCGCCGAGTATAGGTGCTTACCTGATGACAGGGAGTCGATTGTCGGGCTATTCGCGTGATTGAAACGGTTGTTCGTTTTTCGTGGATAGCAGCGCACTGCAAGCTAGTAAGGGGATTAGCTAGAAGTAGTGCCCATTTTCACAAGTGGTTACCAGAGATAATGAAGCAGTTAAAAGGGCGGTGGGTATTATTAGGCACAGCGATCCTGATTGTTGCCATCAGTTTAGTGTACGTGATGGTGGATGTGCCTGACAGTGCCAGGTTGGCATCAGGAGACGGCACTTTGCGTTGTCGCGACTATACAAGTGATTCCAGCATCGATATCAAAGAGCCTATCAATGTTGCTGTGTGGAATATTTATAAGCAGCAGAACAGCGGTTGGGATCAAGAGCTGGACGAGTTATCAAAGACGCATTCCCTTATTTTGTTGCAAGAAGCACAGTCAAAACCTCAGTTGCTTCACTATATCGAAGAAAAAGGCTGGCACAGCAATCAAGCTTACGCCTTTGCTGTGAATGGTGAGATTGCTGGCGTTATGACGCTGTCGGAAGTTATGCCGAGAGAAGCTTGTGCCTATACCAAGATAGAGCCGTACTTGCGGTTACCTAAAAGCGCGCTTTACAGTGCTTTCCCTTTATCAAATGGCGAGACCCTTTCAGTAATTAATATTCACAGCATTAACTTTACGTTTGGTATCGTCGAGTACAAAGAGCAACTTGAAGCTCTTGTGGATGCGGTACGCGATGTCAAAGGGCCATTGATTATTGCCGGTGACTTTAATACATGGAGTGAAGAGAGACTCGATGTTGTGAGAAATGCGCTGAATGAAGTGGGGATTAAAGAGGTTAACTTTGCTTCCGATCAGCGACTAAAAGTTTTTGGTCATCCGCTTGACCATCTCTTTTATCGAGGACTGACGTTGCATAAATCAAGCTCAAAAGAAACCAATGCGTCTGACCACGCTTGGTTGGATGCTTCGTTTTCCTTTTCCCAATAGTTTTAAAAAAGGCCGGAACCCCGGCCTCTATTTTTGTTCTTTCTGATGTTACATGACTTCTGCTAAATGTGGTTGTTCAACAGAATTGTCATAGAGAGGTCTTAACGCTTGGAGTACATCTGAACGGGAGATCACCCCAACCAGTTTGCCATGTTCTAAAACTGGGAGAATATGTGGCTTGCTGACTTTTGCTTCTTTTACGCGGTCTTTCAAAGACAAGCTAGAGAAGCTAGTTGCAATCCCCATTGAGCTTACTGGGAAGACTTTTTCTTTGTCCATGACCAAGAATTCAGCGACATCGATAATGGTCTCTTCGCAGTTAAGTGCGGTGACTTCATCACGCATGAGTTCCCCAATGCACTGTTTTGAATCTGGTAGATAGTCTTCACACCAAAGGTTTACCATTGCGTCATGGACAGAAAAGAATCCTACTACAAATTGCTGGCTGTCACAGACTGGGGCACCTGTTAAATTGTGTGCGAGTAGGATATCAATCGCGTCTGAAGTGCGGTCGCTGGCTTTCAGGACGATTGGGCTTTTGTTCATTAGGTCTTTAACTTTCAGATTATTCATCATAATAGTGTCCTTACTTGCTTTATTTATGGTGACTGGTACGTTGATGCTCAGCATCTCTGGTTGAAGAAGTTGCTTTCTGTAGATGCCCCAGTTAGCAAGGCCTACAAGAACTGCACCACCGACGATATTTCCAAGCGTCACAGGTACAAGATTATTTACTAGGAAGTGGTTAATCGTGAGGTCGGCATATTGGCTAGCATTTACGCCAAGCCCTGCCCAGAAACTTTCTGGTGAAAAGTTTGCGACCACGATGCCAAGTGGGACCATGAACATGTTTGCGATACTGTGCTCAAAGCCGCTAGAAACAAACATGGCCACCGGTAGCATAGTCATCACCGCTTTCACGATTGGGTTTGCAGAACAAAACGTCAGCCATATAGCTGTACAAACTAAGATGTTACACAGCACACCAAGCGTAAATGCCTCTAGCCAAGTATGGTGCAGTTTATGCTGTGCAATGTTCAGCACATTTAAGCCCCATTGACCCCCATCTAGCTGATACATACCTGCTGCAGATACGAGTAAAACTACCAACATGGCACCCAAAAAGTTTCCGAAGTAAACTTTGGCCCACGTGGAAAGCAGCTTGCCAATACCCACCTGATTGTTGGCCCATGAAATGCTGGAAAGCACCGTGCTGGTAAACAGTTCCCCTTCAAAAATAACGATTAATATCAGTCCCATGCTGAAAGCAAAGCCACCAGCTAGGCGGTTAAGACCCCAACTTGCGCCATCATTTCCGGTCGTAACTGTGGTATAGAACAGAAAAGCGAGACCGATAAATGCGCCAGCCAAAATTGCGAGACTGATTGTCGCACCGCTGCGCTTACTTATTTTCTTGAGCGCGTATCGCTCGGCTTCTGTCATCATTTCTGATGCAGAAAATCCCTTCACTGAGACGAAATCATGATCAGAGTATGCTGTAGTCATCATTTCCCCTCCCAAATGTATTCATTGTGCTCTCCTTGTTTCTAAGCAAGACGACGTGCCTTGCTACGCTTTCAGATTAAGTGGAGTGAGGAGGGGAAGTACAATTGATAATCTTCGAAATTCAATTCAGATAAATTGATGATTTTTAACGGATAGGTAGAATGTAACCATAGGAAGTTTGTGGCTTAATTCGCAAGCAATCAGGAGAGGTTGCAACCATGCGTTATTCATTAAAACAACTCGCCGTATTTGATGCGGTCGCAGATAGTGGCAGTGTCAGCCAGGCAGCTGAAATGCTTTCTTTAACTCAATCAGCTACCAGTATGTCATTGTCACAACTGGAAAAAATGCTAGGTAGACCTTTGTTTGAACGTAAAGGTAAACGTTTAATTCTTACTCATTGGGGCTCTTGGCTTCGACCCAAAGCAAAGCGCTTGTTAAGAGATGCTAAACAAATAGAAACTGGGTTCTATGACCAGCATCTTCTGAGCGGAGAAATACGTCTCGGTGCCAGCCAAACGCCCGCAGAGCACCTGATTCCGGACCTTATCAGTATTATTGATAATGATTTTCCGGAAATTCGAATCTCTTTAGGGGTGCAAAGTACCAGCTCAGTGATTTCCGGCGTACTGGATTATCGGTACGATCTCGGTGTTATTGAGGGAAGGGTAGATGATAACCGCCTTCATCAAGAGCCTTGGTGTACCGACCATTTGAAGATAGTCTCTTCAGTCCATCACCCATTTGCTAAGCGTGAACGCGTGAGTATGGCGCAGCTTGAGCAGGCCAAATGGGTGTTGCGTGAACATGGTTCGGGGACCCGTACCGCGTTTGAAAGTGCTATCTATGACCATATTGCGGATTTGGATGTGTGGCGAGAGTACGAGCATATTCCCGTTATCCGCCGTATGGTGGCGAACGGTCCTTATCTGACATGCCTGCCCTACCTTGATGTCGAGCGTTATATTGAAGCTGGAAAGCTAGTGGCACTGAATGTGCCAGAACTCAATATTGCTCGCTCACTCTCTTTTGTTTGGCGTGCTGATATGGCGGAAAACCCCCTCGTTGATTGTATTAAACGAGAGGGGATTCGAATGATGAAACGACACCCGATGGTGATGTGATAAAAAAAAGGGGCATACAAATATGCCCCTTTTTATATGTGTTATCAGACTTATGCGCTGACTTTGGTTACATCAATATACAGTTTCAGTTTTTGTCCAGGCTTAATATAGGCACTCTTCTTAAGCGAGTTCCATTTCACCAGATCAGACACGGAGACTTTGTAACGCGCGGCGATACCGCTCAATGAATCGCCTTCACGGATTTGATAGACGATTGTACGAATTCTTGCGCCTTCGGCTGCTTTCTTCCAAATGACTAAATCTTGGCCGATATGCAGCGGGTCTTTCGGACTCATGCCATTCCAACGTGCCAGCGAGCTCACTGATACATCGTTCTTGCGTGCGATGGTCCAGAAGCTGTCACCTTTCGCGACTTCGTACGTTACTTTGTAATCACCACGTTTTTTACTGGTTAGCTTTGCTAGACGCTGAGGTGCGCTAAGTGAGTATTGGCTTTCATCTTTCACTGAAACAGGGATAAGCAGGTGTTGTCCTGCACGTATATCGGTTCCACTGATGCTGTTGGCGCGTTGAATCACTTTTACTGTTGTATTGTGTCGCTGCGCAATCATGCCTAGCGAGTCACCACTTTTCACTTTGTAACGCGTGACCTTAATGCCTTTGTTGTTGTTCTCAGCGAGCTTGTTTTTGAACTGCGCGATATTGTCTTTCGGCAATAGCAGGTGGTTAGGACCGTCTGGAGATGTAGCCCAATGATTGTATGCTGGGTTTAAACTTTGCAGTTCAGAAAGTGGCAATCCTGCATAGCTAGCAGCAAGTGCAAGATCCATTTGTACCTTAGGTTCAACTTGCTCTACGACAGGTTTATTCGCGATTTCTGGTAGGTTGAGACCGTACTTTTCTTTGTTTTTGATGACGTCAGCAACGGCGAGCAGTTTTGGCACATAGCCACTGGTTTCTTTCGGCAATGACAAATGCCAAAAGTCAGTTGGAAGACCTTTCGCTTTATTATTGCGAATAGCGCGGAATACGCGTCCTTCCCCAGTGTTGTAGGCAGCTAACGCGTGTAGCCAGTCACCATCAAATTTCTTGTGAAGGTATTCCAATAAATCTAGGGCAGCGTCCGTAGATGCAATCACATCGCGGCGGCCGTCATACCACCAATTTTGCTCTAGACCAAAGCGGCGACCAGTATCAGGCACAAATTGCCATAGTCCCGCAGCACGGCCGTGAGAGTATGCGAATTGGTCGAATGAGCTTTCAACAACAGGCAAAAGGGCGATTTCTAGAGGTATTCCTCTTTCTTCTACTCTTTTAGTAATCAGGTAGAGGAAAGGCTCAGCACGCTTAGAGACAGTTTCGAGGTGTTGCGGATGCTTGAGATACCAGTTGCGGTAATAGTTTACGCGCTTATTTTCGGGGATTGGCATCTGCATTTGCATTGCAATTCGTTCCCAGACATCCTCCTGAGTCTGCGGTGTGATAACAGGGACGACAACTTCCTCAATAACTGGCTGTTGTGGTGATGTAACCGCAACCTGAGTGAGTGTTTCCTCTGGAGCATCTGGCGTATTAGTCGTAGATGCGACGTTTTCTTGCCCGGTAAGCTGGCATCCTGCGAGAAACATCGATCCCACTAATACAAAACGGAACTTCATTACGGGTTAACCTTTCAAAAATTGGCCGATGATAATAATCGGCCAGTAGCAATGCTTACAAGTGACTAATGTCAAAATTCATCTTTCCAACGGCGAAGGGCAGCGAAAGTTTCTACGTCTGACACGCCTTGCGCTCGGTTTGTTACAGCCATTTTCACCGCATCGATGTGCGAGCGTAAAAACGGGTTAATGGCTTTTTCCAATGCAATTGTTGAAGGGATCGTGCTTTGACCCGCCTCTCTTAGTGCTTTTACATCATAGGCATAAGTGGCCAGAGCTTCATTATTTGGTTCGATCGCTTGCGCAAAATTGATGTTTGTTTGTGTGTATTCGTGCGCGCAGTAGACTTTTGTGTCGTCTGGAAGGGCTGACAATGCTGTCAAAGAGCGGTGCATTAGTTCGGGCGTTCCTTCAAATAAACGACCACAGCCTCCAGAAAAAAGCGTGTCTCCGCAGAACAACATACCTTTAGCGTAATAAGCGACATGGTCGAGTGTATGTCCCGGAACTTGGAACACCGTAAAATCTTCACCATACAGTGTAAAGTGGTCGTTATCAGCAACAGGGCGCGTAACGAAAGGGAATCGAGCCGTATTGGGGCCATACACAGTAAGGGATGGAAAGTGTGACAGCAGTTGGTTCACACCGCCAATATGGTCGTTGTGATGGTGGGTAATCAATATGGCATCTAGCGTTAGGCCAAGTTGTGATAGTGTTTCAATGACAGGGTTGGCATCGCCTGGGTCGACAACAACGCAATGATTGTCATCATTTTTTAGCAGCCAGATGTAATTATCATTGAATGCGGGTATGCTTGATACTGATAGCACAAAAACTCTCCAGCTATAACTCAAATTGACTATGAAACCAGCACGCAGCCAACGTCCATTAGAATACCCCTACACATGGGATCAGTTTGCTCATGGCGAATGGGCGTGCACGCATATACAAACGCGACTCGATGAATGGTTGCCACGTCTGTTCGGATATCACATGTTGAAACTCGGCGGCCTAAGCTGCGAGTTGGTCAGTGGTCATTGTAACATCCAGCACCAAGTCTGCATTGATAAGTTAAATCCACTGCGAAATGTCGAATCTGAAAGCTACGATTTACCGTTTGTAGACAAGGCATTTGATGTTTGTATCTTAGCCAATCAACTCGACTACACCGATGATCCCCACCGACTATTGCGTGAGATCGACAGAGTAATGATAGATGACGGCTATTTAATCCTTTCTGGTGTCAACCCAAGCAGTGTAATGGGAGTTGGTCGTTTGATCCCTTGGCGGAAAAATCAATTGCCTTGGAGTGGTCGCATGTTCACTCCGTTACGCGTGAGAGATTGGCTGGGGGTATTGAATTACGAAATCATGGAAATGTCCTGCTTTGGTCTGATTCCGGCAACCAAGCATAGAACATGTGGTGTGTGGTTTGAGAACGCGTGTTCGGGGCTTTTGCCTGCTATTGGCTCTCTGTACTTTATTGTGGCGAGAAAGCGCACGTATCCATTGAAGCCGATAAAACCAAAATGGAAGCTGAAGAAATCGCTTTCGCCGGTGAGTGTTAACTATCGCACCGGCGGATAACGTCATTACTCAGACGGTACATAACCTGTGTCTGGGCCTGTAGGATTTTCCGCCCCCGACCTTGCCAACTCGTCACAACGTTCATTTTCTGGATGGCCTGCATGCCCTTTTACCCATTGCCAATCAACATCATGACGCTGAGTTTCTGCATCTAACCGTTGCCAGAGGTCTGCATTTTTCACCGGTTTTTTATCTGCGGTTTTCCAACCGCGCTTTTTCCAGTTATGAATCCATTGCGTAATACCCTGACGCACATATTGGCTATCAGTAGTGAGTACAACGGAGCAAGATTCCTTTAAACTGGCTAAAGCAACAATAGCAGCTAACAATTCCATGCGATTGTTCGTGGTAAGCGTAAAGCCCTCACTCAGCTCTTTTTCGTGCTGTTTGTAGCGTAAAACAACGCCATATCCACCCGGACCTGGATTTCCAAGACAAGAACCGTCCGTGAAAATTTCTACCTGCTTGACCATATTTGTTAGTATCTGTTCAATTTAATCGCCAAGTCTGACACAAGTGACGCTATGAAAGCCAGTTACGACCGGATAATCGTTCTCGATACCGAAACCACGGGTATGAACCGTGAAGGTGGTCCTCATTATGAAGGCCACAAAATCATTGAAATTGGTGCCGTTGAAATTGTAAACCGCAAACTGACGGGACGACATTTTCACGTATACATTAAGCCTGATCGTGAAATCGACCCCGAAGCGATTTCTGTTCACGGTATTACCGATGAGTTTTTGGTTGATAAACCAGAATACAAAGAGATCCATGAAGAGTTTCTGAACTTCATTAAAGGCGCAGAACTTGTCGCGCACAACGCGCCCTTCGACGTCGGCTTTATGGATTATGAATTTCAGAAGCTGAACGCGAATGTCGGTAAAACGGAAGACTTCTGTAAGGTTACCGATACCCTTGCAATGGCAAGGAAAATCTTCCCGGGTAAGCGTAACAACCTTGACGTGCTCTGTGATCGTTATGGCATAGATAACTCTCACCGTACGCTTCACGGCGCATTGCTCGATGCCGAGATATTGGCAGATGTTTATCTGTTGATGACGGGCGGCCAAACAACATTGAAGTTTGGTGGCAGCGACGCGGGTGATCAAGAAAGTGGGGGCGAGACCATAAGACGTGTCGAAGCCGGTGCAAAAAAACTAAAGATAATACAAGCTTCTGCCGATGAACTAAAAGAACATGAAGCGCAACTGGATGTGATTGAAAAAATCGGCAGTTGTTTGTGGAGGCAACAGGAGAGTGTATGAAGAGTGGGTGGACTGGATTGCTGCTCGCTCTGTTGATGGCGTTCCATGTATCAGCAGAGCAAACATCTGACAGTGATATTCGGTTGCTGAACAACCGTTTTCGTATCGATTCCACCATCACTCAGGTTGCGTTCGTAATCTATAGAGAAAATCCCAGCAAACCTGTTGTGCTTATCCAGCCTGATGGCACCAAGTTTTATGCATGGCGTCACCCAGACAATGTCTCTTGGCACCAAGAAGCCGATATGGATATTGTATCGGTCTTAGATCCGATGCCAGGGCCTTGGCAGGCTATCGGAAAGGTCTCGCCTAAAAATCGTATTCGTATTTTGTCGGATTTGAATATGAAGGTGGATAAATTTCCTACGCGGTTGTATCAGAGTGAGACACTCAAGTTCACCGCTCGCCTCATGCAGGGAAATCAGCCCCTAAATCTTCGAGATTTTCTAGACAGGGTAGATCTCACCGTCACGTTTACGGAGTTTTTGGAAAATGTTGACGGGATACCTGAAGACCAACGCCCTCAGGCCATGTCGCTTGGGCAATTTGCTGATGACGGGGCTGGGTTTGATGAAGTGGCGGGAGACGGGGTTTTCACGGTCGAATTACCCATTAATGTTGCGCCCGGGAAATACTGGGCACGCGTGACGTCAGGTAATGGCGTATTTTTCCGAACACTTGAGCAAGAGGTGTTGGTGTATCCGACCCCGTTGATGGCCACGTTTAAACAAAGCCGTAAAAAAGCACTGCCTCATCACTTGCTGGTGGAGTCAGATGTTGCCAGTGTCGAAGAAGGAACCGTGGCAGTTCACTCTGAGTTTATCGACTCAAACGGCAAGGTCAGTGTTTATCAGGGGGCGGCAAATGAAGATTACACAGCACTGAATATAGACATTGATAATTTTGATCAGCCTGGTCGACATCGATGGTTTGGTTGGCTTTATGGCACCGATAAACTCTCCGGTCGCCCGCTCGTATTCAAATTGCCCGAACAGACGTTTGCTGTTGCTGACTATGCTGCTATTGAGCAAGCAAAGATCGAGCGTGAAGAACGTGAAGCCGAGCGTAAACGTATTGAGGACGAAAAGCTGGCCGCAGAGCAGCGAGCAGCTGATCGGAAGATGGCGATGATCACGATTATAGGCGGCAATATCTTGCTGCTAATTTTGGCCATTGGTGGCTGGGTCGTGGTCCGTAAGATTAAGGCAAAACGATTGGCAGCTGAAACGGAAGATGAGTTGGAAGCCCCACCACCGGAAGAGTCAGATAAGGCTGCGTAGCAAAGGAAAAGGAGAAGCGAATCGCTTCTCCTTTTTACTACGTATTGCTAACGTTCGGTAGTGTTAGGCCGCATGAACCACGGTGTCTAATGCGGATTGGGCAGCAGCAAGTTCTTTCGGATCGAAGTCATCGACACTGATGGTTTCAATTCTTCCTTCCTCTGCTATTCGCAGCATATCTGCCTCTTTTTCAGAAATAGCACCTGCTTTCAAGCCTATGTCTGCCACTTTGTCCAAGAACATGAATGGCAGTTTTTCTCCTGTCTTGTCGCAGACTTTTTTGTGAATCGGTTCTGCTGCAAGGATATCAAGCAGTGCTTTTTCTATCTTGCCTACCGGATTGTGCTCAGAGGCTTCAACGAACTGACCACGACCGAGGCGAGAGCGCGTTTCTCCTGGCGTTTGCAGAATACGAGCAACCTTGCCATCCAGTTTGTCACTTGGTTTGGATCGACGTGAACCGAAAGGTAACAGCAGCACGCGAAGTGGCGTCGCTACCCAGCGATTTGGGAAGTTCGCCAGAAAATCTATCATGGCTTGTTCAGCTTGATAGAGTGCGTCTTGAGCACCCCAATGCACCAGAGGCAGGTCATCTTTCTTGAAGCCATCATCGGCATAACGTTTGAGGGTTGCTGATGCCAAATACAGTTGACTCAGAATATCACCTAAACGTGCGGATAAGCGTTCTTTGCGCTTAAGGTCACCACCCAAGACCGCCATGGAAATGTCTGCCAACAGTGCAAGGTTTGCTGAATAGCGGTTCATTTGTTGGTAGTAGCGTGCGGTAACATCTTTATTCGGTACGTTAGATGTACGACCGTCGGTTAGGCCCAGCCATACAGAGCGGACAAGGTTACTAATGACAAATCCAACGTGACCAAACAGCGCTTGGTCAAAGCCCGACAAGGCTTCTCTTTCATTCTCATTGTATGCCGCATCCATCTCTGCAAGAACGAAAGGGTGGCAACGAATGGCACCTTGGCCAAAGATAATCATTGAACGGGTAAGGATGTTTGCACCTTCAACTGTGACTGCAATGGGAGCACCTTGATAGCCCCGTGCAAGGAAGTTTTTCGGCCCAAGACAAATACCCTTTCCGCCTGCAACATCCATTGCATCAATCACACCTTGCTGCCCACGATGGGTACAGTGGTATTTCACAATGGCAGAAATAACAGACGGCTTCTCACCTAAGTCGATACCAGCAACAGTAAACGTACTTGCCGCATCCAGTACATAAGCATTACCGCCAATACGCGCTAATGGTTCTTCAATGCCTTCCATTTTACCAATGGGCAGTTTGAATTGGCGGCGAATGCGAGCGTATGCCCCTGTTGCTAGAGCGGCAGTTTTTAGTCCACCTGTCGCATTAGAAGGTAAGGTGATACCGCGGCCGACAGAAAGGCATTCCACCAACATACGCCAGCCTTGGCCTGCCATGGGTGAACCACCGATAATGAAATCGAGCGGTACAAAGATGTTCTTGCCGCGCGTTGGTCCATTTTGGAATGGCAGATTCAGTGGGAAGTGGCGACGGCCGATATCGACACCTTCAATGTCGGTAGGGATAAGGGCACAGGTAATGCCAATGTCTTCTTTGTCACCAAGCAGACCTTCAGGATCTTTGAGTTTGAATGCGAGACCCAATACCGTCGCAACAGGCGCGAGTGTGATATACCGCTTGTTCCAAGTGATAGACATGCCGAGGACTTCTTCACCTTGCCACATCCCCTTGGTGACGACGCCTTCGTCAGGGATAGACCCGGCATCGGAACCCGCTTCTGGGCTAGTCAGGGCAAAACATGGGATCTCTAATCCGTTTGCTAGGCGAGGTAGATAATAGTCTTTTTGATCGTCGGTGCCATAGTGTTGCAGTAGTTCGCCAGGACCAAGGCTATTGGGTACACCCACGGTGGATGACAGTACGCCAGATACGCCCGTCAGTTTTTGAAGTACCAGTGATTGTGCGTAGGCAGAAAACTCCAGACCACCGTATTTCTTCTTGATAATCATGGCAAAGAATTTGTTGTCTTTAAGGTATTGCCATACTTCTTCAGGAAGATCTGCAAGTTGATGTGTCACCTGATAATCACTCACCATGCGGCAGACTTCGTTGACTGGCCCATCGAGAAAGGCTTTTTCTTCTGCACTCAACCTTGGAGCCGGTACGTCGTGAAGTTTGTTCCAGTCAGGGGCTCCACGGAACAATTCAGCTTCCCACCACACAGTTCCTGCATCAATTGCTTCTTTTTCCGTCTGCGACATTTCAGGCATTACACCTTTAAAAAGCTTTAGAGCAGGTTTACTGAGCCAAGTTTCTCGAAACGAGCGCACATTTAATGGAATGGCGATCGCCACGAAAATTAGCCATGACACTTCACCGACGATGCCGATAGATGATCCAAGCATTAACAAAGCAGCGGTGGCGGCGGTAAAGAGCTTTAAACCGGTTCGGTGGTATGCCAGCAAGGCAAATACGAGCAAAAATGTTAGTAGGTACAGGGTTGTTGCCATGATTGGTTCTCCTTTTCCAGCAACCCGAACGATATTGGTAAGAGGTCATACCACTTAATTGTAAGCAGGTTTTTAAGAGAATGTAAAACGATGACCGGTAAAAATGTGCGCAAAATTTCACATGAGAAGAGGAAAGGTGGTGGTTCAAATTTTAGGCAATTGTTTTCACTGACTATTCATAAACCGAGCAGGATTATCGACAGGATTCGCTATTTGTGGGTACACTGCGGGATAACGATTTGGGCGGCTTGCCCCATCACGTCAACGATAAAAAGAGAATTTGCCCATGTACCAAGATCTCATTCGCTCAGAGTTGAATGAAGCAGCTCAAGTGCTAAACGCATTTTTAAGCGATGACAAAAACATTGCTGATATCGAAGCGGCAGCAAAGCTGCTGGCTGATTCTTTCAAGGCCGGTGGTAAAGTCCTGTCTTGTGGTAACGGTGGTTCACACTGTGATGCCATGCATTTTGCTGAAGAACTAACGGGTCGTTACCGTGAAAATCGCCCTGGCTACCCAGCGATTGCGATTTCTGATCCTAGCCATTTGTCATGCGTAAGTAATGACTTCGGCTACGAGTATGTGTTCTCACGCTATTTAGAAGCCGTTGGCAGCAAAGGTGATGTGCTGTTTGGACTGTCAACGTCTGGCAACTCAGGCAATGTCCTGAAAGCGATTGACGCAGCGAAAGCAAAAGGCATGAAGAGCATCATGCTGACAGGTAAAGATGGCGGCCAAATGGCGGGTCTGGCAGATGTTGAAATTCGTGTACCGCATTTTGGCTATGCTGATCGTATTCAAGAAGTGCATATCAAGATCATTCACATCTTGATCCAGCTTGTTGAAAAAGAGATGGAAAAGTAAGTCGAGAAAAGGCAGCGTAAAGGATTATGTGTGAACTCCTTGGCATGAGTGCCAATGTACCAACAGATATATGTTTCAGCTTTACTGGCTTGATCCAACGTGGGGGTAATACTGGCCCTCACCGTGATGGCTGGGGAATTGTGTTTTATGAAGGGAAAGGGTTCCGTACTTTCAAAGACCCTAACCCGAGCTGCGACTCAAAAGTCGCTGAATTAGTGCAAAGCTACCCCATTAAAAGTTGTGCGGTTATCAGTCATATTCGACAAGCGAACCGTGGTGAAGTCAGTTTGGTCAATACTCATCCGTTTACCCGTGAAATCTGGGGACGGTATTGGACTTACGCACACAATGGACAACTGACGGGCTATGAAGATCTCCCGACGGGTCACTTTAAGCCAGTAGGTGAGACAGACAGTGAGAAAGCCTTCTGTTGGTTGTTGTACGAAATTGAAAAGCACTACCCTGACAAGCCAGAGGACATGATTGAGGTTTTCTACTTTATCGCCAGTCGTTGCGATAAGTTGCGAGAGCTTGGTGTCTTCAACATGCTTTTCAGTGACGGTGATTACGTCATGACGTATTGCACCAACAATCTTCATTGGATCACGCGTCGCGCGCCGTTTGGCAAAGCGAGCCTGATTGATGAAGAGGTGACAGTAGATTTTCAGGAAGAAACGACACCGAACGACGTGGTAACAGTGATTGCGACTCAACCACTGACCAATAATGAAACGTGGCACAAAATGGTGCCGGGTGAATATTGTGTGTTCCACCTCGGGGAAGTCTTTACCTGCAACCGTGTTGAGCTAGCAGCCTCAGAAGCTTAGTTTTTTCGTTGAAAAGACAAATAAAAACGCGCCTCAATGGGCGCGTTTTTTTATAGGTGTTTGGGATTAATACCCTTTTGGGGTGGTACGTTAGTCCGCGGCGTATCCGTGGGAACCAAGAACGTCGTCGTCCAATTTGGCTTTGCCATCGACCATGCTAAGACGGCCCTGGCAGAACCACTCAACCACCAATGGATAGATGCGATGTTCTTGCTCTTGAACGCGAGCAAACACTGCATCTACATCATCGTCTTCGAAAATAGGCACGCGTGCCTGCAAAATGACAGGGCCGCCGTCGAGCTCTTCTGTCACAAAGTGCACAGACGTGCCGTGCTCTTCATCACCAGCATCGATTGCACGCTGGTGGGTATTAAGTCCAGTGTACTTTGGCAAAAGCGACGGGTGAATGTTCAGCATTTTGCCTTGGTAATGACGAACAAATTCCGGTGTCAGAATACGCATGAATCCAGCCAGCACAATAAGGTCTGGCGCGAATTCATCAATGGTTGCCATCAGCTGGCTGTCGTATTCACTGCGATCAGTGATGCCTTTACTTGGCACTACAACCGCTTCAATACCGGCTTCTTTTGCTCGTGTCAGTCCGTATGCATCAACCTTATTGGCAATCACGGCACTCACTGTCATGCCATTTTGGTCATGACAGCGGTCGATAATTGCCTGCAGATTTGAGCCGTTCCCTGAAACCAGAACAACCAGCTTTTTCATTGTTACCCCTTAATTTCTACCTGCTCTTCGCCGTCAGCCGCATTTTCGATGCGACCCAGAAGCCATGCATTCTCACCTTCTTGGTTCAGAATATCGATAGCTTGCTGTGCTTGTTCTTCAGGTAGAGCGATCACAAGGCCAACACCACAGTTGAAAGTGCGGTACATCTCGTGTTCGGTAACGTTGCCTTTCTCTTGCAGCCAGTTAAAGATGGCTGGCCATTCCCAGCTATTGCCATCAACAACGGCTTTGGTGCCTTTTGGCAGTACGCGTGGAATGTTTTCCCAGAAACCACCGCCAGTAATGTGCGAGATAGCATGCGCGTCACAGCTTTCCAGCATTTTCAGAACAGGTTTCACGTAAATGCGTGTTGGTTCCAAAAGATGGTCACTCAGCGTTTTACCTTCCAACTCTGCGCTGATATCAGCACCTGAGACTTCGATGATTTTACGGATCAGGCTGAATCCGTTTGAGTGTGGGCCTGAAGATGCAACGGCGATCAGTGCATTGCCTTCAGCCACTTTTGAACCATCAATGATGTCTTCTTTTTCCACAACGCCGACACAGAAACCTGCGACATCATAGTCTTCACCATGGTACATACCTGGCATTTCGGCTGTTTCACCACCAATCAGTGCACAGCCAGACTGCATACAGCCTTCACCGATGCCTGTCACAACGTCAGCTGCCGTGTCCACATCCAGCTTGCCCGTTGCGTAGTAATCAAGGAAGAACAGCGGTTCTGCACCTTGAACAATCAAATCGTTCACACACATTGCCACGAGGTCGATACCAATGGTGTCGTGTTTTTTCAGATCCATGGCCAGACGAAGTTTGGTGCCTACACCGTCAGTACCAGAAACCAGTACCGGATGTTTATATTTGGTAGGCAGTTCACACAGCGCGCCGAAGCCGCCTATGCCACCCATCACTTCTGGACGACGAGTGCGCTTTACCACGCCTTTGATTCTGTCGACCAAGGCATTGCCTGCATCAATATCTACACCTGCATCTTTGTAGCTAAGAGAAGACTTATTATCGCTCACTGGGGATCCTTACCGAGTTGTGGAGTGAAAAGCGGCGCCATTTTAACAGCCACTTTCCAAAAAGGAAAACGTTTGCGTCAGTGGTTTTGCTGCAAAAAGAAGCAACCGGATGTATCTGGCTATCCCGCCAAATATTCTCGTGTATAATTCGATGAATTTGTTTTTTTGCAGGAGTCTGTCATGAAAGTTGTTGAGGTCAAGCATCCGCTGGTTAAACATAAAATTGGTCTGATGCGTGAAGGTGACATCAGCACCAAGCGTTTCCGTGAGTTAGCAACAGAAGTGGGTAGCCTACTTACGTATGAAGCGACCTCAGATTTTGAGACAGAAAAAGTCACGATTGAAGGTTGGAATGGTCCAGTAGAAGTTGACCAAATCAAAGGTAAAAAAGTGACTGTAGTGCCAATCCTGCGTGCAGGTCTCGGCATGATGGATGGCGTTCTAGAGCACATCCCAAGTGCGCGTATCAGCGTTGTTGGCATCTACCGTGACGAAGAAACGTTGGAGCCTGTGCCTTACTTCCATAAATTGGCGAGCAACATCAATGAGCGTATGGCACTGGTGGTTGACCCAATGCTGGCAACTGGCGGCTCTATGATCGCAACTATCGATCTGCTGAAAGAAAACGGCTGTGAGCACATCAAAGTGTTGGTTCTGGTTGCGGCACCAGAAGGTATCGAAGCACTGGAAAAAGCGCACCCAGACGTTGAGCTGTACACGGCTGCTATCGATGAAAAACTGAATGACAAAGGCTACATCGTTCCAGGTCTGGGCGATGCGGGCGACAAGATTTTCGGTACTAAATAATCCGATTTCGCGTTCAATAAAAAAGGCTTCCAGATGGAAGCCTTTTTTGTTTCTGTGTGATTTAATGGCTGGAATTAATCTTCCATCTGCGCGTTATCGACAACGTGGCTCTCGCCCATGTCTTTTGGCAGGATAAGGTTCAGTGCGATAGCAACGATACCGCAAAGGCTGATGCCTTGAAGGCTGAAATCGCCAATACCAAATGCCATACCACCAATACCAAATACCAGCGTTACTGCAACAATCGCTAAGTTGCGCGCTTTGTGCAGGTCAACTTGGTTTTTGATTAGCGTATTCAAACCTACGGTAGCGATAGAACCGAACAGCAGGATCATGATTCCGCCCATCACGGGAACTGGAATGGTTTGCAAAATTGCACCCAGTTTGCCGACAAATGCCAATACAAGCGCAGTGATCGCACCCCACGTCATAATGGCAGGGTTAAATGCACGGGTCAGCATAACTGCGCCAGTGACTTCACTGTAGGTGGTGTTTGGTGGCGCGCCAAACATTGAAGCGGCAATCGTTGCCACACCGTCGCCCGCCATGGTGCGGTGAAGGCCAGGTTTTTTCAGGTAGTCTTTACCCGTTACGTTTGAGATTGCCAGCATGTCACCCACGTGTTCAACAGCGGGCGCGATAGCCACAGGGATCATGAACAAGATGGCACCAATGTGGAATTCCGGCATGGTGAAGTTTGGCATGGCAAGCCATGCGGCATTGATAACTGGAGAGAAATCAACAACACCGAAGAAAAGTGACACAACATAACCCGACACGATACCAGCAAGAATAGGTACGAGCTTGAAGAAACCTTTGGCGTAAACAGAAATCCCAATGGTAACTATTAGCGAGATTGCAGAAATCCAAAGTGCTGCTGAGCCATCAACCAGTTGTACTGCACCGTCACCGGACTTGCCTAGAGCCATATTTACGGCAGATGGCGCAAGACCCAAGCCGATAACCATGATCACTGGACCCACAACCACAGGCGGCAGTAGTCGGTGAATAAAGCCAACACCACGAACTTTGATGATTCCACCCATGATGACGTAAACCACACCTGCAGCCATCAGGCCACCCATGGTTGCCGCGATACCCCACTGTTGAACACCGAACATGATTGGCGCGATAAACGCAAAAGAAGAAGCGAGGAAAATGGGAACAGAGCGTTTGGTAATAACTTGAAAAATTAGGGTACCTATACCAGCACCGAAGAGAGCGACATTGGGGTCCAATCCCGTAAGAAGCGGAACCAGCACCAAGGCACCAAAGGCAACAAACAGCATTTGCGCCCCTTGTAGAGCTTGCATCATGACGAACCTTCCTAAATCAAAAAAAATCGCGGGATACTATCACAGTTTAAAATGGCAGAACTCTGACCTAAATCTATTTGTCAGAGAAAGAGTTTTGGAAGTCATGCAGAAGTTGAGGCTTTTCGAGTGACAACATGGCACGTTTGCCGCTTTATCGGGTCAGATACATAATGGAAAAGGGGGCTTGTTGAGTCAGTTTGCGTGGTTATATTACGCAATTTCGATGGATTACCGTTGCCGTGTGTAAGGGTTCCTTTTATGATCAGCGTTTAAATTTCGAGTTATCTGGCATAAATATGTTACGAATCTTATTTTTCGTGTTCGCAATGCTGCTGGGGCAAACCAGTGCATTTGCAGCTTCGATGTTCAGTTCTGAAGTGGTGCTGGATGACAGTGATGCAGCCACCGAGCAGGCAGCAAAGGAAAAAGCCTTTGTTGACGTGCTGGTTCGTGCATCCGGTCAATCAACCGTTGGCGAGAATCCTGTGATTCAAAAAGCACTGCCAACCGTGGGTCAATACATCACACAATTGGGCTATGGCGAACTGGACGGCCAACGCTCTCTGGTTCTAGGGTTCGATGATGCAAAAATTCGCACCCTACTTACCCAAGCACAAGCGACGTATTGGGGCGAACCTCGTCCAGACGTTTTGTTTTGGGTCATTGAAGATACCCCAACGCAGCGTAATGTTGTTTGGGAGCAATCTGGCTCACCATTAATTGGCGAATTGAAAGCAGAAGGTGAGCGTCGTGGTTTGCCTGTTCTGATGCCAGTGGGTGATTTTGACGATGTCGTCGCGGTATCTGTACCGGATCTTTGGGGCGGTTTTGCTGACCCTATTGCCAAAGCTAGTGCGCGTTACAACCCAACGGGTATCGTGGTTGTTAAAGTGAACGACAGAGGCCTAACGTGGCAGATGTTCCCGAATGCTGCTGCAATCAACAACGATACCCCGGTTGAAGGCCGCATCAGTGGTGCACCGGCACAAGCGTTTCCACAAATGATTGATGCGATTGCAGACTACTATGCTCAACGTTTGGCGGTGAATCTCGGCGTTGTAAATGGTGATGCGTTGTCTTTGGAAATCTCAGACTTGAATGATGCAGAGGACTTTTTCGTTGTTGAACGTTCGCTCAAAGCTCTGAATTCTGTGGCGGCTCTGCGTCTTGATTCAATTGTTGATGACAAGGCGACGTTTAAATTGAGCTTGTTGGCGTCAGAAGACATTTTCCACAATGAGATGATGGCTGACCGTCGATTACAGCGTCTTGAAGAGCAAGCTCCTGACATCGAAACACCGGCTGTTATCGATGCGCCTATCAATGCAACTGAAGGATCGGTGGATGCATCGGCAGGTACAATCGCAACGGGAACCGTAACGACAGGTCCTATGACAACAGAAGCGACGCCGACTGCGGCTGACCCGTCTGTGATTGCGCCGACACTAGAGGCGGTGCCAACGGAACCGTCTCCCCATGTTATCCGCTATAAGTGGGTGGGATAAGAAAACAAAAAGCAGGCCAAGGCCTGCTTTTTTATTGGTTGTCGCGTTGGATGGTTGATTGTCGCGATAGCACCGTTATTGTTCGAATCGCGCTTTTTCTTCTTTTTCTACCTGTGACAGCTTTTTCAAACCCAACCCAAGTGCTTTACCTTTCTGTTTGGCATACAAAATATTGCTGACAAACGAGATGGATGTAATCACGAGTTCAACTAATGCCAAGTACCTTTCACCTTCATCGACAAAAAGCAGCGTCAAACCATGTAGGAAATAGAACATCAAGATAAAGTTGGCCCAAGCATGCGTATAGGGTTTGCCCGTGAGAATGCCTTTTAATGGCAGCATTAGGGGGATTAACCACGCGATGGTGACGCCAACGGGATTGATATGAGGGTGTGGCGATAAAAACCCGTGCCAAATAAGTACCCACGCAATCAATGCTAAATAAGATGTTAACGCGACAGTGCGCAATTGAGAGAGCGAAGAAAACAACAGATAACTCCTTTTATCTTTCTTGTAACTTGGTGGCAATCGTTGCCAACCGCTTACCTCCGGCGATAGCCAACGCCTTTTCATCGTTGTCTGGCAGCCTGTGATTTTCAGAGGTGATGTGCGAAGGGCCGTAAGGCGACCCGCCACCGACTGTGGTGTGTAAGGCGGACTCGCTATGCGGTAAACCTACAATCACCATACCGTGATGTAACAGTGGTAGCATCATTGACTGCAGCGTGGTTTCCTGGCCGCCATGAAGCATGGATCCTGAAGTAAACACTAACGCGGGTTTCCCAATCAAAGTACCCGCCAACCACTCTTTGCTTGTGCTGTCGATAAAATGCTTGAGCGGCGCAGCCATATTGCCGAAGCGAACAGGGCTGCCAAAGGCCATACCATCACAGTTTTTTAAATCTTCCAACGTAACGAATGGGTCTTCGGCTTGATGATCTGGTGCGGTTTCACCCACAACGACAAGCTCCGGCACAGTGCGTAACGTCGCTACTGCGCCAGTGCTTTCGATCCCTCTAGCAATCAGGCGAGCCATCTTTCGAGTGCCACCATGACGACTGTAATAAAGGACTAAAACTTCCGTCATTACAGAATATCGAGAACAGCTTCTGGTGGGCGACCCATTGCCGCTTTACCATTAGCTACAACGATTGGACGTTCAATCAGCTTTGGGTTTTCAGCCATGGCTTGGATAAGCTCTGCATCAGTTGCATCAGCCAGTTTCAACTCTTTGTAAATGTCTTCTTTGGTGCGCATCATTTGACGTGGAGAGTCATAACCCAATTGTGCTAGCAGGGAATTGATGGTTTCAACTGATGGTGGCGTGTCGAGATAAGCGATAATTTCTGGTTCAATGCCTCGCTCAGTGAGCAGAGCCAGTGTCTGACGGCTCTTCGAACAACGGCTGTTGTGGTAAATGGTGACTGACATGAAGACTCCTTTAGCGCGTTGAGAACGCAATGTATTGTTATCGTAATTGTTAGAATTTTTATCATTGAAGAGCAGAGAAGCGAGCTTCTTCCACTCTTAACTGATCGATACGTGCATCGTAGCGAGCTTGATCTAAACTGCCAAGATCGACCAGTTGACTTGCTTGGGTATAGTTAGCAATGGCTTTGTGCCAGCGTGCCTGAAGTGCATAAAGTTCACCTTGCGCAGCTAGCCCACCGGCTTGATCGCCACTGTGCTCATAGGCCTCTTGAAGCATCGACCAGCCATTAACGTCAGTTGGGTGGCGGTGGGTATACCTTTCCAATCCAATAATGGCATCTTTATATTTTTCCGCTTTAACCAGAACGTAATCACGGTTCAATAAAAGTACAGGATTATTGGGTTGTGTATCGAGGGCTTTGTTAAGTCTTGCCAGCGCAGGGGCGAACTGTTTTTGTGCGACGTCTAAATCGGTCATCGCATCAAGATAAAAACGGTTGTTCGGTTGAGCGGCAAACAGGGGGTTAAGCAGCGCAGCGGCTTTGTCGAATTGGCGTGTATCGATGTAAACCAATGCTTTACCGTAATTGAGCGATTGCGCTTCCGCTGGGGACGCTTTTTTCAATGTGCGCTCGAACCAATCTAACGACGCATTACTGTCTATACCTGCAAATCGCGCAATCACCCTAGCTCTGGCGAGTTGATACGTTGGAGACATAGGAACGGAATGCTTGGGATATTGTTCTGCGCGCGCACGGGTATCAGTGATTCGGTCATCAGGGAGCGGGTGCGTCAATAAAAAGGATGGCGGCTTTGACGCATAGCGATACTGATCGGATAAACGGGTGAAAAAGCGTGGCATGGCATTCACGTCATACCCAGAGCGGGACAGTGTTTCGATACCAATTCTATCCGCTTCTTTCTCATTGCTGCGGGTGTAGTTTATTCTGCCTTGAATGGATGCGGCCGTCGTTGCTTGAACCGCGGCGATGCCAGCTTGTGGAGCCGCAATCGCAAGCATCAAAGAGCCGACCATTGCCGCAATGGTTAACGGGGTTTGGCGCGCTTGTTCTTCCATAGCTCTGGCAAGGTGTCGCTGAGTGAGGTGCGCAATTTCGTGCGCAACGACCGAGGCAAGCTCACTCTCCGTCTTCGCATGAAGAAACAAGCCAGTGTGTAAAGCAACATGACCACCGAAAAAAGCGAAAGCATTAATGTCGCGATTGCGGATCAGAAAAAATTCAAAGGGTGTTTTGACGTCATTAGCATTCGCGACAAGGGAGTTACCCAATCCAGTGACGTACTCTGACAGTAATGGGTCATTGACGATGGGCTGACTGCTTCTGAGCATACGCATGTAAGCGTCGCCATACTCGATTTCTTTTTCGACGGTAAGGGTGCCCGCAGCAGCTGTGCCAATCTCTGGCAGATCGCTATACGTTGTCGTTGCCAGCGCAGGGGAGGAAAGCGCGAGCGATGCGATGAGAACACTTGTCGTGGCTTTTTTGAATAGCTGCATAACTGACGTCGGTGCCTCCAGCACGCGATAAAAATAGAGCGGTATTATCTTGTAGACCGCAAAGAATCCAAGAGGTTCTTCATGATCAGTAGCGACTCGTTACATACCCAAACTGCATCTCAATACGCGTATTTTATCGTTGGATTCCGTAGAAATAGAATGACTGCTTCTACAGGGATTTGCCTTGCATTGAACGCGTTGATACCCTCAGAAGTCGAACATCTTCAGGCAGTTTGGGTATACAATGCCGAAGATAATAGCGGTCAGTGAGAAAGAATGGAAATTCAATCCCTTGATTTACGCGAGCAACGTTGTCCTATGGCGTTGCTGTTGGCCAAAAGGGCCTGTGCGTTGTTGGAGCACGGTCAGCCAATTGCGCTATATGTAACAGACGCCGGTGCGCTGCGGGATATTCCTCGCTATCTACAACAACACGGTTTTGTTGTAGAGCATCAACAATCTGACGGAACGACGGTGCTAAAAGTCACCAAACTATAAACGGGAATTTACATGCTAGATATGCTTAACCGTTGGTACCAAAGACGGTTTTCAGATCCACACGCCGTGAGTCTTGTTGCAATCATCGTTGCAGGCTTCATCGTTATTTATTTCTTTGGCAACTTAATTGCACCGTTACTGGTGGCGATTGTACTCGCATATCTTCTGGAATGGCCCGTCGCTAAATTGGTGTCTGCAGGCATTCCTCGTGTTGTTTCTGTGATATTGGTATTGACCTTGTTTGTTGGCTTCATGCTACTGGCAGCGTTTGGTTTAATGCCAACCATTTGGACGCAGGTTGTCAACCTGATTGCTGACATCCCCACTATGTTCAACAAAGTGCAGATTTTTGTCTCTCACCTGCCTGACGAATACCCAGAAATCATTCAACCCCATATGGTGAATACGTTTATTGATACGCTGCAAAATCGTGTTCTCGGTATTGGGGAAAGTGTGGTGAAGAGTTCGTTGTCTTCGCTGGTCAGTCTTGCGGCGATTGCGGTTTACCTGATTTTGGTCCCTTTGCTTGTGTTCTTTCTTTTGAAAGACAAAGACGAAATGCTGTCGATGTTTCAAGCCATGCTGCCACGTAACCGAAAACTGACCAACAAAGTCGGTCACGAGATGAACGAGCAGATCTCCAATTATATTCGCGGAAAAGTAACCGAAATTATCATCGTGGGTATCGCCAGTTATATTACGTTTGCCTTGCTTGATTTGCGTTATGCCGCGTTGTTGAGCGTTGCGACAGGGTTGTCAGTGCTTATTCCGTACATAGGGGCTGCGGCGGTCACGTTGCCAATATTCATGGTGGCATTGTTCCAGTGGGGGATCAGCCCAGAACTTGGTTATCTCATGTTGGCGTATGGCATTATTCAAGCACTGGATGGTAACGTTCTGGTACCCGTGTTGTTCTCGGAGGCGGTGAATCTTCATCCCGTTGCCATCATTGTTGCGGTATTGGTTTTTGGTGGGCTCTGGGGTTTTTGGGGTGTTTTCTTTGCGATTCCACTCGCAACCTTGGTCAAAGCCGTATGGAATGCATTACCATCACATGAATCAGAAGATGAAGCGGTAGCGGAATCTTCAAACTAGACTGATCCAAGGGAACATCTTTTGGGTAAAACAAAGGGACCGTGTCGGTCTCTTTGTTCTCATTGCGCACATATTAAAGAGTAGTAATCACCGTGAATGGTATTAAACATACCGCACTGGCAGACTTCACTGTAGGGATTGTCGGTGGGGGTGTTGCTGGAGCGACAGCAGCACTCAAGTTGGCTGGACTGGGCATTAAGACCCATCTTTTTGAGAAAAATAGCAGCCTTGTAAGCGGTCCACCGATTTGTCATCTGCATGCGGGTGGCAACTTGTACCGTGACATTTCGGAACAACAATGTATCACGCTGCTAGAGCAGTCGATTGCGACCCTTCGTGCTTACCCTCATAGCGTTAACTACCGTCCAACCGTGATTGCCATCCCTCAATCGGATCCTGGCGAGCCAGAGGCTATTCTTAGTCGACTTCGCGTCTTGACCGACCATTACCGCACAATGATCGCGAATGATGAAAACAACGGTGTGTTGGGAAGTGCTGATGACTACTTTGCGCTGTTTTCGAAAGAAGACATGGTTGCGTTGTCGAAAAGAGCGTTGCCAGAAACACCGACCAGCATTGAAGACTGGATGGTACCTGTTGCGAAGTATATGCCTCATGATGCGTTTAAATATCCCGTCGTGGTGGTTCAGGAATATGGTTTGAGTGTGTTCCGATTGGCCGCAACTGCGGCTTTGGGGCTGGAAGCAACGTCAAATTGCCAAATCCATTACCAGCATGACGTGATAGCGATTACTGAATCTGAAAATCGGTGGGACATAGTGAGTACCGCACCAGACGGGATTCAACACACGCAGTCTGTGGATTTTGTTATTAATGCGGGTGGCTATAAAACGGGTACTGTCGACAACATGCTTAACGTTAATCGAGAGCGCTGGGTGGAGTACAAGGCAGCCTACGTCGCGCATTGGACAACAAAACCGGGTATGTGGCCTGAAGTGATTGTTCATGGTGAGCGGGGTACACCGCAAGGAATGGGGCAGTTGACCCCATACCCTGACGGTTTTATTCAGTTGCACGGCATGACACAGAACATCACCTTGTTTGATGATGGGCTAGTAAAAAGCACACCTAGCGACGCGCAACCTCTATTACCTTTAAGGTTGGTGGAGAAAGCGGAAGGTGTGTGGGGGTGGAGTGAGGTTCGAGAGAGAACCGAGCGTGCAATAACTCACTTTGCTCAGTGGCTACCTGATTTTGCGAGTGCTGAGGTTGGTGGTAAGCCGCTTTGTGGTGCGCAACAAGTGCCAGGAAGCGATCCAAGCCTTCGCGCTGCAGATGCAACCTTTGAAGGTGATACTTACGCCAGAATCGAGTTGGTGAAAGCGTCATCGGCATTGCAAGCTATCGACCGTATACTCGCGCATTGCGAAGAAAAGGGGTGGATAACTTTGCCAGAGAGTTGGCGTGAGCCGACGTTATCACTGACAGCAACGCTGACAGAAGATGAGGTGGTAAATAAGGCCATAGAGCTTGCTAAAGCGCGTAACTACCCTGACGCGCTGGCAAGGCCTTATCCGTAAGTGCGGTACAACCAAGATAAAACGCGAGATAAAAAGAAAGTCGGCATTGGCCGACTTTCTTTTTTTATAATGTTAAGGCTTATTCGCCTTTAAGGTAGTTTACAACCACGTCATGGTGGTCTTTGGTTTTGAACTTGTTGAACACGTGCTCGATGTTACCGTCTTCACCAATCAAGAAGCTGATACGGTGGATGCCATCAAACTCGCGTCCCATAAATTTCTTCGGTCCCCAAACGCCAAACGCGTCTGCAACTGCGTGGCCTTCATCGCTCAGTAGTGTAAAGTTCAGCTCTTTTTTCTCTTCGAAGTTTTTAAGACGTTTTACTGGATCTGGGCTGAGACCAAGCACCACGGTGTTCAGTGCATCCAATTCACTTTTACTGTCACGCAGCGAGCAAGCTTGGGTAATACAGCCTGAAGTCATCGCTTTTGGATAGAAATATACCAAGACTTTGTTTTTGCCTTTGAATTGGCTCAGAGTCACTGTCTGTCCATTTTGATCTTGCAGAGAAAAATCAGGTGCTGTCGAACCCGCTGTCAGCATTTGCATGTATCTTCCTTCATTTATTTTGCTCATCTTCTTGATATTGATAGCCAAGAAGGGACTTTATGGATAATAAATCTACGTTTTCCCTTGCTTCACACCCCACAAAACGTGTAAATGTTAACCTATGTTGAGCGAAGTTTCCGCGTTAGCGAGTAAGAAAGGTGCTGAATAAAGCAGCACTTTTTAGCACGGGGAAAATCAAGCCGAGTTAGCTTTACGTATTGAATGACAATATCGTTCATTTTCTCGGTGATCAACCGCCCAAACACAGGGATTTGGTGCGTCCAGTGAGCTTGTTTTTGCTAAGCGCCAAAAGTACCATGGACGAAAACGCATTTTTGGAGAAGGAAATGTTTTCAGGAAGTATCGTGGCACTTGTCACGCCGATGGATAGCTCTGGTGAAGTTGACTACGCCAGTTTGAAAAACCTTGTTGATTTTCACGTTAACGCGGGCACTGATGCCATCGTTTCAGTGGGAACAACGGGCGAATCTGCAACAGTCACTGTCGAAGAGCACATCAAGATTGTACTGAAAACACTGGAGTTTGCAGACGGACGAATCCCAGTTATTGCGGGCACCGGTGGTAATGCAACTCATGAGGCCATTACATTCAGCAAGATGTTCGCAGGATCAGGTATTGCGGGTTGTCTGAGTGTGGTTCCTTACTACAATAAACCTTCTCAAGAGGGCTTGTATCAGCACTTCAAAGCGATTTCTGAGTCGTCTGAACTTCCTCTGATCCTCTACAATGTGCCGGGCCGCACCATTACAGACATGTTGCCGGAAACCGTGGCGCGTCTATCTGAGTTCGAAAACATCGTCGGCATCAAAGATGCGACAGGTGATCTCTCTCGAGTGAAACTTCACCGTGAACTTTGTGGCGAAGATTTTATCTTACTAAGCGGTGATGATTTAACGAGTCTGGAATTCATCGAATTAGGTGGTCACGGCTTTATTTCTGTTACCAACAACATCGCGGCAGCGCAAATGGCCAAAATGGTCAAGCTGGCATTGGCGGGTGAGATTGAAGAAGCTCGCTCAATCAATGAAAGCCTGATGCCGCTGCACAAGGACTTGTTCGTTGAAGCAAACCCAATTCCAGTGAAATGGGCAATGCATCAAATGGGCATGATTGCTGATGGTACGCTACGCCTGCCGCTGACAACGCTTAACCAAGCATTGCAACCGAAGGTTAAACAAGCGTTGCTTGATGCGGGTGTGATGTAATCGCATCATTGGAGAATAAATGAAATCTGTTGTTAAGTTTGGCCTGAGTGCTGTGATGGTCGCTACCTTAGCGGCCTGCTCGGGTGTTGAGACTCGTCGACAAGCGTCTGACGATTTTGAATATTTAAACGCACCTTCGCCATCGGAGTGGAAAACACTTCCTGATCAAAAGCCTGAGTTCACCGGAGCCTATGCGATTCCACAAGGCAATTTTGACGGACCAGTGGGTGCGAGCGTTGATATTCGTCCGCCACAACAAGTTCTCGAGTTAATTCCTGGCGCACGTTATGAGCGCACGGGATCAACGGTGACCATTTGGGTGCCGCGTGAAGCGCAATTGCAACGTGTTTGGAGTTCCGTGCAAAGCATGGCCAAAAATGGTGCACTTCCGGTGAGTAATTCGTCTGCGAACACTATTGAGACTGGTTGGGTTAACTGGGCAATCAATGAAGACGACGATGCGATCGAAGGCCGTTATGTGCTGGCACAAGAAGAGTCTCGTGGTCGTCATGGCTTGCGTATTGCACTGGTGGAAGCGCGTCGTAGCGACACAGGTGACGCCTTGTCCGAGGCAGCAAGTCAGCGTTATGCAACACAAATGACCAACCTGATAGCAACCACCTATGACATGGAAATTCGCGAAGAAGCGCGAATTCGTGCGCAGGAACTGGTTAAGAATATTCCTATCAGTATGGGCAAAGACCGCAGTGGTCTGCCTGTTATCATTGCGCGTGCGCCGTACGATGTGTTCTGGGAACGTCTCCCTGAAGTGCTAACTGAGCTGGGCTTCAAGGTGGAAGATCGTAATCGCTCTCAAGGTACACTTGAGGTTGACTACAAAAACCCGGACGAGTTGCTATGGGACAAAATTGGTACTGAGCGCTTGGACTTGGCACAACGCACTTACAATATTCAACTGGGTGATTTAGGTAACCGTACGTCAATAAACTTCACTGACAAAAAAGGTAAGCCTGTTCCAGAAGAAACATTGACTGAACTCAGTACTGTTCTGGCAGCTGTGATCGACTACATGAACACCAAGTAGCGATGCAGGTCTAGAAACCGAGTAAACGAATAAAGGACGCCCAGGCGTCCTTTTTTATGGTTTTCGTTTAGCGGATTTCGTATGCGCTTTTAGTCAACCAATCCGTACTCATTTTTAAGTATGGTGATGATTTCCTGTTTCGGGTTTTCACTCAAATGGATAGGTTTTCCTGTGATTTTTTCAGCAACGCCGATATACGTTTTTGAAATATCCATCAGTGATTCAACAGGTAACGCATTGTCACGCGCCAACGCGGCACGTTCAGGCATACGCTCTTTGTTAAGAAGAATATCTGGATCAGGGAAATAATTAAGCAAGAACTGACGGAACCCTTCTTTCGAGTTTTCCACGATATTTCCTGCGTCGTATTCTGCGGTATCCCAGATACGCGATGAGTCAGGGGTTCCGACTTCATCCATGTAAATCAGCTTTTCTTGCCCAGCCGCGTCAGTGACATAGCCAAATTCAAACTTGGTGTCGACAAAGGTTTGTCCAACCGCTGCCAATGCCTCACTGATCACACCAAAGCCTTCTTTTAACAGTGTCTCGTAGCGGTTGATATCTTCCGCTGAGGAGAAGTTAAAGGCTGCGAAGTTGTCTTCAATATTCTGACGCGTAATGTTGACGTCATCCGCCTCTGGCACGCCTGGAATACCTTTAAGAATGCCTTTTGTCGAAGGCGTAATTAGCAGATCAGGAAGCTGCTTATCTTTTTCCAGCCCTTCTGGCAAAGAAATACCACAAAATTCGCGTTCACCGTTTGAATAGGCGCGCCACATAGAACCCGTGATGTACTTACGGCAGATAGCCTCAATCATCACAGGCTTGGCTTTTTGAACAATCCACACGAAAGGATGGGGGATATCCAGAATGTGGCTGTCTGCGAGCCCGTTTTCTTTGAACAGCTTGAACCAGTGGTTGGAAATGGCATTTAACGCGGCCCCTTTTCCTGGGACGCCTTTTAATCCACCTTCACCATGCCAGATGCAATCAAAAGCAGAAATACGATCACTGATAACCATGATGGCTAACGGCGCGTCGGGGGCGACGTTGTACCCTTTTTCTTTGATAAGGCGTTGGCTATCCGCTTCTGTTAGCCAATAGACTGAGCGAACTTTGCCGCTATGAACGGGCAGGTGAGTACGAATGGGGAGATCATCGTTAACGGCAAGGACTTGATCCGCGAGGCTCATTGAGACATTCCTATCTGTAGTTGAACGGCACACAGAGAATGGCGTGAGGCAGGTATTTTAAGCCCACACCAACAAATTCACACGCATCATACCAGAACTTTTTCTTCAGATAGCGAAAAAAGCAAACGTTTGCCTAAAAAGTTTTATGGCGGGGAGAAAGGCGTAAAAAAGAAAAAGGCAGCGTCTTGCTGCCTTTTGTCACTCGTTACCAAAATGACGATTTGTCGTCTTCGTCATCATCATCGTAGGGCTTTTTTTCCTGCGATTTTTTGGCATTTTCATCGTCTTTTGGTTTGGGCTTTTTCTTCATGCCAAATTTGGCATTCGCTGTGTACTTCAAGGCCATAATGTTACTGACCACAACAGCAACAACGATGAAGATGATGACATAGGGGTTAGTGAGAAAGTCCATGTTCAAGCCTCGCAAACGTTAGAGACGTATTGTGAATATATCCAATCCAGCATAGTAAGGACAGTTTCTCTCCCCGCGATGTCACTGGATGCGATCGTCATCTTCAATCGTTCGGGGGTAAGCGCATCAAGAAAATCCGCGGCAGTAGATTGGTGACTGATGTGCCACGGCTCAAACGCGACACCGCCTCTGTCTTCGCGATAAGGCAGGTAAAAGCCATACGTTCCCATGTTGGCCGTGAGCCATTGGTATAACGGAGCTTGGTGTCCTGAAAGGTACTCCCACGGCTCTAAAAGAAGGTCTGTTTCCTTAGGAAGGAGGTTGGATGCAAACACATCCATGTCCGTGCCCCAATGGTGGCGACTTCCTCCCGGTAGGGCAGACCATCTCAGGATCGCTTTGACCTTATCTTCATTAGAGAGCGTGGCAAGGTCAATCTCATTGCCTTTGTCATCCAAAACAGGACGAATGCCATTGAACTTGTTATTCCAAATGAGCGACTGACGGTCAAAATCCCTAAAACTGCTGGCGATCGTTAAGTCGAACCCTGAAGCTTTCGCGGCTGCCTGCATGTTCAGAAAATCGCACTTGATAGCGCGATGAAGCAAGCGATCACCCAGAGCAATCAAGTGTTCTTGCGTTTGTCCTGTCAGTTGCTCAGTGGTTAGATTCATCAGGCGAACAGCTTCTCCAGTACTTTCTCGTACATGTCAGTCAGCTTTTCAAGGTCAGCGATTTTCACGCACTCATTCACTTTGTGGATGGTGGCATTTACTGGCCCCAGTTCAATTACCTGACCGCCCATTTGCGCGATAAAGCGGCCATCAGAGGTACCGCCTGTCGTGAGAAGTTGTGGTTGCTGGTGGTTAACTTCTTCAACAGCACCCACAACGGCATCAAGCAAGGAGCCCGTGTCTGTTAGGAATGGGTGGCCGCTGAATGTCCATTTGATCTCGTATTCCAGCCCGTGCGCATCCAGAACTGAATGCACGCGCGCTTTGATGTCATCTGCGGTGACTTCGGTGCTAAAACGTAGATTGAACTGCACGTTAAACTCACCTGGGATAACGTTGCTGGCACCCGTGCCTGCCGCAAGGTTTGGAATTTGGAAACTGGTTGGTGGGAAGAATTCGTTGCCTTTATCCCACTCAATTGCAGCCAACTCAGCCAGTGCAGGTAGCGCCTGATGAACAGGGTTGCGTGCAAGTTGAGGATAGGCGACGTGACCTTGAATACCTTTAATGGTGATATCACCCGTGATGGAGCCACGACGGCCGTTTTTCACAACATCACCAACGGCATGGGTACTTGAAGGTTCACCAACAATACACATGTCGATGATTTCATCGCGTGCCATCAAGGTATCAACAACACGTGTTGTACCATTAATAAATGGACCTTCTTCGTCAGAGGTGATCAAAAATGCAATAGAGCCAGTGTGATCTGGGTTCTCTGCGATGAAACGCTCAACAGCCACCAACATGGCAGCCAACGAGCCTTTCATATCCGCTGCGCCACGACCGTGAAGGTAACCATCAATGACAGTCGGTTCGAACGGCGGGGTGTGCCATTGTTCTAGTGGACCTGCGGGTACCACATCAGTGTGGCCAGCAAAGGCGAAAAGCGGTGCTTCAGTACCACGGCGAGCCCACAAATTGGTGGTATCTTCAAACACCATACGTTCGATAGTGAACCCCAGAGCTTCAAGGCGTCGAATCATCAACTCCTGACAACCTTCATCAAGTGGGGTAACGGAAGGGCGGCCGATTAAATCCTTGGCCAGAGACAATACTGCACTGTCTGTCATTGGGGGAAAGTTCCTTTATTTATCGCTTATTCACTAAAAATAGATTCGTATTCGGCGGGTTTGAAACCGAGGTAATAGCTACCACCATACGCCAACAACGGGCGTTTAATCATCGCAGGCTGAACCAGCATTAGAGCGATGGCATTGGTTTCATCAAGGTTGTTTTTTTGCTCATCAGACAAAGCACGGAACGTGGTACCACGCTTATTCACCAGTGCTTCCCAGCCTAATGCTTCAACAAATTGCTTGAGCATGTCCTGATCGATGCCATCCTTACGGTAGTCATGAAAAGTGAACGCTTTACCTTCTTGCTCCAGCCACTTCACGGCCTTCTTAATGGTGTCACAATTCTTAATTCCGTATACCACTGTGGTCATTGACGGCGTCCTCTTTCGCGATACGTTTGGGGGGATAGATTGACATTGCATAAGGTCGAAAGCAAGGCACTTGAAATCATCCGTTTACAGAACATTCACATTGTGTCGCAAGACGGTTTATCAAACCGGAGTTAGAGTGGGTTGAAGGATGATGCTATGGTAAATTAGATAAAACTAATTAATGGGATTTGTGGCGGGTTAAGATGAACAAAGATATCTTCAATGATGCAAAAGCAGCGGCGGATGTGTTGCGTGTTTTATCTCACCCTGAACGTTTGCTTGTGCTTTGCCAGTTGCGTGATGGCGAACGCAATGTGTCTGCGCTAATGGAAAACACCACCCTCAGTCAGTCCGCGTTTTCTCAGCATCTGACCGTATTACGCCAATCTAAATTGGTGGCGACGCGTAAAGTCTCTCAGACCGTTTTTTATCGTATCGCTGACGATAAAGTCGAACGCCTTATCAATGCCATTCAAAATGCGTGGTGTGACGCGTCATCTGGCAAATAAAGTCAGTGGCACACCCCTGTCGGTATACACCTTTGTCTCAGGTCGAGATCTAGTTATCGTTGCGGATTTTTGTACGTCATTGAATACGTACTCATATTGATCAAGCGCAATGCCTGAATTGCAATTCGTTGAATAATGGTACGCAGTGCATATTAGGAGGTCTCAATGGAACTGAATCCGGTTTTTGCTAGAAGACTGTATCTCGCTTTCTTAGTTGAAGAAATGGAACGCCCAAACGTTCCTCGTTTGATCGAAGCTACCGGCTGGCCGCGTCGCACCATTCAGGATGTGATTAAATCGTTAGCTGGTTTAGGTATTGAATTGTCATTCATTCAGGATGGACGTCGTCATAATGACGGGTATTACCGTTTGACCGACTGGGGCCCGTTTAAGCGTGAATGGGTGGAGGAACGTCGACGTGATATCGTAGGCAACCTCGTAAATTGAAAAAAACGCAGCGTAATGGCTGCGTTTTTTGTTTCTGCTAACGTTCAGTTTCATTAGGCCTAAGCACTTTCTGTACATATTTTGGAAGCTTGTTAACAACCAAGTGCCATGACTGCGAAATAATGTTTTCCAGCTCGGTGGTTGGTAAAGGGCAAGATTTACCAAACTCAATCCACCCCGCTCTGGCAAGATGCGGGGCAGGGCGGCAACCTGGGATTTCCGCCATCATAATGAACAGATCGTCCGGTACTTTGCATGCCATCTTGTCGCCATCATAGAAAATGCAAACCATCTTGGTCTGATGGACGCTGTAAACGTCCACATAATCCCATTTGACGTCATGCCTTATCCCAATCAGTGCTTCACAGTGTGATTTAAGTGCGGGAATGTCCATTACTGGATAAGACCAGCGGTTTTTAGTGCCTCTCGCAATGCTTCCGTGCGTTTACGGTTCACACCAAAATCAGAGTAGCCAACACGAGACTCAGAGCGAACAATCAGTTGATCGCCGTCGATACGAAGCTCCAAATCATCAATAAAACGCATGATTCGGCTAACGCTCTCAAGACGTGCATATTCGGCATTTAACTCGGCCATTCGTGCACCGGGTAAAGTCAGTGCTACATCAGAAATTTGCAGCATGGTTACGTCACCAGATGTGAGGGTGAAAGGAGCAATGTTATGATCTTCTCTGCTATCGAGCGTGGAAACGCAGTTCGGTTTGTCACCGCAGATTTGCATTGATTTATCTGTCATGGTTTCGTCTCCTTGCGCGCAGCCAAATAACAACATGATAGCGAGGCTGCTGATAGCGAATTGCGTTGTCTTTTTCATGTCATCATCCTTGTGCTTTGATGTTTAGGCAGACTGAGCCAGTGCAAAGTATGCGGCAAACCCAACCCAGCTTAGTACCAATAAAATCCACGGCAGTTTGTTATTGGACGCGTCATGCGCTGAATCAGTCACTGAAATATCTGGCGTTTCGTTTTCCTGTTTAGCGGCTTGTTTGGCTCGGATTTGTTTCTTTTTATCCTTGTCGCGCTCACGTGCTTTGACTTTTTGCTGCTTTTTATACTGTGCGATGCCTTTTTCAATGCCTTGAGCAATCAGCTTGGTCTGCTCTTTCGTCTGCCCTGGCTTTTGTGTCGCCTTGGCAATTTTCATCGCTTCTTGTTGGGTTTCTGGTGAAGGAGTCGCACTGGTCATCGTTTTATCTTTTTCTTAGGCTACTTTCGAGGGAGTATAACGCTGTTGGGTAACAGCCATGAAACCTAAAAACGTAAATCGTGTCAAAATTCCAGCAATGAAAAAATGGTTCCAGTAACGGATAAAGGAGTGCTTTAAATGATCTTAACCACCACACCAACTGTGCAAGGGCGAGAAATCAAAGACTACCATGGCGTCGTCGTGGGAGAAGCGATATTGGGTGCCAACTTGTTTAAAGATATCTTTGCGAGTATTCGTGACATCGTCGGTGGGCGCTCAGCTGCCTATGAACAAGAGCTGGCTAAAGCACGAGAAATTGCATTCGCTGAACTCAAAGAGCGTGCGCGTGAAGCGGGCGGAAATGCTGTCGTCGGCATAGATTTAGACTACGAAGTTGTTGGTCCCAATGGCGGAATGTTAATGGTGAGTGTCAGTGGCACCGCAGTGACGTTGGGATAGTGTGATCTGAATAGGAACTTTTCTTGAAACAGGCTGCGCCAACCCGCAAAAATTTGAGTTGGTGCTTTGCCGTCCCCATAAATATTGAGACAGTAACTTCAGGTTGTGAACATTGTTTTATTAATGAGCAACCGGCAAACAGATAGTGATATGAAAACGCTTTACCAATCCCCTGACTATTACGATAAACATGGCAACGCAAAACCGAATTTGATGTTTTGGCTCAGTTGCATTTACTTGGCGAAATCATGGGTGGTGTTCGTCATTGCTGGCGTCAGCAGAGAGCAAGGACAAACGTTGCTTTCGCTGTTTTATCCGCACCATGACGCGCTTTACATTGGTTTGGGTATTGGCTTTCCTGCTGTAGCGTTGATGCTAATGGCGGGCAATATTCATCGCTATCCCCCGTTTCTTGAGAAAATCTGGCGTAAAGGCAAGGGCATTCTCGTTGGGGCGTTTGTCTGTGACTTGATACTGCAAATCAAGCACTTGATTGCACAGCAGTGGGCGTTTCACTGGAGTGGTGCATTAACGTTACTGATTGCGATTTGGTTGGTGTCATACCTTTTCAGAAGCCGCCGTATTCAGTTTTTATTTGAAGCTCCTATTACACGAGAAGAAAAATGAAGAATGAGTGGAAAAAAGGACTGGTGCTATTTAGTGCCATGCTAAGCCCTTTGGCGATGGCTGACTGGCAAGTTGACGTCAATTTTAAATTGGATCGCGCGGGTAAACATCATAGTGCGCAAAGCTCGGTTTCACTGGTGCCGGGTGAGGAAACGGTGTTGTTCGACAATGGCACCATGAGCGGATCACTGATCGGTAAGGCTGAATTACTCGAAGTGACTGCGGATGAAGTTAAGATTTCTCTGGTCGTGCAAGAGCAATGTGACGATGGCGCATGGCGCACCATTATGTCGCCTGTTGTCAGTGCTGGTTTGAACTGCCCAGCGTCTATCAACGCCAGCAACGAACACTTGGATGAATTTGCTTCACTAGAAGTGGAAATTACGTCCGTTTAATCAATTCTTTAACGATCTTAAACAAAGTATCGGCACAATCGTGGCATTATGCTTTCCTCATCTTTGGAGATGCCGCGTCGCCGATGACTTTTCACTCTTCCCCTTCTCTGCGGAAAGAACACGTCATTTATTGCCATACGGCTCTCCAAAAAATACCCATAACGCGAACGTTGTATCGTCAGGTTATTTGGGTATGAAAATTAACTATCAGACATAAGAAGCTGATAAAGCAGTATTTATCTGGAGGATACCATGGCAATTTCTCAGCCAGCCATTGTGGCCGACGCCGGGCCATTTGCGCTTTACGTGTTGTTTAAAGTAACCGGGTCTGCAGCCGCAGTAAAATCACGTTGTGGTGCGTTGCACCAGCTTGTTGACGACATAAATGCCACCCAACCGGGCGCGGAAATGAAAGCGGCCGTGTCGTTTACGCCGGCATTTTGCAAGGAAAATGGTATAGCAACACCAGAAGACTTCCAGTCGTTCCGTCTGTTGGGAGAGGGCGATACTCAAGCCCCTGTTACTGATTGCGATTTTCTTGTTCACGTACATTCAACGCGCCACGATCTTAACTTCTTTTTGTTGCGTAAGTTTGTCTCTGATATCGCGTCAGACGTGTCCATTGTTGATGAAACCTACGGTTACCGCTACTTGGATTCTCGCGACATGACGGGGTTCATTGACGGCACGGAAAACCCAGAAGGTGAAGAGGCACGTCGCGATGTGGCAATCATTGCCGATGGTGAATGTGCAGGTGGCAGTATGGTGATGCTTCAGCGCTATATTCACCGTTTGGACGCGTGGGAGCCTTTGTCGCTCAAGCAACAAGAAAAAATCATCGGGCGCACAAAGCCTGATTCTATTGAGCTGGAAGACGTGCCTGCCACCTCACACGTTGGCCGTGTTGATATCAAAGAAAACGGCAAAGGCCTCAAGATGGTTCGCCACAGCCTACCTTATGGCTCTGTATCTGGCGATCACGGCCTGTTGTTTATTGCATACTGCCATACACAGCATGTGCACCGTACGATGCTTGAAAGCATGTTTGGGGAACGTGATGGCAAAACGGACATGATGTTACGCTTCACCCAACCTGTGACAGGTGCGTACTTTTTTGCTCCGTCAATGGATGCCCTTTCTGCGATGGCTTAAACCGCCTAAGCAACAGATAAAAGCACTCTTTGGAGTGCTTTTTTTTCGCCCGCTTTTTCTCACTTGGCTTTTCCCTGTGATGAAACATGATCAGTCTTCGCTTTTGTAACAGGGAGTAAAATTATCCAGTAAATCCCGCTCGACCCTTTTTTCAGCTATGCGATGATTTCGCCATCAAAAACCCGATGGGCCAATGACGTGCTCATTAACGGGAAATAAAAAGACGTGCTGGAGTTAAACATGAACATAGTTGCCATTACCGCTTGCCCTTCTGGCGTTGCCCACACTTATATGGCGGCGGAATCTCTCGAACAAGCAGCAATTGCTCGAGGCTGGACCATCAAAGTGGAAACCCAAGGAGCCTTGGGTGCAGAGAACGAAATCTCCGCCGACGATGTTGCTCGTGCAGATGCCGTGATCCTGACAACCGACATTGAACTAAATGGCACAGCGCGTTTTGAAGGTAAGAAGGTTATCCAAAGCACGGTGAAGCGTTTGGTTGTGAATCCATCGGAAGCACTGGACGCTGTGGAGGCCTAATCATGAGTCAATTCAATCTTGATGGCGTATGGCAACTATCATCGCTAACTAATCCAGACGTTACCGCACCAATTACATTACCAGGCGATGTTCACTCTGCACTGTTAGCCGCAGAGATCATTCCTGATCCATACCTTGGCTGTAACGAAACCCAAGTGCAATGGGTCGGCGAACACGACTGGCAAATGACCCGTACGTTTAACATCGACGCAAACGTACTTGAAGCACAGCAAGTCGACCTGATCCTGAGCATGGTAGATACCATGGCGCAGATTGAGGTAAACGGCGTAACGGCACTGCATTGCAGCAATATGTTCCGCCATTACCGTCGCGACATTCGTCCGTTGCTACGTGAGGGCGAAAACTACATTTGTGTAACGTTAAATCGCGCCGATATCGAAGCCAAAGCCCGCGCTGAACGCTTACCGTTCCCTGTGCCATGGGCGGTGGGCAACAACCAAGTGCCTCACATGAACACACTGCGTAAAACCCAGTGTCATGCAGGTTGGGATTGGGGCATTTGCCTGCTGGTTAGCGGTATTTATGACAGCATCCGTATTCAGCCAATTTCGCAAGCCCGCTTGAATGATGTTCGCACTCGTCAGGAGTGGCAGCAAGACGGTCAGTGTACTGTGATTGCCTCAATCACCGCTGATGTATTGGAAGGCTCAGAAGCGCAAGTGGCAGAGTGTGAATTGATCTCGCCAGCGGGCGAACGCCAATCTATTACCGCAGAACTTGCAGGTGGCAAAACGGAAATGCGCTTCACCGTACAAAATCCGCAACGCTGGTGGCCAGCAGGTTATGGCGAACAACCGCTTTACCAATTGAGCGTGTCGCTAGATGGGCAATTGGTAGAGAAGCAACTGGGGCTTCGTGAGCTGACTGTCGATACGTCAGAAGACGACGCTGGCGCAGCCATGACCTTTGTGGTCAATGGCAAAGCCGTCATGGCGAAAGGCGCAAACTGGATCCCGCTAGATGCCATGCCAGGTAAACAAACCCCTGAGCAGTACCGTCGTCTGTTAGAAGATGCGAAAGCTGCCAACATGAACATGATTCGTGTGTGGGGCGGTGGCATGTACGAGCGAGATGTGTTCTACCGTTTGTGTGATGAGCTCGGTCTGTTGGTATGGCAAGACTTGATGTTCTCGTGTGCGCTGTACCCGTCAACACCTGATTTCTTAAACGATGTTCGTCAAGAGATCACAGAGCAGGTGCGTCGCCTGAGCGATCACCCATCTTTGGCTCTGTGGTGTGGCGACAATGAGGTTATCGGTGCCATTGGTTGGTACCCAGAGTCTAAGAGTAATCGCGAAAAATACGTGGTGAACTACGACCGCCTGAACCGTGTTCTGCAAGAAGTTGTTGAAACAGAAGATCCAAGCCGTCGCTTCTGGGCGAGCTCCCCGTGCAATGGTGAGCTGGACTTTGGTGACGCATGGCACGACGACAATAAAGGCGACATGCACTTTTGGGATGTGTGGCATTCCGGTAAATCGTTTGATGCTTACCAAAGCATCAAACCGCGTTTTTGCAGTGAGTTTGGTTACCAGTCTTGGCCTTCGCTACCAACCGTAAAAACCTTTGCGGCGAAAGAAGATTGGAACGTAACGTCACCCACTTTTGAACAGCATCAGAAGAACGGTCGCGGCAACAGCATCATCACTGAAATGTTTACGCGCTACTTCCGCTTCCCTGTCGATTTTGCACAGATGCTTTATCTCAGTCAGGTACAGCAGGCTTTGGCAATTAAAACCGCAAGTGAATACTGGCGTGCGAATAAACCCGTTTGCCGCGGCATTCTTTACTGGCAATTGAATGACTGTTGGCCAGTGAGTTCTTGGTCGAGCATTGAGTACACGGGGCGCTGGAAGCAACTTCATTACCACGCGAAACGTTTCTTTGCGCCACAACTCGCCGTCTTTATTGATGATGGTGAAACCCTGAAGCTCAATGTCATCAATGATGAACACCGTCAGGTGGAAGCGAAAGGGCAGGTCACCTGGTATGACTGGCAAGGTGAAGTGATTGATACCTGGCCTGTTGAAGCAATGCTCGAAGAAGACGGTAACCAAGTGCTGTGGCAATGCGATCGAAATGTGATTGTAGAGCGTAAGCACGAAGGCTTCTTCTTCGTTGATATGGTCTGCGATGGGCAGACGATTTCAAACACCTGGTTTGATGATGTGTATAAGCGTTTACCGCTGCCAAATGCCAAGGTAGACGCCAATGTCGTTGAACAAGATGGCGCGATCACCGTGACCTTAACCACCGATAAGCCCGCGTTCTTTGTTCACCCTGAGTTTGAAGGGGAAGGACGTTTTAACGATTCGAGCTTTACGCTGATGCCGTGCCGCCCTGTGACATTAACTTACACAGGTACAGCATCGGCAGAAGAAATAAGTTCAAAACTGTCGATTTATCACTTAGCGCAAAGCTATACCCCAACACACTAAAACGTCTGGAAAGAGAAGGTTATTGGCGATGTTTATCGCCAATAATCCGGCTTCGTACACCTTGAATAGCGTGATCAGTCAATTAATCACGTTAGACAAAGGCAGTATCAGTCAGCCTCAACCAACGATGCCGTGTGCAGGGATTTAGCCATAACGTAATTTGAAGTAAGGACACCCAATGCTTAGCAAAACGAAACTTGCCGCCATTGTGCTGGCTGCGTTAACCGCGCCAACCGCTATTGCTGCAGAGAGACACGAGCTGACCATCGTTTCGGATTTTTATCCAACCATGATCAGAAACTTCAACCCTTTCCTGTCTACCACCTTGCGTACGACGACGGACTTCATCTACGAGCCTTTGGTGATTTTCAACCAGATGCACGGGAACAAACCAGTTATGCGTTTGGCGAAGGATTACTACCTGTCAGAAGATCTGATGCAGGTAACCTTCGAAATGCGAGAAGACGTCAAGTGGTCTGACGGTAAGCCGCTTACGGCGGAAGACGTTGTCTATTCGTTTGCGCTAATCAAAGAAAAGCCTGAGCTAGATCCAAAGGGCATGGACACCTGGGTGAAGTCAGTACGACAAGATGGCAACAAGGTTATCTTTGATCTGACAGAAGTGAACACCAATGTCCCTTACGAGATTTCGACCATTCCAATCGTGCCTAAACACATTTGGGAAACAATTGAAGAGCCTGAGCTTTTCACCAACGAAAACCCAGTGGGCTCGGGGCCGTTTACCGAAATTGATACCTTTACCCCTCAACTCTACATTCAGTGTCGTAACCCGCATTACTGGGACAATGACAACCTGGATGTCGACTGTTTGCGAGTTCCTCAAATCGCGAACAATGATCAACTGCTGAGCAAGATCATTAAGTCTGAGCTGGATTGGTCAGGTGCCTTTATTCCTGATATCGACATGATTTATTCAGCGAGAAGCCCGCACCACAAATACTGGTATCCAGCGGCTGGCCCACAATCTTTCATGTTGAACTTCAATTCGCCGCATCCTGGCAACAATGAAGCGATCAACAATATCGATTTCCGCCGCGCGTTCTCAATGTCGATTGACCGCCAAAAAATCATCAATATCGCTTTCTATGGTAACGGCGTAGTGAATGACTATGCGTCTGGCCTTGGCAAAGTGTTTGATTTCTGGGCGAACAAAGACACCTACAACCAATACAAGGGTTACAACACCTTCAGCGTAGACAATGCCAAAGCGCAGCTTAAAGAAGCGGGCTTTGTCGACATCGACGGTGACGGGTTTGTGGAAACGCCGACTGGCAAACAAATTGAGCTAGAACTGCAATCACCTACTGGTTGGACAGACTTTAACAATGCAGTTCAATTAGGTGTCGAACAGCTACAAAAAGTGGGCATTAAAGCGAAAGCGCGCACTGCTGACTTTGCGGTGTACAACCAAGCGATGCTTTCTGGTACCTACGATGTGGCGTACACCAACTATGTTATTGGTGCAGACCCTCACCGCTACTGGAACCGTGCGTTCCACTCTCGCTATCAGGAAGGACAAAACGCCCCTCGCTATGCGATGCATTTCTTCCAAAATGATGAGCTAGATACCTTGCTGGACAGCTTCTACAAAACGGACAAGCAAGAAGAGCAGATGCAAATCGCCCATAAGATTCAAAAGATCATCGCAGAGAACCAAGTCACCGTTCCTGTAATGTCTGGCGTGGATGTGTATCAGTTCAATGAAAGCCGCTTTACTGGCTGGTGGAATGAAGAAAATCCAAAAGGCCGCCCAATGTCTTGGGCGGGTGTACCAGAGCGTTTATTGCATGTTCTGGACTTAAAACCTAAAGCCTAATGTTGTTTAGGAAGCATATGTTCGCATGTGCTTCCTATTTTCTCGTTAATTCATACCGCTAAGCGTAATAGAAATGGGCATGCCTGTTTTTATATGCGCCGGGTTAACTGTATCTGAGGATAAGGTATGGCCTTTTTTCTTCGACGGCTTTCATTTTATTTAATGGCATTGTTGTTTGCCGCCACGCTGAATTTTATTTTGCCCCGTGCGATGCCGGGTGATCCCGTCACCATGATGTTTGCGAATGCAACCGCAGAAGTGACACCAGAGCGTATCGAGTCCATGAAAAAGCTGTTGGGCTTTGTGGATGGTCCTTTATACGAGCAATACTTTTCTTACCTTGGCAATATTTTCACCGGAAACTGGGGCTTATCAATTAAGTACTACCCGATCACGGTTAACGAGCTACTGGGAAGTGCAGTCGGCTGGTCTTTATTTTTAACAGGTTCAGCAATCATTTTGGCGTTTTGTATCGGTTCGGTGCTTGGCATTTTTGCCGCTTGGCGTCGCGGTAGCCATTACGATTCGTTTATTTCACCCAGCATGCTGGTGGTGCAATCCGTCCCTTCGGTGGTAGTCGCTATGCTGGTGCTCTACACCTTCGCGATTGGCCTTGAATGGTTCCCATCGGGCAATGCTTACACCGTAGGTACCCAGCCGGATTGGGGTAGTTGGGCGTTCTATAAAGACGTTGCCTACCACGCCGTTCTGCCGCTGTTCTGTGCCACGATCGGACAGATTGGTGGCTTCCTCATCAGCATGCGTAACAACATGATTAACTTGCTCAATGAAGACTTTATCACCATGGCGAAAGCCAAGGGCTTGAGTGAAAACCGTGTTGTATTCAATTACGCCGCCCGTAACTCCATGCTGCCAAGCGTGACAGCTCTGTCTATGGCATTGGGTTCGGCGATCAGTGGCCAACTTATTGTTGAAATGATTTTCAACTACCCCGGCTTGGGCACCGTGTTACTTAACGCGATCCACGCTCGTGACTACCAAGTGCTGCAAGGGCAGTTGCTGTTAATGACCATGTTTATGTTGTTCTTCAATTTCCTCGCAGATCTGATGATCGTGTATCTCGACCCTCGCTTGCGCAAGGGAGGTAAATAATCATGAAAGGCCTTATGAAACTGCTTATTGGGAATAAGAAATCCCTAGTGGGCTTAATCATTCTTGCCATGTTCGCACTGGCCGCAATCTTTGCGCCTGTGATTACGAAACATGCCCCGGATGTGGGAACGGGTAACCCACATGAATACCCGGCCTTTGTGGTGAAAGCGGCAATGGATAACCCTGATGGCTGGATTGCAAAGAATCTGGCGACCAACCCTCGTCGTTTGATGATGTCTGAAGGCGCGGATCATGTGCTCGGTACGTCACGTATGGGACGCGATGTCTGGTCACAGCTGGTTTATGGCGCAAGAACATCGCTGGCTGTCGGCCTGGGTGCGGGTGTGTTGGTGTGTTTTCTCGCGACAGCGATCGGCGTTACCGCCGGTTACTTCGGCGGCAAAATCGATGATTACTTGTCGGCAGCGATGAACATCATGCTGGTGGTTCCTCAATTGCCCTTGCTCTTTATCATCGCAGCGTTTATCGGTCAGGCAGGGCCTGCGACCATCGCCGTGGTGATTGCCATTACCTCCTGGGCTTGGGGCGCAAGGGTGGTGCGTGCACAAACCTTATCGGTGCGTGAGAAGGAGTTTGTTCGTGCTGCGGAAGTGTTGGGTGAAAAAACCTGGCGCATCATTGCTATCGAGATTTTACCAAACCTGATGTCGATTCTAGGTGCCAGCTTCATTGGCTGTGTTCTCCTTGCCATCATGACTGAAGCTAGCTTGTCTTTCCTTGGTTTGGGCGATCCTAACGCCATCAGTTGGGGCGTCATGCTCTACAACGTACAAACCTCTTCATCGATGCTGATCGGCGCGTGGTGGGAAATTCTGGCCCCTTGTTTTGCGTTGACCATGATTGCTGTAGGTCTGTCACTGCTTAACTTTGCCGTGGATGAAATCGCGAACCCGCAACTGCGTTCACACAAGGGCCTGCGCCTTTGGAAAATGCGTAACAAATGGGATAAATCGTCAGATAAAACGGAACGTCCTGTGTTTGAAAAAGGACAGCAATCATGACAGAACCGCAAATTTCAATTCGCAACTTGTGTGTTGATTACATTACCGATGCCGGCGATATCCGCGCGGTAAATGACGTGAGTTTTGATATCGGCAAAGGCGAAGTGTTTGGCCTGGCCGGTGAGTCGGGCTGTGGTAAATCCACCGTTGCGTTTTCACTGATGCGTCTTCACAAGCCGCCTGCTTATATCTCCCATGGAGAGGTCTTCTTTGATGGCCATGGCGATCTGCTGAAAAAGTCTGATGAAGCCATGTCGCGCTTTCGTTGGAAAGAAGTCTCTATGGTGTTCCAGAGTGCGATGAATGCACTGAACCCGGTGTTGACGATGGAAGAGCAGTTCTGCGATGTCATCATGCGTCACACCAACTTCACTCGCGATCAGGCGAAACGCCGCGCAGAAGGCTTGTTGGAAATCGTGGATATTCACCCAAGCCGATTGAGTGATTATCCGCACCAGTTCTCTGGCGGCATGCGTCAGCGTCTGGTGATTGCCATCGCCCTCGCATTGAATCCAAAGATGATCATCATGGATGAACCAACGACCGCACTGGATGTGGTGGTTCAGCGTGAGATTTTGCAAAAGATCTATGCGCTGAAAGAAGAGTTTGGTTTTTCTATTCTGTTTATTACCCACGATCTGTCATTGATGGTCGAGTTTTCCGACCGCATTGGGATTATGTATGCCGGTGAGCTGATTGAAGTGGCACCGTCAAAGCAAATCCTAACAACGCCGTTCCACCCTTACACCGAAGGATTGGGCAGTTCTTTCCCGCCTTTAACGGGGCCAAAAACCAAGCTAAAAGGGATTCCGGGAAGCCCATTGAACTTGTTCGATATTCCAAAAGGGTGTCGTTTTCAGGCGCGTTGCGGGAAGACACAGCCAAGCTGTTACACCGAACGGACATCGCTTCAGATGATTGAACCGGGCCGTTTGTCTAACTGCCATTTGTTCACTGCGCAGAACGTAAAGGCTTGAGGGGAGAGAGATGAGCAAGCCAACAGGAAAACTCATTATTGAGGGTAAAAACCTCATCAAAGATTTCTCGGTTAACAGTAACTCGTTACAGAAATCCAAGATGCGTGCAATTAATGACGTGTCTTTCAAAATGTATAAAGGGCGCGGTTTAGCGGTGGTAGGCGAGTCGGGGTCTGGCAAGTCCACGACGGCCAAAATGATCGCCAAAATGTACCCGCCGTCGGGCGGTAGCATCGAGTACTTCGGCCGTGATATTCAGACCATCACCCAGCGCGATGATCTGATGTTATACCGCCAAGGCGTGCAAATGGTGTGGCAAGACCCGTTTGGCTCTTTGAATCCAACGCATACGATTTTCCACCATATCGCACGTCCACTACTGATCCACAACAAAGTGGATGGTCGTGATAAGAAAGTTCTGGAAGAGATGGTGTATGACCTTCTTCTTCAAGTAGGGCTAACACCGCCGAAAGAAACGGCAGCGAAGTATCCACATCAACTGTCTGGCGGCCAACGCCAGCGCGTGAACTTAGCAAGAAACATTGCAGTGGGCGCAGAAGTGGTACTGGCAGATGAACCGACCTCTATGCTCGACGTCTCAATCCGTGCAGGTGTATTGAACCTGATGGAAGAGATGAAGTTTGAGCGTGAAATGGCCCTGCTTTACATCACGCATGACATTGCCACCGCCCGCTATATCGCGGAAGACCTTGCCGTCATGTATGTCGGTCATATGGTTGAGTGGGGCGATGTGGAACAGATCATCCATGACCCACAGCACCCGTATACCCAATTGTTGGTGTCGGCCGTGCCTGATCCAAATAAATCCATTCACGAGAAATTGAAAGGCAACCGTGGAGAGATCCCGCTCTGGACGCCTGAAAGTGTCGGTTGTCCGTTTGCAGGCCGCTGTCTGCATGCGACCCAAAAGTGTCAGGAAGCCCTGCCACCCGTGACCCAATTATCAGAAAACCACTTTGTACGTTGTTATCTCTTTGAATGATAACAAGTGAGGAAATCAAGATGTTTCAACTCGCGTTTATCCGCGTAAAGGACACAGAGTGTCATGCAACAAGAACCCTTAATCTGGTCAAGGGTGACAGTAAATCACTGGATTTAAATCAAGATGTTGACGGGTTCAACAGCGAAATCAAAAAAGCTGTATTTACGGTCGCAGACCTTCAAGATATTGGCTTTCTACTGGCTTCAACGTTTAAGCGTGCGCAAACCTTAGAAGTCCATATTGAAGACGATGTGTATGCACAGCATGCGCCTACAGTGTGGGTAAAGTGGCTGTCTTTGGGGATGGCGTTATCGTCTTACGACTACAAGCATCGAGACAGCTTCCATCTTGAGCCGAACATCAATGCGTTTGAGTTCAAATCTGATGACGAGGCACTGTCAGCCGCATTCTTTGAAGGTCAGGTATTGGCACAAAGCCAGCTGATTGCTCGTGAGTTGGTAAACAAACCGGGCAACGTGATTTACCCGGAATCATTTGTTAGCGCGGTTGAAGAACTGCCAATGGAAGGCACCGCGCTTTCATTTCTGACCGAGTCAGAAATGCGTGAGCAGGGCTTCGGCGGTTTGGTAGGGATTTCGCAAGGCAGTGACCGTGATGGTCGTATGCTCTGCCTTGACTACCACCCAGAAGGCGCGCAAACCACGATTGCTTTGGTTGGCAAAGGCGTCACGTTTGATACTGGCGGCATCAGTATTAAAGGTCAGCATCGCATGAGCACCATGAAAGTGGACATGGGCGGTGCGGCAGCCGTGGTTGGCGCATTGAATGCGATTGCCCAACTTCAATTGCCAGTGCGTGTTATCGGTTTATGTGGCTTGGTAGAAAACATGCCATCAGGTTGCGCGATAAAACCAGGCGACGTGGTGACCATGTTGTCTGGTAAGAGTGTCGAGATTATTTCGACCGATGCTGAAGGCCGTATGGTGCTTGCCGACGTGCTTCACTACGCGCAGCAAACCTATCAACCTGATTACTTGATTGATATTGCGACACTGACGGGCGCGACGGGCGTTTCGCTCGGAAAAGCATTTGCCTCCTTGATGGGCAACAGCGATGAACTCAAAACCTTGGCGAAAGCTGCCGGTAACAGCTGCTCAGAGCTGCTGTGGGAAATGCCTATTGCTACTGATTTGTACGAAGCATCACTGAAGAGTGACTTTGCTGAAGTGCGTCACGGTGCGGAAGACGGCGATGGCAGCGCAAGTGTTGCCGCAACCTTCCTCAATCACTTTGTCTCACCAGAACAGAAGTGGATCCACATCGATTCAGCGGCGATGTCACTTGGCATGACACACCGCAAAATTTATCCAAAAGCAGCATCCGGTTACGGCACATTCTTGCTGACTTCACTTTGCCAACACATTGCTAATAAAACGAATTAAGAGAAATAAGGAAATACCATGATTTTGCTCGCCAACTCAGAAGCCTACCCAGGTATTGAAGAATCTGCTCGTCGCCTTCAAGCGGGGGAAGAAGGGCTTCGCTCTTTGGTGGAAGGAATTAAACTGGTCGAACTCGACCCACGAGTACGTACCGTGGGGTATGGTGGTTGGCCAAACGTACTGGGTGAAATGGAGCTGGATGCGTCGGTCATGGACGGTGACAGCTTGCGTACTGGTGCCGTTGGTGCACTGAAAGGTTACATGCACCCAGTAGAAGTTGCCTACAAGGTAATGACTGATCTGAACCATGAAATTCTGGTCGGTGAGGGTGCAGCGATTTTTGCAAACGAAATTGGAGAAGTGGCAGGGGAAAACCTGATTGAAGACTCCAAGCAAGTTTGGTGGGAAAAGCTAGAAGCGTCTATGACACCTGAACAACAGGCGGCGTTCCCTAACGTGCCGTTGGCTCCGCTTTCTAACAATGCTACCGACCCTGAGCGTGTGCGTGATACAACTGTTTTCCTGTGTAGCGACAGCACCGACAAAATCAGTGCGGCCACTTCTACGTCTGGTTGGGCGTGGAAATACCCAGGCCGTTTAGGTGACAGCCCAATTATCGGTGCGGGTTCGTACGCAGATAGCCGTTACGGTGCGTGTGCGTGTACACATACTGGCGAGATGAGCATTCGCTGCTCGACTGCCCATGCTGTTGTGCTTTACATGAAAATGGGCATGAGCTTGGATGAAGCAGTATATGAAGCGATCAAAGACCTAGATTACCTCAAGGACGGGTATACCGAAGGCGTAACCATCCATGCGATTGACCGCCATGGCAATCACAAAGTGGTGAGCCTGAACTGTCCGGGTAACATTACCTACTGGTTCTGGCAGACGGGTATGGATAAGCCAGAAGAGCGCAAAGCAGAAGTGATTTTTACGCGATAAGTGCTGCCTCAGCCTCAAACTAAAAAAGCCGCTTAATTAAG
>NZ_JAJUBB010000031.1 GCF_028683135.1 Enterovibrio qingdaonensis
ACCATATGGTCGGCTTTTGGGCTTTCAGTACTACTTCTTACGCGTTTTCACCATATCCATCAGGCGTTTACGTTGACGCGCCTGAGAAATGGTCAAATTCTCTTTCTTACCCTCAAACGGGTTCTCACTGTTCTGGAACTGAATACGGATTGGCGTACCCATGATTTTCAGTGATTTACGGTAGTAGTTCATCAGATAACGTTTGTACGAATCTGGCAACTCTTTCACCAAGTTTCCGTGAATCACGAAAATTGGTGGGTTGTAACCACCCGCGTGGGCATATTTGAGCTTCACGCGACGACCACGGATCATTGGCGGCTGGTGATCATCCTGCGCCATGGTCATGATGCGGGTTAGCATCGACGTACTAATACGCTTAGTTGCTGACTCGTACGCTTCTTGAATAGACTCGAACAGGTGACCAACACCGGTACCATGAAGTGCTGAGATAAAGTGGATACGAGCAAAATCAACGAAGCCCAGACGGCGGTCCAGCTCTGATTTCACACGTTCTTTCACGTCAGAGTCCAAACCATCCCACTTGTTCACCGCAATCACGATAGAACGACCCGCATTCAATGCAAAACCTAACAGGCTCAGATCCTGATCGGAGATGTTTTCGCGTGCATCAATGACCAACAAAACAACGTTTGAGTCTTCAATCGCTTTCAACGTTTGGATAACCGAGAACTTCTCGACTTTCTCGTTTACACGCTTACGACGACGTACACCCGCTGTATCGATAATCACGTACTCACGTCCATCACGTTCCATTGGAATGTAGATAGAGTCACGTGTAGTACCTGGCATATCGTATACAACAACACGATCTTCACCCAAAATACGGTTAGTCAGTGTCGACTTACCAACGTTTGGACGACCAATGATACCGAATTTAATTGGAAGGTTACGCAAACGCTCCAACGCTGATTCAGCATCTTCTTCTGTCAAATCTTTGTCTTCACCGTCTACATCTTGCTCATCGGTCAGATCAACCAGACCCGCAAGGGCTTCATCGCCTTCTTCTTGCTCAGACAACTCTTCGGCAAATGGCTTCAATGCACGGTCAATCAGAGACAGTACGCCACGGCCATGTGCCGCTGCGATTTGGTACATCTCGCCCATGCCCAATTGCCAGAACTCAGCACTCGCAGCATCTGCATCAATACCATCGACCTTGTTAACAACAAGGAAGGTTTTCTTTTCACGGGTGCGAAGGTGCTTTGCAATTGCTTCATCAGCAACAGTCAGACCTGCACGTCCATCTACCATGAACAGAACAACATCGGCTTCTTCAATCGCAGTCAGTGACTGCTCCGCCATTTTGGTCTCAACGCCTTCTTCGGTACCATCGATACCGCCGGTGTCCACCACGATAAACTCGTGCTCACCCAGCATTGCTTTTCCGTATTTACGATCCCTGGTCAAACCCGGAAAATCGGCCACGAGCGCATCGCGCGTCCTTGTCAGCCGGTTAAAGAGTGTCGACTTCCCCACATTCGGACGCCCGACAAGGGCTACTACAGGAATCATACTGACCTCTTAAAATCTCTTGTTTATGAATAACAGCGGCTCCTGATCCGTGAAGATCAGGAGCCGGACAATATATAAACGCTTGATATTATAGCGTTTGTTTTTTCGTAATAGTTCCGTCACGCGCGATGACAATATATCCGTCATCCACTTTTACAGGCGCAACAGCAATACCACTACTATCAATTTGTTGTTGGGCGACAAAATCACCCGTGGCTGGGTCTAACCAGTGCAAGTAACCTTCTGCATCACCCACAACCACATAACCATTAATCGCAACAGGTGCCGTCAACTGACGGTATTCAAGATCGCGATTCTGCCATAGTTCTGTGCCGCTTCGAGAGTCGACCGCCACAACATGGTCTTTGTCAGTGATGAGGAACAGATAGCTGCCCGCAACCAAAAAGTCAGTCGATGAACTATATGCGCGTTTCCACGCAGGACGACCAGAACGCAGGTCTATCGCAACAAGCTGGCCATTATAACCAACCGCGTACAACAGAGAACCTGAAATTACAGGTGACGCATCAACATCTACCAGACGGTCGATTTCAGTTGCGCCTTTCGGGCTCGCAATCGGCTGTTGCCAAATGATGTTACCGTTCTCAAGGAAAGCTGCGCCCAATCGGCCATTTGCCATTCCCCAGAACACGCCACCAGACACAGAAATCGGAGAACTGTCACCGCGAAGCGTCAAGTTCGGCACATCACTGGCGTTTTTCCAGCGTTGCTCACCGGTTTCAGCATCATACGCTGACAACTCGCCACGGCCAGTATTAACGACAACCACACCTTCATCAGCTAATGGTTTCGCAAGTACTTCGCCGTTAACGTTCGCTTTCCACGCGGTTTCACCAGTATCTTCATTCAGCGCAATCAACTGCCCTGTTTCCGTACCAATGTATAGCTTGCCGTAAGACGCTGTAATACCACCTGACAATAAAACTGGCTTGTCATCTTCGAGATTAACTTCCCAAAGCGTTTTGCCTGTTTCAACATCCATGGCTTTTACGGTGCCATCTCGATCGGCAGCAAAGACTTTGTCGTAAGCATAAACTGGTGTCAGATTACTGAAATAGCCACCAACACCATCACCTACCTGAGCACTCCAAACATTTGTTGGCGTAAACTCACTCACGACTTGAGGTACAGGAGCCATCTGGATGGAATCTTCCTCACCCGCACAACCGATCAGCAATGATCCCAGTACGGCTACTGCACCAATACGTTTCCATCCCTTGCGCATTTAACTCTCTCGACCTTATTGAGACAGATTGTCTAATTTCATCTGAACAACAGGGTTAGTCGCCGCTGCCAACGATGCTGCATACGCTGAGCGCGCTTCTGCTACATCATTTTTGCTCAGAAAAATGTCACCACGAAGTTCTTCAACCTGCGCTTTCCAGCTCTCATCCGCAACCGTATCAAGCTCTTTAAGCGCAGCATCATACTTGCCTTGCTCTGCTTCGATACGTGCAATACGAACTGTCGCAATCGCTTTCAGCGTGTTGTCTTTTGATGCCTGCACAGCACGGAGTTGCTCCAATGCTTTTGGCAAATCGCCCGCTTCAACAAAAGACTTCGCCAGTTGCAGTTCAAGTAACGATGAATAAGTACTGTCGTTTGATTTAATAAACGCCAGTGCTTTTTCTTCCGCCTGCGCATCACCGGCAGCCAGTGCAGCTACCACTTGGGTATATGCTTCTGATGCCTGTTCACGGCTGCTTTCCTGCTCAGCCTGGTAATAGCGCCATCCGTAAAGACCGCCCAAACCAATTACTGCGCCGAGAACAACGGCTTTACCGTTCTCTCGAAACCACTTCTTAATATCTTCGACTTGTTGTTCTTCTGTGGTGTAGACGTCCAAGTTTCGTCCTCTCTTAAACCAATTGAGCCAATTTTTCGGCTGCATCATCCTGAGAAATGGTCAGCTGTTCGCCACCCTTTAAATCTTTGTAAGTCACTAGGCCGTTAGCGACTTCATCTTCGCCCAGCACCAGTGCTACTGCCGCGCCGACTTTGTCAGCACGTTTAAATTGTTTCTTGAAGTTACCGCCACCAAAGTGCGTCATCACACGCAGGCCCGGTACTTGCTCACGCAGACGCTCTGCAAGCGCCATACCTGCAACCAGCGTACCTTCACCCATGGTCACCATGTAAACGTCAACCACTGGACGGGTTGCGTTCAGCTCAAGGGTTTCCATCAGCAGAACCAGACGCTCTAGACCCATTGCAAAACCAACAGCTGGCGTTGCTTTGCCGCCCAGTTGCTCAACCAGACCGTCGTAGCGGCCACCGCCACATACTGTGCCTTGAGAACCTAGGCTTTCGGTTACCCATTCGAACACGGTACGGTTGTAGTAATCCAGACCGCGTACCAATTTTTCGTTCAACGTGTATTGGATACCTGCTGCGTCCAACAGTTCACAAAGACCTGCAAAATGTTGTTTTGACTCTTCATCCAGGTATTCCGACAGCTTAGGCGCATCAACCAATACCGCTTGGATTTCTGGTACTTTGGTGTCCAGAACACGCAGTGGATTGGTATGCATACGGCGTTTGCAATCTTCATCCAACACGTCTTCGTGTTGCTGTAAGAACGCTACCAGTGCTTCACGGTAGTTTGCGCGCGCTTCCAAAGAACCAATAGAGTTCAGTTCTAGACGAACGTGCTCATTGATACCTAATTGTTTCCATAAACGCGCAGTCATCATGATCAGTTCTGCGTCAACGTCTGGACCATTCAGACCAAACACTTCCACACCACATTGGTGGAATTGACGGTAGCGACCTTTCTGAGGACGCTCGTGGCGGAACATTGGACCCATGTACCACAGGCGCTGTTCTTGGTTGTACAGCAGACCGTTTTCAATACCGGCGCGTACACAACCAGCCGTACCCTCAGGACGCAGACTCAGGCTGTCACCATTGCGGTCTTCGAAGGTGTACATCTCTTTTTCTACCACATCGGTCACTTCACCGATAGCGCGACAGAATAGATTTGTCATCTCAACGATTGGCATACGCACTTCGCTATAGCCGTATGCGCTGACTACGTCTTTAACGGTACCTTCCACTTTTTGCCACAGTGGAGATTGTGTTGGGAGGCAATCGTTCATGCCTCGAATTGCTTGAATAGTTTTCGCCACGTTAACTCTCGTAACCGATCTGTTGTTCTTGCTTTAAGTAAGCGGCTTGCGCTTACTCTTGAGTATTGACGTCAATGCGGTTGTTTTCGTCCAGCATTGCCGCTTTAGCCCGGATCTTCGCTTCCAGCTGATCGATCAGGTTGTCGTTATCAAAACGTTCTTTTTGGCGTTTGCCATCATCATAATATGCGCTGCGTTTATTGCCACCAGCGACACCAATATGAGATACCTCTGCTTCGCCTGGGCCATTAACCACACAGCCAATAATAGAAACGTCCATTGGCAATACCACGTCTTCTAGACGCTGCTCCAACGCATTTACGGTGCCAATCACATCAAACTCCTGACGAGAGCATGTTGGACAAGCTATAAAGTTTACGCCGCGCGAGCGAATACGCAGAGATTTCAGAATATCAAAGCCCACTTTGATTTCTTCAACAGGATCTGCGGCCAACGAAATTCGAAGCGTATCACCGATACCTTCGCTCAGCAGCATACCAAGACCAACAGCAGATTTCACAGCACCCGCTCTTGCACCACCGGCTTCGGTGATACCCAAGTGAAGTGGCTGATCAATGCGCTTTGCCAATTGGCGATAAGACTCAACCGCCAAGAAAACATCCGACGCTTTTACACTGACTTTAAATTGATCAAAGTTCAGACGGTCCAGGATATCCACATGGCGCATGGCTGACTCTACCAATGCTGCCGGTGTTGGCTCACCGTATTTTTCCTGAATGTCACGCTCAAGTGAGCCGCCATTCACACCAATACGGATAGGAATATTTTTATCACGCGCAGCATCAACAACCGAGCGAATACGCTGCTCATTGCCAATGTTGCCCGGGTTGATACGCAGACAGTCAACACCGTATTCCGCCACTTTCAGTGCGATACGGTAATCAAAGTGAATATCTGCTACCAAAGGAAGGTTGGTTTGCTCGCGAATAAGCTTGAATGCTTCCGCTGCATCCATGGTTGGAACAGAAACACGAACGATATCGGCTCCCACTTTTTCCAACGCTCTGATCTGCGCCACGGTTGCTTCAACATCCGTAGTACGCGTGTTGGTCATAGACTGCACAGCAATCGGCGCGCCGCCACCAACAGGCACGTTGCCCACATAGATACGCGTTGAGGGACGACGAATAATAGGAGATTCGGTATGCATTAGGTGTACTCTGACTTACTTCGGTAGGCTCAAACGTGCTACCCGTCCTGATGGGTAACCACTCAAATCAACTTTTTCGCCGTTATAGACGAGTTCAACCGCTGATGGAGCACCCAAAACAAGTTTGAATGGGGCTTTACCTGTCAGCTCAACAGATTGACCCGCTGATTTTATCCCTGTAAGCAGACGTTTACCACTCGCATCACGCACATCAACCCAACAATCGCCATCAAACGACAGGACGAGTGCAGGAGAATCTGTAGGCGTTTCAGTAGGTGCTGTCGGAGTTTCGCTCACGACTACAGTCGGCGTTGGTGCATCGGCAACAACTACTTCAGGCTCTGCCGCTGGAACAGATTCATTCACAGCAGGCTCTGCGTCTGCAGGTTTTGCCGTTTCAGCGGTTGTTTCGGCTTCAACAACAGGAGCAGTAACTGGTGGCTCAATGACTTCGGTTTCTATCACTGTATTCGCAGGACTTTCAGCGTCAGTCGCTTCTGTCACTAGCAAGTTACTGCTATCTGGCAAGGTCAACAAATCTTCGTTTTCCTGGTTTTGCCACCACCAAAAGGTCGTAATAGCAACAACGGCAGCCAAGATAATCCACGTCAACCCCATCACACGACTGTCATGCTTCTCACGGCGTGTTTTACCCGAAAAGCTCTGCATTTTCTGAGCATTCTCGTCGACTTCAGGAGATGGCTTAAAGCCACCAAGCAGGCTGTCGGCGTCCACGCCAACCAATTTGGCATAGGAGCGGATATATCCACGGGTAAACGTCGCGATTTGCTGACCGTCGCAGCAATTTTCTTCTAATTCTTGAATGACAGAAACACGAAGTCTAAGTCTATCTGCGACATCTTGGTCAGACAGCCCCATTTTTTCTCTGGCTTGCTTCAATACAATCCCAGGATGAGATGTCTCAACACCGTCAAGCTGTTCTTCGTTTAGTTCAGTATTCATTCGCTAAGTACTGTCTGTATTCGTTAGATTCGGGAAACTTTTTCTCTAGTATATTTGCGTATCGTACAGCCTCTGTAGGCTGGAGTGCCAATGTTTCTAATTTGACCATGGCAAGTAAACTACGAGGTTGATACCCATAACGCTTATGGAAATGGAACAATCGTAGTTTCGCCTGCACAAGCTCGCCGTCGTCTATTTCTAACTGCGCAAGACGCAATGACGAGACGGGGCGGTTAGGTTCATGGTCTATTGCTTTTTGAAACAATTGCTTAGCAGCCAGAGCATCCGCGGCTTTCAATGCACACAATGCCGCATTTTCATAGCTGTCTGCCAACTTGTAATAGTTTGGCTGTGCAATGGCATCTTCGAAAGCCTCTTGGGCTTCTTCGAATCGACTTTGCTTGCAGAGAAAAACGCCGTAGTTGTTATGCGCATCGCCATTTTTTGGCGAATACCGCAGCGCAGCCTTGTACTGTTTTTCAGCTTGTTCATACTCTCCTACCTCTTGAAGGTAGTGAGCAAAAGTGATCAATGCACGGTCGTATCGGGGTGCAAACTGCACCGCCATTTCAAGGTTTTCTCGTGCACGAAGCCAATTGCCGTCTTTTAGGTATGCAAGTCCAAGTGAGATACGCGATTCGGCAGCTTGAATATTATCAAAATTCGTCTGCGTTTTCTCATCTGTTACTGTGACGCAACCAGCTAATAATCCCATCAATAACAGACTTACCAGCGTCCTTGCCATTTCCCATTCCTTTCAGCCTATAAGGTCAGACTGATTTTACAGGGATTTGTTCCTCAGTATTCTGTCTGCCTTGCGTTCGTTTTGTACGGTCAATCACATCACCTACAAGCTGTCCGCATGCAGCGTCGATGTCATCACCTCGAGTCTTACGAATAATGACCGTGTAATCGTATTGCATCAGCGTTTTCTGGAAACGGTCGATACGAGAATTACTTGGCTTCTTATATGGTGACCCAGGATATGGGTTAAAAGGAATAAGGTTTATCTTCGCAGGCGTGTCTTTTAACAGCTCTGCGAGTTGGCGCGCATGCTCCATATCATCGTTGACATGATCGAGAAGAATATACTCAACCGTCACACGACCACGGTTCGCATTTGAAGATGCAATGTAACGACGCACTGAGTCTAAAAACGTCTCAATGTTGTAGCGGTCGTTAATTGGCATGATTTGGCTGCGTAATTCGTCATTCGGCGCGTGCAAAGAGATCGCCAACGCCACATCAATTTTTCCAGCCATCTGATCCAGGCCAGAAACCACACCCGACGTAGACACGGTAACGCGACGCTTAGACAAACCGTACGCCAAATCATCCAGCATCAAGTTCAACGCAGGGATCAGGTTCTTCATGTTCAGCAATGGTTCGCCCATGCCCATCATTACCACGTTGGTAATAGGTCGACGGCCCGTTTCTTTCTCAATACCAATTTCTTTCGCGGCACGCCAAACCTGACCAATGATTTCAGAGACTTTCAGGTTACGGTTGAAGCCTTGTTGCGCCGTAGAACAGAATTTACATTCCAACGCACAACCAACTTGCGAAGATACACACAGTGTCGCGCGGTCTTCTTCAGGAATGTAAACGGTCTCAACGTCTTGGTTACCAACACGCATCGCCCATTTGATCGTACCGTCTTTTGAATACTGAGCCGCACTCACTTCTGGGGCACGAATTTCACATTTCGCTTTCAGTTTTTCACGAAGCTGTTTGTTGATGTTGTTCATCTGATCGAAATCATCAACACCAAAATGGTACATCCACTTCATGATCTGATCCGCTCGGAATGCTTTTTCGCCAAGTTCTTCAGCGAAAAACGCACGCAGCGCTTGTCGATCGAAATCCAGCAGATTGATTTTTTCTGTTGTCATCAGATTGCCTCGTGAACAATAAATCAGTAATAGCAACCAATCGAATACAGTATTCCGACTGGTTTAGGCCGTTCGCCTTAAATCAAGGCGCGAAATTGTACAGCCTTTGTGATCGGGATTCCACCTGTTACCTAAAGGGTTTTATAGCCCTTAAACACCCTAAAAACAAAAAGGAGAGCATATGCTCTCCTTTTTTACTCACTAAATGAACGAATTACTCACCGCGCGGACAGATTTCACTGTCGGCGAAAAAGTAAGCAATTTCTCGCTCCGCTGATGCTGGACTGTCAGAACCATGCACCGAGTTAAATCGCATACTCACTGCATAGTCCGCGCGAATCGTTCCACATGCAGCCTCTTCTGGGTTCGTTTTCCCCATCAGTTCACGGTAACGAGCAATCGCATCTTCACCTTCCAGTACTTGTACCATCACCGGACCTGAAGTCATAAATGCCACTAGATCATCGAAAAACGGTTTACCTTCGTGCTCTGCATAAAACCCCTGGGCTTTCTCTTTGTCCAAGTGCAACATTTTTGCAGCCACAATACGCAATCCCGCTTGCTCAATGCGATGGTAAATCTCACCAATTAGGTTTCGTTTAACGGCGTCGGGCTTCACAATTGAAAAGGTGCGCTCAATAGTCATATCGTATTCCTTTTTATTTTCAATGTAACAGGTCTCGTGCCTGTTATCGGTTTGTTATCTCACTGGTAGCCTAACAGACACGACACGCTGACCCCACACTGATATTGCGAAAGCGTTAACCGTGTTGTTAATTCGCTTACAAATTGTGAGTTTAAAGTGCAGATTCGTCGAGTAGAACTCGTGCAAGTGTCTTCACACCCATACCCGTCGCACCTACCGCCCACTTATCACTCGGTGCTTTACGGTAAGTACCCGAACAATCTAAATGTACCCAACCTTTTTCGTAATCATCAACGAAGTAGGAAAGGAATGCAGCGGCTGTGCTTGCGCCTGGCGAATACTGGCCAGAACCCACATTTGCCATATCAGCGAAGTTTGATGGCAACATCTGACGGTGGAATTCCGCCAAAGGCAATTGCCACATGCCTTCATTCTCTGCATCCGCGGCATTCAAACAACGTTGAGCCAAGGCTTGGTCAAAACTGAACAGCGCGTGGTAGTCATTACCCAGCGCCATTTTGGCTGCGCCAGTCAATGTTGCACAGTCGATGGTCAGGGCTGGCGAAAACTCATTGGCATACAATAGGCCATCTGCCAGTACCAGTCGGCCTTCGGCGTCTGAATTCAAAACTTCAACGGTCACGCCATTTTTATAGGTGATGATGTCACCCAACTTATACGCGTTACTGGAGATCATGTTTTCTGCGCAGCACAGAATCAGTTTTACGCGCTTGTTCAGACCTTGGGCAATGGCCAAGCCTAAGCCACCCGTTGCCATTGCTGCACCGCCCATATCCGCTTTCATGGAGTCCATAAAGCTTGATTGTTTGATGCTGTAACCGCCCGAATCGAAGGTAATACCTTTACCGATAATGCAAGCAAATACCTCAGCGTTTTCATCGCCTGTTGGGTTGTAGTCCAGTTGCAGCATAGCGGGTTTACGCGCAGAACCACGACCCACGGTATGCACACCCACCCAACCTTGTTCGAGCAAGTCAGCACCAGAAACAATTTTGTAAGAAACATGCTCAGGATGAGGAGCTTGAGATTTGATGAATTCGCCTGCACGTACCGCTAACTGTTGCGGACCCACTTCTTCGGCGGTTTCATTGATGATTTCACAAACCCAATCAGTGGCAACAATGCGATCTTTCAGGGCTTTTTGAGCGGCATTTTCGAGAACAGGTGCTTCAAAATCAAACACAGGTTTAGGTCCACGTAGGCCTTGATAAAACGCCCATGCGGTTTCCAGATCCCAGTTTTCACCGTCCAGTTTAACTTTACGAACGCCTTGCATATCTAAACGACGAGCAGCTTGTTGAACCGGGGTGATCTTGTCGTCACCCGTTGCATGCACAATTGCGCCTTGCACACCAAACGATACAACGGCATTGCTGCCCCAAACATCAGCGGCAGGCTCATGTGATAGCGTAACTAGCATTTTCTCGGTCATGCTGAACTCCTTTTTCAACACGCTCTGTGATGCCCCACAGAACGTCAAATTCTTTTCGGCTGATTATTGTTATAGCTTACTTAGTGATTATGACGTTTTAGCCGTAGCAATGTCTTGAATTTTAGATAGTAAATTCAAAATACTTCGTACAACTAAAACAAAGCGGGCATCTAGCCCGCTCTTTTCTCAAGCACGTTACTGAGCTTGACTATGTAATCCAATTTGCCTGTATTACTTGACTAAAACAAGCAATTTAGTCCATTTCGTCCATCCAACACAGGATGATCGCCTCTAGGATCTTTTCATTGGAGTGATTAGGGTCATCAGAGAACTCTTCCAGCTCCATCACCCAACGGTGCAAGTCAGTAAAACGCACCGTTTTCGGATCGATTTCCGGGAATTTATCTACCAGCTCAATTGCGATATCGCGTGAGTCAATCCATTTAAGGCTCATTACTCCTACTCCCAATCTTGTTACTTAGTGGTTTTCAGCGGCGTGGTTCAGCGTGTAACGCGGAATTTCAACAACCAGATCTTCGTCTGCCACTTTTGCCTGACATCCCAAGCGAGACTCTGGCTCTAATCCCCATGCTTTATCCAGCATGTCATCTTCCAACTCGTCGCTCTCATCCATCGAGTCAAAGCCCTCACGAATGATCACGTGACACGTGGTACAAGCACATGATTTTTCACACGCGTGCTCAATCGCAATACCGTTGCGCAGTGCAACGTCCAAAACTGTATCGCCAGTTTCCGCTTCCAGTACTGCGCCTTCAGGACACAAGTCTTGGTGTGGCAGAACAACAATCTTTGGCATGTTTAAACCTCGTCAATTGAATGGCCAGCCAGTGCTTCGCGAATGGATTTATCCATACGGCGAGAAGCAAATTCCTGACTCGCTTTATCTGTATCTTTAATACCTTGCTCAATAGCAGCTGCATCATCCCCATTACGAAGCGCAATCAATGCTTCAATCGCTTCCACTAGGGCTTTTTGTTCTTCATCAGACAGCAGCAATTCACCGTCTGCTTGCATCGCTACCAGTAATCCTTCGATCACTCGATCTGCTTCAACGCGTTGCTCAGCCAAGTAGCGCAGATCTTTGTCTTCTTGCGCATGGGTAAACGACGACTTGATCATGTCGACAATTTCCATATCGCTCAGACCATAAGACGGTTTCACCTGAATAGATGCCTGAACTTCGGTGCTCTTTTCCATAGCTGTCACGGAAAGCAAACCATCCGCATCGACTTGGTAGGTCACACGAATGTGCGCAGCACCCGCAGCCATCGGCGGAATGCCCTTCAGGGTGAAGTCTGCCAGTGAACGGCAGTCATCTACCATTTCTCGCTCGCCCTGAACCACGTGTACTTTCATGCCCGTTTGGCCATCTTTGAACGTGGTGAATTCTTGTGCGCGAGCGACAGGAATCGTGGTATTGCGCGGAATGATCTTCTCAACCAGACCGCCCATGGTTTCAATGCCCAGAGACAATGGGATAACATCCAGCAGCAGCATTTCGCCGTCCGGTTTGTTACCGACCAAGATGTCCGCTTGCGTAGCCGCACCAATCGCGACAACTTTATCGGGGTCAATGCTTGTTAGTGGTTTACGAGCAAAGAACTCACCGACCTTTTCACGAACCAAAGGCACGCGGGTTGAGCCACCCACCATCACCACTTCCAACACGTCTTCAGTTGAAACGGCAGCATCTTTCATCGCACGGCGACAAGACAGCAGCGTTTTCTTCACCAACGCACCAATCAGGTCATCAAACGCTTCACGCGTTAGCGAACCGTTCCAGCCAAGCACGTCAATGTCAGTGCTGCCTGCTGCGCTCAATGCTACTTTCGCTGCAGTTGCTGCATTGAGAAGACGGCGTCGATCGTCACCAGACAGTGCATCAAAGCCCGCTTGCTCCGCAATCCAATCGGCAACAAGGTGATCGAAGTCATCGCCGCCCAGTGCTGAATCACCACCGGTTGCTAACACTTCGAATACGCCTTTAGACAGACGAAGGATAGAAATATCGAACGTACCGCCCCCCAGATCGTATACCGCGATTACACCCTCCTGACCCGAGTCCAGACCGTAAGCAATCGCTGCCGCCGTTGGCTCGTTCAGAAGACGCAGTACATTCATACCCGCCAGTTTTGCTGCATCTTTGGTGCCCGCGCGCTGCGCGTCGTCAAAATAAGCAGGAACGGTAATGACCACACCTTCAAGTTCACCGCCTAATGATTCAACTGCGCGAGTGTTCACCGCACGCAGAATGTCAGCAGACACCTGAATGGGGTTTTTCTTACCATCGCGGGTATTGATAATCGGAAGGCCGTTCTCAGAAGAGGACATGTCATAAGGAAGGTGAGGATAGCGAGACTGAACATCCGTTAGAGAACGTCCCATCATTCGCTTCACTGACACGACAGTGTTTGCGCTGTCAGTTTCAGACAATGCCTGTGCATCGTAACCGACTTTGATGTCGTTTTCGTCGTAATGAACGACCGACGGGATCAGTGCGCGACCCTCAAGATCGTTAAGCGTTGTCGCGGTACCGCTGCGAACAGACGCGACCAGTGTATTGGTTGTGCCAAGGTCAATACCTACTGCGCGCTTATGCTCGTGTGGCGCAGCACTTTGACCAGGTTCTGCAATTTGTAACAGTGCCATGTTGGTTCCTGTAGCCTGATCAGCCACCGCGACGTTAATTAGCCGAGCAGCCGATCTTCGATTCGTTCGATTTCTTGTTTGAGTTTGACTAAGAACTTAAGCTTGCGCACCGTTGCCGCTGCGTCAGACCACTGCGCATCATCGAGTTGTTTTTTTAGCTCGGTTAACAGTGATTTGTGAATGTTCGACACTTGCTGTTCAAAGTCAAACAACTTCTCTTCCGGCTCATTGCTGTCTGCAATCTCTTCAAGCTCTTCACGCAGTTCCATTTGCTGCATTAAAAACTCTGGGTCTTGCATGGTTTGCTGTTCGTCGCGCAGCTCGATCCCATTAAGAGAAAGCATGTATTCAGACCGGCGAACAGGATCGCTCAATGTCTGATACGCGTCGTTGATTTGTGCCGCTTTTTGAACAGCAAGCAGTTTATCTTGTTCAGATGCTGTTGCAAATTTGTCCGGATGAAAGCGTCTTTGAAGTTCGCGGTACTGCGAAGAAAGAGAGCTACCATCCAGTTCAAACTGACATGATAGCCCGAATAGTTCGAAATGATTCATTTCATCTCACGAGTTAAACGTTAAAGCTCTCGCCACAACCACACTCGCTGCTTACGTTAGGGTTGTTGAACTGAAAGCCTTCGTTCAGACCTTCTTTAGTGAAGTCCAACTCGGTGCCCTCGAGGTATAACATGCTCTTGCTATCGACAATGATTTTCACGCCATCGTGATCGAAGATCTGATCTTCCTCTTGAAGTTCGTCAACAAACTCCAGCACATAGGCCATGCCTGAACAACCTGACGTGCGAACCCCTAAACGCAATCCAATGCCTTTTCCACGGCTTTCTAGAAAAGAACGAACGCGTGATGCCGCCGCGTCTGTCATAGTAATGGCCATATGTACAACAACCCTTTTGTTACGTATTAAGCTTCGTGTTTTTTCTTGTAATCGCTAACTGCTGCTTTGATCGCATCTTCCGCAAGGATAGAGCAGTGAACTTTTACTGGTGGCAGTTCCAGTTCTTCCGCGATTTCAGCATTTTTGATAGCAGCTGCTTCGTCCAGAGACTTGCCTTTCACCCACTCAGTAACCAGTGAGCTTGAAGCAATGGCTGAACCACAACCGTAGGTTTTAAACTTCGCGTCTTCGATGATGCCCTGCTCATTCACTTTAATTTGCAGTTTCATCACGTCACCACAAGCAGGTGCACCGACCATACCACTACCTACATTCGGATCATCTTTGTCGAATGCACCAACGTTACGCGGGTTTTCGTAGTGGTCGATTACTTTTTCACTGTAAGCCATGATTAATTCCTCGAAATCCTAACTACTGATTAGTGGTGTGCCCACTCAACAGTGTTCAAATCAATACCTTCTTTGTACATGTCCCACAGTGGTGACATTTCACGCAGTTTAATCACTGCTTTACGTACTTGCTCAATCGCGTGATCCACTTCTTCTTCAGTGGTAAAGCGGCCGAATGAGAAACGAATTGAACTGTGTGCCAGCTCATCGTTTAGGCCAAGAGCACGGAGAACATAAGAAGGTTCTAGGCTTGCTGATGTACATGCAGAGCCAGAAGACACTGCAAGATCCTTAAGAGCCATCAGCAGCGACTCGCCTTCAACGAAAGCAAAGCTAACGTTAAGGTTTGACGCGACGCGTTGGTCAAAATCACCATTCACATAAACCGCTTCTAGGTCTTTCACGCCGTCATAGAAACGGTTGCGAAGTGCCAGCGAGTGCGCCATGTCTTTTTCAAGTTCTTCTTTGGCGATACGGAATGCTTCACCCATACCCACGATTTGGTGAGTCGGCAAGGTACCAGAACGGAAACCGCGCTCATGACCACCGCCGTGCATTTGAGCTTCTAAGCGAATACGTGGCTTACGGCGAACATACAGGGCACCGATGCCTTTAGGGCCGTATACTTTGTGCGCACTCATCGAAATCAAGTCTACTTTGATTTCTTGGGTGTCTAACGGCAGTTTACCGATAGATTGCGCAGCATCTACGTGGAATACCACTTTTCGCTCGCGACACAATTCACCAATTGCAGCGATGTCTTGAATCACACCAATTTCGTTGTTTACATGCATGATGGAAACAAGAATAGTGTCTTCACGCATAGCATCGGCGAGTTTACCAAGGTCAACGATACCGTTTGACTCTGGCTCCAAGTAGGTGACTTCGTAACCTTCACGCTCTAGTTGGCGGCATGGATCCAGAACAGCTTTATGCTCGGTTTTGCACGTAATAATGTGCTTACCTTTCTTTCCGTAGAAGTGAGCAACGCCTTTGATTGCCAAGTTATCTGATTCAGTTGCACCAGACGTGAATACGATCTCACGTGGGTCTGCATTCAGATAATTAGCGATATTTTCGCGCGCCGTGTCTACTGCTTCTTCAGCTTGCCAACCGTAGCGGTGCGAACGAGATGCTGGGTTACCAAAACAACCATCAATGGTCAGGCACTGCATCATCTTTTCTGCCACACGCGGATCTACTGGGCATGTCGCTGAATAGTCAAAATAAATTGGCAATTTCATTTGTGTCTCCAAGTACTCCGGCACTTCTATTTACTACGAGCGAAAATTCACACCCATTGAAACAGGGGTTTCGCTGCCACTGGAGTTTAAACCATGTCTAACAATAGTGGGTGACTCAAGCGTAGAGTCTTGACGATCTGCGACTTGCTTAACTTCGTTGTTATGCATTAATTCGCCGAGCGTGATGTCATTTAAAAAGCCGCTAATACGCGCGCTTAAATCGCGCCATAGCGTATGTGTCAAACAGCGTGTACCGCCTTGGCAATCGCCTTTACCTTGACACTTGGTCGCGTCTACGGATTCATCAACCGCTGCGATAACCATGCCGACTGCGATTTCATTCGCGTTAACACCCAAGCGATAACCACCACCTGGACCTCGAACACTGGATACCAGCCCTGCTTTACGCAGACGCGAGAAAAGTTGTTCCAGATATGATAGAGAAATGCCTTGGCGTTCTGAAATATCTGCAAGAGGCACTGGCCCCATTTCGGAGTGTAGCGCGACATCCAGCATCGCTGTAACGGCATATCTGCCTTTCGAAGTCAGTCTCATAACATCCTACCTGTGAGCGAGTAATGTGATGAGTCTGACATACCCGACTAATATGGTCAAGTATTTAACCTACTAAATTAGTCAAGTTTTTAACCCTTAAAATATAAGGACTATTTCTTGTTTTCTTTGCGCAGTTTCTCAACAGATGACAGAACGCCGCGGAGAATATTTAACTCTTGGCTCTCTGGGCGTGCGCGGTTGAAAAGCCTGCGCAATTTGGTCATTACCATGCCTGGATGCGCTTTATTAATAAAGCCAGTTTCATTCAACACATCTTCTAAGTGTGTGTAGAAACGCTCTAGATCTTCAGCAAGCGGATAAGGTTGTTCTTTTACCTCACCTTTATATGCTTGGCTATCAAGCCATGCCATGCGTGACTCATAACACAGCGTCTGAACCGCCATTGCCAGATTCAGCGAGCTGTATTCTGGGTTTGCGGGAATGGCCACATGGAAATGACAGGTTTGAAGTTCTTCGTTCGTCAATCCGGTACGTTCGCGACCGAACACAAATGCAACCGGGTGCGACGCCGCTTCTTCTACGGCTTTAATACCCGCTTCACGCGAGTCCAACATTGGCCATTCCAGTGTGCGGTTACGCGCACTCGTGCCAATGACTAAGCCACAGTCTGCAACAGCCTCTTCGACGGTGTTAACGATGCGTGCATTGTTAGCAATATCGCTCGCGCCGGCAGCCAAAGCGATTGCTTGACCGTCAACAGTGCATTCTGGTGCGACCAGAACCATGTTTTTCAGCCCCATCACTTTCATTGCGCGAGCTGCTGAGCCGATGTTGCCTGAATGTGTGGTGCCTACGAGCACAATTCGAATATTATCTAACATTTAGCGTTCACTGAATTTCTTCGATTACAAAAAGCCGCGGGATTCTACCACAACACGAAACGAATTGTGGTGTTTTGCTTTAGAGACCGCAACGCATGCACAAAAAATAACCACTTCCCTTTTAGCCCAGCTCTGATATACTCGCCGCCGCTTTCCGTTCTTTAACATCCGTTGGGAAATTTGTATGCATCCTATGCTAAACATTGCCATTCGCGCTGCGCGAAAGGCTGGCGACTTTATCGCTAAATCTGCTGAAAACCCTGATAACGTAGAAGCGTCTTCTAAAGGCACTAACGACTTCGTTACCAATGTCGACACTTCTGCAGAGCACATCATTATCGATGTAATCAAGAAATCTTACCCTGAACACTGCATCGTTTCAGAAGAAGCGGGCGTCGTATCAGGCAAAGACACTGATTACCAATGGATCATCGACCCACTGGATGGCACGACCAACTTTGTAAAATCATTCCCACATTTCTCTGTGTCTATCGCTTTGCGCATCAAAGGTCGCACTGAGATCGCATGTGTTTATGATCCAATCCGTAACGAACTGTTCTCTGCTCAACGTGGTGCTGGTGCACAGTTGAACAGCAAGCGTATCCGTGTAGGTGAAGCGAAAGATCTGTCAGGCACTATCCTGGCGACTGGCTTCCCATTCAAAGCGAAACAACATTCTGAAGGTTTCATGAAAGTTGTTAGCGCACTGTTCGTTGATTGTGCAGACTTCCGTCGCACAGGTTCTGCTGCACTGGATCTGTGTTATGTAGCTGCTGGCCGTGTTGACGGTTTCTTCGAACTTGGCCTGAAGCCTTGGGATATCGCTGCGGGCGAATTGATTGCTCGTGAAGCTGGTGCGATCTGTACTGACTTCTCTGGTGGTACTGACTACGTTCAGTCTGGCAACATCGTTACTGCTAACCCAAAAGTATTGAAAAATATTTTGGCGAAGATTCGCGACAACGCGAATGAAGCGATGAAAAAATAAGATTCTTCGGAATTGAAAAAGGCGTCCTTCGGGACGCCTTTTTTGTTTCTTGTTTGCAGCGTGAGCGAGACTGCCGCGTTTTTCATGTCGATAAAAAAACGGAGCCCTTGGGCTCCGTTTTCTGTTCAAGCTCTGCCATTAAGGCATCGGATCAAACTCTTCACCTTCTTTGTCAACAGGTGGCGGTGGCAACAAGTGCTCACGGGTCAGACCCAGAGACAGTGCCAGTGCCGAAGCGACATAGATAGAAGAATACGTACCGACAGTAATACCAATCAGCAATGCGGCAGCGAAACCATGAATCATTGCACCACCTTGTAGGAACAAGGCGATAACCACGAACAAGGTCGTTCCCGACGTGATGATAGTACGGCTTAGCGTTTGCGAGATTGACTCATTCATGATGTCAGCCGAGTCGCCTTTACGCATCTTACGGAAGTTTTCACGAACGCGGTCAAATACAACAATGGTATCGTTGAGCGAGTAACCCACAACCGTCAACAGTGCCGCCACAATGGTTAAATCCACTTCAATTTGTAAGAAAGAGAAAATACCCAAGGTGATGATCACGTCGTGCGCAAGTGACGCTACTGCGCCCGTCGCCAAACGCCATTCAAAACGGACAGACACGTAAAGCAAGATACAAAGCAGTGACGCGATAATCGCGAGACCACCCGCCTCTGTCAGTTCTTCACCAACGTTCGGCCCGACGAATTCGATACGGCGCATGTCTACTTCCTGCCCCGTACCCGCCTTAATTGCATCTAAGATTTGGGTGCCTAGCAACTCACCTTGCGCATCTTCACGAGGACGCAGGCGAACCATAACATCTCGTGACGTACCAAAGTTTTGCACGATGGCATCACCAAACCCTTTTGCTGCGAGCGCTTCACGGATTTGAGGCAAGTCAGCTGGCTTTTCAAAGCCCACTTCAATCAGCGTACCGCCCGTGAAATCCAAACCCCAGTTCAACCATTTGGTTGAGAGGGTAAAGATTGACGCGGCAATCATTAACGCGGAGAAAATGTAAGCGGGCTTGGACCAGCGCATAAAGTCGAAAAAGAAGTTCGGCTTTAAAAGTTGAAACATTTTAATGCCTCCTTAAATCGACAATTTATCTACGCGCTTGCCGCCGTAGACCAAGTTAACCAAACAACGCGTACCGATAATCGCCGTAAACATAGACGTCAAAATACCGATAGACAGTGTTACCGCGAAACCTTTCACCGGACCTGTACCTACTGCAAACAAAATGAATGCCGTGATTAAGGTGGTGATGTTCGCATCGGCAATGGTACTGAATGCGTTCGCATAACCTTGGTGAATCGCTTGTTGAGGGTTACGCCCTTCAAGGATTTCATCACGGATACGTTCAAATATCAGTACGTTCGCATCGATCGCCATACCGACGGTCAGAACGATACCTGCGATACCCGGCAGCGTCATGGTTGCACCAGGAATCATCGACATGACACCGATAATCAATACCACATTTGCCAGCAGTGCTACGTTTGCGAACAAACCAAATCGACGGTAGTAGACGGCGGTGAACAACATCACTGCGATCAAGCCGTACAGACACGCCTTAATACCCATATCGATGTTCTGCTGACCCATTGATGGACCAATGGTACGTTCTTCAACGATGGAGATTGGCGCGATCAGCGCACCTGCACGCAACAGCAGTGCAAGGTTGTGAGCTTCAGCCTGAGAGTCGATACCTGTGATTCGGAAGTTACGACCCAGCGCCGTTTGAATGGTCGCTTGGTTGATCACTTCTTCATGCTTAGCCAGGATAACCTTGCCGTTCGCATCACGTTTACCGCTGTCTTTATACTCGGTAAAGACCGTTGCCATCAGTTTGCCAACATTGTTCTTACTGAACGCGGCCATCTTGCCACCGCCTTCGCTATCCAGCGAGATGTTTACCTGAGGGCGGCTGTATTCATCAAAGCTTGAGCTTGCATCGGTGATGTGAGAACCACCAAGAATCACACGCTTTTTAACAACAACTGGGCGACCATCACGGGTTTGCTTGATTTCGCTACCCGGTGGAACACGACCCGCAGCTGCAGCAGCCAGATCGGCGCTGTCATCCACTTCACGAAATTCCAACGTTGCCGTCGCACCCAAGATTTCTTTCGCACGCGCAGTGTCCTGAACACCTGGTAGTTCAACCACGATGCGGCTTGCACCTTGGCGCTGAACCAGAGGCTCGGCAACACCCAACTCATTCACACGGTTACGCAGAATGGTGATGTTTTGCTCTACAGCGTAGTTACGGATTTCCTGAAGACGTTGCTCGGTGAACTTAGCAGAAACAGCAAAACGGGCACTGTCGGTGGTAAACACCATATCTGGGTGCAGTTTCGCCAGTTCAGACTCAGCTTTATCCATGTCTTCTTCGTTACGGAAAGTCACGTCGATGTTATCGTCAGCACCCACACGGATACCACGGTAACGGATCTTCGCTTCACGTAACTCGGTACGGAACGTATCTTCCTGTTGGCTGAGCAGCTTTTCCATCGCTGCATCCATGTCTACTTCCATCAGGAAGTGAACACCACCACGAAGGTCGAGGCCCAATTTCATTGGGGTAGCGCCAATCGCTTCAAGCCAACTCGGCGTCGCTGCTGCAAGGTTAAGTGCAACGACGTAGCCTTCTTCTTTGTACTCAGCGTTTAGTACATCACGGGCTTCAATTTGCTGGTCAGTATTTTTGAAACGAACCAGAACTGTGCCGTTTTCCAGCGCAAGAGATTGGAAAGGAATGTTGTCTTTTTCGAGGGTATTTTTGACGGAGTCCAGAGTTGAAAGATCAACCGAGGCGCCACGCGCCCCGGAGATTTGAACCGCTGGATCTTCACCGTAGATATTGGGAAGTGCATAGATTGCGCCGACGATTAACACCAACACAACCATAATGTACTTCCACAAAGGATAACGGTTTAGCACTGCTATGATCCTTTATGGTGATGGGCTTACAGCGACTGAATCGTGCCTTTTGGCAGAACAGCAGTCACAAAATCCTTTTTAATAGTTACTTCACTGTTCGCGCCAAGCGCGATAACGATGAAGTCATTGTCTTCCGAAATTTTAGTGATTTTGCCTACCAAGCCACCGTTGGTCAGCACTTCATCACCTTTACCCATCGATGCCATCAGGTTCTTGTGCTCTTTAACACGTTTTGCCTGCGGACGGTAAATCATGAAGTAGAAAATAACGGCAAATAGGCCAAGCATGATAAATAGCTGCATACCGCCACCTTGTGGTGCGCCTTCTGCTGCTGCATGAGCTTGTGAAATAAACATTCAGGTACGTCCTCGTATTAATTTGAACATTTTTACTGGTCTCTTCGTTGTCGGCGGTCTCCCGCCGACAATTTGGAAACCTTAATCTTCTTTCAGCGGTGGCACTTCGCGGCCACGGCGTGCATAGAATTCTTGAACGAAGGTTTCTAATCTACCTTCGTCGATAGCGTTACGCAAACTCTCCATCAAACGCTGATAGTAGCGCAGGTTATGGATAGTATTCAGGCGTGCGCCAAGAATTTCATTACAGCGATCAAGGTGATGCAAATACGCCTTGCTGTAGTTACGGCAAGTGTAACAGTCACACTCTGGATCCAGTGCAGTTGTATCGTTTTTATGTGTGGCATTGCGGATCTTGATCACACCACCAGTCACAAACAGGTGGCCATTACGCGCATTTCGGGTCGGCATAACGCAATCAAACATGTCGATGCCGCGACGAACACCCTCAACCAAGTCTTCCGGTTTACCCACACCCATCAGGTAACGTGGCTTATCTTCCGGCAGTTTTGGACACGTATGCTCAAGAACACGGTGCATGTCTTCTTTCGGTTCACCAACCGCCAAACCACCCACTGCGTAGCCGTCAAAACCGATATTGGTCAGGCCTTCAACAGACACATCGCGCAGGTCTTCATACACAGAACCCTGAACGATACCGAACAGTGCGTTTTTGTTGCCCATTTTATCGAAATGGTTACGGCTACGTTGTGCCCAACGCAGGCTCATTTCCATCGATTTTTTCGCTTCTTCGTGCGTCGCCGGGTATGGCGTACACTCGTCGAAGATCATCACGATGTCAGAACCCAAGTCGTATTGGATTTCCATCGACTTTTCCGCGTCCATGAAAATCTTGTCACCGTTTACTGGGTTACGGAAATGCACACCCTCTTCGGTAATTTTGCGCATTTTGCCCAAGCTGAATACTTGGAAACCGCCTGAATCGGTAAGGATAGGACCTTGCCAATGCATAAAATCGTGCAAATCACCGTGAGCACGCATCACTTCTTGACCTGGGCGCAGCCACAGGTGGAAGGTGTTACCCAACAGAATTTCAGCACCGGTTTCCGCCACTTCTTCTGGCGTCATACCTTTAACGGTGCCATACGTACCCACAGGCATAAATGCAGGGGTCTCAACCGTACCACGGTCAAATGTCAGACGACCACGACGCGCACGGCCTTCTTTCTTAATCAGTTCGTATTTCACGATACCTCCGAATTGCCAGAGAAACAGTCTGGCGTTGATGTGCCTTTGCACAGAGACAAAACTGGCTGTCGGCGCAATAGCGGACAGCCAGTAAAAAATTGCTTTCTTTCGTTTGATTTACCAAACGAGTTCACGCCAAGCCCTGATTATACCTCAGTCTTGCGCGTTACAAACATTGCATCACCGTAACTGAAGAAACGATAAGCATTTTCGACGGCTTCTTTGTAAGCATTCATGACATTGTCATAGCCAGCAAACGAAGACACCAGCATGATCAGTGTCGATTCCGGTAAGTGGAAGTTTGTGACTAGCGCATCCACCAGCTGCCATTCGTAGCCTGGGTAAATGAAGATCTGCGTATCATCGAAGAAAGGCTGGAGCTCAGTGCCTTGCTGTTTGGCATGTTGCGCCGCGCTTTCCAATGAACGAACAGACGTTGTGCCCACTGCAATCACGCGGCCACCGCGAGCTTTTGCTGCCAGTACTGCATCTACCACGTCTTGTGGTACTTCCGCGTACTCTGCGTGCATTACGTGATCATTAATGTCATCAACACGCACTGGCTGGAACGTACCCGCGCCAACGTGCAAGGTCACAAATGCGGTTTCCACACCTTTTTCTTTCAGCGTTGCCAGAATGTCTTCGTCGAAATGCAGACCTGCTGTTGGTGCTGCTACTGCACCCGGCTTTTTGTTGTACACCGTTTGATAGCGTTCTTTATCCGAGTCTTCATCGGGACGATCGATGTACGGTGGCAGTGGCATGTGACCAACTTGATTCAGGATATCAAGCACAGCTTGCTCGCCGCTGAAGTGGATCTCAAACAAGGCGTCATGACGCGCCACCATTTCTGCTTCAAACTCGTCGTTTTCACCCAAGAACAGCTGTGTACCCGGCTTCGGCGGCTTTGATGCACGTACATGCGCCAGAATTGACTTGTCATCCAACATACGCTCAACCAGCACTTCAATCTTGCCGCCCGAGGCTTTTCGACCATAGACACGCGCAGGAATAACACGTGTGTTGTTAAACACCATCAGGTCACCCGGCTGAACCAGATCCAAAATGTCGGTGAAATTTTTATGGTGCAATTCGCCCGTATTGCCCGTCAATTGCAGCAGACGGCTAGCGGTACGATTAGGTTGCGGATAACGCGCGATCAGCGCATCCGGAAGGTCGAAGTCAAAGTCGGATACTTGCATTGAAAAAGCCCCATTCTAAAGCAGCCCGCTAGTATAGGCTGCTGTGCTGCAATATCAAGCAAGAGTGTTAGTAAACCACCTGATGGCTCAGGTGGTTTGGTACTGTTCGCCCGCGCGCTATGCGATAGCGAAATTGTCAGGAATTATGAAAGGCGTTTTCTGCGGCTAAACAAGGCAACCCCGAATAAAGACAGCATGAGTATTCCACCCATAGAGCCGCCGCCACCGCCGCCCCCAACAGGCGTGCCGCCACCACCCCCGCTGCCGCCGTCACTATTATCAACACCGTTCTGGTTCAAGGTCTGTGAAATCCAAGAAAGGTAGTGACTAACTTCTGAAAATCCATCTGGGTAATTGCTATTGGCGCACTCATTCCGCCACGTAAAACTCACCACGCCAATCAAACGACTCCCCCCGTCCGCATCACCTGCGCGGGAGGGATCTTTCCAAACCAAGGGGCCACCAGAGTCACCGATACAGGCACCTTGTGTCCCCGTGCTGTTTGCACAAATGATGATATTTCCCCATTCAGGGACGTAGTTGTTCGAGTTATCCCGGTTCCACAGACACTGAGTATCGGCAATGCCTGTCATGTTCACGCCTAATAGGTTATCAGATGCATTTTTTCGATTTGGTGTCGTTGCCCCCCACCCTGACACAAACAAGTTGTTCGTTGTTCCATTCGCCGCCTCATTATCAAAGGCGATTTGATTGGATTCATTGACTAGCGTAATTTTACGTGCCGTTGCGGGGAGAGTGCCTGAAATTTTGACCAGTGCAATGTCATTATCCAGCGTCGAACTGTCGTATTGTGGGTGCACGAACCTCGCGATAACTGGAAGCGTCTTACCAGCAGGCCAATACGCATTTCCGGCATACGCAGTAAAGGTGTAGGACTCGAAACCTTGCAAGCAGTGCGCTGCCGTTAAGATAAAGTTGTTCGCAATGAGTGTGCCGCCACACGACACCGTGTTCAGAGGAGTCTGACCACGTAAAAACACCTGCCATGGGGCGGTGCCAATAGAAATTGCAGAGCCACCCACAATGAGGGGCTGTTTTTCTGTTGCCAAAAGACTGCTGCTGGTCCAAAACACACAAAGTGCCAGTACCACTTTCCCTAGCCATTTATTTTTCATCATCCTTGCGCCTTTCATTCAAAACTATGCAACTGTGCAAAGTGACGATAGCGCTGGCGGTGTAGAAGATATATGGACAAGGAAAGGTGTAAAGCGCGTTTCTTTTTCCTAATAAGAATTTCTCATTTGCAAGGCAAGGTAAGTGGAATTCCAGCGCGATGAAAAAACAAAGAGCCAATCAATAGACTATTGATTGGCTCCTGCGAGAGAGGGAGTTCTCTTAAAGTGAGAGAGGTTAACGTGCGATACCTTTTTCGACGATTCGACGAGCACCCGCGATACACAAAATAACAAAAGCCAACACAGAGGTAGTGCCACCACCGCCGCCGCCGACGAGCGCACCGCCGCTACCACCGCCGCCGTTGCCGCCACCACCAGGTGTCTCATCGCCGCCATCACCACCTTCATTCATTTTTTGTGAAATCCAAGAGAGGTAATGACTGACTTCCGCAAAACCATCGGGATACAGGGTATTTGCACACTCTCCCGCCCAGGTGTAACTCACCACACCTATCAAACGAATGCCGCTGTCCGTATCGCTGGCATGCGACGGATCTTGCCACGTTAGCGGCCCACCGGAATCACCCGTACATACCCCTTTTACTTCGTCATTGTTGGCACAAATGGTCATGTCTGCACGCGTTTGAGAGTAATTAATCCCATCGTCGGTATTCCATACGCAAACTGAGTCCGCCACACCTGTCATGGGAGTGCCCATCAAGTTAAAGGTGGCATTTTGGCGATCTTGCGTTGTCGTCCCCCAGCCCGTGACATAGAGGTTGTCTTGCTGACCTAAGGATGCTTCTGTATCAAACGCGATTTGATTATCTTCGTCGACAAGCTTTATCGCAGAGGCGGTGAGCGGCAAGGTACCTGAAATTTTCAGCAACGCGATGTCGTTGGCTAAGGTCTCATCGTTATAATCTTCATGGAGAAAACTCGCCGTCACTTCGTGTTTCGACCCTGTCGGCCAATATGCACTGCCCGCGTAGACGCTATATGAATACGAATCAAAACCATATAGGCAATGTGCTGCGGTTAGCACGTAGTTGTCCGCGATAATCGTGCCACCGCACGCCACAGAACTCGCGCCGTTAGTCCCTTGTACATACACTTGCCAAGGCGCGTTGCTGATAGGGATTTCATTCCCTCCCACAATGGTCGGTTGAATATTCGTTGCGAAAGCACTGGTTGTTCCCAATACACAAAATACCGGAAACAGCCTTCCTAGCCATTTGCTTATGTTCATCCCTGCCCCTAAAACATTACGTGGGTTAATGTGCAGGTGTGACGATATCGTAAGTCGAAATTAAGAGGAATGAAGAGACAAAAAGGAAAACCGCTGATTATGCGTTATTCAGCGCAATTCTCACTTCGTCGTGCAATTGATTGTTTATATTGCGAAATGTCGGAGGCACATTGTGAAATGCACTGTGATACTTAGGCAGCGCGATGCTGCCTAAATAAAAACGCAAAGAAAACCGACACAAACAGAAATAGCGTCGTACTGCCTCCACCGCCACTGCTCGTGGCGACAGCCGCAGCGGTCAAGGTTGGGCATGAACCTGCTTGGCAACCCGAAATCCAACTCAGATAGTTTGACACCTGAGTATATACGTCGGGATAAGCATCTGATGCACACTGAAAGCTAACACCAAAACTTACCAAGCCTACCAAGGTGGCCCCGCCATCTGCATCGCCCGCGCGCGATGGATCATACCAAATCAACGGCCCACCCGAGTCACCATTACAGGCACCTTTTCCAGTTTCCTGAGCACAGAAAAACTTGCTCTGATAATCAGATACCTCGGTTACCGTCGAGCCCCAAGAGGTCCCACAAGAGGCATCTGATATGGTGGAGAGCGTTGCTTTTTGCAAGGTATTGGTCGAGGTCGTTCGGCTGGTGTCAATGTAACCCCAGCCCGTCAACAGCAAGTCTTTCGCTGACGTGTCTGCCGTGGCATCGACAGCTAACTGAACCGTATTGGAAGGCAGTTGAACCGCGGAGGCATTAGCATGCACACTGGATGACAATTTGAGCAGTCCAATGTCATTTTCTAGCGTGTCTTTGTTATAGGTACTGTTGGCGTACACGGCATCAACATTAGATAAGAAGCTCGAAAAGCTCGCACCAAACGTTTCAGCGGTTCCCGTGTAGACTGTCACGTTGCTTGCACTGACGAGGCTGAAAGCTTCATCGTCATCCGCAGAATCTAAACAGTGCGCCGCCGTCAACACCCAAGTGTTGGCAATCACCACACCACCACAGAAACGGTTGCCAATTTTTACAAACGCCTGCCAAGGCGCATCAGATATAACGGCATCACTGCCGCCAACAACATTGGGGGATTTATCTACTGCCAAAGCTGGCAGAGAGCACAGAGTCAAAACGAGCATCACAATGTGTCGCATAGCACTCCTGTTACATCCATTTAAATGAAATCCAGCTCCGATCAGCCCCTTCAAAAAATGCTCAAGAAAACTTTGATGTATTGCTGTCAGAAAGTATGAATGCCATCACCTAAATCGCGATACATTTTCGCTACATTCATCTCATAACCCTATTTTTTCAATGGAATTAGGAGGTCATATGCTTACCGTGATCGATATGATGACACCAGCACCACTTACGCTATCTATTAAGCATACGATAAATGACGCAAAACGCCTGATGGATTCAAAACGGATTCGTCACGTCCCTATCGTGTCAGACGATAACCGCCTTCAAGGTTTAGTCACGCAACGTGATGTTTTAGCGGCACAAAGCTCAAGCCTTGAAAAATCCCTGAGCGATAACGACCCCATGCAGGCCACACTCGACCGCTTGCTTGATCGTTCACTGTATACCGTGGCACCCACGGCGGGACTTAAATCCGCGGCACTTTATATGCAAAAACACAAAATAGGCTGCCTTCCCGTTGTACAACACGATAAGCTAGTCGGCATCATTACTGATTCTGACTTTGTTGCGATTGCCATCACCTTGATTGAATTGCAAGAAGAGGCCGAGCCGCTCGAGCTTGAAGACAGCGACGACGCCGCGTAACAAAGCAGTAAGTGAGGTGGATTGAATTTCCTCGCACACCTGCATGTTGCAACGCAGTGCCAAAGCCAATTGATGGGCAATTTATTGGCGGATTTTGTTCGTGGTAAGCCTGATGGTCGCTTTTCGCAAGATACCGTTGAAGGCGTGTATCTTCATCGTTATGTCGACAGTTATATTGATTCGCTGGATGCGATAAAAACATGTCGTGCACTGTTTCCCGCGCACCTATATCGTTACAGTGCCATCGCATTAGACATTTTCTGGGACCATGCGCTTGCCACGCAATGGAGTACATTTCACTCCACAACGTTTGCGCAGTTTTTACTTGATGCTGAGCATGAAAGCCGTGCAGCTGTTGCTCGCGAGCCCTTCCCATTGCCTGAGCACTTTCTGTTTATGCATGACAAAATGTGGAAAGAGCAATGGCTTCCATCTTATAAAGACATCGATACCTTACCGTTTGTGTTAAAGCGCATGTCGTTGCGAAGCCCGAGAATGGGGCCGCTTGCTGATACTGCTGCTGTTGTTATTAATCACCGCGACACCCTGCTTGCACACTTTCCCTCTATATATAGTGAGGTATTACACGCGGCCTCGACCTTTGCTACGCAGCAAAAAGAAAAGCGACCCTAAGGTCGCTTTTAAAGGTTCGCAGTGGCGGATTCTTGGGCTTTCTGTTTCTTGGTTTGCCTATGCGATTAGAACTGATCTTCTTCTGTTGAGCCTGTCAGTGCCGTTACCGATGACGCGCCACCTTGAATGGTGTTGGTCATCTTATCAAAGTAACCTGTGCCCACTTCTTGTTGGTGCGCGACGAAGGTATACCCTTTATCTGCGGCTGCAAACTCAGGACGCTGTACCTTCTCTACATAGTGACGCATGCCTTCGCCTTGTGCGTATGCATGTGCCAGTTCAAACATGTTGAACCACATGTTATGGATACCTGCCAGCGTAATGAACTGGTACTTGTAACCCATGTCTGACAGCTCTTGTTGGAAACGCGCGATAGTATCGGCATCCAAGTTCTTCTCCCAGTTGAAAGAAGGCGAACAGTTATACGCCAGCAGCTGATCTGGGTGCTCTGCCAAAATCGCTTCCGCGAATTGACGCGCTTCTTCCAAGTCTGGTTTCGCCGTTTCACACCACACCAAATCAGCGTATGGGGCATAAGCCAGACCACGCGCAATCGCTTGATCGATGCCCGCGCGCACTTTGTAGAAACCTTCAGCAGTACGTTCACCTTCGATGAAGTCTTTATCGTACGGGTCACAATCTGACGTCAACAAGTCCGCAGCATTCGCATCGGTACGTGCAATTACCAGTGTTGTGGTACCTGCAACGTCTGCTGCCAAACGCGCAGCAACCAGTTTTTGTACCGCTTCTTGCGTTGGAACCAGTACTTTACCGCCCATGTGACCACATTTTTTCACTGAAGCCAGTTGGTCTTCGAAGTGTACGCCTGCTGCGCCCGCTTCAATCATGTGCTTCATCAGCTCATACGCATTCAATACACCGCCAAAGCCCGCTTCTGCATCCGCCACGATAGGCAAGAAATAATCGGTACCTGTTTCTGGCGTGTCACCTTTCGACCATTGGATTTGATCCGCACGACGGAAAGCATTGTTGATGCGTTTTACAACCGCTGGGACAGAATCAACCGGGTACAATGATTGGTCTGGGTACATGCTTGATGCGGTGTTGTTATCCGCAGCCACCTGCCAACCAGACAGGTAAATTGCCTCGATACCCGCTTTCGCTTGTTGCACTGCCTGACCACCCGTCAGCGCGCCCAAACAGTTAACGTAACCTTTCTTCGCTGACCCATTGACGAGATCCCACAACTTCTCTGCGCCACGCTGAGCGATGGTTTGTTCCGGTACAAAAGAGCCGCGTAGCTCAACGACTTCTTCTGCAGTATAAGTGCGCTTTACATTCTTCCAACGTGGGTTTTCTTCCCAGTCTTTTTTCAGCGCGTCGATTTGCTGTTGTCTCGTCAGTGTCATTGTTCTTCCCTCTCTCAATGTGCAAAGTTAGTAGTAGGTTTTACATCCACTCAATCGTTAATCCAGTAGCTCATACCCTGACAGCGTCAGGAAGTCAGCAAGTTCATCACTGGTGGTCAGTTGCTCCATCATACTGGCCGCCTGAACATACTTACCGCGGTTAAATACGTCCTCGCCGATTTCTTCTTGTAAGACGGCCATTTCTTCTTCCAAACACGCGCGGAAGAAATCAGCCGTCACCGTTTTTCCGTTGCTTAGTGCTTTCTCATGCTTAATCCATTGCCAGATAGATGCGCGGGAGATCTCCGCCGTTGCCGCGTCTTCCATCAAGCCATAGATAGGCACACAACCATTCCCCGAAATCCATGCCTCAATGTATTGCACCGCAACACGGATGTTATGGCGCATTCCCTCTTCCGTACGGTCACCCTCACAAGGCTCTGTGAGCTCTTTTGCTGTGATGGGCGCATCGTGTTCACGCGTCACGTCTAATTGGTTTTTTCTATCACCCAATGCCGCGTCGAACACCGATTTTGCGGTATCTGCTAGCCCAGGGTGCGCAACCCACGTCCCGTCATGCCCGTTTTTGGCTTCAAGAGATTTATCCGTGGTGATTTTGTCCAGCACCCACGCATTTTTTTCTGGGTCTTTCGATGGAATAAAGGCTGCCATGCCGCCCATCGCCATCGCACCACGACGGTGACACGTTCTTACCAGTAAACGCGAATAAGCATTCAAAAACGGTTTTTCCATCGTCACAACCTGACGGTCTGGTAGAACGCGGTCAGGGTGGTTGCGGAATGTTTTGATGTAGCTAAAGATGTAATCCCAGCGTCCGCAGTTCAGCGCGACAATGTGATCTTTCAAATTAAAGAGGATTTCATCCATCTCAAACACAGCAGGCAGGGTTTCAATCAAGACCGTGGCTTTAATGGTGCCACGTGACAACCCAAGCTCGTCTTCGGCAAAACAGAACACATCGTTCCACCACGCTGCTTCTTGGTGCGCTTGTAACTTAGGCAGGTAAAAGTAAGGGCCAGAGCCATTTTCCAGCAGTGCTTTGTGGTTTCGGAAAAAATACAGCGCAAAATCAAACAGCGCACCGGGAATGGGCTTGCCATCAAGCAGCACATGTTTTTCTTTCAAATGCAGGCCACGTACACGGCAAATCAGCACGGCAGGATCATCCCCCAACGCATAGTGCTTACCTGTCGCGGGATTGTTGTACGAAATGGTGCGCGCAATCGCGTCCGTCAGATTCCGCTGACCTTGTAAAACAGGGCCCCATACCGGCGAGAACGAATCTTCGAAATCAGCCATAAACACTTTCACATTTGCGTTTAAGGCATTAATTACCATTTTGCGCTCAGGCGGACCCGTGATTTCCAATCTGCGATCTTGCAAATCAGCGGGAATACCGCGAATGCTCCACGCATCCTCACGAATAGACGCTGTCTGCGGCAAGAAATCAGGAATGTCACCGGCGTCGAATTGCGCCTGACGTGCTTCACGAGCGGCTAAAAGCTCCGGAACGCGATGTGCAAAGCGGCTCGCGAGCTTATGGAGAAATGCAAGAGCTTCATCGGTCAAGACATCCGATTCTTGATCCGTGATGGCTGGGTTGAACGAAAACTGCGATGAAGTTTGTTGTGCTTGCAAATCCATATCCTTCCTCCATTTTCATTTGTAACCAAATCACAACATTGGCCATTATCCCTTAGCGCAATACATTGGTTTCAATTTGCTCCAAACTCCTCAATAAACTTGCGTATTTATCGAAGAACGTCAACACCCACCAACGTATTAGACTTAAGTATAGATAGATTCAAAATCTTATAAATCAATACTATAAGTGATTTTAGAGTTTTAACTCAAAACACTAAATTAAAACAATTTGCAGATTCTTATTCCGTTTATATTCAAATCATCCCAAGGTTGCATTTTTGTAATTACTTACGTAATTAAATTTCTTATTCAGCTTTTTTATAAACATAGAAAATGCCACGTTTTAAACGTAGCAGCAGTACGCCATACTTGCAGAAATTCTTTTTATAACAAAAAGTTAACATTGGACTGATATTTGAGGGATAGACGGGATTCGTTCGTAACCGCTTAATATGTGACGAAAAATATGTCGGCATTCCTACATAAGTTAGTTTCAGAATTGCAGATGACTTTCTTTTCTGAAATTAGCAGATTATTCCGATATGAGAGGATATTCCGAAATATAACGTCAAAGTTTTACTGAATTACTCTAACCCGTAGGCTCTGATGAAAAATGCACGGCTATTTCATCGTTTTGAGAGAAAGGAAGGGGGAATGCTGCTCGGTATCGCCAAGTAAAAACCGAGCAGTATAGGATAAAAACATCTGGCTAAAGCAGCGTCTCGACCAGTTCAGCAAGAACGTCAAAGGTCGGTTTTCGGCTTGATGTTGGTCGCCAAACCAACCCAATCTCGCGATATGCTTCCTGCCCTGGCGGCTCAACAATCGCGAGGTTCAAATTCTCAATAAGACCGTGATTGATCGCCATTTGAGGAATAAAAGTTGTCCCTAGCCCGTTAGCCACCATTTGCACCAAGGTGTGTAAACTGGTTGCGGTAAAGGGATTTATTTTTGCCGTTGAAGTGAGCTTACAGGCCGATACCGCGTGATCGGTCAGGCAATGCTCCCTTTCCAGCAAAAAAACCGACTCATCCGGTAAGTCTGAATAGCTTAAAGGCTTGTGGACTTGCGCAGCCTGAATCCGGCTCATCACCATTTTAAAGGCATCTCGCCCGACAACACGGCTCGCCATACTGCCAATATCTACCGGCAACGCGAGGATCAGCACATCCATCTCGCCACTTTTTAACGCCGTCAGCAGGTTCGCGGTGGTATCTTCACGAAGGAGCAAATCAAGCTCTGGGTACTGCTTATTCACCGCCTGAACCAAATCGCACAGCAAAAATGGGGCGATGGTCGGTATACAACCCACGCGCAGCTTGCCCTGCATGGGGCTATCCTTAACTTGCGTCAGTTCCATTAAATCTTGGCTACGAGCCAAAATTTCGCGGCTACGAGACACGACATCTTCGCCGATTGCAGAAAATACAAGCGTTTTGTTATCACGCTCAATAAGCTGAGAACCAATCAAATCTTCTAGGTTTTGAATGCCAGAACTTAGTGTAGACTGACTGACGAAACATTGTTTTGCCGCCTCGCCAAAGTGGCGGGTTTCATACAATGTCACCAAATAATGAAGCTGTTTGAGAGAAGGGAACTTTGTCATCGATTTTTCCGATTACATTAATCTATTAAATCCACTTTTTTCAATTTAGCAGTTCCATTATAGTTTGTCCCGTTCATAGATGAATCGAGGCGTTATCGCCTGATACACAAACATTTTTAGGAGCTGAGAAATGGTACTAGTAGGCCGTCAAGCCCCAGACTTTACTGCAGCAGCAGTACTGGGCAATGGTGAAATCGTAGAAAACTTCAACCTGAAAGAGTTCACCAAAGGTAAGAAAGCAGTTCTGTTCTTCTATCCGCTGGACTTCACCTTCGTATGTCCTTCTGAGCTGATCGCATTCGACAAGCGTCATGCTGATTTCCAAGCTAAAGGCGTAGAAGTAATCGGTGTTTCTATCGATTCTCAGTTCTCTCACAACGCATGGCGTAACACTGCTGTTGAAGACGGCGGTATCGGCCAAGTTAAATACCCACTGGTAGCAGACGTTAAGCACGAAATCTGTAAAGCATACGACGTTGAGCACCCAGAAGCGGGCGTTGCTTTCCGTGGTTCTTTCCTGATCGACGAAGACGGTCTGGTTCGCCACCAAGTTGTTAACGACCTGCCACTAGGCCGTAACATCGACGAGATGCTGCGCATGGTTGATGCACTGAACTTCCACCAGAAAAACGGTGAAGTTTGCCCAGCACAGTGGGAAGAAGGTAAAGCGGGTATGGACGCATCTCCGAAAGGCGTTGCTGCTTACCTGTCTGAGCACACTGAAGACCTGTAATTGGTCTGACTGCTACTCAACAGCAGTCCCTAACGCGTAAGCGTAAAGCCAATAAGTCAGCTTATAAAAAATATGAGGCCCGGACCACCGGGCCCTTTTTGTATCTGGGGTTTATGAAACGCCCTGTCTCACCTCACCTTCACGACTCAACCTAAACCCACCTGCTGCCAATCAAAGCATACGCACAGCTCGCTCTACCACATTCGTTTCACACTGAGTGTTTAAACAACAAAGCCACAAGCTTAAGGACTACCGAATACCGCGCACACGGATTCAGAGCGTCATCATAGATGATACTGGCGTGCTTGGTGCTTGGTGCTTGGTGCTTGGTGCTTGGTAAGAAAGAGTAAATCGAGAGAGTACGAATAAAGCGAGATGATGCAGTGAAAACGAGATGGAGCGGTAAAAACGAGAGAAGAAAGAGCGTTGCGCGTAGGAAAAGAATCTAAAGAAGGAGAGCTAACGAAAAAACGCAGAGGCATTAGAAAGTGAGATTCTCACCTTCCAGATAGCAAAAAAGGGCCGCGGATTACTCCGCGGCCCTTTTTACGACAATTACAGCTTGATTACGTTAGCTGCTTGAGGACCTTTTTGGCCTTGCTCAACGTCGAAAGAAACCTTTTGGCCTTCAGCCAGAGTTTTGAAGCCTTCAGAAGCGATTGCACGGAAGTGAACGAATACGTCTGCGCCGCCGTTGTCTTGAGAAATGAAACCAAAACCTTTTTCTTCGTTAAACCATTTTACGATGCCAGTAGACTTAGACATTTTATGCCCCTTATATATAAATTCGATGAAAAATCGCAAATTGCGAGTATTGCACTGAATGTTGAATTATTGAATGTGACGATTAAGCGAAGGGGACACAGAGGTCATCGTATTAACGAAGGAAATCTGCGGTCTTACTTTAACTTTATGTTGCATTAATAACTCTGCAAACCAGAGCGAGGCTCATACTATAGGAACAGCCACCAAAGTAAAGCGATATCGTGCGTTTTATTTAAACAATTTTACGCATTGCTTATTTTTTAACCACTTAGTGCATTCTGTAACTAGTCACCCGATTTTTACCAAACTTTTACACCCTACCCGCTTCTATTTTAACCATATCTCATTGATGATGAGCGTAATTTCATAGCGAGGAACGCGTAATGTCTGTATTGGTCGAAGTTTGTATCGACAGCCTTGAATCTCTTCCTATTGCTCAAGCCGCCGGCGCAGGACGCATCGAACTGTGCAGCTCTTTGGCAACCGGCGGTCTGACTGCCAGTGCCGGTTATATGAAACAGGCCGCACGCATCAGTGGTATCCCTGTTTACGGCATCATTCGCCCCCGTGAAGGCGACTTCCTGTATTCCAGTGATGATATCGAGATCATGCTCGCCGATATCCACATGGCGCGCTCAGCAGGCCTTCATGGCGTTGTCATCGGTGCATTGAATGCAGACGGCACAATTGCGCAAGACGCCGTGAGCGAGATGTTCAAGGCTGCTGGCGACCTAGGTGTTACCTTCCACCGCGCGATTGACCATTGCTCAGCCCCGTTTGACGCCCTGGAGTTTCTGATGACCCACGGCGCAGAGCGTGTGCTGACCTCCGGCCTCGCCAAAAGTGCTGCACTGGGCATCGACACCTTAAAAGAGATGGTTGCCTTCACCCAAGGCCGACTCAGCATCATGCCGGGAGCGGGTGTATCACCCGACAATGCCAAGCTGATTATCGAGTCCACCGGCGCGCACGAAATTCACCTCTCTGGCAAAACCACCCGCGCCTCGCTGATGAACTATCGCAACGAGAAAGCGACCATGGGCAACAGTGACAGCGACTTTGACATTACCGTCACTAACCCTGACATCATCCAGCGCACCATCGCCGCCTTGCGCTAACCGAACGTCGCATTTTTCCGCGCCATTTGGCACTTTCTAAAAAAGGGGGATTGAAATGATCCCCCTTCCTTTTTAGGGTGATCAGAATCCAAAGCTCAAACGGAAAGGAGCGGTTGATGGCAAACCCAGACAACACCACAAAGAAAACCAAGAAGGTGAAACTCACCAAAGCCGCCTACGAAGACAAACTCGCCGAGCTGCAAACCGAGCTCGTCAAACTGCAAGAATGGGTCAAGCTCAAAGGCCTGAAAGTCGTTGTGGTATTCGAAGGCCGTGATGCCGCAGGCAAAGGCGGTGTCATCAAACGTATCACCGAAAAACTCAACCCACGTGTATGCCGCATTGTCGCCCTCGACAAACCCACCGAACGCGAACGCTCCCAGTGGTACTTCCAACGCTATGTGGCGCACCTACCCGCTGCAGGCGAAATCGTGCTGTTTGACCGAAGCTGGTATAACCGCGCAGGTGTTGAGCGAGTCATGGGTTTTTGCAGCGATGATGAATACGAAGAATTCTTCCGCACCTGTCCCGAGTTCGAGCGCATGCTACAGCGTTCAGGCATCATCTTGCTGAAGTACTGGTTTTCTGTTTCCGACGACGAGCAGGAAAAACGCTTCAAAGAGCGGATTGAAACGCCCATCAAACGTTGGAAATTCAGCCCGATGGACTTGGAGTCACGCAGCCGCTGGATTGAATACAGCGAAGCCAAAGACAGGATGTTCGCTTTCACCGACACCAAAGAATCGCCTTGGTGGGTCGTTGATGCTGACAACAAAAAGCGCGCACGCCTAAACTGTATCTCGCACCTGCTTGCCAGCATCCCGTATGAAACCATCACCTACGACGATATTGCCCTGCCCGACATCAACCAAGAAGGCTATATTCGCGCGCCACTCGACAGCCAACGCTTTGTGCCGGACATCGCCCACGATGTTGCGCTCGGTGATGACTAAACACGTTACGCACATTAAAGGGCGCTTCAGCGGGGCTCCCCTCAACAATCAGACACAAAAAAGGGCAGCCTCGGCTGCCCTTCATACGTTTAAGCATCAAACAGGTAAACGCTTACTCCGCTTTGCGTAGCGGGTTTACCTTGCCACCCGTAACCGGGTCAGCATTGCCTTCCAATTTGGCGCGCTCTGCACGGCGGCGGCGAATTTCTTTCGGGTCAGCCACCAAAGGGCGATAAATCTCAATGCGATCGCCATCGTGTACCAGCGCGTCTAATTTTACCAAACGGCTAAACACACCCACTTTGTTCTTTTTCAGATCAATCTCAGGGTAAGCATCTAACACCCCAGAATGACGGATGATGTCTTCGACATGCATGTCCGGCGTCACAATCGCCTTAAACACGCGCTGTTCCTGCGGCAGGGCATACACCACTTCCACGTGCAGCAGTTTTTCATCGCTCATATACGTCTCTCGCCCTTTGGGTAAACGCTTTTACCATGTTCAACGTCAGCTCGTTAAACACTTTACCAAACGCCATTTCAACCAGACTGTTGGTAAATTCAAAATCTAAGTTCAGCTCAATCTTGCATGCGTCAACATCCAGCGAAGTGAAATGCCAACCGCCCACCAGCTTACGGAACGGGCCATCGACCAATTCCATTTTTATCGCTTGGCCTTCCACTAACTCATTGCGGGTAGTAAAGGTTTTGCGAATACCTGCCTTAGCAACATCAACAGAAGCCGTCATCGCACTGTCACTTGCTTCCAGCACGCGCGAACCGGCGCAGCCAGGCAAGAAAGACGGATAGGCTTCAACATCATTAACAAGCTTAAACATTTGCTCTGCACTAAACGGCACGAGGGCAGAACGGGTAATACGTGGCATAGCATCTCCTCACAGGTCGATGCCGACATCATATCACTGGACTGAATTTAGGCAAAAAAACCCATAAAAAGTATATCGCCAGAGAGAATCACTGCCGTATAATGGTGCCATTATGGTAAAGAAAAATTCAAAGAATAAAGCGGGCAGCAATACAATTGCGCAGAACCGCCAAGCTCGCCACGAGTACTTCATCGAAGACGATGTTGAAGTCGGGCTTGAGCTCCAAGGCTGGGAAGTGAAATCGCTCCGTGCAGGTAAAGCCAACATCAGTGAGAGCTACGTGTTCTTCCGAAATGGTGAAGCCTTCATGTCGGGTGCGACCATCACCCCGTTGAATGTTGCTTCTACTCACGTAGTGGCTGACCCAACACGTGTGCGTAAACTGCTGCTCAAGCGTCGCGAGCTCGACTCTTTGATTGGCAAAGTGAACCGTGAAGGTTACACCGTTGTCGCACTCTCCCTGTACTGGAAACAGTCGTGGGCTAAACTTAAGATTGGTCTGGCAAAAGGTAAAAAGCTTCATGACAAACGCGATGCATCAAAAGATCGCGATTGGCAGCGCGACAAAGCGCGTATCATGAAGGCTGCAGCCAGATAATCATTGACGCAGCAGCATGTTATGCTAGTATCTGCGCCATATTCCGGGGCTGATTCAGGATTCGACAGGATCAAGAAGGCTCGTGGAGCATGCCGAGGGGCGGTTTGCCTCGTAAAAAGCCGCAAAAAAATAGTCGCAAACGACGAAAACTACGCACTAGCAGCTTAATAACCTGCTTAGAGCCTGCCCTCCCTAGCCTCCGCCTGTAGGACGGGGAATCAGGGCAGTCAAACCCAATCAGGATAGCGAGGGAAGCTTTGACTAGAGAGCTGAACCGCGAAATAGAATTCTGGTATGTCTTTTTGTAGCGTGTCTATTCGCAGCACACTGACGAGATTAAAGATAGACTAAGCATGTAGCGCCATTAGTTAGACTGATTTTGGACGCGGGTTCAACTCCCGCCAGCTCCACCAAACGTTTGGAAAGCGCCAACTCGAAAGGGTTGGCGCTTTTTTGTTGTGCCTATATTTTCAAAAGCAAGCCATTTGACTCAATGACTTTTGCTCATGAGCTATCTTATGAATTAAACCAAAAATCGAGATCATCAACGTCATCAGCTAACTCAACTCCGGCTCTGCTAAAGCCGGTTGTATCAGCTGGCGTACCTTTGGGAGATATCGATAGCTCCAAGTCTAGCCCCTCAAGCACCCTAAGCAAGGTTGATAGTTTTACATCGCTCCCCGCTTCAATGCGCTGGTACTGTTGCTGCTTCATGCCGATTCGCATGTACATATCTTTTTGCTCGATACCTAGCTTTTTACGTTGCTCAATGAGCAACGCTGCAATTTCATCAACATTCTTCACTGCACACCTCAAACAACTCTATCGTCGTAGCAATCACAATAAACAACATATTAGTTGTAAAAAAAAACCTATAACAACTTTAAGGTTGTACGTAGCCCCGCGAACAACTTTAGGGTTGTATTGTTGAGTTAGATACGCGCGTTAGATTCTGAGGAAATATGCTCTATTTAGGTGAAGAATTGGGGTAACCCTAACGAATTGGTACACCGAAAGGTACATCGATAAAAATCAAATCAATATAATTAGCGTAAGAACAATAAGTTAATAAGCAAGATCAACTTACACCATAGATTAGCTGTTGGCTTAAGCCGCCACTCATGCGTTATTTTGACTGGTTCCAATTGGAACCACGCTTGGCACTTTTCCCCTCAGGTTTGCCAATGTCAAATTTAAAATAGTTAATGAGTACATAAGCTTACATTATGCTTATCAGAAAGCCATTATTGCGTAAAACAACACTCTTTAATTAAGCATGAATCAGATTATGAGTAATTAACTACTCGCAACCTTTAAGTGACAGTGTCTTCATATAAACTCTTATTACTATGCTCGAGCGCATTCATGCTTCTCTTTGGGTAGAAAACTACTCATTAATTGCAATACGAGCAATTTATGCGTAAATTAATACGCATTAGTTTATTTTGGAGCAATGGTGATGGAACAACTGACCATTCAGGCATTTATCAATGAACAATGGCTCGATATCGCCATCATTTCGTTTCCTGAAAGTGACCAACACAACTACAAGGTGACCGCTGTTGACTATCTCCAGGGCTATGCCATTGACCATTTTGAAAAAGATGACCTGCACGCGGTCTCCATCAACCACCCTGTCGCTTTTTTCTTTGATGACAACGGAGAGCCAGGTTGGTTGAAGTTTCTCGACGACATCATGCCCAGTGGTGCCAGCAGGAAATACTGGGTTAAACAATTAGAAATTGAAGACCTTCCCACTGCCGAGCAAAACTACGTCTTGTTGAAGCATGGCACCATGTCTCCAGTTGGTAATCTTAGAATCAAAGACTCTCTCCCTGATCGGTTCGAGCTTGCAGATAGTCTCGTCTTCTCAGTAGAAGATGTAAAAAGCCGCGCCAGTGACTTTTTAGATTATGCCCAACAGAGAGGAGCGGCGGCTGGCGGTGCAACAGGTGCAGGAGGAGAAGCACCCAAGCTCCTTCTCCGCGCCGCTATCGAAGATGATCCAAGTAACTGGAAAATATGGATAGACCCTTATCAGGACGACAACAACAATCGGGATTTGCACTATTTAGTCAAATACCCAAGAGGCTCAAGAAGTGACATAGATTGCGATATTCTTCGCGCAGAGTTTCTTTACTATCATGAGCTTACAGAAATGGGGTTTGACACCATCCCCATCGAACACATGCGTTTGGAAGAAGGCGCAAACTACCCTTCATTGTGGCTTCCTCGTTTTGACATTAGCTATAACTCTCAAGGGAAGATTGAAAGATTTGGCATGGAGTCGGTCTATTCCATCTTGGGGAAAAGTGCTGGTGTTACCCTAGATCATGAAGAAACCATCAGAGTTCTCAATGATAAAATCACTCAGAGTTACATGGTGACGCATCAAGGGTATCAGTTTGATATTCAGTCATTTGTTATCGAGTGGGTCAAAAGAGACCTTCTTAATATCCTCTTTGGAAATAGCGATAACCACGGGCGTAATACATCGTTCCTCAAAGGAGATGGCTACATCAAACTTGCACCCATTTACGACTTTGCGCCGATGAAAGCTGATCCTGAAGGCATACCAAGAACAACCAAATGGAGGGCACCTTTGGAGGTTGGCGGAACCTATGATTTTGTGGGAATAGCCAACACGTTGTCAGACCTAGTGCCTAGCGAGACCTTACTCGTGGCTCTGCGCGATACAGCAAGCCAATGTACTGATCTCAAGGAAAGACTGGCAGCAAAGGGGGTACCAGAAAGTATTCTCGAACTACCAGGCATAGGGTTCAACCATATATCAGACAAACTGACTAAGTGGGGTCTTCTGTGAGCACAAAAAAATCGACACTCAACGAGTCAGCTAAAGCAACCGTTGCTCGCCTTAAAGCTAACCGTATACAGCCTTCTCAAGCACAATTTGATGATAGAGATGTAATGGGAAACGGTGCTTCAAACTCCCCAAAAATCCAAAGGGTTTCAAAGAACAAAACACCTGTTGATGCCGCTGAACGCAAAAATGTCGCCAACAAAATAATCAAGCAATTATTGTTCGGTGAGTTAACTCAAGGGCAAGCCTTGAAAGCCCTTCGGATCAATGTACTTGGACTGAAACAGGATGTGTACGCAAAACTGGTGGATATTTCTCGAAAAACGCTTTCAGATATTGAGAATGACCGAGGCAGTTACAAAACGGACATATTGAACAAGGCATTTAAGCCTTTTGGCTTGAGAGTGGGCTTGCTCCCATCCTCAACCAATGCCTTGAGATCGTTATTACAGAGTGATGGAACGACGAATTAAAATAGGTCTGGAGCCCTGCTTTAGACTAAGTTGTCATAAAAGACCTAGGCTATAGCATAACAATGGAATAAGAAGACGCGAGTTCAGTTCCTTCCAGAGTAGGATTTTCTAGTAACATTGGTAGTTGCATCAAATCCATTGCACACTCTTAAGTTAATGATTTTAAAGACAATGAAAAGCAAATTCAGATTCCACCAGCTCCACCAAACGTTTGGAAAAGGCCAACCTGAAAGGGTTGGCCTTTTTTATTGTTC
>NZ_JAJUBB010000032.1 GCF_028683135.1 Enterovibrio qingdaonensis
CTGCCTTTACAGTGCGTTTTTTTATGTCCGTCGAACTTTAATAAAGCAAAAACTTTACTTATCATGCATCGCGCCTATTATGTAAACAATTAGCTTTACTTAGTTATCAGCGAGGACATCATCATGAGCAGCTACGTCGAACACGCCAACATTACGGTGAACAACCTTCACAGCACAATTCACTTTCTGCAATCTGCGATGCCAGACTTCAGAGTCCGTGGAGAAGGTCGTAATCAGCACTACGGCTGGTGTCACCTCGGGACAGAGACGTCATACATTGCCTTGCAGGAAGTTGTCATTGATAAGCCTGTTGAGCGCATTCCCTACCGTCAATTGGGAACCAATCACATCGGTTTTGTGGTCGACGATGTGACTGCTGTATCAATGAGGTTGAAGGCAAAAGGCTTTACACAAGTAGAGTTCAACGAATCTCATCCAAGCCGTAAACGCGCCTATTTTTTGGATGACGATGGAATTGAATGGGAGTTCATTGAATACCTGACGGATTCACTGGTAAAACGTAACGATTACCTTTTGTAACGCCACCATGGTTAAGGAAGAACCAGTATGAAAAAAATCGCCATTGTTTATTATTCAAAAAACGGCACCACTGACGCGTTAGCAAAAGCTGTGGCTCACGGCGCGGAATCAAAAGGTGCCAAGGTTTATTCCCATCGAATATTAGGCCCAGAAATTGTCGAAGGCCGCTTTCGAAACGATGAGCTATTTGAAAAGCTTCTCGATATGGATGCCATTATCTTTGGTGCCCCAACTTACATGGGCGGACCGGCAGCACAGTTTAAAGCCTTCGCGGATTCCACGAGCAATGCATGGTCCGAGCAACAATGGAAAAACAAGCTGGCGGCGGGATTTACTATTGGTAGTAGCCCTTGTGGCGAACTCCAAAGTACCATCGAATATATGTTCATTCTGGCAAGCCAACACAGCATGCTTTGGGCGGGTATCGATGCGCCTGTAGGCACAGACCGAACCACATTCAACCGTCTTAATGCCTCTATGGGTGTTGTCGCATTGGATGATCAAGAAAGCGGCATTAGCCCAATTGATGCAAGCACAGCGACGCGTCTTGGCGAACGAATTGCAACCTTGCAGGCATAAAAAAGGCACCTTTCGGTGCCTTTACAATATCGTTCGCGAATTACGCTAGCGTGATGCGAGCAAATTTGCGCTTACCAACTTGATAAACTGCGGTACCCGCAGCAGGAATCAGCTTGGTGTCTTCCAGTTTTTCACCGTCAATTTTCACTGCGCCTTGACGAATCATGCGAAGTGCATCTGACGTTGAACCTACCAGACTTGCGTCTTTCAGCAGGTTTGCAATTGCCACGCCTTGCTCAAATGAGAACTCAGGCATTTCTTCTGGCATTGCGCCTTTCTGGAAGCGGTTGATGAACTCTGCTTCCGCTGCGTCTGCATCCGCCTCGGAATGGAAGCGCGCAATGATTTCTTTAGCCAGCAAGATCTTCACGTCACGAGGGTTACGGCCGTTCGCGATCTCTTCTTTAAAGCCAGCAATTTCTTCCAGTGGACGGAAAGAAAGCAGTTCGAAGTAGTTCCACATCAGATCGTCAGAAATAGACATGATCTTACCGAACATCTCGTTTGGCACATCGCTGATACCAATGTAGTTATGGGCAGACTTTGACATTTTCTTAACGCCGTCCAGACCCACCAACAGTGGCATAGTGATAACTACTTGCTGTGATTGACCGTTTTGCTTTTGAAGCTCACGTCCCATCAGCAGGTTAAACTTCTGATCCGTACCACCCAGCTCAACGTCTGCTTTCAGGGCAACTGAGTCGTAACCTTGCAGCAGTGGGTAGATGAACTCATGAATCGCGATAGGCTGGTTATTGCTGTAACGCTTTTTAAAGTCATCACGCTCAAGCATGCGCGCAACGGTTGAGCTTGCCGCTAGGCGAATCATACCGTCTGTGCCCAGCTCGCTCAGCCACGTTGAGTTAAACTCAATGCGTGTTTTTGCTGGATCCAGAATCTTAAAGATCTGCTCTTTATACGTTTCTGCGTTGTTCAGAACTTGCTCGCGCGTCAACGGTGGACGCGTCGTGTTCTTGCCGCTTGGGTCACCAACCATTGCGGTATAGTCACCGATCAGGAAGATAACTTCATGGCCCAGCTCCTGGAATGCACGCAGTTTATTCATGATCACTGTATGACCTAAATGAATGTCTGGTGCCGTTGGATCCGCGCCCAACTTGATACGAAGAGGACGGTTCTCTTTCAGCTTTTTAATGAGTTCCTCTTCAGGAATCAATTCCTCAACACCACGCTTAATTTCAGCTAGCGCGGCTTCAATGCTCGCCATACTTTATCGCTCCCACAGAATCGGCAAATTTTCGTAAAGCGACATACTACTTGAATAGCGAGGATTTTTGAAACCAGTTAAACTTATGCCTAGCGAAAAGGAATTCACTGGCTGACATTTTTTTAGAAGATGTTGGCGAAAAGCGAGTGCATTCCAGACATTTTCTATTCCTTAGTGATTGTTTCTTAATGCCTGCACAAAAATTAAAAGCGATACCACAGCTACACCGCATTCTTATTACTGCTATTAGCGCAATACTCGTTGTGCTGATCTTGTTGCCCTCCGAAACGCCAGCACAGCATCCTGACGCGAGGTATCAGGTTGGCAAGCAGTACAATGTCCCTCTTGAAATGAGTGCCCTACTGCCGCCTGAAGATGAAATGCCGTTGCTCAGTACCCCTCTGACGCTAGAGTGGCAAAAATTTGTGGTGCAATCAGGTGAAAGTTTGGCGGTCATTTTTGATCGTGTCGGCATCAGCCCTACTACCTTGTATCGCTTTATCAACAGTGACAAAGGGACAAAGTCTCTCACTGCGCTCAATGTGGGCGACGAAATTCATATCGGCTTCGATGAAAACGGCCTGTTTACACAACTCATTCAACCGAAAAGTGCCAACGAAAAGCTCATCGTTAACCGCATTGGCGATGACTTCGTTTCTCATGTCGAATCCAAGCAAATCGACACCCAAGTGAATTTCGCTTCGGCCACTATTAATTCCAGCTTTTGGAATGCAGGGGTGAGTGCCGGACTCAACGCCAACCAAATTATGGAGCTGGCAGGTATTTTCGGTTGGGACATCGACTTTGCGCTGGATATTCGTCAGGGCGACAAATTCTCCGTCCTGTTTGAAGAGCAACTGGTTGAAGGGGAACTGATTGGCCGCGGAAACATTCTGGCTGCAACCTTCACCAACCAAGGCGAAACCTTCACGGCTATCCGTGCCAAGTCAGGTAAATACTATGACGAAAACGGCCGAGCGATGAAAAAAGCCTTCTTACGATCGCCAGTTAACTTCCGTTACGTCAGCTCCAACTTCAATCCTCGCCGTCTGCACCCTGTAACAGGACAAAGAAAAGCACACCGCGGCACCGACTATGTTGCGCCTGTCGGTACCCCGATCTGGGCTGCGGGTGATGGCGTGGTCATGAAGTCTGCGTACAACAAGTTCAATGGTAACTATGTCTTCATCCGACACAGTTCTATCTATATCACCAAGTACCTGCACCTGACCAAACGCAAAGTGAAGACAGGTCAGCGTGTGAAGCAAGGCCAGACCATCGGTACACTCGGCGGAACTGGTCGCGTTACCGGTCCGCACTTGCACTACGAATTCTTGGTCAATGGCGTTCATAAAAACCCAAGAACCGTAAGCCTGCCTCAAGCGACATCGCTGTCAGGCAAAGAGAAAACTGAATTCCTAACAATGGCCAAAGACAGAATGTCTCAGCTCAACAAATTTAGTCAGTTACTCGCCTCAATCGGTACCATTGAACGGGTTTCGTCATAAACAAAAAAGCAGCGCAAATGCGCTGCTTTTTTATCTTTGCCATTTTACGTATTGATTACGCTTCCGCTCCAACCTGTCGGTAAGTGGCTTTAGGAGCCGGTTCCTTTTCGTCGTCTGATAGCAATGCTTCAATGTCTCGAACACTCTTGTTGGCTTTGGGTTCCCTCGCCAACATGAGTAGACAAGGCGTCAATACGAGGGTGAGGACCGTTGAGAATGCCAACCCCCCAGCCACAGCTGTCGCTAACTGTGACCACCACTGAGTACTCGGTGCACCAAACTCCACACCTCGGTTAACCAAATCTACGTTCATCTCCAGTACCATGGGTAGCAAGCCCAAAATCGTGGTCACTGTCGTGAGCAGAACCGGTCTCAAGCGCTGAGCACCTGTGCGCAAAATGGCTTCTGCCTTAGCTAGGCCCCTACGCCGCAGCACATTGTAAGTATCAATAAGCACGATATTATTGTTTACCACAATACCTGCCAAGGTGATCACCCCAACACCGGACATGATGACGCCAAACGGCCGCTGGAAAATCAGTAACCCCAAGAACACGCCGACGGTAGAAAACAACACGGCACTGAGTATTAAGAAAGCTTGGTAGAAGCTATTGAATTGGGTGATGAGAATCAAAGCCATTGCCCCTAGTGCCGCTAAGAATGCAGTCATTAGGAAGGCCTGACTCTCATTTTGCTCTTCGTTCTGACCACGTATACGGATCTCGACACTTTCCGGCAAGTTCAGTGCATCCAGCTTTTCTTTCAAGCCAGGCAGAGCAAGGCTTAAGTTTTCGCCTTCTGCCATGTCCGCCATCACTTTCACCACGCGCTGTCCATCAACACGATCGATATTGCCTTGTTTCACATCTGGCTTGATTTGGGCAAAGTTTGTAATTGGCACTAACCCAAAAGGTGTATTTACCCTCAGTTCATCAAAACGTCCGATATCTCGCTTATTCTCTGGATAACGGACAAGAATATCGACCTCTTCATCGGCATCATCCGGAAGGTAATCACCGATTTTGAGGCCATTTGTTACAAACTGAACAGTATTGCCGACAATCGTCGCATCCGCCCCAAAGCGGGCAGCATCCGCTCTATTGATGTCGATAGTCCAATCTATACCCGGTTTTGTCAGTGTGTCACTAAAGTTGGTAAACGCTGCGTCCTCCTCAAGCAGTTGACGAACACGATTCGCAGTTGGCTCCAACCACGCTGTATCCGCTGCGATCACCTCGATAGACAAGTCATGCTCACTTGGAGGCCCGGCATCCGGTTTTTTAAACTCCAACTCGATACCAGAAAGATCCGAGGTTTTATCTCGAAGCTCCTGAATGATGACATTCACTTTTCGCCGCTCTTGCCAAGCAACCGGTTTCATCTGGATCACGCCGATCTCGTCATCCCCACCCGTTTTCGTATAGACGCTTTCTATTTCTTCCAAGCCCAATACGCGTTGCTCAACCTCTTTCATCAACGCATCTTGCTCATGAATGGATAGGTCACCGTATGAACGCACCTTAATATTAAAAAACGCCGGATCAACATCTGGGAAAAACTCTGTACCTAAGCCCGATTTGTTATAGGCATAACCAACACTAAACGCGACGAGAAGTGCTGCCAGAAGGATCTTGATTGGATGATTTATCGCAATGGACAACGTTTTTATATAAGCAAGGGTAATCCCTGTGGCCTGTTCAAACTCGCCGCGTTCCAAGGCCTGCATTCTTGCTTTTTGCTTTTCCGATAAAGGCAAAGGTTTTCCTAGCAAACTGCCTAGAACAGGAACAAAAAGCAGTGCCATTATCAAAGACGCAGAAAGCGTCGCAATCAGGGTCAACGGCATGTATCCCATAAACTCACCAGTGATCCCTGGCCAGAAAAGGAGAGGCGCAAATGCAGCCAATGTCGTTGCTGTTGATGCAATAATCGGCCATGCCATACGGTGAGCCGCTTCTTGGTAGGCTTTCTTTCTGTCCACGCCTTCGCGCATGCGGCGATCCGCATATTCGGTAACAACGATCGCGCCATCAACCAGCAGGCCCACCGCCATGATCAGCGAGAAAAGCACAACAATATTAATGGTCAGTCCCGAAAGGCCGAGCACAACCAGGCCTGTCAAAAAGGAACCGGGTATGGATATTCCCACCAGCAATGCGGTACGGGCACCCAAAATTGCAATAATGACAATCACAACTAAAAGCACAGCCGACAAAATATTGTTTTGAAGGTCCGTCAACATGGTGCGTACGTCGTCAGAGCCGTCCCAGGTATATTTCACCTGAAGTGCGCCTGGCCATTGAGATGATTTCTGAGCTTCGTTCAGAACAGCTTTAACTATCTCAACCGTCTCGATGATGTTTTCACCAGCACGCTTTTTCACATCGAGCACGACGGCAGTTTTTCCGTCTAACCGTGCGAAGCTTTCTGGGTCTTTAAACGCGCGACGAACCGTTGCTACATCCCCGACGGTAACCACCTGAATACCATCTGTCTTGATCGGAAGATCCAGCACATCTGTCACTGACTCGAACACTGACGGTACTTTGACTGAGAAGCGCCCATAACCTGTATCCACGTATCCTGCCGCAACAACACGATTGTTCCGCGATACCAAGTTAAAGATGTCCTCCTGATCCAAGCCATAGCTTTCAAGCAACAAAGGTTCGACAATGATCTCCACCACATCATCTCTGTCACCCGCAATTTCAACTTCCAGAATCTGCTTGAAGCCCTCCAGTTTTTCCTGAAGTTTACGTGCGATGTTCACAATGGCACGCTCAGAAACATCGCCATAGAGTGCAACGGACAATACGGGTTGTTGATTGGCTAGCGTGATTTCATTGACGGTGGGTTCATCACTGTCGTCAGGAAGACGAGGTTTCACAAGGTCAACGGCTTCACGGACATCCGCCATGGCTTGATCAAGATCGACACCAACATTGAACTCCAACGTCACAGAAGCGTGTCCTTCTGACGCAACCGCCGTCATCTCCTTGATGCCTTCAATCGAGCGAAGCTCTTGTTCGATCGGGCGAACCAATAGCCTTTCGGCATCTTCAGGCGAGATCCCTTCATGGCCAACAGACACATATATGATTGGGATCGTAATATCTGGGTCTGACTCTTTTGGGATAGTTTGGTAGGTATAGAACCCTGCAACGATGAGAAAAATGAGCAGAGTAACCATCGTCCGGGTGCGCGCTAATGAGGCATCGATTAGGTTAGTCACCGTTGCTCTCCTTACTGCGCCTGAGATTCACGAATGGCAATAACGTTGTCACCATCACGCACAAACCCCTGCCCTTTTGTTATGACCACTACCTGCTCGCCTAAGCCCGATAGCCACACGCCATCCTGCTCAGCTTTAATGACAGTTGCAGGCACAAAGGCGACTTTATCCCCCGTCAAGGTTTTCACCCCAAGGTTGCCTTTTTCATCCAACGCCAACATAGATGGATTTAGCTTAACTGCCCTTTTCTGCTCCAACGTCAAATCGACTTCAGCGCTAATACCTGCAGGAAGTGCCTGCGCTGGGTTTGCAATTTCGAGTTCAATCGAAAAAGTGTTGGTTGTTGGAGATGCAATGCTAGATTGATAACGAAGTTTTCCGTCTTTTTCTGTCCCATCAACCAAAATGATTCGGGCAGGGTAAACAGGATTAACATGACTGATGTGCTTTTCACTGACATCGGCTTTCACAATAAGTGGATTCAGGTCGACGATAGTGGCAATAGGATCACCAATGCCCAAATAGTCGCCCACTTCCACCATCAGACTATCAACGATACCGTCAAAGGGAGCGCGCACTTCCGTGTTGGACAACGCCAAATCCAAATTTTCTAACGTGGCTTTTGCGTCAACGAGATTAGCTTCAGCGAGTGAATAAGCCACCTCCCCCTGCAATCCTTTCTTCTTGAGAGACTTTGCGGCGTTAAATTCTTTTTGGCGCACAATTAATAACGACTTTGCACGTGCCAATTGGGCTTCGCGGTCGGCTTTGTCAATATTGACCAACAGGTCGCCCTTTTTCACAAACGTGCCTTTTTTGACACGCACAGAGACAATTCGACCATCGGCTTCAGCAGAAATGGTGGCATCTCGGTCAGGGGCCGTTCGTCCGTAAAGTGAAATAGAACGCGTGACAGGTTCAGCAAAGAAGGTTTCAACCGAGACACGGCTAAGGGGAGCTGCGGGCTTTTCTTCTTGGAGGCTATCTTCGGCTTCGCCGCTGTGTCCACTGCCTATCCAAAAAACAAGCACGAGTAACAACACCAGTGAATAGATCCATGGGCGCTGGGAGAAAAAAGAGACTATTTTGCCTGCATTCGCCATAGTATTCGTCCTAACGAGGTTACTGCAGAAAATTGAAACAGGCTCGATCCATCTGGCCTGTCAGAAAATAAAAAGGCCGCTTACCTAAGCGACCCATTGTTCAATGAGTGTCTAATACTTTACACACTGAAAGACGCACCACAACCACAAGTTGTCGTTGCATTAGGGTTGTTAACGAAGAAACGTGAGCCTTCTAACCCTTCTGTGTAATCAACTTCGCCACCGAGGAGATATTGCAGGCTCATGGGATCCACAACGAGAGTCACACCGCTGTTCTCAATCGTCATGTCACCATCATTAACGTTTTCATCAAAGGTAAAACCGTACTGGAAGCCACTACAACCACCACCGGTAATGTATACGCGCAACTTCAGATTAGGGTTTTCCTCTTCCTGGATCAGCGTCTTAACCTTAATCGCCGCCGCATCAGTAAACTTCAGCGGCAATGGGGCATCACTCATTTCAACCTCACAAACTTCTTCTTATATATTGCCGCATTATCTAATACCTGACTATTTTGTTCAAGTATTGGCCATCTTTGCAAAGTCAATGCAAAGACAAACAGCGGGAAGTCGAAATATACACCAATATCGGCTTGGATGTGATGCTTACCTCATCAACAAACTCGCCTGATAAACGCGCATCCCTTACAATACGCGCCAACATAAAATTAAAATCAGGCCAAGGAAAGAACCATGACCAAATCAGCCGAGTTATTCCAACAAGCCCGCAAAACTATCCCTGGCGGCGTGAACTCTCCTGTTCGCGCATTCGCAGGTGTTGGCGGTGACCCAATTTTCATTGAGCGTGCGGATGGCGCTTACATTTACGATGCTGACGGCAAAGCTTACATTGATTACGTAGGTTCTTGGGGGCCAATGATTCTTGGTCACAACCACCCTGCAATCCGTGATGCCGTCATTGCCGCGGCTCAAAACGGCCTGAGTTTTGGTGCACCAACTGCACGAGAAATCACACTGGCAGAGCTGGTAAGCCAACTGGTTCCCTCAATGGAAATGGTTCGCATGGTGAGCTCAGGCACTGAAGCAACCATGAGTGCAATCCGTCTGGCTCGCGGCTTTACTCGTCGTGACAAGTTCATCAAGTTCGAAGGGTGTTACCACGGCCATGCTGACTGTCTGCTGGTAAAAGCAGGCTCTGGCATGCTGACACTGGGCGAACCCACTTCTCCAGGCGTACCGGCAGATTTCGCAAAACACACCCTGACATGTACGTTCAATGACCTGGACTCAGTACGCGCTGCGTTTGAGCAATTCCCAGAAGACATCTCGTGCATCATCGTTGAGCCCGTTGCGGGCAACATGAACTGTATTCCACCACAAGAAGGCTTCTTGGAAGGCTTGCGCGCACTGTGTGACGAATTCGGGGCACTGTTGATTTTCGATGAAGTGATGACTGGCTTCCGTGTGGCGTTGGGTGGTGCTCAAGCACACTACAACATCAAACCTGACCTAACCACACTGGGTAAAGTTATCGGTGGCGGCATGCCTGTCGGTGCGTTTGGTGGTCGTCGTGACGTAATGGAATACATTGCGCCAACAGGTCCTGTTTACCAGGCGGGCACCCTATCAGGTAACCCAGTTGCCATGGCGGCAGGTGAAGCAGCACTGAACGCGCTGCGTAAAGAAGGCAATGAAGCGCACCTTGCAGACATGACTAAACGTTTGGCTGATGGCTTCAAAGCGGCCGCAGAGAAAAATGGCGTTGCGTTGACCACGAACCAAGTGGGTGGCATGTTCGGCTTCTTCTTCACCAACAAAGAAGAAATCACCTGCTTTGCAGATGTACAACAGTGTGACATCGACGCATTCAAACGCTTCTTCCATCTAATGCTTGAAGAAGGTGTTTATCTTGCGCCTTCTGCATTCGAAGCGAGCTTCACTTCTCTTGCTCATGGCGAAAAAGAGCTAGAAGCGACTCTGGCCGCAGCGGATCGCGCCTTTGCCAAACTGGCTGGCAATTAATCGTCGGATACGAAACGAACAAGCGGAGCTCTCATGCTCCGCTTTTTTATTGCTTTCAACCCCACTACTGCCAGTTGATCACGACCAGTAAAGCAAGCACACCAATGATGAAAAGTGGCAGGTTAAATTTGCGCTTTTTCTTAGACTGACATTGTCCGTCGCAACACGACACAATATTTACCCTTTTTCCATTAAAAGTCACAACGTATCATACGCCTCAAACTACACTGTTCTCCAGATCTCTCTGGCGACAAAATAAGGAGCCTATGAATGGCATCATCGTTTAAGGTTGAACCGAGGCACTGGACGCTTATTGGTGCATTAGCACTCGCGGCATACGCCTGTTATGCACTTATTGCCCCCTATATGGGTTCAATCGTTCTTGCATTCATTGTGTCGCTACTCTTTTTCCCCGTGCACGATCGCATTGAGCATAGACTTAAATCTCACCCAAATATCGCTGCTGCGCTTTCATGCACGCTCTTGACCGTCATTATTATTATCCCAATGATATTTGTGGCCATTGCCATTTTGCGTCAAGGCATTACTTTCTTTACCGGAGCTTACGAATGGTTGAGCGCGGGTGGCGCAAAAGAAATCATCTCGATGCCAATCGTACAGTCGACACTTCATTCGCTCGACAAATGGCTGCCGTTTGACTCTATCAAGCCGCAAGAGATCATCTCCCGAGCTGCATCAACCGTGTCATCGCTCAGTTCTGAAATGATTGGTATGAGCTCAAAAATTCTCGGTGATGTAACGGGCGGTTTGATTAACTTTCTTCTCATGCTGTTCGTTCTCTTCTTCTTGCTGCGTGACCACGACAAAATCATTCAAACACTTCGACATGTCAGCCCGCTTTCTCGCACACAAGAAGACATGATCCTTGATGAAGTCGAAAAAGTGGCAAAATCAGCAGTGATGGGGTCGTTTCTGACCGCTCTCGCGCAAGGTTTAGTCGGTGGTTTTGCCATGTGGGTCGCTGGATTTGCAGGCCTTTTCTGGGGCACCATGATGGCTTTCGCTTCCTTCATTCCAGTCGTCGGCACCGCACTAATTTGGGTACCCGCGGCGGGTTACCTGTTACTGGTTGGCGAATGGCAATGGGCAATGTTCCTTGCTGGCTGGGGCGTACTGGTCGTTGGTTCCGTCGATAACATTCTCAGACCGCTGCTCATGCAGGGTAACTCTGGCATGAACACCTTACTGATTTTCTTTTCGTTAATCGGCGGACTTCAGGTCTATGGTCTGATGGGCTTAATCTATGGCCCAATCATCTTTTCGCTGACCTTGGTTCTGTTTCGTATGTATGAGACAGAATTTCATAACTTCCTAGAGAAGCAGGACAACACCTGACAATCTTGCTGCGCGGGTTATTTCCACATTGCACGCTTTGTGGGAGAATCCGCGCTCTATTTTGATACCCAGAGGCATCCATGTCTTACAGCACCCCAAGTCAAGTTGTTGAACGTCAACTCGAGTACTTCGAAGGAAAGCATGTCCTGTTAGCCGGCGAGCTTGAAGATACGTTCGCAACGGAACTTCTGAGCACGGCAGCAAGCGTTAGCATATTTACCACCAACCTTGCCTATGCCAATCAGATGAAGCGTTTTGACACTCTTAACGTTCAGTTTGGCGCGAACTACCAAAAACAGCCTAACGTAGACATGGTGTTGCTGTACTGGCCAAAAGCTAAAGCCGAAGCCGACTTCTTACTGTCGATGCTAATGGCTGCACTCGGTAAAGAGACCGAAATTGTCGTGGTGGGTGAAAATCGCAGTGGCGTGAAAAGCATTGAGAAGATGTTTGCACCTTACGGTCGTGTTACCAAGTTTGATTCCGCACGCCGTTGTAGTTTCTATTGGGGACAGTGCATTAATGAACCACAGCCTTTTAACCTTGAAGACTGGTACAAAAGCTATCCGCTAGACATCAACGGACAAACTTTGACAGTCCGTTCCTTGCCAGGCGTTTTCAGTCACGGCGAACTGGATTTAGGCAGTCGACTACTTTTAGACACGCTGCCAGCATTAAAAGGTTCAGTACTCGACTTTGGGTGTGGCGCAGGCGTCATTGGATCTGCGATTAAAATGCTTAACCCTAATGCCCAGCTCACCATGGTTGACATTAGTGCTCTGGCCGTTGAATCCGCCAAAGAAACGCTGCGTTTTAACAATCTTGACGGAGTCGTTTTGGCATCAGATGTCTACAGCAACATCGACGGACGTTTTGACAATATAATTAGTAACCCACCGTTCCATGCAGGGTTAAAAACACACTACGCAGCGACTGAAACATTCTTAGAACAAGCACCAAAGCACCTGTCTAAAACAGGCCAACTGATGATTGTAGCCAACAGCTTTCTACGCTACCCACCTTTCATTGAAGCCGCCTTTGGCCATTGCGATACGCCTGCAAAGAACACCAAATTTGCGATTTATCACGCAATCAATGCCTAATATTTCGTTGAGCCGCATCGCGGCTCAACGTTAAAAACGTTAATTTTGCGCCCCAGCACGTACTTCATTGACAACTTACTTGCCAACAAAAATTAAGTCCGTATAAGAGCCCGATAAGGATTATTTCATCTGCGCTTGCTTTCATAGCCGTTAAAACCGACAAATTCGGCTGAACTCCCGCGCTAATTGATTTTTACTTGTCAGGCAGAGACATGCAAAAGAAACAACGTTTTAAGCGATTGCAGCATACGCTAATGCTCGCTTTCTTGGCGTTAAGTATCACGCCACTCACTTTGCTCGCGATTTTCTTCCTCGAATCTCACAGCAGCGACCTTGAAACGCAGAGCACCACGCACTTGGCGTTCCTCCGTGATAACAAACACGAGCAAATCAACAGCTACTTTGATGCTAAGCAATCAGAAGTAAAGTCGTTTTCTCGCTCAGAGCTTGCGACCGTTACAGGTGGTCGATTCTATGGGCTTGTTGCATCATTCCATTTATTGGGTGATACGCGTGAAGAAGCAAGTCAAGTAGCCCGCCAAGAATATGGTAATGACGCCGGAAAATTGAATGCAGAAGCAAACGCGGTTAACGAGAGCAATTACGTTGGGAGTGAACGTTATCGACTCCTACACAAACGCTATGATTGGGCATTTAAAGAGCACCTAAAACGCTCAGACTTTACCGATATCCTTCTTGTAGATATTGACGGAAATGTCGTTTACTCCGCCCTCAAAGAAAACAACTTCGGTGCTAATTTACTTGAACCTCAGTGGGAAACTACCGCTGCCGGTATAACATTTGCCGACATCCAAGCACTGACCACTGCTTCTTCTAATGATTCAGATTCAACACCCATTGCGTTTACTGACTTTACTCAGTTCAGCGATGGCAAACTCTATGCGTGGTTTGCCGCCCCAATAAAGCAGCAAGGATACTTGCATAGCTATGTGCTGTTTAAACTCCCCAACACCGCACTGGCGAACATGCTGAATGACACGCCGCGAGAAAAAGGCTTTATCAGCTCCTTATTGGTCGGTTCTGATCTGATACCAAGAAATGCGCAAGACACTCGCCCACTCACCGCAATAACGACCTCTGCAGTTGATGATGCATTATCAGGGTTGACGGAAGTAGGTAGTTTCCTCGGTTCTGATGGAGAGCGTGTTCTAGGGGCGTACTCCCCAGTTTCCGTCTACGGCAATAAATGGGCACTGATTCTCGAACTTCCAGAAGAAGAAGCTTTTGCGCGCATCTATCAGCTTGAGAAAATTTTCATTGTGGTCATGGTGATCGCCATATTGTTGGTGGTATTTGCATCACACCTGCTTTCAAACTCAATCACTGCGCCTTTACTACGTTTAACATGGGCTGCTGAGCAAGTATCTGCTGGCGATTTGGATCAAAAGATAAGCAGCACAGATCGAGAAGATGAAATAGGAAGGCTCGCGATCAGCTTCGCAAGGATGCAGCGCTCAGTGCGTGAGAAGCTGGCGTTGATTCGAGAGCAGAACAAAGAGCTAGAACTCAACATTCAGACTATCAAGCAAAAAAATGAGGAGTTGCAGCAAGCCGACCGAATGAAAGATGACTTTCTTGCGACCACTTCCCATGAATTACGCACACCTCTTCATGGCATGATAGGTATCGCAGAGTCGATTCTTGCCGGTGTTGAAGGGCCTCTACCTGAAAGGCAAAAGCTTCAACTCCAGATGTTGATAAACAGTGGTGACCGCTTATCGACGCTCGTTGATGACCTACTCGACTACCACAAGATGCGCTATGGTGACCTAGATATATCACCACAGGCCGTCGACACGGCAACAGCTGCTCGTTTAGTTATCGAGCTTTCTAGCCACTTACTCGGTGGAAAACCTGTACGCATTATCAACCAATTACCTATTGATTTACCGCTAGTACGTGCAGACGAACAACGTCTTGAGCAGGTGCTTTACAACCTGATCGGAAACGCAATCAAATATACCGATGAAGGCAAAATCATCATTTCTGCTACGGTATTGGATGGTCAAATTCGCATTCAGGTTGTTGATACAGGGCAAGGGATACCCTCTGATCAGTTGGAATATATCTTTGAACCGTTGACGCAAGCGTCAGGCGGCTCCAGTGCCTATCGACAAGGGGCCGGCCTTGGTCTCTCAATCAGCCGTCAACTCATTGATATTATGGGTGGTCAGCTTTATGTCAGCAGTCAACCAATGGTTGGAACCACCTTCAGTTTCACGCTGCCTATTGCCACCGAAGAAGATAAGGCGAAAACACGGCTATCTAAAAACGTCCATTTTTCCGCACCTAAAATAGATGTTGAGCCCTATGAAATCGCGCAGCTTCCTGAAAATCCAAATGGGCCTTTGATTTTGGTTGTTGATGACGAACCCGTTAACCTTCAGGTGCTTAACAACTTCCTAAGACTTGAAGGATACCGCGTTAAAACGGTTGAAAATGGTCGCCAAGCAATCGAATCTGTCACCATGGAACAACCCGCGCTTATGCTACTGGATGTGATGATGCCAGAACTTAGCGGCTACGAAGTCTGCGCCCATTTGCGCGAGCGTTATTCACGAAGCCAGCTGCCCATCATCATGCTCTCAGCTCTTGGACAGGTACAGGATAAGGTAAAAGGATTTGATGCAGGTGCAAACGACTATCTTACAAAACCCTTCAACAAAGACGAACTGAGCGCGCGAATCCGTGCCTATATTAACGCCTCTTTGACGGAACAAGAACGTGAGAAAAATCGTCTACTGCATGACGAAATTCACGCACGTGAGCAAGTAGAAGCAGGACTTCGTGAGGTTCAAAGTAGATTGTTCGAAATGCTCGACCCCGCGTCTGAGGCTATCCTTTGTGTTCAAGCCAACGGAAAAATAAGTTATGCCAATGACGCGTGTCATTCCATTTTCCACTTAAGCGCGGAGCAGTTAGAGCGTCACCTGTTAGAAGACTTTCTCGCCATGGCACTGCCAGAGGCAAACAGAGGACACTACAGCGGCCAAATCAAGTTCAAAATTGACGGAGAACTGATCGATATCAGTTCAGACGTCATCGCATTGCCGGAAGCATCAGGCCTACACATGATGCTCATCATGAGCACGGGAGGAGGCAAGGCGTCATCCCACCGAGTTGAGCTTTTGGAAAAAGCCGTTGATGCCCTATCAGACTATGCCTTTGATGGCACACTAGAAAAGCTGCAACACTTAAGAGAGCTGGGCGGCGAATTTACCCGCATGGCAGACAAATTCTCTGGTAGTCAGCCAGATAAAGCCGATGTCATTCGGGATACTCTGGTAAAAGTCATGCTTGGAACCCTTAGCTACTGGAGTGACTCTACCGGCAAATCTAAATTTGACCTGGCAGAAGAAAGCGGTCTTTGGCGCGTTTATCTAGACAGGAGCACTTTGCAAACTCGAACCTTAGATAAGTACTTGCATGCAGAAACGGTTCCTAAGTCACCAAGGTGGCGGACTGTGCTTAATACTATCGACTTTGTGTTAGAGCGTTGCACAGACCACAATCAACAACGAAGTGAAGTTGAGTTTTTAAAAGATAAACTTCAAGGTCTAATAACCCGATAACCCCACCTCTACTCAATCAAAAGGCCTCTCATCGTAGAGGCTTTTTTGTCTCTCACAAGCCTGCATGACACAGGCATTCAATCGTCTTGCACTCCTCCCAGACATTGTTATCTGCTCACAGTGGCGAGAATGTAACGCTTAAGAACTGTGATGTTCAGTCCAACAACCACATGCGACATTCAACGTTGATTCGGTAGATTCACCACCAAAACCACTTAATTTTCGCCGCAAACACCGCGTTTTTCATCACGGGAAATCAACGAATTTGAACACGCTTTAGCGCGGAAAAAACGGGCATTTTTCAGTCATCAAAGCGTTTTGAATCGATAAGTTTCCGTTTATGAGAAGAGACTCACAACAATACAACATGCGATATTTTCAGCAAAAAATTAACGCCAAACGAGTTAGTAGATCCTGATCACCAATTTGCAATCACACAGAAAAAACACCGAACACCAGTAAACATAGTGATAGTGCTTACTTACATTTCATTTTAAAAAAGTACTTTGTCAGCGGTAATTTGACCCCGGTCAACAAGTGCTAAACGTCGTCAAAAACGTCATTTTTAACGGTTTTGACGCCTTCCTTTTTGTTTTTAACGTTTTTAACGGGCGAGGCAATTGACCCAAAAGCGGAACCGGAGTTTCCTAAGCATGCACTGAGCCTGCACGGCCATGTGAATAGCCAAGTTCACTTGTCTGGTTATTCATAGCGGGTTCCGGCCTGACCAGTTTCTTTTTAAGGGTCAGATTCAAGTGAAACAAAGCAACTAGTAAGGAACAGCTATGCTTGCCAATTTAAAGAAAACAAAAATTGCAGTAGCCGTCGTTGCGGCCGCAGCGTCTGCTCTAGCAGCTCCGGTTGTTAGCGCTGCAGATAAAGTAGAACTAACTATCGTACCTGACTTCTACCCACAACTTGTACGTAACTTCAACCCGTTCTTGGAAACTACGTTGAAAACTACAATGGACTTCGTTTACGAGCCATTGGTTGTATTCAACCAGTTAGACGGTAACAAGCCTGTTATGCGCTTGGCGAAAGATTACACTGTTTCAGATGACCTGAAAAAAGTGACTTTCGACATCCGTGACGGTGTGAAATGGTCTGACGGTAAAGCACTTACTGCAAAAGACGTTGCGTTCAGCTTCAACTTGATTCGCGAAAACTCTGCGCTTGATTTGGCGGGTAACGCGGCTCTGATCAAAGACGTTAAAGTGAAAGGCAACTCTGTTGAGATTTCACTGAATGAAGCGAATGCGTCAGCTGCCTTTGAACTGGTAGCGACTCCAATCGTTCCTCAGCACGTCTGGAGCAAAATCGATCAACCAGAAGCGTTCCAGAACCAAAACCCTGTTGGTTCAGGTCCTTTCACTGAAATCGATACCTTTACTAGCAACCTGTACGTTCAGTGTGAAAACCCGAACTACTGGGATGCGGCAAACCTAGACATCGACTGTCTGCGTATGCCACTGATCGTAAACAACGACGGTCTGCTGTCTAAGATTGTTGCATCAGAGCTGGATTGGACTTCTTCGTTCATTCCTGACATCGACGCTGTTTATGCATCTGTAAACAAAAACCACAAGTACTGGGCAGCACCTGTAGGTTCTGCAGTTAACCTGCTGGTTAACTTCGAACACCCAGATGCAGCTAAGAACGAAGCTCTGACTAGCGTTGACTTCCGTCGCGCAATGTCTACTGCTATCGACCGTCAATCAATCATTGACATCGCGTTCTACGGTGCAGGTTCTCCAAACCACTCAGCAGCGGGTATCGCAGCACTGTACCAAAGCTGGTCTAACCCAGAAACGTTCAATGCAGCGAAGAAATTCAACGACTACAACGTTGATTTCTCTAAAGAGCTTCTTGCGAAAGCAGGCTTCAAAGACACCAATGGTGACGGTTTCGTAGAAACTCCATCAGGTAAGAGCTTCGAGCTGGCTATCCAGACTCCATCTGGCTGGACTGACTGGAACAACACTGCACAATTGGCAGCAGAAAACCTGGCTGACGTAGGCATCAAAGCGAAAGCAGTAACTCCTGACTTTGCGGTATACAACGAAGCAATGTCTGGTGGTACGTTCGACGTAGCTCTGACTAACTACTTCACAGGTCCAGATCCACACATGACTTGGGACTCAGGCTTCCACTCACGTTTCATGGGTGAAACCGGTAACCCACGTTTCGCGATGCACCGCTTCAAAAATGCTGAAGTTGATGCACTGTTAGAAGGCTTCTACAGCACTGCTGACCAAGCGAAACAACTGGAATCTGCGCACAAGATTGAGAAGATCCTTTCTGACAATCAAGTAGTTATCCCAGTAATGTCTGCGGCAAACGTATACCAGTTCAACGAATCTCGTTTCACTGGTTGGTGGAGCGAAGACAACGCGAAAGGCCGTCCTTTGATTTGGCAAGGTACTCCTGAGCGTCTGCTACACGTTCTTGACCTGAAGCCTAAGGCTTAATCTCTAAAAAACAGGCGGTGCATCCGCACCGCCTGATTCCACGAATAAGACAATCAGTACTTCTGACCTAAGGCGTTTAATTCTTTGGTCACGGCATCGTCGTGCCATTTAAGGTGTGAGTTATGGGATTTTTTCTTAATAGATTAGTTTTTTATTTTGGTGCGTTGCTAATAGCAATCACGCTGAACTTTATTTTACCTCGCGCAATGCCAGGCGACCCTGTAACCATGATGTTCGCCAACGCGAGTGTTCAGGTTACCCCTGAGCGTATCGCAGCGATGAAAGAACTACTGGGTTTTGTTGATGGCCCAATCTACATTCAGTTCTTTACCTATGTGAAAAGTATCTTCACGTGGGAACTCGGTATCTCTACCGCTTTCTATCCACTTACGGTTAACGAGCTTATCGCTAACTCTCTGGGATGGACCCTTTTCTTGGCAGGTTGCTCTACAGTAATGGCATTCTGCATCGGTTCAGTATTCGGTATCTTTGCTGCATGGAAACGCGGTAGCGCATTTGACTCCATGGTTTCCCCAGGCTTTATGGCACTTCAAGCCATTCCTCCTGTTGTAATCGGCATGCTGATCCTTTTTGTTTTTGGTATCACTCTCAAGTGGTTCCCAACGTCTTACGGTATGCCTGAAGGTGCAATTATCGATTGGACGAGTTGGGACACATATACCGGCATCGCTTATCACGCTGTTCTCCCATTGTTCTGTGCAACGATCGCTCAGATTGGTGGCTTCCTGATCAACATGCGTAACAACATGATCAACCTTCTTAATGAAGACTACATCACCATGGCAAAAGGCAAAGGCCTGTCAGAAAACCGTGTTGTCTTCAACTACGCTGCACGAAACGCACTACTTCCAACCGTTACCGCGCTGTCAATGGCACTGGGTATGGCAATGGGCGGTCAGCTCGTCGTAGAAATGATTTTCCAATATCCAGGTCTCGGCAACGCAATGCTGAACGCGGTTAATGGACGTGACTATCAGGTTCTGCAAGGTCTACTCATCATGATCACCATCGTTATGTTGACCATGAACTTCCTTGCTGACGTGCTGATTGTGGCCCTTGACCCACGCCTGCGTAAAGGAGGCAAATAATCATGAAAGACTTACTCAAAATTATTAAAGGAAACCCAAAAGCACTGACGGGTGTTTCCATTATCTTCTTGTTCATTTTCGTGGCGGTGTTTGCACCTTTCCTTGCAAAACACGACCCACAGAAGCGTTCGGGTGCTCCTCACGAATACCCAGCGTTTGTTGTGAAAATGGCGCAAGCTAGCCCAGACGGTTGGGTAGCAGAGAACTTGGCAGACAACGCACGTCGTCTGCGTATGTCTAAAGACGCTGAGCACGTGCTGGGTACAACTCGCTTAGGCCGTGATATTTGGTCACAAGTGGCTCACGGTGCACGTACTTCTCTGTTCGTTGGCTTTACCGCAGGTATCTTCGTGTGTGTGGTAGCGACGGTCATCGGTATTTCTGCTGGTTACTTCGGCGGACGCATCGACAATATTCTGTCTGGTGCCATGAACGTCATGCTGGTTATGCCTCAGCTTCCAATCGTTATGGTCGTTGCAGCCTTTGTGGGGCAGGCGGGCCCATTAACCATTGCGGTGGTAATAGCCCTAACCTCCTGGGCGTGGGGGGCAAGGGTAATTCGCTCACAAACACTGGCGATTCGCGAAAAAGAATTTATCAAAGCAGCTGAAGTATTGGGTGAATCTAAGTTCCGCATCCTGTTCGTTGAAATTCTACCAAACCTGATCCCGCTGGTTGGCGCAAGCTTCATCGGTTCGGTGATGTACGCCATCTTGACTGAATCCGTACTGTCTTTCATCGGTATGGGTAGCCCAAGTTCGGTTAGCTGGGGTTCCATGCTGTACAACGTGCGCACCTCATCCGCAATGCAGTTGGGTATCTGGTGGGAAGTTCTGGCGCCATGTATCGCATTGAGTCTGCTGTCATTCGCACTGGCACTGTTCAACTTCGCCGTCGATGAAATTGCTAACCCACAATTGCGTGCACAAAAAGGCCTTAAGCGTTGGAAGAAAATGCAGGCTGAAGAAACAAAGTCTCGCGCAAAGACTGAATTTGCTCCACAAGCAGCATTGAGCGGAGAAAAATAATGAGCGATGCACAACTACAAATCCGCAACCTATGTGTTGACTATATTACCGACGCGGGCGATGTCCGCGCGGTAAACAACGTAAGTTTTGATATTGGTAAAGGTGAAGTATTTGGTCTGGCGGGTGAGTCTGGCTGTGGTAAATCTACCGTTGCATTCTCACTGATGCGTCTTCATAAGCCACCAGCATACATCAGTGGCGGAGAAGTGTTCTTCAACGGTGAAGACATCATGAAGTACAGCGACGAGCGCATGAGCCGTTTCCGCTGGAAAGAGATGTCAATGGTGTTCCAGTCAGCGATGAACGCACTGAACCCAGTACTGACAATGGAAGAGCAATTCTGTGACGTAATTATGCGTCACACCAACATGACTCGCGAACAAGCGAAACGCCGCGCAGAAGGTCTGTTGGAAATCGTTGATATTCACCCAAGCCGTCTTAGCGATTACCCGCACCAGTTCTCTGGTGGTATGCGTCAGCGTCTGGTTATTGCGATTGCGTTGGCCCTGAATCCAAAAATGATCATCATGGATGAGCCGACGACTGCACTAGACGTTGTGGTACAGCGCGAGATCCTACAAAAGATCTACGCCCTGAAAGAAGAGTTCGGCTTCTCAATCCTGTTCATTACTCACGATCTCTCTTTGATGGTCGAGTTTACTGACCGTATCGGCATCATGTACGCGGGCCAGCTTATCGAAGTGGCACCGTCAAAAGAGATCCTGAAGAACCCGTATCACCCATACACCGAAGGTCTTGCTAGCTCGTTCCCTCCATTAACGGGACCGAAAACGCACCTATCAGGCATTCCAGGCAACCCATTGAACTTGCTTGAAATCCCGCAGGGCTGTCGTTTCCAAGCGCGTTGTAGCAAAGCACAAGATAACTGTTTCACAGTGGCAAATACCCTAACGCAAGTCGAGCCGACCCGTTTCACCAACTGCCACCGTTTTACTGGCAAGTAATCAGGCGATAGAGACTTGTAGGAGTGAGCATGACTAAAGAATTAGGCCAACCAATTGTTGAAGGGAAAAATCTGGTTAAAGATTTCCCTATCAGCAGCAACACGCTGAATAAGCCAATGATGCGTGCCCTGAATGACGTGTCATTCAAACTGTATAAAAGCCGTGGTTTGTCAGTAGTTGGTGAATCCGGTTCAGGTAAATCAACAACGGCAAAAATGATTGCCAAGATGTATGCCCCTACCTCAGGCAGCATCGAGTACAAAGGCCGTGATATCGCAACTATCACCAAAAAAGATGACCTGATGCACTACCGCGAAGGTGTGCAGATGGTTTGGCAAGACCCGTTTGGCTCATTGAACCCAACGCAAAACATCTTCCACCACATTGCGCGCCCGCTGCATATCCACAAAAAAGCGAGCAGCAACCCGAAAGAGCTGGAAGAGCAAGTGTATGACCTACTGAACCAAGTAGGCCTGACACCGCCAAAAGAAACCGCGCAGAAATACCCTCACCAACTTTCTGGTGGCCAGCGTCAGCGTGTAAACCTTGCACGTAACATTGCAGTGGGTGCGGAAGTTGTTTTGGCCGATGAACCGACTTCAATGCTCGATGTTTCTATCCGTGCAGGTGTTTTGAACCTGATGGAAGAAATGAAGTTCGAGAAAGAAATGGCTCTGCTGTACATCACGCACGATATCGCAACAGCGCGTTATATCGCAGAAGACCTGGCAGTAATGTACGTGGGCCACATGGTTGAGTGGGGTGATTGTGAAGAGATCATTCACCGTCCACAGCATCCATATACGCGTCTATTGGTCTCTGCAGTTCCTGATCCATCGAAGTCTATTCACCAAGAATTGGAAGGTAACAAAGGCGAGATTCCTTTGTGGACACCTGATTCAGTAGGTTGTCCTTTTGCCGGACGCTGCCTGCACGCGACAGAGAAGTGTCGTGAAGCGTTGCCTCCAGTCACTAAGCTGGCAGACAACCACTTTGTTCGCTGCTACCTGTTCGAGTAATCCTCGAGCGCGTTTTTAGGAGGTAAAATGCAGCTGTTGACCAACCATATTGGCTACGAGCGCCTAGGCACCAAGCAAGCGCTGATTATTGCAACACAATCTGTATCTGAAACACTTGCCGATATTGTTGATTGTTCAACCGGACAATCTGTGATGCAGCTGCCTGTTCATGCTTGTGGTTCAGTGGACCAATGGCATACCGGCGACGTATATCGTATCGACTTCTCCGCTCTTGAAAAGGGCGGAGAGTACTGCGTAAAGGTCGGGGACACAGTGTCTCCGGCTTTTTCTATTGCAGACGGTATCCTGTTTGATCGCACCTTTTCTGATGTGATCCACTACTTTAAATCTCAGCGTTGTTCAGGCACGTTTGATCAACAAGATCACTCTGCGCCCGTGTTCGGCACAGACCGTCGTGTTGACGTTCACGGTGGGTGGTACGATGCGTCAGGTGACGTCAGTAAGTACTTCAGCCACCTTTCCTACGGTAACTATCTCAACCCTCAGCAGATCCCAATGGTCGTTTGGAATATGCTGCATGCTGTTGAAGCGTTATCCGGTTCGATTCCCGCCTTTACACTTACACGTTTGTTAGATGAAGCACTGTTTGGTGCAGATTTCCTCGTTCGTATGCATGATGCCGACGGTTTCTTCTATACCACTGTATTCGACAAGTGGAGCAAAGACACCGCACAGCGTGAAATTTGTGCCTACGAAACTCAGCAAGGGATAAAAACTGAAGCCTATCAGGCAGCATTCCGTCAAGGTGGCGGTGTCGCAATCGCTGCATTAGCGAAAGCAGCGCGCATTGGTACTTGCGGAGAATTTGATACAAACACTTATCAAGAAACGGCTGAAGCCGCGTACTGGCATCTTAAAGAAAAAAATACCGATTACCTTGATGACGGTATTGAAAACACCATCGATTTTTATTGTGCGCTTTTGGCTGCGACAGAACTTTTCAAACTCACAGCACGCCAAGATTATTTAGATGAAGCGCGTACTTGGGCTAGCCGACTGGGCGAACAGCAGCAAAGTGATGAATTCATCGCACACTTCTGGTCCGCTAACGGTGACGGCTCAAGACCTTATTTCCATGCTGCTGAAGCAGGACTGCCAGCAATTTCTCTGATGCAGTACCTGACTATCGAAACAAATAAAGAACGCAACGATAAATTCACGACCATCGTCGAGAATGCGTTGAAGTTTGAGCTATCTATCACCCACGAAGTCAACAACCCGTTCGGTTATCCACGTCAATACATTAAGAACGTCGATGCGGATAAACGTACGAGCTTTTTCATCGCACAACGCAATGAAACTGGCTATTGGTGGCAAGGCGAAAATGCACGTCTAGGGTCATTGGCAGCAATGGCATTTATGGCGGCATCTCTGCCTGCTCTTGATTCACTAGGGCAACAGCTGCGTGAATTCGGACAAAATGCACTGAACTGGATAGTCGGTTTGAATCCATACGACATGTGTATGTTGGATGGGCATGGGCGTAATAACCCAGACTATTTGCCTCATTTGGGCTTTATCAACGCAAAAGGCGGTATCTGTAACGGTATCACTGCAGGGTTTGAGAACGAAAGAGACCTTGCATTTAACCCAGCAGAACATAAAGACGAAATGCTTCAAAACTGGCGCTGGGGTGAGCAATGGATCCCTCACGGCAGTTGGTATTTGTTTGCAGTCGCAATGCAAAAGAAGGATCTCGTTTCCAATGCGTAAATTTTATTGCGGTGTCGACGGCGGCGGAACCTCTTGCCGTGCGCGCATCGTGGATGAACAAGGTTCCATTCTTGGCGAAGCAAAAACAGGCAGCGCAAACATTCTTTTGGGTGTTGAGCTTGCGATGGAAAACATCCAACTCGCGATCGCACAGGCCGCTGAACAAGCCGGAATAACAGACCTCTCATCACTGTCTGTCGGTATGGCTCTCGCCGCTGCCGAGCAAAAATCGGCATGGTACGAATTTATGGCCCTGCCTCACCCTTACCAGCACATTACGTTAAACACCGACGGATACGGTGCTTGCATGGGGGCATTTAACGGCGACAACGGTGCGATCGCTATCGCAGGAACGGGGTCGGTCGGTATTTTTCTTCAAAACGGCCACCAGCACGTAATTGGTGGACGAGAGTTCCCTATCTCAGACCAAGGCGGAGGTGCCGTTATGGGCCTTCGTTTGATTCAACAATCTTTGTTGGCCTATGACGGACTGCGTAATTCATCCGCATTGGCTGACTATGTGTTATCGCACTTTAACAATGATCTTGATGCCATTGTGAGCTGGTCGAAAACCGCGATGCCTCGCGACTACGGTCAATTCAGTCCGAAAATTTTCGAACTTGCAATGGCGCGAGATGAACTTGCCATGGAGTTACTGCAAGACACAGCGAAAGACATTGAGCGACTCATTCTCGGACTTAACCGCAAAGGTGCTAACCAAATTGCACTGATGGGAAGTATTGGAGAGCGCATCGTTCCTTGGCTATCACCCGCTGCGCAGTCGTTGCTAGTTAAACCCAAGGCGGATGCCATGTCCGGTGCCATTTTAATGGCTCGCGGCAATCACAATCTTTATCCGTTTTCGAGGTAAGTAATGACGTTTCGCCTAGATTTCAATGCGATTGACGTAAAACCGGAAAACAGCCGTTTTGCGTTGGTATTTCATAACCTCTCTGAGAAGAACATAGAAAAATGGCAACTGACCTTCAGTGTCAGCCGCTATGTCTACCCAGAAAGTGTTTCCCACGGAAATTTTAGACAAATTGGTAGCCTGTGCATTTTTGAAACGGGCGAACCTCTTAATGCCAATGAACACCTTTACCTAGAGTTTACTCACCGCACCAAGCCATTCTCACTGCATGATGAAGGGATTGGTGATGCGTGCCTACTGGTCACGACTGAAGATGGCATCACTGCTTATCCGGTAGAAACACCCCCGGTAAATCTGGGCGCACCGACACCTGAGCGTGTTCCGCTGAACCTACCTGAGCCCAAAGCCATTAATCTGATCCCACAACCTAAAGCGTTGGTGGTGACATCGGGACAGTTCGCAATCTCTGATGAATGTGCAATTGCAGTGCGTTCTGACGAAGCAAAACTGGCTGCACAGTGGCTATCAGAAGAGTTGTCAGCGCATGTGCGTAAAGACATCACCATCAAGCAAGAAGGTCAGATCCAGTTTGTGATCGACAAACAGCTTAAAGGTGAACGCTATCGTCTAAGTGTTAAGCCAACAGGCATCGTGATCAGCGCAACAGAAGCCAGTGGATTCACACATGGTGTGGCGACCTTGCTCCAACTGCTGCCTGTTCAGGCAACACATAGACACTATTTTGCCTATGCAATCCCATGCGCGGAAATTGAAGACCATCCTCGCTTTGGTTATCGCGGCATGATGTTGGACTGCGCCCGCCACTTCCACCCGGTGCGTCGCGTCAAAGATCTGATCAACCAACTGGCACGATTTAAGCTCAATCATTTCCACTGGCACCTGACTGACGATGAAGGCTGGCGTATTCAAATCGATGCCTACCCTGAGTTGACCGAAATTGGTGCTTGGCGTGGACCGTTTGAAGCCATGGAGCCGCAATACACCACATTGTCAAAAATCCATGGTGGTTTCTACACCAAAGATGACATCCGCGATGTCATTGCTTATGCAGAGAAACGCGGCATCACTGTGGTTCCTGAAATCGATATTCCAGGCCACTGTCGAGCAGCAATTAAGTCGTTACCCACGCTATTGGTAGAAGACGCTGATAAGTCTGTTTACAGCAGCATTCAAAACTACAACGACAATGTTTTGAATCCTGGCCTCAAAGGTACATATACCTTTTTGGAAACAGTATTAAAGGAAGTGTGTGAACTATTTCCTTCTCCATATGTACACATTGGTGCCGATGAAGTACCGGAAGGCGTATGGATAAACAGCCCTGCATGCCAAGCATTAATGAAAACGCACGGTTACAAAGATTTTAAAGATCTTCAAGGACATATCTTGCGTCATTGTGAAAATTTCCTCAGTACAAAAGGCAAACAAATGTTTGGCTGGGAGGAAGTCGTGTTTGGCGACAAGGTCAGCAAAGATACTGTGATCTTCTCGTGGTTAAGCGAGCAATCTGGATTGGATTGTATCCAAAATGGATACAATGTCGTCCTGCAGCCAGGGCAGGCTACCTATCTCGATATGGCTCAAGACTACTCAGCGGATGAGCCGGGAACTGACTGGGCTGCCAAGGTGCCACTTGAAGCTGCTTATCACTATGAGCCACTTGGAAACTCCAAAGTAACAGCCGAGGAGTTCAGCCGAGTGAAAGGCATACAGTGCGCGCTGTGGTGCGAAGCAACAAATACCCAAAGCCGCTTCGAATACATGATCTTCCCTCGCCTTTTGGCGATTGCAGAGGTGTGTTGGAGTGCCAAGGAACAAAGAGATTGGGCAGATTTTCAGGCTCGTCTCAGCGGACAACTGCAATACCTAGATCGCCTAGGTATTAACTATCGTCGGTAATTTTTTAATTTTTTGAGATTTGTAAAAGGATACACGCCATGAAATACGGCTTTTTCGATAACGATAACCGGGAATATGTCATTACCCGCCCTGACGTACCGGCGCCATGGACCAACTATTTAGGTACAGAGAAGTTCTGTACTGTTATTTCACACAACGCTGGTGGCTACTCGTTCTACAACAGCCCTGAGCACAACCGTGTGACTAAATTCCGTCCAAACGGCACGTTTGATCGTCCAGGTCACTATGTTTACCTTCGTGATGATGAGACTGGCGACTACTGGTCAATCTCATGGCAACCAGTAGCAAAGAGCCTGGAAGAAGCAACATACGAAGTCCGTCACGGTCTGTCTTACTCAAAATTCAAATGTGAGTACAACGGCATCACCGCTCAAAAAACGCTGTTTGTACCTAAGGGTGAAGACGCGCAGATTTGGGATGTGAAGATCAAGAACGACAGCGACAAGCCTCGTACGATCAGTGCATTCTCTTTCGTAGAGTTCTCGTTCAGCCACATCCAGTCTGACAACCAGAACCACCAGATGAGCCTGTACTCAGCTGGTACCTCGTACAACGACGGTGTGATTGAATACGACCTGTACTACAACACCAACGACTACGAAGGCTTCTACTACATGGCGTCTAGCTTCGATCCTGATAGCTACGACGGTCAGCGTGACAGCTTCCTGGGCATGTACCGTGACGAAGCAAACCCAATCGCGGTTGAAAAAGGTCGCTGCTCTAACCACGTTCAAACCTGTTACAACCACTGTGGCTCTCTGCACAAGCAATTCGTGATTCAGCCAGGTGAAGAAGTTCGCTTCGTCTACCTGCTGGGTATCGGTAAAGGTGAAGGCCAGCGTCTGCGTGCGAAATACCAAGACATGGCAAACGTTGATGCTGCATTTGCTGATATCAAAGCTCACTGGGATACCCGTTGTAACAAGTTCCAAGTGAAATCGCCTAACGAAGGCTTGGACACCATGATCAACGCATGGACCTTGTACCAAGCAGAAACCTGTGTGGTTTGGTCTCGCTTTGCATCATTCATCGAAGTCGGCGGCCGTACTGGTCTTGGCTACCGTGATACTGCACAAGATGCTATCTCTGTACCGCATTCAAACCCAGCAATGACGCGTAAGCGCCTTGTTGACCTGCTACGCGGTCAAGTGAAAGCAGGTTACGGTCTGCACCTGTTCGATCCAGATTGGTTCGATCCAGAGAAAGCGGACGTTAAACCATCTAAGTCACCAACCGTTGTTCCAACACCAAGTGACGAAGACAAGATCCACGGCATTGACGACACCTGTTCAGATGACCACCTGTGGATCGTACCGACCATCATCAACTTCATCACTGAAACCGGTGAAGAAAGCTTCTTGGATGAGTCAATTCCATACGCAGATGGCGGCAACGCAACTGTTTACGAGCACATGAAAGCCGCACTGGACTTCTCTGCAGAGTACATCGGTCAAACCGGTATCTGTAAAGGTCTGCGCGCTGACTGGAACGACTGTCTGAACCTGGGTGGCGGTGAGTCATCAATGGTATCTTTCCTGCACTTCTGGGCTCTGCAAGAGTTCATCGAGTTGGCAAAATACCGCGGCAACGACGAAGACGTACAGAAGTACACCGTTATGGCCGCAAACGTGCGCGAAGCATGTGAGAAGCACCTTTGGGATGATGAAGGCGGTTGGTACATCCGTGGTCTGACGAAAGACGGCGACAAGATCGGTACTGCAACACAAACTGAAGGCCGTGTTCACCTAGAGTCAAACACGTTGGCAGTTCTGTCTGGTCTTGCATCTCAAGAGCGTGGTGAGAAGGCGATGGATGCAGTTGATGAGAACCTGTTCTCTGAGTACGGCCTGCACCTGAACTCTCCATCTTTCTCTACACCAAACGATGACATTGGCTTCGTTACACGCGTATACCAAGGCGTAAAAGAAAACGGTGCAATCTTCTCGCATCCAAACCCATGGGCGTGGGTTGCAGAAACCAAACTGGGCCGTGGTGACCGTGCGATGAAGTTCTACGACGCACTGAACCCTTACAACCAAAACGACATGATCGAGATGCGTGTTGCTGAACCGTACTCTTACGTTCAGTTCATCATGGGTCGCGACCACGAAAACCATGGCCGTGCAAACCACCCATGGCTGACAGGTACCTCTGGTTGGGCATACTTCGCGGTAACTAACTTCATTCTGGGTGTACAAACTGGTTTTAACGGCCTGACCGTTGATCCATGTATCCCAACAAGCTGGCCAGGCTTTGAAGTTCGTCGTGAGTGGCGCGATGCGACTTACCAAATCAAGGTTGAAAACCCGAATGGCGTCAGCAAAGGCGTGAAATCAATCACTCTAAACGGTGAGCCAGTTAAAGGTGCGATTCCAGCACAAGAAGCCGGTTCAGTGAACGAAGTGGTTGTCGTTCTGGGCTAATCCAAAAACGGGGCTGCTTCAGCCCCGTTTTCCTAGATTTATAAAGGAGTTCAACCATGATCCAATTTGGTACTGGTGGCTGGCGCGCAATCATCGGTGAAGAGTTCACGCGTGATAACGTGCGCCTCGTGGCCCAAAGCCTTGCCAACATCATGATTAACGAAAACGCGATTGAGCCGGGTTTCGTCATTGGTTATGACCGTCGCTTCCTGTCTGACAAAGCCGCAGAGTGGTTTGCAAGTGTACTTGCTGCGAACGGCATCACCGTTAGCTTCATCGACAAGTACGTTCCGACCCCAATCGTGATGTTCAAAGCGAAAGAAATGGAAACGCACTATTCCGCGTGTATCACTGCTTCGCACAACCCTGCTGACTACAACGGCGTGAAAGTCTTTATCCAAGGCGGCCGTGATGCAGATGAAATCATCACCGCAAAAATTGAAGAGCAAATCAGCAAACTTCAACTGAGCGACGTGAAAACGGTTGAGTTTGAAGATGCGGTAGAAGCTGGTTCTATCCAAATCATTAACCCAATGAACGAGTTCGTCGATTCAATCATCAACTTCATTGATATTGAAGCGATCAAGAAAGCCAACCTCCGTGTGCTGATTGACCCAATGTTCGGCGTGGCGAAAAATGCCCTGCAAACAGTGCTGATTTCAGGCCGCTGTGACGTTGATGTTATCAATGACACGGCAAACCCAGGCTTTGGTGGCTTGATGCCATCACCAAGTGCAGCAACGCTTTACCGCCTGAAGCACATGGTTGCCCATGAAGGTTACGACATTGGTATCGGTACCGATGGTGACGCTGACCGCCTAGGCATTATCGATGAGAAAGGCAACTTCATTCATCCGAACGAAGTGTTGCTACTGTTGTACTACTACATGCTGGAATACAAAGGCTGGAAAGGCTCAGTGGTACGCAACATTGCGACAACCCACCTTCTGGACAAGGTTGCAGCAGCTCACGATGAGAAGAGCTTTGAAGTACCAGTGGGCTTCAAACACATCAGCTCGCAAATGGAAGCCGATGACTCTCTGATCGGCGGTGAAAGCTCGGGCGGTTTAACCATTCGCGGCCACATCAAAGGCAAGGATGGCGTATTTGCATCAAGCCTACTGGTCGAAATGATCAGCGTGACAGGCAAGAAACTGTCTGAGCTACTGGATGAAATCTACGGTAAGTACGGCTACGCCTACACCGCAGAGGGCGACTGTACGTTCAAAGCATCTCAACGCGAAGAGCTTTACAACAAGATTTACGTTGAAAAAGCACTACCAGAATTTGCTTATGAGATTGAAAAAGTCAGCTATGCCGACGGCTTGAAGGTTTACTTCAAAAACGGCGGCTGGGCGATTGCTCGCTTCTCAGGCACAGAGCCGCTGCTACGCATTTTCGTAGAGTGGGAAGACAAAGAAACCGCAGAAGCTCTCGTACAGCAAATCAAAGAGTTCCTGTACGTATAGTTGTACCGTGAAAAAATACCACGTATGCAATAGGGTAGCGTCAGCTACCCTTTTCTTTTACGAGCAGCACTCATTGAAGCTCACACTCCCTCAGCGTGATATCCCCCCAAACCAACATGGCCTCGTTACCTTTGCCATAAAACCCGGTATTACCGCGGTCTGACTGATACTGAACACCTGACGCTGAACGAATTCTCGGCAGCTCTTTTTCTTCGCCATTGAACCGAATAATCGCCAAATCCGAGGTCAACATTGCTTCAAACGACTGATCACTCTCACACGTGTACTGGCTGGGTAGAGAACTACTGCAACCCGCAAGCAATGCGACTGAAATAATTGAAATAACAACTTTTTTCATAGTGTATCTCCTGCAAGAGTAGGTGCATCGTTATAGCAGCATGAAAACAGAATTTTAGATGAATACTGGGTCACACATCGTACAAACCGTCTTAAATTTATTACTAGAATTTAATTGCCTACCTTTTGATACACAACACCGAACACCGTACGAACCTCAAGCTTAACTACTGCAATAGACTAATTTTCATTACCAAAGAATGAATTGCCTTCCAAATAAATACGACATAAAAACAATGACATAATTATCACCAACCCCAGCATCTACGCTTCAATGGATTTATTTTGAACAAGAAATTAAAGGAGCAACAGATGTTAAAACGCGTTTTACTCGCCACGGCCATCTCTGGTGTACTGGCATCACCAAGCTACGCAGTTTCTTCTCAAGTATTGTCAAAACTGGGAGATGGAATCGATCTGGAGTATGCCGTTCTAGACAATCAACAAAATGAATGGCGAACTTTTAAAGGTGAAATAACCCTGAAAAACGAAAGTTCAGCCGTGCTTCCAGCTTCTGGATGGTCCATCTATTTCAGCCACATTCGTATGATGCAACCACTTACAGGTAGCGGGCTTACCGTTTCTCATGTTAACGGTGACATTTTTAAAATAGAGCCGACAACCGCTTTCCAACCCTTGCAACCTGGCCAAACACTGACCATAGAATTCGAATCTGAGTTTTGGCAGGTAGCGAAAACCGACATCATGCCGAACTGGTATTTGGTGTCTGACAGCGGTGAAACAGCTTTGATTGCCAGCACAAGCAACATGATTAACGGTGAAGTGCCTTCCAAGCCTGGAGAGGAACTCCCTTTCGTTGCCGATTTTACCAGTGAGCTGACATGGAAACGTTACGGCGGCAGCATCACTGATTTCTATGACCCTTATTCAGCCGCTGATCGCTATTTGAAAAACAGTGACCTAAATAAAATCGACAACGTACAAGGGGTTATCCCAACCCCAGCAGCAATAACCCTCGGCACGGGCGACGTCGCGATAGACCCTTCTTGGGTTGTCGTATTCGACAATGGCTACCAGTCACAAGCGGAGTTCTTGGCTAATCAACTGGGGCTGACCGCAGTGCCTTGGTCACCAAACCAATCCAAAGTGATTCATATTGGCTGGGGCCAAGTGAACATTGATGGTAAGCCAAAATGGGAAGAAGCGTATAACCTGTCCGTTTCGCCGTCTGAAGAGAAAATCAACATTGATGCGGTGGATGCTGCAGGTGCACTGTATGCCGCGCAATCTCTGCTTCAACTGGCTGAGAACAACCTCATTCCTGAAGCGCAAATTTCAGACGCACCGCGTTTTGCGTACCGTGGCCTTTCTATTGATGCGGCGCGTAACTTCAGAAGCAAAGAATCTATCTTGGAGCTGCTCGATCAAATGGCAGCCGTTAAGCTGAACAAACTGCATCTTCGTTTAAGTGATGACGAAGCATGGCGCATTGAAATCCCTGCGCTGCCTGAGCTGGCAGACGTCGGCTCTCAGCGTTGCCATGATTTAACAGAAACAAGCTGCGTATTACCATTTCTTGGAGCAGGCCCAAATGGTACAGCGGAATCTAACGGCTTCTACACAGAGGCTGACTACAGAGAAATCCTGACTGCAGCGAATGCGCTAAACATTGAAGTTATTCCAGAAGTTGACATGCCAGGCCATGCTCACGCAGCCATTAAAGCGATGGAAGCACGTTATGAAAAACTAGCGACGCAAGGCGATTTGGCAAAAGCGAACGAATACTTGCTGAGCGATCCAAACGACACCACCGAATACTTATCAGTTCAGATGTTTACTGACAATGCGATGAACGTGTGTATGGAATCGACGTATAACTTCGTTGATACCGTTGTCGGCTCCTTGGTGGCATTGCACCAAGATATCCAACCGCTTAAGACCTTCCACTTTGGTGGCGATGAAATCGCAGGCGCATGGACAGACTCGCCTATTTGTCAGGCGTTTCTTGCCAACAATAACCAAGGTATCTCTACCGTTGATGAGCTAAGCCAATACTTTGTTGAGCGCATCTCTGTGATTACTGCCAATCACAACCTCGATCTGGGTGGTTGGGAAGATGGTCTGATGCACAACAATGTTGTCTACCCGCGCGGTGAAATAGCCAATGCAAACGTCAGCGGTAACGCATGGCAAAACATCTGGGAATGGGGCGTTGCAGATCGTGCCTACAACCTTGCTAATAATGGCTATGGGGTCATCTACAACCAAGCTACCCACTTCTATTTTGACCACCCATACGAGCCCGATCCAGAAGAGCGTGGTTACTACTGGGCACCACGTTTTACCGACACACGCAAATCGTTTGGTTTTATGCCAGATGATCTCTACGCAAACGCAGACTTTACCCGCGCGGGCGCGCCTATCACCAAGCAAGAAGTCCTTGATGCGGCTGGAGTGAAAACACTAGAACGCCCTGAAAATGTACTCGGCTTGCAAGGTTCGGTATGGACAGAAACCATCCGCACTGAGGCGCAGTTTGAAGGCATGACGTTCCCTCGTGCGATTGCACTGGCTGAGCGTGCTTGGCACACCGCTGCTTGGGAGGCGCACGACGCTGACGGCAAACACGTTGATGAAGCTGCGCGTACTGAGGGTTACAACCAGTTCGCAAACCTCGTCGCCAAAAACATCATGCCGAGCCTCGAAGCAAACGGCATTGCGTTTAACTTGCCTGTCCCAGGTGGGATCATTGAAGGTGGTGTGTTAAAAGCCAACAGTGCCTTCCCCGGACTCACGATTGAATACTCGGTTGATAACGGTCAAAGCTGGCTTGCCTACAACGCAAACCAAGCCCCTTCTGTTTCAACGGCGTTGATTCGTACCGTCTCAGGCGAGCGCAACAGCCGTGTAGCTGAAGTGAAGTAATAGCACGTTTCATCGCTCGCAACGCCTCGGTCAGTCATGGCCGAGGCGTTTTTCTATTTAGGCGTGAAAGCACTGCCAACATGGATGACATTAATTTTTTCCAACCTTAACAATTATTAACCTTCCCTCAATCCGCTTTTAATCCATTCTCAGTTAAGCTGTTTTTACGTCAGCAGCTACAGACTGGCGAATCAGTTCCCCCAAACTGGTGTTGGCTCGCATTCCTGATGCGAGCCAGTTTTTATTCTTTCTTCCGCATATGGTTGAAAACGTACCATATTCCGTGAACTGCGGAGGAAGCATGAAAATACTCATCATTGAAGACGACTCTACCACACGCGACTTTATCGCCAAGGCATTGGCAGAACATGGCTATGCTGTCGATATTGCTGAAGATGGGCGTAGCGGATTGATGATGGCACTTAGCAGCCAATATCAATTGGTGATCCTCGATCGCATGTTGCCACACCTTGATGGAATGAAGGTACTTTCTGCACTGAAATCAGCCGAACCGGAACTACCTATCTTGATCCTTAGTGCGCTCGATAGTGTTAAAGATAAGGTCGAGGGCCTGACCGCAGGCAGCGATGACTACCTCACTAAACCCTTTGCACTTGCTGAGCTGATCGCTCGCGTAGATATCATTATCCATCGCGCGCATAGGCAAAGCCCCGTCAACAGTGAAATGACTTACGACTGCCTGAAGCTCGACCTAAAGACACACACGGCTTACTGCCATCATCATCAATTAACCTTGCAGCCCAAAGAGTTTCGTCTTCTCCAGTATTTTATTGAACACAGTGAACAAGTCGTTTCCCGTATGCGGCTTTTCGAGGCAATTTGGAGCTATCACTTTGATCCTAAGACCAACGTGATTGACGTCCACATCGCCAACTTAAGGCGAAAGCTTGAAGACGCAGACTGTGCAGATATGCTTCATACCGTGCGTGGAGCGGGCTATGTTCTTCGCCGATAATTACACACTGACACGCTCATCGGTTTTCAGAACCCTTATTGGGCTTTTTCTGTCTATCGCCCTGATCAACGTTGTTGTTATTTACCAAGTTTATACTGGCTCAGAGGCCTTTCACCGCGAGCGCCTCACCCAGCAACTCAATGATGAGATCTCTGAGTTTAAATTTGCCGCCCAATCGAATCGTGATGAGGTAGAGCAACTTCTCGCTGCGAAGAAAACCAGCGAGCGTTTGTTTTACTATCAGCTCAGAGACAGTCCTTCCGTGCAAATGGGTGAGTACCCCATGCACCGTCTTCCTCAGTCCAACACCCAGATCCCGCTCGCGCCTGACTATCATTTAGAAGTTCGCGTTGATCCATCAAAATTAGAAGCCTTCCGTCAGGCACTTGTTCCTATCGTCTTTTTCGGGAGCTTGTTACCCATCGCATTAATGCTGGTTGTTGCCTTTTCCTTCAGCGTTCAGATACAGGCAAGACTGGAGCGCGTTAACCGCGCTATGAACCAGTTTGTCTGTGGCGAGAGTAACGTAAAACTGCCCGTTTCCCGTCGCGATGACGAATTCGACATACTCGCCATCCACCTCAACTTTATGATTGAGCAAATGACGAAAAACGAAACCACACTGCGCTCGCTCACGACAGGTCTCGCCCATGACATGCGAACACCGATGGCCAGATTAAAACTCAGGCTTGAACAAACGCTCGACAGCCCTGCACTTGCCCCCGAGCAAGCAAAGAACATCGGAGCTTGTCACGATGAACTCGAGCTACTGCTCTCTATGTTCAACAGCATGTTGGAGATTGCCAAGCTCAATACCTTAGAAACAGAGATAGAAGAACAAAGGGTGCATCTGGGCTTAGTGACTCAAGATGCCATCGAATTTATTCAGCCTCTAGTTGAACAAAAACAACAAACACTCACCTTTAGGCAAGATCAGGAATGCCAACTAAAAGGTGATCGTTCTTTGCTGTTTCGGGCTGTATTTAATTTGATTGAGAACGCGGTGAAATACACACCTGAGGAGGGAGCCATTGAAGTGGTCGTTGATAGTTACGGCGTTGTAGTGGCTGACAGCGGAATTGGGATAAGTGACGAAGACAAGCTAGCGGTTTGCAGACCAATGTACCGAGCTGATAAAAGCCGTACTGAATCTGGTTGTGGATTGGGGTTAGCTCTGGTCGACGCAGTCGTAAGTCGACACAGAGCCAATTTGCTGATTCGAGATAATCACCCTGGAACACGGGTTCGGATCTTATTGGATCCAATCAGAACCCACGCTTTGTAGAATGATCATCTAACTTGCTGTAGCGGCACTTTGATGGCCGGCTGCCATGGCTTGTGCAATCAACTCAGCTTCTGTTCCAACAATAACCTGAAGGTTCTTATCACCCAGTTTTACCACCCCCATTGCGCCTAGTTCCGTCAGCGTTTCTTCGTCAATACGGCTGACATCTTTCAGCGTTAAACGAAGGCGAGTGATACATGCATCGATACTGACAAGATTGCTCCTGCCACCTAACGCATTCACGTACGCCTCTGCGCGGTCGTCTACTGGCAAGAACTGTTGTTTTGCTTCAACACTTTCTCTGCCCGGCGTTTTCAAATCGAATTTCACAATGGCAAACCGGAATACCGCATAGTAAATCGCAGCAAAACAGAGGCCTTGAACAATCAACATGTAGGGTTTGATAGCCAACGGTAAATTGAAAGACAAGACAAAGTCGATCAAACCACCGGAGAAAGTAAAACCTGCAAACCACTGCATGCTCGCAGCAATAAAGAGCGACAAACCCGTCAATAGCGCATGAATGACGTAGAGCACAGGAGCGACAAACATAAACGCAAATTCAATCGGTTCAGTAACGCCCGTTATGATTGCAGTAACAGCCGCCGCACCCAAGATACCGCCAACTTTGGCTTTATTTTCTGGTTTTGCACAGTGGTACATCGCCAAACATGCGGCAGGCAGACCGTAACCCATTACTGGGAAGAAGCCCGCTTGATACATGCCTGTCACGCCCAGCTCACCCGTACCTGACCAGAATTTGGAAATATCACTGATCCCAACAAGATCAAAGATAAATACTTGGTTCAGCGCATGGTGAAGGCCAACTGGGATCAGCAAACGGTTAAAGAATCCATAGACACCCGCGCCAACAGCTCCCATATCAGAGATGGCCACGCCAAAGTTTACCAGTGCGCCGTAGACGGTCGGCCACACATACACCATAAGAATACTGATACCAATTGCCGAAAACGAGGTAACGATAGGGACAAATCGGCGACCACCAAAAAAGCCAAGAGCAGTAGGCAGTTGAATATTGTGGAAACGGTTATACAAAACCGCCGCAACAATCCCCATCAGGATCCCCGTAAACGCGCTGACCGCTGCCCCAGAGGCGATGACCTGCGCCTTCGACATGTCTGCAACTGGCACTCCCGTTATTTGGGAAATAACATTAATGTTACCCACTATCATTTCGACGATGAGCAAGCCTAATAAGCCAGAAAGTGCTGCCGCACCATTGTTATCTTTCGCTAAGCCATAAGCGACGCCAGCTGCAAATAGCCACGCTTGGTTATCCATGATCCCTTTGCCACCAAATACTAAGATGGTCGCAAGCGGGCTGTTCGCGCCCCAGCCACTTGGGTCTATCGCATAGCCAAGACCCAGCATTAAGCCACCGGCAGGCAGCACGGCTATCGGCACCATCAGTGCCTTACCGACTTGTTGCAAATACCCTAAAATATTCACGTTTCACACTCCTTCCATTCAATCCGTTAGGCCATTTCTGAACAAAAATAAAAATGACTGCATCAGACTATGGGGAATGCGATTAACGCGACCTTTTAGCTACATTAATTAAAATTAATATTGGGGATATTTAGGTGGTAGAGATCTCAAATATCAACGATTTAGCAGGAAAGTGGTTACTTTGAGGTGCAAGAGGGCCTACTTTTCAGGTGCTTT
>NZ_JAJUBB010000033.1 GCF_028683135.1 Enterovibrio qingdaonensis
CTGACAATCAGGGCCTTTCGCATATGGGGGAAATCGGAGTGTATTGGCCTTACGATACCGAAAGCACAAGGCCCGGGACAGCAACGAATACAACACCAAGGTATCCCGCGACCGCCAGCTTAGTCCTCACCGCGTAGTCAGCCAATAGTTCCGCACATTTCAACGGAAGCTCCCGCAAGAAAGGAATGCCGAAGATAACCAGAATACCCATTACATTGAACGTCAGGTGCACAATGGCTATCTGCAGTGCGAATACCGCGTTCGGGCCCGTTACCGCCGTCGCTGCCAGCAGTGCCGTAATACAGGTGCCGATATTTGCACCCAAGGTGAACGGATAAACCTGTCGCACACTCAGCACATTTGTCCCCACCAGCGGTACAACCAAACTGGTGGTTGTCGAAGAAGACTGAACCAAAATGGTCACCAGTGTACCGGACGCAATGCTGTGAATCGGGCCACGACCAATTGCGCCGTTCAGCACTTCGCGCGCTTTACCGACCATCAGCTTTTTCATCAGTTTACCCATGAAAGTAATTGCAATAATCACCATCAGGATACCGAACAGCACCAATGCTACGCCGCCTAAGTTACCCGGGAAAATTTCGAAAATAGATTTGGCACCATTAACGACAGGTTTAGTGATTGGCTTGATGAAGTTCAGGCTCTTCATGCTGAGGTCGTCAGCTTGGCTTAAAGGAGACACTAACCATGCGGAGATTTTAGCGAGGAAGCCCGTCATCATTTCCAGAGGAAGGAAAATGAGTACAGCAATAAGGTTGAAGAAGTCATGAACAGTGGCACATGTAAAGGCGCGGCGGAACTCGTCTTTACAACGGGCATGTCCCAAACTCACCAAGGTATTGGTGACGGTCGTGCCTACATTTGCCCCCATGACCATCGGAATGGCCATTGATACAGGCAAGCCACCTGCAACTAAACCAACAATGATGGCAGTTACTGTACTGGAAGATTGAATTAATGCGGTACCTACGATACCAATCATCAAACCCGCAACGGGGTTGGATGCGAACTCAAACAGCTCTTTTGCTTGCTCTCCTGCCGCCCACTTGAAGCCACTGCCGATCATCGACACTGAGACAAGCAGAAGGTACAACATTGCGATCAATGCAGCCCACTGAAAAGCGCGTTTTGGTGCATCGGATTGCGGTCGTTGTAACGCATCGGATTGAACGCTCATAGTTCTCTTCCTGATTAAAAATGATTTCAGTTCGATGCAAATCCTATGAAGGCAATATTACAGAATTATTACCAACACATGACCAATTGACGAATATGTCTCAAATGACGTGTTTTTAATCGTGATTTGAACGCTTTTTAGACACGGGTAACGGTTTTATTCCTATCCATAAACACATGAATGCATAGAGCTCAAATCAATAACGCAAACCAAATGTACCTCTTCTCATAATTAAGACGCGGTTATTTCGTTTTGTGTTCCGTTTTCCCTCCAAGCTCAGCTTTGAGACACGACAGCTATCTGAAAAATCACTGTTTCTTTACCTGCTGTCTCCCTTATGAGGCCAAAGCTCTTATTTCAAACCACGTGAAACATATAACGATTCAAAATGAATCGTTATAACCCCCGCCTTGCTAAAGCCACCAAATAAGCAAAATGATAGATAACGTATCGTTTTATGCGATTCATAACACAGCCTGCTTCCGGGCATCACAGTGAGAGGACCAAGGTAATGAGAAGTAATTGGTTAAAAGGAAAGAGAGTTTGGGCAGCACCATTGGTGGGTTGCGTCGTCGCGGCATCAGTGTCAACACACGTAATCGCTGAAGAGAAAATTCGTTGGAAAGTACAAGCCGTATTCGGCACTCACTTGCCTGCACTCGGGGATCCCATCACACAGGTTGCTGAACAAATTGACCTCGCCACAGATGGCAACATCAAATTCAAAATCTACGAACCCGGCAAGCTGGTCCCTCCTTTCGGCATTACAGAAGCGATCAAAAACAAGCAGATTGATGCGGGTTATACCTGGCTAGGCTACGACCAAGGAAAAATTCCCGCCGCTGCCCTTTTCGCCGCCGTTCCGTTTGGTATGGAGCCTTGGGAATACGCCACATGGTGGTATGAAGGTGAAGGTAAGAAACTGGCCGAAGACCTGTACGGCCAACATGGTGTACATCCAGTCCTATGCAGCGTGATCGGGCCAGAAACGGCGGGGTGGTTCACCAAAGAAATGAACACCTTGGATGACTTTAAAGGCCTAAAAATTCGTTTTGCGGGAATTGGCGGCAAGGTGCTGCAAAAAGCTGGCGCGTCTGTCACTGTCCTACCGGGTGGCGAGATATTCCCCGCGCTAGAGAAAGGTGCCATTGATGCTTCCGAATTTTCGATGCCAGCGATCGACAGCTTGATGGGTTTCGATAAGATCGCCAAGAACAACTATTTCCCCGGCTGGCACCAAACCTTTACCGCATCACATCTGGTCATCAACAAAGATGTCTGGAATGCGCTGGAAGATTCAACCAAAGCGACCATAGACATGGCCTGTACAGCGGGCACATTCAGAGCGTTGACCCGAGGTGAGTCACTTCAGGGTGATGTCATGGCTGGCTTTGAAGAAAAGGGCGTTACCGCACGCACGCTAAACCCTGAACTCCTGCAATCACTGTACACACTTTCTACGGAAGTAATGCAGGACATCGCGGCATCCGATCCTGACTTCAAGCGCATTTACAACTCGCAACAAGCCTTCCTTGATAACTACAAAGTTTGGAAGCAGAAAGCCTATCTGCCTAGAGATTTTGAGTAATCGTACAACCACTTAAAACGATTCCCCTCCCCCTACATAAACCCGTAGCGGGGAGGCATGAAGGCAGGATGCACAATGCAAAATAACAATCATCAACTTACCGACACAGCGCATCGTTCAGCGTCGACAGGCTTGCCACACACACGCCTGTCGACATGGTTAGATGGCTTTTTGATCGGATTAGGGAACGCGTTTTCTTGGCTTTGGGTAGTGCTAATGCTGGTGATCATCATCAACGTGCTAATGCGCTATCTGTTTGGGGAAGGCCGCATCGAGTTTGAAGAATTGCAATGGCATCTCTATGCGCTGGGTTGGTTAGTCGGCTTGTCCTATTGCATGGTGACAGACAGCCATGTGCGCGTTGACTTGCTTAGGGACAGGTTTTCACTTCGCACTCAAGCAAAAATCGAGCTGTTTGGCATGATCATATTGCTCTTCCCCTTTCTGATTCTTGTCTTTTGGTATGCCATTCCCTTCTTCCTCTATTCATGGGAGTTAGGCGAAGTGTCCGCCGCCCCCGGTGGGTTGCCTTTCCGTTGGTTTATGAAAAGTGCCCTTTTATTCGCGTTTGCATTACTTGCCATCGCTGCGATATCTCGCATGAGCAGGGTTTGCGCCTTCTTGTTTTCGCCAACACAAACGAGCCCTGAAGAGACGCAGCTTTCCACACTTGATGCCGAGAAAAAGGAGTCTTCATCATGGAAGTGAATGAAATCCTCGTCCTTCTAATGTTCAGTGCGTTTATTCTTCTGCTGTTCACGGGCTTTCCTGTCGCTTGGGTACTTTGCGGCGTGTCCTTGATTTTCGTCCCTGTCGCCATGCTCGCTGACCATTGGTTTGACGCGTTTATCGGCATTGATTGGAACTATGCATCCCTCGTCGTACCGCGAATGTGGGACATCATGACCAATTGGGTACTCGTTGCGCTGCCCATGTTTATCTTTATGGGGTTGATGTTAGATCGCTCCGGCACCGCTGAAGACTTAATGACTAACCTTGTCCGCCTCTTTGGTCGAGTACGCGGTGGGCTCGCCGTCACCGTCACCTTTGTGGGTCTGCTCCTCGCCGCCTCCACCGGCATCATTGGCGCATCCGTGGTGTTGCTTGCCGTATTAGGCATGCCACTGATGATGCGCGATGGCTATAGCAAAGAACTCGCCTGTGGCACTGTCGCATCAACAGGGACACTCGGGATTTTAGTGCCACCCAGCATCATGCTGGTGATGATGGGAGACAGAATCGGTGTCTCTGTGGGCGATCTGTTTCTGGGAGCCGTCTTCCCCGGTTTAATGCTCGCGGCATTCTACATTGCCTACATCTTGTTGCTGGGTTATTTAAAACACGATGCTGCGCCAGTCTCAAAAGATGCAGAGCCCGTTAGCCTGTCCATCATATTCAGTGCGCTAAGCGCCGCTCTTCCCACTGCATTGCTTATTATTGCTGTGCTGGGTTCCATTTTTATGGGCATCGCAACACCCACTGAAGCATCTGGGGTTGGGGCATTTGGTGCGACGCTACTGGCGTTCGCAAGAGGACGATTAAGCATTCAGGTGCTAAAAGAAGTCGGCCAAGAGACCACCAAAACCACCGCCTTTATTTTCGCATTGATCATCTGTGCCACGGCGTTCTCATTGGTTCTCCGTGGTCTTGGTGGTGACGAACTCATTGAAAAAGCCCTGACCAGCCTACCTTTCGGCCCCGAAGGTATTGTCATCGCCATTTTGGTTGTCACCTTTTTCCTCGGTTTTTTCCTCGATTGGATTGAACTGACACTGATCATTTTGCCCTTGGTTGCGCCAGTCGTCAGCGCAATGGGGTTCGATCTGGTTTGGTTTGCTGTGCTGTTCGCCGTTTGTTTGCAAACGTCGTTTCTTACGCCGCCCGTAGGCTTTGCGCTTTTCTACCTAAAAGGTGTCGTGCCCAAAGGTGTAAGTCTTATCAATATTTATCGCGGCGTGGTGCCTTTTATCCTGCTGCAACTGCTCGGCCTTGCCATCGTGTTTGGCATGCCCTCCATTGTTACTTGGCTCCCAGCAGAGGTCTATTCCCCTTAATTCCGACGTTTTAATCCCAAGAAATTTTTCAGTTACATGCTTCTAGCATTGGTTAACAAGGAGTAGCTATGTCTCATTCAATCATCCTACCTCGTCTGATGGAGATCGGCGATGGTGCATCAAACAAGCTTCCGGACATTATGGCAGCACTGGGCTGTCAGCAGCCCCTCATCATCACCGACAAGACTATGGTGGCCCTTGGTCAAAGTCACAAGGTCGTCAAGCTGCTCAGAGAACATGACATCTCATCACAGGTGTTCGATGACACCATTCCTGAGCCAACGGATGCGTCCATAACGGCGGGCGTGGAAGCAATCAAAGCAGGGAATTACGACTGTCTCATTGCACTAGGCGGCGGCAGTGTCATAGACAGTGCCAAAGCCATGGCAGTGCTGGCAGCCGCAGGCGGCAGTATGCGGGACTATAGTTTCCCTCGCATCGTATCTGTCCCTGCCCTTCCCCTTATCGCGATTCCCACTACCGCAGGTACGGGATCTGAAGTGACGCGCTTCACCATCATTACTGATGCAACCAACGACGAAAAAATGCTGTGTGTCGGCCCCTCCTTTATGCCGACCGCAGCATTGGTAGACGCGCAACTGACGCATTCACTGCCCACACGCATGACCGCCGACACTGGCATCGATGCACTCACCCATGCCATCGAGTCGTATGTCAGCAAAAAAGGAAACGCATTCAGCGACTTCCACGCTAAAGAAGCAATGCGTCTGATTGCCCCCAATTTGCGCCGCGCCTGTGAAAAAGGAGATAACGTTGAAGCTCGCGCTGCCATGATGCTGGGAGCCACATTGGCAGGTATCGCCTTTTCAAACGCATCTGTCGCGTTAGTGCACGGCATGAGTCGTCCCATTGGTGCGCACTTTCATGTCCCTCATGGCTTGTCTAACGCCATGCTTTTGCCGTCAGTCACCGCCTTCTCTTTACCTGCAGCACCGGAGCGTTACGCCGACTGCGCCAAAGCCATGGGTGTCGCCGACCCACAAGAAAGCACACGCAACGCTTGCCAGAAGCTGCTGCAAGAACTCAAAAGCCTGAATCAAGATTTACAGGTTCCGACGCCGGAAGGGTTTGGTATCGACCGCAATCAGTTTTTCAATGACATCGAAATCATGGCTAAGCAAGCCATGGCGTCAGGCTCGCCAGCCAACAACCCGCGAGTACCCAGTCATGAAGAGATGATCGCGATTTATACCCAGCTATGGCAATGAATCACTTTTCAGCAAACATCCTAATTAACAGGGAGTAAACACATGCAAACCATCGGACATTTAATAAACGGTGCGGTGATCACGGAAGGCGCAGCATCCTTACCCGTATACAACCCATCTACCGGAGAAACGACCACGGCGGTGGATATCGCAAGCCCAAGTACTGTCGAACAGGCTGTGTTAAAAGCAAAGGCCGCCTATCCCGCCTGGCGCGATACGCCACCGATTCGACGTGCGCGAATCATGCAAAAATTCGTGCAGTTGCTTGAGGAAAATGCCGACACCATCTGCGATCTTATCGGGCAGGAGCATGGCAAGATCCGCCATGACGCAATGGGAGAATTGCAGCGCGGTATAGAAAATGTTGAATACGCGTGCGGCATACCAAATCTGCTCAAAGGCGAGCATACGCGTAATGTCGGCCCCGGCATTGATGCGTGGAGCGAGTTTCAACCACTCGGGGTAGTCGCGGGTATTACACCCTTTAACTTTCCCGTGATGGTGCCACTTTGGATGTACCCTATCGCCATCGCTTGTGGTAACTGTTTTGTTCTCAAGCCCTCTGAGCGTGACCCTAGCTCCACCTTATTTGTCGCGCAGCTTTTGCAAGAAGCCGGGTTACCAGCGGGCGTAATGAACGTGGTGAACGGTGACAAAGCGACCGTGAATGCCTTGCTTGATCATCCTGATATCAGTGCCGTCAGTTTTGTAGGGTCAACGCCTGTCGCGGAAAGTATCTATGCTCGAGCCAGTGCAAACGGTAAGCGATGCCAAGCATTGGGCGGCGCAAAAAATCACGCCATTGTTCTACCTGACGCAGACCTCGACAATGCAGTGAGTCAATTGCTCGGTGCCGCGTTTGGTTCTTCCGGTGAGCGCTGCATGGCTCTCTCCGTTGTGACCGTGGTGGGCGATCAAACCGCTGATGCGCTGATCGAGAAACTGCAGGCAAAAATGGTGGAATTGCGCGTTGGGGCGTACAGCGATAACAACAACGACTTTGGTCCGGTTATTACCGCCGCGCACCGCAACCGAGTGAACACGCTGATCACCAGCGCGGAAACCCAAGGTGCCAAGGTGGTGGTTGATGGACGCAATCCTGATGTTGAAGGTCATAACGAAGGTTTTTATGTAGGCGCAACATTGATTGACGCCGTTCAGCCAACAATGGAAAGCTATCAACAAGAGATATTCGGTCCCGTATTACAGGTAGTAAGGGTCGCGTCGATGTCCCAAGCCATGCAACTGATTAACGACCACGAATATGGAAATGGGACGTGTATCTTTACCCGAGATGGTGAGGCAGCACGTTACTTTTCAGACCATATTGAGGTCGGTATGGTGGGCATTAATGTTCCACTTCCTGTTCCGGTGGCTTACCACAGTTTCGGCGGCTGGAAACGGTCATTCTTCGGTGATCTCAGTGCTTACGGGCCCGACGGCGTGCGTTTTTATACGCGCCGAAAAACCATCACCCAACGGTGGCCATCTGACGCGGTTAGAGAAAATGTTTCTTTCTCGATGCCAGTGATGAAGTAACGGTACACTAACGCCCCAAACAATCTGAAACGACTGAAGTTTGGGGCGTTTTGACCACTACCGAGTGTGAGCAATTCCATGTGAATGCACTCCCACACCTCGGTATATCGTACGAGTGACCTATACTGGCGGGACACCCAAGTTTCAACGCAAATGTGTCAGCGCGAGTGCTTAAAAATAAACATGTTTTAGAAACGGATAACAGACAGATTAAGAAGAACAGGTACAAGGATGAAAGCAGAAAGACGAGAGAAAGCCTCTTCCATTGCCCGCGTGCTGGAAATCATTGAAGCCATTTCGTGCTCAGAACGTCCGCCGAATCCAGCGGAGCTTTCCATTTTATTGGATATTCCAAAACCCAGCATTCACCGCCTGCTCCAACAGCTAGAAAAAGATGGCTTTATCCAAACCAACATGCGGGGAAACATCATCCCCGCCAAGCGATTACATGATGTCGCACTTGGGGTGTTACAGACCACACACTTCAAAGCGATGCGCCAAGCGATTTTGCAAAAACTCGCGGATGAAATTGGCGAGACCTGCGGCATCTCACTGCCTAACGGCGTCGACATGATTTACTACGACAGAGTCCAAACCAACTGGCCGCTTCAAATCAATTTACCTGTTGGCAGCCATACGCCCGTTTGGTGCACCGCCAGTGGCAAGCTCTACCTAAGTACCCTCTCAAAGCGCCGCCGACAACGACTAATCAATCACCTAAAACTTGAACGATTCTCGCGCAACACAATTACTGACCCAATTGTGCTTGAGCGGATCTTAAACGAAGTTGCAGAGAAGGATTGCGGGACGGATAACGAAGAATTCGTCGAAGGTATGGTGGCGATTGCTGTGCCTATTCGTAATGAGCTAGGCCAGTTACACGCCTGCCTCTTTACCCATGCGCCCGTGTTCAGACGTACGTTGGAAGATCTCCAACAATTTGAACCGCATTTACGCCGCGCCGCGCGTGATCTCGAAATGCTGATGAAAGAAGATTAACCCAAACTCTCCCCCACATTTCCTTTCCACACTGGCATTGATTCACGAATGCCTGGTGGATGATGTCACGCCCAACACCCAACCATACCCAACTCAAATAAATGCCTGTTATTTCAACTACTTAAGCTCATTTTGGGTATTTTAAAAAGCGAATAACCACTATTTTTTAAATGTCTTAAAAGTGCTACGAGATCATGGTGGCAAGACGACTCTGGTCACCTAGGATTTAAAACGATACATGAAGTATCACTTTGACAAAAAGTAGTAACGTCAATCATCGGAAAAGGAAAATGTTCTCATGAAAAAGATCTTAGTTTGCTCATTGGGTATTTTAATGGGCTTGTCGTCGCACAGTACATTCGCTACAACGCAGGAAGAACTAGGAGATATCGGAGCCTACATCGATTCAATTCTCAACCCAAACATGACCAACACCGCCAATACCACAGGTAGCACTTACAAAACTCACCAGCCACCATCCGTCAACCAAGCAGGTGACGCATTGCACTATTTGGCTTTCTCAGAGTATGTCTACAAAAGTTGGGGAGCCCCAAGTGGTTGGACGCTGCGTGAGTCTATCCACGACAGCTCGACTGGCTTTCATGCAACGGTTTACACCAGTGGCAGTAACGCGGTTATCGCCTTCAGAGGCAGTGAGCTTGGTACCTCTGATTGGGTTACCAATGGCATCATGGCAGCAGGCGATGTGCCTCCTCAATACAAATTTACCATTGGGGAGTCGGTCAGACTCGTCAACAAATACAGCAACTACTCGATTCATTTTACTGGCCATAGTCTTGGCGGTGGTTTAGCAACAGTCGCTGCCATTCGAACCGGAAAACCTGCCACCATTTTCGATGCCTCGGGCATTGGTGATGCCGTGCTGAACAAAATTAAACAATCGATGCAACGAGGTGGTCTATCAAGTTCCGCTTGGGCGAATAACGCGCGAAATATTACCAACTACAATCTGGAAGGCGAATTTGTCTCTGATGGAGACCTGCAGCAAGATGCCGATGTCATTGGCGTCGACTCGAAGCAATACGGCAACATTTTTTACCTCTCCGCCGCTCGCTTTACACCGATATTTTTCTTAAATACAGGTTTATCACGCCACTTTACGACACCGATTAAAGAAGAATTGCAGTTCCTGTCACAGCCAATTTACCGCAATAACTCCAACGATCTCACCAGCATCGACAACGATATCAATGGCTTTATGGCTCTGTTTTACATCGATTGGACCGATGACACGATCGACCTCATGGCGTGGCAGGCAGAATACGCCATCAACTCCTTCCCGAGCTTTTTAGAAGACCTCTAAACGACATGTAATGTTTGGCGATACAGACCAGTGCTATCTAGGTCTTTGTCGCCACTTTTCATCTCTCGACATCTCAAACCGCCATACCGCCGTTTCCCTTTTCCAATCCACCAACCCAACCTAGGTCTAGAATTCAACCGAACCAGTTGGGAAACACAGGCAATCTCGATAGGGTGTGTTTTCATGCACTCAAAGAAAGGAGCCTATTTTGCGCTTACTCCTTATTTTAGCTGCCATGCTTGGCACAACGTCGCTTTCCGCTTCCGAGAATCTAGGTTCCACAGACCCATTACTCGACAATGAAGCGGTACAGGCTGTTCGTCATACCTACCCTCCTGGTTCAGAATCCGGTATGCACAGTCATGACTATCCTTTCCGCGTGGTATATGTGTTGGAGGGTGGAACTGCAGAAATCGTCCCTCAAGACAGTACCAAAGCCACCCGTACCATTACGTTCAAAGAAGGAATGACAATGTATGTACCCGCCGCCACACATAACGTAAGAAATGTTGGCGAAACACAAATACGCTTACTGGAGATCGAGCTAAAGCCATAAATGGATAGGCACGAAACAATTACGTAGCAATCTCCCTCAAGTTATCATTACTGATACGATTTCTATAAATTTGCTGTCGATGAAGACGCTCGTCTGCATTACCCTGAACATGAGTTTCAGGGAGTGAATATATGTACATAGGCATAGATTTAGGAACGTCTGGCGTTAAGGTTATTGCCATGCTGGATTCAGGGGAAATCGTGGCGACGGAAACCATGCCGTTGAATGTCTATCGACCAGAACCACTATGGTCTGAACAAGATCCGGCAGAATGGTGGCAGGTAACGTGTGATGCCATGATTGCGCTCGGGAAATCTGTTGACCTTCGTGACGTAAAAGCGATTGGCTTGTCTGGCCAAATGCACGGTGCAACGCTGTTGGATATTCGCGGCGAAGTGCTACGCCCAGCCATTCTTTGGAATGATGGGCGTTGTGCGAAAGAGTGTCTACAGCTCGAAGCGGCGGTCCCAAACAGTCGCGAAATCACGGGTAACATCATGATGCCCGGCTTTACCGCGCCTAAGTTGAAGTGGGTCGCCAATCATGAGCCTGCCATTTTCCAACAAATTGATAAGGTACTTTTACCGAAAGATTACCTCCGCTATAAAATGACGGGACGATTCGCGTCCGACATGTCTGACTCTGCCGGCACCCTTTGGCTTGATGTAAACAATAGAGATTGGGACGACAGTATGCTCAATGCCACAGGGCTTTCCCGCCACCATATGCCAGAGCTTTGTGAGGGTAATCAGACAACAGGTTATTTACTTCCTGACATCGCAGCGTCCTGGAATATGCCGACGGTGCCTGTTGTTGCTGGCGGTGGCGACAATGCCGCGGGTGCCATCGGTGTTGGGATCATCCAACCGGGTCAGGCGATGCTCTCTTTAGGTACTTCAGGTGTGTATTTTGCCGTGAGTGATGGCTTTGTCTCTAATCCTGATTCTGCCCTTCACAGTTTTTGCCATGCCCTTCCTGATACTTGGCACACCATGTCGGTCATATTGAGTGCGGCATCTTGCCTAAAATGGGTTGCTGAACTAACCGGCTTTGACGATGTGGGTCAGATGATTGCTGATGTCGAAGCAACGGCAATACCCAATTCTGGCGTCATCTTTTTGCCTTATCTCTCAGGTGAGCGTACACCTCACAACGATCCCAATGCCAAAGGTGTGTTTTTTGGCATGACACATACCACAACAAAATTGGATCTGGCTAAGGCGGTTTTGGAAGGTGTTGGCTTTGCGTTTGCAGATGGATTTGATGCGCTTCATGTGACTGGCACAGAGCCCGATACCGTTTCTCTCATTGGCGGCGGCGCGCGCAGCCCGTACTGGCGTCAAATGCTGGCAGATATTGTGGAACGCCCGCTCGTTTATCGAAAAGGTGGCGATGTTGGCCCAGCATTAGGCGCGGCAAGGTTAGCCATGTTGGGTGTCACCAACGGCGTTTCCTTCCAAGATGCGTGCCCTGAACCCGAATTGGTTCAAGAACACAAACCGGATGCCACCAAGATGGCCTATTACCGAGCAAAACGCGCCACCTTCCAAGCCCTTTATCAGCAGTTAAAACCCTTGTTTTAAGCCTGCGCATTTTGAAGAAAGAAAAAGCCAGCAAGTTTGCTGGCTTTTTTCGCCTAGGGGGAACTAGGTCTTTTTATGAAACGCATTGGCTAGTGAACTGCTCTCGCGACAAACGCGCGGGTACGTTCATTTTGTGGATTGCCGAAAATTTGAGAAGGCGGGCCTTGCTCCACAATCACGCCACCTTCCATAAAGATGACTTTGTCCGCGATATCTCGCGCAAACTGCATCTCATGCGTCACCACAATCATGGTCTGACGTTTTGCTGCAAGCTCTTTCATCACTGCCAGCACTTCCTCTACCCATTCAGGGTCAAGTGCCGATGTGGGTTCATCAAATAAGATGACTTCACCCTTACACGCCATCGCTCGCGCTATGCCTACTCGCTGCTGTTGCCCGCCAGAGAGTTGTGCAGGATATTTATGCAAATGCGCATCCATGCCTACGCTGTTCAGGAGTTTTTCTGCCGTCACAAACGCACTGTCTTTTGGCTCTTTCCAGACAGTGATCAGCGACTCCGCCACGTTCTCCAACGCGGTCTTGTTGGCAAACAAGGCATAGTTTTGGAATACAAAGCTGCTTTGTTTTCTCAACTGATGAATTTCCGCGTTTGATGCAGTTTTTGCATCTAACTTCGCTTCACCAATTTGAATCTCACCGGTTGTTGGAGACTCCAAAAAGTTGAGGCAGCGAAGCAGTGTTGATTTTCCTGTGCCCGATGGCCCAATAATCACCACGATTTCGCCTTGCTTCACATCAAGGTCGATATGCTTCAGGACTTCAGCGTCACCAAAGCGTTTGCTCAGGTTTCGAATTTCAATCATTTTGCGTAAGCCCTGTTCAATCTGCCCTCAAGCACTGACTGCACTTGGGTGAACACAATCACCACCAGCCAGTAAATTAAGGCTACTGCCAAGAATGCTTCAAAGAACTTAAAGCTCGATGCCGCTTCCATTTGCGCCTTCGCCATGATTTCCGCCACACCTAAGGTAAACGCCAGCGAGGTACTTTTGATCATATCGATGAAGTAGTTCATTAGCGATGGCGTTGCCACTCGCGCAGCCTGCGGCAAAATAATACGTCTCATGGCCTGAAGTCGCGTCATGCCAATGCTCAGGCTCGCTTCCATCTGACTCTTGTCGATACCAAGGATCGCAGCGCGAATACTCTCTGCCATGTACGCAGAAAAGTGCAGTGATAAACCCAGTACAGCAGCGGTAAACGCATCCATACCCACGAACATTGGAAAGACTTGCGGTAAGCCGTAATACAGCAAGAAAAGCTGAACCAGCAATGGCGTGCCTCGGAAGAAAGAGATATACACCACCACAATGGCATCAAGCACCTTGACCTTAAACACCCGGACCAAGGCCAACAGCACCGACAAAACCAGTGCCGCCGCAAAGCCAATCAAAGACATCTCCAGCGTTATTCCCAAATACTTCAGCAGTATCGGGAACAACGCCAGCATGTAAGTTAAATCAAAGCCCATGGTTATTGCGTAATGTCAGAATCAAACCACTTTTCAGAGATATCGCTCAGGGTGCCGTCGGCTTTCATCTCGTTCAGTGCTTTGTCTACTTTGGTTTTGATTGCCAATTTTTCAGGCGTATTCAGGAACGGCATCGCGTTCTGAATGGTTTCGAATGGTTCACCCGCTAATTGCAGCGGCAAACCGGATTTTTTAATAAGTTGCGCGGACGAAACACGGTCCATCACAAATGCATCTGTGCGGCCTAACGCGACATCCTGCTCAAAACCAGAATCATAAGTGATGATGTTGATTTCACCGGCCTTATCGTAGTTACGCAGTAGCTGCTCAAAGTTACTGCCGAGGTTTACCGCGACTTTTTTGCCTTTCAGATCGTCAATACCAGCGATATCGTCACGACCTTTGCGAATCACAACTTGCGCACCATCAACCACATACGGTACCGAAAACGCGTACTTTGCCTTTCTCGCGTCCGTCATAGTGATTTGATTACTGATGGTATCGATATGGCCCGCTTCCAACATGCCAAACAGGCCTGAGAAGTTCGCCGTTACAAACTCAACATCGTAGTCCGCACGTTTGCCGATTTCATTCCATACATCAATTTCGAACCCCTGCAATTTATCCATTTTTACAAAGGTAAAAGGAAAGTAGCGTCCAGACATGCCCACTTTGATGTCTTCTTGGGATAGCGCAGCTGTTGATGTCACACTGGTTGCCAAAGCAAGTGTTGCAACCAAAAGATTTTTCATTGAAGGCATTGTTGTTACTCCTTTATTCTGTTGCCCCCAATCTAACTCAGGTCTTTTTTTGTGATAAATAACAAAAAGATCTATGTAATGCTTCGCAACTGCGCCACTCCAGCAAAAACTCATTAACTAATTTGGATTTATTGGTCATACCGCCCATTTATTGAGCGATTAATGGTCAATAAATCCACAGCAGTGGCGTACTGGTAAACACCGTGAAAACTCACTTGTTTCCCATCAATATGTCGGATTGGTGCAACAAGACGTCGACTGCGTGTCACGGAAACCTCTCATTCACATAATAAGATGCTTCAAAGTGTCACTCTCGTTGAAACACGCTCTTTGAAGCCAGTTTTTTGAAGTATGAATCAGGAAAGTACGATGACAGTATCCAGCGCTCATTCAGAAATTGCGTCATTTACCCCTTACCCAATCAAACATCTTCCCCTCAACGTCAGCGTAGGAAGCGAGTCGCTTTTTATCGTTTGGGATAACGGTCATGAGAGTGAATACCATTACCTATGGCTCCGAGACAATTGCCATTGCTCTGAATGTATCGCCACGCTCACCCGAGAGCAGGTCTTCGAAATTTGTGATGTACCGGAAACAATTAAGCCGCAAGAAGCCTATCTCTCCGAGGATAATCGACTCGTCATTAAGTGGGATTATGGAGATCATATTAGCCAGTACCATCCCGGTTGGTTGTACAGCCATTGCTATAGTGACAGCGCATTAAAGGCCAAACAGTGGCAGGCAAAAGTGTGGGATAAAGACGCAATAAACCAAGCCCTGCCCACCAACACTTACCTCAATATCCTGCAAAGCGATCAGCATCTTTTAGCGTGGCTAAAGGACTTGAGGGATTATGGCATTGCGCTGGTTAAAGACGTGGATTGCGCGCCAAACACCCTGATTAACGTGGCGAACCGCATCTCTTTTATCAGAGAAACCAACTTTGGCACCATCTTCAATGTGCAGGCGAAAGCAGACGCCAACAGCGCGGCGTATACCGATTTACGCTTGCCGCTACACACGGATTTACCCACACGGGAGCTACAACCCGGCCTGCAGTTTTTGCATTGCCTGATCAATGATGCCGAGGGTGGCGAGTCTATTTTGGTTGATGGCTTTAAAATCGCCGAACACATGCGCAAACATTACCCCGAAGAGTTTGCCAGCTTATCCAGCATTCCCATGGCCTTTTACAACAAGGATCAACACAGCGACTATCGCTTTCGAGGCACCGCTATCATGGTGGATGAAAACAATCAGGTCGTTGAGGTTCGTCTCGCCAATTTTCTTCGAGGACCCATTGATGTACCTGCACACCAAACCCTCGCCCTGTATAAAGCGTATCGCTGTTTTATTCGGTTAACCCGAGAGGAAAGGTTCCAGTTTTTCCATCGCCTCAATAGCGGAGAACTTATCGTGTTTGATAACCGCCGCGTCTTACATGCACGCAATGCGTTTGACCTCAAGACTGGCTCAAGACACCTCCAAGGTTGCTATATCGACCGAGATGAGCTGCTATCTCGAATCAGAGTATTGGAAAGGGATGCGCTCGACTAAGCACCTTGAAGTAGCTTGGCCGCTATTCGATACCCGAACGGTATTGGCTCGCGGTTGTGCCATAGAGTGCTCGATAGCGACGACTGAAGTGCGCCGTGGAGCAAAAGCCACAAGCGAGCGCGATGTCCGCGATACTCAGTCCAGAATCAGACAAAAGGTACTGCGAATGCTCCACTCTTAATCGCAAATAATACGCTGTTGGAGAGCAGGATAAATGCTGTAAGAACAGTCGTTCTAAATGGCGAACAGAGACAGACAAGCGGTCTGCCAGATCCGATGTGGTGAGCGGATTTTCAATATTTGATGCCATTAAATCCAGAGCTTTGACGATTTTAGGGTGACGCAAGTTGAGCTTTTCAGCTTGGCTGATCCGTTGATGATCGGTTGGGTTTCTCGCCGTGCACTTAATCAATTGCTCACACACCAAAATCGCCAATTCTGGTTTAAAATAGGCGTCGATTAAATACAGCATCATGTCGGTTGCCGCCGTGCCGCCAGCACAGGTCACGCGCTTACCCTGAATTTCAAAGAGCTCATCACTGATTTCAAGTTCAGGATAACGCTCTTGGAAGGAAGGTTTCGCTTCCCAGTGCAAGGTGATTGGGTAGCCCTCTAAAAGCTTTGCCTTCGCCAATAAATAACACCCCGTGTCCAGCGCACCCACCATAGAACCCATTCGATGCAATTCACGCAGCCATTTTACGGACGCATCTGAAATGTGTTTTTCGGGATGGAAGCTCGCATTTACAAAAAGGTTTCGTGGTTTTTCACTTGCGCTGATGGGAATCGAGGCTTGAAGGGCTAAACCATTGCTGGCTAAAACGGGTTCCCCGTCGTCACTAAAGCACTGCCACCGAAACAAGGTTTTCCCCGCCAAACGGTTGGCGATGCGTAAAGGCTCGATGGCAGAGAGTAGCGACACCATCGCGTATTCAGGTAGCAGCAAAAAAGAGAGGGTGAAAACGCCATCATCATCTGCAATTAAAGGCATTTGCGCCGTTGGGGAAAGCGGTGAAGATGGCGAAGTTTGCATCGAGGCTCCTAAAGCGAAGGGACGGCAATCCATTTTCTGCCGTCTCTTCATAGCTTAGCCATACGTCGCTTAGCCATTCGTAAAAAATTGTTTAATCTTTGACGAATGGCGTGTCGCTTTTACCTCCTGTCCCCAGCCCACTCACTTCATTAAACAATGATTTGAGCACACCTAGCGTCATCACAATAATAACCAGACTGAGCGGCAAGGCCGCTGCGATATTGGCAGTTTGCAGCGCACTCAACCCACCTGCAACTAACAAGGCGGCGGCAACTAAGCCAATAACAACACCCCAAAAGACACGGAAGGTTTTTGGCGGCTCTTCATTCCCTAATGACAAGATGGTGGTCAACACCACAATGCCGGAATCTGAAGAGGTAACAAACCAACTCATGAGCAGAAATACCATCATGGCGGAAACTATCCACCCTAACGCTCCGACACCAAAAATCCCGTCAGCACTGGCGAATAACGCCTCTGGCAAATTCCACGCATTAACCAAATCAATGAGCCCGGCAGTGCCAACCCCAGTGCTGGCTGTAAGCTCTTGATAAAGGGCCGTTCCCCCAAAGATACCCAACCATATAAATATGATTGTTGTCGGTACAAGGAGCACACCAATCACAAACTCTCTTAACGTTCGGCCACGAGAAATGCGGGCAATAAACACACCAACAAACGGTGCCCAGGCAATCCACCAGCCCCAATAGAACACCGTCCAACCGTTTTGCCATTTGGCGGGACCTTCTTCTTCGGGAAACCAAAGCCCCATTTGAATAAAGCTGGCGAGATAATCCGCGACGGCGATACCAAAGAGCCCTAACACCCAACTTGTCGGCCCCGCAAAGAGAAACAGTGCAACGACAACCACGGAGACGATAATGTTCCATTGGGAAATGATTCGAATGCCCTTACCTACCCCAGACAGGGCCGATAAAACAGAAACAAGCGTAATGAGCGCGATCAACGTGATTTGCGTAAAGGTGCCAGAGCTGATCCCTACCAGCCGTTCAAGCCCGACCGACATCTGGCTCACGCCTAGTCCCAGTGACGTTGCTACACCAAACACGCAACCCAAGACACCGAAAATGTCGACAGCGTGGCCAATAGGCCCATAAATACGATCGCCAATAAAGGGATAAAGCGCAGAACGCAGCGCGAGGGGGAGTTTTCGACGATACGCAAAATAGGCCAGAGACATGCCAACAATCACATAGACGGCCCAGCCATGAAAACCCCAATGGAAGAAGGTCACTTTAAGCGCATCGACCGCGCGATCGTAGCCAATGGCTTCTGCGCCATCCAGATCGGCATAAGGGTTATTCGGATAACCAAACGCACCACTGTTATCGAGGTAAAAAATGGGTTCAGCCACCCCAAAGAACAGTATTCCTATCCCTATACCCGCTGAAAAAAGCATTGAAAACCAAGCGAAGTTACTGAAATCAGGTCGGCTGTCATCATCACCTAGCCGCACGCTACCGAACCGACTAAAAACGATAAAGGTACACACGACGATTAAGAAAACGATGGTGACCATGTAATACCACCCAAATGTTACTTCTATCCAGGCACGAACACTGCCAAATACCTTTCCGGCAAGATCAGTGTTGCTGCCTGTAAAAGCCACGAACAAGAGCACCATCAGTGACGAAAATATCGTCATGCCCTTATGCATGCCTTTAAATAGCCCGGTTTGGGCCAGTTTTTCTGCTTTAAAAGCCATCGTTTCAGCGGCTTCAAAACCGTCCTGAGAGTTAGACGACATCAGCAAATCCTCCATTGCTGTGGTTTTGATTAAATGGCTTTATTTAATTGTTTTATGCCTTCCTCTATCGTTGTATGAAATACCAGTCCGTCCTGTTATTAAAAACGTTTAAATGACCGGCAATTAGCGCTTAATCCCTTTATCCGCTCGATACTGGTCGAGCGTTTGCATAATTAGAATGAGGCAGTCATCGCGTTCTTGCACTAGCTCATCGATGGACGCACCATCGGCTTGCGACAAGCAACCTGCCACCATGTCATCTTTCAATTCTTGGGTAAGTTTGGGGGCTTTAAGACGAGTCCAAGGCTCTTCTAACGCATCTTCGAAATGGTCCAGTAAATGCGCCATGCCGCCTTGCCCGCCGCCCAAATGGTAGGTTAAGCAATGCCCCATAATGGCCCAGCGTAGACCCGGCCCATAGGCAATCGCTTTATCAATATCTTCAACAGAGCATTCTTTGTTTGCCACCATGTGGAGTGCTTCACGCCACAGTGCTTCTTGTAAGCGGTTGCCAATAAAGCCCGGCAACTCTTTATCCATTTTCGCCACTTGTTTTTCCGTGGCTTCGTAAAACGCAGCTGTCCAATCCACGACATCTTGACGCGTTCTTTCTCCGCCACACACTTCGCAAAAAGGCACCAAATAAGGGGGATTGAAAGGATGCCCGACCACAAACCTTTCAGGATGCGCATCAAGCTCGCTTGCCATCTCTGTCATGGCATAGCCTGATGTGCTGGAAATGATCACCACATCAGCGGGGACGATGCGGTCAAGCTCTGCAAACAGTGCCTTCTTGGCATCCATGCGCTCAGGTGTGCTTTCTTGGATCACTTCCACCTGATTGGCCAACATCTCCAATGTATCTACAAAACGGAGATTGTCTTTGCTTGCGCCGTCTCTTAAGCCCAGCTTTTCAATGGTCGGCCAAATGTTGTCGACCATTTTCAACAGCTTTTCTTTTGCATTAGGGCCTGGGTCGAAAGCGACAACTTCCATGCCCATTCGCAGGAAATGCAAAGCCCAAGCACCACCAATAACACCCGTGCCAATGACCCCTACTTTTGACACCTCAGTCGGATTCGGACGCATCATCATCTCTCCTATTGTGTGCCACGCAGGCGAAGCTTTTCTCGCGCCTCAGCGGGGCTGAGAACACGCGCCCCCATGCCCTCGATGATCGTCACGGCGCGTTCGACCAACTGTCCATTCGTCGCCAGTACCCCTTTACCGAGATACAAATTGTCTTCAAGGCCAACGCGCACATGACCGCCAAGCAACGCTGACTGCGCCGCCCACGGGAGTTGGTTTCGGCCAAGCGCAAACGCAGTCCATTGGCTGTTTTCCGGCAGCATATCCACCATGCCTTTTAACAAGGTGAAATCCGGTGGTGCTCCCCACGGAATGCCCTGACACAGCTGGAACATGGCATTGTCAGCCAGCAAGCCTTCTTTTCTCATTTGCAGGGCAAACCAAAGATTGCCCGTATCAAAAATTTCCAACTCGACCGTCACGCCAAGCTCTTTAATTCGGGCAGCACCCAATCGCAGCATGTCCGGCGTTGATACGTAGACGAGGTTGTTATCCCCGAAATTTAAAGAGCCGCAATCGAGGGTACAGATCTCAGGCTTGAGTTCTTCAATGTGCACAAGACGTTCAAGCCCACCCACCAAGTCCGTTTCAGGGCAAAATGCGGTTGGGTTTTCTTCCGGCCCGACATAGAGATCGCCGCCCATGCCTGCCGTCAGGTTAATAACAATGTCGCACTGGGACGCGCGCAGACGCTCACAAACTTCTGCATAGAGGTCGACACGTCGAGACCCCTGCTTTGTCGCAGGATCTCGAACATGAATATGGGCAATGGCCGCCCCTGCATTCCATGCTTCAATGGCTGAGTTGGCGATTTGCTCTGGGGTGATCGGCACATTGGGGTTTTTATCTGCGGTATCCCCTGCACCATTAATTGCGCAAGTAATAATGACGTCTTGATTCATCGTAAGGGCTCTTTTGTGGGTTAAACAAAACAAGAGACAAATGGCTATGCCTAGATTTCATCGTCGAGCACTATTAAAGCTACACGTTTAAATACGACGACTTTGACTAAAGTCGACGCTAATTAACCTAAAAAAGACCTAAGCGATGAAATGTCGCGATCAGAGACGCCTGCCTGTTTGCGACATTTTGATCAGCACTTTTCGTTGAAATATTACCGTTCTCGACTCGGTAGTTTGGAGAACTGTTTTTGGTAACTGCGGGTAAAATGGGAGAGGGAGACAAAGCCACAGGCTGTTGCTACTGCGGTGACGCTGTCATTGGTTTGTTGCAGCATCCAGCGTGCTTTTTCTAACCGAAGCTGCCGATAGAACGCTTTGGGCGTTTGCGACAAATGCCGTTTAAATAATCGCTCTAACTCTCTGTCTGAAATACCAAGACATTCAGCCAACTCGGTGATCAACAACGGCTCTTCAATGTTCTGCTCCATCACATTGACCGCATCAATCAGGTTAGGGTTTCGGCTATCTAAGCGGATTTGTAACGAGCGACGCTGAGGTTCGCTGTGCTCCCGTTGGTGGGTATAAACCAGCTCGTCAGCCACCCGCGTTGCCAACGCTTGTCCGTATTGCGACTTGATGAGATAGAGCATCATATCCAACCCTGATAACGCGCCGGGACACGAGAAACGTTTTCTATCAATGACAAGCAGCTCCTGCACTAACGTCACCTTAGGAAACGCCTCTTGCGTCGTTTCTAGGTTTTCCCAATGCATGGTTGCGCGATAGCCGTCCAAAATACCTGCCGCAGCGGCAATATAGGCGCCCGTATCCTGACAACCGATATCAGCACCAAAATGGCTTTGCTGTCGAATAAAGCCCAACACGGCTGGCGTTGAGACCACATCAGGGTCACTGCCCGAACAAATTATCAGGGTTTCACATTTCTCAACTGCGCGAAGATCGGTATGTGTCATGATCTCGATGCTGTCACTGCTTGAAATCAATCCGCCGTTTTCTGAGATAAGTTGCCATTCATATAAGGCTTCTCCTTGCGTGCGGTTTGCATGACGCAAGGGATCTAACATGGAGGTTAACCCAAACAGCGAGAAGCCAGGCAAAAGCAGAAAGTGAATTTTTTGTACGGCCTTGCGTGATGGTTCGCCAAACACGGTTCACCTCCTCCCTCGCTTGATTCGTCGATAAAAATCAATTTATGTGCGGCTTTAATCAACAACGTCGACTTTTTCAACCTAGTATAGGAGCCAATCACCAAGCTTGTTTACGCGAGGAAGAAAAATGCCAAACCTGTCCGCCGAGGCACGCCAACCACATCAAACAGGAATGATCACCTTGTTGGAAAGTCCGGTCTTACCGGAGTGGATAGACTACAACGGCCACATGAACGACGCCTATTATGTCGTCGCTTTTAGTCAGGCCATTGACGCCTTCATGCTGCACATTGGTTTGGATGAAACCTTTAGAGAAGAACACAGCGTCTCGATTTACACCCTGCAAAGCATGGTGACCTACCTAAAAGAAGTCGCCGAAGCGGAGCCGATTGTTATTCGTGGGCAACTATTAGAAAGCGACAGCAAGAAACTACGGCTTTTTCTAACCATGTATCACGCAGACAACCATGATGAACTCGCCACCATGGAAACCTTGCTCCTGCACATGGATATGAAAGCGCGAAGAGCTGCGCCTTTCTTGGCGCAGACTCAAGCGTTAGTCAATGAAATACAAACCGCGCACAGTGTGCTGGAAATACCGAGAAATGCAGGGAGAGGGATTGTGATTAAGCGGGTGGGTTGAGAGGTGTTACAGCTAAATCGGGGAAGATGACACTATCAATCAACCCATTTTAACCGTCAGGTACTCGTCTGGGCCTTCTGCTTTTTGAAAATCGCTGAAAATACTAACACTTTTATCAACAAAGGTTACTTTTGCTACTTGTCGCGAAATAACAAACAAACGAGTCACCTATTCTGGCTTACTGCATAGTGAGCTATTTGGTTTTCTATAAAGTGTTAGCCTAGCTTTTCCGTATTTTAAGATTTCGAAAAATCTATGTTAGAGAATTTCGAAAAAACGTTTTGCTCAACTGTATGAAAGATAAAAAATCAAGATTCCCCCCCTCTTGGCTATAAAGGGTGGCATTGCCTTGGCCATCAATACCATATATGTTGCAAAGATTATTAGTTTCATCCGCTGCTATGTAGTATTTTGCGGGGAGATTTTTACATTGATAAGCTGCTGAGACAAATTTGTACGTGGCAATATATTGCCCCCTGACAATAGGAACGTCAGCATAAAAAACAACCTTGTGTCTATTTACAACATACTCTTCCAAATATTTACAATTAACGACATTAGGGCAATTATCATTAGAGCTGGAATTTGCTTTTATCGCAGCTTTACTTGTTGGATTATAATGCCGCCCAAGAAACTTTTCCAAATCCCTCAATCGTTGCAACTCGGAATGTTCTATTTGTTCTTTCAATTTTCTTTGTTGAACTTCCTCATCTAAAATTGCAACTTTTCCTTTTTTTTCAATCTCCTTGAATACGGTCATTTCGTCTAGACAGCTTTGAACTCTTAATTCTATATAAATTGCTTTTGCGGCAGCCGAATCGCCATAGGCTTTCACTAGTGCTTTTGCCCATAAACCCTCTCTCATCACCCCTTCGTCAATCTCTCCATAAACTAGTTCATAGAGCTTTTCTTCAAGCAACCTCTCTTTAGCTGATTTGATTTTCGTTTTAAACATTGTCGACCTTTTAAGTAACCATACGCTGTTATCCATCATAAAATCATAGCTAATATAAAGTTTTTGGCATGGTTATCAGCGTTCAACCAAACAACCACTTCAAAAGATGAGATACCTATCAGATAAATTAGTCGTCAACTTATACGGCACCTTTAGAAATAAACACTGAACTGAAACACAAACAGACACTTTAAGAAAAGAACAAAACTGTCAATAGCAGCATTTCATGCCCTTCAGCCCACCTCGAATACGCAGCGATAATCAGGGTTTAGCCGTGATTTCTTCATCTTACATTTCCGACGATCATTGCTACTAACCGTGGCTCAAACGTACTCAACACTTCGCTCCATCATTCAAAATCCGCTAAGCCCTCATCTCACTCTTTTCCAAGTACAAACTCACCCCCTCTAAAAAACTTCAAAAAATTTTCACCCCTTTTCATGTCCCAGCCGTTTGTAACCTCAAACACAGCGACTGGAGTCTTATCTCAGGCGCACATTTTCGAAGAAGGGATGAATCATGACACTTCGCAAAACCACCATTGCACTTTTTATCAGTACAGTTTTGATTTCTGGTTGTTCAGATAAACCAGCCACCTCGCAGCAAACGAACGAGTCTCAGCAACCGACAGTGAGCACTGAAGTAAAAGAGGTGACAGCACAGGAGGCGCACCAAACGCAGATTCAGAGCCAGACAACGAAATCGGTTCCTGCCAGCCAGCCTGAAGTTTTTTATGCCGTTGCCCCTACCAATAAACGCGCCATGATCGGTATGCCCTCTCATGACATGATTGTGGTGCAGCCAAATCGCGACAACTACTTGCCGACGCCGAGCAACGGGGTTCAACTTGTCAGTGAGCAGCCACTCTCGACCTTCTCTATTGACGTCGACACCGGCAGTTACGCCAATATTCGAAGCTACCTCGATATGGGGCAAAAGCCGCCTGCCGATGCGATTCGTGAAGAAGCGTTTATTAACTACTTTGATTACGGCTACGAAGTTCCAACATCGACTACCCAGCCATTTTCCGTACAAACAGAACTGGCACCGTCTCCTTGGAATGAAGATCGTCAGCTACTTCGCGTGGCTCTCAAAGGCTATGACATACCAAGCGATGAGCGAAAACCATCCAACCTTGTTTTCCTTGTCGATGTCTCCGGTTCAATGGGACAACCCAATAAGCTGCCACTGCTGGTACAAAGCCTGTCGATGCTGACAAAACAGCTAAGCGGCGATGACACGGTTAGCCTTGTCACGTATGCAGGCACATCCAGCGTGGTGCTTAAACCCACCCAAGGCGACAACCAACAAGACATCCTCAATGCGCTAAAACAGCTTCAAGCGGGCGGCGGCACCTATGGGGAAAGTGGCATCAAACTCGCGTATCAACAGGCGAAATCCGGCTTTATCAAAAATGGCGTTAACCGCGTCATTCTGGCCACCGACGGCGATTTCAATGTGGGTGTCACTAACCTCGATCAGCTGAAGAACATGATTAAAACCGAACGCGACAACGGTATTTCACTCACCACATTAGGCTTTGGCCGTGGCAACTACAACGATGCCATGATGGAGCAACTTGCGGATATCGGCGACGGCAATCACGCCTACATTGATACCTTGCACGAGGCGCAAAAAGTGCTGATCCGCCAGATGAGCGGGACGCTGCAAAGCATCGCCTCTGATGTGAAAATCCAAATCGAATTTAATCCCGCAGTCGTCAAAGAGTATCGTCTGATTGGTTACCAAAACCGCCAACTTCGCGATGAAGACTTTAACAATGACAAGGTCGATGCAGGGGAAATTGGTGCGGGTCATTCAGTGACGGCAATTTATGAAATCACCTACGCGGGCGATAAAGGCCAAATCGACGATCTACGCTATCAATCAAAGCCAATTAAGCAAACGAAAACCGCCCTGCTTCAAAACGAAGTGGCACAGGTGAAAGTACGCTACAAACTGCCGGAAGCAGACACCAGCAAGCTCGTGAAAACCATTGTGCATCGTAAAGATGGTAAACCGGCGTTCACGCAAGCCAGCAGTGATTTCCAATTTGCCACCTCGGTAGCGGCATTTGCACAAAAACTGAAGGATAATCAATACCTCGATGATTTATCCTATGAACAGATTGCCAGCATTGCGCGCAACAACCGAGGCGACGACCCTTACAATGACCGTGGTGAATTTATTCGCATGGTAGAGGTCGCACAGAGCTTGTAAGCATGCTTCTCGAAAAGGTGCATTTCTGCATGGCGTACATATGGAGCGGCGCATTGTCGCTCCTCGTTTAAAGACACGTATGAATAACAACACAGACGAAAATCTTATGCTCAGTTTCAGCGCAGGTGACCAAGGTGCATTCAGCGAATTGTACCTTCGACACCGTGCGCCCCTATATCGCTATGTACTGCGACAGCTTGGCGTATCGCAGCATTCAAGAGCAGAGGAGCTGTTCCAAGATGTCTGGTTTCGGGTTATCGACAAACGCGCATCATACGAGGCGTCGGCTAAATTCACCACCTGGCTATATCGCATCGCGCATAACATTGTGATTGATGAGTACCGCAAGCAGCAGTCGGAAAAGGACTATCACGCCCAGCTTGACGGTGATGAGGCATGGACGCAGCCCGATAACCCAGCAGAACGGCAGCAGTCGGCACTAAAGCATTGCATGCACTTACTGGCACCCAAGCAACGAGAAGCGTTTTTGCTCCGTCACGAAGCGGGGTTCGAGCCCGCACAGATCTGCGACATTGTTGACGCTAAACCGGAAACACTGAAAACACGTCTTCGTTATGCCCTTGACCAACTCAGGCAATGCTTGACGAAAAAGCTAGGAGGTCGAGAATGACCCACCAATTCTCTGATGACGAGATTATCGCGCTCTACAAAGACGGGGCTATCGAAGAACCTTCCGAGCTCATAGATGCGCGCATTCTTCGCTATGCACAATCTCAGACCAAGCAAGAAAGAAAGCCTAAATACCCGTGGTGGCAAATCACCGGTATTGCAGCAACTGTTGGGTTTGTAGCTATTCTTGCGCCGTGGGAATGGGCAGATAAGCCGCTTTCCACACCGCCAGCGGTGATCCAAGAGTCTCTAGAAGTAGAGATGATGATGGATGCTGTGCCTGCCGACGTCGCGTTACCGGAAGCCCCGCAAACAGAAATGAAAGCAAGAGCAAACGCTGAGGTTCAATCCCGTAAATTTGCCAGTGAATTGAAACGCGAAGATTCAGAAAAAATCATTGCGATCAAATTGAAGGAAATCCAAACCCTGCTTGATAACGACGACACCGAGCAAGCAAAAGAGAAGCTCGAACAGCTACTCAACGCCTACCCACAAGCAAAAGAAGCAATGACGGAAGAGATGAAAGCGTTGATGGGGCAATAACGCAAATATGTTTGTGCCCCATTCACTGCTAGGGATGCCAATTTGCCGATTTCAATTACTGAATAATTTTCAGTTCATTCGGGTAATGAAGGTTTGCTCGTCATCCACAAAAGCCACAAAGCCGCCAAAATAGATAAACACCCGGCCACGCCCCTCAACGAGGCAGGCAAGCTGTGGGTTCAAATCTTCTTCGTTATCCTGACGTTGAAAAGTGCCAGTATCGGTGATTACGCCGCTGAGTGTAGGCAAATATCCATAAGTGCGCTTGGCTTGGTCAATCAGGGGCAACTCGCTGGCGGCAGAGAAGCAAGAGGGGATCGCACCCGCTTCTTCGATAAACATCGTTTTCAGTTCTTCATAAGCGGTAATCACCAGCCAGTCGATGCCGTTAACATGATGGATAAACATAGCGTTTCTCGTTGATTTTGATGCGGGGAGTTTATCACTATCAGAGGCAGAAGGTAGTAGAGGTTTAGTTGCTAAAGTCTGCAGTTCTGAGCCAATTTCGGGCTTTCATTAGGCCAACTTGAAACACGCTTT
>NZ_JAJUBB010000034.1 GCF_028683135.1 Enterovibrio qingdaonensis
CTCTCTGTGAGGCCTTTTTCCTGCACTTTCAGACATTAATCACACCTCATCTACGCCTGAAATCAACTATACCTGAAATATGTCTGTGCAAATGGCTGTCCCTTTTGTAGGGCTTTTCGATAGGAGATTTGTGGTGCGCATTACCATTAAAACCTGGTTGGTCGTGGCAACGGGGTTAGTGCTCAATATTGTGGCGGCACTCATGACAAACTTTGTCATTGATGATCTCGGAGAAGAGGTGGCCTCGGTTGCAGAAAAGCAATTTAGCAACAACCAGCTTATTCAACTGACGTGGCAGCAAGTGGACGCATTAGAGCGTAGACGTGAAACATTGCTGATTGTTATGGCTCTGAAACCCTCGAATGATCACGTGCCTTTCGACATTGGAACCCGTCTTTTGGATGCGTTTGGCGAGATGGTGAGTACCCCTCTGACTCAGCAGAATCTTCCTAAGATCATGCTTAAAATAGACCAGCAGCAGGATCTCCTGCGTGAAAAGATAGATTCGTTATATTTGGACAACCTTCAATTGGCAGAATCGCAGCGGGAGATCAACAGCAAGGTATCTTCCTATCGTAACCTCGCATTGTTCCTTCAAGTACTGGGTCTGGCTCTCATCATGGCGAGAGATCTTTCAAGACGGCAGGATTGAACAATATTACCGCAAAATATGCCTCAAAATTAAATAGTTAAACATGCCATAAAAACAATATTTAAACGGAATAATATTCTGTTTGTGTTATTTAAAATGGTGCCTAACGCTACCGACCTTCTGTTTTAATACTCGAATATTTTAGTCCTTCTTTTAAGGGCGATTTTTACTGTTTTTATGCGATTTTGGGGAGAAAAATGAAAGGCGCTGATCGCGTTCGTAGTGTTGTGGCTGATATGTTCGCCATGGTTGTATTTAGTTTTGTTACTGGCATGTTGATTGAGATTTTCATTTCAGGCATGTCTTTTGAGCAATCTTTAGCGTCTCGTCTTTTGTCGATCCCAGTCAATATCTTGATTGCTTGGCCTTACGGCGTATTCCGAGACAACGTTCTGCGCTTCGCTACTCGACAGTTTCCCTCTCGTTTAACCAAGCGCGTGGCTGATTTCTTTGCTTACGTTGTGTTCCAATCGCCTGTGTATGCAGCGATCCTATTTACAGTAGGGGCAGAACCAAACCAGATCCTGACAGCGGTTGCGAGTAATGCCTTGGTTTCCGGTATGCTGGGCATCGTGTATGGCGTATTTCTGGAAAAATGCCGTCGCTTTTTTAAAGTACAACCGGTGGCAATGCCTGTTGGCGGGTAAGCGGATACTCTGCACGATAATGGTAAAGTACATGATGGAGCTGCCCTAGGGTGGCTCTTTTTGTATCAGCGCTTTACTCCTTGATAAGGGAAGTGGTACTACTGCTTTACCCCGCGAGTCATCGCAAACTTGGACCAGCATATTTACGAGGAGTTTTTCTTTGATTTCGTTCCAGCCCACCTCTGACTTACAGCGTTCTGCCGAATTGACGTTTAACAACATGCGCCCCTACTACGCGCACTATGCGGTTGATTGGGAACAGTCCAAAATACTGGAGCAGATTTCAGGGTTGGAGAACTGGGATATCTTGTACCGAGGTGTACCTGTTGGTGCGGTGAGGATAGCAATGGAAAACGACGACTGTTATTTGCGCGATCTCCAAGTGGGTACGGCTTTTCAAAACAAAGGGATTGGTGCTCAAGCCTTAATAGAAGCTGCGCGTATTGCCACAGAGCATGGTGCTAAACATGTAAAGCTTCGCGTATTTAAGATCAGCCCTGCTTTTCACCTTTACACGCGAGAAGGCTTCTCGCTCGTCAAAGAGGATGACCGATTCTACTACATGGCCAAAGAGATATAAGGCTCAGGGGAGAGCCGCATTCTGCAGGATATTTCGAGTTTGGCATTGAATTTTGAATGCGGACAGATAGAAAAAAGAGAAACCACATTGGTTTCTCTTTTTGGTTATCGTACGGATTCGTTCAGCGTGTCTTAGTGATTGTGCTCACCATCAGCATGATTACATTGCTGAGGTGCATATTTTGACGCTTGCATACGAGGCTGAGATTCAGCGAGTCGCGAGCGGAAGCTGGTACGGGCGGTAATAGGCTGCTCGCCCTGCACGGTATAAACCGGCTCTAACGTTGGTTGGCTGATGGCTTTAGCATCCAGCACAGAACCGTCACAGACGACTGATGCGCGGACAGGATTATCAGCGCGTGCCACGTTAACGTGGAACTTGTTCATGTTGTCGGCGTTGCGGCGGTTGTTCTTCAGCCCATATTTCAGTACTGCGCCATTCGCTGTTTCGACCTCAAGCGCACAACTATTGGCTGACAGTGTTGCAGCATCATCAGGATAGACGTATCCATAAGAGCCATGTAGTGCAGGGAAGATATAGCTGTCTAACGTGTTTTGAGGGTCGTAATAACCGACCAAGGTTGTAACAGGCACGCCAAACGCGTCAGGTTTACGTGCTTTGCTCGCTTGATACTCTCCGTCTTTTACCCACGTTTGACCATTCGACACATACAGCAAACGACTGCCGTAAGGCACGGTGATCTGTTCACCGTTGATGTCGAGGTAAGAGTGGTAGCCCGCGTCGGAGTTAAACGTAAAAACCTTACCTTTGTTAGAGGCAGAGGCGACGGGCACCGACATGTTGCGCGCCCAATGACCGTTCCACGTCGATAAATCAATCTTATCGAAGTTGTTCAGCAAGCCTGCGATATAGTCGGCGTTGGCATTCCAAGGGTCAACCGATGTGGTTTCCAATGCATCGATGCTGTGGGTATATTCCACCATGCTTTCTGTCGTTTCATTCCACTTGCGAAAGCCAGTTGACGAGGTTTCATCAAACACGGCTTTGCTTTCGAGATTTTTTTGGATGAAGTGCATCGCGTAAGGTGTGTACAGCGTGAAGCGTTGCGCATCGTACATTGCCCAACCACCTGCCATTGAGTCATAGCCAAAGCGGAACATGTCATTGAATGCGGGAACACACTGACCATCATGGCAACTCTCACCGCCACTGTTCTGAGGCGCGAAATTAGGAATGAATACGTCTTTTGATGAATCCCAGCCCCACGTTGAGTTTGTCATGTGAGCGGGTTTATGCACGGAGCCTTCGAAGCCACCAGGGTAGTGGCCCAAACCATAGTTGTGGCCGACTTCGTGGCTGAACTCGTTGCCGATTGAGCTGTCGAGCGTCACCATGCCCGCACCACCTGAACCACCGTGTGTTTGCACACCGTTGCTATAAACGCCGCGTGTATTGTGTGCGGTTAGCTGTGCGGCCAAATACGGGTTTTCGCTTTCGCCTACGCCTGTGGTGGTGTGAATACCATAGTTAGCGTTGTTAATACCGATTGAGATGAGTTCTTTGCCGATTCGTTGACGCATCGTACCGCCATGCCAACCGCCCTCGCTCGGGTCGTGGTCGGTTAGCAGGGTGCCATCAGGCAACATGACTTCGGTTAAGTGTACGGGCTCGTATTCGCTAACCACCATCTTGCTCAACGGTGCAGTTTCAAAGTACTCGCGCTGCGCCTCTTTGTCGTATTGGAAATGGAAACCTTGACGAGGTTCGACAAGCATACCTACATCAATGGTATGCATGAGAAGTTCTGTCGGGGCACCGACTTTTACATTGTCGAGAGAGCCCGTATTGCCTTGGTTTTCAAACGAGAAGTTGACACCTGGCTTCACCCACTCTTTCGGTAATTCTGCAGACCAGAATCCATCACCGTAGCCGATCTTGTTAAAAATCAGGTCGTCTTCAAGTACCCAAGTGCCTTTTACGTTTTTAAAGACGGTGGTGGTGCCATTAACAATGGTTTTTTTGCGCTCTTCGTAATACGACACGACAGAGTTGTAGCCTGCACTGGACGTAAACGCGAAGGTTTTGCCATCAAGCGCTGGGTTGTTTTGTTCAAGGACGATTTCGCGAAGCCAATGGCCATTCCATGTTTTTAGTTCCACTACATCGTTTATAGCCAATGCAGCAGCAACGGCTTCGCTGGAAACGTCACGAACCGCGAACGCATCCTCTGGGTTAAACGTGAAATCGATAGCAGTATTTTGGATTTCTGGGATCGCTAGAACGTTCTTGGCAAGCTGGCTGGGGTGAAGCATATCCAGCGTCCCCAAAAGTTTACCGGCGCGATCGGTAACTGAAACTTGTACGGCGGTATAGTCTGTCGGTGCATGTTCAGGTTTAAACATGACCTTGGTTGTACGGTTCGCGACCAGATGTGAGCGTGTATCCTGCGCATCAGGGCTTGCTGGCACGATATGCGCTTGAGCGAACAATACCGCCCCGCTTAGGTTGCCAACGAGGTCATTATTGAGCTGATTGGTGTTGAAGAAGATGGATGCGTTTTGTGTTAGGTCTGTACATTCGCTGGTATCGAGATGTGTTGTTTGCGGACGCTCCCAAATATAGTTTCCGTCGTTATCTTTTGAACCACGCGCAGCCGCATATAATCCGAAGGTACATTTTTCAGCGGTAAAGAACCCCATCGGGTAAATATCGAAACCGCCGTCATACCAATATTTTTCCCACTCTGCGGGTATGAATTCGAAAACAGTTTCAAATTCCGTATCAAAATCGAACAAGTCAAACTTTACATTGCCATCGTAATTGATTCGTAAGTTCTTACCTTTGTATGAAAGGTACTTTTGCTCACCATCAGTGACAACATTATCTGGGTTTTTTGCAAGCTCTGCTAACTCAGCCATTCGAGTAACGATCTTTGCCGTATATGCTTCAAAATCAGTTGGTTCTGCATGAACGTTGGTGGCTAAAACTGACGCAATTGCGAGTCCTATCAGTGTTTTTTTCATAGTTGGTCTCTTTGTTTTTGTTATTAGCGTTATCTACGCAAGTGATTAGAAATTGCTTTCGAAAATATTTTATAGTCCACCAAGAATGTTGAGTTATTGATAAAAATATTATTTGAGAGGTTAATTCCATTGATGGGTGATAATTTTGTGAGACTCTGAATTAGGTTGGCGATTTAACTTGGAGTGGATTACGAAGGTTATTAAGGTATTAATATTACATAAGTTTATTTTTGATTGCCTTTGAATCTAGTCTTGAGTAATAAGAAGGCAAAGTGAGGGAAAAGTGAACGCGCTGTTATTTATCATTGAGCGTGGCAGATAAAATACGGTATTTAACCTATCGTTGCCGCTGAAAAGCTGGCAGCCTGTTTACTTACTCATCACGACAGGGTTTGGGGTTATGGTCAGGATAGAAAAATACAGCAAAGTTAGGGAGTCTGAGGCTGGCGCATTGCGTGTGCACCCTGATCAGATGGCGTTTACAGCAAGTAATATCATCGAGCTTGTTACGAACTTGAGTGTGGAAGAGCATCCGTATCTAATCATCGAGCATCAAACTGTGGTGGGTTTCTTCATATTGGATTTAGGTTATTCAACGCGTGTTGAGTTTACGGACAGCTTTACCCTAGGTGTAAGGGCACTGTTAATCGATTTGCGTTACCAAGGACGAGGCATTGCAACGAAAGCTATTCGTCTGCTGCCTGCTTATGTTCAAGAAAACTACCCACAGTTTTATAATGTTCAATTGACGGTGAACTGTAGAAACAAGGCCGCTTATGATTGCTACCTAAAGTGTGGTTTTGAAGATACAGGCACAGTTTATTTGGGTGGTCCAGTGGGGCCGCAGCACGTGATGAAGCTTCAATTGAGCACTCACTGACCGAGTCGGATCATCTGTTGCTTGATAAGTAATGACAGGGATAAACGTTCAAAGGGTGCCATTGGCACCCTTTGTTGTATTGGCTAGATGCTCTATTTATCTGACCAAACCGCGAACTCGTTGCCGCTAGGCTCTCTGAAGTGGAAGCGTCGTCCGCCAGGGAACGCAAAGATAGGCTTCACAATTTCACCGCCAGTTTGACGAATATTGGTTTCAGTCTGCTCTAATCGCTCGCTGTAGAACACCACTAATGCTCCCCCGACATCGGTATCGCAATGCTTTTCAGAGCGAAAGAAACCGCCGTCTAAACCTTCATCTGAAAACGCAGTGTAATCTGGGCCGTAGTCGGTGAATGTCCAGCCAAAGGCTTGGGAAAAGAAGGATTTTGTTGCGAGTAGGTCGGTTGCGGGAAATTCAACATAGTTGATTTTGCCGTGTTGATTCATCAGGGTACTCCAAAGATTCGGCATTCGCGTCTTGTCACGATAGCGTGTCTTTTGTAGCGGTGTGACGCTCGCTTAGCCTCTACAAATAGTCTGGATTCAGCATAGTGAAAACGGAGCTAACTCGCTGGGAGCTAAGACACTTTCTGAAAAAGCTGCAACTAAAATTAAACATTCTCGATGCCAATAGGTGACAGGGTACAGACTCTTTTCGCAAGCAGTGTTTTGTTACACCAATATCTTGGATTAACCACAAATGGCAACCTCACAGAGGCAGTCTGCGGGTGAGGGGAAATGGTATTGAAGAGGCGTTGATTACCTAGCGCGACGTTCGACACAATGGAAATTGGAAGTGCAAAAGGTCGTGGTATCTGTGGTTTAGCGTGGTGCTATTCTTTTCTTTCCCGGTATATAAAAAGCCGGTGCGCTCAAGCACTTTCTGCGATGCGATATTCTGCGGCGTGGTTTTCGCTAACACATAATCGACCGTGAGTTCACTTCTGCAGATTTCCAGCAATGCCATAACTGCATTTGTTGCGATGCCTTTTCCTATTTCTTTTTCGCAAACACGATACCCAATCTCCGCATATTCATCCTGAATGTCATGAATGTTTGCGCGCGCAATGATCTGCTTGGATTCATTTTCAACAACGAACATAAGGTGTGTTTGGTGGCCCTGCAAATCGATAGATTGACGCGTAGCGCGGGTGAGTCCGGGCAAATCAAAAAAGCGTGCCGGACGAGGGGGGATATGCTGTTCAAACCACGCTTTGTTTCTGATTTCAAAATCAAGCAATGCGGAGCAGTGATCGAGTGAAAGAGGAGTGAGACTAAAAGCGTGCATTGCTAACAGTTGAGACGAGCGAAGCCGCAGATTGTGACGGAAAATGTTGAGATGGCAGGAAGACCATAGTGATAAGTTCGAGTGATTTCACGATTTCTTGGTGCCCTTTACACTGTAAACCAACGAGATGAGCCAACTTTTGAACTCGCTATACCTAAATCACCTGCCATGAGTTTGGATTTTCATGCCCGCCTACAAACCTTACAAAAATGTATAGTTCGGGAAAACTTCACGCAAATTCACTTGGGTAAAGTACACACATCGACAGGGAACAGGCCTTGTCGGGTTAACACCCAATACGAGGAATTGATGATGAAAAAGTCTAACGTTTTTAAACCAGCTGCGGTAGCAATGATTTTTGGTATGACTGCATTTACTGCATATGCATCTGATGCCCCAACGTCAATGAACCAAGATTCTGTTTCTTTGCTTCAGGCAGTAGAAATTGCGAAAAACAACACCAACGCAGTGCCGATGGAAGCGGAGCGAGACGTCGAAATGGGCCAAGCAATCTATGAGATAGAGTTGATTGGCAAGAATGGCGAAGAAATTCATACCGTCGTCAACGCCACAACGGGCGAAGTGATTTTAACCCAGCAACGTCGCGACCACGATGATGACCACCACGACGATGATGACCAAGTCGAAAACGCCCTATGGTTGTCAGGGGTTAATAATGGCAAATACCTTTCGCTGGAAACTGCCGTTAAACAAGCAGAGGCGGAATTTGGTGGCAAGGCGTGGAGTGTTGAAATGGATGACGACCACAATAGCCTCACCTATGAAATTGAAATGCTGAACGCAAATGGTAAGCGTGTTGAAACAAAAATCGATGCTGTGAACCCAGCAAAGTCGTAATCCTTTGATACGTTAAATACGGGTGCGAATTCGCACCCGATGGAGAAAACATGATGACTGAATCAACGAAAACATCCCGTCTTTGGATGCGCGCAAAATCGATAGCAAAACAAGTACGTGAAAACGGTATTGGTGCTATCGTCGGAGTGGTAACTTTCTCGCTGTTTTTCATGATGGGACTGGTTACACTGGGCGCATGTTTACTTGCAGGCGTCGCTGCCGTCATTATTGCCAAATGGCATGAGCATAAAGCAAAAAATGATGTAGCCAACCCAGCAAACAATGTGGAAAACGATCCGATTGTTGCGGCGTAGTGCCGCAACAATGCGTAAACAAGAATAAGAGAGAATCACAATGCGCGTATTACTGGTGGAAGACGATACTAGCCTCAGCAGCTTTGTAGAAAAGGGGCTACGTGAGGCGGGACATCAGGTTGAAGTTGCTGACAATGGCAAATACGCCCTCTCTCTTTGTATGACTGAACAGTATGATGTGGCCGTGGTCGACCGTATGTTGCCGGGGCTTGATGGCTTGTCGCTGGTAAAAGCATTACGTGCTGCACAAATCGGTATTCCCATTCTATTTCTCACCTCATTAGGCGGCGTAGATGACCGTGTAGAAGGACTTGAAGCAGGCGGCGATGACTACCTCACCAAGCCCTTTGCCTTCTCTGAGTTATTAGCGCGCATAACCGCGTTATCCCGCCGTTCGGTGCTTAAGTCTACTGAAACCAAACCCGAACTCGCTTACGGTGATGTCGTTCTTAATCTGTTTGAACACGCCGCAACGCGTCAGGGCGTTTCACTTGATTTACAGCCAAAAGAATTTCGCATATTAGAGTTATTTTTGCGCCATCCAGGCCGCGTCATCACGCGTACGATGCTGCTTGAACATGTATGGGATATTCATTTTGACCCCCAAACTAGCGTCGTAGAAACTCACATTAGTCGTTTGCGTAACAAACTCGAAAAACCGTTTGGAGATACTTTGATTCAAACTGTACGAGGCGCAGGGTATAGACTTGAACGCAAAGAAAGTGGGGAAGGGTAATGCGAAACTCGCTTGATGCATCAAAGAAACGCATTCGTGCCGCGTTTTCGAGAGGCGGGCTAATCAAATGTATGCCTGCTTGGATGAAAAGCTCAGCGGCTCAGCAGGGATTGATGTTCGGTGTCGTCCTGATTTTTAGTCTGGTACTGATGGCGTCAGTGACCCTCGTGTATGTTGACTATGAGCTTGGCAATCAAAATAAGGAAATCGTCAAAGAGTCCCGAGAACTCGTGCAAGGGCAGAACAAAAAAATTGATGATGACCCGATAGAAGATGACGAAATCATGGCGGTGCTGACCACTGGATTTGTGCTATCTGGTTTGCTGGTGTCATTGCTCACAGGGGTTATTGTGACGGCGTTGAGTCGTCATAGCCAAAAACGTATTTCTCGCATCGAGTACGTATTGAACTCTGCCGCAGATGGCGACCTTTCGGTCAGAACGGGTGAGCGGCATACCTACAATGACTTGGCTCGAATCTCCGTGTCCGTTGATGAAATGCTTTCGCGTCTCGAAGGGTCAGTTGCAGCGATGAGTGACATTTCCGCCAATATCGCACACGAGCTTAAAACGCCTATTACGCGTCTTCGCCATAACCTACTGACATTGCGTGATGAAGCAGAATCGGCTCCTGAGCAGCATTCTGAGGCATTTCTCGATGAACTGGATCATGCGTTGGAAGATTCACAGCGATTAGCGTCCATATTTGATGCCTTGCTGCGCATTTCGCAAATTGAATCTGGGGCAAGAAGAAGTCGATTTACCGAGATTGATGTTGCCAAAGTCATTGATACTGTTGCTGAAATTTACATTGATGTTGCTGAAGACGCCAACATGACCCTGAAGGTAAATGTGGCCGACGCGCCGCTGCTGTTGCAAGGAGATCGCGAGCTGCTTATTCAGCAAGTGGCGAATTTGATTGAAAATGCCCTGCGCTATTGCCCACCCGGGAGTGATATCACGTTAGGTTGCGGGCGTGATAACAACGACGTGTGGATTACCGTTGATGATAATGGCCCGGGTATCTCTGAAAGTGAGAAAGAGCGCGTGTTCGAGCGATTGTATCGTGTTGATAAAAGCCGGACAGATGGCGGCTTAGGGCTTGGGTTATCGCTGGCAAAAGCGGTGGCTGGGCTACATCACGGTACGATCACGTTGCATGATTGCCACCCTGGCTTGGGTGTGAAAGTGACTCTCCCTGCGGTAGAAGAGTAAACGTTAATAATGAATATTCATCCAAGCAGGTATGTCGCTTGGTGGAATGTATACCCAAGGTAGAGCTAGGTTATGTATAAAAATAAAGTCGTGGTGATCACAGGCGGCAGTGGAGGTATTGGGGCGGAGTTGGTGAACGCCTATGCCGAATTGCAGGCCACCGTGGTGTGTCTGGACATCGTTGGAGGCGACCACAATCGCTGTCATTACTTTTTGACGGATTTGGGTAAAAAAGAAGAAGTAGTCGCTGCATTTGCGACGATCAAAGCGCAGTTTGGTGCAGTACATGTGCTGATCAATAACGGTGCGATCTCGACGTTCAACAAGCCTGTAGAGACACTGACAGCGGAAGAGTTCGCAAACGTGATCAATGTAAACTTGGTCGGTGCATTTACGTGTGCCAGTGAGTTCATTGCTGCGAATGAAGGTCAAGACTACGGACGCATTGTGAACATCTCGTCAACCCGTTGGCATCAAAATGAAGCGGGTTGGGAAGCGTATGGCGCATCGAAAGGGGGATTGGTGTCGTTGACCAACTCCTTGGTGGTTTCGCTATCTAAGACGCCGATTACTGTGAATGTTGTAAGCCCCGGTTGGATCCAATCTGCGGATTACGAAGCACTGCGAGACATTGACCACCAGCAACACCCCTCTGGTCGTGTAGGTAAACCTCAAGATATTGTGAATGCGTGTCAATTCCTGACCCACCCTGACAATGATTTCGTCAATGGAGCCAATATCCTAGTGGATGGTGGCATGACGAAGAAGATGATTTATCAGGACTAGCGCGCTCAGCAACGCAGAATGGAAAACGCCACCCTTTATGCAACTATATGGTGCTATGAGGGTGGCGTTTTTGGTTTAGATGTTGCCTTCTTTAAAGTCTTTCTGGAAGTAGAGGACTTTTTGCAAGTAGCGTCGCGCTTCCCCTTTCGGGTGCTTAGTCGTCAACGCGTCGTAAACTTGTCTCGGCGAATGGCGATTTAGCTCTACCATGGCTTGCTTGCGATCAGGGTGGAAGGTTGCCAATACCCCGCCTGTACCGCCGTTGTATGCGGAAATCATGCTGAAGTGTTTAGACGACGCATTCTTCACATCACGCAGGTAGCGCGTTTTCAAAATGTGTAGATATGCGGTACCCGTATCAATGTTATTCGCAGGGTCGAACAAATATTCTTTGGTCGGAATGCCCGGCTTTTTCTTCACCAAATTAAATACATCTGCACCCGCTGTTTTGGGAATGACCTGCATTAAACCATAGGCACCTGCATGGCTTACCGCGTAAGGGTTAAAGCTACTTTCTGTTTTAATGACGGCGTAAATCAAATCTTCTGGGATGTTGTAGCGCTTTGAAGCGTCACGCACATAATGGGCATATTGGTATTCACGTTGTTCCAGGTGATCTTTCACCATGTCAATTTCAACGTAATAGGCCGTGCCCTTTTTGATTTTTTTGCTTTGCAGCTTGTTTGAAATCAGATAGCTAGCATAGCGATTTGCACGCCATTCCCACTCAATAGACTTGCCTTCCTGATCAACGATCTGGCCTAAGAAAAAGGGCTTACCCGTCAGTTGGATCTCTTTGTCGGTAAACTGCTCTGCGTATTTAGGATCAGCAGGCATCAATACGGTTTGTACGATTGCCTTTTGCAGTTTGTCCATTGGCTGGTACTGAGAAACGGTCGACACGTAGATCTTACCCGCTTCAAAGTCGATATGGGCACGTGTCTGATAACCATCCAAGTATTTTACGAAGCGATGTTTACTGGACTCAACGTAGTCGTCTTCGCCCCATTGCTTAATCGCTTCTTTCGCCAAATAGCTAAACAACGCATTAATGGCTTTTTTATTGTCAGTAACAGGTTCGCTGGTGGGTGGTTGACTGGTCGTACAATCACACTCCGGCGGTCTTGGGTTTGAACAGCCTGCAAGCAAAAGGGCAGACAAAAAGAGGGCTGCTTTTTTCATCGTATGTTGCGTACTTCTTCTTTTCTGGGAATGCGTGGATAACGTAGCGATGGATGGACATATACCCAAGCATCTTCAAGTTGATTGGGTTTAATCGCTTCTAGGATAGAGGCGACGATGCTATGCAATACCTTAAGAAAAACAAAGTATTTTCTTTGATATTCGTCGAGAAGTGCTCGTTTTAGAGCACTTTATCAACGATGTAGCGAGCGATAGGGAAGCAAGAGGTTGCGGCGGGGGACGGTGCGTTGCAAACCACCAAAGTTCGCGACGTTTGGTGAAACAGAAAGTCGTCCACCATATCGCCATTAGGATAAACAGCTTGGGCGCGGATACCAGATGGATAGCCTTGAAGATCATCCGCCGTTAGTGATGGGCAATATTTTTGCACCTCTTTTAAATATCCGCCTTTCCACAGGCCGTTACGGATCTCTTTCATTGCCGATTTGAAGTGTTTTCCAATCACTTTGTAAAAACCCGAATATTGCAGCATCTCGCTGGTGTCTTTCGGTGAAAAAGAGAAGCGATGATATCCCTCCCGAGCGAGGCTGAGCACGGCATTGGGGCCTACGGTTACCGAGCCATCAATCATCTTCGTCAAATGAACGCCTAAAAATGGCATAGAAGGGTCAGGAATGGGGTATATCAGGCTGTTAATGATGCCATTGTGTTCGTCTGACAACTGATAGTAATCACCGCGAAAAGGGATGATGTTAAACGTGGGTTGCTCGCCCAGTAAGCGAACGATACGGTCCGACATAACGCCAGCGCATGCAATGACATGGTTTGCATGAATTGTGTGGTCGCCTGCGACAACAGTGACACCGTCGGTGGTTTCCTTCATGTATTCAACGGGGCTGTCAAACAACACCTCACCGCCTTGCTCTTTGAGCAGGGTCTCGAGTTTTTCACAGATTTGGCGGTAATTAACAATGCCGGTGGACGGAACGAAAATTGCGCCTAGACCGTTGATATTGGGCTCTTTACTTTTGAGTTCTTGTGCGGACAGTACTTCGAATTCGAGGCCATTTTCTGTCGCCCGCTTTTTGAGTGCGTCCATGCGAGACAGCTCGACATTTGACGTGGCGACCAATAATTTTCCGCATTCTTCATACGGGATGTCATGTTGTTCGCAGAAGGCTTTGATTGCAAGGTTACCTTCTTTGCAGAACCGAGCTTTAAGACTGTTGGGGGTGTAGTAAATGCCTGCATGAATCACGCCGCTGTTGCGCCCCGTTTGATGATTGGCAACAGACTGTTCTTTATCAACCACGACAATGTGGGCGTGAGGTTGTCTCTGCTGAAGCTCTCTGGCGACACTCAATCCCACGATGCCAGCCCCGATGACCAGATAATCACTGCGAATCATGCTTATTCCCCGTTCGTTCCTTACTGTTTGATTGAACGCGAAATCGCCAAAAAAGAAAAGCTGAACAGCGGGGTTTTGTTAAATCAACTTACTGATTTATGAGAGCTAGGAAGATATTGTAATCCTGCTTTAGACGTTGAGATGACTTTAAGCAATGAAACAGGGGACCCAAAAATGGGGCCTTGTGTGTAGCTTATGCCCAAACAGCGAATGGCTTCCAACTCTTCTGGAAGCCTCACACTCTGCGCGATGGTTGGAATATTTAAGACATCACTGATCTGTTGGATGGATTCGACAATTTGTCGGTTAACCTGATTGTTAGTGATGTGCCCTGTGATGCTTTCGTCGAGTTTCACGAAGGAAATGTTGAATTTCTTAAGGAAATTCACTGACGCCAATTCCGAGCCAAATTTATCGACGCTGACGTGGCATCCTGCCGCCCTGAGCTTGGCTATGTTTGCCTTTGCTTGGGTTGGCGACGTGATGAGCGTCCCCTCATCAACAACAACACAAAGGCGGCTGGCGGGGAATTCGCTTTTTTTAATGAGGTCAGCGACCTCATCTACGATGTTGTCACTGTAAAACGAAGACAGTGATAATTTCATGGCAATATTCAAGCCAGCATCTTTGATCTTGGTTGCTTGTTTTCCAAGGACCTCGTTGAATGCCCATCGTTCAATATCGTTAATTTTGCTGTTAGTTTCATGCTCGTTGAGAAACTTGCTGGGGTCGATGAGCTGGCCTTCTTCTGTAACCAAGTGGGCTTGTATCTGATGCCAGTAGGGTAGTCCCTCCACATTGGGAGTGATGGGGACACAAAGTAAGCTAAAGGCTGATTGCTTTAGTGCTTCATCAATATGGTGAAGAACGTTTTCCGAGGAACTTTCTCCAACAATGTCGTTGTCTGAATAGATAGCAACGGAATTCGACGTGTCTTTCTTGGCTGCCAATAAAGCCAACTCCGCCTGCTCCAATACCATATAAGGGTGCATGTTCACCGTGCTCGCGCCAGTTATGCCTACCATAGTGATAACAGGGATAGATCGTGTGGCATCTCGGTAGCACAAATGATTAAGCTTTTCAGCGATGCCTTGTGTCACCCTTGCCGCTTCTGAAGGACTGCAGCCTCTTAATAATAGAGCGAAGCTCAAATCATCAATACGGGCGAGAAGATCATTGTTTCTGATAGACGACTGGATCAGTAAAGAAGCCGATTTTGATACCTGCTCCATCACCATGACGGGCAGTATATTGTTGCTGGTTGTATCGGGCTTTAGTCTGAATAGAGCAACGGCGTGCTCGCTATACTTTAAGCTCAATTCTTGGATATGATTGCGAAGTGCGAGCTCGAATCCTTGACGATTCATCAGCCCCGTTAGCATGTCATGTGTCGCGCTGTAGGTGAGCTTGCTGCGAAGGGGGAGATAACTTGAAATATCCCTGACTGACACAACCCAGCCAATATCAGCCTCAGCACTTCCCTTCAGCGGCGTAATCGTCAGATGTACGATTTGGTTTTCATCTGCATCGGATCTAATCGTGACGTCACGTTGAATTTGCTTAATCTCTGACTGACGTTGTTCAGTAGATAAGATATCGAGGAAAGACACCTTATGCTGATGCACTTGGAGGTGCACATGTTGGTCAAGGGGATCCCCGACCATACTCTCATTTAAACTCAACATGGTTTCGCAGGTAGAATTAATAAAAGTGATGTTCAGCTGACTATCTAGCATCAGAAAGCCTTCAGTGACGCCTGAGTGTGAAAAGTCTTCGCGTTCACTTTGGTTTGTCTGCTGCGGTATATCTTGTGAATAGGAGCGTTCTGAGTGCACCCCTATAATACGCTCGCCATCCACATGACATGCTGCGGCAAAAAAACGCTTGTTAGGTAGACCTTCAAACGTGACATAGAAGGATACTTCCGTGAGCCGTTTTATTGGCTGTTCGACTGAGAGCAAATTGTCGAGTTTATAGCTATCATCGGCAAGAATACGGGACTTCCAGTGATACACGTCAATCGGTGCGTTTTTTTCGAGATGGTAGTCGTCATACATACGGGCATCCCAAATCAGCTCCTGTGTGGCCGCGTTGTATTCCCATATACCAAATCTGCCAACTTCCGCCGCCAAAAGCGCACGCTCTGAGGCAAACGTAACCTTGTCCATTGCAAATTTTTGCTCAGTTATGTCCGTGATGGTGCCCACCACGGTTTTATTCAACCCACTTTCATCTTTGATTAGAGGTTGGCAGCAATCTCTGACCCACCGGTACTCTTGCCTGTCATCCATTAAACGATATTCGATAGTGACTGGAGACTCGCCAATTTTACTGATGGTATGTTGGTATTCCTGAAGATCCTTGGGATGTATACGTGCCATCCATTCATACAGTCTGCGGATAGCCGTCGGTGAGATATCAAGCACTTGTTGAAGGTTGTCAGAAAACGAAATGTATTTGGTGTGACACTCAAGTTCATAGATGCTGAGGCGGTTAATCCCTAACGCAAAAGAAAACTTGGTGGACCAAATATGGCGTTCAGTTTCAATACGTCGTTCAGAATCAATGTTTTGTATTTGGTAGATAAAGTGAATAGGCTCTTTCGTCCAGTTATCGCGTACGGCAGTCGCCGACACTTTTGCCCAAAACACCTCTTTGTTTTTTTTCAGGAAACGCAGTTCTTTTTGGAAGTTGTCGATTTTTCCTGTTTTGAGTTGATAAAAACTGGCGTCTATCGAATCCCTATCACTCGGAAATAACATCTGTTTGAACGTGCGGCTAGTCAGTTCTTCACAGTCGTACCCCGTTAAATCGATGAAGCTTTTGTTTGCGTTCATCAATTCACCGCTTGGCTTTGCCATGACCATGCCTATCACCGAAGCGTGCATCGCATTTTCAAAAAGCTGCGCTTTTTCTTCGCTGATTTTTCTTGTCTGCCTCAGTTGAGAGGTGTTCACGATGAGCCAGCTTCCCAGCATCATGGCCCCCGCGATCGGAACCAACAATTGGGTGACAACTAAGCCGCTGGGTACCAAATCGAGTACCAATACATGCTCGACCAACAGCAAATTGAGGGTAACTGAGATAACAAACGTTGTAATGAAGGCTGACAATCGGTCGAGTACGACACCTGCTAGCGTGATAGCGATGGCAATTTCGACAAAAGGAAAGGGAATGAATTTTAAGAATATTCCTGAGCCCGCCGCGATCAGCGCGGCGGCTACAAGTCGCTTGATGTTGGGAAAACGAAACGGATGAGCAGACGGGCGTTTCGCAAGTAAATAGACCATCGGTGTCGCAGAGATAATCCCGATAACATCGCCGAGATACCATCCCAGCGCGATGTCGAAAAAGGGGCGTTGAAGCACGTTATGAAGCACCATGCCGCCAACGACTGTTCCTGCCAGAGGGGCCAACACCACGGTCAATATTAGAAACTTCACAAAGACGCCGGAAGATGAAAATGGATTTTGATTGTCTGCGGCTTTCACAAGGCCGAACGTACCAAAGGCGATGGTGAGGGTATTTGCAGTGGCTAGCAGTAATGCGAGCCATACGGGGTCGCCAAAAAGGAGGTTTGATAGGGTAATGGCCAAAAACGCGGGCAGTAATAATATGAGACGTTGCTTTTTCGGAGACAGTGCGATGACGGCAATGGAGAACGCATTGGTGTACCAAATAAACGCCGCACTGTCGGGTTGTCTGAGCAAATAAATCCCGAACAGGGAAAGGAGAAGGCATCCCAAAAAGATCAAAACGCTTCGCGAAAGCAAAGCGTCATAAGGAAACCTATCCACAAAGCGAATCGAAGTATCAGGCATAGTGAAGTTCTAATCGTTACCGTGTTGTTTGTGACAAACAAAAACTGCAACATCTTGAGTGCGTTTTTTTGACTCTTACTTAGGTCATGCGGCTAGCTAGTCCGGCATTCTAAAAGCTTAGACTATGTCTCATCGTTGAGTGCTTTATTCGACCATTTGGTGAACGGATTTAGGGGCAGTTACGGCTGTCTGCTATAGCTCGTTGTACTTTAATGCCTTACCAAAGCATTTTTCCACGGGATATTTGGCTCTATTTAATGCCATTTTTCTATCGCATGCCGCTTCTAAATCGATGTGACATTTCTCTGCTAATCGCAGTAAATACAACTGAATGTCGGCCAGTTCATGAGCAAGAGCCTCTTGCTTTTCGGCAGGGAAGTTTTCAGATTGCTCCGTCGTTAACCATTGGAAAAGCTCGTTTAATTCGCCAACTTCACCGTTAAGTGCCATGACAAGATTTTTGGGGTTATGGAACTGATCCCAATCTCTTTCCTTTGCAAATTCAGCAAGGTCTTGTTGAAGGCGTTTAAAAGCATTGGGTGTATCAATTGTTTTCATGAAGGTATCCGGCCACAGCAAAAAAGAAAACAGTGTGGCATGTCATTGGGGGTTTGCAAGCGTGCGTTGGTCATGTCTGGTCGCACGAGTAACTGGCACATCCCCCAAGGTTCTCGCGCCTTCGTGTTCCTCCAGTTTGGCTATACACGTCCGATTTTTGTGAAATTTTAGACTTTAACGTTTCAGTGAAAGCGAATTGCTCTGAATCCTGTCTATTCTTTTTACAAGGAACTGCATTTGGATAAAGACACATTGAATGAAGTGACGACCACCCTTCTTACCTACTCGCCAGCAACGCTCTTCTTCGCCGTCATTTTACTGTCGTACTTGCTGGAAGACTTAGCCATTGTCTCGGCCAGTGTTGCCGCGGCGCATGGTGTGATGTCTGTCCCGCTTGCATTACTGGCGATATTCGTTGGTATCGCAAGTGGTGATGTCGGGCTTTATGGCCTTGGGGTGTGGGCGCGTCGCTGGCGCACACTTCGAGGCTTTCTGTTGACCAAGCGCAGTGTACGTTTTGTAAGGCGAAAGCTACGAACGCAGACCTTCGGCAATTTGTTTTTAATTCGGTTTATCCCAGGCCTTCGTTTTGTCGGTTTTTGCCTGAGCGGCTTTTTCCGTATTCCTATCCAAACGTTTCTGCTGTCCGTATTTTGTGCGACAGCACTATGGACGGGTGTCGTGTTTACCTTGGTCTATCAACTTGGTGAAATTCAGTGGGTACACCAGCACGTGAGCTGGGGACTTATTCCATTTGTGGTGTTACTGCTCGTGGTTATCAACCGGATAGCGGGTAATAAGTTAAAGGAGAAAACGGTGTGCCAAGATTAAAACTGGTGGATGACCAAATGTTAGCCACCCAACCAGTCAATCACGGAATGCCGCCGTTGGATATGACAGGCAAACCTGTTTCTATGTTCGAGTTTTGGCCGAGCAGTGTTTTCTATGCACCTGTGGCGGTGCAGTGGCTATGGTATGGCGTCAAGTACCGCAGCTTTGGTTTGCCGCTTATTGCAAACCCAACCATTTCGTTAAGTGGCATGGTCGGAGAGTCTAAAGACGCCATTCTTTCATTGGCAGGTGAGCACGCCAAAAAATGGATTTTGCCTTACGTTGCATGGGAAAAATCACTTTTCCCGCCGGAAACCCAAGCCCATCAAGCCCTTTCTAAGCTTCATAAAGCTGGCCTTAGGTTTCCCATCGTCGCTAAGCCAGATCTGGGTTGTCGTGGTGCAGGGGTGCGCTTGGTCGAAAACAAGCACGCGTTAGAAGAGTACCTTCGACTTTTCCCTTTGGGGGCTAAATTAATCCTTCAGGAAAAAGCCCCTTATAACGCGGAAGCAGGCGTGTTTTATGTCCGCTATCCGGGAGAGGAAAAAGGCCGTATTTTCTCACTCACATTGAAATATAACCCGTTTGTTGTCGGTGATGGTGTTCGAACGCTGGCTGAGCTTATCGACGACGATCCTCGGGCAGGGAAAGTCAGCCACCTTTACCGAACGCGCCATGAAGACAAATTGGATTTGGTTTTGCAAAACGGGGAGGAGTTTCGCTTGGCGTTTGCTGGCAGCCATTGTCGAGGTGCCATATTTAGGAATGGGTCGGAATACATTACCGAGGCACTTACTCGGAAATTGGATGAAATTTTTGATGATTTCCCCGGTTTTCATTACGGGCGCATTGACCTCAAATTCCGTGATATTGAAAGCCTGATGAAAGGCGAAGACTTTGTGATGCTAGAGGTTAACGGTGCCAGCAGCGAGGCTGCCCATATTTGGGATAAAGACGCAACCTTGAAAGATGCTTTCACCACCTTGCTCGATCAGTACCGAATGTTGTTTGAAATCGGTGACAAACAGCGACGAGCGGGCTGTTCGGTACCTTCACTGCTCGATTTATACAAGGCATGGCGAACAGAGAAATCCTTGGTTCGGCATTACCCTTCGACCGATTAAGAACGCAGAAGATGTATGACAAAAACAAAATAACGACGCGCTATTTTAAGGGGATACTATGCTAGCGAATGATGCAGAAGGATCAAACCCACCCATACCGTTCGAGGTGGAGGGATGTTTAGACATTGCTCATCAAGCGAAGGAATTGTTGGTGCAGCTTACCGATGAGCAATATAACTATGTCGCCAAGCCTTATCTGCAAAGCTCCATTGGACAGCACATGCGTCACATATTGGATGTGTTTCAATCCTTAATGGCATGGCCGGCATCCTCCTTCATCGATTACGACAAGCGTCGTCGTCAACATCCCGTCGAAAAAGATAAATCCATTGCGTTGGAAGAGTGGGGCATGATCGAACAGTGGGTGTTGGGCGTTTCGAAAGAAGCCTTAACTAGCCCATTAACGGTAAGTGGTGAGGTCAGCTTGCATCAACAGGTTTCACCGCATGCGTCTACAACGTTGGGGCGAGAGCTCTCTTTCGTTGCCAGTCATGCCATACATCATTTTGCGTTACTCCGCGTCAGCTTATGTGCTCAAAATATCCCAACCGATCATGTGTTTGGTTTAGCGCCGACGACAGCATCGTACTACCGAAGGGGCAGTTAAATGTGCACCGTTAGTTGGATACTCAACAACCGCGGTTACGACGTTTTTTTTAATCGTGATGAACAAAAAGGCAGAGCGATTGCCGCACCTCCTAGCAAGTTTGCGCTTGAGGGTACGGAATGTCTGATGCCACTTGATCCTGACGGTGGCGGCACGTGGATCGCCAGCAATCAGTATGGGTTGTCGTTGTGTTTACTGAACTATTACCAAGGTGATGTGCCCGAGTTGCCGCTCATTAGCCGAGGGCTATTGGTTAAAATGCTTGCGTCATCGCCAAGCGTGCCAGATGTGGTATCCACCTTAAATAGCTTGCACATGGGTTCTTATGCGCCGTTCACCTTGTTGTTGTTTGCGCCCGATCTCACGTCTAGCCATGGGCACGTTATTGCGTTTCAGTGGGACGGACACGTGCTTACACAGCGGCCGAGTGTTGAGCCCATGATTTCTTCATCTGTGGCCTTCCAAGAAGTTATGCAAGCAAGGCGAAAAGCCTATAAAGACTATATGGAACCAACACCAACCATTGAAAATGCGTGGGCGTTCCACCGTAGCCATGTTCCTGAGGCTGGCTATAAATCCGTTTGTATGCACCGTGAAGATGCCAATACGGTGAGTTTTACCCATTTATCCATTTCACCGTGTAACGCGACAATGCGTTATGTCGATGGCTCGCCGTGTGAAAACAAAAAATCGGTGACCACTGAAATTGCCAGAAAATCCTCGTCCTTAAAGTGGGTTGCCAGTGATGCGCCCAAATAGTATGCAGTTTGTTGGTGTTGGTGTTGGTGTTGGTGTTGGCGCTGGTATTCCGAAAAATCTGAAAGTTTTCATCATGCTTTCGGTCTGATGATAGGTGATTACGACGTTTTTGGTTTGGGTTAACTAACCACTTAGGAGTGCAACTATGTCTCGGGTTTTGATTCTCATTGCGATGCTTTTTACATCATCAGTTTATGCCGCTGATGATGTTTACACCGGCTTTTTCAGCAATAAGGCGGTGAGCGGTTACGACACGGTGTCTTTTTTTGACGGTGCACCAGTCAAAGGTAAATCAGCGTTTAAAACCAAATACCAAGGTGCCGATTGGCTCTTTGCCAGCCAAGAAAACTTAGACAAGTTTTTGGCTGACCCTGAACAGTTCGCGCCTCAATATGGCGGTTACTGTGCTTGGGCGATTGCAGAGAAAGACGACCTTGCACCGGGTGACCCCAAATACTGGAAAATCGTCGATGACAAGCTATACCTGAACTACGATCAATCCATCCAGAACAAGTGGGAAAAGAACATCCCTGGATTTATTGACTTGGGAAATAGCAACTGGGCGAAACGCTAAAACGTATGCCAGTGTGAAACATTGAAAGGAGAATCAATGACGATTAGCCCTTTTCAGTTACCAAGAAAGACCCCGTTCGGTCTCGTTGAAAAAACAGTGGAATCCCTCACCGGCCTTCGCAAACTCGACGGATACTACCGTCGACGCCCAGAGGGAATTGATACTGACAATTTTCTCGCGTACACCCTTGATGTGTTGGGGGTGGATTACACGGTTTCGCCCGAAGACATAAGCAAAATACCCGCAACAGGCAGCACCGTCGTGGTGGCGAATCACCCATTAGGTGGGGTGGAAGGCGTTATTCTTGCCAAGCTTTTACGTCAGGTTCGCCCGGACGTAAAAGTGCTTGCGAACTATTATCTCAAGCGTATCCCTGAGCTGTCGGATTTGTTTATTGGCGTTGATGTGTTTGAAGGGAAAGAAGCAAAAAAAGCCAATATGCGTGCGCTGCGAGAAGCGCACCAGCATGTCAGTGACGGTGGTTTGCTACTTGTTTTTCCTGCCGGTGAAGTGTCTACCTTTGATAAAGACGGCTTGCTGAATGATAAAGCGTGGAGTCGATCTGTGGCCGGAATTGTGCGCAAACACAAAGCCACGGCGTTGCCGATATTCATAGGCGGTCGAAACAGTCGAAAGTTCTACCGTGCCGGAACGATTCATCCTCTTTTACGTACTGTCCTATTAGGGCGGGAGTTGCTGAACAAACGAGGGCAGCCCATACCGCTTTCCATCGGAGCACCGATTGCGTGGAAAGAAGGAAAATCCTTTGAGTCTGATGATGCATTGGTCAATTACCTTCGCCTCAATACCTACCTGCTAAACAATGAAGAGGTTAGTGAGAGTGCCAAAGTGCCAACAAACGGCATAGACATTATGGAGGCCGCCTCGACCGAAAGTATCGAACAGGAACTGGCTGCCTTGCCAGAGAATGCCAAACTTCTGTCCTCCAACGAGTTTGATGTGTTTTGCTGCAGGAGCAAACACATTCCCATCGTTTTGCAAGAAATTGGCCGAATGCGAGAGCTGAACTTTCGCGCAGTCGGCGAAGGTACGGGGTTAGATTGCGACATCGACGGGTACGATGCGTACTATCTCCATCTGTTTATTTGGGACCGAGAAGCGCGTCAGCTAGTGGGTGCTTATCGCCTCGGCCGCGTTCAGGAGATCGTGAAAAACTTAGGGATAGACGGACTCTATTCGCGAAGCCTTTTCCAATACGACGAAAGGTTTGTGGAGTCCATGGGAAATGCCATGGAAATGGGGCGTTCTGTGATTGATGAAAAATATCAACGCAGTCTAACGGCGTTGTTATTACTGTGGAAAGGCATTGCGGAGTACGTATACAGAAACCCGCATATTACGACGCTCTACGGGCCAGTCAGTATCAGTAACGATTACCCGCTCAAAGCGAGGCGGTTGCTGGCAGAATGCTTGAGTATTCACCACTACGACGACGACATGGCGCAGCTAGTAAAACCTACAACGCCACTGGAAACATCGTCACCTGTGCCTTGGCATACTTCGATGCTGTCAGCGCTGGGGGATGTCCAACTACTGTCGAAAGTGGTGGGGCGAATGAGCAGTGGGCTAGGCGTGCCCGTGTTATTGCGCCAGTACTTAGGACTAAACGGGAAGCTGGTGTGCTTTAACGTTGATCCGGCGTTTAACAACGCATTAGATGGGCTTATTGTGGTTGATTTACGTAAAGTTCCCGCTAAAACACTGGGTCGATATATGGGAAAAGAACACGCCGTTGAGTACTTAACGAGTCACAATGGTCAAGAATAGCCAGCCAGAACAATGTCAAAATAAAAAACGCCTCCATGGAGGCGTTTTTTATTGTTCAGCTAAATCCGTGCGTTAGAAGTTAAGCTTTGCACCAACGGAAATAGTGCTGGTTTCCGCATCGCCTCTGTCTTGATAGCCCAATTCAAACGCAAGGCCAGGTCCAATGCCCGGTGAAAGACTGATACCCAAGGCACCGAGAAGTCCCCAACCGTCTTCAGACACATTGTTATACGTATTGTCGTAGTAGTTACCGCCACCACGAACATACACATTCCCCAATACCACAGGGAGGTTAAGCTGAAGGGCAATAGGAATAGACGTCGAGGTGAAATCACGATCGATGCCGCCTGCATCGGGAATTTCTGCCGTTGTCTCACCATAGCCCGTATAAATACTGGTGAAGTCATTCAGAGCCAGATTGCCGTTTAGCTTCCAAAAATACCCCGTCGCGCTTCGGCCTTTGTAGGTAACGTCAGCCACACCTGCATCAGCACCGACAGATAGCGGAAGGATTAGCGCGGAAGCCGATGAAGCGAAAAGAGCAGCACTCAGTGCTGAAAGTGTTGCGAGAGTCCGAATGTTGGCCATGGTCCACTCCTTGTGAAATCGAGCTCGATGTATCTAATTTGAGACAGTTTTACTGCGTTTCATTGTAGGTGCGAATTGCAGCCCTAGCTGGGTTGTCGGTCAATTATTGGCAAAGAGATCAGATATTTGTGAACTGGCACATGAGGTTTTCGAGATGGAGAAACAAAAATGGCACCCAAGGTGCCATTTGTCCGAGGTATATCAAGCCAATTAGAGGGTAACGAGTGCTGAAACAACACCAATCAAGCCACCGAATACACCACCCCAAACAACAAGCCAGCCTAGATGCTCGCGGATCATTTTCTGCACAATATCTTTCACCATTTCAGGCGTGAGTTCATTAAGACGTTGCTCAATCACCAGCTCAATGTTTGCCGTGATATCTCCCATCATTTCAGGTTGCTCAATTTGGGTTTTTAGCGCATCACGGAACTGTTCTTGCTGCGTGATATCAATAACAGACGCCTGCATTTTCTCAACGAAAGGCTGGCGGAGTGGCGTAAGTGCTTCAGCACCGCCCATCATCATCAACATGCCGCCAAACTGACTGTTGTTGATGACGTCGACAAGGCCATCAAACGTCGGGTTAAAGTCGATTTTCTCAATGACCGGCTCAAGGTTGAGGTTAACGTCGCCTGCCATCTCTTTGCTCAAGAAACGGTCGATGTTCTCCTTGGTAAAAAACTGGTCCATCATCAGCGACTTAATGCCGAGTTTGAAGGCTTCAAATTGCGCTTGAATCACGCCCGAACCGTATAGCCCTGGCACTTTTTCAAACAACATATGAACGGCGAGTAAATTTGTCAGAGAGCCGGAAAGCGCGAAGAGACCGCCATATAGCGCGATAGGTTGGTCGAAATAGTAGCCTGCCGCTGTCACAGCGACCGCAATAAGGTTGGTCAGAAAACTCTTATTCATGAATGTTGCTCTTTGAAATGGTTCAGGAAATGGTAGCGATTCTAATGGATGGCATACAACGGAACAACGGGTTGAGTAAAGATCTGATTTGAGCACATGTCACGGATATTGGATGCGACGCGCACTCCTTGCGATTGAAGGTTACGCGGACGAGCACCTCACCCTACACTCATTCTGTCGATGATTTAACCGATTCAAATATAGGATAAGGATGTTTTTACGCGCTACTTTGGTTGGTTTTTTGCTGGTGGCCCTAATGGGTTGCAGTAATAGCGAGCGACCCTTCGAGATTAAAAATCTTGCGAAATCTGACATGGATTTAATCACGGACATCCATATTCTAGAGATGCGTGATCTTGTGCAAGAGCTCACCATCAAGCTGTATAAACGAAACCCGAAAGAGCTGGCAAAAGTGCCGGAGATGACGGTTGCGTTGCGCCTTACTGCGTTATTAACCGTTGAACGACCTGCTGAGGGATTTGAAGAGCTGGGCGGTCTTGATGGTGTAGAAGCCTTATACCTCGCCTTTTCGGAAACATACCAAGGAGACCGCGTTTTTGCCATGATGGCAGGGATCTCAGGCATGCTCAGCGAGAGCTACAACAACCAATTGGAATTCTTCATCCTCGACGAAATAGACCAGCAGAAGCTATACAACAGCGCACGAAACTTAGAGATCGTCGCGTGGTTGATGAACACCAGAAAAGACCTTGATGGTGAGTTATTGCTGTTGAGTAACGGCATTGCTGACGACGGCACACCCAACTACAGCTACGAGCGTGTGCTCAGCAAAATGATTGTCATACAGGATATGATGGCAAAAATGGTCGCAGACAGTACGAATCGAACCATCAACCAAGTGGTGCACGGCGTCGCATCGATGACCTTCTTCCCGATTTGAGTCCTGCTCATGACGTGAGCCAACGCCTTTTTTAGTGCTATTTAATGCTTCGACGGTCAAATTGAGGCCATACAAAATTGGCTTTTGGTAAGTTGTGGTAAGCGCAATTACCACAACGTAGGTTTTGGGTGAAAAGTTTACCAAAACTCGTGTTAGGCAGTATCGTTTGGCTCGTTTC
>NZ_JAJUBB010000035.1 GCF_028683135.1 Enterovibrio qingdaonensis
CTGATTGTCAGGGCCTTTTTTGTATCTCTCTGTCTTCTTAATGTCATGAAACATAAGTGAGAAAGCGTACAGTGTACTGCTGACTACAATGGCTTTGTCCATATCTACGTTTCATACACCAAGGAGATCGTCGACATCGACCCCTTAACCGACCCGCCGCAACCCCGCACGAATAAAGTGAAAACCAAGCTGGTTTATCGGCTGGATAAACCGCGCAGTGTTCAAAAGTACATTGATGAGGCACCCGTTTGGCGGGATGGCACGCCGACTTCACGCGTCCCGATGACATCGATGCAATGGCGTATTTGGCTATTGGCATCGGCGGGGAAGTTCTTCGAAGGTATGGTTGTCTTTATGACGGGTGTTGCGCTCCCCCTGATTGAATTGGACTTCGAGTTGTCCCCTAGCGAAAAAGGATTCGCCAGTGCCGCTACGTTGACGGGTATATTGTTTGGAGCCTCCTTGTTGGGCGGGTTGGCAGACACTGTGGGCAGAAAGCGCATGTTTATCATTGAAATGTTGCTGTTTACCCTGTTTCTTTTTGGTGTTGTTCTTGCGCCTTCGCTGAATTGGCTGTTGGTGTTTTTGTTTGGGGTAGGGCTTGCGCTTGGCTGCGACTACCCAACGGCGCACCTGATGCTATCAGAGAGCATTCCCAGCAAAAATCGAGGCAGACTGGTGCTCAGTGCCTTCGGTTTTCAGGCGATTGGCGCGCTAACTGGTGTGCTGATTGGGTATGGGATTTTGTCTTATTATGCCGATGAGGGCGCGTGGCGTTGGATGTATGCGGTTGTATTGATACCGTCAATTGTGGTGTTGATATTGCGCTTTTTTATCCCAGAAAGTCCCCATTGGTTTATCGACAAACATCGAAAGAAAGAGGCTGAAGCGTCTTTAGCGGTTTTGTTGAAAAGAGATCCGCCATACCCACCAACCATCAATATAAAGATGCCAGTGATGAAGGTGTCGCGTTCCAATGGCGAAAGAGAAAAAAGGTTGGGGTCAGGGTATAAACGCCTGTTTAGTCAGCATCGCCGCGCAACGCTGTTGGCTTCTATTCCATGGTTTTTACAGGATTTATCGACCTATGGCATTGGCATTTTTACGCCAACAATTTTGGTAACGCTGTTTGGCGCATACAACACTGAGCACCACACTGTTGCGGCTGTTATCCAAAATGATTTGTTAGCCGCGAAAGGTACCGCTTTTCTTGATGTGTTTTTGTTAGTGGGGATTGTCGTTGCGGTGATTTTCACTGACAGAGTGGGGAGAGTAACGCTTCAAATTGTCGGGTTTATAGGCTGTGCTACGGGCCTGCTTCTGGCGATGTTTTCGCTATTTTTTGACGGGGAAGGGCAAGTTCTCATGCTGTTTTCTGGGTTTATCCTCTTTAATTTTATGAACAGCATGGGACCCAATGCACAAACCTATCTGATTGCGGGTGAGGTATTTCCTTCCAGTATAAGAGGAAAAGGAGCCGGTTTTGCCGCTTCATTTGCCAAGCTTGGTGCGATTATTACAGCGTTTCTTTTCCCGTTATTCTTGGCTTCTTTTGGGGTTAAGATCTTGCTTCTCTTGTTAGTGCTGACATCACTGCTGGGGGCGATAGTGACATGGCACCTTAGGATTGAAACATCAGGAAAAGACCTCGAAACGCTTTAAGGTGACGAGGTCTTTTTAAGACTACTTTAGCTGGCCGTATTCGTTGTGAATGGAACGGCTTGCCAACCAAAGGGTGGTGGTGACGGAGAGTGTCACACTGACAAAAATCGCCACCATGATCACTAACTGATATTTCACGGCCAGCAAGGGTGCTGTGCCACCGAGAATTTGACCTGTCATCATCCCGGGTAAAGCAACAATCCCAAGTGTACTCATTGAAGCCAAAGGCGGTTTCATGGCGGCAGTCATTGCCTCACGAAGGAAGGGTTTAGCAGGCAGTGGGGCACCTAACGACACATAGTATTGAAACTCAGCATGACGCGCCTTGAGGGAGGAGAATAGCCGCTCAATCGCGAGTACGTTGGCAGACAATGCATTACCAAGCAACATACCCGCCATTGGGATCAGGTATTGTGCTTTCCACCATGGGTCGGCTTGTATCACGCCGATTGTCAGCAAGGGAAGAATAAATACCATCGCGACAAATTGACCGATTAACACAGGCACGAGCAAGGCTTTTCTGTCGGTTCCTGATTGTTTGCAGATAGTCCAACTTGCCACGCCCATCATCACGAGAAGCCACGCGGTGTTTAACCAGATATTGGCGAAATCAAACAGCGTTTGAAGGTACAAACCGACAACAGCAAGCTGCAAGGTCATGCGCGTGACGGCTGCTATTAAAGTTTTACTCAGTCCCAGTTGGAAACGTTGAAACAGGAACAGGGGAATGATGAATACGAGGTATAACCCTGCCAAAGCCCAGTTACTGATATTCAAAGCGTCAGTCATGGGTGCCTCCCATCGAAAAGCACAGTGTGGCGCTATTTACCCACACTGGGTCGTGAGAGATGGAAACACGAACAATGGGTTTACTGATGAGCAAGTCAATCAGGCCGTCGCGGCTGTCGCCATCCAACGCTGATGTGGGTTCATCCATTAACCATATAGGCTTGTCGAGAAGCAATGCCCTTGCTATCGCAACACGCTGTTTTTCACCGCCGGAAAGTGCACTGATGTCGGTATCCAATGCATGGCTTAGCTTTAGTGACGCTAGGACAGCTTGTGCGTTTTCAATTGGGAAAGGTGAGGTCATTGCACCAAGCGTCCAAGGCAATTCCAGTGCGCCTTGCAAGGTCTCTGCGCCCATGATGGGTTCTTGAGGTAAATAACAAAATTGACGTCGCCACCATGCAAAATTTGTTGGTTCAATCGGCTTTTCCTGCCACGTTATTTGTCCCTTCTTTGCTGGCGACAGGGCGGCGATAACTTTTAACAGACTGGTTTTTCCGCTTCCGGAAGCACCACTCAGCACGAGGTGATCTCCTGCGGTCAACTCGGCAGAAAGTGTCGGCGAATTAGGGAGAGAATACTCCGATTGGAGCTGATAAATCGAGAGAACGTCAGACATCGGATTTTTTGTAACTCTCAAGTGCTTCAACGGTATGCGACGGAATAGAGGTACTCTTACCGGATTTGAAATCGCAGTAAACAATCAGTGCTTCGCCTTCTGCAACGCAGCGTGCTTGCTGGTGGCTGAAAATCTGATATTTCATGGTGTATTTCTTCGCTTGGATGTCTTCTACCCATGCCACCGTGGTAATGGTATCTGGATACACAAGCGGCGCGCGGTAGTCACAACGTGTGGAAGCAACGACGGGGCCGATCTGTGTGGTTTTAATGTCATCAAAGACACCAAGTGCATCGAGCATTACAACACGCACATCTTCGAAATAACGAAAATACACCGTGTTGTTGATGTGCTGGAGGGCATCCATGTCGTTCCACACGATTGCCTGAGTTTGAGAGAGCGGGAAGTTACCGAAAAGCGTCTTATCCATGAGCGGGCTTTCCTAGGTCATTTTTATTGTGAGTGCCATGGTGACATGGCTTTTTGAATACGTCACCGTGGCGTTGATCTGAATGTGAGGTCGGATCAGAAGGAGACTTTACCACGCATGGCTTTTGTTTTGCCGCGTTGGGTTTTGCTGTCCATGCGTTTTCTTTGCGAAGATTTGCTTGGCTTGGTCGCTCTGCGCGCTTTTTGCACTTTCGCCACGCTTTTGATCATCTCCTCAAGGCGCAGCAACGCATCTTCGCGATTTTTCTCTTGCGTTCGGTACTGTTGCGCTTTGATCACGATAACACCGTCTTTGGTAATGCGGCTGTCTTTCAACGCGAGGAGGCGTTCTTTATAAAACGCCGGCAGACTGGAGGCGTTGATATCGAAGCGTAAGTGAACCGCAGATGACACCTTGTTAACGTTCTGACCGCCTGCTCCTTGTGCGCGAATATAGGAAAGCTCGATTTCTTCATCGGCAATAGAAACGGTTTGTGAGATATGAAGCATGTAGGCGTGTCCTTGAAAATTCAGGGCAATGATAGCGAATCTAGGGGCATGAGCTCAATAATATCTGTCGTTCTCAATGCTTCGTTCCCCGGCCTTGGCTTCAAACTCGTTGTACTTTTACTGTCAGCGAGCAAGCAACTCAAAGAGTGTTAGTTTGGAGCTTCATTCGATATTGCTTTTGCGGTGTTAAGTAGGCTTGCTTTTGCGGCTTCAAATTGGTGTTTCCTATCCATGATCTGTTCAGCTCCTGAGATATTGATGGCGGCAATGATGTTGCCTAAGTAGTCGGTGATGGGTGCCGCGATTGCGGTTGCATTATCTGAGCGGTTGAAGGCAAACCCTTGCTTACGTTCCGTTGTGATCTGGTGTTTGAGCTCAGGAAGTGTCTGTGGATGCGGTTTCGGGTAGACATCAAATTGAATAGACTGGTATACCGCGCTGAGTTCGATATCGCTTAACTGTTGAAGCAAAATTCTTCCCATCGCATTGGTGTGGCAGGGCAGTCTTGTACCCAATGGGATGTTCACCGACAACCGTTGAGACGCTTGAGCACGGTAGATGTACAAGGTTTCTAGCCCGTCCCTCACCGCCAAATGGCACGAGATGCTGGTTTCGTCTCTCAACTTCATTAAATGCGGTGCAGCAACATCCACCAACTCTTGCCCCGCGAGAAAGGAAAACCCTCGCGAAACCACTTGTGGGCCAAGGGTATAGGCGTTTCTCGCTACTTTTCGCAGGTAATTTTTGTCGAGCAATGTCTGCACAATACGATAAATCGAAGATTGGCTGACACCTAAACGTTCGGCAAAGTCATTGGTACTTAGGACGCGGTGTTCTGCATCAAACAATTCGATGATTTCCAGCCCTCTTGCCAATGATTGCACCTGATAGTCTGCCTTGTTCATCTTTTCCTCATCGGTGAATAGAAAATTCATATATGAATAAACTATGTGTTCATTTTTCGTTCTCGTCTAACTGGGCTGTCAATTTATTGTCAATTCACATATTAAGGTGAAAAGTCCATCAAAAGACCAACAGGATGAAACATGCGAGACTCAAAGGAATTTATTCTCAAAGCCACCTGTGACGCGTCAAGCGGGATCCTTGCTGCAGTCACGTCCTATTTGGCAAGCCTAAGTTGCTATATTTCTGAATTGCATCAGTTTGATGACGAAGAGAACGGGAATTTTTTCATGCGTGCCGTTTGTCGAATTGAGTCTGAGGATGTCGAACTAGAGATGATTCAAGAAGGCTTTGAAGCGCAGGTGAGCCACTTCAATATGGATTGGCAGTTCTTTGACTCTGCGACGCCGATGAAGGTGCTGATCATGGTGAGCAAGTTCGATCATTGCCTGAAGGATTTGCTCTATCGACATGAAAATGGCGAGCTACCCATGGAAGTAACGGCTGTTGTGTCAAACCACAAAGATTTAAGGCCAATCGTTGAGCGGGCAGGGATTCGTTTTATTTGGCTGCCATTGAATTCTGACAACAAATCGAGGCAGGAAGCCGCGTTGATGGAGGTGATTACCGAGACGCAAACGGAGTTGGTTGTACTCGCCCGTTACATGCAAATCCTGTCCGATGACTTATGCCAAAAACTGCAGGGCAAAGCGATCAACATTCACCATTCCTTTTTGCCCGGCTTCAAAGGGGCAAAACCTTATCACCAAGCGCATGCTCGCGGCGTGAAGTTGATTGGTGCGACGGCGCATTATGTCACCACGGACTTGGATGAAGGGCCGATCATTCAACAAAGTGTGCAACCTGTAGGCCACACCTATTCGCCCGAGCGATTAGTCGCTGTTGGGCGCGATACTGAAACCATTGCCTTAGCCCAAGCCGTGCGGCTTCACCTTGAACACCGTGTCTTTATGTACGGTAACAAAACCGTTGTTTTCCAATAAACGTCTGAGGTAACGATGTCAGCAAAAATTATTGATGGTCGGCATATCTCCGAGCAGCTGATTGAAGAAATGGCACAGGAAGTCAAAGAGAGAATGGCGCAAGGCTATAAACAGCCAGGACTCGCGGTGGTATTGGTGGGAGACGACCCTGCAAGTGCCATTTATGTACGCAATAAAATCCGGAGTGCGGAAAAGGCGGGGATGCTATCTATCGTAAAACGGCTTGATGAATCATGCTCCCAACAAGCGTTGGATGACGTGGTGAGTGAACTGAATGAACGTGATGATGTGCACGGCATATTGGTTCAACTTCCTTTGCCAAAGCATCTGTCCGAAGAACGCATTATTAATCTCATCAAACCGAGCAAAGATGTCGATGGTTTCCACCCAATGAATGCCGGCCTTTTGTCATTAGGACAAGCGACGTTGATTCCGTGTACCCCTCTGGGGTGCCTTGAACTGCTTAAACGGGAAATGGGCGATATTTCGGGCAAACATGCGGTGGTGATTGGTCGCTCTAACATCGTTGGAAAGCCAATGGCGCGGTTGTTACTTCTCGCGAATTGCACCGTGACGGTTGTTCACTCGAAATCTGTCGATCCTGCCAAGCTTTGTCAGCAAGCCGATATTTTAGTCGCCGCAGTTGGCGTGCCTGAGTTGGTCACGAGGGACTGGGTGAAATCCGGTGCAGTGGTCATTGATGTCGGCATCAACGCGATTGAGCAAGAGGGCAAACGTAAGCTGGTGGGCGACGTCAATTTCAATGATGTGGTTGATAAGTGTCAGGCGATTACACCGGTACCGGGCGGTGTGGGGCCGATGACGATAGCGTGCCTAATCAAAAACACCCTGATTGCCGCAACACTTAGCGACAACTAACCCTTAGCAGTCTCAGCTAGCACTTAAAAAAAGCTCCGCAGGGCTTATTTAGCAACATTGTCACGAGGGAACGTACAATGCCTTTTGCACTTCTAAAGTATGGCCTTACTAACGACTACCCGTTTGAGAAAGACTGGGATTTACCTGTTCCTAGTGATCTCAAACGTCACTACGATGTGGTGATTATTGGTGGCGGAGGTCACGGCGTCGCCACGGCCTATTACCTGGCGAAATATCATGGCATCACCAATGTGGCAATTCTCGAAAAGGGCTACCTTGGCGGCGGAAACACGGCGAGAAACACGGCAGTAATACGCTCGAACTACTTAACGTCTGAAGGTGTAAGGTTCTATAGCGAATCCGTTAAGCTGTTCCAAAATCTGTCCAATGAGTTTGATTTCAACATCATGTATTCCTCACGTGGGCAACTGACACTCGCGCATACTGATGCCACAGTTCGATCGTTTCGGCAACGCACGGAAGTGAACAAACACTTCGGCGGACGCACAGAACTTATCGACCCGCAACAAATTCGCGAGCTGGTGCCAACCCTCAACATGAACCCTGCTGACATGCCAATACTGGCTGGGCTTTGGCATTTGGATGGTGCCACCGCAAGGCACGATGCCGTGGCTTGGGGATACGCGAAAGGGGCAACGCAACGCGGTGTCGAACTTCATCAATTGACCGAAGTGACCGGGGTGAATACGTCGAACGGAAAAGTGGTGTCGGTCGAGACCAATCGCGGAAACGTGGCCTGCGATTGTGTTGTGCAAGCCGTGGCAGGTCACAGCTCGATTGTCGCGGGAATGGCGGGTTTCCGCATGCCGTTGACCAGCTATCCGCTGCAAGCGATGGTGACCACGCCAGTTAAACCCTTTCTTGATCCTCTTGTCAGCTCCTCGGCACTTCATTGCTATGTGCAACAGACAGGCCGCGGTGAAATCGTATTTGGCGGCGGGTCGGATCCTTACCCTCTGTATAACACTCGCTCGACTCTGGATCTCAAAGAAAGCCTTATCGCCAGTGCGATAGAAATGTTCCCTTTTATGGCCAATTTCACCTTGCTGCGCCAATGGGCAGGTACCACGGACATGACCAGCGACTACAGCCCCATCATGGGGTTAAGCCCGATTGATAATTACTATTTGGATGCTGGCTGGGGAACGTGGGGATTCAAGGCGACGCCTATTTGCGGCAAAACAATGGCTGAACTTGTGGCCTCTGGCGGGAAAGTACCTGACCTTATCGCTCCGTTTTCGATGGATAGGTTCGACGAATTCAGACAAGTCAATGAAATGGGGGCGACGGCCGCGAGCCATTAGGAGAATGCTGATGAAAATGATGCCATGTCCCTTAAACGGTCCAAGAAACATTAATGAATTTGTGTATGGCGGTGAGGTGAAAACCATGCCGGATCACAACACCTGTTCAGATAAAGAATGGGCCGACTACGTGTTTTACGCAGACAACACCATCAAAATCGTTCGCGAATGGTGGTTTCATAGTGCGTCAGGCTACTGGTTTATTGCAGAGCGGCACACCGCTTCGGACGACATTATCCGCACCTATGATCCGAGTGAGATATTTAAGGAAAAGGTCTCTTTCAACGTAGATGACGACAAAGGAGGGATGCAATGACGGACGACCGCCGATTACCTCCTCCAATGGGGTCCTTAATTTCTCGCAACAAGCCGGTGCGTTTTGAGTTTGAAGGTCAGATTTTTGAAGGCGTGGAGGGCGATACGGTAGCCAGCGCGCTGATTGCGAATAATCACTGGTTGATGTCCCGTTCGTTTAAATACCATCGGTCTCGTGGGCCGCTGACCATGGCAGGACAAGACGCCAATACCTTGGTTCAATTGCCCGAGGAAGCCAACGTATTGGCCGATCGTATTGAGGCGTCTCAAGCTCCCAATGTTGAAGGGCAAAATTACAATGGCTCTTTGGAACACGACAAAGATGCGTTGCTTGAAAAGGCCGGACGGTTTATGCCTGTCGGTTTCTACTATCGTGCATTCTATAAGCCCAAGGGAGTTTGGGATAAGTGGGAACCTCTGATCCGCAAAAAGGCAGGATTGGGGAAAGCGAACTTGGCGTTTGAACCCACGTACTATGATAAAGCTTACTTGTTTTGCGATGTGTTGGTGGTGGGTGGTGGCCCCGCAGGCTTGAGTGCAGCACTTACTGCGGCAGAGCACGGCGCGGATGTGTTGCTGGTTGACGAAAACAAGCAACTCGGCGGTGCGCTGACGTATCACCGATTCGATATCGACGGTGAAATCGCCACGGAAACCATGGTATCTCTGCGGCCGCCAGTGCTTAGCCACCCTAACATCCGTGTGCTGACAGATGCGGTTTGCAATGCTTGGTTTACCGATAACTACCTGCCCGTCTTGAAGGACAACCGCATGTATAAAGTGCGGGCAAAACAATGCATTGTGGCATCTGGCGAGTTCGAACAGCACGTTGTTTTCAGAAACAATGACCTTCCTGGCATCGTGTTGTGCAGTGCGGCAATGCGGTTAATGAAGCATTACGCTGTCAAACCGGGGCGTAAAGCGGTGGTGCTCACGGGCAATGATGACGGTTACCTGACGGCCATTGAACTTGCCACACATGGTGTAGAGGTTATTTCTGTCGTTGATATGCGCCAAACCGCGCCAAACGCCGAACTCATTGATTGTGTGAAATCATTGGGGATCCCCATTTTGTCAGGGGCAACCGTATATGAAGCCAGTGCTACACAACATCACCTTTCCATGGTGGATATTTATTCCATTGATGAGCAGTACGCACCCATAGAAAAAGTCGCCACGATAGCGTGCGATCTACTCTGTGTATCTGCAGGTTATATGCCTACGTACCAATTGCTCTGTCAGGCAGGGGCGCAGTTGAGCTATGACGATGACACCGCACGATTTAGCCTGAAAAAGCTGCCAGAAAATCTCCATATTGCCGGTTCGGTCAATGGTATTCATGACTTGGAAAACGTATTGGCTGATGGGCAGCGCGCGGCAACTGACTGTTTAATAAAGCTAGGACGGGTTGATATTGTGTCTGAAGAGATTCAGTGTGATCAGCAGACTAACTTCCCATGGCCGATATTCCCTCACCCAAAGGGGAAAGATTTCGTCGATTTCGATGAAGATCTGCAAGCAAAAGACATCGTTAATGCAACCCGCCTTGGGTATCGAGACATTCAACTGGTCAAGCGATTTTCAACGGTTGGAATGGGCCCCTCACAAGGTCGTCATTCTGCCCTTCCGACAGCGAGATTGGTGGCGAAAGCAACAGAGAGAACCGTGAGTGAAACAGGCGTGACCACTGCTCGCCCGCCGTTTATTCCAGAAAAGTTAGCCTACTTGGCTGGACGAATATTTAACCCTGTTAAGCGTACTCCCATGCATGAAAGACATGAGGAGTTGGGGGCAGAGTTTATGCCGGCAGGGGTGTGGCGACGTCCTGCCTATTATGGTGACCCGGCACAGCGCGCAGACCTCATCCAGCAAGAAGCGTTAGCGGTGAGACAGAATGTCGGCATCATTGATGTCAGTACCCTGGGAGGGATTGAAGTCTATGGGCCTGACGCACCGGAATTTCTCAATCGCATGTATACCTTTGCGTTTGTAAAGCAACCCGTCGGCAAAACCCGTTATGCGGTATTGACCAATGAACAAGGTGTTGTGGTGGACGATGGCGTGGCGTGCCGTATTGCAGTGGATCACTACTATGTCACAGCGACGACAAGTGGCGTTGATGCGGTTTACCGCGAAATGAAGAAATGGAATGCGCAGTGGCGATTAGATGTCGATATTGCCAACGTGACGTCCGCCTTTTCAGCGGTGAATGTGGCAGGCCCAAATTCTCGTCATGTGCTTGAAAATGTGTGTGAGGATGTCGACTTTTCGCCAGACGCGTTTCCGTACCTTGCTTATCGTGAAGGGCATATTGACGGAATGCCTGTTCGGTTAATGCGCGTTGGTTTTGTCGGGGAGCTCGGCTATGAAATCCACATGCCTACGCTGTTTGCACTGAAAATTTGGGACACCCTTATGACAGCCGGTGAAGCATTTGATATGCGTCCATTCGGTGTTGAAGCGCAGCGTCTACTGCGTTTGGAAAAGGGCCACATTATTGTCGGGCAGGACACGGACGGCATGTCTCATCCTGGGGAGCTTTCCTTGACATGGGCAATCGCGAAAGCCAAACCGTTTTATGTTGGCTCTCGCTCTGTCGAGATCGTGATGCGTCGCCAACAAACTCGAAAGCTGGTGGGCTTTAAGCTCGAGAAAACTTCAGATAAACCTGAAGAGGGGCACTTGGTGTTGGATAAAGCTGGAGCTGAATCAAACATCACCGGAAACGTCACGTCATGTGAATATTCGTCGACGCTCGATGCTTATATTGGCTTGGCATTTGTTGGGGTGGATCAGCAGGCCCCCGGTACATTATTTCCTATCAGAGTAGAAGGAAAAGAGGTGTGGCCGGAAGTGGTTCCCTTACCCTTTTATGACCCGGATGGTGCGCGGCAGGAGGTCAACTAGCATGGTTTCATATTTAGTCAGTACACAACCGCAGCTAAGGCACAGTGGCATTGAGTCGGAACCTCTTATCTCTGCGATATCTTTTTACAATGCCACCACGTCAAATCGGATTGGTTTTCGGGGGTCTGAAGCGGCGGCATTTTTGGAGGCACGAAACATAGCCATTCCGACGCAGCCAAATCAAGCGGTACCGATTAGCCAGTGCTTGTGGCTGTTACGGCTTAGCCAAACGGAGTTTTGGATACTCGATACTAAAAGCCAGCATACTGAGTTCATCATTGAATTGGAAAAAGCGGCACTTGCACATGCGCATGTCACGCGCTTGTATTGTCAACACAGCACCGCTGTGTTTGTTCTGACTGGTGCGGACTGCCCGAATATGTTCGCCAAAGTGTGTGCCGTAGACCTTCGCGCTAAGGCGTTTCCTGCTGGCCGTATCGCACAAACGTCGGTTGCCCGTGTGTCATCTGTCGTGGTCAATGTATCAAAATCCGATCTTGAGCAAACGCGATTCCTGATTTTGAGTGATATTTCAAGTGCGGACTATTTGTGGCGAGCACTTGATGATGCAGCGATGGAGTTTCGAGAGTAGTTCTGTAACCACGTAATGAATAACAAAAAGGACGCAAATTGAGGGAGGCGTAGCAAAGGGGGAAAGAGAAAAAACTCACTTACAAAGACAAGGAAATGGCTGATTTTGTGCCAATTCGAAAGGAGTATGTATGCCAGTTATTACAATTTCTGAGGTTCATCAGGTTTGTAAAACCGCATTGGAAAAACATGGTGCGTTACCGTGGATCGCTGAATCGGTCGCTCACGCCGTGGCTAAAAACGAATCTCGGCACAACCGCATTTGTGGGCTCTACTATTTGCAAAGCTATTGCCAACAACTGGTTTCAGGTCGAGTGGTGAAAGATGCAGAACCCATCGTTACCTTGCCTAAACCGGGTTTTGTCAGCGTTGATGCCAAATTCGGATTTGCGCAACCCGCGTTTGCCCGTGCTTTACCTACCGCCATAAATGCTGCCCGTGAAAACGGCACGGCATCTTTGGCCATTGGGCACAGTCATACATGCACTTCTTTGGGGTACTTCACGGAACAACTTGCCAGGCAAGACCTGATTGCCATTGGGTTTACCAACTCCTCTCCGATAGTGGCTCCGCCCGGTGGAAAAATACGTACCATTGGTACGAACCCCGTCGCTTTCTCTGTTCCTGATGGTAATGGCGGAATAGCCATGCAGTTTGACCAATCTACAACGGTTGTCGCACTTGGAAAAATCACCATGGCAAAAGAAGCGGGGGAGCCAATTCCAGAAGGCTGGGCACTGGATGAATTTGGTCAGCCCACGACGGATCCGCATAAAGCACTGGCAGGTTCTCTGGTGTCTGCTGGGGGCTATAAAGGCTGGGGATTTGGATTGATGGCGGAGTTACTGACTGCGGGCTTAACAGGCGGCATTGCCTCTCAATTTGTTAAACCGCTGAAAGCACCGCAAGGTGAACCTCACGATCTCGGGCAGTTTTTCTTACTTATCGATCCTGCAAATGCTGAACATTTCTATGAGCGGTGTCAGCAGGTTGCTGATTTAGTCTCTCAAGACGAGGGGACACGGTTACCGGGGCAGTTTATCCAAGAACTGACCGAGGTTGATGTGCCAGAGTCTTTGTGGGCATTAGCCCTCGATCTATCTCAAGGGCCTAAATAGCTGACCTAAAGGGCTGGTCGAGATCAATAACCTGAAGAAGTTCTCCTTAACGCCCCATCACGGTGATGGGGATAGGATGCCTTGTACACTGTCTATTTTTGTATTTGGCGCGGTGCCTTTCTTTTTGTCATGCGAGCAGACGTATTCGCGATGACAATACCCACGACAATAAACCCAATCCCCAGAAGATGGTGCGTGTCCATTTTTTCCCCAAGTAACAGAGCAGAAAACAGCAAGCCAAACACCGGAATTAAGTGCATAAACTGACCAGTCCTTGAGGCTCCCATCCTTGTGATAGCACTGTTCCAACAAAAGAATGCGATGGCAGAGGCAAAGATTCCCGTATAAAGCCCCAGAAAAACACTCTCCTTTGAGAGCGGCATGGGTTCAATGTAAACCGATTCCCACACATAGAAAGGAAGAAGAATTACTGCGCCCAATGTGACGGTGTAACCTAGCATGGGGAGGCCTTTCAATTCTTGAGGAAGCTTTTGCACCAACACCGAGTAGCTTGCCCAGATCAAAATGGCGAACAAGGCGATACCTTCACTCTTACCAATGGAGATCCCACCCGCGAGATTGTCCTGCGTGACGATAAGCAATACACCAACGGCAGAGACGGAAATGGCAAGAATTTGGCGTGTTGTGGCAGATTGCTTTAATAAAATGAACTGGGCTAACAGAATCATTAAAGGAGAAGAGGACTGAAGGATTAACACATTCGTTGAGAGGGTGTCTTTTAGGGCGATATAAATGAGGGTGTTGTACCCCGCCACACCGAGCAGGCTCAACGTGAAGACTAACCCTAAATGCTGTCGACAGATTGGCCACATTTTGCGCATCGGCCGGATAACAAAAGGCAAAAGGACGATAGCGGCGACCGACCAACGCCAAAATGCTAACCCAATAGGCGGTATCGATGCATTGAGCCACTTCGCCAGCGTGATGTTACCCGCCCAACTCATTGTTGCTAGCACCGCGAGAAAAACAGGTAGCCAACCAATATGCGTATGTTGAAGTCGTGGTGCGTCCATTAAGTCACGCTTCCAAGTCGAAGAGAAAACAAACAGGTTACTCATTCTGGCAAAGTGTATTCAACCTCTAAAGGGAAATAATTTGCGAAAACACCTTACACATCAGCGAGATTTCTTTGATAGAGTAATGTTATTAACCGCATTTGGCGGTACGTAAATTTGCGATACCCAAGGAGAGAGAATGGATTGGTATATTGGTGTGCTCAAAAAATATGTGCAGTTTAACGGGCGCGCACGTAGAAAAGAGTACTGGATGTTTTTGTTATTCAATATCCTGATTTCGTTGACTTTATCATTTGTAGATGAGTATTTCGGTACATTCGATCCTGCACGGGGTATTGGCACGATAGGGTTGGTTTACGCGGCATTAGTGTTTCTTCCAACGCTAGCGGTAACCGTACGCCGCCTTCATGACACAAACCGCAGCGGTTGGTGGGCGTTGGTGGGTTTAATCCCTTTGGGCGTGTTTGTCCTGTTGGCCTTGCAAGCGATTCAAGGAGACAAAGGGGATAACCGCTTTGGTGCCGATCCTAAGGGTAGCCAAGCTAGTACGAGTACCTTTACTGTCTAATTAAAAGGAAGAAACCCGCCAATGTGGCGGGTTTCTTTTTCCCTTCGGGGGATTGTGTTTTTTAGTAGTACAAACACATTTTCTTGCCGTTGGCCTCAACGATACTAAATGGGGTGTCGTAAATCTCACTAAGTACCCGCTCTTCTATGACGTCATCTGTTGGCGCATTTGCAGCAATTTTCCCGCCTTTCATTGCAATGATGCGGTCGGCGTAGCATGCCGCGAAGTTAATATCGTGGATGACAATGACCACCGCTTTGCCCATGTCATGCGCGAGCTTTTGAATGGTTCGCATGATGGATAAAGCGTGTTTAATGTCCAGATTATTTAAAGGCTCATCGAGGAATACATAGTCGGTATCTTGCGCTATCACCATGGCAATAAAGGCGAGTTGTCGCTGTCCGCCACTGAGTTGGTCAAGATACCGATCCTGAAGATCGGTAAGATCTAAATAAGTTAATGATTGATCAATCATGGCGTTATCTTGTTCGTTGAGATTGCCTTTTGAATAGGGAAACCGCCCGAATGAGACTAACTCGCGCACGGTAAAGCGCATGGTGATGCTGTTTGCCTGACGCAGTACCGCAAGGTGTTTAGCCAGCTCTCCCGTGTTCCAATCTGCGATAGCTTTTCCCTCAATAAGGATGTTTCCAGTGTCAGGGTGCAACAAGCGGCTTGCCATAGAAAGGAGTGTACTTTTCCCTGCGCCGTTAGGGCCGATAATGGCCGTTACTTTCCCTTTTTCAAACTGGCTTGAGGCATCATCAACGACGGCTTGAGAACCAAAGGCTTTTGATAGCTTTTCTAACGTAATCATTGAGGTTTAAACCACCTTGTTTTTCAGCAGCATCCAGATGAAATAGGCACCGCCGACGAAGTTCACGACCACACTTAATGTGGTCTCAAATTGAAAGATGTTTTCGACCGCCCATTGCCCTGCTAACAACGTACACACTGACATGAGCGAGCAGCCTATAAGCAGGACGTTGTGTTGGTAGGTGCGGAATAATTCTCGGGTCAGGTTTGTCACCAAAAGACCGAAGAACATGACAGGGCCAATCAATGCGGTAGAGATCGCAATCAAGACGGAAGAGAGGATAAGTGATCGACGTGTTGTCATCGCGACATCCACGCCAAGACTGGTGGCATTGTCTCTGTCGAGCCAGAACACATCCAAGGTTTGATGATCTCGGAAAAGCAATACGCTAACCAACAAGAGCAGGGGGGCGCAAAAATAAACGAGTTCCACATTGATGTTGTTGAAGCTGGCAAACATTTTACTTTGAACGGCGAGAAACTCGTTGGGATCCATTAGCATCGTTAAAAACGCGGCGGAGCTGCCAAACACTTGTCCGAGTATCAATCCAACCAGTAAAAGCACTATCAGATTGCGTCCTCCTTGGGCAAAGTAAAATCCAAACAACAGCAGCGAGAAGACCACCATAACGCTTGTCGCGATGGCAAAGTTCCAATAGGCATTCACGATATACAAACTGAAGCCACCAAATAAGGAGACAAGCAGGGTCTGCGTTAGCATGTAAAGTGCATCGAATCCCATGATGCTGGGGGTGAGAATGCGATTGTGGGTGATGGTTTGAAACGTCAGTGACGACAGTGCCACGGCAATACCAGCGACGATAATGGCTAACACTTTGGGGACGCGATGAGAGAGAAAATAGCCGTAGTTGGTGGCTGTTAATCCTATCCCGATAAAGAGTACGGCAAAGACAATAGCCGTGAATGCCATAGTCAGTATTTTCTTATTGTCTGACATGACTGGGCCCTTTGAGTATGAAATAGATAAACGCGATACCGCCCAATATGCTCACGAGCATGGAGGCGGGGACTTCGTAGGGAAATATGATCAGTCGGCTTGCAATGTCGCAACTCAGCACGAGTAATGCACCCAATGCGGCGACGCGAGGAATGTTTCTTCTGAGGTTGTCACCGTAAAAAAGGCTAACGACATTCGGCACGAGCAAACCGAGGAAGGGTAGGGAGCCGACAATCATGACGACGCTGGCAGAAAGAACAGAAACCAACATGACACCGATGATCAACACCTGTTGGGAATTGAGTCCGAGACCAATAGCGAAGTCTTTGCCCATACCGACCGCGGAAATTCTGGTAGCGTACAAATAGCTAAAAAGGGCGATAGGGATAGCAATGTAGAGCAGTTCAAAATTGCCGTCTAAGATATTAGCGAAATTGGCGACCGTCCATGCGTTGAGTACCTGAATAGCATCATATTTATAGGCGATAAATGTGGTACCGGAAGCGATGATACTGCCGTAAATTATGCCAATAAGCGGTACAAGCACGGCATTTCGGAACTGAATTCTCTGAATGAGCGTGACAAACCCCAGCGTACCCAGCATGGCAACACCGAAAATCAACCAAAGCTGATTGCCATTTCCAAAGAGAACAAAACTCAACATGTAGCCGAGCATGGCGCACTCAATCGTGCCTGTGGTCGAGGGTGCGGCAAAACGGTTTTGGCTTATTTGCTGCATGATAAGCCCTGCAATACTTAATCCTGCACCTGCCAATAATATGGCCAGCAACCGAGGTAGACGACTGGTGAAAAAAAGATTTAACGTATCGGCGTCTGCTGCCAACAAACGCGTAAGTGAGAGCGGACTAACACCAATAAACAGCGATACCAGACTGAGGCAGCCGAGTGGAAATAATAAAGCGATCAAGGTTTACCTCTGAGCAAAGACCGTGTGATTAAAGCGAGATGCTGCGCTGAATGTCTTTAATCATCTGTTCGGTGGCGGTAATGCCTGACATAGACAGGTACCAGGCATTCAAATCCAGATATGTCACTTTGTCGGTTTGGTAAGCTCGGGTTGCTTTGACTAACGCATTGTTAAAGCTTTCGCGCGTTGTGCTTTTGGTTGGGTCGATGAGTGTGTCTCTGTCGATGATCAACAAGGTCTTTGGATTCGCTTCACGAATGAATTCAAAGGACATCATGTCACCATGGGTACTGACTGTGATGTCTTCGACCGTTTCTTTAAAACCAAAATCCTGATAAATGGCAGAGAAGCGTGAGTCTGCGCCAAAAGAGGTGAGTTTGCCGCCAGAACTCATCACGGTTAATGCATCATTGCCAGTGGCTTGGTTGTGCGACCGTATTGCGTCGATTTGAGTATTCATGACGAGAATTTTTTGTTCAACCAGAGCTTCTTTACCGAAAATTTGACCGAGGTTGCGCCATTGCTCTTGGGTCGCCTGCCAATACCCTTTGTCACTGTTGGCCGCAAATACCACGGTTGGAGCGATTTTCGACAGCTCTTCGAAGCGGGATGAACTGCGTGGCCCGACAATGATGATGTCTGGCTGCTGGGTATAAATTTCCTCGAAATTGGGTTCAAACAAACTACCCGCATTGGCGTATTGTTTTGACTGAAACTTTTCAAGGTAGGCGGGCGTTTGAGGGAGTGTTTTAGACACGGCTACCGGTTCAATACCTAAGGCATTTACAGCATCCATTGCGCCTAGTCCAATGACCACTGCACGTTTGGGAATGCCGTCAATGGTCGTGGTTCCCATAAGGTGTTTGACGGTGACTTTTTCAGCGAAGGCAAAAGGGATACTTAAAAGGGAAATCAGCCCCGTGAGAAAAAGGTGTTTCATTGTGCACTCCATTTTACAAATGAAAATCATTATCAATATCGTTCGCAATATACAGAGACTTTATTTCATCTTCAACCTTTGCCAAAGTCGTGCGCGACTCAAACAACATTTCATATTGTATAGAGAGTAAGGCAATGTTTGTTGGCCATTTTAAGGTGGGTTACGTGATGAAATGGGCACAGCAATGCATAGCAATTTCCATCGACTCAAGAAAAGGTCACATCAAAACTGTCTCAAAAAAAATAAAAAACTCACTTAGTGAAGTGACTTCAAAACCGCTTTTTTATTTTGCGGTGCATGTTGGTTTTGTCTGGATCAGTATCTGGTAGCGTCCTTCGTTGATTTTATGTTTATCACTTTGATAATGAAGGATAAGGGAGGTCCGATGAAGTGGCTATTCGAAGCGTTCCTTAACTATGCGAAGTTTTCTGGACGCGCAAGAAGGAAAGAATATTGGGGCTATTGCATAATGCAGTTCTGTGTTTTTTCCGCATGTATTGTTATTGATGTATACCGATACGGTGATGTTCCCCTTGATCCCTCAAACTATCCCGTCACTGCAAGTTGGTTTCTGATCTCCATTGTTCCAACATTTGGTGTTGGTGTTCGACGTCTCCACGACTTGAACTTGTCTGGCTGGTGGCTCCTTATAGGTGCTATACCCGGTGTTGCGTTGATTCTCATGTTCGGGGCGTTGTTTCGGGGCACGAAAGGAACCAATCGATATGGCTGTGACCCTATCGGTATATTTGGTCGCGGAATTTGAGGGTTTCCCTTCAGAGAGCCTGAAGGGAGGTTTCCATAAGCTGGTTGACGGCGTTGCTGGCTGCATCTAATGCGCCTTCGACATAGCCGCCGTATTGGCGGGATGTTTCCGTTCCTGCAAAGAATATGTTTGGATGATTGCGGTCTTTCTGGGTTAATCCATAAAGCCCGTGCATGGTAGCTACATCATCATTGGTTGCCGTGAAGCGCTCTTGAAACCAATCGATATATTGGACGGAAATCGGATTGTCCGCTTCAGGACCAAATAATTTGACGAGTTGTTTTTGCGCCAAAGCTTTTAAGGTCTCATCACCCGCGGTTTTCCGTGCGGGTCCATTAATCCCCATAAACCCCATCAGCGCACCATATTGCGGTTCTCCATCTATTTCTGGTGATGCATCATGGATTTCCACCATGGGGCCGACGTTGCTTGAGGCTGACCCAGAAAAACCATTTTCTCTCCAGAATGGTTTGTCATAGATGAATACTGCTTTGGCATGCGCTGCCATCCAGGTTTCGGTGTTATTAAACACGTTTTGAAGCTGTTGGTTTAACGGTGGTTCAAAATGGATTTTGCGAGCAATGAGTCTGAGTGGCATGGCAAAGATCAGGCTTGTTGCTGTTAGTGTCAACGTTTCTTCGGGCTGACTGAATGTGAGTGTATAGGTATCGTCGTCATTTTGGGTAATTTGCTCCACTTCACGATCGGTATGACGTTTATGCGTGGGGATCTTATCCAGTAATGCATTGATAATTGCTTGCATGCCGCCTTCGAGACGATAGGTATCGGGCATGATGTCGTAGCCCAAGTTGATAGCTTGTGGTGGGGCTCCTCGGGCTTTCTCCAGCAGATAATGCCCATTGCCGAATTGCTTGTAACGCTTGATGCCGAGCTCTTCAGCCAACGCGGAAAGCAGGGGGTTAATGTTTGGCCAGAACCACGATGGCCCCAAATCGACGTTGGCTTCTTGGTTGTGATTTAAACCCGTTGAGACAATGCGTCCACCAAAGCGTTCTCGTGCTTCAATGAGGAGGTAATCCTGATTTTTTTGCTCCAACAAAGAGGCTGCATATAGTCCGCTTAATCCGCCGCCCACAATGATTGTTTTAATATGTGTATTCATAATGGAATTTCCATGCTCAGAATGTTTCGTTGTACGGGCGGATATCAATTTCCTGTGTCCACGCACTGGATGGCTGTTTGGTGATAAACAGGTAAACATCCGCAGCATCTTTCGGCTTTATCGCCTTATCTTCGAGTAGGGTAGGGAAGCGACCTTGGCTTACTGGTGACCAAATGATCCCATCAATAACGATGTGCGCGATGTGGATGTTTTGAGGTTGGAACTCTCGAGCGAGTGATTGCGTTAATCCTCGCAGTGCAAACTTGGCGGATGAAAAGGCACTGAAATTTTTGCCACCTCGAAGACCCGCCGTTGCGCCAGTGACCAAAATAGTGCCGCCTCCCTGCTTAGCCATAAGTGGTATGGTCGCCTGAGCGATATTGAAAACGCTCATGACTGATGTTCGCCAGGTTTCCTCAAAGCGGGGGGATGTGGTTGATAAAAAGCCTTCGATTGTCAGAATAGCGGTGTTGCAAATCACGACATCCGGTGTGCCATGAAGGGCACTGATCTTTGCAAACGCACGATTTACGTCATTCGCATCTGTTGTGTCTGCGAGGATCATTCCTCCCGAGCGGCTGACGGTGACGACCTCGTAGCCGTCGTCTTCAAAGGTACGCTTTATCGCTTCACCCAGCCCCTCACCGTAACCAGCAATCACTGCCAAAAGTTTTCCTTTTGATGAGTTCATCGATACCTCCGTGATTAACGCGCTTATTCACCAAATGTTAACGTGCTGAATACTAGGGTCGAGGCAGGATTGTTTTAGCGGTGGAATAGGTTTTCTTTATTGACCAAAAAAGCCGGACGGGAAGAAGCCATCCGGCTTTGATTGGGTTAGAACGTATAACTAAACAAAGTGGAACATATCTGAGCTCACATCATAAACGGAGAAGTTCTCGAGAGTGACATATGCTTTACCGTTATTGATCGACATGACGGTATTCGCACCATCTGCCCAGTAGGAAATTTGATTGAATTTCCATGCCAGCGAATCATCGATTTGAATGGTGTCCTGACGTTTGTTGAAGTCTGCAATCACGTCAGAGCCGGCCCCAGCCTCGAAGTAGAAGGTATCATGGTGCTTACCTCCGATGAGTCGGTCATTACCATAGCCACCATTTAGGAAGTCGCAGCCATTGTCACCGATTAAGGTGTCACAACCGCCGTCACCCCAAAGGTAATCGTCATCGTTGCCACCACTGAGATAATCGTGGCCTTCGCCGCCATGTAAATGATCATTTTCGTTGTCGCCGTACAGGTAGTCGCTACCGTTACCGCCATAGATGGTGTCTTTGTTGCCTTCACCTCTCAGGTAGTCATTGCTGTCACCACCATCTAGTAAATCGTTACCGCCTCCGCCGTATAGTTGGTCAGCACCGACGCCGCCATAAAGCTTGTCACCGCCATCTCCGCCCCAGAGTTTATCTGCGCCGCGGTCACCAACGAGTGTATCTGCACCTCGGTCGCCATAAATATGGTCATCGCCGTGATTACCGTTTAGGTAGTCGGCATCGTCGCCGCCCCACAGGAAGTCGTTATCATTACCACCTTCAATGTGGTCGCTACCTGCGTCGCCGTATAAGTGGTCAGTTTCATTATCGCCGTAAATACGGTCATTACCTGCTCCACCGCGAACCGTATCTTGGTTGCCTTCACCACGCAGATAGTCATTACCGTTACCACCGTCCAGGTAGTCAGCACCGTATCCTCCATAGAGGGTATCGTTGCCTTCCTGACCGTACAGTTTATCTCCAGCGTCTTGACCGTAGAGCTTATCGTCGCCGTTTCCACCGTAAAGGGTGTCATGACCACCTTCGCCATAGAGCACGTCATTGTGGTTGCCACCATCAAGTAGGTCGCCACCGGTACCACCTATAAGAACGTCATGGCCGTCTTCGCCATAGAGTGCATCGTGGCCGTTGCCGCCTTCGAGACGGTCATTGCCCCATTGGCCGTAGAGCTTGTCGTCATGCTCTCCGCCATCGAGATGGTCATTACCGTGACCACCAACCAACACATCATTGCCATCTTGACCGTAAAGGGCATCGTTGCCATTGCCACCTTCTAAGCGGTCATTACCCCATTCGCCATAGAGCTTATCGTCATGCTCTCCGCCATCAAGGTGGTCGTTGCCGTGTCCACCTACTAACGTGTCATAGCCATCTTGGCCATAGAGCTTGTCGTTATCGTTGCCACCATGGAGGTAATCATTTCCGGCACCACCGAGCAGTGTGTCATGGCCGTTATCGCCATAAATGGTGTCATG
>NZ_JAJUBB010000036.1 GCF_028683135.1 Enterovibrio qingdaonensis
TTAACGTCCCCCGAAGGTTCAGTTAAGTCGCTGCCGCTCGACTTGCATGTGTTAGGCCTGCCGCCAGCGTTCAATCTGAGCCATGATCAAACTCTTCAATTAAAGTTTTGGCTCAACGAATACTGTTTTGTTTCCTCTTCGAAAAGAAGAAACGAATTGACTGTGCCGATAACTCCGAAGAGTTTTCGTTTGGTCACTCAGTTTCATTGATAAATCTTTTTGTCTATCAATTACGAGTGCCCACACAGATTGCATAGGTCAAATTGTTAAAGAACGTTGACTTAAGAAGCTAAGCTTCTCACCGTCAGGGCTGCGAATTTTACGCTGCCGGGCGATGAAGTCAAGAAGAAATTTTGAGATTTTTCCGCGTTGCTTTCGCAACCGTCAAAACGTCTTGTTGACCAACCTCAATGCTATCCTTTCATTTGGTAACCTTGAAGTTTTCATCTTACCGAAATCGGTTGCCTTTCCTTGTTAGGAGCCGCTCTCCGTGTCGGTGAAGCGGCATTATAGGGAGCAAAAACACATTGGCAAGGGCATTTTGCGAAAAACATCACAAAATGCATTCGTTTGATTACTAATCGTACAGATTGGTGAATTTCGATACGGAAACCGGTAAAAGTAAGCTTTGAGTATCGCCGGCACGGTCATCCCAAGATACATTTACATTGAAAACTTTCGCATACGTTTCTACAACTCCAGATGAAGGCGTGTGATTTAGAGTCTTCTGCGTCGTCACTGCAATAGTAAAAATGCTATCAGCTCCTAAGCTGACTTTACATTCATGTATGTCAGCCAATGTTTTGCCTACGCAAAGCGAACCCTCCGTGTTGATAGTCTGCATAAGCGAAACTTGCGACTCCGCAATTCGTTTCGCCTCCATAAACAAAACCGAATTTGCTTTTTCAACTTCCAAAAAGCTATATAGTTTCAGCACTGACACAGCCGATAGAACAATAACAACCATCGATAACAGCACTTCCACTAACGAAAATCCCTTAATGTTAGAAGTCATGGAAGCTTCCCTTTACAAGTTTCAAACTGCCGCTGCCAGGAGATGGAGAGCCACCATCATCAATATAACCGGGTTTAAAAGCTCCGCGGACAATTGAAGACGAATCCGGCACATCTACCATATAACTGCCAAAGCTTTCATAAGAACCATTGAAAAAAAATGGCAATGCTCCCCATTTACTCACGTCATCGCCAAATTCAGTAAGAAGCTGTGCACAGAGTAAAGACATAGCACCGTCTTTGCAGAGAATGTGATTTGTTCCATCGTCTTTTTTATACGCCCCCCAAGAATCTGCGATGTTTTGTGCGGGGTAATCAACCGTAAATTGCAATATGGAACCATTAAATGTAAAAACACCATGCGCGCCAACAACGCCGTTTTTTATAACAACTAACGGTGGTGATTCTTTGCTGCCAGCACCGGACATACCTGTGAGCATGCAGTCACCCTCTACCCATATTTTCTTTTTCCCAGCATCTATATGGGTTTTGATGTTTGCTCCACAATTCGTTACCGCCTCTGATGCAGAAATAGCCGAGCCTGTTGTCAGCTTTACCTCAAAGCCTTCCTTGACTGTTTCCCACTGTTCTTTCGGTACATCAAACTGATCTTGAAATACATCTATGTTGGGCTGGTTGTGCAAAATATCCCCTTCAAAAGCATTGGTAATCGGATCAGAGTGAGTAGGGATGTGTGTGCTATAGCCAGTTGCACACTTTTCTTTGTTGCCAGCAAGCTCAGAGGTAAACTCGGCGTCACTTTTTCCAACATCTATAGTAATGTCTCCACCTGCGACGATTGCAGTACACTGGTAATAATCAACGCTATCTTTCGTCTCTACCAATTGACCTTTCGCGGGTATCCAGGCATTCCCCCCATCCACAACAATTCCGCCTGATGTTTTAAAAGCACTTGCGGTGCCACCCAGAGGCCGAATAATTGCCTTTGATGCGGCATAGCCTGAAGCTGACATCAATTGCCAATTGGTTCCCACACTTTCAAGTGAAATAGTTACACCAGCTATTTCACAATCATTGAATACCGCATTACTGTATCCGGCAGCTGTTGGATCTACGCCTTTTTGTTCGTACAAAGCCGCCGCGCAATCCAACCCTGCTTGAGCTTTAGCTCTTTGCTTAGCATCCGCCACATAGTTTTGCGCTTTTTTCATACTCGCAAAACCAGAGCCAACAACAGCGACAGAGAACAGCGCAACGACCAACAATATTCCGCTCACCACAGCCAATGTTGCTAAACCTGTTTGTCTCTTCATCTTAATTAACCATCCACATTTGGAACGGATACCGAGAAAGAAACGGTATCGGAAATTGAGCTGTCGGTTTTTAGCGCAGCTGTTAAGGTTACTTCCACTACTTGGTTTTTGTTTGTGGAGCCAACGCCTGGGTGATGTGTTCTTTTGAACTCAAGGGAGGTAATAGACAAGCGTTCGAAGGTCATATCGCGCCAATAGCTCGAAGGGCCACTGCTCGTTGTGCTGCTGCAATTCCAGTTTGTCAGTCCATTATAATTTTCATAAATCTCAATAACTGCGTTACCATCACTATCGCTGCCGAGTCGAAAACCTTTGGCATCGTCTTTATTCAGTCCGACTGCCTCTGTTCGTTTATCGTGGTTATACGCAAAACGAATACAACTTCCTGCGTCGGATTTAGACGCACTATCATCAATCAAGATGGAAGATATCGCACCTGCACTATCTTTTTGTAAAAACGGGTTAGCTGAAGCGCAGTCATAGCAAAAACCTGCCCGTGCAATTTCCACTTTCAGCGTATTAGCAATTGTATCCAGTTGTGTTCGCATGAAATCTGACTGAAGCTGCTTCGACCCAAACTCACTGTTAACTGCAAAGAGGCTTAGCGAAGATGCTAATACCACTAAGCCGATCGTCATTCCGACCAGCAACTCAACCAGCGTATAACCTTTGGCTCTGTTCATGACGGACATGCCTCCCAACCACGATACGAGGTGTTACTGCAACCTTTTAGTCCGGTATATTGACGAATCATAACGCCGGATTCATCACCAGTTTCCGAACCAAACGCCAACTTAACCGTCTTATTAGAAGAAGGAAGGCCATTGACAGATGAAAAATAAAAAAGCTTGGTGGTTTCCGTTACAACAGGGGCTTGTACGGTAATTGAATCGTCACTCGTAAACAGTAACTTCTGAAGGCCTTCATTATTCAAACACGTGAAATCATTTTTATTAGGTTTTTCGCTCAGCCCTATACAACCATCGTTGCCATCTTTTACTGGTTTGTAATAGACGTAAATCTCACGATGTCTTTTAACAGACTCAGTTTGACCGACTTCCAAAACAGTCAGCAGTTTGGCTGAGCGGCTTTCTACTGATGCCGTTTTCTGTGAATTTACAAATGAAGGAACGGCCACGGCTGTGACCACTGCCAACACTGACACTGCTACAATCATTTCAATGAGGCTAAATCCGCGTTGTAGATTCCAATATCTCAAAGCAGCCTCCATCATCGGCCCGCTCAACTTGTGTCCATACTAGCAACAGCGATAATTTAGATCTTTGGAATAAAACCGTTTTCCTGTATGGCGAACCAAAAAATGACATTGAGAACAAAGACATTACACGCCGGTATGACAATGATCGAAATTTTGATCGCACTTGCTATCATTGGAGCTATCGCCTCAATGGCCGTTCCAGCATTAAGCAATTTTTTGGTGAAGTCTGAACGTCAACGTGCTCAATTTGATCTCTACCAGTTACAAACATATACAGAGCAACATTTTACTGAGACGGCGAGCTATCCAACCACCGCATCGTTAGTATGTTCTACATGTCAGGTTTCGGAAGAGTATGACTTTACGATTACGACTGGTGGGACGGGAAATAACATATACATTTTAAAAGCAACACCAAAAGCAACGTCTAGCCAAAAAAATGATGATGAGTGTTACACAATGATAATCAATGCTGTCACTGAGCAATCAAATGTCGACAAAGACGGTGACCCTCTTAATAGTTCAAAATGCTGGATATAAAAAAACCGGCTAGATAGCCGGTTTTTCTTTGTTCTTTTGGTTTAGCTGGTCAGGTCATCGAAGAACTTCTTCACGCCGTCAAAGAAACCTTCTGATTTAGGCTTGTGCTTTTTCGCTGCACTCCCACCCAATGTTTCTTCAAATTCGCGTAACAGTTCTTTTTGCTTGCTGCTTAGATTCACTGGGGTTTCTACCACCAGCTTACAAATCAAGTCACCCAAACCACCGCCACGTACAGACTGCACACCTTTACCACGCATGCGGAACATACGGCCAGTTTGGGTTTCAGTGGGCACTTTCAGGCTTACACGACCATCCAATGTCGGCACTTCAACTTCGCCGCCCAGTGCTGCCATGGTAAAGCTCACTGGCACTTCGCAGTACAAGTTGTTGCCATCACGCGTAAAGATGTGGTGATCACGTACATGCACCTGCACATACAAATCACCCGCTGGCGCACCAAACTCTCCCGCTTCGCCTTCACCGCTCAAGCGGATACGATCGCCCGTATCAACACCTGCTGGGATTTTCACGCTCAGGGTCTTGGTTTTCTGCACACGGCCTTGGCCATGACAGCTGTCACACGGATCTTTGATGATTTTGCCGCGACCATGACAAGTTGGACACGTTTGCTGAACCGCAAAGAAGCCCTGACGCATCTGGACTTGGCCTTGACCATGACAGGTGCCACACGTTTGTGGAGATGAACCTGGTTTTGAGCCACTGCCACCACATGGGTCACAGCTTACATAAGTTGGAACTTCGATCTCTTTGGTCACACCACGGACAGCATCTTCCAAAGAGAGCTCCATGTTGTAGCGAAGATCTGCACCGCGCTGCGCGCGAGCTTGACCACCGCGACGACCACCACCAAAGATGTCGCCAAACACGTCACCAAAGATATCGCTGAAGTCTGCGCCGCCACCGAAGCCGCCGCCACCGCCCATACCACCTTGTTCAAAGGCAGCATGACCGTATTGATCATAGGCCGCTCGCTTTTGAGAGTCCGTCAGGATCTCATAGGCAAGCTTAACTTCTTTAAATTTCTCAGCAGCCGTATCATCCCCTTGATTCCTATCAGGGTGATACTTCATTGCCAGACGCTTGTACGCTTTTTTAATTTCACGTTCTTCCGCGTCACGGCTTACGCCAAGTACTTCATAAAAATCACGTTTTGACATGTTTAACTTGTCACCTGTTCATTTAACCAAGCGAACATAAACCCGCTTCGCTTTATACAACTACGGGCGAAGGAGATCCCTCCTACGCCCGTGCGAAATAAAATCGGCTTATTCCTTCAAAAAGGACGCTGCTTTACAGTGCCTTTCATCAGGCCTGTTCGCTGGTTTTATTTTTTGTCGTCTTTTACTTCTTCAAACTCAGCGTCAACAACATCGTCGTCTTGCTTAGTTTGTGCACCGGCGTCTTGTTGCGCTTGAGCAGCTTGTGCTTGCTGTTGTGCAACTTCCATCAGCTTCTGAGATGCAGCAATCAGAGCTTGAACTTTCGCGTCGATAGCTTCTTTGTCTTCGCCCTTACGCGCTTCTTCAAGTTCAGAGATAGCCGCTTCGATTTTCTCTTTCTCGTCTGCTGGCAGAGCGTCACCCGCTTCTTCGATTTGCTTACGAGTACCGTGAACCATTTGGTCAGCTTGGTTGCGCGCAGTTACCAGTTCTTCGAACTTCTTATCTGCTTCTTTGTTCGCTTCCGCTTCCTGAACCATCTTGTCGATTTCAGCGTCGCTCAAACCACCCGATGCTTGGATAGTGATCTTCTGCTCTTTACCTGTGCTCTTGTCTTTTGCAGACACATTCAAGATACCGTCAGCATCCAGGTCGAAGATTACTTCGATTTGTGGCATGCCACGTGGTGCTGCATTGATACCTTCCAGGTTGAACTGACCCAGTGACTTGTTGTGCAGAGCTTGCTTACGCTCACCTTGCAGAACATGGATAGTTACCGCACTTTGGTTGTCTTCTGCAGTAGAGAACACTTGGTTCGCTTTTGTTGGGATCGTGGTGTTCTTCTCGATCAGCTTGGTCATCACGCCGCCCATGGTTTCGATACCCAGAGACAGAGGAGTAACGTCCAGCAGAAGAACGTCTTTCACGTCACCCGCAAGAACACCACCTTGAACCGCAGCACCTACAGCAACTGCTTCATCAGGGTTAACGTCTTTACGCGCTTCTTTACCAAAGAACTCAGCAACTTTTGCTTGAACCATTGGCATACGAGTCTGACCACCAACCAAGATTACGTCGTTGATGTCGCTTACAGACAGGTCTGCGTCAGCCAGAGCAACTTTCAGTGGCTCCAGTGAACGTTGAACCAGATCTTCAACCAGTGATTCCAGCTTCGCACGAGTCACTTTGATGTTCATGTGCTTAGGACCAGTCGCATCTGCAGTGATGTACGGCAGGTTAACGTCAGTTTGTTGTGCAGAAGACAGCTCAATTTTCGCTTTTTCTGCTGCTTCTTTCAGACGTTGCATTGCCAGTGGATCTTTACGCAGATCGATACCTTGGTCTTTTTTGAACTCATCTACCAAGTAGTTGATCATGCGGTTATCGAAGTCTTCACCACCTAGGTGAGTGTCACCGTTGGTTGCCAGAACTTCGAAGGTTTTCTCGCCTTCTACTTCGTCGATTTCGATAATAGAGATATCGAAAGTACCACCACCTAGGTCGTAAACCGCGATAGTACGGTCACCGCCTTCTTTATCCAGACCGTATGCTAGAGCAGCCGCGGTTGGTTCGTTGATGATACGCTTAACTTCTAGACCCGCGATACGACCAGCATCTTTGGTTGCTTGACGCTGTGCATCGTTAAAGTACGCAGGAACTGTGATAACCGCAGCAGTTACTTCTTCACCTAGGAAGTCTTCCGCAGTTTTCTTCATTTTCTTCAGGACTTCAGCAGAAATCTGAGGCGCAGCCATTTTCTCGCCTTTCGCTTCTACCCAAGCGTCGCCGTTGTCAGCTTTAACAATTTTGAACGGCATGATTTCGATGTCACGCTGTACTTCTTCGTCTTCAAAACGACGACCGATCAGACGTTTGATCGCGTACAGGGTGTTTTCTGGGTTGGTTACAGCTTGGCGTTTTGCTGGCTGACCTACCAGTGTCTCACCGTCCTGGGTGTACGCGATGATTGATGGCGTTGTGCGATCGCCTTCCGCGTTTTCAATTACGCGTGGCTTGTCACCGTCTAGTACTGCTACACATGAGTTGGTAGTACCCAAGTCGATACCAATGATCTTACCCATTTGGTTTTCTCCGAAATTCGTCTTACGTCTATGTTGCGTTAACCCTTATATGGGGGTCGCAGTTAAGGGTTCAACCCTACACAAGAAAAATTATTAATTTTCTTTCTGATGCACCATAGATAAGGGCGTTAAAGCTACTTTCAAGGGGGCAAAATAAAAAAAACCCGCAAAAAGCGGGTTTTTCATTAATTGAGTAATTTAGGCTTGCTCGTCAACGTTTCCCGCTGCCGCTTTTGACACCATTACCATGGCAGGGCGTACTACACGGCCGTTTAATTCATAGCCTTTTTGCATCACAAACATCACTGTGTTTGGCGCGTGATCAGCACTTTCCTGAATCGACATTGCTTGATGGTATTCAGGGTTAAATGGTTGACCTGTTGGATCCAACTCTTTCAGACCAAATTTCGCAACGCCGTCCTTCATGGTCTTCAGGGTCAATTCAACACCTTCAAGCATAGGCTTGATGGCTTCATTGTCTTTCTCTGCCAACTCAACAGCACGTTCCATGTTGTCAATAACTGGCAACAACTCATTCGCAAAGCGCTCCAATGCAAACTTACGTGCTTTATCGATTTCCTGCTCGGTACGACGACGCATGTTTTCAATATCAGCACGAGCACGCAGAACACTGTCTTGCTGCTCTTTAACTTTTGCTTCGCTTTCTTCCAACGCCGCTTCCAGTTCCGTAATACGGCTGATCATTGCATCTGTTTCTGCATCCAGGGCATTTTCATCTGCCATTTGTTCTACCGCTTCATTCAGCATTTCTTCTTCCTGGATCTTGTTTTCTTCTTTGCTCATGCTCTCTCCGACACAATACTCTGTGTTGAGTCCCACATTCTGAGGCAATGGGACATCAATCTCGACAGTTTTGCTTATTATGGGGATGTGTGCTCGCGTTTCAAGGTGTGCTATGCCGCAAAGCACGACAAGTTTTTCTCATTCGCTTATACTCAAGCCACTAATCTGTGCAGGATCAATAAGATGTCAAAGCGTTTCAACACTATTGCTTTGGTAGGCAAACCTCGAAATCCCGATGCGGTAGCCACACACGAAAGTCTCTATAACTGGTTGACTAACAAAGGTTACCGAACACTTGTCGATAACCGTCTAGACAATTACCTCAATATTCCTGCAGAAGATTTTCATGACTTATTGTCACTCGGAGCCAAAGCAGATCTTGCTATTGTCATTGGTGGCGACGGTAACATGTTGGGGGCTGCGCGAGTACTTTCCCGTTTTGATATTTCTGTGATTGGCGTCAACAGAGGGAACCTTGGATTTTTAACTGATCTCGACCCTGACGCGTATGAGCAGGCCCTTTCCGATGTATTAGAAGGGGAGTACATTGAAGATTACCGTTTCTTGCTTGAAGCGGAAGTCCACCGTCACGGTCAAATAAAAAGTCATAATGCCGCGCTTAACGAAGCCGTACTTCACCCGGGGCAAGTGGCACACATGATAGAATTTGAAGTCTATATCGACGATAACTTTGCTTTTTCCCAGCGCTCTGACGGCATCATCATTTCAACGCCGACGGGTTCCACTGCATATAGCCTGTCTGGTGGCGGTCCGATTCTTTCGCCGAGCCTCGAAGCGATCTCTTTAGTGCCTATGTTCCCACACACCCTGTCGAGTAGGCCATTGGTTGTTGATGCAAAACGACACATTAAGCTCGTCGTATCGCCGGACAATGGAAGTACGCTTGAGGTCAGTTGTGACAGCCAAGTTTCTCTTCCTGTAAATCCAGGTGATGAAGTGCATATCTATCGAAGCCCTTCGCTTCTCAAGCTTATTCATCCGAAAAACTACAGCTATTACAAAACACTACGAACAAAACTAGGCTGGGCCAGTAAATTGTTCTGATAGGGGTTTGTATTTTGACCAAATAAGAGCAGGTATCACCTGCTCTTTTTGTTATATCCATCACAAATTTTTTCAGAGATCGATACCCAGCACCTTTACTGTATACAAACACAGTATATACTGTATATAACAACAGGTGATAATAAACACAGGTATCAATCTCATGCTAGCGCACATTACGATTCAAAACTTTGCCATTGTTAAAGCGTTAGAACTCGATTTCCACAAAGGCATGACAACCATAACGGGTGAAACCGGTGCGGGTAAATCTATCGCAATTGATGCGCTAGGACTCTGCTTAGGTGATCGCGCTGATGCGGCTATGGTTCGCCCAGGTGAAGAAAAAGCGGAAATCGTCGCCCTATTTCATCTTCAAAATAACCCAGCAGCACGTCGCTGGTTAGAAGATAACGAATTGGCTGATGGAGATGAATGTATTCTGCGTCGTGTTATCACTAAAGAAGGTCGCTCTCGCGCTTTTATCAATGGCAGCCCTGTTCCCGCTTCTCAACAAAAATCTCTCGGGCAGCATTTGATTAATATTCATGGTCAGCATGCACACCAGCTACTGATGAAAAATGACTACCAACTGACTCTACTCGACCAATATGCTGGTCACCAACACCTTTTAGTTACCATGCGTCAGCGCTATCAAGATTGGCGTGCCGCCCGCAATGAACTCAAGCAACTTGAAAAAAGCAAAGAGGCGTTTGAAGCCCAAAAACAATTACTTGAGTATCAGGTCAATGAGCTGAATGAATTGGCGTTGGGTGAAAATGAATACCCAGAGCTCGAAGAGGAGCATAAACGCTTATCAAACTGCGGTGATATCGCCATTTGTAGCCAAAGCGTGCTGCAATCACTCAGTGAAGATGAAGATAATAATGCCCTACAGCTGCTTCAGTTTGCCCAGCAAAAACTGGCTGAATTGGCATCCATGGACAGTCAATTCAACGATCTTCAACAGATGCTTGATGAGGCTTGTATTCAAGTACAGGAAACCTCTCATGAGATCACAGCGTATATGGATCGCTTAGATATGGATCCTGCGCGATTGAACTATTTGGATGAACGCATGGCAACCATCATGCGCCTATCTCGTAAACATCAAGTCTCGCCAGAAGAGCTGTATGCCGCGCATCAAGCGTTAAATCTCGAACTGGAAAATCTCAATGACAGTGACAACCTCATTGAGCAGCTTCAGGCGGAGGTCGAACTCAAACTTCAAGCCTGCATGGCAGCAGCAGACAAGCTCAGCAAAAGTCGTAAACGCTACGCAAAAGAATTGGATAAATTGATTTCCGCGAGCATGCATGAGCTTAGTATGCAAAACGGCAAGTTCCATATCGCGTTGGACAGTCAGCCAGAGACACACCTTTCTCCACTAGGCGTAGACAGTATTGAGCTATTGGTTTCAACCAACCCCGGGCAACCAATGCAAGCATTGGGACGTGTCGCTTCCGGTGGTGAACTGTCGCGTATTTCACTGGCTATCCAAGTGATCACCGCTCAGAAAGTCGATACGCCAAGCTTGATCTTCGATGAAGTAGATGTGGGTATCAGCGGCCCAACAGCCGCAATTGTTGGCAAGCTTCTGCGCAAATTAGGAGCATCAACACAGGTCATGTGTGTAACCCACTTACCTCAGGTTGCAGGATGTGGTCACCAACAAATGTTTGTCGCGAAAGCGAGTGAGAAAGGCTCAACCACCACCAGTATGGTCGCACTGGATGATCAAGCCCGCATACAAGAATTGGCGCGCTTATTGGGGGGCAGCGAGATCACCGAACATACACTCGCGAATGCAAGAGAATTGCTCATCGCTGCTTAATCTTTGCTCTATAGCTAGAAACTTTTACCAAAATCCATGGTCGAACTGACAAGTTGAAAGAAGAGGTTTTTACTTCTTTCAATTGCTTGTTTATTATCGACCCCCTATTTTGGAAGTGAAGTAAGAAGTCATGCGTTGGAAACACATCGCTGCGGCATCCATAGTTCTTGCTACAATGACAGGCTGTTCATTGGTAGATAAGTTGGTATACCGCATAGATATCAATCAGGGAAATTACATCGACCAGACTGCGGTCGAAGAGCTTAAGTTTGGCATGACCAAAGAACAGGTTACATTCTTACTTGGTCCTCCAATGCTTGTCGAGTCTGGCTTTCCGAACACGTGGTACTTCGTACAGTACCTAAAGCCAGGGCATGAAGAACCTCAACAGAAAGAGTTAGTTTTGTCGTTTAATAACGAAGGAACACTTGTTGGGATGAAAGGCGATTACAAGCCTGGCGCAAATTTCTTCAAGCCTATTCAATAGATAGCATTTTGCTTAACGCCAAAGCCTCGCCTCTGCGGGGCTTTTTCATACAAAAAAGCAGCCAAATGGCTGCTTTCTCTCATTCGACCCCAGTCAATTACTTGAGCATTTTTTCAAGCTGCTCTTTGTTGGTGTGGCGAATATCTTTACCCTTCACGAAGTAGATAATGTATTCGCATATGTTCTGGCATCGGTCGCCGACACGCTCAATCGCGCGAGCAGACCACATGACTTTTAATACATTCGGAATTGAACGAGGGTCTTCCATCATATAGGTCATAAGCTGACGGATAATCGCTTCGTATTCTTTATCTAAATGGTCGTCACTGTGGTAAACCTTCATCGCGGCATCCACGTCCATACGTGCAAATGCGTCCAGCGCGTCGTGCAACATACGTGCAGCTTTCTGGCCGAGGTTTTCCAAAGACACTAAGAAAGGTTGCTGAGAGTTGGAAAAGTTATCTAACGCCATACGCGCGATGCTGTCAGCGACATCACCAATCCGTTCTAAGTCCGTGATGGTTTTGATGATAGCCATCACCAAGCGTAAATCACCCGCAGTCGGCTGACGCTTTGCGATAATGCGTGTACAAGCTTCATCAATCGCCACTTCCATTGAGTTAACCTTGTGGTCTTCTCGCATGACGTGTTTGGCCAGATCGACATCCTGATAATGCATCGCTCGAAGCGCGTCTGTTAGCTGACGCTCAACCAGCCCTCCCATTGCTAATACATGAGTACGGATAGCTTCGAGTTCAGTATTGAACTGACCTGATATATGGCGACTGATGTTTTGGTTATCCATCTACTTCGGGATCCTTTCTTAGCCGTATCGGCCAGTTATATAGTCTTCTGTTTGCTTGTTTTTAGGCGTGGTAAACAGTGTATCTGTATCTGCGTATTCTACCAACTTCCCAAGGTTGATAAATGCCGTCTGATCTGAAACACGCGCTGCCTGCTGCATATTATGCGTAACTATCACCACGGTATATTTCCGTTTCAGATCATTAATCAACTCTTCAATGGTCAGCGTCGAGATCGGGTCAAGTGCAGACGTTGGTTCATCAAGCAGTAAAACTTCTGGTTCGATTGCTATTGCACGAGCGATCACCAAACGTTGTTGCTGACCACCAGACAAGCCAAATGCGTTTTCATGAAGACGATCTTTGACTTCATCCCAAAGCGCAGCGGCGCGTAAAGAGCGTTCTACGGCATCATCCAATGTCCGAACGTTTTTCACCCCCTGCAAACGCAGCCCATAAATGACATTCTCATAGATAGATTTTGGGAATGGGTTGGGACGTTGAAAAACCATCCCAACGCGGCGGCGCAAAGAAGGAACATCGACATCTTCATCGTACACATTGGTACCATGGAGTGTGATTTCACCATCTACTCGGCAGCCATCCACGAGGTCATTCATGCGGTTAATACAACGCAACAGTGTCGACTTCCCACAACCTGATGGTCCAATAAATGCCGTCACCTTTCCCTTCGGAATACGCATATTGATATCAAACAAGGCCTGCGTATTGCCGTAGTGAAGGTTTAAATGTCGAATAACCAGCGCAGTCTGCTCATCGGGAAGTGATGAGAGATCGACAGGGCCAGGCAATCCGATGTTGGCATTAATGGATATCATTTCGCTGTCATGTCCTCTTTAAGATCAAATATCTTGTTCTAGTGAACGGTACTTCTCACGTAAATGGTTACGGATGGTAATCGCCGCCAAGTTTAAGCTAACTATAACGGTTACCAATAACAATGACGTTGCGTAAACCAAAGGCCTCGCGGATTCAATATTTGGGCTTTGGAAGCCCACATCATAAACATGGTAACCCAAATGCATAAACTTTCTATCGAGATGTAGATACGGAAAGTTACCGTCTAGCGGCAAGCTCGGAGCCACCTTCACAACGCCCACCAGCATAAGAGGTGCAACTTCACCGGCCGCACGTGCGATCGCCAAGATAAGTCCGGTCATGATGGCAGGACTTGCCATTGGCAACACGATGCGCCACAAGGTCTCTGCTTGGGTTGCCCCCAACGCCATCGAACCATGCCGAACCGAGGACGGAATACGCGCCAAGCCCTCTTCCGTGGAAACTATAACGACGGGTAAGGTCAGAATGGCCAAGGTCAACGAAGACCACAAAATGCCCGGCGTACCAAACGTTGGGTTAGGCAGCGTATCTGAATAAAAGAATGCATCGATATTGCCACCGATAAAATAAACGAAAAAACCAAGACCAAATACGCCATAAACAATAGAGGGCACGCCAGCCAAGTTCACAACGGCAATACGAATGACACGGGTGAATGCGCTCTTTCCTGCATACTCGTGCAGATAGACGGCAGCCAGAACCCCCAGCGGCGTCACCATGATCGACATCAGCAGTACCATCAACACCGTACCAAATATCGCAGGAAATACACCGCCTTCAGAGTTCGCTTCTCTCGGGTTTTCGGTGACGAACTTGCCAATTTGGTGCAGCCAATGCGTAAATTTCTCATGCCAACTCATGGCGTTTGGATACCACATTGCCATGACATGGTTCATCGGAATTCTAACCGTTGAGCCTGCTCTGTCGGCCATCAATAGACTGTCTAGAGCCATGTCAGAACGCATCGCCATCAGCGTTTGTTCTTCCGCTGCATAACGTTTTTCCAAAATCGCAATTTCATCGTCAAGGAACTGAGGCACTGGCTGATCAGCTTTGAGGTAAGTATTTCGCTCTGTTTTCAGGCTGGTAAGCTGGTGATTAACCTTTTCGATATCTATACGTTCAAAGCGTGATAGCTCGTCGCGTCGCTCGGTTATTTCCGCAATTTTTTCGTCGTAGAAAGAAGGTAAAAGCGTCTCATCAACCACTTTTCCGTTAGAAATATACCCTTGTGGGATTCCGAAAAACGCACCATTTTCCGTTCGTTCAACAACGGCAATGTCTTCTGCCGCCACTTGGGAAACGATGTCCTGTTGCAACACTGAAATAAAATCGTGTGCTTCCCGCTCTCGATTGGCAATTTTGATAAGAAGGCGTACGTGTTCGTTGGCCGTCGGGTCTTTTAAATCAATTCCAGCTTCGATTAGTTGCTGAGACAATACCGTTTCAGTGTCATAGATTTCGCCGTAGAAGTGCTCGTTACCGTGCTTAGTGTGCACGTCAAATTCGTATACAGGCGACGGCCAAAAATACGCTAACCCTTTCCAGCCAATCAGTAGCATTACGCCCAATACAGCAACGAGACAAAGGCTTACCATGCCTGCACTCATCCAAACCCAAGGCGAGCTGCGGTTTAATCGCTTAAACATCGCAACGCTCCATAGATAACTTAAGAATGGACAGGCTAGAAAACTTACATCGCACGGTATTTATCTCGTAGCTGCTGACGAACAAACTCCGCCACTGTGTTAAATAAGAAGGTAAAGCTAAACAGGATAAATGCTGTCAGGAATAGGACGCGGTAATGCGAACCACCCACTTCTGACTCTGGCATCTCGACAGCGATATTCGCAGATAAGGTTCGAAGCCCTTCAAAGGGGTTCCACTCCATCAGTGGCGTATTACCTGTGGCCATCAAAACAATCATGGTTTCGCCGACTGCACGTCCTAAACCCATCATGATAGCCGAAAAAATACCGGGGCTTGCTGTCAGTAGTACGACGCGCGTTAAGGTTTGCCAGTGCGTTGCACCTAATGCCAAAGAGCCATTAGTTAGGTGACTTGGCACAGAGAAGATCGCATCTTCAGCGATGGTGAAAATGGTAGGGATAACAGCAAAACCCATGGCCAAGCCAACAACGATCGCGTTGCGTTGGTCAAAGTTAACACCCAAAACATCCGTGACAAATACACGGCTGTCTCCTCCCAAGTAGTGCTGCTCAATGAAAGGGCCTATCGAAAATGCGAAATACCCTATTCCAAGAATTATCGGGATCAGCAGGAAGAGATGGCCACCATCGGGGATTTTTCTTCGCCACGTTCTTGGTAGCTCGGCCCACACCAGTGCAACCAGCAAGAATGAAATGGGGAGCGACACAAATATCAAGAAGACTGCAGGCAGGTTTTTCTCAATGATTGGTGCCAGCCATAAGCCCGCTAAGAAACCGAGAATAACCGTAGGCAACGCCTCCATGATTTCAATGGTTGGCTTTACCACTTTTCGCAGGCGAGAAGGCATAAAGTAAGCGGTATAAATCGCACCTCCAATCGCCAACGGAACGGCAAAAATTAAGGAAAATGCAGCGACTTTAATGGTGCCAAATACGATAGGCACCGCACTGAGTTTACCCTCGAAGCTCTCATTGCCTGACGTTGACTGCCAAACATAGTCCGGCTCACTGTACCCTTCGTACCAGATTTGTCCCCAAAGCGATCGAATACTGACATCAGGATGAGGATTGTCCACCGTCAACACTGTCAGTTTGCCACTTTGCTCAATCAGCAACCTGTCAGCACGTGGAGAGAACGCCATCATGTCAACCGCGTCCGCGAACTGAGGGAAATCAAAGCCGTCTCGACTTTCGCTTGGCACATGCCATAGCGATAGCACTCCGCTGTCGGCGAGGTTAGCAAATACATTGCGATGCGCTTCAACAGCCAGGTCGCCATTGGATGTGGCGAAATTTCGCACGAGCGTCAGGCTTCGTTCATTGGATTTAACCACATCAAACCATTGCCCAATGACACCGTTATCCAGACGCACCAACAATGAGTGACCGCCCGCTAGCAGTGTCATACTGACTGGTTTATGTCCTGTAACCAATGCCACATCCACCGATTCACGGCGATCAACCCCGCGCGATGACACGGTATACACATTCAGCTCATTGCCTACCAATTCGAACAGCTTACGCCCACTTGGCGTAACCAGAACCTTCGCATCGGGATCGGAATAAATGGTGCTACGCAACTGCTCTACACCGGCTTTCTCAACCACCACATGAATTTGATCACCGGACAATCCCGCGATAGTCCGCACGTCATCATGGTCTGAAAAAGAAAGTTGAGTAATCGGCGCATTTACCAAAGAAAGTTGCGTACTGCCCATCATCTTTAAATCAGGCGTAAATGAGCGCTTTCCATCGGTGTAATGGGAAATAAATCGCAAGCGGTGGAAGACCACTGAGCCATCAGAAAGGCCATAAGCGGTGATCCCAGCGGTAGGATGTTGCGCAAAAAAACTGGTCGGAGAGTTAGCAAGTTGCTGACGCATCACCACATTGTCTTTTCCGTCTAACGAAAAAACCGTGAATGCACCAGATTGAGAATAGCGAAAGCCTAATTGGTCGTTTTCATCAACGCCTATTTGGGCTGGTTGCTCTTGGAATGTTAGGTTGAGTGCTTTATTGAACGCCACATCAGGGCTTTTAAACAGGGGAAGCACAACGTAAGCAAGGTAGAAAAAAATCAATAGCAACGCAAATAGCACAACAAGACCGCCCCCGGTGACAGATAGGCGAGTTAGCTTGTCAGTAAAACGCCGACGGGGATTTCCTTGCATCAGCGCATTTTTGGCGTTTGCCATTGGTACCTCTTTTTACTCGATTCAGCGAGACATAATATTTCTTTTTGATGACACAAATGTGACAGCACAGAAAAACCGCCCGAGTTATTCGGCTGAAATAAAAGTGTAACAAAAGATATTTAGCCTTTCTTAACGTTGACTTAAAACACAGATCGGACTCACTGCTTTATACGAAGGTAGACACTGACTGTCGACAGCTCCAATATGGGGTTTCTCCACGCTGTAGACGTTAAGGATCAACCATGAAGCAGTTAGTAATTACTTTGATTGGCACCGACCGTCCAGGTCTTGTAGAAACGCTTTCCGATACTGTTTTCCAACATCAAGGAAGTTGGCAAGCCAGCAGCCTAAGTAAACTCGCAGGCAAGTTTGCTGGCATTATTCAAGTCGACATCAAAGAAGAAGATGCAACAGGGCTTTCAACAGCACTGACCAACATCCCAAATTTAGACGTTCTTATCGCTGACGCTGCACGGCAACCAGAGCCGGATACAACCACACACACCTTGACCGTTACAGGTAATGACCGTCCAGGCATTATTCAAGAGGTAACGAGAGAGATCGCCAAATTTGGCATAAACATCAACAGTCTAGAAACCAATGCGCAGAGTGCAGCCAATTCTGGCGGCGTGATTTTCACTGCGGATTTTGATTTGGATGTTGCTAACAACCTCTCTCTTGAAGCCATTGGGGAAGCTTTAGAAGGCTTATCTGACGATCTCATTGTGGAGTTTGATGTTAACGATATTTCTTAGCAGGAAAAGGGATTAATGAGCGCTGATACACATTACGTAGAAAAAGAACTTAGTTGGCTGTCATTTAACGAAAGGGTACTTCAAGAAGCGGCAGATAAAACCGTACCGATCATTGAACGAGTTCGATTTCTCGGTATTTTCTCCAGTAATCTGGATGAGTTCTATCAAGTTCGTTTTGCGGACGTAAAACGCCGTATTCTTATTAATGAAGAGCAAGGTGGCGATGACAACGCAAAAGTATTGCTTGGAAAAATCCAAGAAAAAGTGCTTAAGCTAAATCAAGATTTTGACCATCTGTACAACGACATTTTGCTCGAAATGGCTCGACGCCATATCTTTCTCGTTAATGAACGACAGCTCACTGATTACCAGCAAAACTGGCTACGTAAACACTTTGTCAGCAATCTGCTCCCACATATCACTCCGATTATTTTAACGGACGATATGGATTTGCTGTCCTTCCTTAAAGATGCCTACTCATACCTTGCAGTAGAGCTGAAAAAAGAAGGACAGCCTACCCGTTATGCATTAATTGAAATTCCCACAGATGAAATTGAGCGTTTCATCAAGGTTCCAGAGCCGAAAGGCAAGCGTCGTCGCAAAACTATCATCTTGCTAGACAACATCATCCGTCTTTGTCTGGATGAGATTTTCCGAGGATTCTTTGATTATGACAGCGCAGAAGCGTATGCCATGAAGATGACTCGAGACGCTGAGTACGACCTCACCAATGAGGTCGATCATAGCTTGCTTGAAAACATGTCAGACAGCCTCGACCAACGCCTAACGGCCCTGCCTGTTCGATTTGTCTATCAACGCGACATGCCAAAAGATATGGTGAAACATATTCTCGCCATGCTGAGGATCTCTGATTACGACAGTGTACTGCCCGGCGCGCGCTACCATAACTTTAAAGACTTCATCGGTTTCCCAAATGTCGGGATGAGATACCTAGAAAACCCGCCGCTTCCCCCCATTGACTCCGCGGATTTCAAACAGCACCCAACCGCATTTGAAGCTATTCGTGAACGCGATGTCTTGCTCTACTACCCTTACCACACTTTCCGACATATGACAGAACTGGTGCGTCAGGCATCGTACGACCCCAAGGTACGTAGTATTCGTATCAACGTATACCGCGTCGCGAAGAACAGCCGCATCATCAACTCTATGATTGATGCTGCCAATAATGGCAAACGCGTCACGGTTGTAGTTGAACTTCAAGCCCGCTTCGACGAAGAAGCTAACATCGAATGGGCACGCGTGCTGACAGATGCGGGCGTGAAAGTGGTATTTGGGACACCAGGCCTGAAAATTCACTCCAAGCTCTGCCTTATCTCTCGCCGAGAAGATGACGGACTTCGTGAATACGCCCATATCGGTACCGGTAACTTCCACGAAAAGACAGCGCGCATCTATACGGACTTTTCGCTGTTTACAGCAGACAAGTCTATAACGTCCGAGGTCCGTAAGGTGTTTAACTTTATCGAAAACCCTTACAAGCCAGTGAAGTTTAATAACCTTATCGTCTCACCTCGAAATTCACGTTCTCGCCTCAATCGTTTAATCGAGCGTGAAATTGAACACGCGCGGGCCAAACGTAAGGCTGGCATCACACTCAAGGTCAACAATCTCGTCGATAAAGGTCTGGTCAATCTTTTGTATAAAGCCAGCAGTGAGGGCGTGAAGATTCGAATGATCATTCGCGGCATGTGTGCACTGGTACCGGGCGTGAAAGGCATTAGCCAAAACATTAAGGCTATCAGTATCGTTGACCGCTTCCTCGAACACCCCCGTGTATTTGCATTCGAAAATGGCGGTGAACGCGACCTGTATATTTCATCGGCTGACTGGATGACCCGCAACATCGATAACCGAATCGAAGTTGCCACTCCAATCAAAGATGAGCGCCTGAAAGAGCGGATCATGGATATCCTTGAGCTGCAGTTCGCTGACCGTGCCAAAGCGCGTGTTATCGACAAAGAGATGTCTAATTCATACGTTAAGCGCGGAAATCGTAAAAAAATACGTTCGCAAATTGAAATTTACGATTACCTTAAACAAGTAGAGAGAACGGAAAATCGGCGCTTAGCGGACAAATTGAAAAATGAATGAAGAGAAGTACGCTGAAAAACCCCGGGAAATCGCCGCGATTGACCTGGGTTCCAACAGCTTTCACATGGTCGTTGCCCGCGTGGTCGGGCAAGGCCTTCAAATCATCAGTCGACACAAGCAACGAGTTCGACTTGCTTCAGGCTTAGATGATCATCTCAACCTCGACAACGCATCCATTACCCGTGGTATTGAATGCTTGGGCATGTTTGCAGAACGACTACAAGGATTTCCAGAAGAAAACGTCCGTGTTGCTGCGACGTTTACACTGCGTGAGGCGAAAAACAGTCACGTATTCCTGCAACGTGCGAGAAATGTCTTTCCCTACCCTATCGAAGTGATACCCGGTGTAGAGGAAGCACGCCTAATCTACCTTGGCGTCAGCCACACCCAACCCGGCGAAGGGCGTAAGTTGGTCGTCGATATCGGTGGCGGCAGCACAGAGCTTGTGATTGGCAAGAACTTCACTGCGTCTCTCGTGAACAGCAAGCGCATGGGGTGCGTCAGCTACAACGAACGCTTCTTTAAAGACGGACAGATCTCCTTGAAACGTTTTGCCTCCGCGCAAATCGCAGCAGAGCTGAAATTGGAAAGTATTTCACGTCAGTACAAGCGTTTTGGCTGGGAGGAGGCTGTCGGCTCATCTGGCACTATTAAAGCCATACGTGAAGTGTTGATTGCCAGTGGACACGATGATGGGATCATTACCCGCAAACGTCTGGATGGTCTCATCGATACTGTGCTGACCTTTAAATCGGCCGACACGCTCGACTTACCAGGGCTATCACCAGACAGAAAACCCGTTTTCGCGGCTGGTCTTGCCATTCTTTCGGGTATTTTTCAGGCACTGGATATCGAAAAAATGGTCTTTTCTGACGGCGCGTTGCGCGAAGGCCTGCTCTATGAAATGGAAGACCGTTTCCAGCACAGTGATATTCGCAGCCGCACTGCCGCAGACTTGGCCGAGCGCTATCACATTGATAAGCAGCACGCAGACAATGTCCAACAAACCGCAGAGATGATTTACTTTCAGGCAGAGCCTCAGTTAAAACCCAAAAAGGCCGAACTGTCGATTTTGCTAAGCTGGGCTGCGCTGCTTCATGAAGTGGGTTTGAGTATTTCGCACTCTGGTTTCCACAAACACTCTGCTTATATACTGCAAAACACCAATATGCCAGGGTTTAACCAAGAGCAGCAGACCGTTTTAGCAACCTTAACGCGCTTTCACCGTAAAACGCTAAAACTGGCGGAAATGCCTGAATTTACGCTGTTCAAGCAAAAGCATATTTTCCCATTGATCCGCGCACTGCGACTCGCTTGCGTACTGAATGTTCAACGCTCAGGTGAGCCACTCCCTGACGTCGTACTCTCGGTATGTGACGATGCATGGTCACTGCGCTTCCCTGAGAACTGGTTGAAGAAGAACCGTCTCCTCGCTGCTGACTTAGACGCAGAAAAGGTTTATTGGGAAGGTATTGGTTGGACATTGCGTATCGAG
>NZ_JAJUBB010000037.1 GCF_028683135.1 Enterovibrio qingdaonensis
AAATAGCAGGGCTTTCTTTCGTTTGCGATAAAGTGATTTTCCCAACACAAGAAACCTCAGACTGCGCGTCCCGGCAGAAATACTGAGGTTTTTTGCTATCTGCGACCCAGAAAGTGCTTCGCACTTTAGGTCGCGGCACTGGCCGTACGCGTTGAGTCCCATCCGCTCCGCCACTTATTAAGAAGCCCTCACTGGGCGTGCCCGCTGTAATACCAGGGCTTTCTTTCGTCTGCGATAAATCATTGCCACACCACAAGATGCCTTAAGAAGAGTGTCTACTAGGTAATGCTAAGTTTTTTCTGTAGATACTACCGAATGAAAAAGCCTATTTTATTGTGAGCCGACTCTTGTGAATGTATATATGTAGTTTAACTTGAGGGAGTGATATTGATAATTAATATCATTAAGCTTGAGGGTACACTGCATCTTAGAAATGAATACACTGACAACCCAATCGATTGGCACCCTATTGGTTATTGAACCCGATGAAAGGTACGGTAAGCGGCTGGTTTCGAAGCTGTTGGAAAAAGGCTATGTCACTAAATGGTGCAAGTCAGTAAAAGAGGCCGCCCAAATTTTCAGAGGTACAACGTTTGATTTATTGATGTTGTCTTCTTTAAGGTCAGAGTTAAATGGGCATATGGAGCTGAAGCAGTTTCGAAAGCAGACGGTTAGTCCGATCATTTGTGTGGCAGAGTATTATTGTCAGCGTGAATGCATTAATAGTTTTAAGCATGGTGCGGACGATTATGTCACACGCCAGCAATCGTTAAGCGAGGTGGTGTGCCGCGTGAGTGCAGTGATCCGCAGAGCCCAGCAACTCCCCATCATTGAAACCCGTTTGCAACTGGTGATTGACAGTTTAAGAATGGACAAGAGGCTGCAAGAAGTGACTTACGGCGGTCAGCTTATTTGCGCCACTCCAATACAATTTAAACTGTTATGGACGCTTGTGATTCAACAACACCAGATCCTAAGTAAACGCTACCTTTCTCAAGCCGTACTTTTAAGAGAGTTCCAGAAATACGATCGAAGTTTGGATATGCATTTAAGCCGCATTCGGAAAAAATTGGTGGAGGCTGGTATGGATACTGAGCGTCTTCAGACCATTCACGGAAAAGGCTATCGCTTCTCCTGAAAAAATGGCGAATTCCTTTCTATCTATATGTAAGTAAATTAAATCATATTAGCAGCATCAATGTTTTAAGAAATCCACATCAGTTGTAACAATTGTAAATTACGTTTACACCACCATATGGTAATAGATAATAACGCAAATCATTCACATTACTATTATGGAAAGGCAGTAAAATGTACCAAGGACGTAGCTTTAACACATCCCCGCTCACGCTTGCCATTTGTGCAGCACTTCTCAGCCAAACCGCAATTGCAGATGATCATGCAAACGCCCATGAAACGGTTGTCGTGACGGGGAATCCACTCGCCACAACCGATGTAACCATCGATACATCTCAACTTGAAGAGCGTCAGGCGAATGATTTGAACGATATTTTCCGTACCGACCCTGAAGTGACAGTAGGCGGCGGTTCTAGTGTTTCGCAAAAGATTTATGTTCGTGGCTTGGAAAACACACTTTTGAACGTCTCCATTGATGGTGCGGTTCAGTCGGGCAACATTTATCACCACCAAGGCAGCATCTCTATCGAGCCAGATATCTTGCAGCAAGTTGAGGTGATTGCGGGTGCAGGACGCGCAACTGACGGGGCGGGCGCGCTGGGTGGTGCAATTCGCTTTGAAACAAAAGATGGCGAAGAAATGCTGATGCCGGGTGAGCGTTTTGGTGGCTCTGTCAAAGCAGGCTATTACAGCAACACGGAAGGCTATAAGACCACCGTAAGCGGTTATGGCTTAATTACCGACAATGTCAGTGCGCTAGCTACCTTGTCCTATAGTGATCTGGATGACTATGAAGACGGTGATGGTGAAAAGCAAGACCATACTGGTGCAGAAAACAAAGTGGGTTACTTCAAAGTGGTCGGCAATATCACGGACTCACAGAAACTCTCTTTGAGCTATGATTCTCGTGAAGATGAAGCCTACCGTTATCACCGTCCACAATGGGTTGAGAGTAAGAAAAACAGCCCGATTAATCAGGAAATGGATCGCCAAACTCTCACAGCAAAGTATGAGTTGAACCCAGAAGACATTAGCTGGCTGAACCTCGCACTAACCGCCTACAACACAGAGATATCACTAAAGCACATTGATGGGCCGTGGGGCGACTATCTGGGGGAGGCCAAATCATTTGGTGCAGATCTTCGTAATATCACGTCACTTGGTAAGCACGCGCTCATTTACGGTGTTGAGTATCGTGACGATGAAGGTTATCTAACGAGCCCGACTTATGGTTCTGACAAAGATGAAGGCCAAGTCTTCGGCGTCTATCTTCAAGGTGATTTTTACGTTAGTGATGCTTTGCTTTTGAGTGCAGGCGGACGCTTCGATTCTTACAAGCTTGATGAGTCTGGTGGTAACAAATTTGACCATGACGGTTTCAGCCCAAATGTCAGCGTGAATTATGCAATTACCTCTAACCTCAAGGTTTATGCTGGCTACGCGCAGGCTCTACGTGGGGCGCAAGTGCGTGAAATCTTCAAACTGGATGGCACAAAGAGCGCTGAGACACGTAAGGAAGAAACCGCGGAAAATACAGAAGCTGGGGCGACCTGGGTTTCAGGCGGCCTACACCTGTCAGCCACTGCTTTCGTGACCAAAATTGATGATATTGTCGATGAAGAGAGCAAGCAACTGGCTAACGTTGGTGACTTGGAAACTAAAGGCTTCACTACGCGCGCTGCGTACTACTGGGATTCCGTGTCGACTGGCATTAGCTACAATCAATCGCGTCCAGAGTTGGATGGTAAGTCTCTGAATGATGATACCAAAGGTATTGGTACGGCAATTGGTGATACTTGGGTCGCAGATGTGAACTACCAAATCACTGAGAGCATAGTGGTGGGTTATGTCGGCCGCTACGTTGAACGCCTGACCGATGTTGCTGATGGCTACGACGAAAAAGCGGGTTATGCCGTGCATGACATCTACAGTGAGTGGACGCCGTTCGCAAACGAAGATCTGACGGTGTCTCTGGCAGTGAAAAACCTGTTTGACAAAGCCTATCGCGATCACGCGAGCTACGGTATCTACCGAAATGACGATGGCTCACAAAGCACGATCGCTGTGGGTACACGCGAACCGGGGCGAGACATTCGATTCAATGTGGCTTACGCATTCTAATGCAACTGAAGAGAGGCGAAAGCCTCTCTTTTTGATCCCGCCGAAAGTTTCGCATCTTGCCTCGTGACAATCCTTCTTTGGTCACTGTCATCGGCAATGTGCCAGCTAATATATAGCTATTACTTTGTGCGTTGAGGGGCGTATGAAAAAAGACCTTTTGATGATCCTCTTTATCTGCATGTTTCTTCTCGGTGCGTATATGGCGATAGCACAGGCCTCGCCATGGGAAGGCGTCAAAGCCCCTTATGAAGGGCAAGAGCAGTCGATTGGCAGCTACGCAAATGGCTGTTTAAGTGGCGGTGAAGCGTTGCCGCTGCAAGGCGAAGGGTTTCAGGTGATTAGGCCGTCGAGAAATCGTTACTACGGTCACCCTGATATGATTGCGTATCTTACAAAGCTCGGAGCCAAAACCAAGGCCTTTGGTTTGGATGATTTGTTGATTGCGGATATCGCGATGCCTCGCGGTGGCAATTTTTCGAGTGGGCATGCCAGTCACCAAACGGGGTTGGATGCTGATATTTGGTTGAGCTTCGCACCTGAAACACTGACCAAGACAGCTACCGAAAACCAGACGGCGGTCAGTTTGGTTGATTTGAAGAATTACAAACTTCGCCGCGAAAACTGGCTAAAGGAGCATGCCATTCTTTTCCAAGTGGCCGCATCAGAACCGGAAGTGGCACGTATTTTCGTCCATCCAGTGATTAAAGAAACCTTATGTGGGTTGAGTTGGGAAGACAGAAGTTGGCTACAAAAAGTAAGGCCATGGTGGGGACACCATTACCACATGCACGTAAGACTTAGATGCCCTGAAGGGAGCACATCCTGCGTGAACCAAAAAGCTCCTCCGTTAGGAGATGGCTGTGGGGCGGAGCTTATCAGTTGGCGGCCGAAACCCGAAGATGACAAGAAAACGGCATCGGTGACGAAAAAGAAGAAAGCGAAGATAAAACCGGCGCAGTGCACCACAGTGTTAACCCAATAAAAAAGCGCCTTTCGGCGCTTTTTTCTTTTATGCGAGCCCCTGTATTTTCACGAACTTTTCCAGTAGCTCATCATTGGTTTCCTTGTGGTCAGGATCGATGATGATGCAGTTCGTAATTGGGCATACAGACTGACAAGTCGGCTTTTCATAGTGACCTACGCATTCCGTGCATTTGTTTGGGTCAATCTCGTAGATCTCTGCGCCAAATGTAATTGCTTCATTCGGACATTCAGGATCACACATGTCACAGTTAATGCACTTCTCGGTGATCAATAGTGCCATTGATTACGCACTCACTGCTTTAGGCGCATTTGGATTACGCGTGTTTGCACCGTCTGTCAGATTGCGCATCAGCAGACCGAAGTTTAAATCCATGTCTTCTGGCACTGGAATAAAGACAAAGTGGCCGTTGCCTTTTGCATCGTCAATCACTTCGCTCTTACGGTTTTCCATGGTTTCCAACGTGAAGATCACGTTGCCTTTCGGTGTCATCACTTCCAGCGAGTCACCGACAACGAACTTGTTCTTCACTTCAACTTCAGCCAGATCACCACGGCGTTTGCCTGTGAATTCGCCGACGAATTGCTGGCTGTCAGACACAGAGTAGCCGTACTCGTAGTTTTGGTATTCGCTGTGGTTGTGACGGCGAAGGAAACCCTCGGTGTAACCGCGGTGCGCCAAGCTTTCCAGCGTGGTCATCAGGGTTTCATCAAACGGTTTACCTGCAACTGCATCGTCGATCGCTTGGCGATAAACCTGAGCAGTACGCGCACAGTAGTAGAAAGACTTGGTACGCCCTTCGATTTTTAGAGAGTGCACACCCATTTTCGTCAGACGGTCAACGTGCTGGATAGCGCGCAGGTCTTTCGAGTTCATGATGTAAGTGCCGTGCTCGTCTTCAAACGCCGCCATTTTTTCTTCTGGGCGGTGGGTTTCACTCAGCAGCACAACTTCGTCAGTCGGCTTGCCAAGGCCCAATGTGTTGTCTGGGCGTTCTTCTGCGTCTTGGATTTGAACAGAAGCAGCAGGCTGGATCTCAACGATTTGGCCTGTTTCATCTTCAGTCGCTTTCTCTGTTTTGTATTCCCAACGGCATGCGTTGGTGCAGGTACCTTGGTTAGGGTCACGCTTGTTAATGTAACCAGACAGTAGGCAACGGCCAGAGTAAGCCATGCAAAGTGCACCGTGAACGAAGATCTCGATTTCCATCTCTGGGACTTCTTTGCGAACTTCTTCGATTTCTTCCAAAGACAGCTCACGTGACAAGATCACGCGCTCAATGCCTTGCGTTTGCCAGAACTTCACCGTCGCCCAGTTCACCGCATTAGCCTGTACAGACAGGTGAATCGCCATGTGAGGGAAGGCTTCACGCACCATCATGATCAGACCTGGGTCAGACATGATCAAGGCGTCTGGCCCCATATCAACAACAGGCTTCAGGTCGCGGATGAAGGTTTTCAGCTTTGAGTTGTGTGGCTGAATGTTACATACCACGTAGAACTTTTTACCCAGCGCGTGGGCTTCATCGATACCGATTTGTAGGTTCTCGTGGTTGAATTCGTTGTTACGCACACGAAGGCTGTAACGTGGTTGACCGGCGTATACTGCGTCTGCGCCGTATGCAAATGCATAGCGCATGTTTTTTAGGCTGCCCGCAGGAGACAGAAGTTCTGGTACAAACATAGTCATTGCTTCTATTTCTGAGTGTAAGTCAGGCCGCATCCAAAAATGAGGCGGAGGTGCGGGCGATTTTACTGTGATCTTGTTAACATAGCCAGTTCCATTCTGGAAACCATTCAAAGAATTTGGTGTCTTCATCGTGTTGGTAACATTATGGGTAATTCGTGCATAATTTGACAAAATGATGATTAGAGCTCCAAAATTCGCCTGTATGTTAGTTTTAAAACTCACGCAACATTGAGCAAGAAAGAGATGTATGAAAAGAAAACCAAGACGATGAGCAAGTTGTCGAAATCGGTTCTTGGCCTGATGGGGTTGTCGTTAGTGACGGTTGCAGTCTCAATTAATGTGATGCACACCGATCCAATCCGTATCGTCCCTCTCAATATTGCGGGCTCATTGCTGCCGTCAAACGCTATGTCTGACGCGCATGACGGAGAGGTCGTTGACCTTCCTGATTACAAGTACACGATTCAGTCTGGAGACAGCCTAAGTCAAATATTTATGAAGCTTGGTATTCCTTACGGCGATTTGTTGAAGCTGATGGAAACCGATCTTAACCACCTTCGTATTGATACCTTGCAGCCTGGTGATGTGCTGCGTTTTTGGGTAGATCCGAGTGGAAAAAAACTGCTAAAACTCGAGCTCGAATTTAACATTGCGTCAAAGGTACAGTATTCACGTTTGGACGATGATACCTTTGAGTTCCAAGAAATCGATATTCCAGGGAACTGGGTGCAGTCTGTCTCTGTGGGAGATATAGAAGGTAGCTTCTCGGTTTCTGCGCGCCATGCAGGATTGAGCTACAACGACATCGACACAATCACAAACCTTCTTAAAGATAAATTGAATTTTTCGCGCGACTTGCGTGCGGGCGATAAGTTTGAAGTTATTCGCGCAGAGCAGTTTGTTGATGGGCAACCAAGTGGACAGCGTGAAATTCAGGCAATTCGTATTGAGCGTCGTGGCGGTGCTATTACTGCGTATTTACATACTGACGGTAACTACTACGATAAGAATGGCGATAGCCTGCAACGTGCTTTCCAGCGTTATCCTACCGCGCATAAAGAACGTATCAGCTCGAGGTTTAATCCGCACCGTAAGCACCCAGTGACGGGACGTATCTCTCCGCACAATGGTACGGACTTTGCGGTAAGAACGGGGACACCAGTGCTGTCGACAGGAGATGGTGTTGTGGTCATGGTGCGTAACCACCCTTATGCGGGTAAGTACGTGGTCATTGATCATGGTAATCAATATCGCACACGTTATTTGCATAACAGTAAGATCTTGGTGAAGAAAGGCCAGCGTGTCTCGCGTGGGCAGAAGATTGCACTGTCGGGCCAAAGTGGGCGAGTGACGGGCCCACACATCCACTACGAATTATTGATACGTGGTAGAGCGGTAAACCCGATGACGGCAAAAATTCCGATGGCAACCTCGGTACCGCGTGGCGAAATGACAGGTTTCCGTAAATCCGTCGCAGAATACGATAAAGAAATGTTGGCTGCGCAGTTTAAATAGCAGACAAAAAACGGAGCATTAGGCTCCGTTTTTTTATTCGCTTAAGGCTTATTCGCCTTTGTCGATACCGCCTAGTTCTTCGTAAAGGTTTGGCAAGAAGGCACCTAACTCACCACACATCAGCGAAAGGTCGGCGTCCAAACGTTGTGCCATATCTTCACGGTCGATGTCTGCGTTTTGATCGCGTAACTCTTCAGAGAACTTGATACGTTTGATCGACATGTCGTCACACAGCATGAATTCGATACGGTCTTGCCAATTCATCGCGAGTTTAGTCACCAGCTTTTCCGCTTCGATGTGTGCCAGAATCTCATCGCTAGATAGGTCTTGCTGCTTACAGCGGATAACACCACCTTGCTCAAGAATGGCCTTCAGCTCAGCTTCGTCTCCAATGGTTACACCTTTAGGAGCGTGACCAGAGCGAACCCACTCCGTCATGGCAAGCTCAACGGGCTTGTTGGTTTCAACAGGCACCACAGGCAGGCTACCGAGAGATTTACGTAGCAGTGCCAAAATGTCTTCGGCTTTCTTTGCACTGCCTGCATCAACCAGAATTAGGCCGGTTTTAGGCATAACAAGTGCGTAGGTTTGGCTGGTACGGCTGAATGCACGCGGGAGCAAATCCATCACGATATCGTCTTTGATGCTGTCTTTTTCTTTCTTCTTCAGAGGGCGACCTTGCTCGCGCTCCATGGCATCAACCTTCGCATTCAGTGAATCTTTGATCACTGAAGCGGGTAGCATTTTTTCTTCTTTACGAGCACAAACAAGAATGTTGCCATCGCTGACGTGGGTCATCATGTCGCCATGTTTGCCTAACGCCGTCGTCCAGCCGAATTTTTGCATGTCCTGACTGCCACATGGGGTAAAGCGAAACTCAGAAAGTTGCTTTTCCATATGTTCAGGGTCTAGGTCGATGTCTCGGGTAAGGCGGTAGGTAAAAATGTTCTTGAACCAAATCATGGCGAGGCGTTATCCATCAGGTAATGACAAAGGCCACATGGTATTGCATTCAGTGACGAATGTCGCCGCAATTGCGATACAATTTGGGACTCAGCACAAGAACGAGCGCACAAGCATCAATGAAAATACTCCATACGTCAGATTGGCATCTCGGACAAAACTTTTTTACCAAAAGCCGCAAACAAGAACATCAGGCTTTTCTGGATTGGCTACTCGATGAGATAGACAACAACCAGATAGATGCCGTCATCGTAGCGGGAGATATTTTCGATACAGGGTCGCCGCCAAGCTATGCCCGCGAGATGTATAACCAGTTCGTGGTGTCCATCAGCCAGCGCAATTGCTCGCTGGTGGTATTGGGAGGCAATCATGACTCGGTATCTACACTCAAAGAGTCCAAGTCCTTGCTAGCTTGTCTGCATACCTATGTGGTGGCGAACACCAGTGAAGAGCTTCAAGACCAGCTTCTTGTGCTCAATAACCGTGACGGGTCGGTAGGTGCGATTGTGTGCGCGGTACCGTTCGTTCGTCCGCGAGATGTACTGACCAGCCAAGCTGGTGAGTCGGGCACTGAAAAACGTCAGGCATTGGGAGATGCCATCAAGGCGCACTATCACGACTTGTATCAAGCCGCAGTTGAATTGCGTCAGGAAAACGGTTGGCAAGTGCCGATCATTGCGACCGGCCATTTGACCGCTCTGGGTGTTAGTCCGTCAAAGTCCGTACGTGATATCTACATTGGTACACTCGATGGTTTTGCTGCAGACGGTTTCCCTCCTGCTGATTACATCGCCCTTGGGCACATCCATCGTCCACAAATCGTCGCGAAGTCTGATCACATCCGTTACAGCGGCTCGCCAATCCCTTTGAGCTTTGATGAGCTCAAGTTCAACAAGCAAGTCGTGCTGGTGGAGTTTGACGGTGAGGCGCGAACTCGCATCGAGCCGATCAGCATTCCGAGCTTTCAGCCTATGGGTGTCCTAAAAGGGTCCTTGGAAGAGATAGATGTACAGCTTTCCCAGTATAAAGATCATGATGATCCAAAAGATGTTTGGTTGCACATCGAGGTCTCCGTTCAAGACTATCTGTCTGATTTACAACAACGGATTCAATTGATGACTGAAGGGCTCAATGTGGAAGTGTTACAGCTTCAGCGCACCCGTGGGCCAAAAGCTCAAGCACTGACGCAAGAGGCCAAAGAGACCTTGTCTGAATTGACGCCTAATGATGTATTCCAAAAGCGCCTTGCTTTAGAAGTCTTCGATGGTGAAGCCGAAGAGGCGCGTCGCGATCGCATTCAAACCCAGTTCGCCAACATTGTTGCCGAAGTGGAACAGGTGGAGGTGGGCGAATGAAAATTCTGAGCCTTCGCTTTAAAAACCTGAACTCGCTAAAAGGCGAGTGGAAGATTGATTTCACCCAAACGCCGTTTTGTGACAATGGCCTTTTTGCGATTACCGGTGCTACCGGAGCGGGTAAAACCACGCTGCTAGATGCGATTTGTTTGGCCTTATATCACCAAACGCCACGCCTGGGGCTTATCTCGACATCTAGCAATGAAATCATGACGCGCGGCACGGCGGAATGTTCTGCCGAAGTTGAGTTTGAGGTTAAAGGTCACCCGTATCGAGCATTCTGGAGCATGCGCCGTTCTCGAGGAAAAGCGGACGGTAACTTGCAACAGGCAGATGTGGAGCTGGTGGATGCCAAGACAGACAAAGTGCTTGCTACTCAAGTGAAGCAAAAAAATGAGTTAGTCGAGCGCATTACCGGTCTCGATTTCTCGCGTTTCACCAAATCTATGATGCTTTCACAAGGTGAGTTCGCCGCATTCTTGAATGCAAAAGAAAACGAACGCGCAGAGTTGCTAGAAGAGCTGACAGGGACAGAAATTTACGGCCGCATTTCGGAAAAAGTGCATGAGCATTTTGCTGCCGCAAAGCTGGCATTAAGCCAAAAAGAAGCCGAAGCTAAAGGTGTAAAGCTTCTCAGTGCCGAAGAGTTGGCTGAGCTTGAAAGTGCACTGACTGACGTCGATGCCTCGCTTAAGAGCGAGCGAGAAAAGCAAGCTGAGTTAGCCGCGCATTTGGCGTGGTGGAAGGATCATGAGAAAAGTCACCAAGAGAAAACACAAGCCCAAGCGCAACAAGTAGACGCCGAAACCAAATGGCAAGACGCCAAGCCACGTTTGGATAAATTAGAGCACAGTGAGCCCGCGGAAAAACTACGACTACCTTATGAGCGTTGGCAAACCGCGCTGAAAAGCGTGGACTCGGCGAGCCAGGTTTTGGCAACAAAACAAGATGCGTTGAAAGTAACGTCAGAGAAAAGTGCTCAAGCAGACGAAACCTTGTTAAAAACCTCTGACGCGCTGGCACTTGTAAAAGCGCAGCAGCGTGAGCTTGAAACACTTGTTAGCGAGCACGTGTTACCGCTGGATACTGACATCAAACACCAATCGCAACGTCATCAAGAGTTGAGTTTGCAACGCGCAGGGCTTAGCAATAAACAGGGTGAACTGACAGCATCACAAGCCAAGATTGCTGAGCAACTCGACGCGAAAAATCGCGAATTCGAAAGCGTCACTACCTTTTTGTCTCAGCACCAATCTGCTGGCCAGCTTAAGCAGTTTCTAGGCCAATGGGCACAGATGGGACAGCAACTCGCGCAAGAGCAAAACGCCATTTCCGCGTTGCAAAAACAAGAGAGTGAGCTTACTTCATCGCTTCACGTTGACAGTGAAAAGGCGGTCGCTGCAGATAAAGAGAAACAAGCGGCGTTCACACAAAGTGAAAACGCTAAACAGGCTTGGGAAGTGCAGCAACAAGCGTTTGCTAACGCCACTGAGAATGGCGGTATAGAGTCGCTGGATAAGCAGCGAGAGCTGTTAAATGCGCAGCTTTCGGCGCACATGCAATTGGGGCAATGGCAACAGCAGTGGCTGGAGCTCGAAAAAGACAGTGCAGAGAAACGCCATGTATTGGCGGAGCAAACAGCGCAATCTAAAACGTTAGAGCAAGATGTCACGGCACTTCGTCAGCAATATAAAGACAAGAAACAACTGATTGATGCGCTGTCCAAACTTGTTAGTCAGGAAGAGCATTTGGCGCAATACCGCGCGGCACTTCAGCCGCACGAAGCTTGTCCGCTTTGTGGCTCAACAGAGCATCCTGCATTATCAGGTGAGGCAGTGAATGTTTCTGACACCTTGCAGCAAAAAGCCGAGGCAGAAACGGCATTAAAAGAGCTGGAAAACATCGGTAAAGAAACCGGTATGAAGCTCGAAGCAGGCAAGCGTTATATCGAGGAACTCGACAAACACTTGGTCCGTAGTCAGCAACAGCATAAGACATTAAGTGATAACTGGGCTAACACGGCATCTTCCGTCAATCTGCGCATCAAAATTGATCAGCAAGACGCTTTCGCTGCTTTCAGCGATGAACAGCGACAAGCACGTGATGCGTTGACCCAAATGTTGGCATCATTGAAGGCGCAAGATAAAGCACTGCAACAATCGAAACAGCAATGGGATGACGCTGCGCGGTTATTGGCGTCAGCCGAACAGGCATTGTCTTTGTTGTCACTCTCTATCGAGAGCAAACAGCGTGAAGTGCAAAAGCTCACTGCAGAGAAAAGCCAGAAACAAGACTACCTTGAAACACTACAAAGTGTACTAAGTCAGCAAATCTCTGAAAGCGGTTATACACCGCCGGAAAACAGCGCGCTAAGCACTTGGTTGGAAGCAAGAAAGCAAGATGCTGACACATGGGAGCAAAACAACCTTCGAAAAGAAACCTTAGCCAAAGAGGTCGCACTTCAGGAGGTTGAGCTTGCCAATAGCGTGAAAGAGATGACCGCATTGGCCGAGCAGCAAAGTGCCCTGCAATCTGATATCGAAGCCTTGTCAGCGACGCTTGAGTTGGCCAAAGCCAAGCGCGCAGACTTGTTCGGCGATAAGTCGATTGATGAAGAAAAGCGTCGCGTTACAGGACAGACAGAACAGGCAGAAGGGTCTAACAAGGCCGCGCAATCAGTGGCTCAACAATGTCAGGGTGACTTGCGCGCTATTCAGGCAGAAGTGACCAGCCAGACCCAAGCTCTGGAGAGTTTGACAGCGGAGCTCAATACCCAATCAGCGCAGTGGGAAGAAAGTCTTTCTGCTTCGCCTTTTGGTGCACTTGACGCATTCCAGTCTGCCTTGTTGCCAGAAGATGAAAAGCAGCAATTGATGGCGGAAAAACGCGGTCTAGAAAACGCGCTGGAAGGCGCGAAGGTGTTGCTTGAAAAAGCGAAGCAACATGTTAACGATGTACTTGCTCATGAACGTGCCACTGAGTGGCAGACAGTTGCTCTGGAAGCGGTGTCATTGGATGCTGAAGCCCACGCTGAACACCTTCATCAGTTGGTAAAACGCAGTGGTGAGTTGACCCATGCTTTGACATCGGACAAACAACGTCGCGAGGATCAGCAGGCATTGTTTGCGGAAATAGAACGACTGCGTACAGCGTATGACGACATACACTACTTGCACTCTCTCATCGGTTCGCAAAAAGGTGATAAGTTCAGGAAGTTCGCACAGGGCCTGACGCTGGATAATTTGGTGTACCTTGCGAATAAACAACTCGATCGTATCCATGGTCGCTACCAACTTAATCGCAAGCAAGGTGAAGGCTTAGAACTGAGTGTGCTTGACACCTGGCAAGGCGACATTGAGCGTGATACCAAAACCCTGTCAGGTGGCGAAAGTTTCCTTGTGAGCTTAGCATTGGCACTGGCTTTGTCTGATCTTGTCAGCCATAAAACCAGTATCGACTCCCTCTTTCTTGATGAAGGCTTTGGTACCTTGGACAGTGAAACACTGGACGTGGCACTGGATGCGCTTGATAACCTAAACGCGTCAGGAAAAATGATCGGCGTGATCAGTCACATTGAGGCAATGAAAGAGCGAATTCCAACGCAACTGAAAGTATCGAAGAAAACCGGACTTGGGATCAGTGAATTGGAACGCGTTTATCGCATTGATCAGGCATGACTTTAAAAATTTTAGTGGTCAGAGGTGACCAATTAGCGTCAGACGAAAAGTGACATTGTGGCCGTCATTTTGTGTTTAGATTAAATGCAGATAGCTTCCCTCTAAGGCGCATGTAGGCGTTGATAGAGGATTGGGACCAGTGTTTGAAAAAGGGTGAATATCCTTGTCAATGATTGATCTCTAACTGTCTGGATTAAAAGGCAACAGTGGCCATGGGAATTCGCAAACCTCGCGAAAGGTCACAAAAATGTCATAATAGAATCACATAATGACGAACTAGAAATAATAAGTTAACTGGGTATGGAAAAATGGTAAGACGGATTCTAGTTGTTGAAGACGAAGCACCTATTCGCGAAATGCTGTGCTTTGTGCTGGAACAAAAAGGCTATCAGGCCGTAGAAGCAGAAGACTATGACAGTGCACTGGAGATGATCTGCGAGCCTTACCCTGAATTGATCCTCATGGATTGGATGCTGCCTGGCGGCTCTGGGATCAATTTGATTAAACACCTAAAGCGTGACGAACTAACCCGTCAGATCCCAGTAGTTATGCTGACGGCGCGTGGTGAGGAAGAGGATAAAGTTCGCGGACTAGAAGTCGGCGCAGATGATTACATCACTAAACCTTTTTCACCAAAAGAGTTGATGGCTCGACTGAAAGCCGTGATGCGTCGAGTATCACCAACGTCATTGGATGATGTCATTGATGTGCAAGGCTTAAAATTGGATCCGGTATCTCACCGTGTGACGGCGAATGAAAAGCCACTCGAGATGGGACCGACCGAGTTTAAGATGTTGCACTTTTTTATGACCCATCAAGAGCGCGTTTATAGCCGTGAGCAACTTCTGAATAACGTTTGGGGAACCAACGTTTATGTTGAAGATCGCACCGTAGACGTGCATATTCGTCGCTTGAGAAAAGCGCTGGAAGCGGACGGTCATGATAAGCTGGTTCAAACTGTTCGTGGAGCGGGCTATCGCTTCTCTACGCGCTCGTAATTAGACGAATTCCTATTCATGTTGTCATTCGATGGCCACCGAATGACATGATGGAGACATAGATGGTCGAAAGACTCACTTGGAAGAAGCTGGCTTTAGAGCTGGCTTTTTTTTATCTGCCTTGGTTTCTCATAGGTTGGTTCTTTGGTGGACTACCATGGTTGCTGCTGCTTGCCACTGTCCTCGTTTTACTTTGGAACTTTTACCATCAGCTAAAACTGTCTGATTGGTTGTGGAAAGAGCGCAGTCTCACGCCGCCCTCTGGTTCCGGTAGCTGGACGCCGCTATTTAATGGCATTTATCGCCTCCAAAAGCGTAACCGTCGCCGCCGTAAAGAGCTGGCTAACCTTATTCGCCGTTTTAGAAACGGTGCGGAATCTTTGCCTGATGCCGTGGTGGTGTTTGAACACGATGGCTCCATTGTGTGGTGTAACAAGCTGGCGCAGGACTTATTGGGTTTCCGCATGCCAGACGATGCAGGCCAGTACATTGGCAACCTGATTCGTACGCCGGAATTTATCGAATACCTGAGCCGTGCTGAACTGGGTGAGGCCTTCGAGATGCGCTCAACGCTGCACGCTTCGAAAACCCTTGAGTTTCGAACCATGCCTTACGCCGAAGGTGAATACCTGATGGTGGTGCGTGACATCAGCCAACTTAAACAGCTTGAAGGCATGCGCCGTAACTTTTTTGCCAACGTTTCGCATGAACTGCGTACGCCAATGACGGTGCTTCGCGGCTACCTTGAGATGGCAGAAGACCCCGACATGCTGGTGGGGCCAATGTGGGATAAAGCCCACGGCGTGATGACTGAGCAGCTAACGCGTATGGAAAGCTTGGTTGAGCAGTTACTGACGTTGTCAAAAATCGAAGCGAGCGTAAAGATCGCGCTTGATCAGAAAGTTGACGTACCTGCCATGCTGGATGTGTTAGAGAAAGAAGCGCAAACCCTTAGCGGCAATCTCGCCCACGAGTTTGAGTTCGAAATTGACCATTCTTTGCGTGTATTGGGCGATGAAGATCAGCTTCGTAGTGCCATTTCAAACTTGGTATATAACGCGGTAAAACATACACCGCCGAGCGCAAAAATTAGGGTTCGCTGGTTCCGCACAGCCAAAGGCCCAAGGCTTGAGGTTATCGACAGTGGCGAAGGCATCGCACCTCAACATATCGATAGGCTGACAGAGCGTTTCTACCGTGTCGATAAGGCGCGCTCAAGAGAAACTGGGGGCAGTGGTTTAGGCTTGGCAATTGTGAAGCACGCGCTTAATCACCATGAGTCCGAGCTTGAAATTAAGAGTAAGGTCGGAGAGGGTAGTATGTTCTCCTTTACGCTTCCGGAGCGACTGGCATGCTAAAACGGGTCATTGCCCTTGTAGCGATTCTCACCATGGGATCATCGGCGAATGCTGATGATCACCTTCCGCTATATCACCGCGTTGACAATATTTCTGGCAATCTTTCTTCGGTCGGTTCTGACACGCTGGCCAACCTCGTGACGCAATGGGGCGTATTGTTCAAGAAACTCTACCCTAGCGTGAATGTACAGATTCAGACATCGGGCTCTTCGACGGCAGTTCCCGCACTGATTGAGGCGACAACGCAATTTGGTACCATGAGCCGGAAAATGCGTGCGCGTGAAATCGAGATGTTTGAGCGTAAGTACGGCTATCCTCCCACCGCTATCAGGGTGGCTATTGATGCGATGGCGATTTTTGTCCATCAAGATAACCCGATTGAAGGTGTTAGCCTGACACAAGTGGATGCGTTGTTCTCAGAAACGCTTCGTTGTGGTTCTAACGAACGATTGGAGAAATGGGGACAACTAGGCTTGGAAGGCAGTTGGGCCAAGCGCAATGTGCAATTGTTTGGACGAAACTCCGTGTCGGGCACCTACGGTTTCTTCAAAGATGAGGCGTTGTGTGATGGTGACTTCCGCCCTGATGTGAATGAGCAACCAGGGTCTGCATCTGTCGTTCAGTCGGTCAGTTCTTCTCTGAACGCGATTGGTTATGCAGGTGTCGGTTATCGCACAGCGGGTGCACGTATGTTGCCGTTAGATGTTGACGGTAAGTATGTCTATGCGACGGTGGACAGCGTTATCTCTGGTGTGTATCCGTTATCTCGATACCTCTATGTATATGTCAACAAAGTGCCGAACAAGCCACTTGCGCCCATGGAGGCGGAGTTCATTAAGTTGATATTGTCTCGCCAAGGGCAGGCGTTGGTGAGTGCTGAGGGTTTTGTTCCTTTACCTAAAAGCGTGATTGAAGAGCAGTTACGGTTAGTCGGGTTATAAGGTGACTAAGCTCAGAGAAAAAGACCGATGTTTCCATCGGTCTTTTTTTATTCCTC
>NZ_JAJUBB010000038.1 GCF_028683135.1 Enterovibrio qingdaonensis
CCGTACCGTAGGTGCGGGTGTTGTTGCTAAGATCATCGCTTAATTTTAAGCTTTGATAGCACAATGCTAGAAAAAGGGCGCTTCGGCGTCCTTTTTCATATCTGCTGTTTACACATGTATTTAGTTTCTTATCTCCATCTCTCTCTAATCTCCTCATCGCATTTCCCCCTTAAGTGAAAGCCACAGAAATTCTGCAAATAAAATCACCAACAGGATTGGTAATGCAAACCATTATCGTTTATATTTGCCTTATATGGTTTTAAGGTGAGAGCGAAAATGTACGTTTGCGTATGCCACGGGATTTCGGAAAAAACGTTGAAGAAGCTTGCCTATGAGCAGGGCATAACAGACATACGAGAAATTCGTAAGGTAACACCGCTTGGTTCGCAGTGTGGTAAGTGTGTTCGTACAGCAAAAGAAGTCTTGCAAGAAGTAGCGATTCCAAGCTTGGTGTTAAAACAAGCCTGTTGAGTCTCTGACAAAAACACAGTAAAAGTATTCTTATAAAGCGGCCTATTTGGCCGCTTTGTTCGTTATAGGGTTGATGTAATCAATACACTTAGAACTGAGAATAGACTGGTATTGCATTTGAAACTGCGTTTGAAAGAGTGCAGGTATTACCGATGATTTATAAAAAAACGCAACGTTTCGCAACACCAGAGACTTTTGATATTCCCGCTAAAACAGAGGGATACAGAGCGGCAGAAATTAATCCCTGACTAATTTTTGAACGTGGCTTGCAAAGCAGTTTGTGATCTGTATAATGCGCTCCACTGCCTGAGACATTTGCTCTCATGTTTGCAGTTGTGAACCAATGAGCACAGGAGGAAGACCCGTTGTTGTAGGCTCTGCCTAACGAGGTCGGTAATGTAAACTCCGCTTATGTTCGCAGTCATATTTAAATGGCTGACAATGTATCAGATTTTGATACTACGGTTTCACATAAATCAATCGGCATTCCCTTATCTTGATAAGGTTGAGTGGCGATATTGTTTGTGTAATTTTTTAATTTGGAGCTCTGTCTAATGCAGAACCAACGTATCCGTATCCGCCTGAAGGCTTTCGATCATCGTTTGATCGATCAGTCTACTGCGGAAATCGTTGAAACCGCTAAGCGCACTGGTGCGCAGGTACGTGGTCCAATCCCACTACCAACTCGTAAAGAGCGCTTCACCGTTCTTATCTCTCCGCACGTAAACAAATCTGCGCGTGACCAGTACGAAATTCGTACTCACAAGCGCCTGATCGACATCGTTGAGCCAACAGATAAAACTGTTGACGCTCTGATGCGTCTTGACCTTGCTGCGGGCGTTGATGTTCAAATCAGCCTAGGTTAAGAGGGGAGTTAATAATGATTGGTCTAGTCGGTCGTAAAGTGGGCATGACTCGCATCTTCACTGAAGAAGGCGTTTCTATCCCTGTAACCGTTGTAGAAGTAGAAACTAACCGTGTTACTCAGGTACGTACTCCTGAAGTAGATGGTTACTCTGCTATCCAAGTAACTTCAGGCGTTAAGAAAGCAAGCCGCGTTACTAAGCCAGAAGCTGGTCACTTTGCGAAAGCAGGTGTAGAAGCTGGCCGTGGTCTGTGGGAATTCCGTCTGGAAAGTGGTGAAGAGTTCGAAGTTGGCGCTGAGCTAAACGTAGATCTGTTCGCAGAAATTAAGAAAGTAGACGTTACTGGCACATCTAAAGGTAAGGGCTTCCAAGGCGCTGTTAAGCGTTGGAACTTCCGTACTCAAGATATGACCCACGGTAACTCTTTGTCTCACCGTGCACCGGGTTCAATTGGCCAATGTCAAACTCCAGGTCGCGTATTCAAAGGCAAAAAAATGGCAGGTCACATGGGTGCTGAGCAGGTAACTACTCAAAACCTTGAGATCGTACGTGTTGACGCTGAGCGCAAGCTGCTTCTTATCAAAGGTGCAGTTCCTGGTGCGACTGGCAGCAACGTGATCGTTAAACCAGCCGTTAAAGCGTAACGTCGAGGAGATAGTAATGGAATTGGTAGTAAAAGGCGCTGACGCGCTGACTGTTTCCGACACTACCTTCGGGCGTGAGTTCAACGAAGCTCTGGTTCACCAAGTAGTTGTTGCATACGCAGCTGGTGCCCGTCAAGGTACTCGTGCGCAGAAGACTCGTTCAGACGTATCCGGTGGCGGTGCTAAGCCATGGCGTCAGAAGGGTACTGGTCGCGCCCGTGCAGGTACAATCCGTAGCCCACTGTGGCGTTCGGGTGGTGTAACTTTCGCAGCTCGTCCTCAGGACCACAGCCAGAAAGTTAACAAGAAAATGTACCGTGGTGCTCTGAAAAGCATCCTTTCTGAGCTAGTTCGTCAAGATCGTCTGATCGTTGTTGACAACTTCTCAGTAGAAGCACCTAAAACAAAAGAGCTGATCGCCAAGCTGAAAGAGCTTGAGCTGACAGAAGCTCTGATCGTAACTGCAGAAGTTGATGAGAATCTGTTCCTTGCGGCACGTAACCTGTACAAGGTTGACGTACGTGATGCAGCAGGCATCGACCCAGTTAGCCTGATCGCTTTCGACAAAGTAGTTATGACTGCAGCTGCAGTTAAACAAGTTGAGGAGATGCTGGGATGATCACTGAAGAGCGTATTCTTAAAGTTCTGCGTGCTCCGCACATCTCTGAAAAAGCAACCATGGCTGCTGAAAACGGTAACACTATCGTTTTCAAAGTAGCGATGACTGCAACTAAGAAAGAGATCAAAGCAGCAGTTGAGAAACTGTTCGAAGTTGAAGTTAAGTCTGTAAATACCCTTATCGTTAAGGGTAAGACCAAACGTCAAGGTATGCGCCAAGGCCGTCGTTCAGACGTGAAGAAAGCGTATGTAATCTTGAAAGAAGGTCAAGACATCGACTTCGCTGGCGGCGCTGAGTAAGACGGAGGAGTAAAATAAAATGGCAATTGTTAAATGTAAGCCTACTTCACCGGGTCGTCGTCACCTAGTTAAAGTTGTTAACGCTGACCTGTACAAAGGTAAGCCTTACGCACCTCTTCTGGAGAAAAACCAGAAGTCTGGCGGTCGTAATAACAACGGTCGTATCACAGTACGTCACATCGGTGGTGGTCATAAGCAACACTACCGTTTGATTGACTTCAAACGTACTAAAGACGGCATCCCAGCGAAAGTTGAGCGCCTGGAATACGATCCAAACCGTAGCGCGAATATCGCACTGGTTCTGTACGCAGACGGTGAGCGTCGTTACATCATTGCACCTAAAGGCCTGAAAGCTGGCGACCAGATTCAATCTGGTTCAGATGCTGCGATCAAAGTAGGTAACAGCCTACCAATGCGCAACATCCCAGTAGGTTCTACAGTTCACAACGTTGAACTGAAGCCTGGTAAAGGTGCACAGTTGGCTCGTTCAGCTGGTGCATACGCACAAATCGTTGCTCGCGATGGCGCATACGTGACTATCCGTCTGCGTTCTGGCGAAATGCGTAAGGTTCTTTCTGAAGGTCGTGCGACCATCGGTGAAGTTGGTAACGCAGAACACATGCTGCGTGAACTGGGTAAAGCTGGTGCAACTCGTTGGAAGGGCGTTCGTCCTACCGTACGTGGTGTAGCAATGAACCCAGTGGATCACCCACACGGTGGTGGTGAAGGTCGTACATCTGGCGGTCGTCACCCAGTATCACCTTGGGGTATGCCAACTAAGGGCTTCAAGACCCGTAAGAACAAACGTACCGACAAGTACATCGTACGTCGTCGTAACAAGTAATTTTAAAGAGGATACGCCATGCCACGTTCTCTCAAGAAAGGTCCATTTATTGACCTGCACTTGCTGAAGAAGGTAGAGAAAGCGTTGGAAAGCGGTGACAAAAAGCCTGTTAAGACTTGGTCCCGTCGTTCAATGATCATCCCTCAGATGATCGGTTTGACCATCGCTGTCCATAATGGTCGTCAGCATGTACCTGTTTTCATCACTGATGAAATGATCGGTCACAAGCTGGGCGAATTTGCACCAACACGTACTTATCGCGGCCACGCTGCAGATAAGAAAGCTAAGAAGCGCTAAGGGGTTAAGAAATGGAAGCTATTGCTAAACATCGCTTTGCTCGCATCTCGCCTCAGAAAGCACGTTTGGTTGCAGACCAAGTGCGCGGTAAAAACGTTGCACAAGCCCTGGAAATTCTGACTTTCAGCGACAAAAAAGCTGCTGATCTGATCAAGAAAGTCCTGGAGTCTGCTATTGCAAACGCCGAGCATAACGAAGGCGCAGACATCGATGAGCTGTCTGTAGCAAAAATCTTCGTTGACGAAGGCCCAGTCATGAAGCGCATCATGCCTCGTGCAAAAGGCCGTGCCGATCGCATCTTGAAGCGTTCTAGCCACATCACTGTTGTTGTAGCAGACCGCTAAGAGACGAGGAGAGAAAGCAATGGGTCAAAAAGTACATCCTAATGGTATTCGTCTTGGCATCTGTAAGCCTTGGAATTCCACTTGGTTTGCTAACAGCCAAGATTTCGCTGACAACCTAGACGGCGACTTCAAGGTACGTCAGTTCCTGACTAAGGAACTGTCTAAAGCATCTGTATCTCGCATCGTTATCGAGCGTCCTGCGAAGAGCATCCGTGTGACTATTCACACTGCTCGTCCAGGTGTTGTTATCGGTAAGAAAGGCGAAGACGTAGAGAAACTGCGCGCTCGCGTTGCTCAGCTGGCAGGTGTTCCTGCTCAGATCAACATCTCAGAAGTACGCAAGCCTGAGCTTGACGCACAACTGGTTGGTGACAGCATCGCATCTCAGCTAGAGCGTCGTGTTATGTTCCGTCGCGCTATGAAGCGTGCGGTTCAGAACGCAATGCGTCTGGGTGCTAAGGGTATCAAAGTGGAAGTAAGCGGCCGTCTTGGCGGTGCTGAAATCGCTCGTACCGAGTGGTACCGTGAAGGTCGTGTGCCATTGCACACACTTCGCGCTGACATTGATTACGCAACTTCTTCGGCTCACACCACTTACGGTGTAATTGGTATTAAAGTTTGGATCTTCAAAGGTGAAGTTCTGGGCGGCATGCCAGTAGCAGAGCCACAGGCTGAGAAGCCTAAGAAGCAGCGTAAAGGCCGTAAGTAAGGAGTCTATCGATGCTTCAACCAAAACGTACTAAGTTCCGCAAGACTTTTAAAGGTCGTAACCGCGGTCTTGCTGCAGGTACTGACGTAAGCTTCGGTACCTTCGGCCTGAAAGCTGTTGGTCGTGGTCGTATCACTGCGCGTCAGATCGAAGCTGCACGTCGTGCTATGACTCGTCACATCAAGCGTCAGGGTCAAATCTGGATCCGCGTGTTCCCAGACAAGCCAATCACTACCAAACCTCTGGAAGTTCGTCAGGGTAAAGGTAAGGGTTCTGTGAGCTACTGGGTTGCACAAATCCAACCAGGTAAAGTCCTGTACGAGATGGATGGTGTTTCTGAAAGTCTAGCTCGTGAAGCATTTGATCTTGCTGCACGTAAGCTACCGATCAAAACCACTTTCGTAACTAAGGCGGTGATGTGATGAAAGCACAAGAACTTCGCGAAAAGAGCGTAGAGCAGCTGAATGAAGAACTGCTGGGTCTGCTGCGTGAGCAATTCAACCTGCGCATGCAAGCGGCTACTGGTCAACTTCAGCAAACTCACACTCTGAAGACTGTTCGTCGCGATATCGCACGTGTTAAAACCGTTCTGAACCAGAAGGGCAACGCATAATGAGCGACAAAATCCGTACTCAACAAGGCCGTGTAGTTAGCGACAAAGGCGATAAGTCTATCGTTGTTGCTATTGAGCGTCAGGTGAAACACCCAATCTACGGTAAGTTCATCAAGCGCACAACTAAGCTGCATGTACACGACGAAAACAACGAATGCGCTCAAGGCGATACCGTTGAGATTCGTGAGTGTCGTCCACTGTCTAAGACTAAGTCTTGGACTCTGGTACGCGTAGTTGAGAAAGCACGCCTGTAAGGTTTGCTTTCCAACGGTAAAAAATCTAGCGGCTCCTGACTTGGAGCCGTTTATTTTTTATCTACCCATCTTCAAAAAATAGTGTTATTATTCGCCGCCCTTGTAATGAGGCAGCCCGACCCGAGATGGGTCTAGATGTAATAACAGCGGAGCACTAACAATGATCCAAATGCAAAGTATGCTGGATGCAGCCGATAACTCCGGCGCTCGCAGTGTAATGTGTATTAAGGTGCTGGGTGGTTCACACCGTCGCTACGCCCACATCGGCGACGTCATCAAAGTTACCGTTAAGGATGCAATCCCACGCGGTAAAGTTAAAAAAGGTGATGTCCTGAAGGCGGTTGTAGTTCGCACCCGTAAAGGCGTTCGTCGTCCAGACGGCTCTGTCATTCGCTTCGACCGTAATGCTTGCGTACTGTTGAACAACACTACTGAGCAACCAATCGGTACTCGTATCTTTGGCCCTGTGACACGCGAACTTCGTGGCGATAAGTTCATGAAGATTGTGTCTCTGGCGCCAGAAGTTCTGTAAGGAGCGGTTAAAATGGCAGCTAAAATCCGTCGTAACGACGAAGTTATCGTTCTTGTCGGTAAAGATAAAGGCAAGAAAGGTAAGGTAACTAAGGTTCTGACAACTGGTAAAGTTATCGTTGAAGGTATCAACCTAGTTAAGAAACACCAGAAGCCGGTTCCGGCTATGGGCATCCAAGGCGGCATCGTAGAAAAAGAAGCTGCAGTGGACGTTTCTAACGTGGCTATCTACAACGCGGCAACTGGTAAAGCAGACCGTGTAGGCTTCCGATTCGAAGACGGCAAAAAAGTTCGTTTCTTCAAATCGAATGGCGAAACTATTTAAGTAATTCTGGAGTAGTACACTATGGCGAAACTGCATGATTACTACAAAGAGACTGTTGTAAAAGAGCTTGCTGAAAAGTTCGAATACAAGAGTATCATGCAAGTCCCAAGGATCGAAAAGATCACCCTGAACATGGGTGTGGGCGAAGCGATCAACGATAAAAAACTGCTTGAAAACGCAGCATCTGACCTGGCTACAATTACAGGTCAAAAGCCGCTGATCACTAAAGCACGTAAATCTGTTGCTGGCTTCAAGATCCGTGAGGGCTACCCTATTGGTTGTAAAGTAACCCTGCGTGGCGAGCGTATGTGGGATTTCATGGAGCGTTTGATTTCTATCGCTCTACCACGTGTGCGTGACTTCCGTGGCGTTAGCTCGAAATCTTTCGACGGTCGCGGTAACTATAGCATGGGCGTTCGTGAGCAAATCATCTTCCCAGAGATCGACTACGACAAAGTAGATCGTATCCGTGGTCTTGATATTACTATCACGACCTCAGCGGCGACTGATGAGGAAGGTCAAGCTCTGCTGGCTGCCTTTAACTTCCCATTCCGTAAGTAAGGTGAAGGGTTACTGTAATGGCTAAGCAATCAATGAAAGCGCGCGAAGTAAAACGCGCGAAGCTGGTAGCAAAGTTCGCTGAAAAGCGCGCTGCTTTTAAAGCTATCATCAAAAACGTTAACGCGTCTGAAGAAGAGCGTTGGGATGCAGTCCTGAAGCTTCAAGCTCTACCGCGTGATTCTGCTAAGTCTCGTCAGCGTAACCGCTGTAACCAGACTGGTCGTCCACATGGCTACCTACGCAAATTCGGTCTAAGCCGAATCAAGGTTCGTGAAGCTTGCATGAAAGGCGAGATTCCGGGTCTGCGTAAGGCGAGCTGGTAATTGAATCACGGGAGTAAAGACTTATGAGCATGCAAGATCCGATCTCGGATATGCTGACCCGCATCCGCAACGGTCAGGCAGCAACTAAAGTTGCTGTTAAGATGCCTTCGTCAAAGCTGAAAGTGGCAATTGCTGAGCTACTGAAAGCAGAAGGTTATGTGGCTGACTACGCTGTTACTGGCGAAGTTAAGCCTGAGCTTGAAGTTACTCTAAAGTACTTCGAAGCCAACCCAGTTATCGAGCAAATCCAACGTGTTAGCCGTCCAGGTCTGCGCATCTATAAGAAAAAAGATGAGCTGCCTTCTGTAATGGCTGGTCTGGGTATTGCTGTAGTATCAACTTCTAAAGGTTTGATGACCGACCGTGCAGCTCGCAAAGCGGGTCTGGGCGGCGAAATCATCTGCTACGTAGCGTAAGGAGTAGGAAATGTCTCGTGTTGCAAAAGCACCCGTAGTAATTCCTGCCGGCGTAGAGGTGAAACTGAACGGTCAGGAAATCACTGTTAAAGGTAGCAAAGGCGAATTGTCTCGTGTTATCAACAATGCAGTGGTAGTAAGCCAAGAAGACAACGCTGTGACGTTTGCACCGCGTGAAGGTATTGTGAAAGCTAACGCTCAAGCAGGTACCGCACGTGCGCTGGTAAACAACATGGTAGTTGGTGTTACTGAAGGCTTTACCAAGAAACTGATTCTGAAAGGTGTTGGTTACCGTGCGGCAATCAAGGGTAATGCAGTAGCTCTGACTTTGGGCTTCTCTCACCCTGTTGAGCACGACCTGCCTGCAGGCATCAAAGCAGAATGCCCAAGCCAAACTGAGATTGTTCTGACTGGTACAGACAAACAATTGATTGGCCAAGTAGCTGCTGACATCCGCGCATACCGTCAACCTGAGCCTTACAAAGGCAAAGGTATTCGTTACTCTGACGAAGTTGTGCGTACTAAAGAAGCTAAGAAGAAGTAAGGTAACACTATGGATAAGAAAATTGCTCGTATCCGTCGTGCGACCCGAGCGCGTCGCAAGATTGCAGAACTGGGTGCGACTCGCCTAGTGATACACCGCACTCCACGTCACGTGTACGCACAGGTTATCGCGGCTAATGGCTCTGAGGTTATCGCAGCTGCTTCTACCGTAGAAAAAGCGATCCGTGAGCAAGTAAAAGGCACCGGTAATAAAGACGCTGCTGCAGTTGTAGGTAAAGCTATTGCTGAGCGTGCGCTGGAAAAAGGCATCGTAACTGTTGCTTTTGACCGCTCCGGTTTCCAATACCACGGCCGTGTGGCTGCACTAGCAGATGCTGCTCGTGAAGCTGGTCTGAAATTCTAAGGTAGGCGGAAAGATGGCTAACGATAAACAACAAAGTGATTTGCAAGAGAAGCTGATTGCTGTTAACCGTGTATCTAAGACGGTTAAAGGTGGTCGCATCTTCAGCTTCACCGCTCTAACTGTAGTTGGTGATGGCAATGGTCGCGTAGGTTTCGGTTACGGTAAAGCCCGTGAAGTACCTGCTGCTATCCAAAAATCAATGGAAAAAGCGCGCCGTAACATGGTTACTGTTGCGCTGAACGACGGTACTCTGCACCACGCTGTTAAAGGTCGCCACACTGGTTCTAAAGTGTACATGCAACCTGCTTCAGAAGGTACGGGTATCATCGCCGGTGGTGCGATGCGTGCGGTTCTAGAAGTTGCGGGTGTTCGCAACGTTCTGGCGAAAGCATACGGTTCTACTAACCCAATCAACGTTGTTCGCGCAACGATTGATGGTCTGGGTGGTATGAAGTCTCCAGAAATGGTAGCTGCTAAGCGCGGTCTGCCTGTAAACGAAATTCTGGGGTAATTCGACATGGCTAAAACTATCAAAGTAACACAGACTCGTAGCTCTATCGGCCGCTTGCCGAAACATAAAGCTACACTGCGTGGCTTGGGCCTACGTCGCATCAACCACACTGTTGAGCTTGAAGATACTGCTTGCGTACGCGGCATGATCAATCAAGTTTACTACATGGTTAAAGTGGAGGAGTAATCACAATGCGTCTGAATACTCTATCTCCGGCTGCGGGTTCTAAGCCTTCTAAGAAGCGTTTGGGTCGTGGTATCGGTTCAGGCCTGGGCAAAACTGGTGGCCGTGGTCACAAAGGTCAGAAATCACGTTCAGGTGGTTCTGTACGCCCAGGTTTCGAAGGCGGTCAAATGCCTTTGAAACAGCGTCTGCCAAAATTTGGTTTTACTTCTCGCAAGAGCCTGACTGCAGCAGAAGTTCGTCTAAGCGAACTAGCTAAAGTCGAAGGTGACGTGGTAAGCCTTGAGACACTGAAAGCAGCAAACATCATCACTAAAGACATCCGTACGGCGAAAATCGTACTGTCTGGTGAGATTGCTCGCTCAGTGACTGTGAAAGGTCTTCGCGTTACTAAAGGTGCTCAAGCTGCAATCGAAGCTGCTGGCGGTAAAATCGAGGAATAATTAGCTCGAGGACGAGGTACAGATGGCAAAACAACCAGGACAAAATTTAAAAAGTGCAAAAGGTGGACTTGCGGAACTGAAAAGCCGTCTACTCTTTGTGGTAGGTGCGTTGCTCGTGTTCCGTGCCGGTTCTTTTGTGCCGATTCCTGGTATTGACGCTGCTGTACTTGCCGATCTGTTCGAACAGCAACAAGGTACCATCATTGAACTGTTTAACATGTTCTCTGGTGGTGCTCTTGAGCGTGCCTCTATCCTAGCACTGGGCATCATGCCGTATATTTCGGCATCGATTATTGTCCAGTTGCTAACGGTAGTTCACCCAGCCTTGGCTGAGTTGAAAAAAGAAGGGGAGTCTGGCCGTCGTAAGATTAGTCAGTACACCCGCTACGGTACGCTGGTATTGGCAACGTTCCAAGCGATTGGTATCGCGACGGGCTTGCCAAGTATGATCCAAGGCCTTGTGGTTAACCCGGGCTTTGGTTTCTACTTTACCGCTGTCGTGAGCTTGGTCACTGGTACCATGTTCTTGATGTGGTTAGGTGAGCAAATCACTGAGCGTGGAATTGGTAACGGTATCTCCATCATTATTTTTGCTGGTATCGTTGCAGGATTACCATCCGCTATCGGACAAACAGCCGAGCAAGCGCGTCAAGGTGAATTGCACGTGCTTCTTCTTCTGTTGATTGCGGTAATTGCTTTCGCAGTAATTGCGTTCGTAGTGTTTGTTGAGCGTGGCCAACGTCGTATTGTCGTTAACTACGCGAAGCGTCAGCAAGGCCGTCGTGTTTTTGCTGCGCAAAGCACTCACCTGCCATTGAAATTAAACATGGCCGGCGTAATTCCAGCGATTTTTGCATCAAGTATTATCCTGTTCCCAGGCACTTTGGCCCAATGGTTTGGTCAGAGTGAACAGTTTGGCTGGCTTGCTGATGTGTCTTTGGCACTGAGCCCAGGTCAACCACTGTATGTAATTCTTTATGCAGCAGCGATTATCTTCTTCTGTTTCTTCTACACGGCGTTGGTTTTCAACCCGCGTGAGACGGCAGACAATCTGAAGAAGTCTGGTGCATTCGTACCTGGTATTCGCCCGGGCGAGCAGACTGCAAAGTACATAGATAAAGTAATGACTCGACTAACCCTTGCGGGTGCGTTGTATATCACCTTTATCTGTCTGATCCCCGAGTTCATGATGATTGCTTGGAACGTACGCTTTTATTTCGGCGGAACTTCCCTACTAATCGTAGTTGTAGTAATCATGGACTTTATGGCTCAAGTTCAGACACATCTGATGTCTCAACAATATGAGTCCGTGTTGAAGAAAGCCAATCTGAAAGGCTACGGCCGCTAACAGATTGACATTTACGGAGTTTAGCAATGAAAGTTCGTGCTTCCGTTAAGAAAATCTGCCGTAACTGTAAAGTGATCAAGCGCAACGGTGTTGTTCGCGTGATCTGCAGTGAGCCAAAGCACAAGCAGCGCCAAGGCTAATAGCAGAATATTTTTCTTGCAAAATTTAGGCAGGCTGGCTACATTAGCCAGCCCACCTTTTGTGTGTGCAAAAGAAGTGGTATAGCCGCTGCGTATCCTGAACGGGCTCTGCAGCGGTTCTTCTTGAAAAAGTACTAGGAGTGAATAGTGGCCCGTATTGCAGGCATTAACATTCCTGATCAGAAGCATGCTGTAATCGCACTTACTGCGATCTACGGTATCGGTAAAACCCGTTCGAAAGCTATCCTAGCTGAGACTGGTATTGCTGAAAGCATTAAGATCAGTGAACTAACTGAAGAGCAGATCGATCTACTGCGTGATGGCGTTGCCAAGTACACCGTAGAAGGTGATCTACGTCGTGAAGTTTCAATGAACATCAAGCGTCTTATGGACCTTGGTTGTTACCGCGGTTTGCGTCATCGTCGCAGCTTGCCACTACGTGGCCAGCGTACGAAGACCAATGCTCGTACCCGTAAGGGTCCGCGCAAACCGATCAAGAAATAATCGGGGTAGGTTAATACTATGGCTAAACAACCAAATCGCGCACGTAAACGCGTACGCAAGCAAGTTGCTGATGGCGTCGCGCATATCCATGCGTCTTTCAACAACACAATCGTAACCATTACTGACCGTCAAGGTAATGCTCTAGCATGGGCTACTGCAGGTGGTTCTGGTTTCCGCGGTTCTCGTAAATCAACTCCGTTCGCTGCACAGGTTGCTGCTGAGCGTTGTGGTGAGATGGCTAAAGAATATGGCCTGAAGAACCTGGAAGTTATGGTTAAGGGTCCTGGTCCAGGTCGCGAATCAACTATTCGTGCTCTGAACGCGGCTGGTTTCCGTATCACCAACATTGTTGATGCGACTCCAATCCCACATAACGGTTGTCGTCCACCTAAGAAACGTCGCGTATAACGCTGTTTCTTAGAATTCTGGAGAAAGATCATGGCAAGATATTTGGGTCCTAAGCTGAAGCTTAGCCGTCGCGAAGGTACTGACTTGTTCCTGAAGTCAGGCGTACGCGCGATTGATACCAAGTGTAAAATTGATAACGCCCCAGGTGTTCACGGCGCTCGTCGTGGCCGTCTGTCTGAGTACGGCGTTCAGCTTCGTGAGAAGCAAAAAGTTCGTCGTATGTACGGCGTTCTGGAAAAACAATTCCGTAACTACTATAAAGAAGCTGCACGCCTGAAAGGCAACACAGGTGAAAACCTGCTGCAACTTCTGGAAGGTCGTCTGGATAACGTTGTTTACCGCATGGGCTTTGGCGCAACTCGCGCAGAAGCACGTCAGCTGGTAAGCCACAAAGCGATCCTGGTTAACGGCAAAGTGGTTAACGTTCCTTCTTTCAACGTAACTGCGAACGATGTTGTTAGCATTCGTGAGAAAGCTAAGAACCAAGCACGCATTAAAGCAGCACTTGAAATCGCTGCTCAGCGCGAGCTACCAACTTGGATCGAAGTAGACAGCAACAAAATGGAAGGCACTTTCAAGCGTCTGCCAGAGCGTTCAGATTTGTCTGCTGACATCAACGAACACCTGATCGTCGAGCTTTACTCTAAGTAAGGCTAAACTAAAGAGAGGACACAATGCAGGGTTCTGTAACAGAATTTCTTAAGCCGCGTCTAGTTGACATCGAACAAGTAAGCTCGACGCACGCAAAAGTAACTCTTGAGCCGCTAGAGCGTGGCTTTGGTCACACCCTAGGTAATGCTCTACGTCGCATCCTACTGTCGTCTATGCCTGGTTGCGCAGTGACTGAAGTAGAGATTGATGGCGTGTTGCACGAGTACAGCACCAAAGAGGGCGTACAGGAAGATATCCTGGAAATCCTGCTTAACCTTAAAGGCCTCGCCGTTAAGGTTGAGGGTAAAGATGAAGTAATCCTTACTCTGAATAAGTCTGGTGCAGGCCCTGTTGTTGCAGGCGACATCACCCACGATGGTGGTGTTGAGATTGCGAACCCAGAGCACGTAATCTGCCACCTAACTGATTCTAACGCTGAAATCAGCATGCGAATCAAGGTAGAACGTGGTCGCGGCTACGTACCAGCGTCAGCGCGTATTCACACTGAAGAAGACGAGCGTCCTATCGGCCGTCTGCTTGTTGATGCAACGTTCAGCCCAGTAGACCGTATTGCCTACAATGTAGAAGCAGCACGTGTTGAACAGCGTACGGATCTAGACAAGCTGGTTATCGATATGGAAACCAACGGTACGCTTGATCCTGAGGAAGCGATCCGTCGCGCAGCAACAATTCTTGCTGAGCAACTGGATGCATTCGTAGATCTACGTGATGTACGAGTTCCTGAAGAGAAAGAAGAGAAGCCAGAGTTCGATCCGATCCTACTGCGTCCTGTAGACGATCTTGAACTAACTGTTCGCTCTGCTAACTGTTTGAAAGCAGAAGCGATCCACTACATCGGTGATCTGGTACAGCGCACCGAGGTTGAGCTTCTTAAGACGCCTAACCTTGGTAAAAAGTCTTTGACTGAAATTAAAGACGTGCTGGCTTCACGTGGTCTGTCTCTGGGTATGCGCCTGGAAAACTGGCCGCCAGCATCAATCGCTGAAGATTAATCAGATTCTGATTACTTAGTTAGAAGGATTAGGTCATGCGCCATCGTAAGAGTGGTCGTCAACTCAATCGCAACAGCAGTCATCGTAAAGCGATGTTCAGCAACATGGCTAGCTCTCTGGTAACTCACGAAGTTATCAAAACAACTTTGCCAAAAGCAAAAGAGCTGCGTCGCGTAATTGAGCCATTGATTACCCTAGCAAAGGTCGACAGTGTTGCTAACCGTCGTCTTGCATTCGCTCGCACTCGTAACGACGAAGTTGTAGCGAAGCTGTTCAACGAACTAGGTCCACGTTTTGCCTCTCGTGCAGGCGGTTACACTCGCATTCTGAAATGCGGTGTACGTGCCGGCGATAAAGCCCCTATGGCTTACATCGAGTTGGTAGATCGTCCAGAGACAGCTGCAGAAGAAGCAGCTGAGTAATCTCTCGGTCCGTTCGAATAAGAAGCCAGGCTTTTAGCCTGGCTTTTTATTTATCTGCCTTCTCATAAAGTGTCTTCTTTTCAGACTTTTTCTCTCAAACACTTGACGTCGACATCGCTACAGAACAACCTTTCTACTTCTACTTCTACTTCTACTTCTACTTCTACTTCTACTTCTACTTCTACTTCTA
>NZ_JAJUBB010000039.1 GCF_028683135.1 Enterovibrio qingdaonensis
ACGGCCTGTAACAATCGGTTGGTCAGGGTCGCCTTCTAAGAAAGAGACAATCACTTCATGGCCAACACGGGGAATGGCCATCATGCCATATTGGCTGCCCGCCCAGCCTTGGGAAACACGGACCCAACAGCTTGAGGCATCATCACTATTGCCATAGCGGTCCCACGGGAACTGCACTTTTACACGCCCGTGTTCATCACAGAAAATCTCTTCGCCCTCAGGGCCCGTTACTATGGCGATTTGGGGCCCTTGCACACAAGGTTTCGTCTGCGGGGTTGGTCGCCACGGGCGGTGCGCCGGAATGACCGAGAAGGTATTGTGGAAAGTCGTCATGCCTTCGCAGCCATGCTCTTCTAATGCTTGCGGTTGTGTGCCGTCAAAGGTGGTACTGACGATAGTCCAGTTGCGGTTGTTGGCCTCCTCGGGATGCTCTTCTAGCGTGAAGATGTGTCCGGGGTACAGGGGCAATACATTGCTCGATGCGGTCGCCGTGATGGCATCGCTTCTTAAATGTTCAAGGCGATACTGGGTAAAGGGTTTGCCTGCGCTGTCCGCTTTATAGCGGCCGGGGTAATCAAAGTGTTCATAGGTACCGCGTTGGTAGGCCATCTCTGTGCCCGTGGCGTCATGCAAGAAGCCGTAGGCGGGCTTTTTGAAACTGTAATCTTTCAATTGCGCAGACGACGGTTTTACTTGGGTGATGTTTTGCCAACGTCTAACAAAGGGCGTGGTACTGAGACCACCGGGGTTGACGTTATACAACAAAGGCGAAGGCATGACTGGCAACGTCTGTACCTCATCGGTAAACAGCACGGTGTGGCTGTTTTCATTGTGGTAGAAGGCATAGAACATCCCTTCTTCGGCGGCGAGTCGCTCGACAAAGGCCAAATCTGATTCCCGATACTGCACGCAGTACTCGCGTGGCTCAGGGTTGCCCGAAATTGAAAAGGCATAGTCATCAATGCCCATTTCTTGCAAGAGGATGCTGATAATCTCAGGGACGGTTTTGTGCTGGAAAATACGGCTGTTCTGACGAAGAGAAAGGCGGGCAAGGGCAGGGACTATCTCCACGGTATAAAACGTGTGATGAAACCCCGTATCACCCACCGTGAACTGGCGAACAATGCCATGAATGCGTTGTTGGATTTCCCCGTCTTGCCACAAACGCAGACAGACGTTGCGGTCCATGGTGTCCATCGCCGAGAGGGATTCATCACGACTGGCGAGTTGCACCTGAAAAGAAAACAGGGAAGAGAGGGCGGCGTTACCCGAAAATGCTGTTACCGCGAACGTGTCTTCCGGTAATCCTTCCACCGTGAGTGTAAATTGCAGACCGCTTGGAATTGTCATCGTTGCTTCGACTTCACTGCTTCAACGTAAGTTATAGGAGGAGAATGAAAGCAAGTAGAGAGCCAAGTTTAATGTTCAATAATATCAATATATTAATGTTATATTTTGGAGTGTGAGGCAAACAATGGCTTTAGAAAAAGCAAAAACTCGCCTTCAAAGCAAAAACTCGCTGAGTCGAAAATAGGGCAAGCTGAGCTTTTTAGGGAAAATTTACAGCTATCAGCTGTTTGAGGCGAGGAGGTTTGCTCTGGCAGTGGCGGCTGCGTTAAGTGCTTTAATTAAAAATGCGCGATGAATAGGCTTGGTAAGGTAGTCGTTCATACCCGCTTCTAAAGCAAGCTTCGTATCGTCTAGGTCAGCATGAGCGGACAGCCCGATAATATAGGCTGGGTCGAGACCATGGTAATGTTCAAACTCACGAATCAAACGGGTGAGTTCGTAACCATCTATATCTGGCATTGAAACGTCGGTGAGGAGAATGTCGTATGGCTCACTTCGGTACAATGCAAGGGCTTGCTCACCATTAGAGACAAAGGTCATATCTCGACTTATTTCCTTCAGGTATTGGTGAAGTACCTTCCGGTTGTATTGTACATCGTCGACCACCACGACTTTTAGCCCGCTTATGGCGGGTGAAATAGGAGGGAGAGATTCAGTCAGGTGGACATAAGCAACTTCTTGTTTTATGTCTAGCAACACGCGCAAGGCTGCTAACAGTTGGAGCATACGCAGAGGCTTAGTGATTAACTGCCAATTATTGTCTGTATTGTTTACACGTTGGATGTGCCTAAGATCCGGCAATATCCCTACGCTTGGACAAGGTGTTAAATCGTTAAACGCATTGTACTGCGAGAAGAGAATAACGGCAGCATCGTAGTGACTGCCTCCTATGAGCTGCGTTTGTGTTGTTAGGTATTCGACGGATGATCCCCAATATTCAAAATATCGGCTTAAAATAGAACGGTGCATTGGGTCTGCATTGACAATGGCAATATGCTTGCCAACCAGCGCATTTTTCGTATCCTCATTTTTACCCGTGATGTCAAAGCGTATCGAGAAGGAAAACGTACTGCCTTGCCCTTCTTTGGAGCTGATATTTAATTCTGAATCATGCAGCTGCAATAATCTTTTGGTGATTGAAAGCCCCAAGCCGGTGCCCTCATAACGTCTCGATGAGGAGTTATCCGCTTGTTCAAAGGCGTTAGTTATTTGAGTGACTTTCCCTTCCGGAATACCAATCCCTGTGTCTTCCATGGCAAGCGTCAGAATAATTTGGTCTTGTGTCATTCCTTCATGGGTCACTATCACTTTCACATAGCCGTGCTCTGTGAATTTCACGGCGTTGCCAAGTAAATTGTTTAAAATTTGACGAAGGCGGAATTTGTCTCCAAGGAGTTGAGTAGGAAGATCAGGAGGCAAGTCCAGAACGACGGATAAATCCTTTTTTAGGGCCTCATAGGCGACGAGACTCATCGACTCTTCTATCAAGTCACGTAAACAAAAAGGTTCGTTACTTAGGGAGACTTTGTTTGCTTCTAGTTTAGAAAAGTCGAGAATATCGTTGATGAGAGCGAGCAAGTTTAAAGACGACGAATTGATGATATCAACATACTCATGTTGTTCATCGCTAAGTGTCGTGTCTTGCAGAATGTCGGACATGCCGATGATGCCATTCATTGGCGTTCGGATTTCATGGCTCATATTGGCCAAAAACTCTGACTTCGCTCTTGTAGCTGATTTTGCCTTGGCCAGCGCGGTTTTCAGTTGAACTTCATACTCGTGTCGTTCGCTGACATCTCGGACGATGAAGGCATAGTTATCAGCAACGTTTTCAACAGATAAAATAGGAGAAATAGAAACCTCTAACCAGAGAATAGTGTCTTCATCTTTCTGATACTGGGTCTTAAATTGTCGAGTTTGTACAAGTTCAAACGCCTCGCTGATCGCGGTGCTCCCTTCTGTGTCATTATCATCGTTAATTAACACATCACGAATAAATACGTTTTTAAAACTGGTTTCTTGTTTGCCAAATAACGTGGATATCGCATGGTTTGTCCGTAGAATTCTGCCTTCGGCATCTGTGACTAAATAGCCTTCGTGCGACTGTTCAACCAACTCGGCCAGCATTTTGTTTTGCGCAGCAAGTTGTTTAAATCGATTTTTTTCGTAAGAAATTTCTTGATAGGAATGATAGAGTGCGACGGACATGTCGTTAAACGCTTGCGCAACCTGCGCAACTTCGTCTTTACCCTTTACAGGAATGGTTTCACCAGGACCATTCTCTTGAATAGAGGCAGCACCTGTTTGCAAAGCGGCGAGTTGTCGCGTCAGAAGGGTCCCAAATACAAAAGAGAAAAGAGCGACAAGCGCAATTTCAAGGCCAGCAAGAGAAATACCGTACTTTTGGGCTTGATGAATAAGTTGACTAAAGGACGTAATATCGAGCCCAACTTCAATTTGCCCGACACGCCACTCATCAATGGTGACGTTTCTTTGAACGTCATATATCCCATCGTCGGCTTCGGACGGGGACTGTGAATAATTGGGATTTATGGTTTCTGCGCTGATATTGCTGGCTTCGGCCAAAATCTGTTCTTGGTCGTTTTTAATACGAATGTAAACAATGTCACCTTCCCGGACTGCTTCATCGGCAAATGCCCTTAAATTCGCAAGGTCGGTGGAAATAATGGCGTCTCGTGTTGCGATAGCGAAGGTGTTGGAGAGATATTCGCCGTTATCAATGATCAAACGTTCATTGGAATCTTTTAGCCAAGACAGGCCTGAAGCAACGAGGATTGCAAGCAATATAAGCTCGATAAAAGCAATACCAAGAATTGTCTTCAGGCGAAACGTCATGCTGAAAAACCAAATTTACTTAGGCTTAATAACCGAAATATTCAATGCTCTGACATCATCCCAGTCACTGTTAGATGCGGCTTGGAAACCTGTAATGTTAAGGGCTTTTAACGTCTCTTTTCCCTCATCATTTTGAGAAAGCGCAATAAACGCATTTTGTATACGTGCCCGATCATCATCGGAAACGGAAGGATGTGTCGCAACCGCATGCGGGGTATACCCCTTCGTTGTGTGAAGAACCCGTAAGTTTTCCTTTGTTTCAGAAGGAGCTGCGCCTAAGGTGCGTACAATTCCGCCTCCTGCGCTGAAGAGGCCATCAGACACACTGATATATGACGAGTCGTGCGAGCCGACATAATGTGGCGTGAATTCGACTCCTTGATTTTTCAATGTGGCCTGAGTAAGCAAGGTTGCCGCGAAGGCGGCAGGTGCTGGAAACGCCACATTTTGCCCGTGTAGATCATTGAGGCCTTCAATTTCAGAGTTTTTACTGACAACCAAAATCCCTTTAATTTTCTTGTCTTTCGCATGTGCAACCGCTTGATAACCTGGTGATTCATTAAACACGGTAAAATGATAGGGGTTCATGTAGGCAATGTCGTACATTCCCTGCGCCAGCCGTCGCTCAAACTCGGGAATATTGGGGGCTGTTGCAAAGCGTATCTGAATGCCCGTCATTTTCGTGATCTTCCTTATGACAGGGCTCCAGTCTCTGATCAGCTTGGCGGATGACTGCTGAGGGACTACGCCAAACACAAGCGGTTTTGAAGACGATGCGAGTGATACAGGGGACGTAAATGAAAAAACAAACGCGATAACGGTGAGAAGCAGGGATGATGAAAAAGTGGTTTTCGTTCTTGGGCTTCTTGCGCTAGTCATTTCAAATCTCCCTTTTAGTTTCAATGCAATAAATATAGTACAGGGTATGACGAGCGTAGGCGTACCTAGGCAATAGTTGAGCGGTGACGTTCGGTTTTGTCGAACAGGCAACATTTTCTTTGTTGGGATATCAGGGTTACATCTATCGGATGTTTAGAGATAGAGGCTTGCTTTCGCTGTTTTTTACTAAAAGCTAAGGTACCATGCGTAAATTGATGCGGACTTATGAAAGATTCGCTTAACGTTCTGGCTAATTTGAAAAGGAATTTCATGTCATCCGATAAACTCAGTACCTTGTTAGTAAATGCTGGTAGAAAAGAAAAGTACTGCAAAGGTGGTGTAAACAGCGTCATTCAGCGAGCATCTTCACTTGTTTTCGAGTCGGTTGAGCAAAAAAAATTCGCAACAAAACACCGAGGTGAGCGCGAGCTGTTTTATGGGCGACGAGGTACACTGACTCACTTTTCGTTTCAAGATGCGATGACGGAGCTGGAAGGTGGGGCTGGGTGCGTTCTTTACCCTTGTGGTGCGGCTGCGATAGCAAATTCCATCTTGTCGTTTGTTAAAACCGGTGACAACGTTCTGATGACAGGTGGTGCCTACGAGCCGACACAAGCATTTTGTGACACCATCCTAAACGACATGGGTGTCTCGACGACATATTACGATCCCATGATGGGCGCAGATATTGCCAAGCTCATGACACCACAAACAACGGTGGTTTTTTTAGAAGCTCCCAGTTCAATTACGATGGAAGTGCCGGATATCCCAGCCATCGTAAATGCGGTGCGGGCAGCGAATCCTACAGCTATTATCATGATTGATAATACATGGGCAGCGGGGGTCTTATTTAAGGCTCTTGAGCATGATATCGACATCTCAATTCAAGCGGGAACCAAATACATTGTTGGGCACTCTGATGCAATGATTGGCACGGCTGTAGCCAATGCCAAGTGTTGGGAGCGACTGAGAGAGCGTTCGTACCTGATGGGGCAAATGGTAGATGCCGATACTGCATATATGGCAGCGCGCGGTCTGCGAACGATGGGCGTTCGTCTTAAACAGCATCATGAAAACGGTTTGGCAGTAGCAAAATGGCTCAGTCAACGTCCTGAAGTCGAGAGAGTAAATCATCCTGCTTTGCCGGAAGCGAAAGGGCACGAAAATTATCAACGTGACTTTTCTGGAAGCTGTGGCCTGTTTTCTTTTGTCCTGAAGGAGAAGTTAACCCAAGCACAGATTGCCCATTATCTGGATAACTTCTCTCATTTCAGTATGGCGTACTCATGGGGTGGCTATGAGTCTTTGATCCTGACAAATCAACCTGAAGAGCTAAATGCAATTCGCCCAGCGGGCCCCGTGGATTTTACCGGAACACTGGTTCGTGTTCATATCGGTTTGGAAGATGTTGATGACCTGATTGAAGATCTAAAAGCAGGTTTTGAACGACTAAGATAAGCAAAAACGGCACCTTAAAGGTGCCGTTTTTCATTGGATGTGGTTCAGTTTAATTCTTTTTATTCAGAAGCGTTTTTAGCGTATCTGCTAAATCCGCGGCACTTGCATGCGCATTGGTGTGAACAAGGTATTTACCATTAACCAGAAACGCTGGTACGGATGTGATGCCCGACTCCACGGTGATTTGATCCGCACGTTCGATTTCCGCAAACATGTTTTCTTGTTGCGCCTCATCCAAATCATAAGGGCTTGTTAAACCATACTTGGCAAACAAGGCTGACAGTGTCTTTTTGTTGTCTTCTACGGATTCAGTTTGCTGCTCTTGGACATACTTAAATAAGTCTTTAACCAATGCTTCTGACGGGTTGCCATTGGTTTGCGAGATAGCTGAGTAGTAAATCAACGCGGCAAATGTTGAGCTTTCGTTGAAGGTTACGTGTGATTTGCCAACCTTTTCCCCCACTGCTTGTTCAATCGCAGGAATTGCATCTTCCATCGCGCGACAGCCACCACAAGACAGACTGAAAATCTCGTTGATCGCAGGAACATTCGTCACGGTCACTGGCGTTTCAAGTGTGGTGTATTTTGGCGTGTCCTTAGGCTCATCACTGCAAGCGGTCAGGGCGATGGCGGCAAAAAGAGGGAGAAAAAGGTGTTTAAGTTTCATTTGTTGGCTTCGCTCTATAACGCACAATCGATAGATTGTACGCAAAATTCTTAGTGGCTGGATTATAGCGGCATCTTGTGTGGGTAAAAGCAAAATAAATGTAAAAAAGCCGGTCTACAATGTGACCGGCAAACGAAAGCGCAAGGCTCTTATGTCTCCCTTTCGGGAGGGTATGGTTAATCTATGATCATCTTGCTTTGCATTATCATGGCATCAATGACTGAACTGCTGATTTGCTCAGACGTCATGCCGCTGATGTCGACGCTGTAGGCACTGGCCATGTCTTCGACACTCATGTTGTCAAAGACAACCTGTTGGTCCACATTTCCATCGCCGTTAGACGAAATGCTCAACATCGCGTGCCCTTCGCCGTCATCGACGATGGATAGGTAGCTTTCGAGCGTGTCCTCGGTTTCGTTGTTGAGCAGGTCTGAAAGATTCAACGCATCATGTGCGACATCGAAATCTGCGATATGATCAACGGCGGAGTTATTCACTGAGCCTTGTTCTCCACTCAGGAAAGCAAAGGTATCAGACCCACTGCCACCCGCCATCAGGTCGTTTCCGGCACCGCCAAATATGAGGTCATCACCTAGGCCTCCATCAATGATGTCAGCACCTGAGTTACCATAGATTATGTCGTTTCCAGCATTACCGAGCAGTACATCTGCGGTATCGCTGCCTGCCACTCGGTCATTGCTGTCGCTGCCAGAGAAGGTGATATCATCCAGTGCAATAACATCGGATAGTGAGTTGCTGACGCTGTCTAATACAGCGTTGCTAACTGCACTCTCTGAACCACCAATTGTCACGTTAACTTGTGTTTGCGCGCCATTCGTTGCGGTCAGTGTGATAACTTCGTTTACCGTATCATGATCACCAAGTGACGGGGTCGAGCGTGGGTCTAGGGTGTATGTCCAGTTTCCGTTAACCAATGCCAGCGAGCCGTATTGCCCGTTAACAGTAGTATCGGCAAAGGTGGCTTGGCTTTCATTTCCATCCAAGTCCACAATCGACAGCGTTCCCCTTGCTTCCAGTGATGCTCCGCCGAGGTCTGTGAAATCCGAATAAGACATGGATGTGGGTTGATTTGGTGTATCTCTCACGTAATCCATGGTTAGCCCTGGCGTTATCTGAGGGCCATCAATTTGAACGATTACACGACCTTGTTCGTTTGCGTCGTATATGAAGCTGCCATCTCTGTCCAAGTCCACATCGAACACTGCGAAGGAATAGATATTACCAGCACTGTCTTGATAATCGAGTTGGTAGTCGTAGGTGGCGACGTACAGCACGCCATTGATCTCGACTTTTTGGTTGGAATCTTGCGAGTATTCGTTCCTATACGTATCGCCGTCAACACGATTGTCATTGTCGTAAAAGCGAATGGTTGACCCTGAGTCATTAAAGCGGAACGTAGGCTCGTTACCGTAATACTGCATGTCACCACCCGAATAGGTGTAGCCTTCATTCAAAACAAAGGCATTGTTGATATCAACGTATTCTTGAGTGACGGTATCTGGCGCAACAATGGCTGCGTTGTTTGTTCCAACGACAAATGGGTTGTCGTTGGTGCCTGATATTGAAATGTTAATATTCTGAACGGTGCCATCAGTGGCCGTTAATGTAATCGAGTCTGTCACGTGATCTGTGCTTGACAGTACCTCGGCTTTTACATCATCCAACTCATAGGTCCACACCCCATCAGACAGAGTCAGAATGCCGTACTCACCTTCGATCGTTGTGTTTAAGAACTCTGGCGTGTCGTCTGCATCCGGGTCATTTATCGCAATCGAACCGCTAACGGTGACGCTATCACCGTAATCGCCTTCGGTGACTGCACCTGTAAATACGCCAGTTACAACGGGAGCATCGTCCGTACCTTCGAGCGCAATGACGATTTCGTGCTTGCCTCCTTCTGAGTCGGTGATGATGATTGTTTCTAGTGTTTCATCGTCAATTTGAGTCTTTTTGCTGTCATCGAAGGTGTATGTCCAATTCCCATTGGTAAGCACCAGTGTGCCATATTCGCCTTGAACTGTAGTGTTAGGCAGCGTTGGGTTATCAGCGGAATCCACATCGGACACCGAGATCGAACCGCTCGCAGTAACGGCTTGCGTTTGTTGTTGACTCGCGGTCACTGTGAAGGTGACATCGTTGAAGTCTCTGTCGCCGCCACCGAGAATGTCTTCCCAGCGAGATGACGTGCCGGAGTTCTGCTCATAATCAAAACCGCTGCCATTTTTCGATGATTCAGAGACGAATGTCGTGCCAGAGGCTCTGCCTTGTGTTGCTGTGACGCCGTTGCCGGAGAAGTTTAGGGTGACACTGCCGTTGTTAAACCCTTGGCTATTGCCATTTGGGATCATAAACAGTCCGACTTTTTCGCCGCCTGCAGTGTTGATGTTGATACTCGTACCATTGGTGTTGTGTGCGTTGTCGAACAAAATCGCTGAGCGAACCACATTACCGCTGCCATCGAGCACATAGTAACCGACGCTGTTTTGGTAGGCGGCACTGGTCTGAACGTTACTGATGTTGAGATACATGCTATCGCCGTCTCCCACATCCCATGTTCCATTGCTGTCGCGGCTGAGCGTTGTATTAAAGGTGTTTGACGTAAAGTTGCTGATGGTACTTGTGGTGTCTCCAGATAGGACGGCCGCATCATCAGAGCCCGTGATGTTGATAACGACTTCCTGTTCAGTGCCGTCAGATGCGGTCACTGTAAAAGTATCAGTCACTTGTTGGTCTGCATTCAGGCTATCGGCTTTGCTGTTATCGAGTGTATACGTCCATTCTCCATTGACCATTGAGAAACTGCCATAGTCCCCAGTTTGCGTGCTGTTCAGAAGCGTAACTGTGCTGTCCTCATCCGAAACTGACAAGGTCCCGCTGGTTGATATGACATCACCGAGATCACCTTCCGAGACGTTGCCGGAGGTTGTTCCCGAGATAACAGCAGCATCGTCTGTCCCCGTTAGCGTTATGCTAATCACCTGCTCTGTTCCGTCACTTGCCGTCACTGTGATTTCTTCTAGGGCGGTTTCATTTTCTGCTAGTGATTGCACCGCGTTTGAATCAACGGTGTAAGTCCATGCGCCATTTGCCGCGATGGTCAATGAACCATAGTCTCCAGAGATCGTGGAGTTGGTGAAAGTGGGGGCTTGGTTACTGTCAGGGTCGGTGATGGTCAGCGTACCCGATGCGGTTTGTGCGCCCACATCTTCGGTAATTGCGCCCGTTGTATCGCCGGTAACAACTGGACGAGCATCGGTTCCGGTGACAGTGATAACAATGTCTTGCGTCGTCCCGTCTGAGGCCGTCAGCGTGATGGTGTCTAGGGCTGTTTGGTCTTCCCCAAGGCTTGCAGACTTGCTTTCATCCAGTGTGTAGGTCCATGTTCCATCGGTCAGAACGAGGGTACCGTACTGGCCTTCAACCGTGGTATTGGCAAAAGAGGGCGTGTCGTCGGCATCGATATCAGAGATGGCAATTGAGCCCGATACGGTAACCTCTTCAGGTGTGCCTATGTCCAATTTGACCGTCGCGGCGTTGCCATCAGCATCAACAAGGAAGTAACTACCATCCGCTGTTTGAACAATGACAGGAGGAGTATAGTCGTTCTCGATACCGGCAATGTGCCCTTGATGAACCAAATCGCCATCGCTTGATAGGGTGTAGAGATCAACGCCAGATGTTTCATTTGGGGTAACAAAGACAGGGACGCCGTCGATGTATCCCGCTGTTGACATATACGCGCCAGCCCCTGTGTGGGTATCGGTCAGTGAGAGCGAACCGTCAGAGCTCACCTCAAAGACAGACGTTTCGCCACTGCTGCTGCTTGAAACAATCGCGTAGGTTGTACCGTCTGCATTTTGGTAGAAGTTAACCGCACTGCCGCCACCTGCGGTGACAGACTCGCTGTCCACTTGGGTCAAGTTGCCGTCTGCGCTGTTTACCGAGTAGAGACTGACACCGCCGTTACCACTGGCGACAACGAACGCGTTTCCATCAACAGAAATAATATCGATACCTGACACGCCGTCGATGGACGCGATGGACGTTCCGGTTTCTTGCAGGCTACCTGTCTCCGCATCAAAAGTCAGAATGTCGATGGTGTCACTCTGAGGACGGCTGACGTACACGAGATCCGTGCCATCTTCGGCTTCGAAAACCACACTCTCACGCACGATACCACCGCGTATGCCTGGCTGCGAATGCCCGAACTGAGAAAGCCCACCATTCAATGATAACTGCCCGTCAGGGGAAATTTCCCATGTCGTGATAGACCCGCTGTTTTGTGATGTCAGGAAGAGGATTTCTTGACCATCAATGCTTTGCACGTTGGATTGGTGTAATCCACTGCCCAGCGCTTTGGGTGCGATACCTTCACTTTGGAGTAGCGACGTAATATCACCAAGCGATTGGCTGATCACCGTGCCCGCTGATTGGTCATACGTGATGCGGTCAGTCTCTGTGAGTGACCCATCGTTTTCGACACGAGAAATGATGGTGACACCATTCACGCTGAATTGCGTTGATATTACATAAGGCACGCCATCAATGGTGGTGGTGGTCGTTGTCCAGCCACTATTGCTGTCTGACGAGACCGCATCGCCATCGGCTGAAATGCTGCTCCCGCCTTCCACATCAATTTTAAATCCTCCGGCATCAACGCTGCCGGACGTTGTCCCTGTAACAACAGCGGCATTATCAGTACCTACAACAGAGACCACGATGTCATGGGTAGACCCGTCGGAGGCGGTGAGGGTAAAGGTATCTGTTTCGGTTTGCCCCTCCGGCAGTGGCTGTGCTTTTGCCGGGTCAACGGTGTAGGTCCAATTGCCATTGGTCAGCGAGAAGGTACCGTAGTCACCGACAATAGAGGTATTCGCAATGGTGGTTGTGTCACCGGTATCTGGGTCAACAACGGTGATCGTGCCTGAGGTGAAAGCGTCTGAATCGCTGACTGTGCCAGTGGCGTCGCCAGTGATCGAAGCAAGGTCGTTTGTGCCAGTGAGAGTTATGGTTACATTCTGTGTCGTGCCGTCCGTCGCTGTAACTGTGAATACATCTGTATCTTCAACACCATGCCCTAGAGGCTGTGCTTTTTCGGGGTCGACAGTGTAGGTCCAATTCCCTTCAACAAGTACCAGCGTGCCGTATTCGCCAATTAATGTTGTATTGATGAAGCTTGGGTTCTCACCCTCATCAATATCCGTGATGGTGAGAGAACCAGTAACGGTCAGTGTTTGTTTCTCTGGTGGCGTTGTCTCACTACCCTCTGAACTTAACGATATGCTTGAAACCGGAGATACGTTGCCATCGGAATCTACGGCTTGATAAGTAAGCGAGGTAGTTGGTTGTGCATTGATGACCTCGACACCTTGCACCACATAGTTACTGACTTCAGGAGATTCAACGTAAAGGCGCAGTTCATCGAAACCGTCGCTGTTAGTAATATTGATAACCGCTTCACCAGAACCATCATAAAGATCATCAAACGCATATTCGCCAACGACCTCACCGTCTTTTACTGCGAGCACTATTACCGTGGCATTCACGCCATCGGCATCGTAGTGGCCCCACAGACTGCCTAAACTGACATTCGCATCAGTAATGTTGAGTGCTTCTCCGAAATCAACGACGAGGGCTTCATTGCTGTTAGCATTAATTTCCTTGTCTGCACCTATACCTACGCCCATTTCAGCATTCGCGTCATCAAACACCAATGTGGTTTCGCTTAACGTGCTGTTGGCATCAGGTTTATCCCCGGTAAAGATAACGCCAGAGAGTGTTATTCCGTTTTCTATGATCTGCGTTTGAGAGTCAGATGTGATATCAGTTTCGGTATAAAGGGCAGAAGGTAATTGAGGTTTAAACACGAATTGCGTGCTGTCTGGCAGGGTTTGATCAAGCGCGACTTCTACCTCGTTGTTGTTTTCATCAAGGAAGTAAAGCGTGCCACCTTCAGGCAATGAGGTGATTTTCACTGAAGTCGTTCTATCGTCGGACTCACTGGCGTCATCAAGCGCATCTGTCGCGTACTCTGCCAAAGAGAAAACTACATTGTTTGTATTTGTTTCGGGGGTGAATACGGCGTCGCTACTGGTGGGGGTGTCGGTGCTTAAATCGAGTGTGCCCGACGTGTCACCTGTGATCACAGCGGCATCGTCAGTCCCTGTAATGGTGATCACGATGTCTTGGGTAGTGCCGTCAGACGCCGTGACTGTGATAGTGTCGGTGGCAGTATCGCCGTCAGCCAACGATTGAATGGATGTGCTGTCAGCGGTGTAGGTCCATGCGCCATCGACGAGCGTTAAAGAGCCGTATTCCCCAGCCAAGGTGCCATTTGGAATGGTTGGCGTTTGTCCGCTATCGGGGTCAGTTATTGTGATCGTTCCAGAAGCAGTTTGTGCGCCCGTATCCTCTGTAATACTGCCTGAGATATCCCCCGCGATAATCGAGTCGTCATCGGTCCCAGAAAGACTGATGGTAATGTCTTGTGTTGTGCCGTCGCTGGCAGTGAGAGTAATAACATCTTGGACGTTGTCATCTGCTCCAAGAGATTGGAGTTTTCCGCGATCTGCTGTGTATGTCCACTCGCCGTCTGTCAGCGTGAGTGAGCCATATTCACCGGCAATGGTGGTGTTGGTGAACGTGGGAGTGTCATCGCTGTCGATATCCGTGATTGCAATGGTCCCACTCACTGTAACCGGAGCAGCAATGTCTTCGTAATTTAGACTGTCGATATTATTGTAGGAATTTGCGACGAGCTCTAGCGTGGTATCCGGTGTGATTTCAGGACCGCTGAGCTGGATCAGTACTTTTCCGTTATCCGGAAGCGAATTGTAGTTATTCCCGTCGGCGTTGGTGTCAACATCGACAATGGCCATGGTATAGATGTTGCCCTGCGCATCGGAGTATTGCAGCGTATAGTCGAGGTTCGCAGGGTAAGTAACGCCATTAAGTTCAATGGATTGTGAGCTGTCGTTGGTGAATTCGTTGCGAATGTTATCACCATCAAGACGTGTATCGTTGTCGTTGAAAGTGACGTTAACTCCACCGCTACTGAAGTTGATCGACGGCGGGAAATTAAAGGTATGGAATTCGCCGGAATCTACGTTGAAGTTTTCATCCATGATGAACGCATTACCAACGGTCATCGTGGAGAGTGAGTCCGTTGAGATGGAGCCCGTTGTGGTTCCAGTTACGACTGCGGCTTGGTCGCTACCTTCAACATTGACTGTGATTTGGTGAGTAGAGCCGTCAGACGCCGTTAAGGTAAAGGTGTCGTTTGCAGATTCGCCATCAGGCAAGACTTGGGCTTTGTCAGGATCGACCGTGTAAGTCCAATCGCCATCGGTCAGCGTGAGGCTGCCGTATTCCCCTTCAATGCTGGTGTTGCTGATGGTTGGGTTTTCACCGCTATCTGCATCACTGATGCTGATCGAACCAGACACCGTGGTGCCTTGGTCTGTGGTATTGCCCGTGGTATCACCTGTGATCACAGCGGCATCGTCAGTCCCTGTGATTGTGATAACGATGTCTTGGGTCGTGCCGTCAGACGCC
>NZ_JAJUBB010000004.1 GCF_028683135.1 Enterovibrio qingdaonensis
TTCCAAGTTAGCGTCCCCCGCTACGCTTTCCCTTCCCTCTGCGTGTTTTTTACTGTTGGTGTCAGTGATTTTGCGCTCCCTGCCCTTCTTAATCGCCTCATTGACCTAGTATTACCAAAAGAAAAGGCGCGTTCGCGCCATTTTCTATTCGTAACAAACCGCCTGAAGCTTATTTCCGTCTGGGTCCCTGACATACGCTGCGTAGTAATTGGGGCCGTAATGCACCCGTAAACCCGGTGCACCTTCATCAGCCCCGCCATTGGCCAGTGCTTCTGCATAAAACTCATCGACTGCTTCGCGACTTTCGGCATTAAACGCGACGTGCGTGCCATTGCCCCACGTTGCTGGTCTGCCATCGAACGGCTTGTAGAGATACAGAAAGGGCATTTGATTGTCTTTGGCGTAAAGCGGTGGTTTGCCTGGTGGCTTGGGAACGCGGGCCAATCCCAAAGGCTTTAATACAGCATCATAGAATGCTGATGCCCTTTCGTAGTCATTGGTACCCAGTGTGATATGGCTAATGATGGACATATCTGAACCCTCGCTTCTTTTCGTCCCGTACCGAAGATTATGGCAGTTTGGTCTGGGCTTTCATTGGCCTCTTTTAATTCGTCCCCTGCTCGCTTTGCGTGACACGTTTAAACCCGACACTTAGACTAAACTTCATTCAGCGAAAACCATTGCTGCAGGGCGTCAGCGGTGGTTTTGATGACCTCGTTTTTGCGGTCTGTTTTCCGGCTGATGATAAACCAGGTTAAAGGCAGCCCTTGCTTGGTAACAGAAACGGCAGCCACGAGTGATTGTCTGATAGTGCGTTTAAGTGCCCAGCGGGAAAGAATACTCACGCCCAAATCAACGGCGATCATTTCTACGATGGCGTCGGTCATTTCCACCACTTGCATGTGTGGAAGGCGAATACCGGAAGGTCGGATAAAACGCTCGTATTCAAAGCCAGGCAGCGCATCCAGACTGTATGTGAGGTAATCAACATCCACCAGATCTTGCGCCTCTATCCACGGCTTGGCGGCGAGTGGGTGATTGGGGTGCGTCACCAGCACCAGTTCATCGTCCATCAGAGGTTTGCAGTCCAGAGCGGGATTCTCAGAACGCGCGGGAGAAATAATGATGTCGGTTTTTCCCGTTATCAAGGTAGCTTCAGCTTCGCGGGTGGCGGCGGCGACAAAATCTATCTGAAGCTTTTCTCGGCTGAACGTCAGCGATTTCAGAAACCCTGGCACCCAATGGTAAGCGGAATACTCAGCAATCCCAATTCGCACTAGGTGACTGGCATTGGCAGCTGTGCGCTCAAATTCGTCTTCAGCGCGCGATAACTCAGGCAAAATCGAAGAGGCGGTTTGGATCAACGCTTGTCCGGCTGGCGTGGGCTTTAGCCGTCGTCCTTCACGCTCAAATATCGCACTCCCCAAACGGCGCTCAGCCTCCGCAAGGCGATGGCTCATTGCAGGTTGTGTCACACCAATTGCGTCTGCGGCTGCCCCCAAGCTGCCATATTTCCCCATCGCATCAAGCAACTGCCAGTGTCGGATCTCCAACCTCACACATGCATTCCTTTTATGTATATATAGAGTTATTCATTAATCATTCTACATAAACATAGCTAGTATTCTCCCGTCGTTCTTTAAAAATGATAGGGAGACGCATGATGGGAATTTGGATGGTATTGGCAGCGGCATTGGGTTTCAGCTCGAACCCTTTGTTGGCACAGTTGTTGTTGAGTCAGGGATTCTCTCCAGACTCCATCACACTGTACCGCTTTGCTATCCCGACGTTCGTGATGCTGCTGTTACTGAAAAAACGTCCGGTATTGGATGGTGAGTTTCTGCGTTTTATCGCGGTAGGTGGCCTCTCAGCACTCGGTATGTTGGCCTTTATGTCGAGTCTGACCAAGCTTGAGCCGAGCGCGGTGATCCTCACCTACTACGCCTACCCAATGTTCGCGATTGTGATTGGCTGGCTTTGCTTCAATAAAGCAATGAGTCGCAACCGGATGATTGCCGCGATGCTGATTGCTATCGCCGTTGGCATTATGCAAGAGTCTCAAGATTTTGGTGCGTCTTGGGACGAATTGATGCTTTGCCTTGCGGCTCCAATGTCGTTCGCGTTAGTCATCAATATGTTCTCACTGCCGGAGAAAAACCACGATACTTCCGCCCGTATGTTTGCGGCACTGTTGGGTCACATGGTGATTCTTGTGCCTATCACACTGCTCAGCGGTAGTCCGTTATCAATTCCAACATCCGTTGATCAGCTTTGGCTGATTCTGGCATTGGGTATTTTGTCCGCCGCTTTGCCGCAATACCTGTTTTCCCGCGGCGCACAATTAGCAGACATGGAGCAAACCACCATGATCAGCAGTTGCGAGGTAGTGTTTGCGTTGGGATTGGCGTGGATCTTTTTGGGTGATGCGATGAGTCAACGTGATGTGATGGCCACTGCCCTGATTTTGCTAGCAGGTCTCATCCGCTATGAGGGTATCCCTCACCCCAGACGTGACGATGGTAATACCACAGTTAGTGAGAAAGCACTGCCAACGCAACATGCCGAGGAGCCTACGCGCTAGCAGCGTGCCGCAAACGGCACTATAACCCAGACATAAAAAAGCCTGCGAGATTCGCAGGCTTTCTTTTCGTAAACGCAGTGACGGTTACATCACGCACTCTTTGGCTTCTTTTGCCATATCAACGCTCTTTTCAATCAGCGTTTGTGCTTCTTCGTTGGTGATGGTTTGCATCACTTTGTTCATCAGCTTTTCTGCTGTTGATTCAGAGGTCGCATCAACCAAGCAGCTGTATGCATTTGATACGTGATCTTTCACATCTTCGAGCGCAGTTGGGTTGCTGAAATCCACATTCATGGCCTCTTCAACAGACTCTGCGAGTGCTTTCGCTGACGCTGCGGCATCACCAAATTGGTCGAGGTTCAGCTCACTCAGGTCTACCGATTCCACTTGTTCTTGAATCGTATCCACCGCTTTGTTTGCTGCTTCTTGCGCTTGGTCAATGGCGTTGTTTGCTTCTTCACAACCCGCAAGGGCAGTTACCAGCAGAACTGCTGTGATGGCTTTTTTCATTGTATTTACCTCGAAAATTCGCGGGTTCCTAACATGCGCCCCCGCGATAGACTAACTGCCCTGATTATATTCGAGTTTCAGTGAAGAAACAGTCAGCAAATGATCACCACGAGCTACTGTCGTCGTCAAAGCCGCCAAAGTCACTGTCATCACCACCAAATGAACCGTCATCTCCACCATAGCGGCTTGGATCATCATCTTGGTCGTTGTTGGCAAAGCCATCATCAAAGCCTGAATCACCAAAGCCTGAGTTTGAATCATCAAACCCTGTACCTTGGTTCCAACCACCGCCGGTATAATCTTGGGTGTAGTTGTCGGTGCCATCTAGGAAACTGCCACCCGTGTCTCCACCTGCATTCGCTGTATCAGCTTGTGAGTCGCTGGTGTCGGTTTGGTCTTGGGACGCATCTTGCTGATCGCCCGTTGCATCATTAGGCTCTTCGATGATCGTATTGTTGGTGATGTCTTCAACCGGAGACGACATATGATCGCCACCAAAGAAAAGATGACTCAACGCGCTACCCGCAACCATACCCGCTGCAACACCTGCGGCTGTTTGCATGAAACCGCCAAATGCACTTGGACGATAAGCAGGTTGAGGCGGTGGTGGTGGCGTTCTGTCACCGCCAAACATTTTGCTCAAACCGCTTCGGCTTGATTCTTGTTTGTAGAATTCGGCGTTGCGTTGCAGGTAATCATTACGCTCTTTCATTTCTTTGAGGGCAACTTCCTGAGCAAGCGCGACCTGCGTAAGACGATAAACAATGTCTGGCTGCGACGCGATTGCCTCTTGAACGAGCTGCGCGGCGGCTGGGTCTTTTGCGTTATTTTGGTTTGAACGCATTTTGTCAGCCAGTTTTTGAATAAGTTCTTGTTCTTGCGGAGTCATGATTTCCCCCATCCTCGCACTTACAACGAGGGGTATGATTTAACGTAATTGCACCATACGCCAATTGCTGATCGCGAACAGCCAGACAAACATACTTTGCAAATTTGTCAGGCGGGCTGTCGCTGACCGGGGCTCTTGGCATATCGTCAGCAAGCAAAGGTTCTTACTTTGTTCGGGTATGCTCAAGCATGGCAGATATCGTCAAGGCGAATTGTTCAATTCTGGAGCAAGGTGTGTGAAAGGAAACGCTGAAAACACCCCTTCATAAGTGACACTGTCACCACTTGGAATGATATAGATATTAAAAAGCCCAGCGATAATGCCGGGCTAGGTATTTTAAGAGGTGCAGCGTCTTAGGCTTTGAAGTGCTTCATGGCTTGTTCTAAGACTTTCTGAGCTTCTTCACCTGACATCACGCCTTCGACTTTCATGCCGCCATCTGCGCCTTTATAGTTCGCAAACCATGTTTTTACGATCTCAACGACACCCGGGTATTCTTCTTGCAGTTGTTCTACTGACTCAATGTCTTTGAATGGCGATTGCTCAACCACGGGTACCGCAATCAACTTGTCATCCTGCTCGCCGCCATCCAGCATTTTGATGCCGCCAATGACGCGAACCGGAGCAACGCTGCCGCGTTCCATTGCTGCACCTAATACCAGAATATCCAATGGGTCACCGTCACCGCCTAACGATTTAGGCAAAGCCGTGCTTGGAATGGTGCCATAGTTACCCGGGTAGCCAAGGTAATGCACGATACGCGGCTGGCCATTCTTAAATTCCCAATTGATGATTGAGCTATCACGTTTGCTCACTTCCCACTTTTCATTGTCACCTGTCGGGATTTCAATGATCGCATTAATGGTGCCATTTGCGTTTTGAGCAGGAATGTCTGACAAGTAGTCTTGGCTTGCTTTAATCGTGTAAGTATCAATCTGTTCAAACTGCGTGGCAGCAAAAGTCGAAGTGCTTAAAAGAAGGCTTGCAAACAAAATAGACGGTTTCATATGGAGTTCCATTTCAATTAGATGCGGGGATCATCGTCTGATTTGATGACGAATAAATGGCAGTTTTGTTGCCAATTGAAGAAATATGCCGTTGCCTAATTTTCTTGTCTACGCGCCTAGAATAACGAAGCGGCTTGGCGCTCAAACTACAGAGTGAATGACGCTGCCAATGTTTGGAAAAAGAAAAGGCCCTATCGATAAGCGACAGGGCCTTTCTGCATCTTTATTCGTTCATTTTTCGGACATCGAGATGGAGTCCAATGTTGAACGCACCGTTTTCTCGCCGTTATGGCTGTACCAACTTAGCTAAGAAAGCACTGTAGTCCGCTTTTTGGCCCGCTAACCAGACACTTCCATCGTCTGCTTTCATTAGCCCACTTAAACGCGCGAGATCCGTAGGCGCGAAGTACTCTGCAACCACCTCGTTATCCGGCGTCGCTTCGGTAAGATAAATGAGACAATCGCTGTAACAGCTTTCTTCCGACTCTTCTGCGTATAGGAAGTTTCCGTTGTCTAACTTAACAATGCCAACCAATACTCGGTATGCATTGTTGTTCTCTGTATACCACGCTGGCTTGGGAATGGTTTCCTGCACAGCCAAGTCCGTTGCTGCCTCGGTCGTGTTTGGAATGCGCTCTCCACAGCTGGTGTATAGAACGTTTTCAAAGCTAAACATACGTTTGCAACTGTCTCTGTCCACTGGGCTATAAGCCAAGGTTTTAACCGGAGCCGTGGTCAGATCGTTATCCGTAAAACGTTCAACGAGTACTTTGTAATCACCTAAATCGTTGTTGTCATAACGTACGTATATGTTCCCATTACTCTCCGTCATGGTCAGCGGCAAATAGCTTGAGTTAGCAAAACTTGCTTGACGCACTATCGTGCCTGACGTGATATCTACTTCATACACAAGACGATGGTCTTCAATGAATAACGAATCTCCAACCAGGGCGATATGACTTCCTGCAATGTCATCAATAGCGACGGGCACTGATGTAATCACTGACGATGCGGGAGTAGCAAGGTTAGGCTGCACCCTTGTTACATAGAAGTCTTTGTCAATATATCCGCCATTACCGATGACAAAGGTTATTTCACCCGTCGCTTCATCAATAAAGACGTCACTCGTCTCATTGTTTTCTTCATTATTGATGGGAACAGTGATCGTCGGGCTGCCATCAACGGGCACAATGTTGAGTTCGGGACTGTTAAAAAGATCACTCAATACGACGATTGCATCATAGTAACTGCTGTACTTAACCTTATTAGGCCAACTCGATATATGACTTACGCTCTTGGCGTCACTGTATGTCGCTGTCGGGATTGTCGTCGCAACATAGCTCACATCAATCGCAACACTGTCCACACAACCCAGTCCACCGCAAAGCTCCATGGTATATCGATGGCCTGCATTCAGTTCCGCATCCGTTCTGGAACTGAAGCTGTCTTCTTCGACATTACAGATGGCGGTGTCTTTCGCATCGTTATACGTACATAACGTTGTCGACCATCCATCTTGATTCGTAAACGACACCAGCGTCGTCGTGTTTTGGCTAACCCCAGTCACTGGTATTTCGATGGTGTATTCCGTATTGGTTGGCGCATCTTTTCTTGCTGTTACTTCAACCGACGTATCAACGGCATTGCTGATAGACGGTGTCGAAACATCAAACTGAACGTAGACATCTACTGGTGACCCTACCACTTGCTTGGAGCAACTTTGGTCGTAGCAAAAGTAAAGGGTAAGCAGTTCAGAAAAGTCACTTGTCACACTGTCAAAAACGATCCCAGCATGTGGTGTTGACCCTATTAGTTCGAGAGATACTTCACTGACATTCGTTGACTCAGCTTTATCACTGCCAACGTATAGATAAATAACTTGCGTGGAATCAGGCAACGAGACGTTGAGGGGAATGTCGAGCCAATAATTTGAGTTTGAGCCATCAGTGGTGATGGAATAGCTTGTTTGTGTCGGCGTTATTTGTCCGCCTGTATCGCCGGCCAAGTTAGATCCATCGCTGTCGCCACCTCCGCCACCACAACCGGCCAGAATAGCAACTAGCGCAGATATTCCTAAAAAGCGTTTCATGATTCCATCCTTGTAGCACTTTAGTTAGCCAAAGAATGTACTAAATCAGTTTCACACCACAATTAAATAACACCATGAAAACCAATAGTGTCGAAGCACTTCACATTACCACGCTAAAATAAAATTGATTACTGTAAACGCTAAGCCTTCCTGATGAGGATGGATACAAATATTTACATAAAAACATACAGTTAAAATATTCATTTTATTGTGGATAAGATATGCAACAAAAATCATAAGTGAGCATTGAATGGGTTAAAAAACCATTCAAAATCCAAATGAAACGAAAGTTAAACACACTTGAAACATTTAATCATATAAGAAAAGCCAGCAGTTTATGCTGGCCTTGTTGGAAAGTGACCTTGCCGAGTCGCGATTACCTGCTAGCTTGCATGCGCAGGAACCGCAGCAGAAGGTGAATGACACTCCAACTTCTTCAATTCTGAAATCAGCATCGGAATCACAACCAGTGCCAGCACGAGATTCGAAATCGGCATGGCTAACCACACGCCATCAACACCCCACACTTTTGGCAACAGGTACAAGAATGGTAACTGCACTAACATGTTGCCGACCGAAACGAATAGTGCCTTACCGCCTTTATCTATAGAGATAAAGAACACAGAGGCGGCGAAGAACAAACCGTCTAAGAACATGGCGAACAAATGCAGCCTAGCACCATGAACAGCAACTTCAATTAACTCGGTATTGCCTTTGCCAAACAACGCGATGATCTGTTCAGGCGCAATGTTGAGCAACGCGACTGCAGCAAATCCAGTCACTAAAATTGCGCCTAATGCAATTTTCACTGTCGCCTTTATTGCCGAAAATCTGCGTGCGCCATAGTAGTAACTGACTGGCGGCTGCATGCCGTTTGCCAAACCTTCCGAAAATAGGTAATACATGGTAGCGATATAACCCAATATGGCATACGCCCCAACATATACCGACGATCCATAGCTCATCAGCAAGTAGTTGTGCACTGCTATAACAAAGCTGAAGTACAAGAACATAAACAGCGTTGAAGAACCCAGCTCTACCGTGTGCATCGCTTTTTTAATACAAAACTGTAGGTGCTGAATGCGACATTCTGCTTTTCGTGACAGGAAGTAACACAACCCACCAACGACCACCAATGCTTGAGAAATTACCGTGGCAACCGCAGCACCTTCTAGACCTAAGCCCATCACGCCAATCAACAAATAATCCAGCACAATGTTAGCGACAGCTCCCAAAATCGTCAGGGCTGTGGCCCAGTTGGGGCTATTGTCGTTTCTCACCAATAACGGCAACGCACCAGCACCGATGGTAAACACGGCACCAAAAACAAACACATTCAGGTAGTCTTTCGCATGGAGAAGCGGCATGCCTGATGCATTCTGTGCCGCCATCAACGCGTCAGTTCCAAAATACAGAAACGTACTCGATACTGCGCCCAGCCCCAGCATTAACCACAGCGACGTACTGAGTGTGAGACCGACCCCCTCTGAATTATTCTCGCCACGGTAGATAGAAATAACACTGCCCGCGCCCATGCCGACCAAGATACCAAAGCCCATGATCACACCAAGCACTGGCCAAGACACATTGATACCTGCCAAACCATCGACGCCCACATAATGACCGACAAAAAAGCCATCGATGACTTGATAAAAGCCGCTGACAATCATGGCAGCGACCGATGGAACCGCATAACGCCAAAAGGTGCGGGACACAGATTCGTTTTTAGGTGGTGAGGAAATTATGGTACTCATTTTACGTAACTCAATGGAACAAAGATGCGAGAATGATATTCCCAATTAAGATATAAAAAAGTTAGTATCCATCTTCATTAGAGATTGGTTATCGGGAGTATGCTTGATGAATTGGACGTTAGACCAACTGCGCGCATTTGTTGTATCGGCTGAGCTCGGGTCATTTTCCGCAGCGGGGCGACGCCTTGGTAAGGTGCAATCACGGATCAGTAGTGCAATTGCTGATCTGGAGGTGGATTTAGGCTTTGATCTGTTTGATCGTTCGGGTAAATACCCCACGCTGACCGACGGCGGGAAAGAACTGCTGGTCGAGGCAACCGCCGTGCTCAACCAATGCGAACGCCTGCAGGCCATGGCTGAAAAAGTCTCCAATCACGATGAAACGTCCCTGTCGATTACATGCGATGAAGCAATTTCAATAGAAGCTTTCGATAAATTCATCATAGATATTGCCGAGAAGTACCCTGGGTTAAAACTCACCGTCACCAACGGGTCTCGCGACGATATTGCAACAGCCGTAGTGGAGTGCCGCGCCGACATTGGCATTACGTTTCGACAAAGCGAACTTTCGCCGGCATTGGAGTTTGAATCCATCGGTCACCTCAGTAATGTGCTTGTTATCAGCCCTCATCACCCACTCGCAAAGAAAAAACGACTTACGTTGAAAGACCTTCAACCTCTTAGACAGCTTGTGATCTGTGATAAAAAAGGCACAGGGCGAGGCACACCACTCACCCCCGATTATTGGCATATAGATAGCTATTTTTTCATTAGCGAATTGGTGATGCATGGGCTTGGATGGGCAATCATCCCCGACCATGTGGCAAACTCAAGTTGGTATGACGGAAGCTTAAAAATTTACCCCGTCAGTCAGCTAGGTCAGTCCGTGGTTATGGAAGTGGGGCTGGTCAAACGACGCGACAAGCCGCTAAGCCCGATATCAAGCTGGCTGTTGCAGCAAATGAAAACACGGTTTGATGGAAGGTAAAGGCAACGCATACTGAAATAAAAAGAGGGTGACGACACCCTCTTTGAGTTGGTTCTCGCTGAACGCTTTCTAAATAGAAAGCCAAGTCAGTGATTTCAGCGGTTCCACATACTTTGTCACCGCTTTTTTCTTCAAATACGTAAAGCTCGCGTAAACCGTGAAAGGTAGGATATACATGGCAATTCCAAGCGTGGAAGCCAAGACATTTTGGTTAATAGCACCAACACCTAACAAGAGTACATCGAGCAAGAATACGGCCACGAAACAGAGGTAAGTCAATTTGGCAACCGTAGGAAACAGCATACCTTTCGACTTGCTTTTGCTCGCGCAAAAATTTACGCCGTAATAAAGCACATTTACAGCAACCAACAGCGAGAAAAATGCGTATTTAGCATTCCCCCACAGCGAGAAATAGTGTTGAAGGATGAACTGCTTCAAGGACATGAATGCGTCAAAGGGAACGAAAACAAGAGAACCAATGCTCGCCAATGCGCCATCATGAGGAAGCAGGTTTAAAACGGTCAGCAACAAAATAGACAGCAGTACTGCACTAGGCACCGCAAACATCATGACGCGCTTCACTGATACCGATTCTTTCACCGTTTTCTGCACGGTGTAGCGATACGCTGCAATTTCTCTTCTTACCTTCCCGAAGACCATCCATGAGAGAAAGGGAAACTGTTGTAAGCACACGTCGTCGTCATCATGTTTAGCGATATACTCTAAAAATGGCACGTCGTTTAACATGCTCATTTCCGTTACCGGTGCTTTGTTATGTTTGTAGGGCTGACAGGCTTGTTCCAGCTGATGCCGCACGTCATTAATGTAATGCGTCGCCTTTTGGCCAAGCTTTTCAATATTGTCCACCCAGATTTCTAAACGATTTTCTTCATCTGGCACGCCACAAATAGAGAAGGTTTGCTCCTCGCCTCCCATATCCAGCACCATTTTGCTTACTGGCAATACGCCGCGACAGCACTCGCCTGTCTGCGCGTCCCAAATCACATTATCAATGAATGCGCTCTGGTCTAAAATCACCATTTTCTCGGGACCACTGCTAAGGTCTAGTCTCACTCGACGACCTTTACCCGCAGCATTTATCGCCCAAACATGGCTTGTCGTTGGCTCACAATAAAAATGCTTTTTCTCTGGCGCATCTTTATCTTCATTTGACAGTGCTACCCATTTCTCTGAGCCGACATCGGCTTGTGCGTCAGAGCACATTAGAATTTCAAGGTAACGCCACTCATCGAAAGAGACGAGACGAACTGACGTGTCAAAGTACTTCTCGTGCGTTGTTTTTATCGTATTAAAAAACGTATCAAATGCATCACGTAACTGAATTTCTAAGCCCGATTTCACGACAGCTCCACGGTGTATGTCGGCCAAAATTGCGGTCATGATGGGGCAAGAAAGGTTAAAAAACAAAAGCTAAATGCAGACAATTTGCAGTAAAAACAAAGTGGTGAAAAAGCGCGCAAAAAGAGCTCACACTTTAACCGCGCGAGCCTTAAAAAAACTGGCTGATCTCCACTGCTTTCGTTGTGCCTGAATCTCTTTTTCAACCACAGTCTGGACGCCCAAGCTTAGAAATAGCGTTCAGGATTAGGTCGCCAATTGGCGCTTTATTGAGCAGGTAAGCTTTGCAAATTATGCTGGAAGTCTTGTGTCAAATATTGAGGGGGCATAACGTTGCCATCTGAGATTGATTTTGGCCTTACCCAACCGTCTAAATTAGGAAGTTTGTATTTGAATGGATCTGACGAATCCGTTTTTAATTGATAAGACATGAACTCAGCCACTAGTTCTGCACTACCATTACTGTCCGCCCCGCTCTTCGCACCTGTCGTTGCCGACTGCTTTTTCTCCAACAAGGCGATGAGTTTTTTCATAAGGTCAGTATGCGTTTTGGCTGCCGTCTCGGCGTCATTCCTTGCACTTTCCAACTCATGCAATTGTATTGTATACAACTGCTCAATTTGCTCATCACTATATCCCAAGCTTTTCAGGCTGGACTGAAGCGTTATCCAATCTAACGCGACTTTAATATTCTTGGGGGCTTCTGTCTTCCATGGAAACGTTGGTTCTTTAGGTGGAGCAAACCATTGCTGAGTTCGCGCGGTTGTTCCAACAAGGGTGCCAATTAAATAGAACAGAGAAAAGAAAATAAGCGTCGTGCCTAGCGTTCGCTTAACACTGGCCGCGTTCTGTTCCATTTTATCAATCAACGTCGCCGCAAGTTCTTGGTTGCCCGCAATACCTTCTGGCAAATCTTTCAGTGCTTTGTAAGGCTGTAACAATCCAAAACCTGTGACCACCAAACCAAATATCAAAGGGATCACAATACTCACCACAGGCGTTGCTGACCCACCAACCATATACCCAACCGAAAGACCCGTAATGGACAGACCAATAATTAGCGGAATACTATTTTTCATCGTTCCCTCTCCTCGCAACAAGCACCAATCCAACGTGCCATAAGGAAGGCAAAATGAAAAATCCGATGTCGTGCGATGTGATAAACGCCCTTAAGAAAAAAGGGATTATCCAGACAATTTGCAGTAAGCACCAATCGGTGAAAAAGCGCGCAAAAGATGGTCAAAAGTTACTCTCAACCCAATACTTTTAGAAACACATCATCCAAACGCCTCGGGAAAATCCGCAAGATTTGCTAAAACGACCAATGCTAGGTTGAACAGGCTGAACGAGGAGGAGAACACTATGCGTCAATCAACCGCCGAGCATTATCGTAAGCGAATCGATGTCTTGTTTGATTACATCTATGAACACATCAATGACGATCTTGATATGGCAACCTTGGCTGACGTTGCTCTGATATCCCCTTATCACCTGCATCGCGTGTACCGTGGCATTTATGGCAGTAGCTTGTCAGACACCATTAAAAGGATCCGGCTTCATAACGCCTCCGATACGCTGATCAACTCCGATCTTTCAATCGAAGACGTCGCAAAACAGGCGAAGTACACCTCAGTGCAGAGTTTTACTCGTGCGTTCAGTGAATCATTTGGTATGCCTCCCGCTCGATTTCGGCGTGAAGGCGACCATATTCAATTCTCCCTGAATCCGCTAAATACTGAGGAATCGATTATGCATGATGTCACCATTAAACATGCCGACGGAATGACGCTGATCGGCTACGAGCACAAAGGCGACTACATGAACGTTGGCCAGCAATTTGAAAAGCTGCAAGGCTGGTTGGTGTCAAAAGGGTTACTCACCGAAACAACACGTTTTTTCGGTGTGTATTTTGATGACCCGGAGTCTGTCCCTATCGACAAATTAACCTCACTCGCTTGCGTGCGCGTCGATAACGTCGCCGATTTTCCCCTCGAAGAAGACATGCACAAATACACCGTTCACCCAACCAAGTGCGCGGTACTTAATTACAAAGGCCCCTACGCCAATATGGATGCAGCCTATAAATGGCTGTTCGCGAATTGGTTACCAAGCTCGGGCGAAAAAGTAGGATATCAACCTGTGTTTGAAGAGTACCTGAACGATGCTCATCACGTTCCACAAACCGAGCTTCTGACGGATATTTATATTCCCTTAGAGTCGTGAGTGATTGAATTCACTCGCCAGCGAAGTCGCTATTTAGCTGCTTCGCTGTCCCTTAATTTCTCCCTCAATCCATTGTTTAAACGCTTGAACCTTTTTTAGCCTGAGGTGGGATTCAGGACAGACAAAGTAGTAGTTGAACGCGACCATTTGATTGAAGTCTTCACCGAAAGGGTAAATCAGATTGCCGCTTTCAATGTCTGAGGACACCAAGGCTTTTGCTGTCAACGCGACACCTTGCCCTTCAATGGCAGCTTGCAAGGCCAAAAACTCGGTAGAAAAATGGTGCCCCGCATCGGGATCTATATCTGAAAGCCCAGCAGCTCTTAACCACATTCCCCAACATGGCGCACTCTCCTGTCCCGTTTGCCACGCAGAACGAAGCAACATGTGATGCCGCAAGTCATCTGGGTTTTTCAGGGGATTATCACCACTCAACAAAGACGGACTACACACTGGGATCACTTCTTCCGGAATCAAGGTTTGGCAGTACAGATTAGGGTAGCAACCCGCGCCATATCGAAGGGCAACATCGACACCGTCGGATCGAAAATTAACGAGGCATTCGCAGGCATCTACGCGCAATCGATACTGAGGATAAGCTTTGTAAAAGCTTCCCAACCTCGGCAATAGCCATTTTGCCGCGAATGTCGGAGAAGCGCTCACTACCAGCTCATTGCTTTGCTGCCGTCGGCGTAATTGTCGTACACCTTCTTCGAGTTTTGAAAACCCTTCCTCCATAAACGGGTAAAGTTGCGCCCCCGCTTCTGTCAGTTCTAGCGAACGGACTTTGCGCTCAAACAACTGAACATCTAAATAGCTTTCCAAAGATTTTATCTGCTGGCTCACTGCCGCAGGTGTGACATGCAGTTCTTCCGCAGCGGCTTTGATACTCAGCAAACGCGCAACGCTTTCGAACGCCCGTAAGGCATTAAGTGGGGGCAAGTGTTCTTCCATGATTAAGATTTCCTAACTCTGGTTAAGGAATACTCGTTTGTAGACCTTATCAGGTTAAACCATCATCAACCACTAGATAAGCAAATCTAACCTATACCCCAATGAGGAGGGTTGAGCGATGAAACCACTACACGCAAAACATGCCTTACTTGTAGAGCCGTTTAACCAAAGTGTATCTGCATCACCCGTAATCAGCCGCATATTGCTCCGTGCGGTCAACGCTATCTCTAACACAATCAGTGCATATCAAGTGAAGAAGGCAAAACGAAGTGTGTACAGAGAAGTGAGTGACTATCCTGCTTATCTTCTGGAAGACATTGGTATGACACCGGATGAGGTGATGCAAATTAGACGAAAGAGAGAGCGTCAATGTATGACTAAAATCCATGAGTCGGTCAGGCGTTAATGATACTTTCTGACACGGTCGAGCGACTCTCTCATGAGCCTGACAAAATGTGGCTTAGCGAGGCACAAAAAAAGCGGCTAACAGCCGCTTTTTCTATTCTATGAAGGTCGATTAACGAACGACAGAACCCCATAGGTCATATTCGTCAGCGTGTTCAATCGCAACATCCACGATATCACCCGCTTTCACGTTAAACTCTTCGTTCAAGTACACAACGCCGTCGATTTCAGGTGCGTCTGCATACGTACGACCAAGTGCACCTTCTTCGTCCACTTCGTCGATCAGCACTTTCATGGTGGTGCCGATACGTTTTTGCAGTTTCGCTGCGCTGATTTCTTGTTGTAGCTGCATGAAGCGATCGTAACGGTCTTGCTTCACGTCTTCCGAGATTTGATCGTCAATCTCGTTCGCTGCCGCACCGTCTACTGGCGAGTATTTGAAACAACCTACGCGGTCCAGTTGTGCTTCTTTCAGCCATTCCAACAGAATTTGGAAATCTTCTTCGGTTTCTCCCGGGAAGCCCACGATGAAAGTAGAACGGATCACCAGCTCAGGGCACATCTCACGCCATTTCTTGATTTGCTCAAGGGTACGCTCTGCTTTACCCGGACGCTTCATCGCTTTCAGTACGCGAGGGCTCGCGTGCTGGAAAGGAATGTCCAAGTAAGGCAGGATTTTACCTTCCGCCATCAAAGGAATGATGTCGTCAACGTGTGGGTATGGGTACACATAATGCAGACGCGTCCAAATACCCAGTTTGCCCAACTCTTCGCTCAATGCTTTCAGGTTCTGACGAACAGGCATGCCGTTCGCAAAGCCCGTACTGTGCTTGGTGTCGACGCCGTAAGCACTGGTGTCTTGGCTGATCACCAATAGCTCTTTCACGCCCGCATTTTTCAGACGTTCCGCTTCGCTCAGCACTTCGCCCACTGGACGGCTTACCAGATCACCACGCATTGACGGGATGATGCAGAAGGTACAACGGTGGTTACAGCCTTCCGATATTTTCAGGTATGCGTAGTGCTTTGGCGTCAGTTTCACGCCGTGGTCAGGTACCAAGCTGGTGAACGGATTGTGTTCTGGCTTCGGCGCAAACTGGTGCACGTGTTCCAGTACGTTTTCGTAAGCGTGTGGGCCGGAAATGCCCATTACACCCGGGTGAACTTCGCGGATTTCATCTTCGCGCGCACCCAGACAGCCAGTAACGATTACTTTGCCGTTTTCTTTCAGTGCTTCACCGATGGTGTCCAGAGATTCCTGAACGGCGCTGTCGATGAAACCACAGGTATTTACAATTACCACGTCTGAATCGTGGTAGCTGTTTACAATCTCGTACCCTTCGGTGCGCAATTGCGTAAGAATGCGTTCTGAGTCAACCAGGTTCTTTGGACAGCCCAAAGACACAAACCCGATTTTGTTACCACTCGCTGTGGCAGTCTCGCCGCGGTTATCATTTTGCTCCGCGATCGTTTTTTTCGCCGTCTCTAACGTCGTTGTTTTATTTGGCGTGTAGGTTTCGACAGTCATGCTTTCATTGCTCACAGGTTGCCGCCATTCGGTGGAACGGCGTAATTAGCCGGCGATTATACCTGCGCGAGAAAATACAGACCACATTAAGATGTGAGATAAGTCACCAAAATAGAAACTGTGCCTCTTCCCCATATCGCTCCACCTGTACCACGTCACTTCCGCCTCGAACGCCAATATTCACGAATATTGTTTGCGTTAAATCAATATCAATGCCGTTGCACATCGTTTCATCTCGCTTTGCGCCACCGCCAATGGCAAGCCCATTTAAGGTTCACCATCATGAAAAAGAAAGGAGTCTGGAACTGAACAAGGTGTAGGTGTTTTCTACAATGGCGTAAAGCTCGATAACGGGCCTGATTACCAAGAAATTATAGAGACGCAAATAAGCAACGCACTGTGCATAAAAAGTCAAAATCAAAACCCCATTTTTTTTCGAATCAGACCATGGCTTTATGCTGTTTGGGAGCTAACCATGAGTGTCCTGTTTTCTCTGATTATCATCATGCTGCTTACCGCTTTCCCGCTAAAAGCAGCATTGCTTGAGCACACTGAATCACTGAGCCGGAATCATTTTTACGTTGCTATCGACACCGACGACACACCGTATCAACACGTATTTCAAGTCGGAGGAGAGCACATTAACCACTACTACATTCTCGGCTTTGAAGGCGATATTTTCTCTGTCAACGTACGAGGATTTGACGGGCAACCTGATGTTTATATAGGCGGGGATAGCGTTATACATAACGAGGGAACATATCAGGTCGTAAAGCAACACACATGGTTAGAGATTGCCATCTCTGCACACCCTTACTCTGAGTACCTGATAGAGGTTCACGTTCATCGTGAATAAAAGTGATCTCCCAAGACCAACAACGTGAAGCACGCATTGCGTTGCTAAATGCACTAAAAACTGAGCTGCGGTTTGTATCCCAAAGAACGCAAAAACTGCAACTAGGTGTCCATACAATGATTGCGTTACTTGAACGATCGTGACAGATGACGTTTAGCCAAAGTGCGCAGAATTGAGTAAATAAAACGTACTCCAAAGGAGGAGAAATGAAAAAGCTATTGGTTCTCATCAGCTTATTCCTTGCGAACCCGGCGGTATTTGCACAAGAAGAAGTCAGTTGTTTAGAGGCAAAGTACCGGGTTGAAAACCACGATACCCAAAACGAGTTCAATGCCATTTTTAAGAATTTTCTGAGTCAGAAGCACCATTCATCAAATTCTCACTCATTCCATGTCAATGAAAACTTTGTTGCCATATCCCAATACACGAAGTACAGAGAAAAGCAGTCAAAAATTCTCGAAGAGAGAATGGGAATCTACGAATGGTTAGTCGCAACGCTCAAAAATCTTCCTGCGGACAACGTTATCCGTGTTCCGGAGGAATACGCCTCAAACGTCAGATTCCTTATTCGAATAACATTCCAAAAAGAAATTCCTATATCAACGCTTATTGAAGGGGCAACGTTAACTGACGATGACGTGTCATTGCTACAAGAGCAGGCAAAAAACGAACTCACAACGTTTTATCAAAATCAAAAATTATACGCAGCGAAGATTTTGAAAAATGATGATGTTCAGACAGTGGCTTTTATGTGGAATCAATATTGCGAGGTGGAAGATAGCCCGCGACCCTACGAGTCACGACTCAATGGTACACGCGTGACGCTCGACATCTACTGTATTGAAACTGGCACCCACACAAACACAAGTTTTGCCATTGCCAACTCAATAGAAGGCCAGCACTATCTACATAATGAGTTTTCTAACAAGGAATGGGTCAGCATCAAACTCCCTTTTGAAGAATCAAACATGCTCACACAGTTTTGGACAGCTGGCTACAATCGCGCATGGCGAAAACTGGGCGGCGATTCGCCCTAAAACATTCAAAATGTCGCTTTGCCCAAACAACACACAGATTTTACTCACACAACGAGGTGAGCAGTGACTGCGGGTTATCGCCATGGAAACCCGCAAATTATACTCTATCTTTGTTAATAAACACCGTAGGTAGAGTATTCATTGAACTTAAAACGCATCGAAACCTTCGTCCTCGTCGCCACACTCAGAAGCTTTCGCAAGGCGGCGGAGCAACAATTCACCACGCAACCTGCCATTTCCTCCCGCATTGCCAGCTTGGAAAAAGAGCTTGGCGTGATATTGTTTGACCGCGATGCGTCCCCCATTGCCCTCACGGCTAAAGGCAGAGAACTTTTGCCCTTTGCGGAGAAAATGTTGCAGTCTGCAGATCAGTTTCATCGCCGTGCAGAAAACAATGCGCTGTTTTCAGGGACCTTGCGACTCGGGATTTCAGAAACCGTTGTTCACACTTGGCTGACCGATTTTCTCAAGCAGTTTAAGGAAACCTTTCCGCGCCTGGATATCGACATCACGGTAGATGTCACCGCAAACCTTCGACACGATTTGATGGATCGAACACTCGATCTCGCGTTTTTAATGGGACCGATTTCTGAAGCCTCAGTCACCAATCACCCTCTCTGTCGCTACCCGCTTGCTTGGGTGGCAAGCCCGGTTATTGATTTACCGGAACAGACACTTTCTCTCGACGACTTGGCCCGGTGGCCGATTATCACCTACGCCAGAAATACCCGTCCGTTTGGCGAGATAAAAGAACAGCTTTCGAATGCTGACACTGCGGAAGTACGCTTTTTTACATCGAGTTCACTCTCTGCATGTCTTCGCATGACAGTCGATGGGTTAGGACTCGCCAGCTTGCCCACCGCCATCGCGCAAAAAGCGGTGGATGAAGGCAAGCTACGTTACGTTGACTGCGACTGGACACCTTCCCCTCTTGGTTTTACCGCCTCCTACTTGCAAGCCCCGCTGAATGGGGCCGCCGAAGAAGCCGCTAAGCTCGCGGTAGATATTGCAGCAAATCACGCTCACATATCCGATTAATTTTATTTATCAAAATCCGTAAAAAACTATAATTGGACGGAATGACACCAAGATGTAACATGTAATTAACAATAAACTTAAACTCTAGGTGGGGCGTAAACAGATGCTTGCAGGACAACAACATTCAATTACAACCAACCAGCATGAAGCATCCCTTATACAAGCCCGTGAGATTCGGCAGTTAGCTCGCAGCGGTTCGTTTAACGGCTCCACCAGCGGTTTTGCATCAGGACTCGCTCAGGGAAACATCGTGATATTACCGAAAGCGTGGGCTGATGATTTTCTGGTGTTTTGTCAGCGTAATCCAGTTGCATGCCCTCTCCTTGCTGTTTCCGCACCCGGCGAGCCTCTATTGGATGCGCTGGGTCATGATATCGATATCCGTACCGATGTACCGGAATATCATGTTTTTCGGCATGGAAAATTGACCGAGAAAATTCAGGATATCCGCCAACTGTGGTGGGACGATATGGTGACGTTTGTGTTGGGCTGCTCTTTTTCGTTTGAGGACGCCTTAATGCGCGCGGGCATTTCGCTTCGTAATATCGATTGTCAGTCCAATGTATCCATGTACCGCACCAATATCCCGGTCGAATCCAGTGAACACTTTGGCGGCACCATGGTGGTGTCCATGCGTCCCTTTAAGCCAGCCGACGCCATACGCGCAGTACAAATCACCACGCGCTACCCGAAATCACACGGCGCACCTGTTCATTTGGGACACCCAAGCATGATTGGTATTGAAGACATTACCACGCCCGATTTTGGCGATGCAGTACCGATTCATGATGACGAAATCCCCGTATTTTGGGCTTGCGGCGTGACGCCTCAAGTCGCGATTGCAAACGCAAAACCCCCGATTGCAATCACACATGCTCCTGGAAAGATGCTGGTGACAGATATTGCTTCTGAGCAACTTTCTGTCCTTTGATAAACGCCTTACCACAATGAACAATTGAGAAAAGGAGACTTCCGATGAAGTTGTTGAAAACCCTGCTACCTGCGGCAGCACTCGCCCTTTCGGTGTTACTGGTGCCCTCCTCTTTCGCAACCCAATGGCATATGCCAACCCCATACGGTGATGCGAACCTGCCGACAAAGATTGCATACGGTTTTGCTGAGCAAATTAAAGAGTCAACAGGCGGAGAATTAGACATAAAGGTGCATTCTGGCGCATCACTAATGAAGCACCCTGAAATTCCTCGTGCAGTACGCACTGGTCAGGTGCAGTTGGGCGAAGTGTTTATCGGCATCATGGGTAACACCCACCCAATCTTCAAGCACGACAACATTCCTTTTCTAGCGACCGATTACGAGCAGGCTCAAAAACTGTGGCAAGCCGCTAAGCCAGAAATCGAAAAGCAATTGAGTAAAGAAGGAATGATCCTGCTTTACACTGTGCCTTGGCCCGCGCAAAGCTTATATACCAAAAAAGAAGTCAACTCACTGGCTGATATTAAAGGCACCAAAATGCGTGCTTACAGCCCTTCAACGTCACGTCTGGCAGATCTCATGGATACCACCCCAACCACGGTGCAGGTTCCTGATATCCCGCAAGCATTCAGCACCGGCATCATCGATGCCATGATCACGTCACCTTCCACCGGTGCTAACGGTCAGGCTTGGGACTACCTCAGCCACTTTACCGAAGTGAAAGCGTGGATCCCGAAAAACTTTGTCGTCGTTAACAAGCGCGCGTTCAAACGTTTGGATAAAGACACGCAAAAAGCCATCCTAGATGCAGCCGCCGCAGCAGAAGCACGCGGTTGGTCAGAAGTTACCGCGCAAGAAGCGAAGGACACCAAAACCCTCGCTGACAATGGCATTGTCGTTTCGCAGCCATCGACACTGCTACTGAATGAGCTTCAGGATATTGGTGTCACGATGACAGAAGAGTGGGAAGCGGAAAATCCGAAAGCACTCGCGCCAGTTCTAAATAACTATCGTAGTGAATAGCTACCTCAGTGAGTAACCACTCACTTTGACAATACCCTCCCCTTAACATGGACGTGGGGAGGGAAAAACATCCAAACACATTCCACATACCAATCAGGAAGGTTTCTCATGAAGCGCACACTGTATTTGTTGTCAGGTGGCTTATCCGGCTTTTTCATCGTGCTGATCATGGTGATCATCCTAGCCCAAATTGTCGGTCGCTTTTTAGGGTTTATCGTCCCCTCGGCAGAAGATTTTTCCGGTTATGCACTCGCCGCTTCGACGTTCTTTGGCTTGGCATATACTTTCAGAGAGGGCGGGCACATTCGTGTGAACCTCGCGATTCAACGCTTACCCGCTCCAGTACAGCGACCACTAGAAACCGTTGTGCTTCTCTTTGCCTTTCTGCTTCTTTGTTTCGCCAGCTACTACTGCACATATATGGTGTGGGAGTCATACGATTTCGAAGAAGTTACCCATGGCTACATTCCTATTCCATTGTGGATCCCTCAAGTGCCATTAGCCGTTGGCATGATTGCGTTTACGCTCGCTGTGCTTGATAGCCTAATCGAAAACGTGCGCGGGATTACTCCTCACTACAAACTGCTTGAAGATGAAGATGTGTCCATCGAAATGATTGATGACAAGGAGGGCGTGTAATGGACATGACGCTTATTTCCATCATCCTTGCTGTCAGCATGCTGCTTTTTCTTGCTGCAGGACTCTGGGTATCACTAGCACTAGTGGGTGTCGGTGTGTTGGGCTTATACCTCAGCGGAAACGAACAAATTGGATTACTTTTCGCCTCTTCAAGTTGGGGCGCGAGCACCAGTTGGTCACTCACCGCGCTTCCCATGTTTATCTGGATGGGAGAGCTGTTATTCCGAACCCGTCTTTCAGAGGATTTGTTCAAAGGACTATCACCTTGGCTAAGCAGTTTTCCTGGGAAGCTGCTCCATGTGAACGTCCTCAGTTGCGGTATTTTCGCGGCCGTTTCGGGTTCATCAGCTGCTACAGCCGCCACCATAGGGCGAATGACACTGCCTGAACTAAAAGCACAAGGCTATAGCGAAAAAATGGCTGTTGGTACCTTGGCCGGTTCCGGTACCTTAGGCCTGCTTATTCCTCCCTCCATTATTCTGATTGTTTATGGTGTTGCCGCGGAAGTATCGATTGGTCGCCTGTTCATTGCAGGTGCTTTGCCCGGCATCATGCTGATGACGCTGTTTGTTGGCTACACGACCGTTTGGGCTTTGTTCAATAAAGACCAATTACCTCAACATGATAAAGATGACATCACGTGGAGTGTGCGTTTTAAAGCCCTGAAAAAATTACTCCCAATCGTCGCGCTCATCGCCTTTGTGCTGGGTTCTATTTATGGCGGTTTCACCACGCCAACAGAAGCGGCTGCTTTGGGTGTGTTTGGTGCCATGGTGCTTGCCAAGCTAACAGGGTCACTGACCAAGCAAAGCTTTATCGATAGTCTATTAGGCGCGGTAAAAAGTGCTTGTATGATCGGGTTCATATTAGTCGGTGCACACTTTCTCACCTTAGCGATGGGTTTTCTAGGCATTCCCCGTGCACTGGCAGAATGGATAGCTGCCATGTCACTGTCCCCTTTTGAACTGCTTCTTTACCTCACCATTTTATTCGTGGTGCTTGGTTGCTTCCTTGATGGAATTTCTGTGGTGGTACTGACCGTCGCAGTCGTACTGCCGATGGTTCAACAAGCAGGCATTGATTTACTGTGGTTCGGTATATTTATTGTTCTTGTGGTCGAACTGTCCCAAATCACACCGCCTGTCGGCTTTAATTTGTTTGTTATTCAGGCACTCACCGGCAAAAACATACTCTATGTCGCAAGGGCTGCGCTTCCGTTTTTCATGCTCATTCTTTTGGGATTAGTCTTGATTACCGTGTTTCCTGAGATAGTGACTTATCTCCCTACTACGATGAGTCAACGCTAGCGACGTTGCGTAACAATAAGGACATTGGATGAAACTTAACTGCGACATGGGCGAGAGCTTCGGAGCTTGGACGATGGGCAAAGATAGCGAAGTCATGCCCTGCATTGATATGGCGAGTATTGCCTGTGGGTTTCACGCATCAGATCCCGTCACTATGCAAAAAACCGTGGCGATGGCACGCGAACATGGCGTGACAATCGGCGCGCACCCCGGCTATCCGGATTTAATGGGTTTTGGACGCCGTAAGTTTGATTGCACGGAAGAAGAACTCTATAGCTGGCTGGGCTACCAAATTGGCGCACTGAAAGGTATTTGTTCCCAACAAAAAGCCATTGTCGATTACGTCAAACCTCACGGTGCGCTTTACAACACCATGATGAAAGATTTGTCCGTTTTACGAACTGTCATGCTTGCCGTGAAAGACTCTGCACCAGGCTGTCCGCTGGTTGTCATGGCGATTCCAAATCGTCAGCCCATTCAAGCAATGGCCGATGAAATTGGCATTGATCTGATGTTTGAAGCCTTTTCCGATCGCGCGTATGACGATGAAGGCTTTCTGGTTGACCGACGTATTGAAGGGGCAGTCCATGGCAGTGCTGCGGCTATCTTCCGACAAGTCCTGCAAATCGTTGAACAAGGTTCTGTGAACACCCTGAGTGGAAAAGTTATTCCTATTCAGGCAGACACCCTCTGTATTCATGGCGATGGTCCGCATGCGTCTGCTGTTGCTCAGTCTCTTCGTCAGTGGAGGGACAATGGCGCGAATTGAACCCGTTAACGAACAGACCCTGATCATCTATTTCGGTGACAAAATAGATGATGCTATTGCGGCTGACGTGAACACGGCCATCTATCAAGTCAGAGATGCACTCGGAGACTTGGTGACAGACATGATCCCCTCGTACAACTCAATGCTGGTGGGCTTTGATCTCAATCGCACTGACCGCTTTGACATCATCAAACGTATTCGTACGGCACTGAATGCAACAACGAGGAACGTCGACGATGATGAGAACAATGTCATTATCGAGATCCCCGTCTACTACGGTGAGGAAGTGGCATTGGATATGCGCGATGTTTGCGACAAGACAGGCTTAGATATTGAATCTGTGATTCAGCATCATAGCCAGCGAGAGTATCGCGTCTATGCCATCGGTTTTAGCCCCGGCTTTGCCTATTTAGGTAGCCTTGACGACGCCATTATGATTCCCCGCAAATCGACGCCGCGCCTTAAAGTACCAACGGGAAGTGTCGGTCTTGCGGACAACCAAACGGCCATTTACCCAAGCAGTACACCGGGCGGCTGGCAAATAATCGGTCGCACTCCTCTAAATATGGTTGACTGGGAAAGTGACTCCCTCGCCCGTGTGAATGTGGGAAACCGTGTAAAGTTTCTTCCTATCGATAAACAAGAGTTTTTGAATCAAGGGGGAATTTTGTGAGTTTCGACGTCATCAACCCTGGCATGCTAACCCTGCTCGAAGACAGCGGTAGGTTGGGCTATCAACACCTCGGGATCACCACTGGCGGACCGATGGACGAGCATGCCTTCTACTGGGCCAATCGGCTATTAGGTAATGCCCCTGACACCAATATGCTGGAAATCACCTTCGGCCAATTGCAGCTTAAAGCGAATGCAGCTACCAGCATCGCGTTAACCGGAGCCGACCTTGCCGCCACGCTAAACGACAAGCCTATATCCCCTTGGCTTACCTATGCTGTTTATCCTGATGATGTAATTACTTTCGGTATGCCAAAGCAAGGTCTACGCGCTTATCTTGCCGTTAAAGAAGGATTCGATGCGCCGCAAAAACTCGGTAGCTGCTCGACCGTAAAGCGTGAAAATTTGGGCGGTTTAAGAGGTAACGGTGAGCCGTTGAAACAAGGCGATGTCTTAGCTTTTACCCCGACATATCACCACGCCGAACAACGCACACCGCGTTGGGCAATCCCCGATTACGACGCCCCGTTAGAACTTGGCGTTATGCCCGCCTATCAGCACGACAGTTTCACACACGACGCACAAATGACTTTCTTCACCAGCCCTTACGAAGTCAGTCAGAATATTGACCGCATGGGCTATCGCCTGTCCGGTGCCGAAGTGAAGTGCAACTTAGACGGTATAATTTCGGAAGGTATCGCTTTTGGTGCAATCCAAATTCCCAATGATGGCCAGCCAATCGTACTCATGAAAGACCGGCAAACCATCGGCGGCTACCCAAAAATCGGTTGCCTTAGCAGCCTAGGTGCAGGCCAACTGTCACAGCGCAGCCCCGGACAAATCGTGACGTTTAAACCGATGGATGTGGCAGATGCCGAAGTCGAAAGACGGCTGTTTAATCACGTAATGTTTGGGTAAGGTAAATAGCGTGATACCTCGTTTTATAAACAAACGCCGATATGTTGGGCATCGCTTTCCATTCTAAGGCCATTAGGCTCCACCACCGGTAGCTCGTGGTTATACCGCGCAGCCAGCACGGCCGCAAAGCTATCAACCCGTGAGGCAGTGAACTGGGCGAGGTTTAGCTTACTCATGTTCTGCTCGATAAAGCTCACTGCTTGTTTTGCCGTTATTAAGCTAATCGCTTCGGGTGCTAAATCCATATTGCCACACAGCACCGAGAAGGCTTTACTCGCCCCTGAACTATCACGAAACTCCTGCCAATGGTTCTGCCACCAGCCCAGCTTTCGAACGTTTGATAAACGAATATTCCCGTCTGTTTCCCCCACCACATACGCGAGAGACATCTGCTGGTTTTTCACTTGGTTGGAAAACTGTGTGATGCATGCGCCGCGAAGGAACACTTCATGAGAAAGTAAGTGCGCGCCCCCGTCGTCACCATGGTTCAGCATATTGAGAACAGCGAAATGCGCGTGAGCAGTTAGCACAGGCAACGCATGACTGTGCTTATTACTCCCCAGTGATGCCACGCCAAAATCACAGCGGTCGAATTGTTGACGCAGTAAGAATCGCTGCTCTTGTTTCTGTGCCAGATCGATAGCAGAGTCAGATATTTCAACCACTAACGGTGGTGCATCCGCACAAGGCTGGTATTGGCCTGATTCGGGTAATACCATGGGTACCAATGACGTACTGATGTGCAGCACTCGTCCACTCTCAATGTCTGTAGTAATAATGCCCCAGAGCTGATTACCCTTACCTTTGTAGGGCAAGGTAAACACGGTGCTTGCCATAAATTTTGAAGGCTCACCGCGCCACATACTTTCCTGCGCTTGACGCTTTAGCTGTTCGCAGGCGCGATCAAAATGCACGCCTTTTTCTGCTGCAAGTCGAATAAGGCTCTCCCCCTCTTCGCCACAAAAAAGCGCGTTTTTAATTTGTTCCACTAGCTGTTGCTGGCCTTTCATCACGGGGGTGCGCATCGAAAAGGTTTTCTGACACGCTTTGCATTGAAGGCGCTGCTTACCGTTGCTGCTTTGTCCGAAACGTTTGATTGAATGAGAGCCGCAATCTGGGCACCGCTTACCCGAAAGTAGCGCAACTTGTTGTTGCCAATGGTTTCGCATCAAGCCGTAGCTTTCATTGTCCAGCATGGGCGGTGTCGCTGAGCACACGCCGCAACGCATGGCCAAAAAGCCTAATGGACGAATGTTGTATTCGTACTCCTTGGCATTTGGAACACCGAGGTTTTTGCAGCGGCCGCTTTTGCATACGTTTAGATCAAGCATCTGAATAGCAACAAAAAATGAAAATCGCGCAATTCTATCCATCCCACCGAATTAAAACGTGATGTTCATCGTAATTTGCACGCAAACGTTTCCGTATATTGCCGCCCGTTTACCTAAGGAGAAGAACATGAAAAAACGTTTGCTTGCCTCTTTGATTGCGTTAGCAGCAACGCCTTTGTGCGCGAAAGAATTGAACATTGTGTACACCAATGATATTCACGCGAAGGTGGCTCCGTTTATCGCACGTTATGTGGATGAAGAACGCGCAGTGGGTGGCTTTGCGAATGTCGCTAGCTACATCAAACAAGAAAAAGCAGCGCAACCTGAAAGCACAATTGTGCTTGATGCGGGCGACTACTTCTCTGGCTCTACCGTCGATACCTTGACCGAAGGTGAAGCGATCATCGACATCATGAACAGCATGGGTTATGACATTGCATCGATTGGTAATCACGAGTTCGATTACGGCTGGGACAACACACTTGTTCAACTGTCCAAAGCAAACTTCGAAGTATTGCTTGGCAACGTGTTCTTTGAAGGCACCGACAAACCGTTTTGGGATAAGCCATACACAATCGTTGAACGCGATGGCTTGAAGCTGGGTATTATCGGCCTACACGGTAAATTCGCTTTCTACGACACCGTGGCAGCCAACATGCGCCAAAATCTCGAAGCGCGTGACGAAATCGAATACTTGCAAAAATACCTTGATGAACTGCGCCCGCACGTTGATATCACCATTCTATTGGCTCACCAAGGCACACCTGCACGTCAATCCAGCCTCGGAAACAACGACGTTCGCCGAGCACTGGACAAAGACATTCAAACCGCAAAACAAGTAGCAGGTCTCGACATCTTAGTAACCGGACACGCGCACGTTGGCACACCAAAAGTGATTGAAGTGAACGACACGCTGATCGTTTCTACCGATGCCTACGGCATCAACGTGGGCAAGCTGACCGTCGATTTCGATGAAAAAGCCGGCAAGATCAAAGATTATGATTTTGAGCTGAAAACCATTTGGGCGGATGAGTGGAAAGCCGACCAAGAAACGCACGCGCGTATCGAGAAATGGAAAGGCGTAGTGGATAAAATCGTCAGTGAAAAGCTTACGCACACTGAGAATACGCTGATTCGCTCATACGGTGAGTCTTCAACGCTGGGCAACCTCGTTGCCGATTCCATGCTGCCAAACTTCCCTGACGGTGAATTAGCCTTTACCAACAGTGGCGGCATTCGCGCAGATATTGAAGCGGGCGATATCACTTACGGCGATGTAATTGATTCACTGCCGTTCCCGAACTACCCAGTGGTGATGGACTTAACTGGCAAACAAATTCGTTCGCTAATGGAACACGCTGCTGGCCTGACTAACGGTGTGATGCAGGTATCTAGCGGTGTTCACATGGCATACGACTCGTCTCTGCCAGTCGGCGAACGTGTATTGGAGCTGTCGCTTAACGGTAAGCCAATGGTTGACGAGCGCACCTACCGCGTTGTCACCAACAACTTCCTTGCAGACGGTGGTGACGGCTTTGCAGCCTTTACAGAAGGTAAGAACCGTAAAGAACGTGCTGGCGAGCCATTGTCACTGGGCTTTAAAGCATACTTAGCACGCCCAGACGCGCTAGCAAAAGTCGCGGAAGTGCGCATCGAAGATCGTAAAGCGAAGTAAGCTCTCGGGCTAAAAAAGTCTCTTTAAACAAAAAGCCACAATGTAAGTTGTGGCTTTTGTTTTGTTGCTACTTACCATGAACGCTCACAATGCTTTTGGACTGGCAGCGTATAAAACCGAAGACTAACGAGTCGCCCAAACTTTTTTGCGCCCAAAAATCTCATCAATCACACCGCAGAAATGGGGAATACTCACAAGCCAATCTTGGAAGAACGAAACAAGTGTGGACCTGAATACTTCACTAAGGGAGACTTTTCTATTGTGAATAACCTGGTACTTGTAGCATCCATAAAAGTTCATCAACATTGTTAGGCTAAACAGAACAATAAATACATCAAACTTCAGTATGCTTAATGCAATCCACATAAACGGTACAAAGATGCCTGCCATCCAATAAGCAAGCCAAGGCAAGCAATAAATTGAACGTTTGTAGTTCTTCTTAAGTGCCTCTTTGAATGCTTCGATTCTGCCCCGAGCCCAACGACGACGTTGCTTGAAAAAGGCATTCATTGAAACAGGACACGTCGTGTACGCATGCGCTGTTGGTATGTAGCCGATAAAATTCCCCATCACTCGGGCTTTCCAAGTCCATGAGATATCCTCAACTAACCAATTTTGCCAATGACCGACTTCATCCATCGCACCTTTGCGGTGAATACAGAAAGCACCAGCTAGCACTGAACAGAAACCAATCGCACTTTGACCGTGTTTCATCACTGGATAAATACCAATGTGCTCATAATACTGTAACCTTTCCATCATTGACTTGCCGTCCTTGATAGAAATCGCCCCCGATGCTGCCGAGAAATTTGGATGCGACTCCATAAATGATACCGAATTTCGAATCGCATCTTGAGCCAATACAGTGTCTGAATCTATAACCACAATATAGTCTGATTCTTTAGACAGGTATGGATAGCCATAATTCATTGCAATTGACTTCAAACCGCCATTTTCTGGCTTTTGAATATGATCAACTGTAAATGAAAAGTTGTTGGAGGAAAGGTGATTTTCAACATCCAGATTACAACCGTTATTCGAACCATCATTTACAAGAACAACTTGCTTTACATAGGTGGAATTCTGGTTAGCAATGGAGTTCAACGTATCTATGATGTCCTGAGGTGTTTCATTATAATAGGGAATAAGAATACTAACACTCTTATCGTCATTTTCGCTTGAAACAGGTTCAAACCTTATAGCTTTATAAATATAAAAGAACGAAACTGAGACCTGAAAGACAATCAGTGTAACAGCCAGATATATCAAAAAAGTCATACTAACTCCATATTATTTTCATTGGCTCGCTGATCAACACTGACTTCACTGCATCCGTTGCTAGTTAGCACCAAGACTCTGTCCGCCATGTTAATAGTTTCTTTACGATGAGCTATAATTAATGATGTAATCCCTAACTCTTTAATTCTATGATTGACGATTGATTCATTTTCTCCATCCAAATGACTCGTTGCTTCATCTAGTATCAATAGCTTTGGCTTTGAATATAACGCCCTTGCGAGAATAATACGTTGTTTTTGCCCTCCTGATAATGAATCTCCCATATCGCCAACAAGTGTACGATGCTTCATTGGCATCTTATCGATATCATCATAAATTGAAGCTGTTTTCGCACACTCCATTGCTAATTCAAAGTCCGGACTCGGATCAAAAAATGTAATATTATCTAAAATGGTCCCAGAGAACAGCTGGTCATCTTGCATTACAACACCGATGCTATTGCGATACTCATTTCTATTTAAGCTCTTTATATCATGACCTGCAATTTCAACACTTCCTTCTGAGCAATCATTCATTAAGAGTAAAAGCTTGATGAGTGTTGTTTTTCCACATCCTGACTTTCCAGTGACCGCCACAGACTCCCCTGGACTAACATTGAAATTTACATTTTTAAATACATAGGGGGTGTTATTGTCATATTTAAACGATACATTCTTGAACTTAATGTCACTTTCAAAAAAATCACGACTAAAAGCACCTTCAAGATTTAGTTCTTCTTTTTCTTCGAGCATAATGTCAGCTAAACGCTCGCTGTGAAGACGCAACATTTTCAGTTCTAAAGTCCGGTCTATGAGATCTATCGTTCTGCCGATAAACTGCGCTTTGTAAGCAATAAATGCGATCATCATACCGATTGTAATCTCACCACTTAGAACCAACAACGCCGCCATCCAAATGACGAATACAGTTTCCAAACAAAATATAACCCCATTAGTAGATGAGATTACTATATTAAGTTTAGATAGCTTTATAGACGAGTTTATTTCATTAACTTTATGATTCTGCCAAAGTCTCAATCGAGATGAGGCTGCCCCCTTCAACCGTATTGGGACTATTCCTCGAACTGCCTCTATAAAGTTTGAATCCGTCTTAGCAGAGGCTAAAATTGTTAATTCCAAATAGTTTTTGAACTTCGAATACGTAACTAGCCTAAGAACCAAATAAAGAGAAAGGAAGAAAACAACAATTAGCGTTAATTTAATGCTGTAAATTGAGATAATTGCAAGAATCCCCAATGAAAATACGCCATCAAGAATCGTTTCAATAAAATTATTAGAAATAGTTTGTTGAATTGTCGATACTGAAGAAAATCGCGAAGAAATGTCTCCAATATGTCTCCTTGAAAACCAATCTGTTGGGAGGTTTAACAGATGATGATATACCCGGCTACTCCACTGCAAATTGACCCTAGAACTCCAGATCAACAGAAGCCAGCTGCGGAAAAACTGGGTTGAAATTTGCAGTAAGCCAATGACGATGAACCCCAATGCAAGAATGGTCAACATGGAGTAGTCGCTGCTTACTAGCACTTTATCAATAACCCACTGCGTAAAGAGTGGAGAGACTATACCAAGAATTTGAATCGCCACTGTAAAGGCAAAAAGATAGAGCAAGGGACGTAGTAAACCCAAGGAGCTTCCCAACAAACCAGAAAGAGAAATGCTCCTCACCTCAGACTTACGCTCGAAACTAGAAGAAGGCGTAAGCTCTAGGGCGACACCTGTAAAAAACTGGTCAAAGTCTTGGATACTTAGGACCTGCTCTCCCAACGCTGGATTATGCAGATAAACCTTATTCTTTTTTATCTTTTTAAGTACGACAAAATGGTCCATGTTCCAATGTAAAATACATGGGAGTTGTAACCCTTCGATTTGATCAACTTCCAACGACAAAGGACGAGCTTGAAAACCCATTACTTCTGCAAACGAAATGATTTCAGCGAGGCTTGTTCCATTAAGTGAAACATTAAATTTCTTCCTTGCACTGGCAACATCTAATTCATAACCATGGTATGTACCAATCATCGCCAAACACGTAATGCCACACTCAGTAGCTTCGGATTGATAGTAAATAGGAAGTTTACTAAAAAATGACAGGTTTAAATTTTGACTAGACATACAACCCTACTTATCACTTAATAGTAACCATTCGTACAGTTTCATAATATCTCCCTTAATTGAGACATTAAACGCCATACTAGGGCTCAGTGTTTTATCATGACCATCAACGTAAACTTTATTATCTTCTATTCTAGCGGTAAGTTTGTAATATCCGCTTGATGGATTAAGCTCTAGTGTTTCTTTAGCCATTTCGCTAAGTTGTGTGAATGGAACAGGAACTGGAGAAATTTTCGTTATCACACCTTTAAATTTCCCAAATTTTTCATAAGGAAATGAATGGTATTTGATATCCATTTCATCACCTACCTCAACCCAGCTTATCTTTTCTGAAGGAAGATAAATCTCTGCGTACAGGACGCTACCCTTAGGTATAATTGTAAATAGAGGAAGACCGTCAACTTCATAGCCAACATTTGTATTAAGCATGGTAACAACACCAGCAGATGGAGATTTAATAATACTGCTTTCACTCACACCAAACTCGGCAGACATTATTTCAAGCTCACTAACATCCCGTTTAAGTTGCGATATACTCAGAACTTTTGATTTTTCTAGCTCTTCAATTTCAGTGTTTAATATTTCATTTTCTTTTGTTATTGAGAATACATCTCTTTCCAATTGCTTAAGCCTTGATAGCAAATTCACTTTTAGGCTTTTTTGGTCTAGTAGAGATACTTTTGACATATGTTTGTTTTTTTGCAACTCTTCGTACATTGCAATTTTGTCATCTACAATATCTACATTTTCTACCGTAAGTTTCATTTCATCCTGGATGATGTTGATTTCTCTTTCATTCTTCTCAATTCTCTCTAGCAATTTCTTCTTAAGTACTACATACAGCTCTTCAGTACTGCTGATCTCTTCCTGTAACGAAGAAAGTGCGGACTGATTTATATTGTACTTCATCCTTAATACATCTTTACCTTCTGCATTAAAGATCGATCTTTTAAACTCAACAAGATTGTCACCAAGAGAAACATAATCATTCTCTTGGATGTGAAGCTTATCGACTACCAACCCTTGCTCTCCAAATACCCTTACTACGCCTTTATCTGAGACGAGATACCCCTGGGTGTCTATTACACGCTGATAATCAATGAAAAACACACAAACCGTGATTGTTAGAACAATTGTTAAAATGGTTAAAGGTAATGATTTAATGTCATTGGAAGTATCCAACAAGCCATCAGTTGTCATTTCAGTTGGCTTGTAACTTTCTCTATAAATACTTCTCACAACGACCTCCTAAGACTCGTTATTAGAAGTATTACCATCGCTTAAACTCTTCAATTTATTTTTAAATCAATAAAGACCATGTGGGATTCATGTCTAAATTTTAATGCAATCGACGGCATTACTAGACATCATCCGATATTGTTCACTCCAAAGAAATAGAAACGTAATCTTGCTGTATTGACAGTTTTATTCAGGAAAAGTATTGCTAAAAAGGTAAGGAAAATAGACACCTTACATTCGTTATTTATCTATTAAGGATATGTTATGAAACTATACAAAATGGAAGAGCTTTCAATCCAAGATTGTACTCACATTGTTGGTGCTGGTGCAGAAGGTGGTGAAAGTGGTGGTGGCAGTACCAACCCAGGTTATGACGAAGAAGGTAACCCTTGGAACCCAAACCCAGGTAACCCTGAGGACTAAGTCCTAATCGTTACTTCAAAGGTGGCAGTTCTAGCCACCTTTGATAATTACCCTTCGCAAAAGTCAGGAGTATTAGCGTGAAGTTTGCCGCAATACAGCAGAAGCTGTCCCCCTCATCTTTACAGCCATTCGAAGCTCGTCAACTAAAAGATCCCGTAGTATGCTGGATAAATACCGCGCTACTGACAGAGTATGGATATGATTTAAGTAGCCCCGAAGCCATTGCGAAAACCAAAAATCAGTTAATCGACGAATATGCCTACATGATTAGCAACGATGATGTAGGCACGCCGTTAACTTCTCGTACACGTACATTCTACGGCGAAATCTATGGTTCTGGGTCTGAAGCATCGAATATCGGAGGCGTTCGTTGTGGGATTGCTAATGATTTTCAAATTAAAGGTATTGGACGCAATCAACTTACCGGGAAATATGTCGACTATTGGCACAGCCATGGAGGCGCATCTCTAGAAGAAGGTATTCGAGAAGCATTTTGGGCTGAATATTTTCATCACGAATTCAGTGAAGGTGCCATAAGAGTTGCCGCGATTATTTCTACTAATCACATCACGCCTTTTGATATTAATTTTGATGAACTGGGAATAACAACCACTCCAGTAGGCGCTCTGATACTCAGGGAGCCATCTGTCCGCCCGTCTCATTTTGAAAGAGTGACATACTGTTACCCTTTAAACCCAGAAAAATTTGAAAATTACTCTGATGTACAACGCACAAGAGAATGTATCGAGAATATTCATCACTTTCTACCTGCAGGGGAAAACTTGACAGAGCAGTTCAAGTCACTGGCCAGAATATTTTCTTCTGAATGCGCCAAACTAAGAATTCGATGTGTGCTACATGGTTCTGTTACATCTTCAAACACATGCCTAGACGGCAGACTTATTGATTTTGGAACCGCATCCGGACTTCCAGACCACGGTAATTACAAATACAACCCTTCTCAGCCCCCGATATGGTCTAACCATTTGTCTTTTACTCGATTAATGTGTGGGCTCTTATACTACGTCAATAAGTATCATCCAGATTGTAGTGCCGATGAAGATAATATTGATGACACTGAAATCGTAAAACACTTTTTCGATCATCATTATGAACACATGCTTCAAGAATTATTGTTCTTATCTGGTATCGACGTACCGCTCTCGGGTACAGAGAGAACACCTGATGTCGTCAAACTCGTTAAGTACTCCGAGACCCTCCTCAAAATCGTTACAATAAATTCAGAAAGGGAGAAGAGGTTATCGGGGTACGAAGGCACAGCTTATTATTCATTTCATCAGATCCTTAAAGATCTTGTCTGCGAGAGCCCAAACCTCATCGTGTCACTAAAAGGTAATCAGGCCTTATTAACCGAGCTTAAGAATAACTTTGAGAATGCGGTAAATGCGTCTAGAACCATTATTAACAACCACATAAAACTAGAAAATCATTTAAAAGCGATAGATATAAGCGTCAAACTGAGAAACTCAAAACCTGAGGCTTTGTATAAAAACTATATCTCTATCTATAAAGACATCGTGGAAATGGAAGCTGAGCAAAACACAAAGAATTTGAATCTCACTGCATTTATGGATGAGAAAATCAGTTCATCGCGAAGGATGAGCCTTTTCGTAGCTCCCGGAGAGGCATTAGTCAGGACAAAACATTACACCAAGTATGGTGCGGAATGCGCAGTCATTTACTCTTCCTTAGAAAATCGAGTCCTGTATCGTTTTTCTTTTCCAATGAATGAGGATTACTGTCTCGTATTCGGTACCAAGGTTTCTTCAATCGAAATGAGAGAACATATTAATAATAAGATGTTTGTCTTGGATGCGGCTCTTTCAACCGCTCTAAGGTACCTCTCTTTACCGAATGGAGAAAATATTGAATTACCGTCAGATATAACGCTACCATCAGGTGAATTATGAACAACACTGAAATCTATTCTGACTGGCATGAAAAGTATATCAGAAGGTTAGGACTCATTACTTTAGCACTGTCTCAGTCTGCTCATTATCGAGTATTTCAATTTGCCTCCATCAAAGCTTGGATTCTACCTGCGGTTTGCCATGGAAATGAGCACGTGTTCGTTGATCCTGATTTAGGCTATGTGGAAGGGTTTATGACATGGGCGTGCGTAGATGAAAATACGTTCAAAAGACTAACCACTAACTCAGATTACATGCTCCATCCAAGTGAGTGGAATGAGGGCGAACATGTTGTCGTATTGGACTTTTCAACAATGCCTGGGTGCTTTATTTCTAGGTTGAAAAAAATCAAGCAATCAGGACTATTTGATAAATATCAGTCTGTTCATTCCATCAGGCGAAATCACGAAGGTGAAATACTGAAAATAATAAAATGGAAATAGCCCAGCCCACAAAGATATAAAAGGCAGTGAACACGCTGCCTTTTTTCTTCTATATAGTTTTCTTTTGGACTTTATTACTACCATATCAAATCGTATTTACCACTCAAACACCGCTCGGTATCAAAGCCCATGGGCAGAGAGTTTACAAGGTATAATTCCCAATTACATAACTCGTAACTTGTTCAGTCAGCCTCATTAGCTAGCCAAGACTCAGCGATTGGGGTAGGCTTCGCAGCATAAAAAAACGTATGGAAATACACGTATATGTCAGTGGCTGTAAGAGACGTTACCCTTCAAGATGCGCAAGGTATCATCGATATCCTCAACCCGATTATTGAGGATGGTCGATACACAATTTTAGATTCCACCTTTACCTTGGAAGAAGAGCAGTTCTTTATTCAAGTATTTAGCGAAAATGGTGTATTCAATGTTGCCCAGCACGCTGAGACATCGTACATTCTGGGCTTCCAGACCGTTGAGCCTTTTGCCAATTATACCCGTTCGTTCGATCATGTCGGCATTATTGGCACTTACGTGGAAGCTAACAGTCGTCGTCAAGGTATTGCTTCAGCACTGTTTGCTAGCACGTTTGAAAAAGCGAAAACCATGGGTTACGAAAAGCTGTTTGCCTATGTCCGTGACGATAACGAAGCCGCATTGGCGACATACCTGAAAAACGGGTTTGAAGTGGTGGGACGTGCGAAGAAACACGCCAAGATCAATGGCAAGTATATCGATGAAATTCTGATCGAGAAGTTTCTGTAGTTACAATTCTTCCCTCAATATAACGCGCACAACGCGCGTTTTTTTACACGCAAATTACGTCTAGCTCAGGCGTTTTGGTATAACTGACATCTCGGCTGATAATTATGCGATGGGCCGTGAAAACACAAGGAAGCGTGCCTATGAAATCAAAAATGCTCGCCTACACCATTTTTACGCTCGTTGTGACGCTTCAACTGCTGAGCTACTGGAAATATGCATCGCTAGAAGAAGACGCAGAGCAAGCAGAACGCGCGGCCTTCGAAACATATTTTGTTGGTGATGATGAACGGCTAAAAATGGTTGGGTTTTCTCATAAAAACAATACCCTCTCTATTGCCTTGGCCATTATGGGGTTAGGAGAAGTGCCCGAACAGCGAGATAGACTTCAGGCGAACACACAGGCGTTTGTTTACGACAAAGTGTGCAACAACCAGATACTGGTCGATTATCTTAACCAAGGAAACACCATTTCCGTCGAAATTCTAAACGGTGATCTTGATGCGAGCAGAGGCAGAGAGAACATCGCCAGTATGAAGATGACAGCAAGTCGTTGCGAATAGCATATATCACTGACAAAAAAGAAAAAACGCGCTCGAAGCGCGTTTTTTATAGGGTCCTCATTGAGCACAGAACGCGTTGAAGCTTTCTTGTGTATTCTCAAATCCCTTATCTTTCGCCAGTTCCCAAGAACGTTCACATTGGTTTGTGCTGGCGCACCACGCATAGCCCGCAGAGCCAATACAGCCATGCTCGTCTTTGTCCGCTCCAACCATGCCAGAATCTTTTGGCGCGCTACACCCTGAAAGCACCAACATGACAGAAACAACTAACGACGCTTTTTTCATACTAGGATCCTCAAAGTGCTTATTTCATTAAGCTAGGCGATTTGATGGCTTCCTTCGCCAATTCTTTTGCAAACGCTGCAATATCCGCTTCTATCTTATCAATAGCCTGATTGATGTCACCAGTATCAACGTTTTTCATGTGTCTGTCTTGCATGACAAGCGCACCGTTTACAATGGTTGTCACCACATTGCTTGGGTTAGCCTGATAGACCAAGGTCGCGTAGGGATCATAGGAAGGACGCATATTCGCAGATTGGGTCTCCACAATAATCACATCGGCCTTTTTGTTGACTTCCAGCGAACCGATTTCATCTTCCATATGCAGTGCACGCGCCCCGCCAATCGTCGCCAGTTCAATCACTTGTTCAGGAATCATGATTGTGCGGTCATTGTGCTTTAAGCGTTGCATGTTTGCGGCATAGCTCAGGGTACGCCATAAGTCGACTTGGTTCGAACTCATAGGGCCATCGGTTCCGAGTCCCATTGGAATATCCAGTTTGTACATATCCCACGCAGGTGCAATACCCGTAGCCCCTTTAGCATTTGCCATTGGGTTATAGGCAATACCCGCACCTGATTGCTTCACCAGCGCAATATCATCGTTATCAATATGAATGGTATGAGCAAGCACCATGCGATCATTCAGCACGCCGATACTGTCCAGCCACTCAATTGGGCTAAGTTTTTCCGCATTGCCTTCGATTCGCTCACTCTCGTTACCAAATTCGGAAACGTGGATGAGCACAGGAATATCATACCTTTCTGACAGCAAGTCAATTTCTTTGAATTTCGCTTCTGAAACGGTATACACCGCGTGTGGGGCCAAAGCAGGTGTGATTAGCGGATCATTTTTATACTGTTCGATAAACGGCTTGGCGTATTCAATACCACCAAATGGCTCTTTTGCATCAACCACTGGAAACTTAATCACGGTTTCACCCAACACTGCGCGCAGGCCTACTTCCTTGGTGGCTTTCGCCATTTCATCGACGTGGTAATACATGTCTGCGTAAGTCGTCACGCCGCTTTGCGCCAAGTCGAGTGCACCCAAGCGCGTTGCTTGATAAATAAGCTCGCGACTCAGCTTCTTCGCTTCGAGCGGGAAGAAGTAGGCAAACAGGCGATTCTCGATACCCTCTTCACCGAGGCCACGAAACGCGATCATCGGCAAGTGATTGTGCGTATTGATCATGCCTGGCATCACAATGCCATCTTCCGCATCAATGATGTTTTCTGAGGTGTATTTGTTAAGCAATGACACATCACCGACCGCCACAATCTCGTCGTTGTCGATGACGACCACACCGTCGTTATAAACCTCTTTCTGTGGATTCATCGTCAACACCTGACCATTTTTGATGATCAAACTGACATCGGTTTTAGCAAACGAAAGTGAAGAAACGCCAAGCAGTGAAATTGCAATGGCCGATTTTAGAGAATTATTCATGGAAACTGCGGACTGTAAAAGCGAGAGAAAAAGTGCTTAAGAGTAGGTTTCCCGCCTTTTGAAGGCAATGCGTTCTTGATTCATTTTGGTGATCGACATCACAGAGGTGACAGGGAAAACGTATGGCGGAAATAAAGCAGCACGAGTGCTGCTTTTGAGTCAGACGAAAAAGCCTAAATGGCCTCTTTGTTTATCTTTATCACCACTTTCTCAATGGGTGCAACACCGCCAACTGCAATCATTGGACGGTGCCAGATACCGGGTTCTATCACGAAAAACTCGCCCACACTCAAGGTCACAAACTGTTCGCCCGCGACGTCTGACACCAATTCACAGTCGTTGTTAAATGTGCTTTCCGCCATAAAATCCGTGCTCGCTTTAGGAATGGCGAAACCCACATTTTCAGCGCCTTCCAATACAAGGTGAATATCAAAATACTGCTTATGTATCTCTGATTGGGAGTCTTCCACAAGACGTGTTTCTCCGCTCACACGATTGATGAAGAGATCATCCCCATCCAACTTATGAATGCCGGATGTTAACGCCAACGGGTTCAACGCCAGCACACGTTCGATAACAGCGCCAAAAGCCGTTTCTTTGAGATTGTCGATATTGCCAATAATCATGTTTACCTTACCAAAACAGGTCATGCTTACCGCTTAAACGCAGTGCAGCTTCGAAATAGAAATAGTCGCCATAGGGCAGCATGGCGCGGTCGGCACCACGTTTTACAAAGTACGCACCGTGATCAAGCAAGCCTTGTGCTTCTGGGTTATCAAACAAGGCGCAGTGTTCAGTCAGGCTTGCCAACATGCGGTTCGCCGCTTCGCGGTATCGCTCTGCGTTTTCAGGGTCCAGTTCTGCTAATGCAGCCAAGCCCGCACAGGTAATAGCCGAGGCCGAAGAGTCAAGAATCACGCCTCTTTCGTCGACCAGCGCATCGTAATCCCAAGGACACAATGACGTTTCCGTAAGATGCGCAATCGCGTAATCAGCAACCTTACGAGCGACTTCCAAGAAGGCGATATCTCCGGAATATCGATAGATCTGTGACAAGCCATGAATCGCCCAAGATTGGCCGCGAGACCAGCAAGAGTCATCACTAAATCCTTGTAGAGTTTCACCACGAATGGGTTGCTGGGTCGCCGCATCAAACTTAAACGTGTGGAAGGTAGAACCGTCTTCGCGGATCAGGTGCTTCACTGCCGTCTTCGCATGGGCAACAGCCACATCATAGAAACTCTGAACGCCCGTTTGTTTATGTGCCCAAAACAACAGTGCCATGTTCTCAAAGCTGTCGATGAGCATACGACCTGCCGCCAATTCATTGCGGTTTTCGGTATTAATCTTGGTAAGCGGCCATGCCTGAATAAACTCACCGCATTGCTGGAATTGCGCACGTAAAGCCTCAGCGGCACGAATCGCTAGCACCTTGGCTTTCTCATCACCCGTCAATTTGTGCTCAGCGACAGATGAGAGACTGAACAGGAAACCCAAGTCGTGATTAATTAGCGCAGGTTCATTCAATAGATGCTCAAAGAATGGCTGTCGCATGGTCGCTTGGTTTCGAAACGCCTGATCGCCCGTCAACATGTAGGCAAGCCAAAGCTCGCCCACGTAGAAGCCGGCTACCCAGTAGCCGTCTTCGCACATTTCCCAACGTAAATCTTGCGTACCAATTTTCGGGTTTTCTGCGCCGATGTGAATGAAATTCTCGCGCAGTTTTTCAATGATTTTCTGAGATAACATGATTACATCAATCCAAACATTTTAGGCAGAGCAAGGCTGATAGATGGCACGTAGGTCACCAGCATCAGAATGGCGAACAGTGCAGCGAAATAAGGAATTAATCGCTTTATAACCTGCTCGACTGGTACGCCCGCAACGGCAGAGCCCGCAAACAACAAGGTACCTACCGGTGGCGTGATAATGCCGATCGACAAGTTAAACACCATGATGACGCCGAAGTGGATAGGATCGACACCAATAGAGGCCGCAACAGGCAACAGGATTGGGGTGAAAATCAGTACTGCTGGCGTCGCATCCATGAAGGTACCAATCACGAGCAGCATGATGTTGATAACCAGCATCACCAGCAGCGGGTTTGGAATACCGCCAAGGAAGTCTTTCACCAGATCAGGAATGCCAGTGAATGCAAATGACCAAGACATAATGCCAGACGCTGAAATCATGAAGAGCACAGGTACAGAACCACGCACCGTATCAATGACTACCGCCCAGAAATCTTGAAATGACGTATTGCGATATGCGACAGCAAGGATGATGGCATACAGCGATGCGACAGCACTGGCTTCCGTTGCCGTAAACACGCCCGAGAGAATGCCGCCCATAACAATGATAACAAGGCTAAGTACGGGAATGGCTTCTAACGTAATGCGGATTGCATTTTTAATGCCGGGGAATTTCGTTACTGGGTAGCCATTTTTTTTCGCGTAGTAAACAGCAACTACCATACAAGACAGCCCCATCAAAATGCCCGGCAAATAACCCGCCATAAACAATGATGAGATTGACGTACCCGAGACCAGCGACAAAATGATGAACAAACCACTTGGTGGGATCAGCATGCCCGTTGGTGCAGAGGCAATGTTGGTTGCCGCAGCAAACGCCGGATCATAGCCTTCACGACGCTGTGCATTGGTCAGCGTTGTGCCCATTGCAGTTGCAGAAGCAATCGCTGAACCTGAAATCGCACCAAATACCATGTTACCCATGATGTTTGTCAGCGCCAGACCTCCTGGAATAAAGCCCACCAGCAACTTCGAGAAATCAATCAGCTTATCCGCTACACCAGAGCGGTTCATCATGTTACCCGCAAAGATGAAAAACGGCAGTGCGATCAGCGCAAAGCTGTCCAAACCCGCAAACATCTTTTGTGTTGCAATGAAGATTGAGCTTTCCAACGGGATGAACGGCATGATGGAGACCAGCGCCGCCAATACCATGGTGATACCGATTGGCACACCCGAGATAAGAAGAACCGCAAAAACAGAAAGCAGAAGAAATACGGCTAATTGGGTAATGTCCATCACGCGGCCTCTTTCATGGTCAGGGTTTCTTTAATTTTCACTAGGCAGATAGCGGCACAGATAAAACCAGAGACGGTGAATGCGCCATAAACAATGCCCAGAGGAATACCTAGCACAGGTGAGATTTGCGTCATGTTGGAAGACGCCGAAACATAGCCACCAAAAATGAACACGCTGACGTTAAAGAGAAGAGAAATCGCTTGGTTAAAGATGATAATCGCTTTCTTCTTTTTGCCTTTTAGTGCACCGCTGAAAAGGGTCATACCGAAGTGCAAATCATTATGTGTTGCGTAGCCAGAACCAATGATTACCAACAGAATAATAAGGAAACGAAGTGCTTCTTCGGTGAATGTACTTGGATCGTTAAAAATAAATCGCGAAGCAACTTGCCAGATAGTTAGTACCAGCATGAAAACGAACATTGAACCCAATATCGCTTCCATCCCTTTATTTATTATCTTATTCATACCCACACGTCCAAAAAAGGGCACTCGCATGCCCTTTTCGTAGATTGAAAATTAATTAACGTACTGCGTTGATTTGGTCGATGATGACTTTTGCCGATGCGTCTTCTGCAATCAGCTCATCGTAAAGAGGTTGCACTTTCGCTTGGAACAGTGACTTATCCACTTGGTTAAAGGTGACGTTTTTCGCGTTATCAATCGCGTGCTGAACTGCGTCTTTCGCCAATTTAATTTCGTACGTGGTGGCTTCTTTCGCCGCACGTTTGATGATGTCCATTTCTTCTGGAGACAGGCGCTTCATTGCCTTCTCGCTGATCAAAATGAACTCTGGGTAGTTGAAGTGCTCATCGAATGAGAAATAGTCAGAGACATCGCCATGGCCGTGTTCGATCAGTGCTTGAGGCGCGTTTTCCGCACCGTCGATGACACCTTGTTGCAATGCTGCATACACATCACCCATTGGAAGTGGCGTTGGAGACGCGCCTAACAATTCCATGGTTTTGATTGCCATTTGTGACGGCATCACGCGGATTTTCATGCCTTTCAAATCATCTGGCGTGTTGATTGGCTTCTCTTTGGTGTAGAAAGAACGCGCACCGATAACGAAGTAGTTGATTGCGTGAATGCCTTCTTTCGCCATGTTGGCATAAAGCGTTTGGCCTGCATCGCCATCCATTGCGCGGATCAGGTGGTCGGTGTCAGAGAAAACATATGGCAGGGTTACTGGCTTAACCGCACCCGTGAATGAATCCAATGTCGCCGCACCGATGCGTGCCATGTCCACCACACCTTGCTTCAGCTGTTCCACGTTTTCACGCTCGCTGCCCAGCATGCCGTTAGAGAAGACTTTAACTTTGATGTCACCGTCAGAGTACTCTTCCACTTTCTCAGCAAAGTAGGCAACACCCTGTGCATTCGGCACGCCTTCTGGCATGGTGTCCGCTAAACGAAGCGTCAGTGCAGACGCGTTAAAGGATACAGCTGCGATAATTGCGGCAGAAAGAGCTTTGATATTCATTTCGCGTTCCTTTTGGATAGAGGACAGCGCATTCGCGCCATCCAAAATTTAGATTTTGATTTTTTGTTTAATCAGCGGGAGCATGGCTGCACCAATCACGCCGCTTGAATCACCGTTTTCAGCCTTCACAACACGGGTGTTGACGGATTTTGTGAAGGTGTATTGCGCCAGTTTTTCTTGGACGATGGGGTAAATCACGTCCTGATTCGAAAGCCCGCCACCCAGCACAAAGACTTCGGGGTCGATAACGTTCACAATCGAGCCCATGACTCTTGCTAACTGGTCGCAATAGTGTTCGATATGAGCGCGCGCAGCCTCGTCACCCTGTTCTGCATTCTTGAAGATCTCGACGGCTTTCAGCGGCGAGTGTTTCAAGGCATACGTGCGTTCAAACCCAGTACCAGACACAAACGACTCAATACAATTCATTGACCCGCAATAGCACTGCACAGGCTGACCATCTTTCTCTTCAGAAAAATGCGGCAACGGGTTGTGACCAATTTCGCCACCCAAACCATTGCGCCCTTCGATAATGCCGCCGTTAGCAATAATGCCACCGCCACACCCTGTACCGATGATGATGGCTGCGCATGAATCGTTCGCCGCTCGCGCAGCACCCGTTTTAAACTCCGAGATAGCCAAACAGTTGGCATCATTAGAAATTTCAACCGGTACCGGATAGCGTTTCTCGAGGTCTGATAAAAAGGCTTCACCGTTTAAATACTGGATGTTTGCGCCTTTCATCAGGCTAGTTTCACTGTCTACAGAGCCGCAGCAACCAATCCCGATAGAAAGCACTTCGCCCTGTTGGGAGAGTGAATCAATCACTCCCTCAACCGCCGCCAAAAAGTCTTGATAATGTGTTTTTGGCGTCTCAACACGGATTTTTTCGATAAGATCCAGCGTGCTTGATTTCAGCAGTACGCCTTCAATCTTTGTCCCGCCGATATCTAAACCGATTAACACAAGCCACGCTCCATCAACGCGTTCAGCTTCACTTTCGCTTCTGCTGACACTTCGTTCATTGGGCGGCGACAGGTGTCATTGCTGATCACACCTTTCTCTTTCAACACGTATTTCAGAGATGGAATCACGCCACCTGCTACCAGCGCATCAATCACTTCATTGGCTTCTCGCTGCAAGCGAATCGCTTCTTTGGTGTTGCTGTTTACGATTGCATCTTGAATATCAACAATGCGTTGCGCTTGGATGTTGTAAGTAGAACCGATACCGCCCACTGCGCCTGCCATCAGGCCTGATGCCAGAATTTCGTCAAAGCCGTTGTAAACGGTTTTGCCCGGGTTCGCGCGCGTGATTTGCTCCATTTGGTAAAGATTTGCAGACGTTTGTTTCAGGGCAACAACGCCTTCAATGTTCATCAGCTCAGAGATTTGCTCACCAGACAGGTTCATGCCTGCGAATGCTGGGAAGTTGTAAACCACCATCGGCTTACCAGACGCTTGGATAATGTCTTGGTAGTGTTTTTTAAGTTGCTCAAAACCCACTGGGTAGTAGAACGGTGTTACCGCTGAAATCGCTGCGTAAGGCAAGTCTGATACTGCTCGTGCCAACGTTTCACTTTTACGCGTAGAAATATCACCGATATGCGCGATCAGGGTTTTGTCGCTGGTTGCTGCGTCTGCAGTGGCTTTCAGAACTTCAATGCGCTCTTCAGTGCTGCAAAGGAATGCTTCTGCTGTTGAGCCGCCTACGTAAAGACCATTCAGGTTCGTTGCACAGTTAAACTTCACCAGTGATTGCAGATCATCAAAGTTGATGGATTCATCCGCAGAGAACGGCGTTAGGGTTGCAACGTATAGACCTTGAAGATTCATGGTGTCTCTCTTAATTCAGTAGTAGGAAATCAAATTCGAGCGTAGTATCCTGTTATACCAGTATACTGTCTGTGAGTATGATCACGTGAAAGTGTAATTGTGTTAGAGTTGTGATCTGGCTAACATAGACATTTGCTCTACATCGCGCATAATCTTATATAAGCTATTGAAATAATTAAATTAATGAGAACGTAAATGGACATCTTTGCTAAAAACTCAGTGCCTACGCTGAAAAAGAAGAAGCTCTCTGACCATGTTGCTGATGAATTGGAACGCATGATCATCAACAACACGTTGAAGGAAGGCGATACCTTGCCGTCTGAGCGCGATCTCATGGACGCCTTTAACGTTGGCCGCCCATCAGTTCGCGAAGCCTTGCAGCGCCTGTCTCAAAAGGGACTGGTAGAAATCAAAAGCGGTGAGAAAACTCGCGTGACGCGCCCAAGCATGGACACAGTGATCAGCAATGTCTCTGGGATGGCGATAGGTATTCTGTCTCAAGCAAAAGAGAAAAAAGAGTTCGAACAGTTGCGACAGCTTTTCGAAGTCGCGATCGTCCGCGAAGCAGCGAGAAATCGCACAGAAGATGATCTAAAACGTTTGGAATTGGCACTGCTGAGGAACAAGAATAGCCTTGGCGATTACGATGAGTTCGTGAAAACCGATGTCGATTTTCACATCGCGATCATTCAGTGCATCAACAACCCTATTGCAACCAATCTGTACACGACATTTATTGATTGGCTGATCAAAGCACGAAGCAAAGAGTTGTATTCAGAGCAGCACGAGAAGAACTATCAGCATCACTGTGAAATTTTCGACGCGATTAAATCAGGGGACGCCGATATTGCAGAGCAGGCAATGAATTCACATCTGAAGTTTGTTGTGGAAAGTACAAGTTAGAACTTGAATAGGAGGTCACGCATCCCGTTACCTCCCTTTATTTCAACTGCTTCTATGTAATCAGCGCAAAGCCATCTCAAACATTACTCCAGTCCCCACGAAGAGAACCACAGAGTGACCACTGATAGATCACAGACAACAGCTTAAGACCGCGCTTTAGAAAGGATCGTTGTCATATGCAAGCACACTACAGAATGGATTCATTGTTACATCCACATCACAAAATTCACTAAAAACTCTTTATTCACCCTTTTCAGAAACTACGTAGTTTCTTGTTTGAGTCACACCGTCAACAAAGGGCCACAATCAATCAGTTGCGCCTCACACCTGCCGCTCCACTACGTATTCTTACCGAGGAAATCACTGACAAAACCTACCCCATTCGTGCCGCTACGTGCGAAATAACACGGCTATCTTGTTAAAAAAATGTTTCACATCATTGCTAGCGAAAACGCAACCATCAAAAGGATGTGAACCATGAACATTGTTACAAAAAGCGCGAAGAAAGTGCTGCTCATATTAGGTGCTGTCACCCTACTCACAACGGCAAGTTTCTCGACATTTGCTGCTGAAAAAGTCTATCGACTGAAGCTCGCTGAAACGTGGGGGCCAAACTTCCCCATTTTTGGCGATGCGACAAAAAATATGGCCGCCATGGCGGAGAAAATGTCTAACGGTCGCCTTCAAATTCGTATCGATTCCTCGAACAAACATAAAGCCCCTTTTGGGGTATTTGATATGGTCAAAGCGGGTCAATACGACATGGGCCATTCTGCCTCCTATTACTGGAAAGGCAAGGTACCCAACACCTTGTACTTCACCACCATGCCGTTTGGGATGGTTGCCTCTGAGCAATACGCTTGGTTCTATCACGGTGGCGGTATGGAGTTAATGGAAGAGGTCTATTCGCCGCATAACTTGCTCTCATTTCCCGGCGGAAACACCGGCGTTCAAATGGGGGGATGGTTTCAAAAAGAAATCAATGGCGTTGAAGACCTTAATGGGCTGAAAATGCGTATTCCAGGATTTGCTGGAGAGGTACTCGCCAATCTGGGTGCCAGCCCAACGAACATCGCCCCTGGTGAACTCTACACTGCCCTTGAACGCCGCACGATTGACGCGCTCGAATGGGTGGGGCCGGGGCTCGATTTGCGCATGGGTTTCCACAAAGTGGCACCGCTTTACTACACAGGGTGGCATGAGCCTGCGACAGAACTGCAATTTCTTGTCAACAAACGAAGCTGGGACCGATTGCCTGAAGACCTGCAAGAGATTCTCCGCGTTGCTATGCGCACCGCAGCGTATGACATGTACATCCAAAACGCCCATGCCAGTGCAGACGCGTGGGAAACCATGTTGAAAGACTACCCAGATATCCAAGTCAAACAGTTCCCAGAATCTGTGCTTGCTGCCATGAAAACTACCAACGATGCGCTGCTCGCTGAGCACGCTGCTAATGATGCGCAAGCCAAGAAGATCCTCGACTCACAAGCCGATTACCTCACCAAAGCACGTCGCTGGACAACGATTTCTGACAAGGCCTACCTCAACAGTCAGCAGACTACCGAGTAGCCGTTTTGCGCCGAGCTGTATCTCGGCGCTTTTTTAGATTTGCTTGAACAGGATGTCATTATGCAAAGCCTGATTGTCTTGGAACGGCTAATAAACCGCGTTGCAGATACGCTCGGTTGGGTAGCCAGTTCCCTCTTTCTCTTATTGATGTTGAATGTGTTTTATAACGTGGTGATGCGTTACGCATTCGACAGCGTTTCCATCGCGCTGCAAGAAATGGAATGGCACCTCTTCTCCGCTGTTTTCCTGCTGGGCGTACCCTACGCAGTAAAGGCAGGCGGACACGTGCGAATAGATGTGCTTTACGAGCGTTGGAGTGAAAAAACGCGTGCACTCGTTGATTTACTCGGTTGTTTGTTTTTCCTCATGCCTTTTGCGGTGCTCGTCGCCGTCTTCGGCATCGATTTCGCCAACGAATCATTACAACTTGGCGAAAGCAGTGGCGACCCGGGGGGCTTACCCCACAGATGGATAGTGAAAGCCATGATCCCGCTTTCCTTCTTTTTTATTGCCGTCACAGGGTTCGGGATGATCCTCAATGCCCTTAACCGTCTCTTCCGTCCAGCTGAATCAGGGAGCTTCCAATGATTGGCATTATCATGTTTGTCGTTGCCCTGTTCGCCTTACTGATTGGCTTTCCCGTGGCCTTTACTTTTGGTGGGATCGCACTGCTCTTTGGCGTATGGGCTGAAGGTGCCGATATTTTCGCATTCATGCCGTTTCGTATCATGAGCATCATGCAAAACACCGTATTAATGGCAGTACCCTTGTTCGTTTTCATGGGCTTAGTCCTTCAAAAAACGCGTCTTGCCGAACAGTTACTTGAGGCTATGGCAAGGCTGTTTGGCGGCGTGCGAGGTGGGCTCGCGATATCCACTGTTTTGGTGGGAAGTTTGCTTGCAGCTTCAACAGGCGTGGTAGGCGCATCCGTGGTTGCGATGGGCTTAATCTCCTTACCCGTCATGCTCAAATATCAATACAACAAAGGGCTCGCGTGCGGCACCATTTGTGCGTCAGGCACACTCGGGCAAATCATTCCGCCTTCCATCGTCCTCATTCTACTTGGTGATGTGCTCGGTATTCCCGTTGGCGACCTGTTTCAGGCAGCCATATGGCCCGGATTAATTCTGGTTGGCACATACATTTTTTACATTCTGTACATCGCTTTTCGTTACCCTGAAGCCGCTCGTGCCATGGAGCGCATTGAAGGTCAAAGCCGTCGAGAGGAAGTCATTGATGCGCTAAAAGCGGTGATTCCCCCGCTGACGCTAATCATCGTGGTATTAGGCTCTATCTTTGCGGGTATTGCGACTCCCACAGAATCTGCCGCACTTGGAGGCATTGGAGCCATTGCACTGTCGATGATTTACCGCCAGTTTTCGTGGCAGTTGCTTTATGCCAGTGCGTTTGAAACCGTCAAAGTAACCGCGATGGTATTTGGAATATTGCTTGGGGCTACCGCGTTCTCTATGGCATTTACCTATACTGGGGGAGACTATTTAGTCGAAGAATGGATGCTGGCGTTGCCGGGAGAAAAATGGGGATTTCTCATCATCACCATGCTGGTCATACTCCTTCTGGGCTTCTTTATCGACTTTGTGGAAATCTGTTTCATCATCGTGCCGATCCTTGCCCCGGTGGCAGAGCTAATGGGCATCAATATGACCTGGTTTGCCATCTTAATTGCCATGAACCTGCAGTCATCTTTCCTGACTCCCCCTTTCGGTTTTAGTCTGTTCTACCTAAAAGGCTGTGCGCCGCAAAGTATTACAACGCGGGATATCTATCGGGGTGTGATGCCATTTATTTTCATTCAAGTCGCCGTTCTCGCCAGCATCTTGTTGTTGCCCGAGTTCTACGGATTTTAGACAACGTCTTTCACTCAGAACTTGATGATGGAGACAAGGTGAGAAGGCATAGGGTTGTGACGTTCTACACTGAAAAAGGAACTAGGCGGTCGCTCAGGGAGAGCAGATAATGACACTCAAACTTAAAATCATCTTGCTGACGGTGATCCCGCTGATTGTCATCAGTTACATGATTGGTTGGATCACTATCCAACAAGCGGAGTCATTAGGCGTGAAAGAGGTATCGACCTTTCGCGCCAGCCTACTTTCTTCTCGCGAGCAGTCCATCAAAGACTATGTCAATTTAGCCATTCAAAGTATTGAACATATATACGGGAACGCGGGTCCTGATGATAAAGAGGCACAACAGCAAGTGCTCGAGATACTGAGAAAAATGCGTTACGGAAGTGACGGTTACTTCTTTGTCTACGACGAAAATGGCTACAACCTTGTTCATCCCATCATGCCCGAGCTTGAAGGCCAGAACTTGATTAGCCTTCAAGATTCCAATGGCGATTTTTTGATTCAGAATCTGATTGCTTCTGCTAAAGCAGGTGGCGGCTTTCACGAGTATCTTTGGCACAAACCGTCAACCAACGAAGTCGTCCCAAAGCTCAGCTATTCCATCTGGCTTCCTAAATGGAAATGGATGATCGGGTCGGGGTTATACATCGAAGATATTGGACGCCAAATTGAAGAAGTAAAAACTGCCGTTCAGGCAAGCATCAATACCACCTATTTGGCGATTATTGTCGTGCTCATTACCACTGTCGTCATAATGATTGTCATTGCACTTGCGGTGAACCTGCATGAACATCGCATCGCTGATGCCCGCCTCAGAGAGCTCGCCTATCGCACCGTGATGATGCAAGAAGATGAGAAAAAACACCTATCGCGTGAACTTCATGACGGGATTAATCAGCTTCTGGTTTCAGCAAAGTGCCATTTGGAGTTACTGGCTAAAAGTGTGTTGTACCGCAATGAACCAAAAGAGCTTAACCACCTGCAGCAAAGTGAACGTTCTTTGGTCATGGCAATAAGCGAGGTGCGCCGAATGTCGCGTACGCTTCGCCCAACAACGTTGGACGATATTGGTCTAACTGCCGCGCTTGAAAGCCTTGCGGCAGACTTTGTCGCAGCTACCAACATTCGCGTCGATACCCACCTCGACAGCATCGACATTCCTCTCGCGCCCGATGTGGTCACCACGCTTTATCGGGTTGTTCAAGAGTCGTTGGTGAATGTTGAAAAGCACAGCGGCAGCTCGCGCGTCGAGATAGAAGTCTCGCTACTCGGTGAGCACCTCCAGCTCATCATTAGAGACAATGGTATTGGGTTTAAGGTATCAGAAGCCCTCAAAGGTCGAGGTATTGGTTTACGGAATATGCGGGAACGCATTGAGTTTATTGGGGGAGACCTAGAAATCAGTGCGAATACTGCGAACGGCACAGAAATCATGGTGCTGTTAGACTTATCAGCAATAGAGGCAAACACGGCGTCGGGGAGCATGTACGAATGAGTGAAAGCACAAAAGACATTCAGGTACTGCTGGTCGACGATCATCGCGTTGTCATTGAAGGCTTTATCGCGAGGCTCGATAGCGAAAAGGGGATTTCGGTTGTCGGCACAGCCAGCAACGGGGTCGAAGCGTTAGAGCAAGCAAAATTGCTAAACCCTGATGTGGTGCTGATGGACATATCCATGCCAATACTTAACGGCCTAGATGCAACCGCCCTGTTCAAACAAGAGCACCCTGACACTAAAATTCTCATGCTCACCATGCACGACAACCGCGAGTACATATTGGAAGTCATGCAATGCGGCGCGTCTGGCTATATCCTCAAAGACGTTTCAGCAGAAGAAATGGTCAAAGCCATCGAAACCGTTCACTCTGGTGCAAGCTACTTCTGCCAATCAGCCAGTAAAGCACTGTTTAACACGAAGGAAGAAAGTCCGAATGGTGCCGTCACTAAGTCTGCCCTCAGTCGGCGAGAGATAACCGTTTTGCTATTGGTCACCGAAGGCAAAAGCAGTAAACATATCGCTCAAGCACTCGATATTAGCGTCAGAACCGTTGAAACCCATCGCCAGAACATTAAGCACAAACTCGATATCTCCTCGACCGCGGAAATGATCGCATACGCCATACAAACTGGGTTAATTGAAAGAATAAACTAGGCTAGCACTGGCTGCGGTTCCTGATCACAACGCTTTCATTCGAAGTTGGATGGCGTAAACGTTTCAAACCCTCTCTCTCGCAAAGAGGTTTGGAAACGCCTTCCCCTTTGCTAGAATGCCGCCCTTTCTAAAGCCAGAACAACTCACGGCTTTACCCGGACAAAGAAACATAAGAGATACTCGCAATGAACAACACTACCGTGATAATTGGGCTTGATAACCCGAAAAGCCCATCCAACGTGGGTGCTGTATTGCGAGCGGCTCGCTGCTATCAAGCGGGTGAAGTGCGCTATACCGGCGTGCGTTATGACAGGGCGGCAAAGTTTTATACCGACACGCAAGATGCCATCGAGACCATTCCGTTGACTGGTGTTGCTTCGTTAACAGAAAGCTTGGATGAGAGCATAGAAGTTGTCTGCGTTGAACTCGCCGTTGGTGCAACGTCTCTTCCCTCTTTTCAACACCCAGAGAAAGCAATTTACATCTTCGGCCCAGAAGACGGTTCAATTGCAAAAGATATCGTTCAAAACGCCCATCACGTGGTTTATGTACCAACGATTGGCTGTATGAATTTAGCCGCGACGGTTAACGTTGTCCTGTATGACCGTCTGGTGAAGTCTGACAGTATTGAGCAGGGCGATGAATTGATCAAAGCGAGTCGAGATAATCGAAACCGACTCGTGGTAAATCAATAGTGAAAATAAGGGGCTTTCGCCCCTATTTTGCCTGAAGCTCTGCAATGAACTTGTAGAAGTGCTATTGATATTACCAACGGCTTTACACCCGAAAGATCTTCATGTTAGATTCGCCGCGAGAACGTCATGAATACCCGTGGCAAAACCAGGAGGCATAAAATGATTGTAACGATGACCCACCCGGCAGGATTTGCTCGCTGATAGAAGTAACGCGTAAACAACCTTCATACCGTTCCTTCCAATCAGTTTGAAACCCATCTTGCCCGGTGAATAAAACCGGGGTCCATATTTGTAGCATTGACCCTACCTAACGCTGTAATTTTATCTCACAGAGCGTGACTCTGTGCGTAGGGAAATACCAATGACATCATTTTCATCGCTTAACCAACTTGGCTGGCAACCTGTATTCCAACAGCAGTTGACACTCGACGACTACGAAAACACGCAAGTATCACGTATTGCTGAGCACCACAGAAGCCAGTTCGTTCTTGTCAGTGAAAGCGGTACAACACCTTTAGAAATCCATCCATCGTTTCCGTCTATGACGGTGGGCGATTGGGTATTGCTTGACGATGCAGGACAGTTTCTGCGTTTGTTAGACAGACAATCACTGTTTGCCCGAAAAGCGGCAGGTTCAAAAGTCAAAGAGCAGCTTATCGCCGCGAATGTCGACACCGCCTTTATTGTGTGTGCACTCGACAACGACTTTAGCCTGAACCGCATTGAACGTTATCTGGCCATGTGCTCAGAGGCTGACGTTGAACCTGTGGTGATCTTAACCAAGAAAGACTTGGTCGACGAAGATACCATGTACGACAGAAAGCAATCGGTAGAAGCACTCTCGCCAATGTTATATGTCGAAGCGGTGAATGGCCTAGATGCAGGCACAATCGACGCACTGAAACCTTGGCTTAAGACGGGTAAAACCCTTGTCGTTATGGGCTCATCGGGCGTGGGTAAATCCACCTTGGTGAACACCTTAGTGGGTGATGACGTTCAAGCAACAGGTGGCATTCGCGAAAGCGACAGCAAAGGCCGACACACCACCACCTCGCGCAGTTTACATTGTCTGCCGTCTGGCGCAGTCTTATTGGATACACCGGGAATGCGTGAGCTTCAAATCTTCGATACTGAAGAAGGCATCAGCAATGTCTTCGCCGACATCAAAGAACTCGAAGCACAATGTCGTTTCAGTGACTGTCAGCATGACAACGAACCGGGTTGTGCGATCCGTGCTGCTTTAAACGCAGGTACAATTGATGAGCGACGCCTCAACAACTACCAAAAGCTGCAACGCGAAGATGCCCGAAACTCTGCCACCATTGCGACCAAACGCGCCAAAGACAAAGCGTTTACCCAAATGGTGTATGACGTTCAAAAGCAAAACCGCAAAAACAAAGGCTTTTGACCTGCATTAGGTTTCTGATCTTCAACAGCATTTAAAGCACTGTATCCAAAGCGCGTGGCCTGATTCAGCCACGCGCTTTTTCATTTTCAGTCCAAGTACATCGCATTCTCAGCCTCAGATCCTATCTTGTTCACTTTTAAAACAAAAACCACCGTAGAAATTCGATACTGTAAGGGCAATGTTGCTAACGACACACTATGCTCAAAAAACGTGACCCAATAGGAATCTGTATATGGATATGCTCTCGGGGCTGCTTTCTGGCTTGCCGAACTTTCTGATTTATTTCGCAACATCCCTCATCTTCGTTCTGGTCTTTAAGTTTATCTATGTTCGAGTCACACCCTATGATGAGTGGGCATTGATAAAGGATCAGAAGAGCGTCACGGCTGCCGTTGCTCTTGGCGGGGCATTCCTTGGCTATTGCCTTGCCATTGCAGGCGCAGCGAAAAACTCGGTCGATATCGTCGACTTTGCGGTCTGGGGTATCGTTGCAATGGTCGCGCAGTTCATTGCATTTGCCATTGTCCGTTTTCTCCTTCTCAAAGAGCTAACAGAACGCATCGAGAACGATGAACTTCCCGCCGGCATTATTCTGGCAGTCGTGTCTGTCTCGATCGGCGTTTTGAATGCAGCATGCCTGACCTACTAAAGGGAGACAGTCATGAAGCGAAGTCAAAATGTAAAACGCGCATCCATGAACAAAGCACTAAAAGCGGTTCCATTTACCTTTGTCGGCGGCATTTCAGGGTGTTTCTTTGAACCACAAACCGAAGGCTTTGTGTTCCAGAACGCGCAAGAGTGCGCGAACGCCTTTCCTGAAGAAGTCGCACAGTGCCAGATTGCCTATAAAGATGCCGTAGAGGAGGCAGCACAAGATGCACCTCGCTACCAAAATCAATATGCCTGTGAAAACGATTTTCAAGATGGCTGTGAGCGATACGGCTCTTGGTTTATGCCAGCGCTGGCGGGGTTCTTTTTTGCCAACGCGCTAGATGACGATTATTTCAAAAAGAAGAAGAAGCGGTATTACTCACAGCCTGTTTATCGTTACCGTGGCGGCTTGTACTCCAGTAATGGCAACAAGCTAAGCGGATCCTTTGGCAAAACAGCCAAAGTCGCCACCAGCTCTACCACTAAGTCGAGCGGAACCATCGGTAAGGTCATGTCTCGGGGTGGATTTGGAAAAACAGTCTCATCGAGCCGGGGTGGGTAATCTGTGTTTCGCAGGGACATATCTGAACGCCCCAACTGGCGGGCGTTAGCAAAAAAATATGGGTTTGGTTTTCACACCATGTACGGTGAACCCTATTGGGATGAAACGGCCTATTACCAGTTCAATCTAAAACAAATAGAAGACGATCTGGAAAAGCCAACCGAAGAGATTCACCAGATGTGTTTGGATGTGGTTGATCGGGTTGTGCGCGATGAAGTTTTACTCCACCGATTCGGGATCCCAGAAGCAATGTGGGATCTCGTCCGCCAATCTTGGCAACGAAAAGATCCTTCACTCTACGCTAGGCTCGATTTTGCCTATGACGGCGTTAACCCAGCCAAACTCTATGAAAATAATGCGGATACGCCAACCTCATTGTTCGAGACTGGGTTTTGGCAGTGGGTATGGCTGGAAGACGTTGTCGACAGTGGCCGGATTCACCAAGGTGCAGACCAATTCAATATTCTGCAAGACTATATCCTCGCAAGATTTGCCGAATTGTCGCGTCGACAACCGGGTCAGCGACTTTACTTTAGTTGTTGTAAAGACACCGAAGAAGACAGAGCAACAGTGCAATATCTCGAAGACTGCGCCAAAGAAGCCGGGCTCTCTACAGGCTTTGTTTATGTTGAAGACATTGGCCTCAATGACCGCGGTGAATTTGTTGATGCTTCTGGCCGCGAGATCCGCTGGATGTTCAAACTCTATCCTTGGGAGTTTATGTTTGGCGAGGAATACGCCCAGCATTTAGGTTCAGCCACAATTAACTGGCTTGAGCCAATGTGGAAGTCAGTATTGTCGAATAAAGCCCTGCTGCCGATGCTTTGGAAGCGTCATCCTAATCACCCTAATTTACTGGCCGCCTACTTCGCCGACGATGCCAACGCATCACGCTTAGAGAACTATGTCATCAAGCCTCTATTCTCCCGTGAAGGGGCAAACATCAAAGTGGTGAGAGGCGGAAAAACCCAGTTCAAAACCGATGGCCCCTATAACGAGCACCAAGCCATTATTCAGCAATATCAGCCGCTTCCCAAGTTTGGCGATAATTACACACTGATCGGCAGTTGGCTTGTTAATGATCGCGCCGCTGGCATTTCCATTCGTGAAGACGCGTCACTGATCACCCAAGATCTTGCCCGCTATCTGCCACATATCATTCTCTAAACCACAGCACACAATTCATCGCATTCGAACTATTTTTAAAAGGGACACAAAAAAGTGTCCCTTTTTATTTTTCTCATTCGTTGTCTTACCGAGAGCCTAATCTCAACCTCAATCACTTACACGGAGTAACAAGCATGAAAGACTTTATGTTTATCTATCAAGGTGGCGATCCGGACTGGGCAATGAAATCAACGCCCGATGAAATGGCCGCGATTATGGGGCAATGGCAAGCATGGATGGAAAAGCTCGCTGCCACTGATCAATTGGTCACTGGCGGGTCACCATTGCACTTTTCGGGCAAACGCATGGATCCGAACAAAGTCGTCACAGACATCGCCGCCGCCGAACTGAAAGAGTTGGTAAGTGGTTATTCGATTGTCAGAGCAGAATCTATGGAAGAGGCATTACAAATCGCCAACGAATGCCCAATCTTCCTTTCTCCGGGCGTTAGCTTGCAAGTGCGTGAAGTCGTCCAAATGGGCAACTGCTAACCACGTAACAGGCGCTCAATTTGGGACAACATGAGTTGTTGTTCTTGTTGAGTGCCGCCTTTCGCCATTGAGGCTTTAGCATGGAAACGGGCTGCAGTCTCATCGCCGCTTTTGGCGAAGATATGCGCCAAGGTTGCGTCCGGTAAATGTGACTCACTCAAACGTTTCTCATCGTTCACTTCTTTCACTAGCGCAATCGCTTTTTCCATGTCATTCAAATACGCATTTGCCACAGCTTGATTCAGCAACGATACCGGCGATGCTGTCACACCGTATAAGGCATCATACAATCGCTCGATTTCTTGCCAGTTAGTGTCGCCAAACGATGCTGCCTTGCTGTGCTCACTGGCAATCATAGCTTCCAGCATAAAGCGATATTTTATACCCCCGTCTTCCAGACCCGTTTTTGCAAACGCTAACCATTGCAACCCTTGTTGAATATGCACCCTGTCCCAACGTTCTCGCTGTTGAAGATCTAAAGGCACAGGCGCGCCTTGCTCATCGACACGAGATTGAAGCCTTGCCATATGGAAATGCATCAAGGCATACAGAGCCAGGGTTTCACGGTTGGCGACGTGTGGTGCAGCAATAAGCCTCGCAAGCAGACTCATTGCCTCTTTGCAAAAGTCGACATCAATAAGCGTATTTTCATCAGTGCTATAAAGGCCTTCGTTAAACAAGAGGTATAAGGAGACGTGAACCGTATCTAAGGCCTGTGACATTCGATCAGCATCTGGGCGATTCAAAGGAATTTTTCTAAGCTGTTGCCGGGTTCGACCCAAGCGCTTCTTCACCGTTTCTTCAGGTAATATTAGTGCCTTAGACACCGCCGATAAACTAAATCCACACAGGGTCTTCAGTATCATTGGAATTTGGTTTTCCACCTTCACGAGCGGATGACAACACCAGAAAATCATGTTCAGCATGTCTTCCTGTAGAGCCTCTTCAGAAAACGATTTATCTACCGTACTTACCAGCGTCCACTCACTCTCCAACAGCAAAGAGAGATCGTCCGCAAACTCCACGCTGTTGCGGTGCTTTCGAATCACATCAATCGCATGGTTTTTCGCGGTTAGCATCAGCCATGCTCCGGGGTTTTCCGGTTCGCCGTTCTCCTTCCAATGTACTAACGCTTTCCCAAACGCTTCATGCAGCGTGTCTTCCGCCAGTTCAACGTTTTCCACGCCAAAAATACGAATGAGTGCCGCCAGTATTTTTGAAGACTCCTGACGATAAATTTCTTCTAATCTTTTAGACAATTAAACGCCTTGCTATGCCTTAACAATAATGAATTGAGTATTGCCCCTAGATTGATACATTGCTGAGAAATCATTTCGGTAAAATAAGTTTGTTCTTATACCCGAAACGAGTGCTTTCACTGACGATACAAGCTCTCTATCCTTTTGAATGCACTCCACACTCAGAAGAAAAATCACGTAAAAAACTTCTGCATCACCAGTAAGGATCTCCTATGAAAGCAGGTTTAGGTACAGCAGCCTTTGGTACTACCATCTCTTCTTCAGACGCCTTTGACGTACTAAATGCATTCATTCACATGGGCGGGACAGTGGTAGACACAGCCAACGCTTATGCGTTTTGGGCTGGTAAAGGAGGAGAAAGCGAGGAAGTGGTGGGCGAGTGGCTGAAAACTATCGACCGCAGTACGGTGGAGATCCACACAAAAATTGGTGCCATGCCACTTGATGGCAAAGACTTTGCGACCGCAGAAGGGTTAAGCAAAGCCGCCATAGACAATGCCATAGTCGCTTCCCTTGAGCGATTGAATACAGACTATATCGATGTGCTTTACGCTCATATCGACGATTTAAACACCCCGTTAGAGGAAACGTGGAGGACGCTCACCGATTACGTTTCTCGTGGCATTGTTAAAAAGCTTGGCGTGTCTAACTACACACTAGATAGATTGAGCGATCTCTGTGTACTCATCGAACGAAATGCGTTGGAGCCGATCAGCTATGCGCAATACCGCCACACCGTTATCCCGCCAAAACCAAATTTAGATTTTGGTGTGCAACTCTGCCTGACACCCGACATTAAAGCCTTACTGACAGATGCTAACCCGGACGTCGTCATCATTGCGTATTCCCCTCTGTTAAACGGCGCGTTTGAACACAAAGGCACGCTGCCAGAAGAATATGACACACCAGAGAACAAACGTTTTATCGCCGAGTTACGGGCTGAAGCCGATATGCTGTTGATGAGCCCTTCCGCCATTGTTTTAAGAAACATTGTGAATCAGGGCATTTTCCCAGTATGCATGACAGGAAGCAGTAAACACTTGAAAGAAAATCTTATGTTAGTGAAAAAACTAAGGTAAGTTGACAACTATTGGACAGGATGGTGTGAATAGCACACCTTCCTGTTGCACGTGAAAGCTGAGCGATAAAATCTCGATTTCTCACATCGCTACCTATGATTTCCCTCTCACTTCGTTGTAATAAAAACTTTTTATTACAATTATTTTGCATCAATAATGTGCATGAATCACCAAAAGCGTGCAGCTCAATGTCGTGTGATTTTGATTAATAAAGCGACAGGTCGGCGAGAAACGGGAGTAAACACCAACACTCCTTCAAGGTTTACATAGAGATTGAGGGCTTTTTCATCCAAATTGAAAATGTAATTTCATTACAAAACAGAACGTTAATACCAATACATGTGGATTTATCTCTGACATTCGCTCTCGCCTGAAGAGCTAAATACCTGCCACACTTTTCTGTCTCTTCTCTTCGTAAAAAAACAAACTTATCAAAATCCCCTAACCATTGTCATGTCGGGGGATAGCCGCACATTGCACAAGAAAACTGATAACCACCACAGAATTTAGTTATATCACTAAACGATCATGTTTTTTCATTAAAATTTAATGCCAATTATAAAACATAAAGTTAGCCTCATTTAATCTCATCCATGTGACGGAAGCTTGAAAAAAGAACATATCAATGTATCCTTTAAAGGGTTTATATGTTTAGACCTCTAAATGATTTGGAAGCATGATGAGTACGGAAACGATCGACCACAGTGTAGTAACGGCGCGTTTGAAAAAGGAACTGGATGCTTGGGTATTTCGAGTTCCTAACAAAGGTGATGGAATCAAGATTCATAACTTGATCGCTAACTGCCCCCCCCTCGACGAAAACTCCTCTTACTGTAACTTCCTTCAATCCTCCCATTTTCATCAGACATGCATCGTCGCAGAGCATAACGGTGAAATTGCAGGATTCATTTCAGGATATCTAAAGCCGGATGCTCCTTCTGAGCTTTTCATCTGGCAGGTCGCTGTCTCTGCCGCTAGCCGCGGTAAAGGGTTGGCCTTTCGAATGCTGCAACAGCTCCTAAAACGAGAGCACCTTAATAAGGTAAGCGCAGTTGAAACCACTATCACTGAATCTAATGAAGGGTCTTGGAACTTATTCAAGAAGCTCGATGCCGCACATGGAAAACGCGGTTCCGTATCGACTTTTTTAGACCAAGAACAGCACTTCAAAGGGCATCACGATACTGAGTATCTGTACCGAATCCCTTTGAACAAAACACATTAATACTAAAAACGGACCAGACATGGACATTTTTAATAAGCAAGAGTCGAACGTAAAATCATACTGTAATAGCTTTCCGGTGGTATTTACCTCCGCAAAGGGTGTATGGCTGCATACTGAAGATGGAAATAAGTACATCGACTTTCTTGCCGGCGCAGGCTCGCTCAATTACGGCCACAACAACCCAGAATTCAAAAAAGCCCTTATTGAATATATTGAGAAAGATGGCATTACCCATGGCCTAGACATGCACACAGAAGCGAAAGCCAGCTTTCTGACCGCACTCCGTAATCACATATTCACCCCTAGAAATCTTGATTACAAAGTGCAGTTTACTGGCCCAACAGGCACCAATGCTGTCGAAGCGGCAATGAAACTCGCGCGCAAGGTGACAGGCAGAACGAATATCGTCACATTTACCAACGGATTCCACGGTTGCACCATGGGTGCGCTGGCAGCAACGGGCAATCAACACCACCGTGGTGGTGCTGGGATGCCATTGGCCGGAACATCACGCATTCCTTATGAAGGATATGCGGGTGTCGATGGGCTTGCGCTGTTTGAAACCATGCTTAACGACAACTCAAGCGGTTTCGATAAGCCTGCGGCTGTACTGTTTGAAGTGGTTCAGGGTGAAGGCGGTTTAAACGTCGCAACCAATGAATGGCTGAAAAAGCTCGCCAAAATCTGTAAAGACAATGGCATTCTGACCATCGTCGATGATATTCAAGCGGGCTGTGGCCGCACAGGTACCTTCTTTAGCTTTGAGCCATCAGGCATCAAGCCAGATATGATCACCCTTTCGAAATCTATTGGTGGCTACGGCTTGCCAATGGCACTTGTGCTGCTAAAACCTGAATTGGACAAGTGGTCACCGGGCGAACACAACGGTACCTTCCGTGGTAACAACCACGCTTTCACTACCGCAACCAAAGCGATTGAAGAGTATTGGAGCGACGATAGCTTTGAAAGCCACATTGCTGACCGAAGCCAGCAAGTGAGAAAGGTCATCGACAAGACCCTGAAGAAATTCCCTTCATTATTTGTGAAAGCCAAAGGTCGCGGCATGATGCAAGGCATCGAGTGTAAAGACGGCGACTTGGCATCGGCCATTTCTCAGCGCTGTTTTGAGCTAGGTATGGTAATTGAGACAGCAGGCCCTAACGATGAAGTGGTTAAATTCTTCTGTCCTCTCACCATTACTGAAACTGAACTCGAAAAAGGCCTGCAAATTTTCGAAAAGGCCGTAGAAAACGTTGCTGAGAAAGCAACCAAGAAAGCATCTTAAGGGATAGATTCATGATAGTTAGAACTCTGGAAGAGTGTAAAAACAGCGAGCGTCGTGTTGTATCAGAAACATGGGAAAGTGTCCGTATGTTGTTGAAAGACGACAAAATGGGCTTTTCTTTCCATATCACGACAATCTTTGGTGGTACGGAAACGCACATCCACTACCAAAACCATCTTGAATCTGTGTACTGCATGTCTGGCGAAGGCGAAATTGAGGTCATCGGTGATAAGACCTACCCCATCAAGCCAGGTACGCTCTACATCCTTGATAAACACGACGAGCATTTCCTGCGTGCTTACGAAGGCAAAGAAATGGTCATGGCGTGTGTATTCAACCCGCCTATCACAGGACAAGAGGTGCATGACGAAAACGGCGTTTATCCGCTGGTCGACTAATCCCACCTCATGGGGAGCCTTTCGCTCCCCATCTGTTATCCGCTTTCGCTCATGTAAAGGATTTACTCATGACTTATACCGTTGAAAAAATCGGTGGTACGTCAATGTCGGCGTATAACGCCGTACTGAACAATATATTTCTACGCCCTGAATCGCCTTATAACCGCGTGTTTGTTGTCTCTGCTTACGGCGGCATTACCGATGCGCTATTGGAAAGTAAACGCAATGGCGATCCGGGAATATATCAACTTGTGGCTAAACGAGATGATGGCTGGATTGATGCGTTTACCGCGCTTAAAAAACGCTTGGTCAGTATTAACGCTGAAATTTTCGAAGACACCGTAAGTCGCACTCGTGCAGACAAATACATCGCCGCACGTCTGGATGATGCCCAAAACTGTATCACGAACATTTTGGCGACCTGCAAATACGGACAGTTCACGCTCCGCCAGTACTTGCCACAAATTCGCGAGTTTCTCTCTTCCATCGGTGAAGCGCACAGTGCCTACAACACAGCACTAAAACTGAAATCGCTCGGCATCAATGCCCGATTCGTTGATCTATCCAGTTGGGACGACAAGCTTTCAGGCAATCTTGACCAAGTGATCACCAGTGCGTTCGCCGACATAGATGTGAAAAACGAGCTTCCCATCGTGACGGGGTATTCGTACTGTGACGAAGGTTTAATGAAAACCTATGATCGCGGTTACAGCGAAATGACCTTCAGTCGCATTGCGAGCATTACCTCTGCAGATATCGCGATTATCCATAAAGAATACCATTTGAGCAGCGCCGACCCACGTATCGCCGGGCCTGAGAACGTGCTGCCTATAGGTCAAACAAACTTTGATGTGGCCGATCAACTGGCAAATCTCGGTATGGAAGCGATTCATCCAAATGCCGCTTCTGGCTTGCGTCAGGCAAACATTCCGCTGCAAATCAAAAACACCTTCGAACCCGAGCACAAAGGTACGCTGATCTCGCAGCAGTACGCACCGAAGACAGAAAAAATCGAGATTATCGCGGGTAAAAATAAGGTCTTTGCGCTGCAAATCTTTGATCAGGCTATGGTCGGTCAGGTGGATAACGTCGGCTACGAAATGATGGAAATCATTTACGAAGAGCGCGTAAGCCTGATCGGTAAAGAGATGAACGCCAACTCCATCACTTACTACCTGAGCGGCGCGACAAAGAACCTCAATCAATTACTTTACCGTGCAGAGAAACGCTTCCCCAACTCGACCATCGCAAAGCACATGGTGGCGTTGATTTCAGCTATCGGTGCTGAAATAAACACCAACACCACACTCAGCAAGGGTGTGCTTGCATTAATGAGTCACGACATTGCCCCCATTGCCGTTCACTCATCCATGCGCAATGTAAACGTGCAGTTTGTGGTGAAAGACGACATGTATGAGAACGCTATTCGCGCATTACATGAAGCCTTCTTTACGAGAGAAACGGTAACCAAGCAGATTGCGTAACATTCGCGCACGACTCGGCCAATGAGCAAAAAGCCAGCGTTTAAAATCGCTGGCTTTTTTCTGTTTACCGCTCTATTCCAATTCGGGAATTAAAACAAAATAAAACACTCTCAAAACCCATCCATCAGCCAAAATATTTCTTTTTATAACATAGACATATGAGGATTTTTATTATATTTATCCCCGCGCATTATATATTTATAGATATGAGGTTAGTGCGTGAAAGTAACACCATTTGGAAAAGCCAGTGCGCTTGCATTGAGCACACTCTTGCTGGTTGCCTGTGAGAGCGAAGATGAAAAAGCCAAAACAGAGTCTGTTGATGACCAAAAGCTTCTAAGCCTAGTTCAACAAACTAACCATTCAAGCGGCTTCCCACCAATTTTCAGCGATAGGCTGTGGGGAACAGAATATGTTCAACAGGGAACCGTCCGTTTTGATACCACCGATCAAATCCCACTTTATTACGTATCAATTGACGGTGCTAACCCGCCCGCTGTCATTGCCAATGCAGTCGCGTCGATGGAAGCTCGTCTAGGTGACATCTTTACCGATTTCACTCTGATTGCTGAAGACCTTACGGTTTACCGCGATGAGAGCAAATTGCCAGAAAACGTATACAACGGTAAGTTCAACGCGGAAACCTTCAAAAACAATCACGGTATCGTGGGTGGATTGGTTATCGCCGAAGGTACAGGTTTCTACAGCAAGCAATATGGCGACAATCCGCAATCTATGTGTGCGAATGCCGCTATCGAACCTTACAACGGCAGTCTAGCTCTGGTCGTTGACCCAGCCACGGCGACATATTCCAGCGAAACCCTTCTTTGGGCAAACATGGGTAATGGCCAATGTACCTGGGACAGCGACATTGTTATTCACGAAATGGCGCACGCTATGGGTATGTTTAATCACCTCGACGGCTATTTCGGTTCGTGGAGCACCACCGCTATGGATGTGCTTGATACGATTTATGGAAATCCGGCAGGTACGGCGTTTTCTTCGCTAGTGCCACAACGCTAATTTGCTCCAAGAAGCACCATTAGTGACCCCGACTTCTATGTTGGGGTCACTATTCTTCCAAGCTCCGAAACCCGTCTGCTTCATCATCATGTGAACTTAAAGTCTCACAAGTCTGCGAAGGCAAATGCACGAAAGAATGAAGCCTTGTTTATTTCTACACTAGGTTGGCGAATACTCCACATCAAACTCTGCCACAACTTCTTTTACATCCATTGAATTATCACCGTGGCTTTCTCGTTTAGTTTTCCGGCCTCAACCAGCAACGTAACCGCTTCAGACTCATCACCGTCACAGTCCACTAACGCGTTATCAAATTCAGTTTGTGTAACGTAATAGGTTGTCCACTCTTTGGCGATACAATGTATCCGACGCTCTCTTTCAATATACACGCGGTCATTATCCGGTGTGATTTCCACTTGGCTGGAAAGGAGGTCACCCAGCAGAATTTGCGCCTTGTCTATCGTGTCAGAGTCAAACACGACGCCATGCGACAGTAAGTCTTCAAATGCAGCGTGGGTAGCATGTTCAATAGCAAGTCTAGAGAGCGTTTTCATTAAGTCTTCTCCTTGCTTGAAAATGATGCAGATAATTAAGGCGCGATTGCTTTAAAGAAGTGTATTCAAAAATGTCTGACGTGATCGTGCGGTAGGTAACGAAGTTTAATTTCAGCGTTAACCGCCATAGAGGCCATTCGCCGCTTTTCTGTGCCCCCTGCCAATATAAACAAGAGCGAGACTCACGTTTACGGGCAATTCGTTAAGTTACAGTCTCTTGAGCACGCGAAGTAGTTTGAGTAAGTTCCAAGTCTGAACGAACGTTGCTTCTCCATGATTGACACCCACAGGCGTCGCATCATTCGTATGCAAACCTTGCACGGATGTTTTTGCATACAGATTTATGGCAGAGTTAATAAAACTTAAAAATCATATGGTAAGTCACGATTAAAGCACAGTGACTTGTTTTTAGAGGACACTTTAGGTGTCTAATACACTGTTAGCTTTTAGTTGAAGTAGGAAGACTCCAAAGAATGACCAAAGCTCGTTGTCCAAATTGTAACTCTAGAACACCAGAGCTTCCTGAATCAGGGATTTGCAATCAGTGTGGCAGTTTCTCAACGGATTGGTTCATATATGATTGGCCAATTTTTGTTAGGTTCAAACGGTTTCACGTTGTACTTAACTGGATTGTATTGGTTATGGTTTTTTTTCGCTATTAGGAAATATGTACTTTGGTATGGCGAGTTTAGGCTTATGGATAGCCTCGTTGTTCTCTTTCCCTGCCATATATGATTTATCTAATTCGTATAAAGCACTCAAGAGTGAATCGAACTATCAAGGGCATAGGTCTAAGGATATAACTTCTTGGATTCCCTTGATATAGCGAGCTAAGTAGCGCATTACCATTTACTCGTGGCGAGTTTTTTCACAGAAACTCTGTGATTCAGGCGTTTCGATCAACTTGGGCTTGTAAACGCCCGTTGTTTAAACGTTATGGTCCGATCCACACGAATAATTACATGGAGAGTAAATATGTCGGAAACTATAGGGTTACATCATCTCGGTTTATCTGTAGATGATTTGGAAGCGAGTAAATCGTTTTTTGTCGAAGTCCTTGGTTGGCAAGAATCTGGCTACGACTCTTCTTACCCACGAACAGCCGTATCAGATGGCACGTTACGTCTAACTCTCTGGCAAGTCGACAATCGCTTAGGTGGTGCCAAGTTTGACCGTAAGAAAAATGTAGGCCTCCATCACCTGGCCATTCAAGTTGCGTCTGAATCAAAGCTTGATGAGCTATATCGAAAAATCGCCGACCATCCAAAATGTACCATTGAGTTTGCCCCAGAACTCCTTTCAGGCGGCCCACGTAAACACATGATGTTTAATGAACCATCGGGGTTAAGGGTGGAATTAATTTGGCAAGGTGTCTAGTAAGTAAAATAGTGCCGACAGTGATGATGCGTGTTGACGGCTATTCCCAGAGTAAATGAAAAATGGCGATTGTGTATTGAGCTTACCCATGACTAAGCACCTTGCTTTTATTCTTCTTTTTGTAGCTACATTCATATCAAAAGGCGTATTTGCCTCTTTTGATAGCGGATATGAAAAGCCAATAATTGCTGCGCTTAACGATTTCCAAGCAGGAAAGTATTCCGATGCGAGATTGGCAATAACGCAGGTACTTGAACAGTATCCTGATGAGCCTAGGGTGTTATTTTGGTGTGGGATGCTCTACGTCAGTGATGGGGAAAGCATTACCAATCGACATAATTTCGATATTGGTATCGATTGTTTGAAAAAATCACTTTCCCTAGACCCATTTTTCAATGATGCATGGGGTGTGCTTCTTTCTTCGTTAGTGGAGGCGGGTGAGTATAGTAAAGCAGTTATGGAATTTGAGAGACTTTGGGAGATAAGAGAGCTCCCAAAGAATGACGTTATTTGGACTGCGTTATTTATTGTTCATCCGGCATACATCAACTTAGGAATGAAAAAGGCGTTGGCTGATCATTATCAGCAGCTATTGGATTATGGCATTGTCGATGATGAACTGCAGTCAAAGTATGAACATTTGGAAAGTAGTCAATGACTACAAGGGGTAAACCATTTCTGATGATTTGAAACACGCCTCCTGATCTACCCAATTTCAGCTTATCCCAACCACAACACAGTGCATTCTTTACAGCATCAACGAGAGAGCCAATCTACCCCGTTTCCCCACTTCCACCCTGCGCATTTTCTTTAAATTGCAACGTTTACCCTATTTTCACTGATGTAAAGTGTCACATGTCTTTGTGAGGTAACTCGCAGAGAATCAATACTTTCAACACGACAAAAACCTTTTACGTGTTGCGGAACAAAAAGTTAAGGACAGACAAATGAAAAAACTGATTCTAGGTAGTGCATTTTTGGCTTCTTTGGGGATGTTCAGCGTTTCAAGCTACGCGGCAGATACCAAGATCATTAGCGAAGAAGCGGCAATAAAAGCAGCACTTGCAGAAGTGGGCGTTGAAGTACTGGGTATTCGTTTCGACAAGCCTGATTCGCAATGGGATGTGTTTGTACGCTCTGGCGAGCAAGCTTATGAAGTAGAAGTGGATGCTGTTAGCGGCAAAATCGTCGCGGCAGAAAAAGAAAGCCTGGCGGAAATTAAAGCGGAGCTTTCAGGCGATCTTTCCCATGAAGGAGTGGTAGGCGACACCGACAAATAATGAAAGCCAACCTGACAGTGCTTTCCTTTCAATAAACCACGTTTCTCAACGTGTTTTTTGTATTTTAAGTCCCTAGAATGCATTCGAAAGAGTTAGTTGCTCTCTGCCCACCAAATCTTACCTTTGCTCTTAAATAACGCTTTTTGGCAGACTGAACAAACATGCTTTTGGCGTGGGTCACCGTCGGTAGTAACAGGAACAATGTCAACCGTGTCCGACCCGCAGGAAAAACAGGTTACGCATTTCACGTCGTCTGTTTCACACTCGGGGTGATCGTCAAGGTATTCCTCAAAAGAGGGGAGTTTTTTCCACTCATCATCTTGCGGTTTGGAGTAAACAACGAAATAGAAGAAAAGAACAAGACCGATACCGACAACAACAGACAACAGATCCACAGCGACTCCTTGTTGAAATCCGATTGCTAAACCGCATTTGCTTAAGCCGCCAAAAATGGGGGGTCAAGCCAATTGATGAGAATATCCATTGTATAGAAAACGGGCTCAACATCTGTGAGCCCGTTCGTGCATATCTGACTTATTTAAAACTATTTTTTGTTCGCTTTGATAAGGACCGAGGTATCCATGCGACCCAGACCTCTTTGTTGCAGTTCGGCGTACTTACTATCGACGTTTTTCGTCAGTGCTAAGTCCAAACCATGACGTGCTGCTTCGTCTAAACAAATGCCCAAATCTTTGCGCATCCAATCAATGGCGAAACCAAAGTCAAACTTGTCTTCTGCCATTGTCACGGCGCGGTTTTCCATCTGCCATGAACCTGCGGCACCGTGTTTCAGCACGTTAGTCACTTGCTCGATGTTCAGACCAGATGCTTGGGCAAGAATAATGGCTTCGCTTAAGCCTTGCAGAATGCCACCGATGCAGATTTGATTAACCATTTTACAACGCTGGCCTTGGCCGTTCTCACCCAGTAAAACGGATGATTTCGCGAAAGCATCAATCACGGGTTTTGCTTTTTCAAAAGCCGCTTCGCTGCCACCACACATCACAGTCAACACGCCATTTTCAGCACCCGCTTGGCCGCCTGATACAGGCGCATCAATAAAACTCACGCCTTTTTCCGCACACGCTTTTGCCAGTTCTTCTGCCAACTCGGCAGAGGTGGTGGTGTGGTCGACAAGAATGCTGCCCGGCTTCATGGAGGCAAGCACACCGTCGTCGCCGTAGATCACGCTACGCACGTCGTTGTCATTACCCACACACACAAACACGAATTCACAATCCTTCGCTGCTTCTCTTGGTGTCAACGCATGTGCGCCACCATGTTGCTCTGTCCACGCTTGTGCACGTGTGGCTGTGCGGTTGTAAACCGTCGTATCGAACCCTGCGCGAAGGAGGTGGCCTGCCATTGGGAAACCCATAACACCCAGACCGACAAATGCGACTTTTTTGTTTTCCATAATTTGCTCCTCCTTCACCTGTTCCAACTAGAAAGCGTATCGATTAACACTTTTTCATTATATTGCCAATGTAGTGTGACTATAATTGCATCCATTGACATATGTCAATGTAAAGATCGGCTCTATTTAAACTATTTCAAAACGATGTAAATATCGTCATAATCTCTTTAATACATAAGGTTATTCGCAGGAAGGGTATACAGTGTGAGTGAAGCGAAATTCCGGGATATCGCACAACAAATCGAAGCTCGCATCGACGAGGGGCACTATCCTGCCCATTCCAAATTGCCTCCCCATCGAGAGCTAGCTGCCGAATTCAATACCACGCCAGTCACCATATCGAAAGCCTACAAACTGCTTGCTGAGCATAAGCGGGTTGAATCGTTCGTTGGACGCGGAACCTTTGTTCTTGCCCCCCCTTCGTTAGGGCAAGCGATTCAAGCCCAAGATGGAGAAGGTTATAACTTCTCTATTTTGCAACCTTGCATGCATCTTAACCTGTCCCAGGTTCGCCAAGCCTACCGAGATGCCACAGAGTACTTAGACACGGCCTTACTCTCGTACACAGAAGGTTCAGGCCATCAAGCGCACAGAGAAGCTGGCGTAAAGTGGCTCAAACACTTTGGTGTCAGCGATGCAAATCTTGAAAACACCTTGCTCACGAGTGGTGCTCAACACGCTTTGTCGCTGGTGATTAGTGCGCTTACCCAATCAGGCGACGTCATTGCAGTAGAAGCACTCACTTATCCCGGCATTTTGGCCATCAGCGAGCTAAGCAATCGCTCTATCGTATCTGTAGAGATGGACGAATACGGCCTATGCCCAAAAAGCTTGAAACGGGTGTTAAAAACCCATAAACCTAAACTCGTGATCGCGCTTCCTTCTCATCAAAACCCGACTGGCGCAACGATGAATGCTTCGCGTAAAAAGGACATCGCCAAGATCATTTCTTCATCTTCCACTTACTTGGTCGAAGATGATATTTACGCATTTCTTAATGACGACATCACCCCTGCCATCTCAACATTGGCTCCTGACCGAAGCATTTATATTACAAGTTTGTCGAAAGCGATTAGCCCAGCGATGCGTTGTGGATTTATAAAAGCACCCGACTATCTCATCCCCACACTCAATGCGCATATTCGTGCCGATATCTGGCTCGCATCACCACTTAATTTTGTTGCCGCGACACAACTGATTCAAAGCAATGCTGCACTGACCTTGGCGGCAGCACAAAAAGCGGAGGCAGAACAACGCCAGCACTTAGCAAAAGAAGTGTTAGGTACGCATTGCGTGAACGGTTCAGGTTTTCATTTATGGCTACCGCTTCCTCGGCATTGGTCATCAGAACGATTTACCGCAGAAGCAAAGCGCAGAGATATAACCGTTAGCAGCGGTGTGCACTTTTCTAGCGATGGAAAGGGGGAATCGCACATTCGCTTATCGCTAATGGCTATTCGTTCCCAAGATCAATTGAAGGCAGGGCTGCTCGCGTTAAAATCACTGATTGAAACCAAGCCATTGCCTAACGTTGAATTTTGAAGGTTTACGCCTTACGACAGCAGCGCATTCCAACGATAAGTGGTACTCTACCTGCGTTAACTCTCAAGAGATTAAATAAATGAGCAAACTAACCACAGATATTCAAGCAAACCTGATGCTTTTCGTAGAAGAAACTAAGCGCACTAACGTGGTTTGGGGCCTTCAAAATGAAGAAGAAGATTGGCTGGCAGTAGACTCAACTGAGTTTGAAAACAGCGAAGTCATGCCTTTTTGGTCTTCAAAAGAAGACGCTGAGCGTCACAACGTGGAAGAGTGGGCTGAATTCACAGTAACTGAAATCCCTCTTGATGTGTTTGTCGAAGATTGGCTGATCACGCTGGACGAAGATGGCGTTCTTGTTGGTACTAACTGGAACGAAGCACTGGAAGGTAAAGAAGTCGAGCCTTCAGATCTGGCGAAGATGTACCTGTAATTTCATGCAGTGTACGAGAGAAGCCGAGCTAAATAGCTCGGCTTTTTTTATCTTAAACCGCAACGGCGTCGTAAAGCTTCACGCCCGTCAGCGCCGAGATTTCATCCAAATATTGACGGACGATACCCGGATAACGCAACCCTTTCACGACGGTGTAATTGCGCAGGAATGGGAAGAGGTTAATGTCATCGTAGCTTAATGTATTGCCACGCTGCGACGGTAATACCAGCCAATCCAGTTTAAGCAGCTCCACGTTCAATTTAGCGATGTACTCTTCGCTGTTAGCAAACGCCTCCTCAAACGTCATATCGATCATGGCGGACTTTTTCTCGATAAACCACGCTTTCGCTTCTTCACACTGAAACTCTGGCAGTTCAATCATCATCCAACGAGGATAAATTAAACGTGAACCATAGTAGCCCGCCACTTCCATCCATGCCGCGATACGTTGACTAAGCTCGCCTTGCTGCACAACAGGTGAGCCATCATGCGCATCGAGGAACGCAGCAATATCTAGGCTCTCTGCCATGTATCCACCATCCGGCTTCTGCAGGATAGGCACGAGGTTTGCGCCTACTTTTTCAATGCGCGCGTCAATATCATGGTTTTGAAGATAGACAGTTTCGACGTCCATCTTTTTTAAGCCCGCGACCATCATCGCTTTTACACAGTATGGGCAGTGATCAAATACAAACAGTTTCATTGGACATCCTTATTGAAACAGCATTGCGACACCTTCATCTGAATAGGATGAAGGCGGTTCGCAATCACAACTGCATCAACTTAAAGGCTGCGCGCTTCAAGATCAAGAAAAGCCCCGATATTGGGGCTTTTCATTCAAACAAATTCAACGGTTTGACTATTCGAGGGGGTCCGAAGGAATCCAGCAATCGTCGCTCTCTTCATTGGCATCAGACAACACCACCAGCAAGCCCATGTCGACCATCTCTTTTAAGGTGAGGTCGTCCGCCAAATGCATTTTTTCACCGTGTTCATTTTCAAGTTCCATAAACACTCCATCTTTGTCTGAGGTGGTTCAATAAAGATAGCATCGATAAAAAAACGTGACGTATGACCGCATTGATTCAGGCCTCCGCTTTTTTCGGCGTTCGGCTGAACAAGAACATGATAACGGGTACCAAACAAACAAATGGCAACATCACAAGGTTCAGGGTCTGCCAGCCAAGGCTCACTTCCAAATAACCCGCCATCAGTGCTGTTATCGTCACACAGCCGAAAACTGAAAATTCATTGATCGCCTGCGCTTTAGGTTTATCTTGCGGTAAATACGTTTTTGTCAGCTCGCTGGTCGCCCCGATGAACATAAAGTTCCATCCCACACCCAAGAGCACCAACGCGATTCTGAAGTGCCATTCTGATACGCCATTGAGGTTCACCAAAATACACGCGATAAACATTAATGCACCGATGAAAATGGTCTTTCGCGTTCCAATTCTGCCAATGATAGAGCCCGTAAAGAATGATGGTAAAAACATCCCTAATACGTGCCATTCAATCACAATCGCTGCTTGCTCAAAATGGAAGCCGTGCTTATGCATGGCTATCGGTGTCACTGTCATTAAAAGATTCATAACAGCATAAGCAACGACCGCGGAAAAAACGGCGATGGCATAACCCGGCGCGCGAATAATATGACTGGCTGAATTTTGATTCGGTTGACCATCTGCTGATGGCGCAGGCGGTAGCCCAATAAATTGCAAAACGACTAAAGAAAGGATGTAGAGCCCAGCGATACCGAGAAACGCTCCGCTGAAGTTCGTGCCCGGCAGCCAGTGCTGACTAGCAATCGCTAGGTTTGGTCCCAAAATTGCGGCTAACACCCCTCCTACCATTGAGAGGGAAATGGCTTTGTCTTTGGATTCCGGTGCGCTGACCTCAATCGCCGCGAAGCGATACAATGTGCCGAATCCAATGCCAACACCTAATAACAGGGTGCTAAAGCAGAACAACCAAAATTGAGATTGCGTAAGGGAATAAACACACAGAAAGGCCCCGAAAATCCCAATGATGTTACCCAGTATAAACCCATTTTTTCTGCCGATTTTTGCCATGATGAGCGACGCTGGAATCGTCGCTAACATCAATCCTACAAACTGCGAGGACACAGGCAGTGTCACCCAAGTATCACTTGGTGACAATTGCTGACCGATTAGCCCATTGACAGATATCAGAACGATATTGCCACTCATAAGTAAGGCTTGGCATAGTGCCAGCAGCCATACGTTTTTATTCATCCTTGTCCTAACCTTTTATCCCTTTTTAAATCTGAGTATCCCGCAGATAACAATTCACAACAAGGTGTTGAGCAGTATTTAATCAGAACCCCAAAAGGCCTTTTTTTTTCAAACACGCCAGATAGTTTCTTTCGGAAACTATCTAGCTTCGTCTAGTTAGATAGACAAAATTATGAACACCTGTCCAGACCGCTGAATCTCGGCCTCCTCTGCCTCAAAAGCCCATGAGTTACCTAAATAATTTGTATATTGATGTAATTATCGGGACAAATATTCGAGGCACTTCTACTTATGGCAATCAAACGGCGATGCTGGCTGACTTTTCCCACTAGGTTGTTGTTTTAGCTCACTTTGTCAATAAGATAGCAATGTACTTAGTTGTTAGCGGAAACTTTTCTATTGTCTATCAAGCTCAGCCGCACCAATAACACAGCGAGCATCATCAACTCACTTTGGCAATCGCCAGGGGTTTCTCGCGTCGATATGGCAACTAAATTAGGGCTTGATAAATCAACGGTGACAAAAACCGTCAACCACCTGATTGATATTGGCATGCTGATTGAGCAACCACAGTTACTCTCCGGGCGCGGTGGCAGACCAAAAATTTCTCTGGTTTTCAATCCTGAATTTGGCGTTTTGATTGGTGTTGAAGTTAACTCAGATGCACTAAAAGTGTCCGTCGTTAATCTGCTGGGACAAGTGGTTTACCACGACATGTTGCCACTAAACCCCAGAGCAACAATCGATAAAGCCCTTATTGAAGCACTTGTGCCATGCGTGCATGTCATTCAATCATTATTCCCACGCATTCTTGCTATCGGCATTGGCATGCCAGGGTTAATCGACCCCGAACGTTCTCAATTGCAGGTTTCTCATGCTCTCGGTGTGCGCTCTGCGATTAATTTTGCGCCCCTTTTTAAGCAACACTTCCCCTACCCGGTTTATATCGACAACGATGCAAATTGCGGCGCATGGGGAGAGCTCATGCAACAACGCAGCCTACCGTACGATCATTTCCTTTATGTGTTGTTGTCTACTCACCATGCGAGAGAGCTTTACCATCAACTGGGTATCGGTGTTGGTGTCGTGCTGAATCGACAACTGTTTTATGGCGAGCAACACATGGCCGGACAATTTAATAGCCAAGAGTTGATGAGAGGGGCCGAGCCAACACCGAGCGTCATTATCAAAGAATTTTCATCTATTGCCGTTAACATATGCAGCTTGATGAGTATAAAGCGCATAGTTATCGGCGGACAAGGTATGCAGTTTGGCCCTCAGTTGGCCGCATCGCTGCGTCAAAAAAGCGAACGCCTTGCGGGCTCGATGATGGTGAGGCCTATTGTTGAGTTTTCAATTTTAGGCCCACAAGCGGCAGCAATGGGAGCGGCTTCCATGGCGTGGCAGAAACTATTAACCCCAGACCTCATGCTCGCAGAAAGCCTAGCGTTGCACGAGAACGGAACGGTCTGTATTTAAGGGGCGATAAGGAGTTGTTTGGTATGATTTTCCCAGCACCGAAGAGATTTATTACGGGTTTTTCAGTCAAGTCAGTCGATATTGGCGCAATTATTCCGCGTTGCCCCACACGTATTGGCGAGCGGCTCAGTAATGACAATATTCTTTATCGTCATCAACAAGGGTTGAATGCTCAGGCTTATCGTATTCGTTATACCAATCAGAGGATTTGTGTTTATTTCGCTGATGATCACGGACTCCTGTACGCGCACAATGCACTGAACCAATTGATGGATGTCAATGCCACACTGAAAAATGATTTTGTCATTGAGGATTGGCCTGATTTTGAAAATCGAACCATCCTGTTGGACATTAGCCGCGATCGCGTCCCGACGCTGGACTCGCTTAAACGACTTATCGATTATTGGGTTCAGTTGAAATTTAACCAACTTCAGCTTTATACCGAGCACACGTTCGCCTACCGCAATCATGAAACGGTTTGGCACAACTATTCCCCAATGACGGCGGAAGATATTCAGTTAATTGATGCATATTGCCAAGAGAAAGGAATTGAGCTGATTCCGAATCAGGCTTGTTTCGGCCATATGGAAAAATGGTTGAATCACGAGGAGTATCACTACCTCGCCGAACAAACGACAGGCTTTCATGATCAGCGTGGCGACTATCGACAAGGGGCTTTTGGCTTAAACCCTGTGAGCGACCGAACCACCCAGTTCATCGACGGATTGCTTACTGAGTTATTGCCTAACTTCTCAAGTAAAACGCTTAACATCAATTTTGATGAAACCATGGATTTAGGTGTTGGGGCTAGCAAGTCCGCCTGTGAAATCTTCGGTAAAGGCAAAGTCTTTCTGGAGTATCTGAATACCATTTTGGCCCTCGCAGAACAAAAAGGAATGAAGTGTCAGATTTTCAGCGACATGCTGTTTCGCTTCCCAAACCTCATCAGTGAGTTACACAAAGATCTCACTTTACTGAATTGGGGCTATGAAGCAGACCATCCATTTGATGCCGAGCATCGTCAACTTGCCGACTTTGGCTTACCTTTCCACGTTGCAGTGTCCACAGATTGCTTTGCCTCGGTGGCAGGACGCTGGTCAGCGGCAACGACACATATGCGCCGCGCAGCCAACTCAGCCAAACGCTATCACGCTCAAGGTTATATGGTAACGGAATGGGGCGATATGGGGCATGGTCAGCAATTCTCCATGCCAATACCGGCGTATGCGTTTGGTGCGGCCATGGCGTGGGGAGAGGCGCAACAAACGGATAACGATGTTTCAGCCGCGGTTTCCTGGTTCTTTCCAGACGCCTCTGAAGCAGAAAAGCATGCGCTCATTGCCATTCAAAACATATACCAAACAACCGGTATCACGGTGCCTAACTGTGCGTTCTTTGGTCCCTTCTTGTTTGACCAAGCATCTCGCAGACACATCAAACGTGCAGAGGGGCTAGACAATCACAACTTGGCAGACGCGTATCGCGAGCTTGAAGAGCTGAAGTCACAGCTTTTGCCTTACGCGTCCTCTCCGCTTGCTGATGATTTACTCTGGACAATTGATGCGCTGACACTAGCTTGTCATATTGCACAAGGCTATGCCGAAGAAGGTCACCGTGAAGTTGAGCATTTTTCTGAAGAGCGAAAAGCGACACTCATTCGTGCGCTAGACCCATTAATCAAACAGTATGAAGTGTTGTGGACGCTACACTATCGTGAAGGCGGTAAGCAGCAAAGCAGCCAACGTTTGGCCTATTTACATGATTTACTGCAGCGTCTCCCTCAAAAAGCCAAAGAGATGGAAGTATCATGAGTAACAGTGCCACAAATACGGTTATCAAGCAGGCAATTTCTGCGCTTGGGCTCACGAATAAAACCGTTTTCATTCATTGTGGGATGCGCTCTTTCACGAAAGGCAAGCTAGACACAGACATATTGATCAGCGCATTTCTAGACGCAGGGTGCACAATTGTTGTACCCACCTTCAATTACGATACCCTGTGTTTGCCCCCAGAAGAAAATCGGTACCTGCAGAATGGCCACCGCGGAGAGTGGTCATTTGACGTTACCAAAACCTTTGTCGGCGATGAGAATATTATCGAGCCCTGTATGGGCAGCTTCGCCCGTGATGTCCTTAACCACCCTAATCGTGTTCGCAGCCAACACCCCATAAGTAGCTTTGCCGCGCTTGGTCCGAACGCACAAAAACTGATTAAGAAGCAGACGTACGAAAATGTGTATGGACTCTATCAGGGTAGAGAAGCCAAAGATGCGTTTGTGCTTTCAATAGGTGTGACGCTAAACAGTATTACGCCTATCCACTACGCAGAAGAGCTAGCAGGACGCACCCTATTCCGTCGCTGGGCAAAAACGGCAGATAATGACTGCGTTGAAGTTTGTGTCGGCTCATGCTCCAACGGCTTTGCAAACTTGGCCTCAGCAATCCTACCGATTAGCACCTCAGAAAACGTATTAGGCAGCCAATGGACAGCCTATCCATTGGAAGCATTGCTGGAAGAAAGCGCACTGGCGATATTGGCCACTCCCATGATTACACACTGTGACGATGAGAGTTGCCCACGCTGTGAAGACATGACAAAAGGCGGACTGATTGCGTGCGATGTGCAAGACAGCGTTTCCAACGATGACCATAAAATTATTCAAACACAGTAACGCGACATCTCTCCGTAAACTTAAGCCTCTTTTTTCTGCCCTTTACCCCTTTTGATTACCTATCACTAGGGGATTTTTTCATCTTTTCTGACACGCGCTTTAGTCAAATTCAATTTTTGACGTATGGCATTCCACTGCCTACCTTGTAATACACGTGTTACAAAAAGGAGAAAGCAACATGAAAGGTTCACATAATAATATCAATTACTTAGTCAACGTCAGCAAGCGCGAAGATCTGGGCGGCTACTCTGCCTCGTTTTCTTTTTCTAAATCTAGTTTAGAGACAGAAGACACCACCAAAGCCTATGAGCTTATGAACTCAGACAAGTCCCTTTCAATATTCAAAAGTCAGGAAGATGCAGAAAATGCAGCGCAGAATTGCGTTCGTGTATGTATTGATGACGGCTTTGTAAAGTACGACTAGCCTGCAATCAATAGGGCAGCTCTTCCCCTGCCCTTTAAAGCACATTGTTATTTAAAACAACTTATCGATTTGGGTGCCATTCTTCGTACGAAGGCATCTCATGATCATCACTTAACCATGGCACTTTATGAGACGTCCAAATTCGTTGTGCGGGCACCGCCAATGGGTCTTCATCAAGCGTTGCTACACGTAGAATGATAAAAGGCGCGCCTTCTCGAATAGCAATAAGCTGACTGCCACATTGTGAGCAAAAATAACGTTTTTTGCCCGGAGAAGATTCGTAGTAAGAAAGCTTCTCTTCTCCTGTTACCCACTCAAAATCATCTGCTAAGACCCCAGCCGCTACCGCAAAAGCACTGGAGTGCGCTTTTTGGCACGTCTTGCAGGAACAATTCATAATCGGCGTACTGAGTTTCTTTGCCGTGTACTCAATGGCTCCACACAAACAACTTCCTTTCATAATTCATCCTTGTTTTTATTATTTACCGCGTCACTGTAACGCGTATTTTTCGCCAATAATCACTTACAGCTATTTTCATTCAATATATTGAATTTTACGCATAAAAAAAGCGGCACTCTTGACGTGTGCCGCTTTTTTCATCAATTAAATAATTTTTAAACCGCTTCGGCTGTTTCTTCCGTTTGCGATTTATCAAAGAACAGCTTGAAAGTCATGATACCAATAACCAGAGCTTTAATGATCATCATCTGAGGGTTGCCGTAGTACGCTGCCATGCCGACAAAGCCCGAGAACAACATTAGCTTGCGGTAATTCGTCAGCGTCGTCATGTACAACGCCAGCAGGATAATACCCAAATCCGCGAATTGCAGCGCGACCGACAGTGTCGGCTCAGCAATGAATGCGGTAACCGCAACATACGCGATATAGGAAATACCACCCGCCATGATGGCACCAAGACCTAGGATTACCGCTTTAGGTGCGTTGGTAAAATCTTTGGCATAGCGATAGGTGTTAAGTGATGCCACTGAAAGATTCAGAATCACCTTTGGCCACCACCCCATCAGGAACGCCCAAATAGTATCGTTAGCAGCCGAACCAAACGCGGCAAAGCGCGTGAATTTCATGGTATTGAAAATGGTGATGCCGATGTAAAAAGCAACGGATGTCCATCCAAGGATTTCTGTGATGAAGTCTAACGTCATTCAGGGTTCTTCTCTATCAAAGGCGCAGCGTTGCGCCAAACTGGGGTTTTCCTTAACAGGCCTTTGCAGATGGCCGAGGTGTTCGGCTCGTCACGAATAGTTTTGCGAATAAAAACGAGCCAGAGCCGGATAATACGGTTTAAGTGATGGCAATATCAATAACAAAAATGCGGACAATTGTTACAATCGGGCATGCCCCTTAAGCAACAACGCTCTACTGGCTGGAACGTTTGTTCGTAAGGTATTGAATCCACGATTCAGTTGACGCTGAAGGCGCAAATTCCATCGCCCTTTTGGCATGCAGTAATGCGGTATCAAAATCACCCAATTTTTCGTATGCCCTGACACGGGCTATTTCGACATCTCCCCTACGTTTGGGATCAGAGATTGCATCCAATGTCTTTAAGGCATCCACATACTGCCCTTGTTGAATTTCGAGTTGAGCGACAATCCAATGATACGTTGCGTCTTGATGTGCTGCGCGTTTCCACGCTGCAATGGCATCATCCCACTCTTTAGCTTGTTGCCAGTATGACGCCTCCATCACCAATGTGGTCTTATCCGATGCCGTCTGGTTAAGATCACGGAGCAAAGCCGCTGCTTTCTCTGGCACTCCCGCATTGGCATAGAGTTGTGCCAATAGTTTTTCTTCAGACTCTGTAAGCGAGATTCCCTTTCGCTGCGCTAACACCAGCGTATTAAGCATGCCATCTTGATCATCCAGCTTTTGATAGCTGCTAACCCGTTGTAACCACCATGCTTTGTTGGCTGGCTCCATCGCAATCAAGCTTTTTGACGTAGAGAGCGATGACTTCCACTTCTGCAGCTTAAGTTCTGCGCCCAGTTTTAACGAGAGTGCGCCTACCGTTGGCTTGGCAAGCTTTAAGTGGGCAGAAATAGCATCCAATGCCTTTCTGTTCCCGTTTTGTTGATAATTTGCCTGAGCAATTCGCAGCCAAATTTGCGCCAAATCTGACGAAGCTATCTCCTTTTCGTTGGTGAGAGAATAATACAAAGACAACGCGTTACTGTATTGCTCACGTGTCATATAGAGATCGGCAAGCATACGCATCGCTGCATGCTGAGCGTCAGGTTCAAGTGCATTAAGCGACACCGATGTCTGCAATGTGGTTATTGCCTTAATCGGTTGATTGTTATGCCAATACATGACACCCAGCATGCGGTTTATGTACGCCTTGTCATAATCTGTTGGCATTTTCGCAGAAGAAAGAGCGGCAATTGCTTTCTCCCACTCTTCATTGTCTTGATAGTCAAACGCTTTTATCGCACTGCGCGCGGTTGTTGGGGAAAGCTGTGCTGAAAATGCCCCAGGTGAGACAAATAAGCACGCACAAATCAGCAGTGATAAAAAAGGAGTTAACGCGAAGGAATTCTTCATCATTTGGCCAAGGTGAATTCGTATTTAAAGGTTTGCCCGGGTTGTGCTTGCGCTACACCATTGACGACCTTTGGCTGATATCGAAACTTTTTAAGTGCTCTTATCGCGCTGCGTTCGAACATGCGCTTGTGCGAGGTTTCAATTACTTCTATGTCTATCGGGCGGCCCGTCGCATCAATCGTAAACGACATAATGACATACCCTTCAATGCCTCGGCGCAACGCTTTTGGCGGGTATACCGCTTCGACACGAGAGATAGGAACAGCACTCTGATTGCCTGCAATTTCCACGGGACCAACCTCAGCAACAGGCGACGGTTTCGCGACAGGCACATCGGCGATTTGCGGTGCGGAAATATTGATCCCGTTGACACTGAGATCCAGTGATATGTCTGGGAGATCCAGTGATATGTCTGGGATGTCCATTTCTAAAGGTTCTGATGCAGACGCAGATACCTGTGGCGAGACAGCCTGCATCGCCGCGGGTTCTTTCGGTGGCTCCGGTTTAGGTGGTGGCGTTCTGTCTTTTCGAGCGGTTTCCATTTCAGGTTCTGAAAACACAAGATTAAACGCCAGTGATTGTGACCGAGAATGATTGGAAAGATCGGTCGGACCGACCATGGTTGCCATCAGAAAAAACAGAGCGACAACCGTGATAACGGCCAATGGCAAAGCAAACAACCATCGCAGCATTATTTTTGCTCCGCCGCCAGAGCAATACTTTCAATGCCTGCACTCTTCGCAGCATCGATAACCGCCACGACACTGCCGTTGTATGCATGCTCATCCGCTTGAATGACCAACGAAGCGTCAGGCTGTTCCGATTTAAATCGCTCTAAGGTCGCTTCAACTCGCTCTTTATCTACTTTTCGCTTATCGATATAAATATCGTTCGTTGCGGTTATAGCAACATAAATGCTCACGGTTTTTTGCGGCGACGCATTTGCAGCGGAAGGTCGATTCACTTCGACACCTGACTCTCTGACAAAAGAACTGGTGACGATAAAGAAAATGAGCATGATAAAAACAATGTCTAGCATCGACGTTAAATCGATTTGAGCATCTTCACGCACTTTTTGATGACGTTGAAATCTCATCCACGAATCCTCATCGCTTTCGCCAATGCCGCTTCGCATCGTTCACATGTTTTGGTGATTCTCGCATGCGCAAACAAGCCGGTTAGCGCGATTACCATACCCGCAAGCGTTGGCAGCGTGGCCATAGAAATACCTGCAGCCATCGCACGTGGTTCGTTTGACCCTGCAGTCGCCATGACATCAAACACTGAGATCATACCGGTTACTGTTCCCATTAACCCTAACATTGGGCAAATGGCCACCAGCCCTTTAATGAAATTGAGATTACTAAACAATTGCAGGTGCGCTTCAAAAAGCCAGCCATCACGCAATGCCTTCGATGCCCAGGAAGCATGATCTTTTCGTGCTTCCCAGCGAGATACCCAGACTTTTTTTGCTTTGGGATAGGTAAAGAAAAGGTATAGCACACGTTCGATAACTAGAATCCAGCTCAGTGCAGCAACGACAAGGAGCACCCAAAGCACAGGGCCACCTTGCGTCATAAATGCATCGAGTGATGGAAGCCAAATGAGAGGCTGATTGGCATCCAAATACGTTATGTCTATCATGCTACGCTCTTTCTGACTTTCACGGAGTCTGCCTTTTCAGATTGCTCAGCAACCAAGCTGACGCCAACTTTCTCCAGAATGCCTCTCATTGTGTCAGCTTGTGTGCTTAATAGGTTGTGGGCAAGTAACAGTGGCATTGCGGTGATCAAGCCCATTACCGTGGTCACCAGAGCCATCGAAATACCACCCGCCATTACCGTTGGGTCGCCATTGCCGTACTGAGTGATGACTTGGAATGTTTCAATCATCCCCGTTACCGTACCGAGCAGACCTAGCATAGGTGCGAGTGCGGCAAGCAGTTTGAGCATCGAAAGACCTTTCTCAAAGCCTTGCTGCTCATCCAATATGGTTTCCATCAATCTCAGTTCCAGCGTGTCTAAGGTTCTATCTGGCTCCGAATGGTAAACGTTCAATACTCGCCCAAGTGGGTTTTCTCCTGGCTGTTCAGGGCGTTTCATTTGGTTCGACATCGAGATGCGCGTTTTAACCAAAATCAGCCCCCGCACCAGTGCGATACCGAGACCAATAATCAAAATGGCCGTGATAACCTTACCCACAATGCCGCCTTGTTCAAAACGGTCTTTCAGGGTTGGCGTCAACGACAATTGATCAAGTAATACACCAAACGTTGGATCAAAAAGCACAAAATCACCGACTTTCGCTTTCTCTATCGTAGCGAGGTTCACCCCGTCTTCTGGCATCGTTGAAAACTGTGTTGCTTGCTGGTTTGCCGAATGCCACGCGAGATAGCCCGCCTCGTTAACCAGCGCAATATTACCCAATCGCACGGCGGGTGTTTCACTTAACACCCCTTGTGCATTTCGCGTATTCACCGTTATTTCGGCGATTTCCCCGCTTTTTGCCAGTTCATTTTCAATACCTGTCCATAACGAGGTTAATGTCGCTAATGACGGTAACGCTTTGGCGTTTTCAATCTTTTCGATTGCATCATTTAACGCGGCATCATCAATGGTGGCTGGCCTGTTTTCACGAGCAAGGCTCAGTTCTTTGGTTGCCTGTCGAACAACACCAAACACTTCACCCAAACTTCCCGTTTCCAAACGAAGGTTCTCTTCGAGGGCTGACAGTTTTTGTTCATTGTCAGTGAACGTTTCACTGAGTGTGGTGGTTTCAGTTTCCAAACGCTGCTGCTGTGCTTTCAGTGCATCAAGCTTGGCTTGCAGTGCTTGCTCGTCTGCAACAAAGCCCGATTCGCGCACAACATTATGCTGCTGAGCCACTTGCTGCGCACGCAGTGTTTCTTTAGTCAGGTCATCGGAAATAGCCAATGGCGAGAAAAGCGAGGTGACTAACAAAAGGGGCGCGATTTGAAGGCCTTTCATTATTCGGCCTCCAGCGAAAAAGTTGTAGAGAGCGGAAGTCTCAAAAGCTCGGGGGTAACGCGCTCATTAGCCACCATGAACGCCTTTTCCAAAGGTTCATATTGTGCAGGATTGACGGGTGCCCATTTCGATGCGTTTCTGTCATAGAACCAGAAACCATTCCCATCAATACTTCGCGCAACCAAAGATACGCGGCCTAAATGAAGCACATCCACTACGCGAGGTCCTTCCCCAAAATCTAACGTATCTTGGTACAAACCAAGGTTTGCACCGTAGTCCACTTCAATTTGGTAAGCTTCTAGAATTTGACGAATTTTCTCCGCATCACTCACGTCAGCCCGCCCCATTAAGGCATGTAATCCATCAAGACGCGCTTGGCGAATGGTGTCTTTTAACGGGATATCTTGAGAAACCCAATCATCAAGCCCCTCCAACATGCGATACATCAAGGGCACTAATCCCGCTCGCGTTTGGTCAATGTCGCTTAACTGTTGTTCTAAACTGCTCGCTTCGTTGTTTTGATCATCAACCAATCGTTGTAGGTGATTACGATAAACCGTCAGGTTTTCGACCTCTGCTTCTAATTGCGAGATTTCCGCTTTTAGCTGTTGAGCATCATTGTCGCTTTGATTGATTCGAAGCTGGGATTCCGCACCCGCTTTGGTCGTGCGACTCTCGATAGCAGCTGCCTTATCGATGCTGGTGCCTTGTGCGACAAGGGGAAGACCGATGAGCATGGCTGTACCCATCGCTTTGATGACGTTTTTCAAGTTACAAGTCTCTAAAGCTATTCGCATTTACAGTGTAAAAAATAAGCAGCCAAACAATTGCTGCCTTTCCTAAAGTAAGTGCCCAAGCAAAGTAAAAGACACATTCAAGCACCGCTCAAATGCATTCTTAGCGTGGGTATATCATATCAAATTGAAGAGGATGGCGTTCCTTACTTCACATCAAACATTTGTTGAAAGCGACACAAAGAAGTTTTCAAACTCACACACAAGACTCTCATGCATTGTTAGCGAGTGCCGTTTTTGCTTCAAGCCAAAGCCTCTCCCTTGGGATCGTGTCGCTGATCAAGCAATCGACTCGCATACCTAGAGATGCCATTTCACTGTGCGTTTCTCTATCAGGCAACAGGACCATCAAGGGCAATACGGGGACTGTTTTCAGTCGTTCGACATCCAACAAGCATATTTTTGCGTCGTCGTATGCCATCACCAGCAAATCAAACGATGTCTGGTGTATAGCTAATAACGCTTGCTCAATATGCAGTACCCGTGTGACTTTGCATCCCTGTTCCACAAACGCGCTTTTAACCCATCCACAAGGCGAAAGCATCTGCTCTATCAGTAAGACTTCGCACATAGTTTATACATCCAATTGATATTGATTCTCATTCTACATGCATTGAAGCACACTGTCTTTGCCTGTACTGAGCAACTGGAATTTTTGTGATGCAGTAAGAATAATTCTCGGCCTTAATGACTAAGTGGTCAAAAACATGACTCATTTCTAGATAATCGTTAGTGTTCGCTTTATTACTTGCAAAATTTAAGCCCAGAAGAGTAGACTCCGTTCCTCGGAATTAAGACAGAATCTCAAGTTGTGGATGTTGAACGATATGTCGAAAAATAGAACCGTTATTTTCGCTTCTGCTGTGTTGCTAGCTGCAATGATTGCACTGACACTTTCTTCAATTACTTACTCAAGCAAAATTTATACTATCCAGATCCAAAAACAGCATGAAAAGCTGCTTAAAGATCCTGAAGATGCGAAAGTTTCTGACCTAATCGGTCTTGCCGATATCTGTGAAGATGTGCGATTCACTGGCACATTGTCATTCCACATGAGTGACGAAGAAACATTTAGCATTCAACGTGCTTGCGAAGACATTAAAACCCGTTTGCGTATGAACCAGTTTACAGAACAAAGCCTTTCTATGCGTTAACGGCAAATGTTAGAAGAGTGAATACCGAAAAGGGAGCGTAACGCTCCCTTTTTCTTTGGTTCAATATTGTCACCATCCCCCTAAATAAGTCCGATTCAGGTTGCTTGGGTATACGCCTTGTGGCACAGTCGCCCTGAAATTCCTCATTACTGAGCTGTATTATGAACGATCAACCAAACAATCCACTTCATGGCGTGAAACTTGAACAAATTATCAACGAGTTGGTGGATCATTACGGCTGGGAACACCTTGCTAAAGAAGTAGCGATCAATTGTTTTCGTAGTGACCCTTCTGTCAAATCCAGCCTAAAGTTTCTGCGTAAGACACCTTGGGCCAGGGAAAAAGTCGAGTTGCTATACGTCGACACCTTCAGTGGCAATGCGGCCCCGCAACCAAAGGGCAACCCTTGGGAAGCTGCAATGAAAAAGCTAAACAACGACTAGCCCATCAGCTACCTTCACGTTGTTCACACTCATCGGATGAGATATATTGATTAAAACTCATCCTTTGGGGTTGCCATGGATTCAGGTCAGGAAGCACTTACTCTGCTTCTTCTCGCTCCGCTCTTTTTCATTTGTATGGTGATTGAATACCGCATTCTGAAAAAGCGAGGTTACAGCGACTACTCGCTTAAAGAAGTGGTCTGCAATTTTAGTTTGGCGGGCCTTCACCAAGCCGCAGATCTCATCGCCACCCTCTTATTGATGCCCTTTTTCCTCTGGCTTTATCAATTCAGGCTGCTTGATTTTAGCCTGACACCAGTAACCCTCATCGTCCTCTTCATCCTTCAAGACTTTTTTTATTACTGGTTCCACCGCGCATCGCACCATATTCATTGGCTCTGGGCGTCACATATTGCCCATCACAGCTCAGAGAAGATGAACTTCACTACAGCATTTAGACAAAGCCTGACTTACCCTCTCTCCGGTATGTGGCTTTTCTGGACGCCACTCATGGTAATCGGCTTTCCTCCTTCCGCCGTTGTGCTTATCGTCGCCCTCAACTTGGGTTTTCAATTTTTCGTTCATACACGCATCGTGAAAAAGTTGGGTTGGCTCGAAAACATCTTTAACACGCCTTCGCATCATCGTGTACATCACGCCCGTAACCCCGAGTACATCGACAAAAATTTTGCTGGTGTTCTCATTATTTGGGACAAATGGTTTGGGACCTTTGTGGAAGAGAAACCAAGTCTTGTCATTGATTACGGCATTCCTAAACAGGTAAACAGTTGGAACCCCTTTGTGACCACATTCCATCAATGGCGAACAATGCTAACTTTGGCACTGTCGACGAAACCAACACCTTTTCACATCAGGCTTCGCTATTTATTCGGGTCACCAAAGTTTGCTGACAATGCGGAAAAACGCGGTACGACTATAAAATAGATTGGCCATCCCCACACGATGACCGATTTATGTTGTTCATCGCTAAACCTACTTTGCCTCTATCACTGCACTCTGTGCCTTCTCCCTTCATTGGGTCACGGTGTAGGCTGATGGAGATCGGAAACCTGACACGTTCCTCTAGCACGACCAGTTTCATGTACTTACACTCAGAACACACTTGCTCAAATCATCACCAACAAAGGATGTTAGGAGAAAATCGAATGAGTGAAGGGAAGCAACACGCAGATAATCACGATTCTGTCTTGGTCGACGGAGATTGGCCTATCGGCACCAAAGGAGTGTGGATCACCCCGAAAGATACTGGCCGCTATCACCTAATACACGATGAGATCAGCTTACCTGCCGCGGTTATCTTAGAAAACGCCCTCAACAATAACGCTGACTGGATGCAACGCTTCGCAACCGTGCACAGTGTTGAACTGTGTCCACACGGCAAAACGACAATGACACCCGCCCTGTTCCAAAAGCAGCTGGAAGAAGGTGCGTGGGGGATCACGGTGGCCACCCCGCCTCAGGCAGATGTGGCAGCAAAAGCCGGTGCTGAAAACATCATCATGGCGAATCAACTCGTTGGCCGCGCGAACATGTCGGCCGTTTCACACTTGTTGAATCGAACATCAGTCAGCTTTTATTGCAGCGTTGACAATCACGTTAACGTCAAACAACTCTCTGATTTCTTCGCGCCTCTGGGACAAAAAATCAATGTGCTTATTGAGCTGGGCGTTGATGGTGGCAGGTGCGGCATTCGCAACCTCTCTGACGCACAAGCTTTAGCCTCATATATTCGTGGGCTTCCCGGTGTTGCTCTTGCAGGGGTCGAAGTTTACGAAGGCGTAATTCACGGCGAGAATGACGAGCAACAAGTATCAGCGTTTATCCGTCAATCTGCCGAGTTTTGCCGCTTGCTTAAAGACATGGATGTCATCGAGAGCCAGCACCCTGTACTGACAGGAGCAGGGTCTGCGTGGTATGACGTCGTGTCAGATATTTTCCAACAATACGACGATTTACTGGCAATAATCCGTCCAGGTTGTTACCTCACTCATGACACGGGGATCTATCAAACTGCTCAGGAAAAGGTGATGCAACGCGCCCAAAACGGTAAAAAAGTCGCCACCAACCTCGGCGGTGATTTGCAGAATGCGTTAGAAGTCTGGGCCTATGTCGTGTCGTTACCTGAAGCAGGAAAAGCCGTCGTCGGATTGGGCAAACGTGATGCTGCCTATGATGCAGGTTTGCCTGTGGTCGAACGCGGCTTTCGCGCCGGAAAACCCTTCGATATAGCAGGGCTGGAAGCCACTGCCATCATGGATCAACATCTGTTCATTAACGTTCCTGATAACATCACACTCGAGGTGGGTGACATACTCGCGTTCTCCACTTCCCATCCGTGTTTAACCTTTGACAAGTGGCGGTATATTGCACTCGCCGATGACGAATTTGTCGTCGAAAAGTGGATGCCAACGCAGTTTTAATTCTCCGGCCTATCGTGCCCTCCGTTCAAAGGGCACGCTTTCTGATCCCACTACCTTACCGATGCTTCAGTTTTAAACATTATCATCGAAGAGAAATGTTTCCTTTGTTCTGCGCACTACGCTTTTTCTGGAAGCACACAATGTTGGCAAGGAAAAGGGAATATCATTATGACAAAAGACAAAAAAGAATCGGGCCAAGGTATCTATGAGATTTACCAATCTCAACCGGAATCCGCGGACGAACAGGTGTTTGGGCGAAAGAGTTATTCAGACAGACGCGGTTTTTTAAAAGGCGCGGGGTTAGCGACCATGGCTGCGGTTCTAGGAGGAGCCATTCCATTTCACCGCAACATGCCAGCAGGAATGATTCCTGCCGCCTTTGCTGAAGGGCTCGACGATGTTGTTATTGAAGGAAAAGATGGCCTAACTGTACTCAATGACCGACCTGTAAACGCAGAGACCCCACCACATTTGCTCAACGATGATATTACGCCAACAACACGTCACTTCATTCGTAACAATGGTATTCCGCCCACAGACGTTTCACCTGAAGCGTGGACACTGACGATTGATGGACTTGTTGATCAACCCATGACACTCACCATCGATGATTTAAAAAATAACTTCGATGTCGTTGAGCAACAGCTCGTTGTGGAATGTGGCGGCAACGGAAGGGCATTCTTTGAACCGAAGGCGAAAGGAAACCAATGGACATACGGAGCAGTCGCCTGCTCAAATTGGACAGGTGTCCGCTTAGCTGACGTATTAAAAGCCGCAGGCGTTCAAGAAGGTGCTGTCTATACCGCGCATTATGGCGCGGACAAGCACCTCTCTGGAAAGGAAGGCAAACTCGCCATTTCCCGCGGTCTACCCATAGCAAAAGCGATGGGCACCGAAAACCTGATTGCCTTTGCGCAAAATGGCGAGCCTTTACACCCTATGAATGGCGCGCCGCTTCGTTTGGTTGTCCCCGGCTGGCCCGGTTCATGTTCTCAAAAATGGCTGACACGTATTCAAGTGCGCGATCAGGTGCATGATGGGCCGAAGATGACCGGAAAGGCCTACCGTGTGCCGAATCATCCCGTAGCCCCGGGTGAAAAAGTGGCAAAGGAAGACTTCGTTATTATCGAACGCATGCCTGTCAAATCACTCATCACCTCGCCACAAACTAATTCGCAAATTGATGGCAATGAAGTCGCCATTAAAGGGCATGCGTGGTCTGGGGACCGAAATGTCGACAAGGTGCAAATATCGTCTGACTTTGGTGCGACCTGGATGGATGCCGAACTATCAGCACCAGCCAATGAAGGCGCGTGGCAAACATTTACTGCAAAAGTGACGTTCCCCCAACCGGGCTATTACGAAGTGTGGGCTAAAGTCACCGATGATCAGGGGGTCAGCCAACCTTTTGCGATCGCATGGAATCCAAAAGGTTACCTCAACAATACCTTCCACCGTGTCGCGCTGGTTGTGAAGGGATAAACCAATGATAAAAACAATGTTGATTGAGCGGATTGTTCCGCTCTCTTTTACCGTAGTACTGGCAACCCTTCCTGCGCATGCCAATGAAGCACTGATAGCTGCGGGGGAGCAACAAGCCCTTGTTTGCAAAGCTTGCCATCAAATTGAAGAAGGTGGCGTGACGGTAGTCGGCCCGCCGTTATGGGGCTTAGCAGAGCGAAATATCGCAGGCTTTGATGGCTATCCTTACAGTGAAGCACTGAAAAAACATACAGGCAGTTGGGACGCGTCATCCCTTGATGCTTTCCTTGCCGCACCGTCCGAGTTTTCACCCGGCACCAACATGGTATTCCCCGGCGTTAAAGACCCTGGCGCGCGCGCTGCGATCATCGCATGGCTAGCGACGAAAAACCCAACCCCTCCAGATTGGGTAACAGCCAGTTCCGGCACAGAGATCAAATCTGTCGGCGACGGAATATTAACGCCTGATGACAACATGACCTTGGTCGCCGCCGCCTGTTCGTCATGCCATTCACTTCACCTCGTCGTTCAACAGGGGCTAAGCAAAGACAGTTGGGATGAAACGTTAGAATGGATGGTCGATGAACAGGGAATGGATCCTCTACCTGCAGAGGAACACGAGAAAGTCCTGATTTATCTGGCTAAGCACTATGGAGAATAAGAAACAGAGAGAGGGAGAGAACGCACAATTCCACCCTACTTTCCTTTTCTCTTTTTCACGCTCTTGTAAGCTTGCTTCACTCGCCAATTACACGTAATCGATTTTCATGACCAAAATATCGACCATTCAGCGCGCGCTTGCGCTAACCGTCCCTTTGGCTCTTGCACCTGCTGCGGGTGCAAATGACATAAGCAGTACTCCTCTTATCGGTGCGGTATATAACACCAGCCAACTTGCGTTTTCGCACCTTTTCAAGTCGATGGAATTTAGTGCCGTCACAACACGAGACGCTGCTCTTTTTACCGTAGGAGGAGTGTCCTTAGATGCTCTCATCGTGACACTGCCGCTTGATGTCGATGTGAAAGCGAGAGTGATTGCCCAATTATCTAACCCCGTTTATTCCATTCAGCTTGGTCACCTGCTTTACAATTTTTACGACAAGTACACGGGCGATATCGTCAATGAAGACATATTTAGAGGCTATTTACTGAAGACCTTTTCAGAGTCCGAATTAAAAAATTGGCAACATACTCTCTTTACACTTGAACAAGTGAATATTGAGCCGGATGAAAATGCTGATACACATGCCGCGATAGTAAACCGACAGTTTATTGCCATGCTTGTCACCCTCTATGACGCCTTATTTGGCAAAGACAAACTGCTGCATGGCTCGGATTTGCCCGATCAATATACATACCTTACAGACAGCCCGGCTGACAAAGAAACCGTAGCTACTGTGCAAGGAATCTTGCTCCAACTCCTTCGCCAATACAGTGACAGTCTTGAAGAGGGCGATATCAAATCTGCCATTTTACGTGTTATTGACGATGGCAGACCTGAGAATCAAGAAAAAGAAAACAACCAAGCGCAAGCGATTACGATAAGCCTTATCGACTTTGTCCGTCTCAATGTCCTCAAGGGTTACCGCCAGTTCCTGCTAGACAAAGCAAAATCTGAAGCCGTCAGCGACTGGCTGACGACAACGTTAAAAGACGACCCCAATTCGGTGCTTGAGTACCTGAGCTATCAAAACTCGCGCCCTATGGCAGTGCAAATTGTGGTAGACGGCCTGCAGCAAAGCTTAATGCAAGGCCTAGTCAGCACTGCTCCCTCACCCTTTCTTCAGCAAGTCAAAATTGATGAGTTGAGTTCAGAAAGCTTTGCGCCGTCTAACAACGAAACGACATCTACGGATGTTATGCCTGATAACCGATTCCTTTATCAAATAGCGGATGAACCCTTTAATGACCCCCGCTATCTGCCTTTTTTCAGGCAGCTTTATGAAAGCGACCGAAATGGTGTTGTCGCGTTCGGGGTATCCACTACGCCAACGATCAGTGTTCGTAATCTTCCCATCGTGAAGACTGGAGCAAACGTCGCCGGAGAAGGCGGCACGGGTATTCCAAACTTCCATTTTGTAGATCGCAAACAAGACCGTGCTTATTACTTCTTTGGTAATGACGCATTGCAACTCGACCCCTTGTTTGATGGGAATGGTGCCAAAACACAGTTTGAACGCCTGATCCCTATGGTCACGTTAAACTGCAATGCCCAATACGACTGGTATGCGCAATCAAGTTACGACCCGCTGTTAAACCTTGGTTTGGGCGAGGCCATCCGTGATTTTGGTGAGCAACGTTGTCTGAACGATCTCGAGCGACGCGGGAAAGAAGAGGTTTTGCTCAGAAAAGAGCGACAACAAATCATCCAAGATATCCAAGGTTATCTGGATATTTCAGTTTGGCAGCCTGTCACGCGCTACACCAAGCGACTCGCTGTAGAAGACCAGCTCAAACGCTATGCCGAAAAATCGCAAAAAGGTCTGCCTGATTTCGTTCTGGCTTATAACCCATGGGCTGATCACTTTGCGCACTTCACGGGTCCATTTGCTGACGAAATCCTTGCACCAACGGGTGAGCTGAACCGATTAGATTATTGGCTTGGGCGCATGGAGTCAGTCTACAAAGAGGCGGGCGTTTACGATCAGGTGCTTTGGGGAATGGCTGGCGATCATGGTTTAACGCCTGTTCACTTTATTGTGAGCCCTGAAAAGGCCGTTTTCGAAGGCATGAGAGATGACTATGGTATCACGCCTGTTATTCGGAAAATCTCGTCTGATGAAGGCGAAGGCCCAAAGATCACCCATGCTTTCCGTTATCCGAGTAATCGAGGGGTCGACATTATTGTTGCGTCGACGGCGGGCGGAAACTACATGATGGATATGTTTAACTCAACCCGAGGCTGGGCAACACAACCTCTCTTTCACGAGCTTACGTTTTGGAAGCCTTTGTCATCGGCAGCCGATGCGCCAGCGATAGACATCGTCCATGAAACCGTCACGCGCTTAGGAGATAGCCTAGATTACCTTGCCGTACGTGAAAATGATTGCAGTGTTGAACGATGCACCCTGCGTTTGGTCGGTGAGCGAGGCGGAAAACGGGTTGATGAGTTTATTGAACGGGTCGGGACAAATACACGTTACTTCGCCAAGAATAAGGTTACGCCGGTTCTGCTCGACCTTTATGAGCAGAACCCGTATGCCGCGCAGCAATCAGAGCAACTGAAAGCGGAAAAAACCTCGCTTCTTCAGAAGTGCGTGGAAAATGCTAACGCAACGCTTCCCAACACGTGGTGCAGTGAGGATGAATGGCGACAATTAACGCGCCTCACACCGCGACCAGACAGTATCAATCAGTTAGCACATTTGTATGACGAGGACAGAGCAGGGAGTATCAATCTATTCCCAGCACAAGGCATTGGTTACAACACCAAAGTGCCGGGGCGCCATGCAGGTGAGCATTTCCATGAAAAAGATGCATTCATTGGCTTTTGGGGCATTCCTGTTGACGCACCTACGCGAATAACTACCGCAGTCAACGGCTCACTATCTCCAACTATCTACGAATACCTTACAGGGAACACAGTCACTGCCGGCCTTGATGGATGGGGCTTCCCATCTTTGCTCAATCAACTTAACGAACAAAACGTCGACCAATAATCCGCAATAAGCCTCTCTGAGTGCCCATGCCCAGAGAGGTTACTTTTTCATCGCCGCGTAAGCCAATTTGTAAATCTGCCATTACAACCGCTCTCAATCTGTAACTTGCTTGCCGCATTACAATCTTGCGCTTAACGCCTTATTATGTGATGTTGATCCAAAATATATGCAAATTGAGTGGTTATTTTTCATGCTTTCACATTTGCAATTGGTTCTAGACTCCGCCAGATTTCAGTGAATGAGACACAACGACTGTGTAATTCGTCTGAAACTGCAAGTAATACCCATTTGATTGTTGCAGTAGTAAGAGCACCCCAGCTATGGAATATCACGCCCTCATCGTGACAGGCACTCGCCCAGAAGTAATTAAAATGGCGCCTGTTTACCACGCACTTAAAAACAACGACGTTTCCGTACGTTGGTGCCACTCAGGTCAACACGACACACTCGCCGACCAAGCCTTCAAGCATTTCGATATTTCTCCAGATATCACGTTACAACGACCCAAGGCGGACGATCTTTCTTCACTTTGCGCAGGGCTTCTCGCCCAATTAAGCACTGTAATTAGTGAAGAAAAGCCAACATGTGTTCTTGTTCATGGGGATACCAGTTCAACACTCGCCGCCGCTCAAGCGGCTTTTTATCATCAAATTCCTATCATTGCGCATGTTGAAGCAGGACTTCGTTCAGGGAATCTTTTCCACCCTTTCCCAGAAGAAGCAAATCGAAAGCAGGTCGCTACTATTGCTAGCCGACATTATCCTCCCACTCCACGCGCACTCACGGCATTGCTGGCTGAAAACGTAAATCCCGACCAGATTCTCACCACAGGTAATACCGTCATCGATGCACAGCATTACCTGATAAAACAAAACAAAGTAGCGCAACCAGAAGATAAACATCTGGTGTTAGTCACCGCTCACCGACGTGAAAACTGGGAGAACCTGCCGGTTATCTGCGGAGCGGTAAATTCACTGGCGAAACAACGCCCAGATTTAACCTTTATCTTTGCCACTCACCCAAATCCAGCGGTGCTCTCTCAGGTTAAACAGCACCTTTCAACCAGAGACAATATCCAACTTAGTGAACCAATGGGCTATCTGGAACTTCAGCAAACCCTAGCAAACGCTGCGTTGGTGCTGACTGACTCTGGTGGCATTCAAGAAGAAGCACCAACCTACCGGGTACCTGTTGTGGTATTACGAGAAACAACGGAGCGCCCTGAGGCTTGTGATATTGGTATTGCCATTCTTGCCGGCGCAGCAAATACGCAAAGAATTTTGACCGCAGCGCAAGAGCTGCTCGATCGACAATCGTCGTTTTTCGTCAACCCTTTTGGTGATGGGACGGCTGCCGAAGCCATCGCAAAGGACATCAAGGAGCTGTTCAATGAGCTTCCTTGATGGTTTTTTGATTTATCTATACGGGCTTAAGTACATCACACTGGTGTTGATGATTGGTCTGTTCATTTTTGGCTTCGATGATTTGCTGCTCGACGGTTATTACTGGGTGCGACGTTTTTATCGCAAACTCACCATTTACCGTAGAAATGGACACGTTGACCCCAACCAACTCTTTGCCAAAAAGGAGCAGCCACTCGCCATCATGGTGCCCGCGTGGCAAGAAGTTGGTGTTATCGGGAAAATGGCAGAGTTAGCGGCGAAAACACTCGACTACGAAAATTACCAAATTTTTGTCGGCACCTACCCCAACGACCCACAAACGCAAGCCGATGTCGACGCCGTCTGCGCACAATACAGCAATGTACACAAGGTGGTATGTGCAAGGCCGGGCCCAACGAGTAAAGCGGATTGCCTTAATAATGTCGTCGCTTCCATCGTCGCATTCGAGGAAAAAGCCAAGATAACGTTTGAAGGTTTTATCCTCCATGATGCTGAAGACATACTCTCTCCGATGGAACTGCGCCTGTTTAACTATCTCTTGCCTAGCAAAGATCTTATCCAGCTCCCTGTGTATCCATATGCGCGAAAATGGTACCAATTCACACCTGCTCACTATCTGGATGAGTTTGCCGAAACACACGGCAAAGACGTTGTGGTGCGCGAAGCTCTCGCGGGCCAAGTGCCTAGTGCGGGGGTAGGGACGTGTTTTAGCCGTAAAGCCATTTTGAAGCTTCTCAAAGAAGGTGATGGCCTCCCCTTTGACGTGCAGTCTCTCACCGAAGATTACGACATCGGGTTCCGTCTAAAGCAGTGGGGCATGAACGAAATCTTTGTGCAATTCCCCGCGATGCCGAAAGAAGCCATTCTCAAAGAATCAGCATTTGGTATTGGCGACCGCGCGTCTCGCTATATCTGTGTTCGTGAATATTTCCCCGCGACCTACTCAACGGCCGTCAGGCAAAAAAGCCGCTGGATTATCGGGATCGTGTTTCAGGGCATGAAAAATCACAGCTGGAGCAATGACTGGAAGATTAACTACTTTCTATGGCGCGACAGGCGTGGGGTCATTTCCAATACCATCGCGTTTTTAGCAACCCTAATCTTCATGCATCTTTTGATGATCGCGGGTTACCAGTTTTTTTTCCAAGACAGTTATCAATTCCTGTCTATCTTCAACAATGACCCCGTGGTGAGGTTCTTTATCTTCGCCAATGCCTTCTTCTTCCTCAATCGTATGACGCAGCGATTTATCTTTGTCACTCAATACTATGGGCTGTTCCAAGGCTTTCTGTCGCTACCGCGAGTCGTGTGGGGTAACGTCATAAACTTCGCCGCCAACATGCGCGCAGTAAAACAAGTCATTGCACAAGGCGATCCGCGTCGAGTCGCCTGGGATAAAACCACCCACGACTTTCCGGTTATCGATGACAACCGAAGAACACCTCTCGGTCAAATATTGATGGAACAAGGCAACATCAGTGAGGAACGACTGGAACAGGCGTTACTTCACTTGCCGCCAAACATGAGATTGGGGGCATTTCTTATCCGCGAAGGGTATGCGTCAAATATTGATGTCAGCAAGGCAATAGCCAAACAAGCTGGCGCAGAGTTTGAGGCCTTTGACCCTTTTTCCGTTGAGAGCAAGCTCATCACGTCTTTCCCTTCCACGCTGGCGTTGAAATACATGGTATTTCCCATCAGCAAAACCAAAGACAAACTGTTACTCGCCGCGGAATCTCAGGTTTCTCCCGTTGCCTTGGCTGCCATACAGCGTCAAACAGGCAAATTTGTTTCGTACCGCATTGTCGAACAAGGATTAGTGACCCTGGGTATTCGTTATCACTACATGAAGGACACCAGTGCCGACTACCGCCCTGTACTTGAAAACGCCGTAGCCACTGGCATGACTGCCGAACAGACAAAGCTGAACCTTGATAAGTACTTGGTCTCCCAGCAACCGCTTGGCATGTTGCTTGTGGCAGAAAAACTGCTCGAACCTGCCGTACTGAATCAGGCACTCATTAACTATGATTACTCCCCTGCCATGAAATTTGGCGCGTTCCTCAAAGAGCATGGATATATCACTGAAGAGCAGTTAGATAGGGCACTGGCTCAGCAAGCTCAGCAACAACCTTTGGCTAACTTTTTTAACATGGCGGTGAATTCCTGATGAACTATTCAAAAACAGCCATCGCCGCCTTGTTGGTCTCATTCAATGCACATGCCACCAGCGAAATCATGCAGGGGCTTAGCGAGTTTGACGAATTTCGAACTTACCCTTACATCAACAAAGCGTACCAACTTGAAAGGGAAAAGCAGTTTTCCTCCGCGGAAGATGAGGTAGAAAAGGCGCTGCACGTTGCACCAGAACACCTCCCTTTCTTGCGGTTTCAATACAGCTTGCTCACTAAAGCCGGAAACTTCAGTGAAGCGGCGCGTATCCTTCAACAGATCCCCAAAGACGAGCGGAAGGGGATGTTACTGGCGTTAAGACAGCAACAAATAAGCAAAACTGGCATTTTAACCTCCGCCGAGTTTACCCCGCTGCTTAAAGGACTCTCCACTGAAGAGCAGCAAACACTGGTGTTAAGTTACCTATACCACCTTGAAAAACGGGAAGGAGAAGAAGAAGCACTCGCTTGGGCAATGTCGCTGCCAGAGGATTTTAAATCCCTCGATGTACTGACATTTGAGGCGGAAACCGCGTTCGAGCTGAAACAATACGACCATGTCACTGACACACTGTCGAAAGTCGCCACTCAACGAGCCTTACCAGAACATCAAACGGCATTGCTCGGCTTGAGCTACCTTGCGAAGGCTGACGTAGACAATGCGTTGGCCATCGCGAATGCATCACCAAAATCCAAGAGTAGCGAAGCTATTGTGCGTCAGCACATCGAGAATCTAGTCAACGACAACAATGTTGTTGATGCACGGGAGCAATACGCTTGGCTTGCCAAGCACCATCCGCTATCTGATGCGGACTATAAAAAGAGCTTTGAGCTTGCAATCAAAGACAAGGACTTTGAGAAGGCGTTAGATTACTCCGACCTTGCTGGAGTAGATTGCTTGTCCACGGCGGATTTATATTTGAAGCTTGACCAAAGGGCCAAAGCAAAAAGCACGCTCGCTGGGTGCAACGTCAGCGACAATCCTAAACGTTGGTTGTTTATTGCTGAGAAGTTGAACATGGTCAGTGCGATAGAGTCGCAGCGATTCACGTCGACGAAGGCCCTATCCCTTCGTCGTTCAATTCTTGCGAACCTCTACAATCGAGAACATCAATACCACAAGCAAATTGCGTTGCTAAAAGGGACTCAACAGCTAAAAGAAATTGAACTGTTGGCTATTGCGTATCAGCGAACGAAAGCCTATCCAGAAGCGATTAAGACGTGGTATCAGCTGTTTGTAAAAACAGGAGATACAGAGGCATTGAACACGGCCAGTACGCTTGCTATCGAACATCTCGATGCGCAAAAAGCCATTCGTCTGGTACGCGACTCGCTTCTTAAGCTACGCAGTGAAAAAGAGCGAGAGATACAACTCGATCGTCTCCTCAACCTTTACTATCACCATCCCAAGTACTTTGTCGCTTCCGATATTACCCTGTTCAAAGGGCATGATATTTCATCGTTAGCCTTGGCAGAACTGTGGGCGAAATACAATAAATGTGACGCCGTCACAAAAAGCATCACTCATCCCACCACGAGTTTTGAGTATCGTGTGCTTGGCTTCTGTATTTATAAAGATGAGCCGCAGCTTGGACTCGTCTATCTCAATAAAGCGCACGCGTTGAAACCCAGTGAGCTAGATACCCTGTATTACGGCTACATTTACAGTTATCTGGGGCAACAGGAAAAAGCGCTTAGCTATTGGTTGCTCATTCCTGAAGATCAACAGACGCCAAACATTAAGCTGCAAATAGGTCGCACCTACTATGCGTTGGGCGACTACAACAATGCAGATAACTATTGGAAGGCTGCCAAGCTTGAAGACAACCTCAACTGGTGGCTTTTAGGTATTGATACAGCCATTCGCCTCCACCATTTCGAAGCGGCACGCTTAAGGCTGGATGCAGCAAGCACCTTGTTCCACTCTGAGTATCTCGACGCTGAATACCCCATCCTTTATAAAACCTTGGGCGATACCAAAAGCCTGATCGCGTTTTATGAAAGTGAAATACAACAGCACCCAGAGATGGGAATAGTAAAAGCCGAGCTTGCTTATACGATCTTTAAGCAAGACCCAAAGCGCGCCGTTTCGTTGCTGGAAGAGGCAATGCCAGATCTCAATGCTGAGCAGAAAGTCTTTGCGGAGCGTCAGTTGGCGTTGGGGTATACACGACTAGGCGAGTCGGCTAAAGCGAAGGATATGTATGTCAAAGCGATTGACCGGATCGAACCTAGCGAGGACCCTGAAACACTTCACTACCTGCAAAATGGATTCGCCAATGCAGATAACGACTGGCAATTCAGCATCAGCAGCACGGCCGGTAATGATGCGAGGAATGCGGCAAGTACGCTTAGACCGGACAACCAAAACTGGTTCTTGCTCGTGGAAGCATCCCACGACATTTCTCGTCACGAAAACGGCGTGAAAGAACTGTCGTTTAAGATGGCTTGGTTATCTTCGGGCGAGAAAGACCCGTTTGGTGAACGTGAATACGATATAGGGCTATCTTGGCGTCCTTTCGAGGACGCAGATCTAAATCTTGCAATCGGTGTACGACAAGACGTTAAACACGACCAAGGTACAGATGCCTATGTACGTTTATATGGGGATGCGCTCGCGAGCTTCGGTTACGGAAAAAACTGGCAGCTAGATAAGGCATATTGGTGGTCACAAAGCTTGTATCTCGATGCGTTCAAGTACCTTGATGAAGACCAACTGCTGTTGTTTGGGCGATATGAAGGCGGCCCGGTATTCCCGCTTAATGATACTCATCAGCAGCGTGTTCGCGCTTATGGATTCGTCCAACATGATCAAGACATTGACGACGCTAATCCCGACAACACTCACCGTAAAGATTTTCGAGCTGGGCTAGGTATAGGGTGGCTAAGCCAATGGGACTACAACCCTTACAGCGGCTACAACTACGACATGGAGATAGACCTCGAGTGGCAACATATTATCGACAGCGATTTTTATCCAGTAAGAGACAAAGACAACGCTTATATGCTTCGTTTCTACTGGCATTTCTAACGCTGAGCAGTTCAGCGAAAGCAAACACGCTTTTCTATCAGCCACTGAATATGGATGAAGCTATCACGGACACAAGGTGGAAGGCCGACACGCATTATCTTCACAACCAAGGTGTTTCAGCGGGTGTTGTTCAATGGACACAATATGGCGATGAAACGTTTGGCGGAGAAACGGGCTGGCTAGCGGCCCGTTTAAATCTGTGGATGAAAACAAGCCCCCTCTGGCTGGGGCTGTACTCTGACCCCAACTATTTTTCACTAATCGACGTACCTGCCGACGAACAGTACGCCTATCTCAACACATTACTCCAAAAAAATCGCAACGTACTGGCAAACTGGCAACCTTGGATTGACGCCAACAAAGAACGTGTGCTGGGGATTTACCTGCCGTTCGAGCTTTCTGATTACTACTTTCAATCGGCGGTATCTCAGCACCAACTTAATTCAGTGCTGGCGACGTTTGTTCAAACCGTTGATTATCCCGTGGCTATCAGTGTCTTTATTAACGGTGCGATGGACCCAGATACCTTTGCAGATTGGTTGGTATCCATTCAGAAAACAGGCGTAAAGGTATGGCTTCAGAACGGGCGAGGTACGGATGCGTTATCTCAAGAAACCATTCAACGCTATATGGATGTGTTGCCTTGTGATGTCGGTATTATCGACGAAATTTTCCACCAAGAAAGTGCGTCTCCCTTCAAGGCAAGACCCATGACGAAAACAGAAAAACAAAAGGCGCAGATAACCGCAGAAGCATGCCATCCGCACCTTACATTTTCGTTCAGATATTGGCGACCGATGCCGTTTCCGTTGCCAATACCCTAAGCAGTGTTTACAACGGCGTGCCGTTTACATCGGTGGCGATGAGGAGAAGATTATCCACGTCGTCACCGCTGTCTGCTATCCAAGGTGACATACATGTCCGATCTTTTACACAAGGATCGGTGAGAGCCTCGAGGAAAGAGACAACTTGCCAGCGTTCCTTTTCACTCAACCAAATATACGGCAACTTAGAAATCGCAAATGCGCGCTCCAGTTCTGTTTTTTCAACGGCTAATTGGGTGTTTTGTTCTGCGTGAGGGTATAGACGCTCACAGTTTTCTAAACCCGTAAATTGTGGCAATGAACACCATCCGCCACGCGTGAAATACGCCTTCACAGCCTCCGTTGGGTCGACATGATGATCGACAACGGCTTTGAGCGACTGATACGCCCCTGCATGACCATAGGGACGTGTCACCTCAACGTTTAAAAGACTCGGTGTGCGGAATCGATATCTATCATCAGCATTACCTGTGGCCATTTCTCGGCCAAAATCATCATCATTGACCACACCTTTACCCACGCCAATTTGCGGGAAGCCAATGGCATGCGTTTCACCGTCGGTAAAAAACGTGCCCGTATGGCAATTACTGCAACCTGCCCCACCCATTTCAGCGCGGGTTAAAAACAGTGTGGCACCTGCGATTTGGTCCGCATTTAACGCATCACGGTTGCCGTCGACATATTGCTGCCATGGCGAATTTACGAACACCATGGAACGTTCATACTCGCCAATCGCCAATGCGATGTTTTCGTACGTAATCAAACTCTCAGCATCCGCTGCCAGATTGAACGCTTTTTGAAATTCCGCCAGCCAATTATTCACCGCCAACTCGCCTTCCCCTATGCCGTAATCACCTAAACGTGCAGCCAAATGCTGACGCACCGCTTCGTTTCGGCTTCCTGCTTCAAATGTGGTGTCACGCATTTCAGCTTGTGAGGTCACAGGAAAACGCGCTTGCGCAGTAGCAAGGTTGGGGCCTGCTAACGGGTCAGCGTTCCCCAAGCCCGTATCAGGTGTGCTGATCGACGATGCGGCACCATTTTGTCCGGGTTCCATACCCATACTTTCCAAGCGTGAATCCCAAAACAAGGTGGTATCCCAAAGGCCTAGGTTAAATACAGTCGGACTGTTGCGGGGAACATCCGGCAAACCGTCTTCATCGACACGGCCAACACCTAATACTTCAGGGCGTTTCGCATTCACGCCAACAGGTAAGCTTAATTCATCAGAGCCACCAAGCATGGGATGGTGACAACTCACACAACCTACATCTTTATCACCGCTCAAGCCTTTAGTGAAAAACAGCTTTTTCCCTAATTGAGCCAGAGGGTCATTGATAGAAGGAAGATCTCTCCCTTCAGCAGGGTTACCTCTTAATCCCTGTTCATCAATCAATTTTTCCAGCGCGATATGGTCAGCAATGTCAATAATAGAATTGTTTGGCTGGCTCCAAGCCATGGTCGCGCTCGTACTTAGACCAACCGCCAGCAAGGCTGTTGATACGTGTTTAAATACTCGCATTGTCTTCCTTTACCTTCTTATTGTTTGAATGGTGCTCGGCCCAAAAATGAGACCAGAAAGCAAGACAATTAGACCAGCTTTAAAGACAAGGATTAAGACAGCCTCGATATGACGCGACTTACATCATGAACGCGAAGACTTGTTGCATTAATGTTAATTGCGATACTTTAACTTCCCCCTAAAACCCAATGGAACCGATACGAAAAACCAGCGGGCAAGGGAGCTATAAATTTACCCCATTGATATCAGTAGCTATCAAGACTTGGTCATCTGGATTATCCGCCACTTCATCCGCTATCCAAGGAAGCATACAGCTACGATTTGTTACGCAGGGGTCGGTAAGTGCATTGAGAAATGCCTCTAATTGATTACGTTCATTCCCGTTCAACCCAACGTTTTGAAACAAAGAGGTACCGTCATCCTGTTCGTCATCCAGTTTATTCAACGCACGGAAGGAATTCTGACGAGCGTCTGGATACAAACTGGTGCAACCCGATACGTTTTCAAACTGGGCAAGGTCGCACAATTCATCGTCATCAAAGAAATCATCAACGGTATTACGCGGATTGTTATAGTGACGCAGCACGTCATTCAAGCTAGCGTAGGCACCGCTATGACCGTAGGGTGCAGTGACAGAAACATTGAGCAACGAAGGCGTTCTATAGCGATAGCGATCATCCCTCTCTCCGGTTACCAACTCCCGACCAAAATCATCGTCATTTCCGACACCTTGCCCCGGCCCAATTTGCGGAAACCCCACGGTATGCTGCTGACCATCACTGAACAAACTGCCACTGTGGCAGTTCACACAACCGCCGCCATTCTCTGCTGCTGAAGTGAAGAACAAAATCGCCCCCTCAATGGCATCGTCGCTTAACGCTGATGTGTTTCCGTCCAAGTAGTTTTGCCAAGGTGAGTTTACAAAAACCATCGAGCGTTGGTATTCAGCAATCGCCAGCGCAATATTGTCGAACGTGATCAGCGTATTCGCGTTAGCACTGCTGTTAAATGCAGTTTGAAAAGCACTCAACCAATCATTAGTCGCTAACTCACCCGCCCCTTCACCAACATCACCAATACGAGCAGCAAGGTGATCGCGAATTGATGTGTTGGTTTCACCTGTTTCAAAGGTGGTGTCTTTCATTTCCTCTACAGAGGTAACAGGAAATCGCGCCTGCGCCATGGCGAGGTTACCGCCGGCATTTGCATCTACCACACCCACACCTGAATCTGGCGTACTGATCCCTGATGCTGCGCCATTTTGCCCCGACTCTTTACCCAGGCTTTCCACACGAGAATCCCAAAATAGACTCGTATCCCAAAGCGCAACATTAAAAACTGTCGGGGAGTTTCGAGGAACGTCAGGTAAATCATCGCCGTCGACACGCCCTGCCCCCATCACCTGAGGTTGAACAGCATTGATGCCAATGGGTAAGCTAAGCGCGTCCCCACCACCTAACATGGGATGATGGCAGCTCGCACATGCAACATCTAAATCACCACTCAGGCTCTTACTGAAAAAGAGTTTTTTACCAAGCTGAGGTAACGGATCATTAATACTAGGCAGGGTGCGACCAGCAATAGGGTCTACCGCAAGGTTAAGGTTTCTGATGATGCTATCAAGCTCCGTTTGGGCCACAGCTTGCGTCATCGTCTGATCATTCTCCCCCTCACCGCCACCACACCCTTGCAGGGCACTAACCAAAAATACCCACCACCACATTTTGCTTTTCGTTATATGTGTTGAATTCAACATGCGCTTTCCCTAAATGTTGCCGTTTCCAAATAGCCTACGAGGGAAAAGTGCAAGGCCTGAGCAAGAAATGTGGATCAATTGTGCAACTTATCACGTCAGGGTTCGCATCAATGTTTATCAGCATATACTCTCAATAAGTCAAAGGCTTGGAGTAGACATGTCACTATTTATCCGAATATGGTTGAGTTTCCTGATCACGTTAGGAGCCATTTTATTGCTCTTATATACCGCTATTCAGTGGAGTTTTGACAACGGCCTAATTCGGTATATCAACCAACGCGAAGCGGCGACCTATCAAACGCTGTCGCACAATATCGCCACGTTTTATGTACTGAGTGAAGAGCCTTCTTTGCTCGAGCAGAACCCTTTTTATTGGCGACAACTCTTGGCCCTCTCTGAAGAGAGAGAAGCTTTAACGGAGGCACGCTTAAACGATTGGAACATTGAGGCACTCTTTGAGCCTGACAGACCCCCCCGAAAAAAACACCATGATAAGGCCTCCCGAGGAACCCAATCGGAGCGAGAACGTAAACCTCCGAGAAAACCACCGCCAAATGACCATCTTCCCGTCAGTCTTTTGTCGAACGACATGCACGCTATTTACGGCCCATATAAGCCAGATTTTAATGTGTTACCCGTCAAGGTTAACGGAGCAGTTATCGCACATCTCGCATGGCCTGCATCGAGAATTCCTGCGTCATCTTATGATGTCGCTTTTGCCGAAAGCCAAAAGCACGCCTTCTTGATACTTGCGTTATTGGCCCTTACCCTCGGAGCTGTTCTAGCGTTGTTCTTTTCTAGACGATTTACCCGTCCCCTAATTCAAGTCGCCAACACAACGCAGAAATTGACGCTTGGAGATTATCAGGCAAGAACCGCACTATCTGGGCATGATGAAATTGCTACCCTTGGCAAAAACATCAATCGACTCGCCGTAACGCTAGAACAAGCTGAAACCGCAAGGCGGGATTGGCTTGCCAGTACAGCTCACGAATTAAGGACGCCTCTTTCCATCATTAAGGGGGAGTTTGAAGCAATCCTTGATGGAATACGGCCTGCCAATGAATCAACGCTTGCGTCCATCGAAGAGGAAATCGCGCACCTTCAGAAATTAATCGAGGATTTGTACGAACTGACTAATGCGGATATTGGTGCGATTCGTTATCAACTCGCGCCGCTTAACCTTTCCACCGCCGTCGCTCAAGTTTGTCAAAAGCATTCTTCTCTTCTCTTGAATAAAGGCATAACCCTCACTGAAAACATCGCGGACCGCAGCATCATAGTGAATGCTGATGAAACACGCATTCAGCAACTGTTGGAAAATCTATTAAGCAATTGTGAGAAGTACACAGATCAACCTGGCAGCATCCGGGTATCGCTGGCGACATGTGAAAACCACGCGCTATTGCACGTTGAAGACAGTGCGCCTGGAGTGCCAGATGAGGCACTACATCGACTGTTTGAGAAGCTGTTCCGCGTTGAGTCATCAAGGAATCGTCAACACGGCGGATCTGGCCTAGGGCTAGCCGTTGTCAAAAAGATAGTAGAAGGCCATGGCGGAACCATTGTGGCTAAACATTCTCAGTTAGGCGGGCTGAAGCTTGCTATCGAACTGCCCTTACTAAAACAATAATGTGGAGGACGAATGCCGCACATACTGGTTGTTGAAGATGAACCCAAAATCTCCCAACTGCTCACCGATTATTTGAAGCAATCGAATCATACCGTCAACCAACTCTTCGATGGCGAACACGTCACCGATTGGGTGCAACAACACACACCTGACTTGATACTGCTCGACGTCATGCTACCCGTTAAAGACGGGTTAACGATATGCCGTGAAATTCGGCAAAACAGCAGTGTTCCTATCATTATGATCACCGCAAAAGTCGAAGAAATAGACAGGTTACTCGGCCTTGAGCTAGGTGCAGACGACTATATCTGTAAACCATTTTCGCCGCGAGAAGTCGTAGCACGCGTAAAAACAGTGCTTCGGCGTGTCTCCCCTCCTGAAGATGAACGGCATGAAAGCACCGATAAAACAGTGCTAAAGCTGGATGAAAGCCGATACATAGCGACATTCCACAATGCGAACATTGAGTTAACCGCCATTGAATTTAACCTTTTGAATCTATTAGCGAGTGATCCCGGACGCGTTTTTTCAAGACAACAACTTATCGACAATATCTATCAGGACCACCGCGTTGTTAGTGAACGCACGGTCGATAGCCACATTAAAAAGCTGAGAAAGAAACTATGTGCCGCTAATGCCGACGAAGACGTTGTTCATTCTGTTTACAGCGTGGGATATAAATTAGTTTTGTAAGAAAGTTGTACAAACTCTGTCTTCTCTATCGGCGATACACGTGACAACTATCGGTTTTTGCCAGTCTATATGTGTTGGCATGCAGTTCAACCGCAGTGATAACCCAGTGTCACGTTGTCGCAAGTGCGTTGAGCCTTAACTTTTGGTTTCACGCAAAACAAATTACAACGAGGAATCGACAATGAGTGTCAACTTTCGGCTAGTCACATTCGCAGCAGCACTTTTCTCTCTATCTGCATTTGCGCATGAAGGCATGATACAGGTGCAAAGCCAGTACAGTGTCCCAATCACAGCAGATCGTTTAATCGCAGCAGCGAAAGCACGCGGCTTAACCGTGATGGCAAGAGTCAATCATGGAGAAGGTGCAAAGAAGGCAGGACTTGAGCTTCGACCAACGGAATTGGTGATTTTTGGTAACCCAAAAGTCGGAACACCTATGATGGTTTGCAACCAAACAGCAGGGATAGATTTGCCGCAAAAGGCCCTGATCTGGGAAGACAAAGACGGAGCAGTATGGCTGGGTTATAACAACCCTAATTACCTTGTTGAAAGGCACCACTTAGAAGACTGCGGCCTTTCTGTAAACAAAGTCGAGAAAGCACTGGTCTCACTGGCAAAGCTCGCTACCCAAGCATCACCGAAATAGCACTTCACTCCCTATTAAGTCCTTAACTAGAAAATTACCCCATAAATAAAAAGCCCCGAAGCTTTCACTTCGGGGCTTTTTGAACTTCAGAGTTCCGTTAAGAATTACTTCTTAGCGTTTTTCTCTTTTTGTTCAGCGATTACTTTTTCAGCAACGTTCGCTGGACATGGTGCGTAGTGTGAGAACTCCATAGAGAACTGACCACGACCAGAAGTCATAGTACGTAGGGTACCGATGTAACCGAACATTTCTGACAGAGGTACGTCACCCTTGATGCGAACGCCAGTAGCGCCTGCTTGTTGGTCTTTGATCATACCACGACGACGGTTAAGGTCACCGATTACGTCACCAACGTGATCTTCTGGAGTGAAGACGTCAACGTTCATGATTGGCTCAAGCAGCTGTGCGCCAGCTTTAGGCATAGACTGACGGAATGCGCCACGTGCAGCGATTTCAAATGCTACTGCAGATGAGTCAACTGCGTGGAAGCCACCGTCGAACAGCTCAACTTCAACGTCAAGAACAGGGAAGCCAGCTAGAACACCAGTACCCATCATGCCCGCGAAGCCTTTCTCGATTGCTGGCCAGAATTCCTTAGGAACGTTACCACCAACAACCACTGACTTGAAGGTGAAGCCTGAGTTAGGCTCGCCTGGCTTCATGCGGTAGTCAATCTTACCGAACTGACCAGAACCACCAGATTGCTTCTTGTGCGTGTAGCTATCTTCAACTGCTTGAGTGATAGTTTCACGGTATGCAACTTGTGGTTTACCAACGATCAGGTCAACACCGTAAGTACGCTTAAGGATGTCAACTTTGATGTCTAGGTGAAGCTCACCCATACCTTTCAGGATGGTTTCGCCAGTTTCTTCGTCAGTTTCAACTTGGAAAGTTGGATCTTCTGCAACCATTTTACCGATCGCGATACCCATTTTCTCAGAACCGCCTTTGTCCTTAGGAGCAACAGCGATAGAGATTACTGGGTTAGGGAAGATCATTGGCTCAAGCGTACATTCGTGCTTAACATCACACAGAGTGTGACCAGTTTGAACGTTCTTCATACCTACAACAGCGATGATGTCACCAGCTTGTGCAGTAGTCAGTTCGTTACGCTCGTTCGCTTGCATCTCAACCATACGGCCGATACGCTCAGTCTTACCAGTTGCGCTGTTCAGGATGGTGTCACCCTTCTTCATTACACCTGAGTAGATGCGGATGAAGGTCAGAGCACCGAAACGGTCGTCCATGATTTTGAACGCCAGCGCGCGTAGTGGCTCGTCTGCAGATACAGTTGCTACTTCGCCAGTCGCTTCACCCGTTTCTGGGTTAGTCAGCGGCTGTGGGTCAACTTCTGTTGGAGACGGCAGGTAATCAACAACTGCGTCTAGTACAAGCTGCATACCTTTGTTCTTGAATGCAGAACCACAGAACGTTGGGAAGAAAGTACAAGTACGAGTACCAGCACGGATACAACGCTTGATTTCTTCGATAGATGGCTCTTCGCCATCCATGTATGCCATCATCAGATCATCGTCTTGCTCAACAGCAGTTTCGATCATCATTTCACGGTATTCTTCTACTTGATCAACCATGTCCTCTGGAACATCTTTGATTTCGTAGTTTTCTGGCAGGCCAGTGTCATCCCAAACGTATGCTTTACGCTCAAGAACGTCTACAACACCAACGAAGTCATCTTCACGGCCGATTGGCAGCGTCATAACAACAGGATTCGCACCCAGTACTTTCTTAACTTGTTCAACAACGTTGAAGAAGTCAGCACCCATACGGTCCAGCTTGTTTACAAAGATAACACGCGCAACTTCTGAGTCGTTCGCATAACGCCAGTTAGTCTCAGACTGAGGCTCAACACCACCAGAACCACAGAAAACACCGATACCACCATCAAGTACTTTCAGTGAACGGTATACTTCAACGGTGAAGTCAACGTGTCCCGGAGTATCGATAACGTTAAAACGGTAGCCTTTCCAGAAACAGCTTACTGCTGCTGACTGGATGGTAATACCACGCTCAGCTTCCTGTTCCATGAAGTCGGTAGTAGATTCGCCATCGTGAACCTCACCCGTCTTGTGGATTTGACCGGTCAGCTTCAGGATACGCTCGGTAGTAGTGGTTTTACCCGCATCAACGTGCGCGAAAATACCAATGTTTCTGTATTTACTTAGATCTGTCATTGTTCGTCTCTATAAACAATTACTGGCTTATATCAGGGCGGGGAGTATAGCAGGCGTTGTCGCGTAAAGAAACATGTAGAACACAGGGAGATAAGATAAGTTTACTCCAATGTTTTTTTTGACACATTTCTGCACAAATTGACGCCATTCTCCTCGCTCGTACGTTCGTTTTTCGCCATCCGGCATGCCAAAGTGTGTCGAAAGCAGACACGAAATAGAGCTTCATGCAGCTTTGGATCTAAAGGGTAGACCGGATTGCGACGTAAAGGTTGGCTTTATTTTGGGAGATTGAGTGTTGCTTTTTCAACCAACCACTTAGCGGCGAGCCAACTATAGTGATTTTTGCTCACAATTCCTAGAACAATGCCTCAGCTACAACACAATGTTCCTATATAGTCGGCAGATTTTTTGAATATTGCGTTTTACTCGCAATTTTTTGGAGCTGCTCATTCATGCCTTCTGCGCGTATTCCGTCTTTGGAACTGGGGCGTTTAATCGCTATCGTTGCTGTGATCATTATTCATTCAGGGCCATTGCGAGGCGACGCTTACAGCACCAACGTAAACCTGCTGTCTGATGTCATTAATCAAATATGTCGCTTTGCCGTCCCTTTTTTCTTTTTGCTGACTGGCTACTTTGCACAACCTAAATTGGTAGCCTCACCCATCGACACATTCAAAGGCTACGCAAAGCCGTTATTAACCATTTGGTTGGCGTGGAGTGTCATCTACTTGCTAATGCCATTCCGGTTTGATGTGGCACTTTCACAAGGCTTTATGGCTGAGCGCACGGGCTACTGGAACTATTTACTGCAAACGCCGCTAAACACGCTTTTTGAGGGTGGGTTGGTGCATCTTTGGTACATCCCAGGATTGCTTTCTGCTATCGCCATCATTGCGCTCTTAATCAAACAGAAACAAGAAAGCCTCATCGTGCCGTTGGCGCTGGGCCTTTATGTTTGGGGGCTAGGTGCAGGCAGCTATCAGCCTATCATGGAAGGTACTACGCCAATCTTTTCGCGAAACGGCCCATTCTTTAGCTTGCTGATGGTCGTTGCTGGCTTTGAGTTACGACGTCGTGACATTCGAATTAGCTCACGCACCGCCTTAATGATGCTATTCGGCGGTTTGGCATTGTATCTCTCAGAAGGTTTGTTTCTTCGAAAATATGAGACGTGGATGGCGACACATGACTTTCTTATTGGCACACCCATTCTCGCTATTGGCCTGTTCAGTCTCTTGCTGAATCACCCAAATTGGGGCAACTCGCCTTCAACGTTCGCACTGAGTAAACGTGTCTTGGGCGTCTACGTTTGTCATTTCATTCCATTGGTTGTGCTGTTCAATGTGTTTGGTACGTATGCTATTGAAGGGCCATTGAAAGATGTGCTTATCGCACCGCTAACTATTGTGCTCTCATTTGGTCTGGTTTTCTTACTGGAAAAAGCACCTTTCACGCGCTTTTTGGTTCAAATGAAATAGCATGCTGCACAGAATGAAGAAAGCCCGGCTGTCGCCGGGCTTCTTGTTAGTGGTGATCGTCTAATACGGTATTTCTGACTAACGCATCTAGCTTCTTTAAAAAACTGTCACGCAAATGAGTTTGGTCGTAATTAAGGTCATACGTATTGTGAAAGCCGATATGAAGCTGTACCCCATTACCCTTTAAATACACGTTATAACCGTCGTAATCCGTCGATGCTTCGACACCTTGATACATTTTCCCAAACTCTGTCTTTGCGCCCTTATCCATCACCACTTCAAAGGCTGCCAATAACTTCGCCGTATTGAGCTCGTTTTTCATTGCTATTCCCTCATGACTGCCATGCTTTGGCAGTAAGCGCAGAGGAAAATCTCTGCATTAAAAGTATGATTTTTAATACAGAATCTCGCCAATTACAGAACACCAAAAATTGATCGGTAATGGTACGTCATACGGTTACAGCGACTGACTGAATCGAAGAAGTACTCGTGCAACTTACGGTGCATGCAACATGAATCGGCGATCCATTTCCGCTTCCTGACTCTCCATCAGTTTCTGCGCTACTTCCATATGCTCTCGCATGATTTCCCGAGCGTCTTCCGAGCGCCCTTCTCGCAGTGCGTCAATCAGGTCTTTTTGGTGTTTGAATCCTTGCTCCCACAACTCATGGTTATGAGGCTCATATAAGCGACGATAGACCGTCAGATCCGTCAACATACGCACCATAAAACGGATAATAAAACCGAGCAGTTCATTTCCTGCAAGCTCTGCGAGAATAATGTGGAACTGGAGAGAGTCGATATGCTGCATTCGCTCATCTTCCGCATCACGCGCGGGTTGCGAATACTTCTCAATGTTTGCTTCTAACTTGGCAAGGCTTTGCTCCGACACGTTTCCTGCCAAAGACGCAGCCAGTTCGGGCTCAAGCAGTTTGCGAAGTTGGTAGACATCTTTGATCGAAAGCTTATTAAAGAAGAAATAGTTGCTCAGCAGGCTACTGGCCATTGGCTCAGACACCGCATTGATAAACGCACCGCCTTTTGGGCCTGTGCGAGTCACAATTAACCCTTGCGCTTCCAACACTCTCGTCGTTTCGCGAATGGTACCTTTTGACATACCGAACAGTGCCATCAGCTCTGGCTCGGGCGGCAATTTGTCACCCGGTTGGAGGCCTTGCTCTACAATCCAGCTTTTTATTGCTTCCGCCACTTTATAAGGGCGGCGCATTTTTGCAGACGATGACGCGTTACTCGAGCGGGAAGTAGCAGGCGACAAATTCATTCTCCTTTATTTTTGTCAGCGGAGGTGGCGCAGCGAGACAATCTAGTTGCGCTTTGGGGCACCGCCCCGCAAACGCACACCCTTTAGGTGGGTTAAGCGGGTCTGGCAACTCAGCATGTTGTGTGGGCACTTGAAGTGGCCTTCCAACAACAGGGGCACTGTTCGCTAATAGCTGAGTGTACGGATGTTTTGGAGAATTGAAAATCCTTTCAGCGGGAGCCAGTTCAACCAATGTACCAAAGTACATCACTGCGACTCTGTCACTCACCGCTTCCACCACCGCAAGATCATGGCTGATGAACAAATAGGTCAGCGACAACGACTGTTTCAGCTCTGCCAGCAAGTTTAAAACCTGCGCTTGAACAGAGACATCCAGTGCTGAAACGGGCTCATCCAACACCAATATTCGAGCGTTCGCCGCGAGGGCTCTTGCGATACCAATACGTTGTGCCTGCCCCCCTGAAAACTCATGGGGGTAACGGGTAAGAAACTCTTCTCGAAGCCCCACTTGGCCAAAAATTTCACGGATGCGTGATTCTCGGTCGTTCTTGTTCATCCCATGCAGATAGAGCAAAGGCACTTCCATTAGCTGACCAATGGTTTTTCTAGGGTTAAGGCTGCTGATTGGGTCTTGGAATACATACTGAATCCGTTTGCCATTTTCTTTTGGACTAGCAGGTGATAACGCTTCCCCTTCGACAAGTACTTGTCCTTCGGTTGGTTCAGTTAACCCCACCAGCATTCTGGCAAGCGTAGATTTTCCGCACCCCGACTCACCAACAATACCCAAGGTTTCGCCTTGCTCCACATCCAAACTGATTGTTCGTACCGCTTTCACACTTGGATGCGTGGATGCAAACAGGGGCTTTTTGAAATAGAAGGTTTTCTTCAATCCTTGGATTTTCAATGCGGCCGTCATACCAACTTCTCCTCTGGAAAGTGACACAACACCATGCGATTCGACACTTCCGTTCTTGCCACTTCGCCTTGCTGACAAGACTCACCCGCTTTGCTGCAGCGTGCTGCAAACGCGCACCCTTGTGGTAATTTGTCCACAACGGGTGGCAACCCGGGTATGGCTTCAAGTTTCCCTTTACCTCGCCCTAATTCAGGAACGCAGGCAATCAGCTTTTTGGTATAGGGGTGTGCTGGGGCATCCAACACTAATTCTGTCGGTCCTGTTTCAACAATTTTTCCTGCATACATGACCGCCACACGGTCACAAAGCTGTGCTACCACACCAAAGTCATGGGTGATAAACAGCACCGACACGTTTCTGGTGCGACGAAGTTCATCCAGCAACGCAAGTATTTGTCCTTGTACCGTCACGTCCAATGCTGTGGTCGGTTCGTCAGCAATGATAAGCGAGGGGTTGTTGACCAACGCCATCGCTATCGCCACGCGCTGTCTCATGCCACCGGAAAGCTCATGAGGAAACGCCTTCATTCGCTCTTCGGCGTTAGGAGTATGCACTGCATCCAGCAAGGAGATCGCTCTTTCCTTCGCCTCATTCATTGGCACCTTCTCATGTACCAATATCGCTTCCAACATTTGCTCGCCTACGCGATAAAGAGGATGAAGTGTCGCCAGCGGGTCTTGAAAGATATACGCCACATCTTTACCGCGCAGATTTCGCAATGTCTCGTAGTCAGCTCCAATCAAGGATTCATCGTTGAACCGGATATCGCCACCGCAAATCACACCGGGGGGTGAAGCGACCAATCCCATCACAGATAACGCCGTCACGGATTTGCCCGATCCACTTTCGCCAATCAACCCCAAGCATTCGCCCGGTGCAATCTCAAACGACACTTGGTTGACCGCTTTATACGTCCGGCGATTGATATGGAACTGTGTCTCCAATTGCTCAACCTTCAACACAGCATTATTGTTCTCATCGGCCTCAACAGCGTTGAACGTATCACTGACTTTTGTCGAAGGTTGCGGACGCGTCAGTGCGCCGGATTTCAGTCTTGGATCTAAGGCATCGCGTACCCCATCACCGAGCAGGTTAATGCTCATAACAATGAGGAAGATCATCACACCCGGCACCATGCTGGCGTGAGGGTCAGTGATTAGCGAGTTACGCGCTTCACCCAGCATTGAACCAAGATCAGCTTGCGGAGGTTGGGAGCCCAAACCAAGGAATGACAATCCGGCAGTTTCAAGGATCATCCACCCAATGGTGGTCGACATGGCAATCACAATGACGGGAATGACGTTAGGTACAATTTCAGACCAGATAATCCGAAAATCTGACATGCCACATAGCTTGGCCGCTTCAACAAATTCACGCTGTGCCAGCGATACCGTCACGCCGCGAATGTTTCTCGCAAAGAACGGAATGTTCACTGCTGCCACTGCAATCAAAGCATTCAGCAAACCCGGCCCCAATGCGGCAACAATGGCAAGGGCCAACAAGATATACGGGAAAGCCATCAGTACATCGATACAACGCATAAAGATGTTATCAACCCTTCCACCAAAGTATCCGGCAATAATGCCAATGGCTGAGCCAATCAGTGCGGCAATCAACGCGGCGGCAAACCCGACCGCAAGGCTTAGTTGAGTACCCCACAACAAACGTGAAAGCATGTCCCGCCCAAGATGATCGGTACCGAGCACATGCCCGTCACTCAAAGGACGCAAAAAACGGTTCGTGGTATCAGTCACGGCGGGATCTTGCAGTCCAAGTAAGGGGGTCACCAACACCAAAAACACAATGATGGCCAAAACAACACCACCAAACGCGGCCAGTCGGTTTCTAACCAGAAGTTTCAAAAATGCCGTCATGCTTTGATCCTCGGGTCGAGCCAACTTTGTAGCATGTCGACAGCAATGTTGAACAACACATAACACGCAGCAACAAACACCACGCCACCTTGTACCAACAAAATGTCACGTTTGAGGATGGCTTCGACCAGCATTTTTCCAACACCCGGCCACTGAAACACCATCTCGATATACACAGCACCGGAAAGCACAAAACCCGCCTGAATACCCAGCACTGGAATAATGCTTACCATGGCTGCTTTCAATGCGTGTTTCCAAATCACCTGATGCTCATTCACACCTTTAGCGCGCGCAGTGCGAATGTAATCCTGACGAAGCACTTCCAGCATGGCAGAGCGCGACAAACGGGCAATAACCCCCGTTGCAACAGAAGCCAGTGCCACCGCTGGCATCACTAAATGTTTCAACAAATCAGGTAAGTCACCGCCCCCATAGATTGCATACATCCCAGATACGGGCAGCCAACGGAGGTTGATGGCAAACAAGAGAATCATCATCATGCCGAGGAAAAAAGAGGGAATTGAAATGCCGAGCAATACCACCAGCGTGATGCCTTTATCCGCCAATGAAAACTGACGTGCGGCCGATACCACGCCAGCAATAATGCCAAGTGCGGCACACAAGACAAAGGAAACACCCGCAAGAATCAGGGTCGCGTTGAAGCGCTCCAGAATTTCATCAATCACTGGACGGTTTAACGAATAAGAGCGACCAAAATCACCCTGAAGCATATTCGACAACCAGATGAAATATTGGCTGACTAGGGGTTGATCAAGGCCGAGGTCTTTATTGATTTTGGCGACATTGTCTGGCGTTGCATAGGCCCCCAAAATTGCTGTCGCAGGGTCACCAGGGATCATCGACATGATAAGAAAGACAATAACCGTTATCCCAAGAAGTACCGGGATCGCGGACAGCAATCGTCTAAGAAAGTAATTACCCACGCGCAGTGCTCCTTTCTGCGATAAATATCCATTGGATTGATTGGTTGATGATTCTGATTGGTATAAAAATTTGGGCGGGTTTTCCCGCCCAATTCACACTATATTTCGCTGCTATTTCTGAACATCTTTCAGGATGAGGAAGAAAGATGGCTGCAATTTAAAGTCTTGCACCTGATCATTAGTGACCGCGTTTTGCTTCCAGTTCGCCACAAATACCCATGGCGCATCTTCCTGAACAATTTCCTGCATTTCTCGATACAGCTTGGCACGCTCATTTTGATCTGTCGCTTCACGCGCAGCTTCCAGTAGTTTGTCCACCTCAGGGTTTGAGTAGTACCCCGAGTTAAACCCACCTTTATCAGGCCATGCATCAGTGCGTAGTGCCAAATACGGCAAGGTGTCTGGGTCATTTGTCATCCAGGCCATTTCCGCCATGTCAGCTTTGCCTTCAAGCCCCGGGTTCACTTTGCCAAGGAAGGTATTCCACTCGTACGTTTCGATCGCGGCGTCCAAGCCTACCGCTTTCAAATCTGCTTGGATTGCTGTGCCCATCGGGACTGGGTCTAACATGCCAGAACCACCTTCCGTCACGTAAAACGTCAGCTTCGCACCCTCTTGGCCAGCTTCTTTGATCAATGCTTTGGCTTTTTCTGGGTCATAAGGATAAGGCTGCAAGCTGTCGTTATATGCCCATGCAAACGCCGGAGGTGTTGGACCAGCAGCCACTTCCGCAGTGCCTTCCAATACGCCTTCCACCAGTGCTTTTTTGTTGATGGCATAGTTCACAGCCTGACGCATACGTTTATCCGCAAATGGCCCTTCTTTGGCATTCAGGATTAAGAACCAAACGTGCGGGCCAGCCTGCTCCACCACTTGGTAGCGATTATTCTGAAATTCAGACAAAGCATTCGGCGGCACTTCCACCATTATGTCGATACTGCCTGCCAGCATTTCAGCAACACGGGTATTCGCGTCAGTGATGGGGCGGAACACGACGGCTTCAAGCTTCGCTTTATCCCCCCAGTAATCGTCGTTACGCACCACCACGACTTTGGTGTTTGACGCCCACTCGGCAAAACGGAAAGGCCCGGTTCCCGAAGGTTGACGTCCGAAATCTTTACCATGCTTTTTCACCGCTTCAGGCGAGACAATCAGGCCTGTTGGGTATGCAAGGTTGGAGAGAAAGGGAGCATAAGGAGCATTGAGGGTGAACCTGACCGTTTGTGGGTCAACGGCTTCGACGTTTTCTATCGACGAGAAGAAAAATGACAGCGGGAAGGGCCCCGTATTGTGATAAGGGTGATTCTCGTCAAGCATGCGGTCAAAGTTAAACTTCACCGCGTCTGCCGTCAGTGGTGTTCCGTCATGGAATTTCACGCCATCGCGAAGTTCGAAGGTATAGGTTTTGCCGTCCTCACTCACTGTCCAGCTTTCCGCCAATGCTGGTTCAACCTCTAACGTACCGTCCTTGTACTGCACCAATCCTTCATAAAGGTTCATCAAGATCCGAAAATCATTCACTGCTGTCACGGCATGCGGATCGAGTGACTTTGGCTCAGCGACTTGGCCGACAATCAGCACGTTTGGGGGTGTCTGCGCAGATACAGACAATGGACCTATCGCACATAACGCCAGAAGCGCGGTTCTAGCTGCACTCCGCAGCGCTTTCATGAAATCACGTCTCATTTGTTTCATGGGGAAACTCCTTCCCAGTTTGTGGATGTGAAGTTAATACTTGGTTAACTTTTATTCACATTTATCACTATAAATTACTTGCCGCAAGTATTTATCATGATAAATTGACATGATTGACTGTCGTCATCACACTTAGATCACTGGCTCAGGAGCGAGACCTATGACTTATTCAATATTGGCACGAGATCCAAAATCTGGCGCGATAGGAGCTGCGGCGGCTACTGGCTCACTCTGTGTTGGAGGCTGGGTGATCAGGGGGGATTTACAGGCCGGAATGTCCGCCTCTCAAGGTGCAAAACCCAGCACAATGTGGGGAGAGGATGTGTTATCTCAGATGGCCGCAGGCTCTAGTGCGACCTCGGCAGTCAATACTGTTACCAGTGTTGATTCAGGTGCTGCTTTCAGACAACTCGCCGCGCTAGATCTTAGCGGCAAAGGTGCGGTCCATACTGGAAACAAAAACGGATTGGCGCGAGGCAGTGTCATCGAAGACAACATAGTGGTGTGCGGCAATCTGCTTTCAGACACCACAGTGTTGGATGCCATGATCGACGCTTTTAAAGCCAGCACAAAATCGTTTGAGGAACGGCTGATTACCTCGCTTTTTGCCGCTGAGCAGTCTGGCGGTGATTCCCGCGGACTACAGTCTGCCGCACTTCTCGTGTACAAGCCTGACTCGCCTGTTATCACGTTGCGTATTGATTATCACAACTCACCATTGATCGCCCTGCAGTCCTTGTATGAAAAGCATTGCGACCCCGATTATCAGGCATGGAGAAACACACTTCCTACATCCGAACATCCGGAGCGATAACTGATGACTCACCTTCTAGGAAAAACCGCACAGGACTATTTAAGACAGCTTGCCGAGTGTTCTGAATCAGAAACCGGCGTTACACGCTTTCCTTTTACCCCGGAACATCGTCGTGCCAATGCGCTGTTGACCGCTTGGATGGAAGAAGCGGGTCTTCGCGTTCACATGGACAACGCAGGAACGCTAATCGGTCGCTACGATGCCGGTAAAAACACGCGAACCCTGTTGATGGGAAGCCATCAGGACAGCGTAAAACAAGGGGGGGCCTACGACGGCATTATGGGTGTTGTATTGCCTATCATTGCATTAAAGACGTTGAAACGTCAGGGAAAAACGCTGCCCTATTCCGTCGAAATTCTGGCCTTTGGTGATGAGGAAGGCGTGCGATTTCCCACCGCGCTGGTCGGCCCAAGAGCGTTGGCAGGCACCTTGGATGAAAGCGTCATTGACCGAAAAGACAAGCAAGGTCACTCACTTCGTGATGCGCTTTCAAGCTTTGGGTTAGAGCCCGAAAAGATAGGTCAACTCAAACGACGCCCTGAAAACATTCTCGGCTTTATTGAAACACACATCGAACAAGGCCCTGTTCTCGAACATGAGGGGTTACCGCTTGGCGTCGTCTCCGCCATTTGCGGCATAGAACGTCATCAGCTCACCTTCACCGGACAGGCCGCCCATGCAGGCACGGTGCCAATGCACCTTCGAAAAGATGCACTCACTGCTGCGGCTGCTGTCACCTTGGAGGCCGAAAAGCTCGCCATTAAACTTCCCGATTTACTTGCAACTGTGGGGCAATTGGATGTCACGCCTAACGTGCCCAATGCCGTCCCGGGCCGTGTATCCATGACCATTGAACTCCGCTCACCCGTCGATGAAGTGCGCGAAAAAGCAGGTAACATACTACAGACATTTGCTAAGGAGACCGCACAGCTAAGAGGCCTTGGCTGCGAAGTAGATCGCACCTACAGCCAAAGTGCGACGGTATGCAACGCAAGTCTTCAGCTTTCGATAGCCTCCGCAATTGCTAGCCTTGGTAAACGTGTGTTTACCTTGCCTTCTGGGGCGACACATGACGCTTCCGCCATGGCAGATCTTACGCCTGTCGCCATGCTCTTTGTTCGTTGCAGGAAAGGCATTAGCCACAATCCATCTGAGTTCGCCAGCGAAGAAGACATGGGATTAGCGATAAAAGCGTTGATGCATTTGTTGAGCAACCTGCAGCCTTAATCATTAAGTGCAGAAAGCTGCTCAACGACGCAATCAATGAATAGACGGGTTTTCTGCGGCAGGTAATCCCTCGCTGTGTAGACGGCGAAAATCGAAAAACCTACGACGGGATGCTCTGGCAACAGTTCCACCACGTTTCCGCTATCTAAATCTACTTGATATAACCATCGCGGCCCCCAGTGGATTCCCGCACCGCCTATCACCAACGGGCGAATCGCCCGCAAGCTGTTCGCCGCCACATTGCTATGAATGCCCTGATGTGAAAACAAACGGCCATCTTCAAATGCAATATCAACTCTGGCCTGAGAGAGCGAATACAATACAAACAGATGTGATTTCAGATCATCAATGCACCTAGGTGTTCCCATCCTTTCCAAATACGCAGGGCTTGCCACCAGCACACGTGGAATATTGCCCACTTGTCGGGCATAGAGCGATGAGTCAGCCAGCGGGCCGAAACGAAACGCGACATCCAAATTTTTCTCAAGCAGGTTGTCCACGTCGCTGCCTAATAACAGCTCTACCGATAAATCCGGAGCTTGCGATTGGATCTGTTGAATGGCAGGCACAAGAAACCGTTCGCCAAAGTCGACCGTCGCGCTGACACGCAGCCTTCCCCGGACTGATGCCGAACCACCCGTTATCTCCTCTTCGAGAGCAGACTGTTCGCTAATGAGTTTGCGAAGCCCTTTGTAATACGTCTGTCCCATCTCCGTTGGCACGCTTCGCGCGGTAGAGCGTTGCAACAGTTTGACTTGGAGCCTTGCTTCTAACGCCGCCACTTTTCGACTCAACGACGACGAATCTGTTCCCAATAACTCAGCGGCTTTCTTAAAACTGCCCGCTTCAACCACATGGAGAAATGCTTGTTCTAGAGAAATCATACTTATTGCATTTTCGACAATCGATAAATGCAAAATAGCATCTTTCTTGGTCACTTTCGTAACTGCTAGTGTGTATTTAGAATCAGAAGTAAAAGGAGTTAACGATGAATATGCTCAGGAAAAGCGTCACCGTGATATTTGCAATTTTCGCACTTTATACTGCCCCAGTAGCAAATGCCGATCCCTTAAGTCACCACATCGTTGAAATTGCTGATGATGTTTATAGCTTCACCACAAACGGCGAATACATCTCGATGTTTGTCGTCACTGATGACGGTGTTATCGTTTTTGAAACCGTGAATACGCCTCATGCGAAAGCCATGGTGGACGCAATTAAGGCTATCACCGACAAACCGATTAAATGGGCGTTACACAGCCACAACCATTGGGATCATTCCAGTGGTGGACAAGTGTTTATCGATAATGGCGCGAAAACCCTTGCCCACGTAGACGCCGCAGCATGGATCAACGCTAACCCTTATCCTGACATGGTCATGCCAACAGATACCTGGTCGGGTACACGTAACGATCTCCAACTTGGCGATACCAAGGTTGAACTTCACTACCTTGGCTTAAACCACGGAATGGGCATGACCATCTTCATTCTGCCCAAAGAGCGAATTGCCTATGTTGCCGACCTTGTGACCCCAAACCGCGTTATCTTTGCGGTGGTACCTGACTTCAACCCTCGCGAATGGGAACGCACCTTGGGCGAATTGCTGGAACTGGACTTTGACCGCGCTATCTTTTCACACAATATGGCCGACAACCCTCTTCAAGGCGGTGGCAAGCCAGAGATCCAAGCACAGCTTGAATTTATTCAAGATCTCCGTGCAGGTTTCTACGCCGAGCTGCAAAAAGGGACTAACCCCATGCAGATACCTAAGACACTTAAACTGCCTAAATATGAAAATTGGGTCGGGTATGACCAATGGTTAGAAATGAACGTTTGGCGGATTCTTTCTGACGAATTTATGGGTCCCTATCCTTGGCACCAAGAAACAGAGGTCACACAGTGATCCATTAAGTAGCAGCACGTGAGACTTTCAGACATTTCATTGATGGTAGATTTGTTGTGGCCATAATGGCGCACTCTTGTGATTAAGGGTGAACCATGATGAAACTTAAAACCATGCTGCTGGCCAGCACAGTGGCAATTGGCCTTTCTGGGTGCGTGATACCTACGGACAGAACCTACTACAAGCCTGAAGCGGGTTTCGGTGAAGCTGTCGCTTCTCAAAGTTGCGGATATCAACGCACAAAGCTGGATGCATTAAGACGCACTTTCGACGGCTATCGTGTGCAAGTAGAAGCAGAGAAAGATGGCAGAAATGGGGTGACTATAAGTGTCTCTGCAACAGTCGAAAACCCTGAACTCAACATTAATGATGTCGCTTTTGATAACGCTAAAGTAACAGTGGTTCAGCCTATCTCACAGGGTGGTCTCATAACCAAATATGCGTTTCAACACCAATCGAATGGAGATATCTGGCTCTCACGAACCTTCTTGCTGCCTGATGCGCCGTACGAACAAGTGATAGAAGTTCAAGTTCAGTTAGCACCGGGAGCCATCATCATGGGTGATACTGTGTCGGAAGAAATGGCATTTCGGTTCTCTCTGACCACCACCTTTGATGTCCTATATTTTTCGATAAACTGCTAGCACGACAAAATGAAAAGCGGCTAAATAGCCGCTTTCTTCTCTATAACCTAACCCCTCTTGTCCGCTAGGGCCTGTTGACCTTAGAAGCTCGACCCTGGCTGACTTAAAAAAGCCAACTCCTCTGGACTGCATTCTCTGTCTAATATGGCATTTCGGTGCGGATAACGCCCAAATTGATCCACGATCTCCTTGTGACGAATTTCGAAATCGAGATTGTGCTCTAAGCCCGGTTGGTTAAAAAGTTTTACAGCCTCTTCGTGAATCACCGCCGATTCACTGTGCATATAGGGCATATACAAGAAGCATCTGCGCTCTGGTGCCAATTCTCTATCAACGCCCAACGCAACGGCCTCTTGTGCCAACGCCAGTGCCATTGGATCTTGTGCAAATGCCTGAGGTGTATCTCGATAGACATTTCTCGAAAACTGATCCAACACGATAATCTCAGCCAACCGCCCTTCCGGCTGTTCTCGCCAAGCAAAGCACTCTGATCTCGCAGCTTGCTCTAGCAGAGTGCCAAAACGATTCTTGATGGTTTCATCCAGCTTTTCATCTTTCGTAAACCACTCTTTTGGCGTCAGTTCATCGAACCAGAACGTCAGTACGTTTCTGTACATCTTCATCTCCTTGACTCGTGTCGTTCCCTCAACTGTACCTCAATTCTTACCCATTTTCTGTTACGTCAATACATCCTTGCTTCAATCATGAATCTCTAGGATGGCTCGCTCAGTGCCGAATTCGAATCCCATGAAAATCAAAGAAAGCCTACGCTCGAATGTCCGGTCTATCGCTTTCGTGAGCAAAATAAAAAGGAATGAATCATGGATGCAGTAACAAGTTGGGCAACGCGCCTATTAGAAGTAAGTGCAGCGTTGTTCGTGTTTTTCATCGGTTGCGCAGTGCTGACAATTATCTACCTGTACATTCGCGACATTACTCAAACTAAGCAGGCTATTCGCAGAAACTATCCCGTCGTTGGCCGTTTCCGGTACTGGTTTGAACATATGGGCGAGTTCTTTCGCCAGTATTTTTTCGCGCTTGATCGAGATGAACTGCCTTTTAACCGAGCTCAGCGCAGCTGGGTGTATCGCGCGGCAAAAAACGTCGATAGCACAGTGGCGTTCGGTTCAACGCGCCCTTTGAATCTACCGGGTGACGTTATTTTCCTTAACTGTCCATTTCCAACCCTGTCCGAAGACGCCGTGCCCGCAAGTACCGTGATTATCGGTGACGGCGTGGCCAAAACACCGTTTGCTACGTCGAGCTTTTTCAATATTTCAGGCATGAGCTTTGGCGCACTAAGCGTTCCTGCTGTGCTCTCTCTTTCAAAAGGCGCAAAGGAAGCAGGCATTTGGATGAATACTGGCGAAGGCGGGCTGTCGCCTTATCACCTTGAAGGTGGCGCAGACATAGTATTCCAAATTGGTACGGCGAAATACGGAGTCCGAGATGAGGAAGGCAACCTCAGCGATGAAAAGCTCAAAGAAGTGGCTGCGCATGAACAAGTCAGGATGTTCGAAATTAAAATGAGTCAGGGAGCGAAGCCTGGGAAAGGCGGCATACTGCCCGGTAACAAGGTGAACGCCGAAATCGCAAAAATTCGTGGCATTCCTGAGGGCCAAGACTCAATCAGTCCCAACGGTCATCCTGACATTCGAAGCGTTGATGACTTGCTCGACATGATTGCAAGAATCAGAAAAGTCACGGGTAAGCCTGTTGGGTTTAAAATCGTGCTGGGAGCCTATGGTTGGCTAAACCAACTGATGGAAGCCATACATGAACGAGGCATTGACTCCGCACCTGATTTTATAACCCTAGATTCTGCCGATGGCGGGACAGGTGCTGCGCCTCAATCTTTGATGGACTTTATGGGGCTGCCTATCAAACGAAGCCTGCCCATGCTGGTTGATGCACTAGAAAGTTATGGTCTAAAACAGCGTGTAAAAGTGATAGTGTCAGGTAAATTGGTTAACCCTGCTGAAGTAGCATGGGCCATGTGTATCGGGGCAGATTTTATCACCTCTGCACGAGGCTTTATGTTTTCGCTAGGTTGCATTCAAGCGTTGCAGTGCAACAAAAATACGTGCCCAACGGGCATCACCACGCACGATCCTAAACTACAAAAAGGTCTGGTGGTTTCCGACAAGGCAGCGCGGGTAGCTCATTACGCGAAAAACCTGATGTACGAAGTGGGCGTGATTGCGCATTCGTGTGGGGTACAAGAACCTCACAAATTGAAACGCTTCCACGCGCAGATGATCAACGACCATGGGATGCCACAATCACTGGATGAACTTCATCCGCCAGCCGAAGTAAAGGTGGAATATCAAGCTCCGCCGTCCAAGGTTGTTGTGGAGGAAAGAAAGTAACCTACTCACCTGCTTTAGCTCTAAAAAATCAATGATAGGTATGTAAGCCCCTTTATTAATTCGAAGGGGCTGACTATTAAAGTCTTTACCTTATGATTTTATGGAGGAAATCATGTCTAAACATTGGCTCTTTACCATTCTTACATTCTGTTCTTTTTCCGTGTTCGCCAATCCCAGCCCGAATAGCCTTTTTACTGCTATCAATGAAAGGTTGAGTTATATGGAAGATGTGGCGTTGTTTAAGGCAAACAATCAAAGACCCATTGAGGACATTGAGCGAGAAAAGGTTGTCATAAATAAGGCCAGTGAATCTGCCAAAGCCTCAGGGTTAAACCAACAGAGCGTTATCGGCTTTTTTACAGCTCAAATCTCCGCTGCAAAGGCGATTCAATACCGATACAGAGCCGACCTACTGACCGAAGGCACTGCTCGCAAGCCCCGAGATTTAACCACGGAAGTTCGACCTGAACTGATCCGGCTAGGGAAGACAATAAACACCGAAGTCGCCCTGTTTTTACGAGAAGGTCGAGAGTTTCGCAGTAGTGATTGGCATACATTTGAATCGACAATCAACCAAGAATATTTGACATCAAAAGACAAAAAGAAATTGTTTAACGCATTGACGCAAATTCGTCTCTTATAACTTCCCTTGGGAATGATGGCCAAGACTAACGTTCCGCCTTGGCCTGTTAACCTCACAGCGCAATAAACTCGCCTGCAACGCTGCTGACGCGCGTTAACTCACAGAGTGCTAAACCCTCGCATGTACTGCTAGCAAGCACTGTTTGCTGCCCGTCTGTATCCCACATGCCGCTTCGGCCTCCCGTTTGCCAGCCTCCTGACTCACCCACAAAATTCGACAGTAGAACAGGCATTTGAGTTTTCACTGCAATCTCAGACAATGTCTTCGCGTCTGCATCAAAGCCACCTTCTGAAATCAATGCGCTGACGAGATAGACATCGGCATTCTCAGCGACGGCATCATCATGATGCTGTGGATGCGTGAAGTCCGCGCATATCGCCAGTGCGACTTTCACATCATTGATTGAGATAAAACAGCCACCCTCACCCGCAGCAGCAAAGGCCTCTTCACCGCTGTGCAGATACTGCTTGGCGTAGGTGGATGTTTGACCATCAGCGCGCGCGATAATCGCACCGATAAACGGTTTACCTGCGTCGTTTTGAAGTGGTGCACCAGCAATAAGCATCACGTTAAGAACCTTGGCCAATTGGCCGAGGTCATGCTCCATATCACTGCGTGCAGCTAGTGCATTGTCTTCTAATAAGGCGGGCTCATACCCCGTCAAAGAGAGTTCGGGGAAAACGACAATATCTGCGCCGTGGTCGGCAGCTTTTTGGGCTAGGCATTTGTGCTTTGTGAAATTGGCGTGGATGTCGCCTTTAGATGGGGTGAACTGGCAAAGGGCGATGGAGAGTTTTGCGTTAGACATCCTATTTCCTTAACGGGAAAGCGTGGAGTCTAATCGAAGGAAATCACATGACTACCGACTTACTCTCGAAGTGAGGGTCCTGTCATGTAAATCCCTAACTTGTCGAACATTAATATCACAAACATCCCCTGCCCTTTAAAAAGGGAATCTTTTCATAATCTCTCGCTTCCTGACGAACGAAAACGCTTTTGACACTCTGAACAGCGCAGTTCCAACTCTTCTCACTCAAGGACATACTTCAGCCTTTTTTCATACTTTTACGCGAACAGCAACGTATTTTCCAAAGCACCTATCCAAAGATTATCCATACAAAAAACATGGTAAAAGTGCGATTTTGCCCATTGGACGAAAGCTCTCACACAATACCCCTAGTAAAACTGCAAGAATAATCCTGTCTCAATTAATTATCACTATAAATAAAAATAACACTATAAAACAAAGTGCATTTGGCTAGAGCAACGCCAAGGTTCATCGTAAACCCAAGACTGCGATGACTTGTTTCATTCATAATGGTTAAGGAAGTCAACGATGAGATCACTTTTCAAGGTGGGAGCTATAGCTAGCTTGCTCTATTTTCCCACGACTCAATCTTTCGCTGAGTGCTATGGGGACGTCTATTCACTCAATGCCGGGCGTGGGCATGTAGGCCTGCTGACGGACCTACAGGAAAATACCAAACTGTCAGGCTTATACACCGCAGAAGCCAAAAATCGCGCAACGTTACTCTCTCGCACGACGTTCAGTAGCTCAGCAATGACATACGATAAAGATACTGATCGCATGTATTACATTGGTGCTACTCAGCCTTCTACTTACTACTTAGAAGGGGTGGCTGATGTCGTTTCGAGTGACGAACTAAAAAACCTAGATCTTCATGCTGCGACCGCAAAAAAATTCCAACTGGCCTACTACGATTTCTCGACAAAACAACATGGTATCGTCGGGGATACGAAGCAAACGTTCCGAATGGCATATGATCCCTCAAGTAAAAAAATCTACGCGTCGGACAATCGCTTTCTCTTTACGATCGACCCAACCACTGGCGTTACGACACAAATTGCGGAGTTTGATCAGGGCTCTCGAATTGGCGGATATACCAACTGGGGGGATTTCCTTTTCCTAGACGGCGAGTTGCTGCTCGTGACCAATACACGTACGTTTGTCGTGAACAAAGAAACAGGGGCATTCACGCTCAAGGCTTTCCATTTCCTTGATTTTGTTACCTCTGCAACACTCGATCAAAATGGACAGGTATTGGTGTCTGTGAAAAACCAGAACGTCACAGGGAACGTAAATAGTTCCCATTTGTGGCGGGTAAAACTCTCTACAGGCGAAAAGAAATACGTTGGGCTGATTCCCGTTCGAATTAGTGCCCTCGCAACCAACACGAATGCAACCCATACGTGTTATGACAAAACCATTTTCCCAAGTGATATGAGCTCGAAAGTGTCTGGCGTTACGGTCAGCAGCGCGAACGTACAAGAGGGCCAAACCGCCACATTTACCGTGAATTTTGACAAAGCCACACAACAAGGCAGTACAACCAAGCTCAAGCTTGCATTGACGGATGGAACGGGGGTAGCACCGGGAGATTACAATAACACCAGTGTTACACTGACTTTCTCTGACAACTCCACCCAAACCGTTTCCTTAAGTTCTTCAGGTACATCCATCACAGTACCAACTGGTGCTACATCAGTAAAAGCGGCCGTAGCGACCGTCGATGATACAACACAAGAGCAAGACGAAACATTCACACTCTCTGCATGGTTTTATGCTGATCAAAGCGATAAGAAAAGCACATCTGTCACCATCAAAGATAACGACGATGCCCATACGCTCCTAACGAATGCAGCCAACACTAGCGTTAGCGGTGAAGGTTCTTCAGGTGCCTACTATAATCCTGCGGGTAACTGCTATGGACAGGATATTCGAGGTATCAGGGTTTATATTGGCCGCGTCCCTGCGGGCACTACATTAGAGTTTTGGAAAACAGGAACACATCTAAAAACCTTCAATGTACCGACAACGGGCGGGGTGTTCTATGAAACACCAAACTCAACGACGCGACGTTATGAGTGTGGTGATATCGCTTGGGGTCGTTTAAGATCCCCAACGGGGCAATACTACAATATCAAGTACGGACAACGCATTAAGCTTCATTACAACAATGCTATTAACTGCAGTAATGGATGCTATAACAGGGTATACAACTAGGGCGGCAACCTAATCAGGTAGACCCAATATCCACAACCTAAAAGAAGGGGCATTACGTCCCTTCTTTCGTTTTACAACGGGTCATCGTTTTGCATCGATGGGTCAGAAAAATAAGCAACTACACATCCGATGCTAATCAACCACAAACAGCGTCGCGCCTTCTTGGGTAAACGAGCGATGCGCTTCAGCGTTATCCGCAACTTGGTAGCTCATGCCCGGCTTTAAGACATGCACGCTGCCATCATCAAGCTCGGTCGACAACTCACCAGAAAGGCAGAAAAGCACATGCCCTTTTGAGCACCAGTGATCGGCTAAATACCCCGGCGAATACTCCACGATTCGAACACGAATATCAGCGAAATGTTTGGTTCGCCAAAGTGCAAATCCCGTCTCACCTTGGTGCTTAGTTGGCTCAAGGGTCTCCCAATCTGTCACGTTGAACGGAATGTCCGTCATTTCCATTGCTTATCCTCCATTGATCATTGCGCCATCCAAAGCCTCTGACGCGCATTACCAACATAACTCGATAGAAAGAGTCATGTGAATGCTTAGGTGCTTGTTACATGGTTACATTGCAGGCTTGTGCAATCCCGCAAAGCAATCACGTTGAACGTGTCACAACCCAATGAAAGAATAAAAAAATCAGTAAAACAATACCATGACGAGTTGATAGGGAAATCATGAACTCGGCAAAACACAAGGAAGACAATGACAGATAGACGCGCAGAACTATTACTCGTACTCAGCACGATTCTTGCTGCTGGCGGATGGGTTTTTAGCAAAGAGTCGCTTGCCGAAATGCCGACATTCGCCTTTCTTGGCTCCCGCTTTTTCCTTGCCTCGCTCATCTTGCTGGCTTTTTGCCACAAAGATTTGATGAAAGCCTCCCGCGACGATCTTCGAAAAGCCCTAGGGTGCGGATTTTTGCTCGCGACAGCTATCCTGCTTTGGATTTATTCATTATCTGTCAGCGACACCCTTGGTGAAGGCGCATTCATCATGAGCTTAACCATGCTCTTCGCTCCCTTTATTGGCTGGCTTCTCTTTAAACAGCCTCCCAGTGCGTCATTCTGGATTGCGTTACCTGTCGCTCTGGTCGGGCTAGGCTTTTTGTCGCTCGCGAACGGCTGGGTGCTGGCAAACAGTCAAGTCTGGTTCTTGGCGTCGGCGTTCACCTTTGCATTTCAATTCAACATTGTCAGTCGTGTCGCCAAAACGCTACCAACCATGTTATTGACCTGTATTCAGCTATTTGTAACTGGCGTTATTGGGCTGTCCTTGTCACTGCTATTCGAAGATGTTCCTACCAGCATCAGTCCTAATATTTGGGTGTGGTTTGCTATGAGCATCATACTCTCAACCTGTTTGCGATTTGCTTGCTTAACGAGAGGGCTAAAAGGAACCACCGCTATCAACGCAGCGTTTATTATGATCCTAGAGCCTGTCTTTACGGTCATCTTCAGTGTGCTCTGGTATAGCGAGCCTATGCCGCCACAAAAGGTCATTGGCTGCTTGCTCATATTGACGGCGTTGATTGGCTATCGTGGCGGGTTTAGCTGGATAGGAAAGCGTGTTTTAGAAACAAGAGAAAGCTAGTCGAGTTTTTGCCAGCGCAAATACTTATGATCGGCCAATGCCAGCATGGCAAGGTCTTCATCAGTGTCACCATAGGCATAAACAGACGCATACCGGGACAAATCCAGTTGGCTTTTTATCCTTTCTGCTTTTCTTTTTTTACTGCAATCACCTGAAACGTAACGACCTGTAAAACGGCCATCAACAGACTCTAGTTCACTGCAAATCAGATGAATGCCGTTTTGCTTGCACCAAATGGCAAGGTAGGGATGTAAAGAGGCTGACACGACATAGATATCATCGCCATTGGCTTTGTGCCAATTCAATGCCTGTAACGCTTCATCCCGCATCACTCGGCGTAAATACTCGTCAACAAACTGCTTCGCTAAGGCTTCTATACGCTCTACATCTTTTTGCCAAAATGCTGCTCGCGCAACGATAGGGCGTGTTTTGTTTGCGGGCAAAATACCAAGCTTATACAGCAGAACCACCGGCCAAATAAGCGCAAAACCCAAACACTTTCGTTTTTTGGATGTCGCAAAAAGCACAAACGCGGTGAAGCAATCGTCGTTTGTGATAGTGCCGTCGAAATCGAACAAGGCTAAGTTGGCCATAACGTGAATGTAACCTGTTTTAACTGTCACTCGGTTTCCCGGCAACTGAATCAATCGAGAGAGTTTAGGTAAATGCTACATCTATTTTGAGGCGTTTTTTATCTTGTTACCTAAAACACCGAAGAAAGAACATATAATCTAATGATACTTTTATTCATTCAACAAAGTAACCTCTCCAACAGCGATCTCTTTTCGCTCTCTTAGCAAACTTTCCACAGACAGTTTACATACTGTAATCAAACTCTAATATCGCATATATCTCACTGATACTACGAATTTTGCATGGAAGATCACACTCCAAAACGAATTCCATAATCACTTGATACTTTTTTCTATCGAATGTGATCAACCACTCTATAACCCCATTTGGTTTGGGTGTATTTTCCACTCACATTCAAAAGTATCACATGATTACTTAACAGAGGTTAGTATGGAAAAGGTAATGCGCTTCATCGAAAGTCGAATGATGCCCATCGCTGGCAAGGTTGCACAGCAGCGTCATCTTGGTGCCATTCGCGATGCTTATATTTCGTTTATGCCCTTCATTATCGTGGGTTCGGTACTGCTGGTAATCAGCTCGTTCCCAAGTGCTGGCTACAAAGAGTTCATGGCATCCGTGTTTGGCCCAAATTGGGGTTCAAACATTGAAATTCCGTTCTCGGTTATCTTCTCTGGCATGTCTTTGTTCATTGCCTTCATGGTCGCTTACCGCTTGGCTGAGCGTTACAAAGTTGACCGCATTTCGGCTGGTATTCTCTCTCTTTCAGCATTCATGGTGCTGACGCCTTTTGCCAGCGTTGAAGGTGTAGGAACGGTTATCCCAACAGAATGGTTAGGCTCGAAAGGTCTGTTTGTTGCCATGATCGGTGCATTGCTGTGGACAGAGATCTTCCGTTGGTTCATCGAAAAACGCATTACCATCAAAATGCCTGATGGCGTGCCACCGGCCGTTGAAAAGTCTTTCGCCGCTCTGGTACCTGCAACTGCAGTACTTTGCTTGGCATTGGCCATTCGCCTGGGCTTTGCGAGTACCCAATACGAAACCATCCACCAGTTTATTTATGAAGTGCTGGCAACCCCAATTCGCTCTCTGGGTACCTCTTTCTTCGGCGCGCTGATGACATCTCTGACGATCACCTTGCTTTGGTCAGTCGGTATCAATAGTGGCTCTATGGTCAACGGCATCATGCGTCCAGTATGGGCTGAAAACCAACAAGACAACCTGACTGCGGTAGCTAACGGTATTGCTCCTCCTCACGTTGTGACAGAGCAGTTCTTCGACATGATTTGGATGGGCGGCGCAGGCGCAACCTTGTCACTTATCATCGCCGTATTGATTTTCGCGCGCTCTCAGCACATCAAGAAAGTCGGTAAGCTGGCGGCAGGTTCTTCCATCTTCAACATCAACGAACCTGTGCTGTTCGGTCTGCCAATCATCATGAACCCAATCATGCTGATCCCGTTCAACTTGGTACCGCTGGTTCTGGTGACCTTCCAGTACGTAGCAATGTCAGTGGGTCTGGTTTCTACCACTACAGGCGCATTCATTCCTTGGACGCTGCCACCTGTACTCTCCGGCTTTATCGTGACCGCCGATATCACAGGCTCCATCATGCAGATCGTCAACTTGACCATAGGTGCAATGATTTATCTGCCGTTCCTGCGAATTATCGATAAGCAATACCGCGCAACGGAAATTCCGGTTGAGCAAACGCAACAAGACACTCCGCTACAACCTGTAAAGGCGTAAACAATGGACAAGAAAAACTGGGGCATTATCGCCACGTGGAGAATGGCCTTTGATGGCATCACTGAAGGCGCAACGATGCTCCAAGACAATAAGTCAGCGACCGATGCAGTCCTGACAGCGGTAACACGGGTAGAAGACTACCCGTATTACAAAAGTGTTGGCTACGGTGGTCTTCCAAATGAAAAAGGCGTTGTCGAACTAGACGCCGCCTTTATGGATGGCACCACCATGGCATTGGGTGCGATTGCGAGTGTTAAAGACGTCGCTAACCCAATCCTGGTGGCAGAGAAACTCAGCCGTGAACGCTTCAACAGCTTCATGGTAGGTGAAGGCGCAGAACAATGGGCCTTTGAACAGGGTTTTGAAAAGAAGGAAATGCTGACTGAGCGCGCGCAGCAGCACTACATCAAGCGTTGTCGAGAAACCCTGTATCGTGGCCTGTCCCCCTATACGGGTCACGATACTGTCGGCATCGCAGCACTCGATTTAGATGGCAACATCAGCGTTGGCACCTCCACCAGCGGCCTCTTTATGAAGCGTCCTGGCCGCGTGGGTGACTCGCCGGTTTCTGGCTCGGGTTACTACGCCGACAGCGAGATCGGAGCTGCGACCGCAACGGGCCTCGGTGAAGACCTGATGAAAGGCTGTATCAGCTACGAAATCGTGCGTCGCATGGGTGAAGGCATGACACCGCAACAAGCGGCTGACAGCACAGTAAACGATTTAGAGAAAAAGCTCATCGCCCGTTACGGCCGAGCGGGCGACCTTTCTGTCGTTTGTATCAACAAAGACGGTGATTTTGGAGCCGCTACTAACATCGACAGCTTCTCGTTTTCTGTCGAGACCTCCAAACACCCAGCAACGATTTACGTATGTGAGCGCAGAGGCTCTGAAACGCATTATTCCCCAGCATCACAAGAATGGCTGGACGCGTATCAGACACGCATCACTGCACCTATTGAATAATCCAAGGAGTACACAATGAACAAAATTCTACTTATCTGTGACATGGGTATGTCTACAAGCCTCGTAGTGAAGCGCATGCAAGAAGCCGCAGAAGCACAAGGTATCGAAGCTCTGATCGAAGCGAAAGGCTCTCAGGATTTTGAAGATAGTGCAGCCGATTTCGACTGCTACCTGATTGCACCACAGATCAGCTACAAGCTGTCAGACTTCCAAGGTGTGGCACAATCACATGGCCGCCCAATCGCGCTCATCAACATGATGGATTATGGCATGACTGACGGTAAGAAAATTCTGGCTCAAGCTCTGACAATGATGGAAGCGTAAGAACGATGGATCACGCACAATACGAAGAATACGTAATGACCCTGATTGTGCAGGCGGGCCAGTGCCGCAGCATGCTCATGACGGCGATCCGCGAAGCGAAGCAAGGCAATTTTGACGCCGCTGATACGCTTGTCGCTCAAGCTAAAGAAGCCTTGAAAGACGCACACCACATTCAGACAAAGTTGATTGAGTACGATGAAGGCGAAGGCAAGCTGCCCGTTCACATAGTGATGGTGCATGCACAAGACCATTTGATGAATGCTGTGCTTATGATGGACTTAGCGGGCGAGATCATCGACCTGCGTCGCGTCACTCAACAGTAAGTATTACCTGCTAAAGCAAAGGGGAGCATCAGCTCCCCTTTTTCGTTTTACAGTAACCCTGTGGTGTTGCGTTTTTCAGCCGATTACGAAGCACTCGCTTATTGAGCAAATCTTCGTAGCACAGCAAAATGGAAGGCAACCCCAATCGCGCGTCAAAATATTCGCCAGCGAGGTAGTCACTAACAGGCTGCTCGAAATCGGCCTCCGATTCCAACGCAATTTGAATCAGTTCGGATGCGTCCATCAGAGACCATTCAATGCCCATCTGATTGACCACATCTTTGACAAGTTCATTATCAGTAATCACCGCTCGTCTGATGCCGTAAGGCAACGCATGTTGCAGGAAGTCCGCCATACGCACGACTGACTCTTCGCCTTCAGTGCCCATCAGCGCAAAGCTCACATGCGTTGTATAAGCTTCAGTGATCACCAGAAGGTGCGTCGCTTTCGCAGAGAGAATATGCGGTAACTTGATGCAATCAATCATCACCTCACCGAACACAGTCGGTGACGGTTTTTTAACGCGCGGCACCTGATACTTCTTCAGGCAGCGGTTAAGTACGGCACGTGACAAATCTTTATTGATCAGCAGCTGCGAGACTTCCAGCAGTTCATCTAAAGACAGCAGCAATCGTGAGCGCAGGTATACGATCAACAACTCTTGTTCTGCACTCAGCCTACGATGAATGACATTAGGGCGGTGCGACTTGTCGTAAACATCGCTTCGATTGCGCCACTTTTTGACCGTATCGATAGAGATACTAAGCTCACTTGCCAGTTCTGCGTCAGACTTATCGGAATGCTTTATGTACTTGCGTGTTCTCGGTGTTGTACTCGCATTGGAATGCAGTTTGATTTCCATTTCGGGTAGCTTGCCACACTGTTGTTATCATGAATTGATTGTATCACTAGATTATCGATAAGTGGGAGGTGAAAACGGTAACAAACTTAATGAATTCCGTCTCAACATCATAATTTAAAAAGAGTTTATGTAACCACCAATGTAAAGCATTCAATTACTTAATAGCATGAGACTTTTTGAATCGACGCACTTTTGTACGCATATTTTTCATTGGTGATGAGGTGTTGAATTGAATCATCCTGCCCAGCGTCCATTGCTTATACCAAGGCTTTACATATAGCGACGCATCATTCTCACTGGCAATCATCACAAGGATATCAGTGACAACCTTTCGCCATTCTTCAAGCAGCGCGTCATAAGACCAATCCCGATACGTTTGATGAAAATGCACAGCTAACTCGCCAAGTTGGTTCCATCTGAATCCTGTCTCTGGAAAATCCACTGTTTCACCAGCCTGCTTACGTGAATGCCATTTCATCACCAAATGACCCCACCCAATAAGATAGGCCAGCGTATCGCAAACACTGATCTGTGTATCTTTGATGTTCCCTTCAACCTTCAGCAACCTCGTGCAATCTGCAGGAATTGAGGCGTAATCTTTCTCGAGTTTTGAAAATGCATCTTGGATGGCAACTTCTAATTCCAATTTGGTTGCTGGTATAGACATTCTTTACACTCCTGAATTTTGTATTATAAATATACAGAAATCCAACTGGTGATTATTTAACCTTCGTCTGATATTTATTCATTTCTTCGTATTTTAAGTACTAATTTCAAACCACTAAAAATTGAAATTAATTTGACTTCGTAACAAACAAGTGTATTTCAGAGGAACTATATTGCATTCACTTCAATAGGTTATGGAAATCCCTCCCATCAAGAATTAACAATGTCGGTTGCAAATCAATCACTTGTACCTCTATGTAAATCTTGTTGCACATTTTCTGCGTTACAGATTAATTAACTCACTTTAAATAGCATGATTAACAAATTGAAAATATTCATCGTGCGTCTTTTTTAATCAACAGGAAATATTGTTTTATACAACTCACACTTACACCTTTTATTTTCCGTTTCTCATATCCTTATTAAGCCATTTAAAAATAATATGGCTACGCCAAGGCTGCCTAAAGATGCCGACGTCAGTAAGTATCTTCCGGTGCCTGGCGATATCCGTTAGAGCTACATATAGGTAAAATAATGGTTGCTATCCTCGCACTCCCCATCGTTTTTGGGGCAGGCTATCTGATTGTAAAAAAATACAACACACAAGCTGCGCTCTTCGGCGCCGGTATTCTGATGATGATCATCGGTGCGCTGGCGGGTCACACAGATTTCCTTCCGAAAGGCGTTAGCCCATCAGGTGCCGTTGTCGTCGACTTTTTCCTTGTTATCAAGGCACTTAGCTCTTCAACACTTGCTACTCTGGGCCTTATTATCATGGCAGTAGGTGGTTTCTCTAAATACATGGGCCACATCGGTGCGGCGAATGCACTGGTTCAAGTCACAACAAAACCCCTATCTACTATCAAAAATCCGTACGTGATTCTTGCGTTCACTTACATTCTTGGTCAGTTCCTAAACATTTTCATTCCAAGTGCTGTTGGCCTAGCAATGCTGCTACTTGTTGCCTTGTACCCCGTGCTTGTTAACATCGGCTGTACACCCGCGTCAGTTGCAGCAGTACTCGCAACAACAGCGTGTTTGGACTTAGGTCCAGCGTCGGGTGCATCGAACAAAGCCGCTGAAGTTATCGGCGTTGATGCTGCCACGTACTTCGTTCAGCATCAGTTAGTCGTAGGGGCTGCAGCTGCCGTCGTAATCGCTGTTCTGCATTTCTTCTGCCAAAAATGGTTCGACAAAAAAGACGCCGAAAAAGGCGTGAAATACGAGCTGAACAGCACGCAAGACAGTGCACGTGAAGCTCCGACTTGGTTTGCAATCCTGCCAACCGTGCCACTGGTTTTACTTCTGGTGTTCAGTAAGTTTGCGATTACCTCAATCAAGATAGACGTGGTAACCGCCATGTTCATCAGTTTGGCGGTTTCAATGCTGTGTGACTTCCTCTACACCCGCAATGGTCGTGGCGTAGCTGACTCGCTGAAAGTTTACCTACAAGGCATGGGCGATGTATTCGCAGGCGTTGTATCACTGATCATCGCAGCCCAAACCTTCGTTGTGGGTCTTAAGGCGATTGGTTTTATCGACGGTCTGCTAGGTATGGCATCTGATCTGGGCTTGGGTTACACCCCAATGCTGCTGATGCTGGTGACCATCATCGGTTTGACTGCACTGCTATCTGGTTCAGGTAACGCGGCGTTCTTCAGCTTCTCGAACCTGGCACCTGACGTTGCAGCCCAAGTGGGTGTAGCGACCGCAGCAATGGCAATGCCAATGCAGTTGGCTGCCGGTATCTTCCGTTCATTCTCACCTGTTGCAGGTGTTGTGATGGCGTGTGCCGGTGTGGCTGGTGTGCCTCCTATGGAGCTTGTGAAACGCACCGCAATCCCGATGATGGGCGGTTTGGTCACCATCTTGATCATCACCATTATGGGCGCGTAAGCCTTTATACTCTGCTAAACAAAAGAGCCACAATCGTGGCTCTTTTTATTTGAAATGCTACTGACTCCTCGGCCATTCTACTGCCGCCAAATACGCAGCCAACACACGAACCTCATCTTCAGAAAAAGGCTTCATGGCGGTTTCCATCGTCATGTATAACCCGTTTTTTCGCTTTCCCTTTTTGTAATCCATCATCTGGTTAAACAGATACATTTCTGTCTGTCCGCCAATTTTGGGATACAAAGGAATGACGGGAACATTGCCACCTTCGCCATGGCAGTTAATACAACCACCGCGTCCCGGGTTCTTATATAACTGCTCGCCATACAATGTTTCCGCAAACACTGGAGTAGCCAAAGAAAATAGCCCCGCCGCCGCAAATAATTTCAATCCCATTTTGCCCCATTTCACGCTGACTCTCCCAAGCATTGCAGCCATTGATTAAGCGCATTCACAGACGTTTTTAAGTAACCCGTCGCGTGATAAGTCACCTTGTTATTCACCGTCACTAAAGTTGCAGGTAGCCCTACAAACCCGAGAGCTCTTACCGCTTCAAAATCATCTATCGCGTCATTGGCAAGATTGGTGATAGCAAGACGACTGAACATGCCATTGATGGCTTCTTCGTTATCACCAACATGCAGGGTTTTGACATCAAAAGTGCGGCTTGAAGCAGCCAGTTCGCTCAACATCGGCAACTCTTTTAAACACGGGCCGCACCAGACTGCCCAGAAGTTCACGAGACTGACTTTTTCCATGCTTTCGCCGTGTAAATCAGCAGGCAATGCATAGGGTTTTACCGCATGAAATTCGGTTGGGGGTTTACACTGTGAATCGAGTGCATATGCGTTGGAAAAAAGCCCTCCAAGTACCACCGCGATTGCTTGGCACTGACGCGCTAAACGATGTTTTCTCATGGAATATTCCTAGAAATATCGGCGGCCATTTTGTCACTGCCCATTCCATAGCCGTAAACATCCACCAGCTTACCCTCAGGACTGTAGAGATAGACATAAGCGGAGTGGAACACTTCATATTGCGCAGGCAATGGTGGGTAAACCGGCTTGCCTTCAACGGCATACCCATACGTTCCGCGAAGAGATTTCATCGCATGTTTTGTCTGTGCTTCCGTACCAACCAAACCGAACATATTTTGGCTGAAAAACTTCACGTAAGTATCCATGTATTCAGCGGTATCTCGATTTGGATCAACTGAGATAAAAAGCGGTGTCACTTTCTTGCCTTTATCTCCTAGTTTTCCGACCGTCGCAGCCATATCAATCACGGTTGTCGGGCAAATATCGGGGCAGGAGGTATACCCAATACCAATCAACAAGTATTGTCCTGGCCAGCTTTTTTCTGTCACATCACCCAACGTCGCGTGTTGCAAGTCGAAGTCCAAGCTTGCCAGTACTTTGCCCGACACCAACGCCCCCAAAAAACACAATGAAGTCAGCAGTTTCTTCATATTCCGCTCCTAGTGGCAAATGGTGTTGGTGATACCCATCACCATATGAAGTGGTTGGGCGAGCCCAGTATCAATTCGAGAAAGCTGAGTCGCTGTGCGAATGTCATACACAAACAGGGATGACGATTTATCTTGGGTAGCAAACAAAGTTTTAGAATCAGAGACCACCACCACCTCTTTCAACGGTGCGCTTAGTGCCACGTTTTTCTCAGGTGTCGATTGGGCGATATCGAAAACCGATAGCGTACTATCTGAAGAGATGATGCCGATGGTTTCCAGCCACCCCGAACGTAATGCGCCCGGATTCTCACCAACGCTAATATCGCGAACCTTCTCACCGCTCCACGCGTTGATCACAACCCCTTTCCCTTTTTCATCTGCAAGGATGATGTGTTCGCTGTCAGAACTAACGTATGGGCGATAAGGGGTCGAAGGCAACGCGACTGTTGCGAACTCGGTATTCATAAATAAATCGCGAATATATACAGTGTTGTCGTCATACTGCGCTACCATGCCAAGGCGGGAATCCGGTGACAGCGTGATTTCAGACACTGAGCCCTCCCCTAGCTGCATTTGCGTTCGCTGACCATCGTGGAAACGGTAAACAAAGGTGTTTCCTGAGGCTTGTTCCGTCACATACAGGTTGTAGCCACCGTTATCGAAGTTCAGGCTGAAGGGACTATCGACACTATCAAAGGTGCCCATCAGTTTTTTGTCCAATGGCATCACAAAGACCAAAGCATTTTTCCCTCCAACAGCCAATTGCGCGCCATCTGGGTGAAATACAATTTGGTCAGGAATAAAGGATAGCGGCATTTTTCCGTGCGATTTTTTAGCCAAGTCGTACAAAAAAAGCGTTGGAGATTTGCCGTCGATGTACACCAACAGATCCTGCAAGTCAGACACTTCCAGCTCTGTCGGAATAGCCTGTAACGTTAAGGTATCGACGTGCATTTGGGTAAAGGTATCAACAACAGCAAGTTTGGGTGAAATGGCATCAGACACGAATGCCCAACGCGCACCATCCACATACCGCTGCTCGTCTGCATTGACGTATGAACTCAATGCGAACACAAGAGAAAAAAGAATCTTCTTCATAAGGCAAAAAGCCCTCAGGTTGTTAGCCTGAGGGCACTCGATGATAGTTAAGGATTACGAATACAGCGTGCGTAGAACAGGTTGTCTTTCGTCATGCCAAGACCGGAACCTATCAGATACCCTTGAGCCCAACCTTCGTTGTCTCCGGTATGTCGTAAGTCCAACATTTCGGGGGTCTGGTCTTTTTTACGCAAGCCTAGTGGTCGCATGTGAATGGTTGGTCCAGCTACATCGGACGTATTTGTCCAGAAAAAGTACTTCACTGGGGTATTCGGGAAAAACTCTTCATCAATCGACGGTGAGGTTTTGTTGTAGTTAACAATCGACACCGCTTCTTTAATGTTCGGTAAACGCCAGTCTTTGTACCCTGCATAGTCAAGGTTTTCACAGTAGTTGATTGAGTCTTCCCAATCACGACGTTTGTAGTCGATATTCTGCTGCCACATGCGGTCCGTGATACGTTCCGTTACCGTGCCATCACCGTTATCGACATAGTCCATGTTGTGGTATGCCGCACCATTGTCGGCACGCACACAACGCACCAATTTCGTTGAAGCGGTGTGCTGACCCATAATGTGCGCATCAGGAAAACCAACGTGCCAAACATGATCGGGGTGATCAGAGATTGGGAAAGTCCAAATCCCAGAGTTTGCACGCGGCATGTTAGAGAAGACTTCCGCATTGATAGCAGGGCGGAACTCACCCATATCACCAATGCTCTGCAACTCTTTCATTAAGGGATAACGCCAATCGCTGTAACCGTCTAATTCCAGATTGTCACAATGCGCTTGGCCTTCAACGGCTGTCATCCAAATGCGCGAACTTTCACGCTCCCACATCAGCTTGGTGTTGTTATCGATAACGGTTTTCCCTGACTCACTGATGGTGTAGCTCATTGGGTTTTGCGGGTAGTCGCTGTCTTCACCTTTAGTATCAGTAAAGTTCTGGATTTGGCCGGTATCTGGCAGCACAAAATCTTTCACGGGTGGCATGCCGATACCCGTAATGTACTCGCGACGCTCAACAGCGCGGTATTCTTTGCCTGACACGTACGCGATGATGTCTTTGTAGTCATCTTCGCTCAGCATGCGGGCGAACGGTGCCATGATTGGGCCTTGGCGGTTAGTGCGCTTACCATCGCGATACGCTGTCATTTGCTCGAAAATGTACGCAGGCATTTGGCCTTTCAGCGGCGGATAAGCAGGATTCGTGCTTGCACCCTGCTCACCATGACACATCTTGCACGACGCATCGTACTTTTCTTTCCCGCGTTTGAACGCCTCGCTTTCCAGCACATCTGGATCAGGGTTGTACGACATTTTTCGCTCACCCAACACGACCGAAACAGAGGCCATATCGTGAGGTGAATATTGATAAACGATTTCCTTCATTTGAGAAGAAATGCCCGCTTTGCGCTCGTTATCCATATCGACCCATTGGTCGTAGAAATACTGCGGATCAAAACCCTCAAGTTTCGGGCTCAATGATTCGGTAACTTCTTCTCGTGCGGGACGGTGACAGCCCATGTAGCAACCATAAATAATGCGGTTAGCAATGGCTTTGTCTTTGGGCGACATGGTCTCGAACGTACGATTAATCGTGTAATCTTCGTAGCCATTATTGATATCTTCCGCCGCCATCAACGGTGATGACACAACCAGCGTTAGCAAGGCAACGGTCAATGTTTTCATGCGCAGGCTCATGAGTGATTTCCTTCTTGCAAATTCGCCAGCGCCTCAAGAAGCTTTTCTTCTCTCAGGCGCATGTTGCGTTTTAGACCCGGGTGAGCAATGTCATAGTGACAGGAAGAACATTGGAAGTTGGCGTCGGTCTCTTTGCGATTGAATGCCAGTTGGTGCGTTTGGTCAGCAATGGAAGATGCTTCCGTCGCTGCCACGGCACGCGGTTCGATTTGTTTGTGGCAGCTTTCACAGCCGGAGTCGAACACAAAATCAGTGCGCTTCTCATGCAGAGCTTGATAGTCCAGGTTTTCCATCCCCAACACGTATTCGCCCCACAAATGGCGCATGCCTGATGTACCTTTAACGTAAAGCTCCTCAACCACATTGGATTTCGGCAAGTGACAATCCACACACTCAGCGACAAAGCCTTGCGAGTTATTACCGCCATGAATCGACTGCGCAAACGTTTCTGCCATTGGCTCCATGGTGTGACACGATGAACAGAATTCATTGGTGCTCAGCGCATGCATCACCTCGGTGGCAGGCAACGCAGACAATAAACCTAAGCCCATGCCGCCAGCCACCAGCAGTGCAACCACCGCGCGTTTCACGTTTCGCGCTTCAGCAAAAAGCTTTTTCACTTGGCTATCTCCTGTGCTTTCGCGATGTCTGCACTGCTCTTCACCACAGCGTCACATTGCAGATCTTCGGTGTAAGTCATCCACACCGTCACAGGGTAAACATCGCCGGCTTTAGGCTGCTTTTTTAACCCTTTCAGCATGATGTGATTGCCACCAGGCTTTAGTGCGTTATCACCTTCCAGAATTTTGATTTTGGGTACGCGACGCATCTTCATCACGCCATCTGCCATCTGCGTGGTGTGAAGCTCAACGATGTTAGCCAAATCGCGAACTTCCGCTCCGACTACATCTTCATTAGCAGGCATACGAAGTGCCTTAATCTCGTCGGTGTTTTCAAAGTGAATATTCAGGTACAACGCCGTCATGTCCTTACCCGGCGCAGGTTCTCTGATCACGCAGTCTGACACCGTTAATCCCGCTTGAGCCCCAAACGATAACGCTGAGGCTGCCAGCAACACTATCTTGCGCATTACAGCTCCTTAGAAGTGGGCAACAAGACCCAAATTGATCTTGTCGTTTTGAGAATCTTCGAGGTACTCCGCCACTTCTGCGTAAAGCGATGCATTCGGGTGGAATTGGTAGGAAACGTTAGCAAGCAGAAGCGTTTCGTCTTCCTTGCTCACGTTCTTCGCATCGTCTTCCCATTGCTTGGTTTGGGCACCAAGGCGGTAAGACATTTTGTCTGCGGTATATTTGCCTGAAACAGCGTAAACCCAACTGTCACCTTGTGGGTCTTTCTCGTTGTACTCAACCAAACCCGCGAGGTATGCACTGCCCATTTGGTAACTGGATGCCAATGCCCAACGGGTGTAGCCAGTCGAAATTTGTTTTTCATCCATCTCGGCGCGGTTCAATACCAAGCTGAAATTCTTGGTGTTATAAAGCGCGCGTAAACCCAGAACATCAACGTCTGCGCCGTTGGTTTCGTTTGGAGACATCGCCGCGACTTTGAAAGAGAAGTTATGGAAACGTGGGGTCGCGTAAGCAAGGATATTGGTGCCGTAGTAGCCTTGGCGGAATAGGCTGTCATTTCCTCCGGCACGCTTCATATTGGTCGAGTTAAAAATGTCGACTTTGCTGTAAAGATCTTGCCAAGAGCCTGTTGTGCCCTGACCAACATACAAACCACCTAACTGCTTCGACATGAACAGCAGATTGGCCTCACTGACGATGATCTCGCCTTGCTCTTTCGGGTTCGGATTAGTTTCTGAATATTCGGCAGCCAATTTATAGCGCATGCGGAAATGCTCCGCAGGAATGATGCCTTGCAAGCCAACTAACGCTTCTTGAAGCTGGGTTTGGAAGTCATACCCCTCCTCCCAAGAAAGCTGCCCCTGAACAACGCCGTAAAACTCCGGCTTAGGCAATTCTACTTGCGCATAAGCGGGAGAAGCTAAAATACCCGCCACCAACGTGGCTACTGCTTTAATCTTCATTGTTGACTCTTATATTAGTTTTATATTGAAATTGACTTATGGTATGCGATGGGGTTTATTTTGATGAGACGCAAAAATCGAATGACCCTATTTCAAAAAATGAATAATGAGATAGAGATCAATGTAAATGTATCCCTCTTGTTATTAGTGGTAAAAAGTAGGTTATGGATTTAGATTCTTTACGCATGTTTATTACGGTTGCTGAAAAAGGCAGCTTCATTTCTGCAGCACGTCAATTAGGTGTTAGCCAGCCTACTCTCAGTCGAAAAATTAAGCTTCTCGAAGAGCAACTGAATCTGAAGTTGTTGCATAGAGGAAACCGTGAGCTTTCACTCACCCCGCAAGGTACGAAGATACTGGACTCTAGCCTGGCCGTTGTTCAGGCTTGGGAGAAAGGGCTGGAATCGCTAGAAAAGCACGAAGATGAAGTGAAAGGAACATTGCGTTTGGGTTTATTGCACCCTATGGCTCGATGGCTAACTGAATCTTTTATTTCCAACTTTCTTCATCGTTATCCTAATATTCAACTTGATTTGGTAACACTGACACCTAAACAGTTATTATCGATGCCAGATTGTGACTTAATGATTTCGCCGATAATGCCTGACGACCAATCATTGGTCGCCATTAAAATATTCGACTGTAATTTCTGTTGCTATGCTTCGCCAGATTATTTAAATAAATTTGGCATACCTTCCAACCCATTACAGCTCACTCAACACTCTTGTATCGCCAATATAAATTGTCCTAATGCAGAAAAGAACTGGCCTTATATTGATATTGATGGCGAAGAAAAGTCAGTGGATATCAGCGGACGCGTTACCTCTGATTCAATGGATATCGCAAGGCTTCTTGCTGCCAATGGGCTCGGGATTGCGCTACTTCCAGAGCTTCAAGTGACCGAACTTGTAAGAGAGCACAAGCTCGTACAACTCCTGTCTGACTACAAATTTAAACGCGTCGACATGAATATTATCGTGCGCTCTCGGGATCACATGACCAACCGCGTAAAAGTATTTATTGATGCCTATAAAGCGTTTTTGACTGAGCTTCGTGGCATCCAATATTAACGCCTCAATAAAAAAGAAAAGCGCATTTAGCGCTTTTCTTTTTCTGCTTTTGATAAGGATGCACGTTTTTTATTTGTGCGCCTTGGGCGTCGGGTAGCCGACTTTTTATCAAGAAATTCGGGTAATTCAGACAAAGAGTCGAATACAATATCCGGAGCCGCGTAACAAATATCAACACCGTAATTATACCCATAGCTGACACATGCAACGGGACATAACGCATTTCTAGACGCATGAACATCATTGACGCTCCCTCCAACCATCATTAGCTGTTCGGGATTTAAGTCGAGTAATAACGCAGCTTCCAATAAGCCATCGGGAGAGGGTTTAGGCTCTTGCATCGCATCTCTTCCCAACACCAAATCAAAATGATGTCTAATACCTAACGCTGTCAGCAACTCATTAGCAGCAGACGTTGCTTGGTTAGTGACGATAACCAAGGGCATTTTTCTTCGGGTCAATTCGCGCAGGCAATCGAGCACACCATCAAACAACGCTGAACCTTGGTGTTCTCTTCGTTGATACGCTTTAAGAAACAGAGCACTGCCTAAACGAAAAATTGGATCCGGCACTTTACCGTCAATTTGGCGCGACAAAATCCGGTGGATCAATCTATCCATTCCATCACCGATCCAATCACTGACATGCTCAGCATTCAGGCTTGGGAGATTTAAGTCAGCCAACATTTCTTCTGCTGCGCACCGAATGTCTGGTGCCGTATCAACCAGTGTGCCATCCAGTTCAAATATCACCGCTTTTACCTTTGTCGTCATCAACATAACGCGCTCCTGCGTAAGAACAGTAGATGAGATCGTTGGTGTTCTAGGGAAAAATGATTCCTGAGGCCAACCCAATAGCAAAGCCTTAGAGAAGAAAAAACGCGAGAAAAGCACACCAAAGATCATCAGATTTCGACGGATAAAGACTGCGAAAGAGAAGGCGGGCAGTCGACAAGAAGTAACGTCGTATATCTAATTTAGCAGAGAGATTTGAAAAGCAAATGTGCAACCGATACCGCATGATATCTATCTTGTTGATCTTTGCTTTGTCAAGTTAGATAGACACTGTATGCATCTGAATAATCGAGGAATAAAAAATAAAAAGAATTCTCTTCTATGCACCAATTACTCGCTGTTTTGATGTTACTCATATACGTAAAAAAACGCTTCAGCCAAAAGTTTGCCGCGCCGATACCGACGCGGCAGACACTTAGTTCATGCTAACTTGCACCGCTTTTTCCATCATTTCCTCAGTTGCATCTTTCAGCAAGGTTACGTTCATTTCATCGGTTTCTTGCATATTGCTGGCCTCAATCACCCACATGCCGCCAGTCATTGGATCCACAATCAACCAACCTATCAAGCCACCAAAAAAGAGGTTTCCGCCAATGTACCAACCACTTGCTGTCGACATCAGTTCTAGAGTTTGGGTTTGGTAGCCATCATAGGAAATTTCCAACGTATAATCTGCGCCTTCGAAATAGCCAGTACTACGCTTCATTAAGTAATCAAGACGCCCTTTTTGCTCTTTAAGCACATCACCATTTTTACTTAGTAGACGAATCGTTGCCGCATCTGGCGTCGCACTGATTTTAAGCGGTTGCGTTGAACCATTAACGATGCTTGAACAGCCAGTTACAAACATCACAATAGAAATAAGCGCAGTTTTCATTAATTTCATAAATAGATACCAAGTTATGTATAAAGCGCGCACATTTTATTGAACGATGTTTTTTATTCAATAGCAAACCGAAAAAAGATTAGTGCTCGAACCAAAAAACCCTTACCCACCTAACACCGCAGGCCAAAAAGTAGCCTATTGCGGCAAAAAAAAGCCTGTATCAAACAGGCAAAGAGAGAAGAGATATTAAAGGCAAAAGTGGATGGCTTACGTGTTGGTTTTAAAAGGTCGGATTGTGTCATCGGAAGGAGCTTTTATGGCTTCGCAACCCGCAGTCTGTTCGGACGTTGCTGCATAAACATCACCAACGTCTTTCCAATACGTGTTACTTACCGCCACCATGTAATAGCGGTCGTTTTTCACATCAGCCACCAGCGCACGTCCAAACCCCATGAGCTCGCAGTGAACATCATGGATAAACTCACTTCTGAGCGATTGTCGACTCGTGAGTTCTGTAATGTCTTTTCGTGTAAGGTAAACATCTGCGTGGGTTGAAAAACGGTTCATCAGCCATGCCGCAAACTCTTTGGCACTTTTCATACCGTCCTCCTTACTTCAAGGATTTACGATGGCATTGGACATCGAATGCCTGCCTAAAGCTTACTCAGCAAAGTCGTTTAAACTGTCTCGTTTTTACAACAATGGCTATAAAGTTTTCTGACGAATTTCGACTAAAGTCGTAATTTGTTGTTTGTACGCAGCAATCGCGTCTCTTCGTGATTTTTTGTGGTTTTGCGCTTTTTCCTCTTCAGTTGTGCCTTGTGTTGAACTTGGTTTTGCGTAAACTGTGCGGTCTTTTTCTTGTTGGAGATACGCAATGTTTATCGGCTTCGACTATGGAACAGCCAACTGCTCCGTAGCGACTTTAGAGAACGGTAAGCCCCGTCTTTTGGCACTGGAAGGTGACAGCCCATTTATCCCTTCAACGTTATGTGCTCCGACACGAGAAGCGGTCAGTGAATACCTTTGGCGACACTTCAATATCAAACCGAACGATTCCGTCGGTGAGCAATTGCTCCGCCGTGCAGTCAATTTCAATAGAGAGGAAGGTATCGACGTAGAGCCTGGTGACCTTCGCTTTGGCCGTTCAGCACTTGCTACCTACCTCGAAGATCCAGAAGAGGTGTACTACGTTAAGTCACCAAAATCCTTTCTAGGAGCCACGGGACTTCGCGACGTTCAAATCAGCTTTTTTGAAGATCTCGTCTGCGCCATGATGGCCAACATCAAACAACAGGCTGAATCCGATTTGCAGGAAGATATACTGCGCGCTGTCATTGGTCGCCCAGTTAACTTCCAAGGTATTGGCGGCGAAAAAGCAAACATCCAGGCTGAATCCATACTGCTGGCTGCTGCAAAACGTGCAGGCTTCAAAGAGGTTCAATTCCAATTTGAACCCGTTGCTGCGGGTCTAGAATACGAAAGCTCACTGGCCCAAGATAAAACCGTCTTAGTTGTCGACATCGGTGGTGGTACGACAGATTGCAGCCTCATTCAGATGGGACCAAGCTGGCAAAAGAAAGATGACCGCCGTGAATCTCTACTGGCGCATTCTGGCTGTCGTGTAGGCGGAAACGATCTGGACATTCATCTTGCATTTGAGCAACTGATGCCTCTGTTTGGGAAAAATTCGACCTTACAACGCGGCATTGCAATGCCAATTCCTCAGTTCTGGAACCCTATTGCCATCAATAATGTCGCCGCACAATCTGACTTCTATGCATCTGCTAACCGTCAGGTATTGCAGCAACTCATGCGTGATGCGAGTGAGCCTGATCTGATCGCGCGTTTGATGAAAGTCTACCGAGAAACACTTGGCTATCAGATTGTCAGAAGTGCTGAAGAAGCGAAGATCGCACTGTCAGAGCAGACACAATTCAGTGCACGCATTGCACTCGCTGATGAGGTTCTTGAGACATCAATTACTACTGCGGAGCTTTCAGATGCTATCGCCTCTCCGGTCGCGAAAGTGGCAGAATTAGTCAATGATGCACTGGCTCAAGCGGAAACCACGCCTGACGCGATATTTATGACGGGTGGCAGCGCGCGCTCGCCGATCCTGCGTGCCCTGCTCGAAAACACGCTTCCAGGTGTGCCAATTGTTGCCGGGGACTATTTTGGCTCCGTAACGTCAGGCTTGGTTCGCCATGCCGAGAAATGCTTCCGTTAACCGATACTCAATTTCGCTGCATCCAGCATCTTCAAGTTTATTGGGTTTATTACAAAAGAGCCCTACCGGGCTCTTTCTGTTTTTTTAGTGGGGTGTCTTAGGCACTAATCCCCAAGGAACTGATTGAATATCGTTTTGTTCCTTATTCACCATGGGTGTTTCACTCGTGCCTTGCCAATCTAGCAGCATAATGGCCAGCACATTTCGATGCTCACCTTTGGCCAAGTCCGTGCCACCAGAGACTGAAGGGATCATCCCCTTTTCTCTGTCTATGGCATCTCGAATGATTTCCTGACTCTGGATAACAACGGGGTCATTTTCTAGACCTGCCAATAAAAACGTAATGCCAATTTCCGCAATCACATCCGGTTTAGAACGCGCGGCGATAGTCGTAAAGTGCTGACGGAAATAGTCATAAATCCATTGAAATTCTGCCTCTTTCACAGACTTTCGGTAGTACTCTGACGCTGCAAGAATGATATGCGTCATGCCATACAATTTATTGTTGTACTGCTGAACAGACAACATAGAATCCTTTTTATCCGGATAGGTTGCTTTCAATGCCAATGAAAACTGATGAGTCAGATCATTTTCTCCTAGCTGTTTAAGCCAGTAGACCTGATTAGCCAATTGTGCCGCCCAAGCGCGTATCATCTCTGGATTGGTGGCGTAGTCATGAAAATCATACCAAGACAGAATTTCACGTAGCTTGTCATCATCTCTATGCTTTAGGCCGTACTCGTTTGCCCTCGCCATACTACTAATGAGACCCGCTCCCAGAACTAGGTATTCTTCTCTCCCTTTTGCCGCATCATGTCTAAGCGCATCGCGTTCATTATCACCAGAACTATACGATTCCAGCCGAGCCGCGCCTAAGCGCAACACGTCGTCCTTCGAGGAAATGGACGCACTGTATCCATTCAGGCGGCTTGCTATCCGCGCCATATCAGTCCACACCGCAGCTTGATAGTCATCATCCTGCGTCTGTCTGTACATTCTTAATCCATAATGACCAAGTTGATATGCGGATAATGCCGAGAGGTTACTGTCATACGTTTGCTTGATCATCGCTGCGTCTTGATGAGGTGAAGTAGAAAATACACACGCGGTCATAACCACGAGGGTAACTGTCACCGAGATAACATGCCGAAGCACTTTCATTGCTCTTCCTTTCAACCTGTTTATCCCTTTTAAGGTAACAACGTGAAGTAATGAGAGAGACAACGCTTTGTTAGGGTTTGGTTGAGGATGTCAAAATTTCACAAAAACAGCAGGTTCATGCAGATCAGTTAAAGGTGACGCTAAAGAAGTGAGAAAGAAGGACACTCGCCAGTACAGCGCAATCTGGCGAGTGTTCGTCAAAAAGACGATTGGCAGTTCTCAGCGACGTTTCGCAAAGAATTGAATCAGCATAAAGGCAGTGGATAGCTGATCATAAATCTGTCTTTCAACGTTCTGTTGATAGACGAGATATTTATGACATAAAGACGCTATTAATACGCAGCTTGGCGTGATTTGTGCGGTTCAGTTCTAACATCACACCCGAGGAGAAATGTCTTTTTAGGCAGCATGGGAATTACTTGTATAAGTAGTTATACATCAATGACATGGCGAAACTTCTATCCATACCTCATGCATCTATGAGGCAACGAATACCAAATTATTTACAGTCAGCGTGGCGAATGCTGAATGCTGTTATAGGTTGTCCTTCAGCATCATTGTAGGTGTATTGAAAAACCACATCATTTTCCATTAGAGCAGCCATGGGCGGTGCAAAGCAGGTGTTCTGCATAACCAATTCTGGTACAACCTTTTGAAACTGATCCACATTAATGTCTGCGACTACGTCATCAATAATGGTGTGGTTGAGTCGGAGCGTTCGTCCTTGGTGCTCCACAGAATCAAGTCGCGTTGCATCGTCTACCATCACTGGCGTGTCTGCATTGAGTCGTTTTGCGGTAGCTTCTACAAGAAAAGGGGTGATGTCATAGAATGAAGAGGCACGCAAAATGCCCGATTGAAGAAGGCATTGATCCATCGCATTGGGCTCAATTGAGTATTCACCAGACTTATTTTGGCAACGTTCAAACAGCGTATTGACGACATTTTGTGGGACAGGCATGCCTTGAACGGATACCCACTCAGATTCATTCGGTTGGGAAACACAACCAACGATTCCAAGACTTAAAACTGTCATTCCTAGCGTTTTACTAACCGTCATCGTCACCAACAAATCCTTAACAATCACACTTTAGAGTAAATGCATGAGTTTCTGGTACAAAAAACCTAGTACTTGCTCACAGAATATTCCTTCAACGAGCTGCATCTAAACAATGTTTTCTTCTAATTTTCAAAACAATAATACTCACCTTCTCTATTTTTGGCAAAACAATGTCTGACATGTGAATTTTTTAATTGCTTGTTAAATCACCCAACAGGCGTTAGCAATCTTAATCCATCAATTTTTTGAACATAAATCATAATAACCAAGCGTTATAATAAATATAGTTATCTTCAAGGAGTAAAATAACCAATTTGGTCACCAATAAGACTATTCATATAGTGAATACACGTGAAATAAAAATATTTCCAGATCACAGTTTCAACCACAAAGTTTAGAGATGTAATTATCAATTACATCTCATTTCACACTTATAGAGATAAGCGTCGCATAATAACAATAAGGCCAAAAAATTAGACATGTATATAAATTACTGTTTTAAAAGCAAATAAATAGATATTTACACTTACTGCAACTCGAAATTGTCAAAATGTGACATTGAATCAAGTTTGGGTTCTCCGTATTATTTCGCTGTCAGTTGAGCATTTAATTATAGGGTTCTAAACATGGTCGAAATAAGCGTTGTTATTCCAACATATAATCGTTCTAAATTACTCTCACACACGTTAACGTCATTAGTAGAACAAACTCTTCCTGCCGAGTCATTTGAAGTTATTGTGATTGATGATGGCGGTTCTGATGATTCTGAGTTCGTCGCGAAATCTTTTTCCGACCGACTAAACATTAAATATTTCTGGCAAGAAGATAAGGGATTTAGAGCCGGAAAGGCACGAAATGTTGGCACCGCGATTTCTGAAGGCCAATATGTCGTATATCTGGACACGGGCGTCCTCCTTGCATCAGGCACCCTAGAAGAGCATTTATTCCGCCACAAAGTATCTACTCACCCTATCGCTATAGTTGGCTACGTTTACGGCTTCGATCTTGACGAAGAAGGCGTAAAGAAAATGGAATCTGTGATTAGCCCTAACAATGTTGATGAAATTCTAGAAGAACTCGACCAGCAAGGTGCTTACGATATCCGTCAGTCTCAGTATGACGAACTCGGTGCAAATATTTGTGACTGGCCAGCTCCGTTTGATCTCTTTTGGACCTGCCACGTTTCTGCGGAGCGCGAACAACTCATCAAAGCAGGCATGTTCGATGAGCGTTTTAACAGCTGGGGCGGCGAAGATGTTGACTTAGGCGTACGCCTTTTTTTGAACAACAACATGTTTATCGTTGATAAGTCCATGTCATCTTTCCATTGGCCTCACCCGAAAGAAGTGAAAGACACTGGCGAAAGCTCAAAAAGCGCAGCACAGCTGATTCATGGTAAATACAACATTTGGCAAACGAGCTACTACAACCTTGACCACGAAATTAATGACCTTCCTTTGAATAAGCTCATTAAGGTGTTGAAAGAAAGTCCTAACCACCCAATGACCGATCGCTCTCTGTACCTAAGTCGTCCTAAGAAACCGACCCACATCGAGCCAACGAAATAGTAAGGATTGTCTAATGCCTTGTGTTTACGAAAATATTTTTCCTATTGCTGCTGGAAAATCGTTTGAAGACATTAAACATCTGTACCGCGACCAGATCGCGGTACAAGAAAAAACCCATTTCATCGGTGCACCACATATTGCGTTCACCTTAGTTCGCGACTCTGATGACTATCATCGTGATATTGCGTTTTCTCTGATTAACCAAGAAGACTTTAACAACAGCATTACGATTGGTAACGGCACAGTACTTTATTCGGACGACAACCTATCGTTCGAAAACCGTCCTGTGAGACTTTCTGCGATTAAAGTAAACGATAAGCCCTCAGGCAAAATCACCATAGGTAACGGATGCGTGATGCAAGGCACCGTTATTGTGGCTTATGAGCACGTCGAGATCGGTGATTTGGTTCTATTTGGCCCTCAAGTCACCATCATGGACAGCAGTGGCCACCCTGTGACTAACCGTTGGCAAGATGACGATGCGGCTCGCACGCGTTCAGCAAAAGTCGCCATTAAAGACAATGCATGGATCGGAATGGGCGTCACCATACTTAAAGGTGTCACCATCGGCGAAAATGCCGTTGTCGGTGCCAACAGTGTGGTTTACCAAGACGTCCCAGATAATTGTATTGCGATGGGTAACCCTGCAAAAATCGTAAAAAAACTCGATGGAAATAGCCCTCGAGAAGATGCAATGCGCCAGCTAGATATCGCATCTTAACCCTCTTTGCAGATCCTTCATTTACCTCGTAGAGAAGACCTTAGGCCCTTGATTTTCTCGAAGGATCTGCACCCCCTTACCTAGTAAACATGGACGATACCATGGCTTTCTTTTCACGCTATTTTTCTTCCCTTGGTCAATATAAAAGTTTGCTTGCGCTGGCACTTCCAGTCGCACTTCAAACGGCTATTTTCTCTAGTAAAAGCACTGTAGATACCCTGATGCTGGGAACGCTCAGTGAATTTGATATTGCAGCCATAGGTCTCGCAGCCAAAGCCCAAATGATCATTAGTTTCTTTATTATTGGTCTGAGCATTGGCGGCGGTCAGATTGCGGCGCAATGTTTCGGTATTAAATCAGAAGACGGAGAGCGAAAACTCCACAACACTGTGTTCATCACCCTGCTTTTAAGCGTGGGGGTTTCTTTCTTCTTCTTCGTCTTGCTTTTCTTTACACCAGAACTGCTGATGGCCCTAGGAACACAGTCTCAAGAGGTCATTCAAAAAGGCAGTGATTACTTACACATCATTGCGCTAAGTTTGTTTTGCTTTGCATACGCGTCGAGCATAGCCTGCGGATTACGTGCTATGCATCAACCTGGCATTGCAACAAAAGTCAGCTTCATTGGTGTTGCGCTCAATCTTGGCTTGAACTGGGTGTTTATTTTTGGCCATTTGGGTATGCCCGCCATGGGTATCAAAGGGGCTGCGTTAGGTACGCTACTGAGTGCCGTGATTGAATGCGTGATCCTTTATTTCTACCTAAAATCGAAAAATCACCTTCTGGCCAGCTTCCCTTTAACCCTGTACAAACAACTCAATCTGAAAGACTTTTTGCTCGTCACTAAGCTATCTTCAACCGCAGCGGTAAACAGCGTTGTTTGGGCGGCAGGTCTTTTCGCCTTCCATGCCATTTTGGGTTACAGCGACCCAAACTTACTGGTTGCTCTTTCTGTTCTTGCTCCAGTAGAAGCATTAGCGATGTCTCTATTGATTGGGTTAGCAACCGCAGGCTCTGTGCTTGTTGGCAACTTAGTGGGTGCTAACAATCACGAACAGCTCCCCATTGCCATCCGCCAACACCTGATAGTCAGTGTCTTTTTTGGCGTAATGAGTGCAGGTTTACTCTTGCTCATTGAGCCCTTTGTATTGTCACTGTTCTTCCACAATGACTTACCATCAGCGGCGGAGCAGATCACCGCTGGGCTTTACGACATCATGGCGGCATCTTTGATTGTGAAAAGCCTTTCAATGATGTTGATTGTGGGTGTTCTCAGAGCGGGCGGTGATGCCAGTTTTTGCCTGATCACCGATGTGTTTGCACAATGGGTGTTTTTATTGCCATGCGCCTATTGGCTTACACATGTACTGAATTTCCCACCCGTCTACTTATTTGGATTGGTGCTGTTTGAAGAGGCGATTAAAGTGCTGATTTGCTGTTGGCGTTTGAACAGTGGACGCTGGGTTAAAAACTTGGCGGAAAGCATGAACTAGCCTGCGTGTTATGCTCGGCACAAAAAACAAAGCCCGCACAATTGCGGGCTTTATCATTTAATACTCAGTTTGGTATTGCGAATTACTCGCCTGATCTTGGTTTTAGGTTACCCCAAGGGTTAGCATCTTCACGGCTTGCTGAACGGCTAGGTTGTGAGTCACGCTTTTGCTGGCCTTCATTGCGTGAAGCTCTTTTGTCTTTCTCGCCCGTTTGGAACCCACGCCCTTTTGATTGCCCCGAGCGTTCTGGTTTACCTTCATTGCGGTGCGCTTTTTTCTCAGACGCAGGTTTGCCTTCGCGCTTGTTCTTCGGCACATAGTTCAAAATAGACACGGGTACCGGCTTGCGGGGCGCAAAACCTTCAATTTCGCGACGCTCAATCAAATGCCCTAATCGGCTTTCAATCATGCACAAGTTCTTGAAGTCATCTTTTGACAAAAAGGTAATTGCCTCGCCTTTTGCCCCTGCGCGGCCTGTTCGACCAATACGGTGGATATAGTCATCCGCAGGGAACGGGAGATCGTAATTCACGACGCGCTTGAGTTCTTCAATATCAATGCCGCGAGCCGCAACACCGGTCGCAATCAAAAACTGCAACTTCCCAGCCTTGAAGTCTTCAAGCAGTTGTTCACGCATATCTTGGCTTCGGCCACTGTGAAAAGATTCAGCAACAATGCCGCGCTTGCCAAGCTGTTCAACGAGCTTCGCTGCGCCATGTTTGGTTTCAATAAAGATTAACGTCTGGTCCCAAGCATTCTCAGTGATCAAATGTGCAAGAAGTGCTGATTTTTTGTCTTTATCGACGGTGGTGAGCCACTGTTCAATTTCAGTTTTACTGTTGCTTTCCGCAGCAATTTCTACCGGATTAGGTACCGCAGTTTTTGCCAAGAAGCGGACTTTATCTGATAGCGTTGCAGAGAACAGTAGGTTCTGGCGATCGACAGGCAGACGGTCGATGATTTTATTGATGTCTTCAATAAAGCCCATATCCAACATACGGTCTGCTTCATCCAACACCAAGTATTCCAGCTCATCAAAATGAACCGCACGTTGGGACATCATATCCAGCAAACGGCCTGGGGTAGCGACGAGAATATCTACGCCATCGACCAAACGTTGTTTTTGCGCTTGTGAGTCTTTACCGCCGTACATAGCCAATGTCTTCAGCGACAAGTTTTTGCTGTACGCCTCGGCATTCTTTTCTACCTGTGCGGCCAGTTCTCGTGTTGGTGCAAGCACAAGTGCGCGGACACGCTTCTTACGCTGAGTCTCGCCCTTGCTCAAGGTCTCCATCATTGGTAACAGGAAGCTAGCTGTTTTACCTGTGCCCGTTTGCGCCGCTGCAATTAAGTTACGGCCTTCAAGAACAACAGGGATCGCTTTTTCTTGAATCGCGGTTGGTGCTTGATAACCAAGTTCAGTGATCGCAGAAACAAGCGGCTGGCTTAAGCCCAATTTAGAGAATGGCATGAGAAATCTCGGTATTTAGTAAAGACAACAAGTGTGACTATTCAGCCACCTTATAAGGGCGCGAATTCTAGCATGTTATCAGCAAAAATATACTGATTGCAGGATCTGTAAGAATAAGACGAATTGGAGAAGGGGGTAATGAAAAAGCAGTGAGGACTTCACTGCTTTTTGGCACTTATACTCAAACGACTTGAGGGTGCAGAATTCAGGTTAATTGGGTATATCTATATGACTAATTTTACTTGGGTTCTTCACCAAATGCAGAAGCTATACCAGGTATTAGAGACAACAGTTGCTGGTGAATTTGTGGACCAACAATGTGCAGGTCTTCAACGAGCTTGTCGTATTGGTGATAATCAAAAACACCATCGACAGCCGCAATTTCCTGATACCCAAAAAACTCCTTCGTTCTGCCGTTGTAGACCGCCACGCCAACGCTGGTGATTTTGGCGTACCCATTTAACGCCGTCTGCGCATTGAACAATATAATGGGGCTCACTTGTATCAAGATATCAGTATCAACCGTTGGCAAATCAGCGGGATATTGCTGTTGGAACGTCTCCCCTTTACCGTCCGGTGCTGCCCAACGGAAGTATGGCGTTTTATCACGTTGGTCGGTCGCTAAATACACCTCGACACCGCGCTGCTCCAACGCCTCTGTCAGTGCATCAATAAAGTCTTTCCGCGTATTTAATTGTGGGTTTTTCTCGGCGTACAGTTCGTGGAAGTTCGCTGCATTTTCATTCGCTTTTCCCCCCATCGAGTTAATAAGCCCTGCAGTCAGTGCCCCAGCGGCACCTGATACACCAGCCTCCATTGGAGACATACTTGGCGAATTCACAATCTGGTTTTCAACCACGGCAGTCGCGAGATCTTTATCTAGTTCTGTTGCCTTCAACGGTTGCTGCGAGGCAGTCGTATCAAAAAAGGCCGCTAGGTCATCCGAAAAGTGTACGGTGCCATAAGTATTCGGTAGTTGACCAACAAGCGCATGCACCCTGACTTCGGGAATATCAACAATCGTGATGCTTTTTACATTGGTGATTTTTGAGGTATCTATAACGGGTGCTGACGCACAGCCAACCAAACCGAGTACGGATGCAATAACAGCAGTTTTTTTCAATACCGCGGGAATGTGAAACATAAAGCCTCCATGCTTTTATATACAGGAGGCATTGTTTTCTAGGTGATTTTGTTTAACAAGTCCTTACTAACAGCTTTGTAACCTAAAGCACATACAAGGTTATCATGCTCTGATCTTCTCGATCAGTTGCTCACACTCTTGTAACGACAAATAGTGGGGAACCGGATAATTCCATCTCGCCTCAGATGTCGCGTGCTTCGCGATATCCGAAATATCCGTTTGCTGCAATTCAACCAAGGTTTTTGGTAACGACATTTCATCTTGCAATGACACAACATAAGCAACAAACGCCTGAGCGTTCATTTGATCATCCCAATGCGATTCGCCAGCCCCAACTATTTTTGCCAGGTTCGCCATCTTCGTCTTTGCTGAAGGCAATGATGCCGCCAAGACATGTGGCAAAGCTAGTGAATTCGCGACACCATGTGGCGTACCATATTTGGCACCTAGGTTATGCGCAATGGCATGTGCGTAACCTAAGCTGGCTTTCGTAAATGCAAGGCCAGCAAAATATGACGCCATTGCCATATTTAGCCGTACCTGTAACGATTTTCCGTCCTTATATGCCGCGATCAGATTTTCATGGATCAAGGTCATTGCTGCTGTCGCATAGGCATCGGTTTCTGTGGTGGCGTTTAGCGAAAGATAAGCTTCGACAGCATGCGTCAACGCATCCATCCCTGTTGCAGCCGTAATATGAGGCGGTAAATCAACCATTAGCGCAGGATCTAACGCAGCCATAAGTGGAACGAGTTTCGGATCCATTAAAGGCGTTTTTTTGTGATTAAAGGGATCGGAGATCACCGCAGCAACCGTCACCTCAGATCCCGTTCCCGCTGTTGTGGGTATGACAAAAAGAGGGGCTGGTGTTCGCCACACGCGCAAGAGTCCAGCCAATCTCTTGATTGACTTATTATTGGTAACACGCGCCGCGATAACTTTTGCGCAATCGATTGGAGATCCGCCGCCTATCGCCAAGATCCCGTCACACCCATTTCTACGATAGAGATCAAGCCCAAGCTCTGCCTGAGAGTATGTTGGATCTGGCGTAACATGACTAAAAACCGTGTACTCCACACCGCGTTTCGATAAATATTCTTCAATCTTGCCGACAATACCGATATCAACCAGCGGCTGATCACTCACAACAAGCAACTTCTTAAAATTCATTAATCCTATTGCTTCACACAACTGTTCAGCACTGTCAGCCCCCGTAAATAATGTAGGCCTAGGAATAGGTATCACACGGGCCGCAATTTTTAAGGCTTTCATATAGGTTTTATGCAGAAAGAGCGATACTTGCTCGGACATATCAGTTTGCCTCTCATTTCAGTAGTTTCAGCCTAGGCGGAACTTGCGGCTCCTTCTAGATTTTTGCGAGAAAAAACAGCCATTCATCACGAACAAAAACAGACACACCAAAGTATGTGAGCATTAGAAAAAGGCAGAATAGAAAGGATAAAAGTCGACCAGAATATTATCACCTAAGATTTTAGCGGCGATAACGATTGAAACATTCCGAATGTTAAAACGTCTACAGGCCTTTAAAAATGGTCAACCGCAGCATTTGGAGCCACCAACTATAAACGCGGTGACTCAGTTCACATTCCACACTTTTCTGGCTTACTTTCAGAGAAGGTGTGATACACCCTTTAAACACTCACTTAGCGAAGATTCCGAGTAAACAATGACAAAGAAAATCATACTCGACACCGATCCGGGTATCGATGATGCAATGGCCATCTTATTTGCAGAGGCTAATCCCAACATCGACCTTATCGCGTTAACCACGGTTTATGGTAATGCTGAAATCGAGACTGGCACCCGCAACGCGCTTTACCTCAAACAACGATTCAACATGACCTGCGATGTTGCCAAAGGTACATCCGGCCCTCTTCAACGCGACCCTGTCGAAGCCAGTGTGGCAGTGCATGGTCAAAATGGCTTTGGCGATATCGACATTGAGGACCCCTCGCTGACTGTCGACCCGAGACCCGCGCATCGATACATGATTGACGCCGTTAAAGCCGCGCCAGGTGAAATCACCCTCGTTGCGGTTGGCCCACTCACCAACCTTGCACTCGCCCTGCAAGAAGCCCCAGAAGTTACCTCAATGGTTAAAGAGGTTGTCATCATGGGTGGTGCATTTGGCACCCACGGGCACACAGGAAACGTCACACCTTTTGCTGAAGCAAACATACACGATGACCCTCACGCCGCAGATGTTGTTTTCACAGCTGATTGGCCAGTAACTGTCGTTGGTTTAGACGTTACTCATGAGGCATTTTTCTCCTCAGAGTATCTCGATACCGTTCGGGACACCTGCGGTGATACAGGGCAGTTTTTGTGGGATATCAGCCGTTTCTATCTGGCGTTTTACAAAGAACGAATGGGTGTTAACGGATGTTTTGTTCATGACCCTTCAGCTATCGCGTATGTCATAGATCCGAGTTTGTTCGAGGTTCGTAACGGCCCCATCCGCGTGGTCTGTGAAGGTCCGGCAGAAGGCATGACACTGCAAAAATACCGCGACACAAAACATAAAACGGATGCATGGAAAGACAAACCCGCGCAGAACGTCGCCATTTCGGTTAATGACAACGCACTGTTGGATTTGTTTTTAGACTCAATGACGGCGTATTCAAAATAGTGCCAAGACGGCATGTGCCCGTCTCAATCGGTAGGTCAGATATTTTTGAGGGGCTTGAGACTTCATCCAGCCCTTCAATTTTCAGAGCGAAGCCGGACAAATCGAACGTGTTGTAATCAGAACCTAATGGGTAATCACTTTTGCCTTGAGTGACGTCACACCTCAGTTGGCTGCATTAATTTAATAGACGTAGTTTTCGTTCTAGCAGTCGGCGGGAAGCGTCATTTGGTGCTGTCTGAATAGCTTGTTTATACGCCTCTCGCGCGTCGTTGAATTCACCAAGCTTTTCTAGAACATGAGCTCGAGCTGCGTGCCAAGGTTGGTAGTTTTTGAGCGTAGCTTGCAGTTCATCAATTTTTTGCAACGCTAGTTCATATTGCCCTGTTTCGGCGATAACCACAGACCAGTTTAGTGCCACAACAGGTGTCGGTTCGAACGCCCAAAGAGCCCTGTAGAGAAAAGATATCTGTAACCAATCAGGTTTGGGTCGCATCATGTGGCAGTCTGCTATCGCTGCTTTAATTTGGAAAGGTCCTGATTGCTTACGCTCGATTGCGTCTTCAAGGATGCTCCTCGCCTCCTCCACAATCTCATTCTGCCAAAGATTTTCATTTTGTTCTTCTATCGGCACGATAGCACCTTTTGCATCGATTCTTGCAACTCGTCTTGAATCGGTAAGAAGCATCAATGCAAGTGCCCCCTCGATTTCCGGGTCATATGGGCAAAGCTTACGTAAAAGAGAGACTAAAAAAATACCTTCTTCGCATAGGTATCGTGGTCCAGTATCTTGTGTCACATAGCCTGTGGTGAAAATCAGGTATATCGTGGACAGAACGGTCGTTAGCCTGTCATTCCATATATCCAATTCAGGAACGGAAAAGCCGATACCTTTTGCTCTTATCTTCGCTTTTGCTCTGGACAGGCGCTGCCCCATCGTTTTTTCACTATCGAGGAAAGCCGCGGCGATTTCTCGGGTCGTCAAATTGCAAACGGTACGCAGAGTTAGCGCAACTCGGGACTTTTCCTCTAGCGCAGGGTGGCAACAGGTGAAAATCAATCGCAGGCGTTCATCTGGGATTATTTCCGTAGCACTTTCAAAGGACTGGTCTTGTGAGATTCTGTCTACTAGGCCTGGATCGTTTTGTCTCTGAGCATGGCGTCGAGCAGCGCGAATTTGGTCTATCCCTTTGTTCAATCCTACCTTCATCAACCACGCAACAGGATCATTCGGAACACCTGCTTGGCTCCAATGCTTGAGAGCGGCAATCGATGCCTCCTGCAGCGCATCTTCGCCCATTTGGAAATCACCAAGCCTAGAAATCAACCCAGATAAAATCCGCCCCCTATCGCGGCTAAGCACCTCATCAACGATGTGAGTTACCGCAATGGCATTGGGGACGGCATTTTTCATTCGTCAGTTCTCCATCTCGTAGTCCAGCAGCGGCCGTACTTCGATGGTGCCGAAATGGGCTATGGGTATCATCGCGGCATACTTCAAGGCTGTATCTAAGTCCGCAACGTCTACCACATAATAGCCCCCCAGATGCTCACGCGTTTCCGCAAAGGGACCATCCATCACTTCCACCTTACCGGATTTTATCCGAAGTGAGGTCGCGGATTCGACACCTTGCAACCCTTCACCACCCACAAGCACGCCGTCGTTTTTATAGGCTTCGCTGGTTAGAGCAAACGCTTCCATCATTTCGTCAAATTCCGGTGTACCGTATTCAGGCTCTTTGTCCGGGGCAGCATACAGCAACAGCATATATTTCATTTTAAGCTTCCTTCTTTTTTGATGGTTCTCGCTACAAGGACGATCCTATTCCGCCGTTTTCGACATGCTCAGAAATATTTATTTATACCCAACAACCTGAAGTGCTCGGTATTTCCTATCTTTCTGTATGTTTTTGGATTTGGAACTGTCGGACAATCTTGCGCCATGACATTGAAAAGAGGCAGTTTTTAAGAACTTAAGAGGAATAAAAGAGTCAACCAAATAGGCTAACCCCTTTAACTGATTGCATGTCCACTCCGCGAAAATTTAACGGCTGGGGTGAGAAGTCACATCTCTTTTAACGGCTTCACCACGCTATCTAACCCCTCGATCTTCAGGGCTAGGCAAAGCTGCAACAGCTTTCCTAGTTCACCCTCCGGGAAGCCTTTCTTGTCAAACCACAATAAGTATTCTTCAGGCAAATCAATCAATACTCGTCCCGCATACTTTCCGAACGGCATTTTCATCCTTGCCAGTTTGAGCATGTTTTCTTTTTCTAACATCGTTGACGTCTATTTGGCGTTATCCAGTCACAAAGTTTACCACGTGCGGTTGCGTTTGTTCGGCTTTACGCGGGTTGGCACGGCTCACAGCCAAAGAGCTTGTTATACATCCAGCAGCCAACACAAAAGCCCAGAACCGCTTCAAGCCATGTCAGCATAAAGCAGGCTCCAAGCACGCTAAATAGCCAAATATCCGGTAATTCCATTAACCTGAAAACCAAACAGGCAATCCCCATCAACGCACCCAACGACCACGCAAATCGTTTTGGCTGAATCGGTTTCCATACTGGCGAAGATTTCATTGTAAGTGCCGTGCCTAACAATCCACTCGGGCTCAAGGGGGTAAGCCCAAATGTTGCCGCCATGGTCATGTCAAAAATGACATAGGGCGCGATATAAAGAATGGGGTCAATCTCAGGCGAAACGTAGAGTGTGAACATGGTTAGCGCGGATATAATATTAAGCAGACCTGCCCTTGCTCGTGTCGCCGTCTCGTTGATTCGTAAGCCACTTTCACCTGAAACAGCGCTACCCATAGCAAGCATTGGAGATGTGAAAAAAGTCGGTGTTTGCTTCGTTCCCTGATCAGGCATGACACACTCTCTGTTTGTTTTCTTTAAACGTAGCAAACCTTTGAAAATGAACCGTACATTGCTTTCAAAATTCAGCATTGGATCTCTACCTGTTTTTGCCTCCTAGCAATTTCTTACTCAACCACCAAGCAAACCCTTGCGATACTCCGCACCTTATCAATATATCTCTCTGTTTTTATTAGTTAATACCTCTGGCACGACCCTTGCGATAGAAAGCGGGACATTAATCTATCCCTACTTAAACAAGGAAATCGCAATGCCAACTCCATGCTATATCGCCATTGAAGGCAAAACTCAGGGCAACATTACGGCGGGTGCGTTCACCGCGGATTCTGTCGGTAACATCTATGTCGAAGGCCACGAAGACCAAATGCTGGTACAAGCGTTTGACCACATCGTGACAGTACCGACTGACCCACAAAGCGGTCAGCCTTCAGGCCAACGTGTACACAAGCCATTCAAATTCACTGTGGCCCTGAACAAAGCGGTTCCACTGATGTACAACGCATTGGCATCGGGTGAGATGCTGCCAAAAGTGGAACTTAAGTGGTACCGCACCTCGGTGGAAGGGAAGCAAGAGCATTTCTTCTCTACCATTCTGACCGACGGCACCATCATTGATATCGATTGCCAAATGCCACACTGCCAAGACGCGAACAAGAAAGAGTTCACGCAACTGGTCACCGTGTCTGTAGCGTACCGCAAGATTGATTGGGAACACACTGTCGCTGGCACGTCCGGTGCAGATGACTGGCGCACGCCAATCGAAGCCTAATCACAGGTTTGCACTGCAACAGCAAGTCCGGTCGGGGTTTCCTTCGGACTTGCCGCTAACCCGTCTTCGGACGGGTTTCCTGCTACAAGCATTTCCCGCGCTCGGGACAATACGGTCAGTTGTTAAGGTTTCGCAGTATGGCAAGGCAAAGCGGTCTGCAATTTACACTCACGGTGGAAGGGTTACCGGAAGACACGTTCGCGGTAACAGCATTTTCGGGTAACGCCGCCCTCTCTTCCCTGTTTTCTTTTCAGGTGCAACTCGCCAGTCGTGATGAATCCCTCTCGGCGATGGACACCGTGGACCACAACGTCTGTCTGCGTTTGTGGCAAGACGGGGAAATCCAACAACGCATTCATGGCATTGTTCGCCAGTTCACGGTGGGTGATACGGGGTTTCATCACACCCTGTATTCATTGGAAATAGTCCCTGCTCTGGCCCGTCTTTCGCTTCGTCAGAACAGCCGTATTTTCCAGCACAAAACCGCCCCTGAAATTATCAGTGTCCTCTTGCAAGAAATGGGCATTGATGACTATGCCTTTTCAATTTCGGGCAACCCTGAGCCACGCGAGTACTGCGTGCAGTATCGGGAATCCGATTTGGCCTTTGTCGAGCGACTCGCCGCCGAAGAAGGGATGTTCTATGCCTTCTACCACAATGAAAACAGCCACACCGTGCTGTTTACCGATGAGGTACAGACGTTGCCAGTCATGCCTTCGCCTTTGTTGTATAACGTGAATGCAGGCGGTATCAGTACCATGCCGTTTATCAGGCGTTGGCAAAACATCACCCAAGTAAAACCGTCGTCTGCGCAATTGAAAGATTACAGTTTCAAAAAGCCCGCCTACGGCTTCTTGCATGACGCCACAGGCACAGAAATGGCCTACCAACGCGGGACCTATGAACACTTTGATTACCCCGGCCGCTATAAAGCGGACAGCGCAGGTAAACCCTTTACCCAATATCGCTTAGAGCATCTGAGAAGCGATGCCATCACAGCGACCGCATCAAGCAATGTATTGCCTCTGTACCCCGGACACATCTTCACGTTGGAAGAACACCCCGAGGAGGCCAACAACCGCAACTGGACTATCGTCAGTACCACCTTTGACGGCACACAACCGCAAGCATTAGAAGAGCATGGTGGCGACGGCATGACGACCTTCCACAATAGCTTTTCAGTCATTCCGGCTCACCGCCCGTGGCGACCCACACCGCAGGCGAAACCTTGTGTGCAGGGGCCACAAATCGCTATTGTCACCGGCCCTGAGGGCGAAGAGATTTTCTGCGATGAACACGGGCGGGTGAAAGTGCAGTTCCCGTGGGACCGCTATGGCAACAGTGATGATGCTTCAAGCTGTTGGGTCCGTGTTTCCCAAGGCTGGGCGGGCAGCCAATATGGCATGATGGCCATTCCCCGTGTGGGCCATGAAGTGATTGTCTCTTTTCTAGAGGGCGACCCTGACCAGCCGATTGTCACAGGGCGCACGTATCACGCGACCAATATTCCGCCCTACCCCTTGCCGGACAACAAAACCCGCACGGTGATACGCACGGAAACCCATCAAGGTGACGGCTTTAATGAAATCCGTTTTGAAGACCAAGCAGCGAAAGAAGAAATCTATGTGCATGCCCAAAAGGACATGAACTTGCTGGTACAAAACGACCGCAAAGACCACATCAAACATGACCTGCATTTGGATGTCGAGAATGAACGCTTTCAGCGCATTCGGGTAGATGACCATTTGACGGTGGAGGGGAATGCCAAAGAGCACATCAAAGGCAACAAAACCCTCATCAGCAACAGCAGCATTCATCTCAAACAAGGCAAGGCACACCTTGTTGAAGCAGGTAGCGAGTTTCATCAAAAGTCAGGAAACAAACTGGTAATTGAAGCCGGAAGCCAAATCACCCTTAAAGCCAGTGGTTGCTTCGTCACTATAGACACCGCCGGCGTACACATTTCAGGCCCTGTTGTTGATTTGAATGCCGGAGGCAGTGCAGGCAATGGCAGCGGATATGGGGGAGTGGTGCCGACGTTGCCTTTCGGCGTTGTCGCGCCGAAAGCGCCTCAAGAGCAAATATCATCAATCACAAGTGCCTCTCAATTTTCACTCGATGCGAATGTCATCACTACCTTCAATTACGCACTCGCGACAGAAGACGGTGCGCTTATCACAGAGTTATGCAATTGTGGGGAGGATGGTACGTGTCCAATCCACAACAGTTAATCGACCCCGATTCAATAAAAGTTATCGACGGCACGAAAAACATACCAAACAACAATCTCTACGCCATTGTCGAGCCACACTTATATCCCGATTGGAAGGATTGTTTAAGGCTGGAGCGCAAAGATGAGTTTTGGGTAACCCTCTTTGAAAATACACCTTTTGAGCATATTGATTGTGGGCCAGTTTTGATTGACCTTTCTTACGAGCCTGAAGCTAAAAAGGCATATGTCGCCTATTGCGAAGAAATGCCAGCAGCAATCTTCTTCACCACCACGGATGTTATTCGCGTAAGCAAACTTGCATCACAATTAAAAGGGCGATTATTAGCCAACACAGAGTCGACTAAAGCTCTGTTTCGATTTTACGACCCCAGGATGATGTTGCCATTACTCTCCGTTATTTCGGCAGAAGAACGAGCACAATTATTTCCCTCGATAAACTCGATCTACTGGTACTCACACCATTGGCTAGAAGCCACCGTCATGCAACGTGTTGATTCTTCCACTTGTCACCAGTTGTACGCACTAAACATCGATAAAAATAAACAACAACTCATGCAGATCGTCTTAGAAAAATGGCTTAACGGAGCAATAAATCGATGAACGATATTTATGTAATTAAACCCGGCGACACTCTCCTACAGATAGCCTTTGATAATAACGTGCACTTTGTTGATCTGCTGGCATTGAACCCTAAATACCAAAAAAAACCTGACCTCATTTTTCCAGGTGACGGGTTAAAGTTGCCTATTATTGTTGAAGATGAAATTGAAACCATCTTTGAAATCGAACCCATTTCAAACAAACCTCAGGTGAAAGATGGCTGTGTCAAAGGCCAGCCATTTTGTAAAACAAATGAAATCTGCGATATTCTTTTCGTCACGGGCGAAAAGCCAGAACAATATTATTTGCTTGATGTAGACACGCAAAAATCCATTGAAGATGAACTCAGCATTACTGATAAGTTAATTCAAGACTACGGAAAGCTACTCGAAGAGTCCTCATCTATAGACAGTACGAATGAAAGTGCGCTAAACCAACATAAAAAGAAAAAGCAAGCGTGGTTTGATCAAGCAACTTATGCGGGCGTAATAAAAAAGGAACAGCAAAGTGACAACACAGAAAAACACCCCAAAAAGCCCGCATCTGAAGACACTCCTCAACGAATAAGATCACAGATCAAATCGCTCCAAGATCGACGCCGCATCATCCATGGCTACGTCCCTTTTTATGGGCTAACCTCTGAGTCATCCAAAGTTACGCTAAAGAACAAAGTCGTGGAGACTCTCGACCGAGAAATCGCGGCTTGGGAGGCAAAGCTAGATAAACCTCAGAACCCCGAATCCTCAAATAAACAAAATATCGACTTACACAACCTAGGCCACAAAAAACTCATCACGACCAATCCCAAACGACATGTCGTAGAGGTTTGGATGGTGAGTAAAAATAGATTGGTTTACTTACGTGCTGATTTTGTTGAGAAAGCTCGCCGAAAATGGATAACTAATCCAGTAAAAGACAAACTCGCCACCGCTATCGCTAATAAAAACAGTCAGGCCATACAGAAAGCTCTTTTCGATGACATCAAAAAAGGATTACCCCAAACCGCTAAACAAGCGGCATTTGGAAAGCTTGAAGGCAAATTTAAGGAATGGAAACTACAGGGTGGCAAATTTGCAGAATGGAAGCTAGAGCAAACCCTTGAAAATGACCAGGGTGAAATTGTATTTGCTGCTTCTGAAGAGGCCCAATTGCTTCGCTACGCAGCGCAAGCCAGTGTCAACGCAACATTGGAGCCCGCGGAGGGAAAAATTGACATCGGAGTAGGTGCTGAAGCGAGCTTTGCCTTAGCGGAAGGAGCCGTAAAAGCTAAACGTTTTTTCCCACATAAAAACGGGTATAACGTACAGCTTTCTTATCTAGATGCAATGAAACATGAAGCAATGTATCCATGCGGACGTTTTCGTGCAGACTTAGAAGTATTGCTAAGTTGCTTCGTCGGCGTGATGGGACAAGCCAACATAAAGTTGACCAATCAACCGCAAGACAAGGGGGCCTCAGGTGCACATTTACTACTTTCTCCAGATATCAATGTTGGGCCCAAGGCAAACGGAGAAGTTGGCCTGAGTGCAGGAGCATTCGCTGGTGCTCAAGCAGGTGGGCAAATTGCTGGCTCACTCCAGTGGGAACCACCAGAAAATATATACACAGGTAACTTTGGTGCGCTTGCAGAAATAAAAGCGGGGGGTAACGTGGCTTTTGGTGCTGGAGCAAGCTTAGATTTTATGGTTGAGTTAACTCAGGAAGGAAAGTTTTTATTTTATTGTTCCGGCAAGCTTGTTTTCGGGCCAGGAGGATCTGGTGGGTTTGGCACTTCGGTTGATTTCGATAAGATATGGGAATTAGCCAAAGTAATTTGGGGAGCTATTCAAGTCATAGATTATCGATTCCTGAAAAATATCAACAAAGATGCTTATGATTTTTTGTACAAAGCAGCCTATATGGCATTCTCTGCACCACAGCAAACCCTCGATGCACTTCGCAATCCTGGAGAGACATTAGACAGCGTCATTAGTTCTGGTGTAACTAAAGTGAATGAATGGTGGGATGATAGAACCGACCACAACGATCGTCAGGAGATATTAGGAAATGAGGCCAAAATACTATCCCAGCGCATTTTAAATAGTCGCACTTTTTCAGAAATTTCCGCAGATTTGTTGCCTCCTCAAACAGTAGGCATGATGCTCAATACACTTTTAGTCACTTTCTATTTTTCGTGGGAAGAGAAACAAGAAAGGGCGATTTTTAAGCTTCTAAACGAAAGTATATATAGCTGGAGGAAGTTTGAAGAGGTCTTAGCTTGTATAAATGATAAAGGCGAGAAGCAAGCAGGTGACAAGGTGTTATTTCACAATATCGACAGGCTGAATGCTATTTTAGATGGATACCAACAAAATATGTTCAACTCCTGGGTAAATCATCTAGCATCAACAAATCGCTTAGCCCAGAATCAAAAGGGTATACCTTTCACTCCATATAAGAACATAAACAACAAAAAAGACAACGTTGTCTATCAACTACATAAATTAAATAAAAATGGTGCAGATTTCTTTGTCTAAGGTTAAGTCTGCCCTACAATATTGATGACTGAATACTGCACCTAAAACCGTTAACTTTGATCTCTGTGGTTGGGTCAACGCCAAATCTTGTCATGGTTTTTCCAGCACGCATTGTTTTCATTGACCCAGCCTCTGGTCCTACTGGATTATATTCTGGAGATATTTTGTAGTAATCGACGCTAAACCAGTCATTCACCCATTCTCTTCTACCACCAGTCATATCATAGATACCTAGTGGATTTGGAGGCCAAGCTCCCACTTTTCGCTCGTCTGAGTAGTAGTTCCATTCTTCCTTTTTGTAATCCACATAGAAACCGGCTTCAGGGTCGTAATAATGTCCTCCTTTTCTCTGAAGGTATCCATTATTTGTAGCATAATAGACATTTTCCCCTCGACTTCTTGCTGCATACTCCCACTGCGCCTCAGAGGGTAAATCAAACGGAAGCCTCGTTATTTCACCCAACCAAACACAATAATTTTTAGCATCATCCCAACCTGAAATTCTTGCAGAGTAAGCTTGAAGTTTACGTTTTATCTTTAGGAACACATCACCATCACGTAGGAATTCTCTTCCACCATTTATAAATGGAAGGCCGAGAGAGTGCAGATAAACATCGACATCGAACAACTGTGCTTCGTACTTAGAAAGGTAGTAGCTATCTAGTGTCACTTTGTGAAGAAATTTCGCACCTGATTCTAAAGAGCTTAATGTGCTAAAACACTTAGCATCAGGCGTCCAATCCATCCTTTCTGTACTTACAGGATCACATGGGGCCTTAAAATCTCCCATCATAAATGTGCCACCTTCAACGAACACCATGTCCTCAATAGCGCGCACAGCCACTTCAAAAATATCTTTTCTTAAGCTTTCTTCTGATTCTGGATATAAGCGTTCAATATTTTCTTGTATCTCCGCAATCTTATCTTTTGATACCACATCACTGGTAATTGGAAGAGTAGAGTTAGCATCGCCACAAGAAGCAATAATTGGCACAAGAAATACGAGTATATTTTTAAGTTTCATTGGTGTTCATCCCTAAACTTTACACTCAAATTTTACTTAGACCACCTTTAGTCGTTAATGCCAAATTCTCGATTATTAGGGGCAAGTGGCGAGATTAGAATGTAACTTTCATTGTTGCAAACCTGTACTAACAAAAGCGTTTGATCGCACATAGCAAGATAGTGCAGGCAGAACACTAATGACGTTTAGCGGAATAGTCACTTTAACGAAGATGAAGTACTTGCTATGCAGCAGATATCTCTCATGAAAATATTTATGTGGTTGCATGAAATCTGGAGCAGGTATTCGAGTCAAAGGAACGTTGTCTTACGGCAGGTGGAAGAAGCCCTATCACGGCTACAGCGCAATCATGCAATGACGCCACAAAGGCGGCTGGATTTTAAAACGAATTGTGACAGAGTAATCGCATTCTTAGACAGGCCACTTGCGCTAAATACAAACAAAGAGACACTATTAGACCAGTATGATTTTATTATAAAACGATATAATCGTTACCACTTCAAAGATTTAACAATAAATCTCTATCAGGATGTTCAGAAAAAAGAAGCACAATATAAAAAAGAAATATTGGATCTAAAAAGAGAAATGCGAGCAGAGGCTTTAGCGAGGAAACCCACCCCACCAGAGATGCGTTTCCCTTAAATATAGTAGTATTAATAGTCAACAATAAGGAAGTTAAATACTGTCATGCCAGTTTTAAACAGAAATAGTTTTCTCTTCCAGTTTTTAGTGCTGTTAGCTATGTTTTGGCAGCCACCGGCAAATGCCGACGCTTTGTCAGCAGAAGCCGCTTATCAAAAAGGCAAAATCCTACACTTCCAAGATAAATTTGAAGAAGCGGAACCTTATCTGCTCCAAGCAGGAGAACAAGGTTATCCAGCCGCCTATTTTCTAATAGCTAGTTCCGGTCATATAAATCGATTTTTTATGAGCAATAAAGAATATAGATTTAAGAAGCTAGCAGCAGAGAATGGACATTTGATATCAATGATTAGTTTGACGATGGAACGCAGCAGTAGTCCAAACAAATCTTATTGGAAAGAACACTTACTAAAAATACTAGAACCTCATATAGAAAATAGAAACCCGCTGGCTATTCAACTTAAAAACTATGCAACACCGTATACTGCCAATGAAGAAATATATTACCTAAAAAAAGCAGCCTATCCCGGCTATCCCAAGGCACAATTAAAATTGGCCCGTCGGTATGAAAGTGGAGAAGGTTGGTTCTTTCTTCCAGGCAGTCGAGAAAAGGAGGTTGAAAGACTTTATAACGCAGCCGCACGCGGGGGTTACCATGACGCAATCTGGAACAACGGTATTAACGCCATCCAAGAAGGAGAGGTGGATAAGGGATTGGAACTGCTAAATCCCTTATTTGAAAAAGGTGATGCGTCAAAAATGTACACATTTGGCACTTTAACAGCAGGCATTTCTGCAGCCGGTCCAAACTGGCCTTATATCGACAAGTTGCTGGGCACTACTTATACAAACATTGTTGCAAGCTCAATGTCAGAGACGCATGAAGACATGTATAGCTTTATGAACGGGGAGGCCAAGGCTGAACTCACCGAAAAAGAAAACCAACAAGTCGAGAAAATGACTGAGGAATATCTCAAAACCCACACCGTCTACAAACAAGATGGCCTTGATGAGTACGAATATACCGTTGACAACCTTCACACCGCATTGGAACGCTGGGGCGGCAATGCCATTGAGTAGGCTTATGTTTTAAATAGAAATTGTCTTTTCATGTTATGTTGGTAGACCCTCGTTAAATACAGGCTTAATAATTCTAAGAGGGTTTATCAATGCAACACTATCTATCACTCACCAACTCCTAGCCCAACGCCATAATCACACCCCTCCATTATTACCATTTGGTAATAATGATTTGCAGATTCACGCGATTATCAATTCTTCCTTACTCAATATAATGCCGCCCTTCCGTTTGTTCCGTGATGTCATCTTCACGGGCAAACACGCAGATTTTTTGGCAACACCCTAGGTGCTGCAACAGTAATTGGAGAGAGCGATGTCGAAAATCGTTGTAGTAGGTGGTGGTGCGGCAGGCCTTGAGTTAGTCACTCGTTTAGGCCGACGTTTTTCTCGTCGTGGCGAGCATGAAGTGGTGCTGGTTGAACCCGCAAGTCACCATTACTGGAAACCACGTTTGCATGAAATAGCAGCAGGTACGTTCGATAACGAATTAGATGCGGTCAGCTACCTGCAACATAGCTATTGCAACCAATATCGCTATGTTCAAGCCTCTATGGCAGATCTAAATCGTGAGAATAAATCCATTGAGATTCGTAACAGCGACGGCCAGCTTTCAACGCTACATTACGATTATCTGGTGATTGCCGTTGGCGCAGTAAGTAACGATTTCAAAACCGAAGGCGTAAGCGAACACTGTCTGTTTTTGGACTCTGCCGATCAAGCGCAACAGGCGTGGGAGCAAATAAACCCACTACTAAAAGCTGATGGTCAACGTCATATCTCTATCGTCGGTGCAGGTGCGACAGGCGTAGAGCTCGCTGCTGAGTTAGCCAAAGTCAGTCAAAAGCTAAAACGTTACCGCCACGATGCCGACTTGAAAATCACCTTAGTAGAAGCCTCAGACCGTGTGCTTCCGGCCGGTCCAGCGTGCATGTCACAAAAGGTACTGAATTCACTCGTTCAACATGGTGTAGACGTTAAAACAAACACCCGAGTGAATCGTGCAGAGAAAGGCAAGCTCGTCACTGATCAAGGTGACGTTCTCACCGCTGACTTACAGCTATGGGCGGCAGGCATAAAATGCGCCCCTTGGCTTGCTTCGCTCGATGGTCTGGAAACCAATCGCTTAAATCAATTGAAAGTGGACTCAACGCTTCGCACCACGCTTGATGACAGCATTTTTGTCATCGGTGACAGTGCTGAGTGCCCGCAACCTGATGGTGGCTTTGTAACGCCCCGCGCGCAAGCAGCTAACCAAGCAGCAGGACATCTTGCTCGCCAACTGCGTCGTTTGCTAAACGGAAAATCCATGATGCCATTCATTTTTAATGATGGCGGAATGGTCATCGCAGTTGGCCACAATTATGCGGTGGGCAGCTTGATGAATAACAAACTGATTGTTCGCGGTCGCTTCGTGCGTAACCTTTACGACACCATATTCCGCCTCCACCAGCAAATCCTGTTTGGGTGGGGTCGCGTCGCTGCCCTTGTTGTGCTGAAACGGGTTAAAGCTTCACTCAACCCATTTTATAAACACAACATTTCTTAAGACGAGTCATTCCCACAGAGAAGCGCAAAACGCTTCTCTGTGTCTTCTTGCTTGCTTTTCAATTTCGCCTTCCCGCGTGTAATAACTATTCGGAATAACAATAATGTGGAATAAATTGCGTCAATCACTTCCCTTGCAATTGCTGTTTGCAGCCGTAACAGCGTGGGGGATCGCAAGCCTGTTCTCCTTTGATAGCAATGTGGCTGAACAAGGCTGGTACCAATTCATCATGCTGGGTAAAACCACCTATTTGGGCTTACTGAAAATGGTGGTTGGCATTGTGGTCATGCTGTCATTGCTTCAGGGGATAACCAGTATTGGCTCGACCATGCGTTTAAAGAAAATTGGCCGTTCCACTCTGTTGTTTTATAGCTTTACGTCGTTTATTGCGGTCAGTATTGGTTTAGGGGCGTCATTGCTTCTTCCTGCTTGGGAGCCCCTCACGTCTGCCGTACCGGTAGGCGACAATGTCACGCTAATCAGCGCGGAAGCGGCAAGCGGCGGAGCCATTGCCGCCAAATTGTTGAACATGGCGTTGGTCAATCCGATTGCTGCGTTGTCTCAAGGCAACTTGCTCGCCATTGTGCTGTTCTCGTTTTTGCTCGGCATGGCGTTGCTTTCTTCTCTGCCTGAAAAACACCCTTTGTTTGAGGTGCTGAGCGGCTTAAACAAAAGCGTGAATACCCTTGTCAGCGGGATCATCCGTTTGGCACCGTTGGCGGTTTTTTCCATCGTTTTTGAATTCACTGTGTCGGGTAACAGTTCGCTGTTTAAACAATTGGCCATGTTCGCGTTGTTGGTGTTTACCCTTACCGCGTTTCACGGTGCGGTCGTACTGCCAAGCATTGCCAAATTTGTTACGGGCATCAGCATCAAACGTCTTTTTAAAGCGTTGTCCGCTCCGATGGCCATGGCTTTTGCAACCTCATCAAGCTCAGCCACCTTGCCCCTTTCAATGCAAACTGCGGAGCAAGAGTTAGGGGTATCGCAAAGCACCAGCAGCATGGTGTTGCCGCTTGGTTCAGTCATGAATATGGACGGCACGGCGTTGTTTGAGGGCGTGGCGGCGATTTTCCTCGCGCAGCTATTCGGGGTTGATCTCACGACAACTGGCCTTGTGATGATATTTATTATGGCGATGGTGTCTTCGATTGGCGCACCGGGTATGCCGTCGGGTTCTATGTCAGGTATGCAGATGGTGTTGTTGGCAGCAGGGATCCCGTTGGAAGCAATTGCCATTCTTCTGATTATTGAACGCCCTCTCGATACGTTTAGGACAGCGGTCAATGTGGAAGGGGACTTAATTGCCGCGATTGTGATTGATAAGTGGCAACAAGATGAGCGCGCGGTCAACCAAGCTGACAGTCAGTATACCCTCGCCCAGTAAGATCTAGGTGTCTATTCCGCCTAGACATACGCCCGCCGGATATACCGAAGCAAAAAGACCCAAATAAGATGCCTGTGAGAGCGAAATGCTTTCACAGGCATTTTTTCATGCAACCTAACGAATGTGTTCAACCAAGCTGTCACAAAATACATGTGTCGACAAATTGCGCTGTTTTACCTTTTCATCCATACGGCCTGATGCCACGACATTCACCCAATCTTCCAGCATGGCTTTAAAACCTTTGGATTCCAGCGTATCGGTCCAATCTGCAAGCTCAACAGTTTGAGTGGTGCCATTCTCCAATTTCTCGCCACGCAAGAAACCGCTAAATTGATAGGCTTCATTCTCAAAGGCCATTGACACTGACTCACAGGTTTTGCCAAACAGACGATTCATTTGGCCATTAAACAGTGTGCCGTTTTCTTCCCAACTGAGGTTAATCATTGCGATGTCATCGCCCGATTTCTGACATACGATCTGAATGTCTTGCTGGTCAATTTGCCCATAGATATTGAGCGAATCAATCACGTGGATCATGTCATCAAAGACGAAATCCTGTGGCGCGCCAGTAAGATTGAGACGATGCTTATGCCAAGTTAATGAGCGGAGATTTTCTCGACCCACCAGCTCTTTCCAAAGCGGAATATAGCGGCGGTTAAATCCAACAAACATAGGAACCGATGTTTGCTCAGATAAGTCATGAAGCTTTTGGTATTCGGCAGCATTCAGCGTAGCTGGTTTATCAACGAAAACAGGAATGCCTTGCTCCATGAAAAATGAGGCGATAGTGGCATGGCTCTCGCTGCTGGTGTGAATCATCACCCCATCGATATTCATGGTGATCAACTCGCGGTAATCGCGACAGGTTTCTGCAATACGGTATTCATTGGCAACCGCAGCCAGTTTTTCTGGGTTTCGTGTACAAAAGACTAACTCAAGACTAGGCATACGAGTCAGTAAAGGAAGGTAGGCTTTAGTGGCAATATCACCCAAACCGATAACCGCTATTTTCATTGATTTTCATTCCATTAATTTTAAAGACTGTACTCGCGCTCGACTTTCGCTATTCGCGTCGTGAACGCGGCGTACCACTTATTCCGTCCCAATTTTTGTGCGTGTAAATGTTCCGCATTCACTTTCCACGCTTTTATCGATTCAAGGTCTTTCCAGTACGACACTGTAATGCCTAACCCATACCTCACGGATTCAACACCCAGAAACCCCGGCTGTTGCTGTGCAAGTTCCACCATGCGATCCGCCATTTCTGCGTAGCCTTCTTCTACTTCAGTGCGGAGATTGGTAAATATCACGGCGTAATAGGGTGGCTCAGGCGTTTTTGCGATATCAGACATGGGTATTCCTTTCCCGTAAAATAGCGTGGTGACAGCTTACTGAAGGTGAAAACCAAATGCACTTTTGCAACAACAGCAAAGTGTTTTTTCGTTATAAAGTAGCATTGCGCATACATCAATATCTGCCTAGTTTTAAATCAGCATCCCACAAATCAAAGGGTTATTTCGTTATGCTCGCCCTGTCACCTATTGCGCTATTTCACGGTCTCTGCAGAGCTATTGTTCTGATTGTGCTCTCTTTCCCTGCGTTCGCAAATGAACTTCCTGTTGTGAAAGTTGGCGTGCTGAAGTTCGGTACCATTAATTGGGAAATGGATGTCATCAAGCGCAACAAGCTCGATGAAAAAGCGGGATTCATTCTGGATGTCACGCCGCTAGCGTCCAAAAACGCCTCTTCAGTGGCCCTGCAAGGTGATGCGGTAGATGTCATCTTTTCAGATTGGGTATGGGTAAGCCGCCAGCGTGCAGCGGGTAAAACCTATACCTTGTCACCCACTTCGGCAACCGCAGGCGGCTTGTTCGCCTCTGACGATATTACGCTCGCTTCCCCTTGTGATATTGAAGGGAAGCAACTTGGCATTGCTGGCGGAGCGGTCGATAAGACCTGGCTGCTCTATCAAGCCTATTGCAAAGCAAAGCACAACATTGAGATCAGTGAACTAACAGAACAGCAGTTTATGGCCCCGCCTTTACTCAACAAACTCCTGATGCAAGATAAATTGCCAGTCGGTATTAACTTTTGGCACTACGGCGCAAGGCTGGAAGCGGCTGGTTTTCAGCCCGTTATCAATCTCGACCAACTTGTTCAAGGACTGGGAGTTGACGCTCAAGTTCCCATGTTGGGTTGGGTGTTCGACGAAAATTGGGCAAAGGCCAACCCGGAATTGGTATCAGCTTTTCTAAAAACTTCCGCAGATGCCCGCGCTATCTTGCGCTCATCCGATGAAGAGTGGGACATCATTCGCCCTTTGACTAAAGCCCAAAGTGATGACGTTTTTAATGCACTAAAAACGGCATATAGACGCGGCTTTTCAGGCACATTCGGCAAACAGCAACAGCGTGCTGCTGGACAAATATTTGAGATTCTGGCGAAAGAAGGTGGCCCCAAGCTGGTTGGTAAATCAAATACCTTGAGTGACGGTACGTTTTGGCTGTTGCCCTAAACTGAGCGAAAAGGAATCGCAAACGCGTGCACTTGCCCCGTCCCAAACGCCTTATATTGCCGTTTTTACTGCTGATTGCATGGCAGTGGTCAGCCATGTTGGTCAACAGTGCCGAATACCCAACACCCCATCAGGTTTACGAGGCCTTGATCTTCGAACTCGTTAACGAGCAGATGCTCTATCACCTCGGCATGACGCTTTGGCGCGTTTTTCTGAGCTTTATCATCTCTATGGTACTCGGGGTAATTTTTGGCATCATGATGGGGCGATTCCCTAAGCTGAATGAGCTGTCTGACCCTCTTCTCATCCTAACGTTGAATATTCCAGCCCTTGTCACCATTTTGCTTTGTTATTTGACAATTGGCCTTGTCGAAGCAGCGGCGGTTACCGCCGTCGCCCTCAACAAAATCCCGACCGTCGTCGCCATGATCCGTGAGGGTGCAAGAATGATAAATGAGGATTTAATGGACGTCGCCACCGTCTTTCGGCTTTCGCCTTCCTCGCGCTTCTTTAACGTTTTTCTGCCTCAACTCTACCCCTACATCATGGCATCAGCACGAACCGGTTTATCACTTATCTGGAAAATTGTATTGGTCGTAGAGCTATTAGGGCGAAGCAACGGCGTTGGATTTAAGTTGCATACCATGTTCCAATTTTTCGATATCGCTGGCATTCTCGCTTACACCCTCGCCTTCGTCACCGTGATTTTTTTGCTCGAAGCCTTGCTCTTCCGGCCATTAGACAACGTGGTGCAAAGGGGGCGAATTTGATATCAATCGCGCTCAACATCAATCACAAAGCATACCCCTGTGGTGCCGAGGTCATTAAAGGCTTAGTCGGTCATGTACAACCCGGAAAGATCACTGCCATCATTGGCCCTTCTGGCTGCGGTAAGTCAACACTATTGAATATGATTGCTGGGCTTGAACATGCCATTGAAGGAGACATACGTTTTGAAAACCAAGACAGCGAGACGCCTCGAATTGGCTATATTTTTCAAACCCCGAGGCTAATGCCTTGGTTGACCACAGAAGAGAACCTCGCTCTTATCTGTGGAAAGAATAACCCCAACATCAAGGACACCCTTGAGGCGATGGGTATGCTTGATAAACGGCATAGTTACCCCGCCGAACTGTCTGGCGGCATGCAACGCAGGGTCAGTATCGCTCGCGCCTTTGTTTACAATCCTGATTTGTTGCTCTTGGACGAGCCATTTACCTCACTCGATGCTCCAACGGCAAACCAGCTTAGGCAACAATTGTTGGCCCTCTGGCAACGTCAACAATCCACCATGGTGTTTGTGACACACGATATCCGCGAGGCGGTCATGCTCGCGGATGAGATTTGGTTTATGAGCCGCTCACCCACCTCTATCATCCACACGGTTAATATCGTGCAGCCTCCTGAAAGGCTGTTAAACAGTGGCGATGGGGTCATCAAAGCGGAAAATCTCATTACCACGTTACTTTCTCGCCACCCAGATCTACTCAGCGGAACGATAAAATAGCGCAGAAAAAAAGCGGGCGTTAACTGCATACCCGCTCCTACCTTCGCTCTTTTTCTCGCTTCAGTTATTGCGTAATAACCGGACGACACGTGCTTTGTTCGCTAGGGATCATCCCTAACATCGCATTGCCTTTAGGTGGTTCGTTGTATCCAACGGGTTCAGGCACCGCGGAGTAAGTGAGTGTTAGCTGTTCAGGGACCTGTTGGCTATCTGGGTTTTTAATCCCTCTGGACGTGTTATAGGGATCAGTGAAAACGCCATACTCTCCTGGCTGCATTTTGTAGGTCACCGTTTCCGTACCAAATCCGGCATTTGCTAAATATTTGCTATCGTCCGTCCAAGGACGCCCATCCAGATTGGTAAAGAATTTAATGTCGACAAGTACAGCATCGCAAAGTGGAGTGACTTCCTCATATTGAGTTGGCCAGCCTGCACCACCTGAGGTGTCGGGATAACGCCCCCAATCTCCTCCCTTTAATGGACACGCACCGCCAGCCCCAAACACTGCACGATTGGGGTGATGAACACCATAAATAGGTAAACCTATCGCCTGCCCTTCACCGCCGCCTAACAAGTTGAAGCGAGGCGTCATCGTAACTTTGTTTTTCAGCGTACTCGGGTCAGACAAGGAAGCGTAATAGTCGCCATCAGGCCTGACATACTGATGGTCGTCATTGTTCACATTGTCATAAACCGCCGTCACAAACAGGTATGGCTTATTAAAAAATGTTCGCTCTACCAGGTAATATTCCACCTTCGTTTTGGACGGGTCGATTGCTTTCCACTCGACGTGAGACGCGTCTTTGCCTTCCTGACCGGTATTAATCCAGGTATTCGCATCCGGGAAATGGTCAAGACGGAGAACATTGAGGTAATTTTCGGTGACATCCAGCCCTGCGCGCTTACCCAAAGGACCTATCTGATTCGCACCATCTTGGCTGAATGCAAAATCCATTGCCTTTTTGGCATACGGATAGTCATTGGCAGACATGGTGCAGTACCAATTAGAGAGATCAATTGGCTCGTGATTAACATATTTACCGTTAAAAATGGGGTGAGAAATAGGAAGGTCAATATAGTTAAGGTGGCCGCTTTCACTCAATTTTTGATCGGGATACTTATAGCCAGACCAGCTTTCATCCTCCAAATAGTAGCCATATTGATTACCTATTTGTCTGACGGAATCTTCGGCGTATAAATCACTATCCGCCAGTAAGCCTTCTGCACCACGTCGTCGATAGAGTCTTACATTTCCACTTTCATGAACCCGCCATAAACCGTGCTTGCCTTCACCTACCATGGTAAACACTTGTTCCATGATATTGACGAAGCGGTACGTCGAGTTGGTGTTCATGTATCCCATATACACGGGAAGATGCGGAATTTGCGAATGAGTCCGGTTCGGGCGCCCTACGCCTAACAAGACTTTCAAGTTGTTATCTGCCGCGATGTTTTGATCGCTGGTGTAGAAAAAGGGGTCATTGTTAGTCAGATCAGTCAGGTTTTGGTTGGCGAGTGCGTTACCTCCTAGTGCAAGGGATGTCATTACAGCAAAGGTAGATTGTGCTAGGGATACTTTCATGTCCTTCTCTCCCTAATGTCCTGTTTCTAGTGATATTTCTCATGTTATCTAGAACAACTTCCTTTGGCCGCAGGCGTATGCGAGTCCAGAATCATCCGTCGAGAATGTGATTGTTGACCCTTTAGGGAAGAACAGAACGTCACCTTTTTCGCCTTTAACGGTTTGGCTGCCATCGGAGAAATAAATATGGCCATCCAAAATTATTTTGCTGTCGTCATAGTCGTAGGTATAAACAAGCGGTTTGCCCTTTTCCATTTTGAAAATACCGCAAGAAATTGGGGCGTTAGGATCTGAAGAGCCGACAATATCTTCAAAATATGCGTTTACACCTGGCTCGTTCATTGAAGCAATTTGCATTGATGTGACATCTTTAAATATTTTGAGACTTTTGCTATCCGTGGGCACTTCAACGCCATGCGCAAACGTGCTCGCCGCAACAAAATTAAAACATAACGCCATGATTACACTTATTTTCATAACTATCTCCAGTAATAAATAAGCCTTTTTTATGCTTTTAATTTCATAGTAAATATCCATCTAAACCGTATGACAATCTATATAATTAAAAAAATTACTCGTCAAGTAATATATTACTCAATATGAAATAGTCCTTTAATATCCAATACTTCATGCTAATATTTTATTTTGCTAATCTTCGATGATGCCGCTTGAGGACAGTGATGGAACACAACAACTTCGGCGAACGTTTGAAATCCTTGCTGAGAAAACAGAAAAAAACACAGGCACAAGTTGCACATGCCATTGGAACATCGATCCCTTCTGTTAATCGCTGGACCAAAGGCGGGCAGATCGAATACAGCAACCTCAGAAGCCTCGCCCAATACTTAGACGTTAATTGGATATGGCTACGATATGGTGATGAGGCGATAGAAAGCCTTCAACAAATACCGAATGGGGATACCAACGCAAAAGACAGCCGCCGTGAATATCTAAACCAAATCATGGACAGCGAAGCGAGGATGAGCCAAGCCCTTGAGATGGCTGATATTATTACATGGGAGTGGAATGTACTTACTGGCTCTGTCGACTGCTCATCGAATGCGTCTGACTTCTTTGGCGTAGAAGAAAATAACCTGCCTAACTGCATGCTGCCTTATGCCGACATGTCTATCGAAGAATTGCTTTCGGTCTTTGGGGCTGATGAACCCCACACATGGGATTTTTCCTCTGAAACATCTCAAGGTGCTCTCAAGTGGTTTAACTCTAAGGCTAAACTCTATTTTGATGCGTCAGGAAGGCCAACCAAGGTGATTGGAATTTGCTCTGAGATCACCACAAGAAAAGAAGTTGAAAACGCACTGGAAAAAAAAGAACTACTGCTTAGGCGCATTCTAGAAACTATTCCTGTTGGCTTTTGGGGAGCAGACGAAAACGGCATCATCAACCTTACTAATCCAGAGGCTGAGCGTATATGGGGCGGCTCTACATTTTCAAAGCTTGAACATTACCTAAATACACAGAGTTGGAGCACGAGTGATGGCCATCAATTGGAGGCGTCAGAACGGCCACTCGCTCGAGCAATTGAACTGAAAGAAGCCACCGAACCTGTCGTAATGACAATAAAATCGCTCGACGGAAATTTAAAAACCATTTTTTCCTATGCAGCCCCACTTTATAATTCTCACAATGAATTTCTAGGAGCATTTGAAATAAATCAAGACATAACAAAAATAAAAAATAATGAAATTAAGTCTCTCGAAAATGACATAGAAAACTCGCTATACTACGAACGTTGTGATTACGGTAGTTTATTGATAAAAAATGGAAATATAATCCGCGCGAGCCGATACGCCCTCACGCTTGCAAAGAAAAAATCAACAAGCTTGCTGAACCTTGAATTGCTATTTTCCCAAAATACCGTTCTCGAAATTGATCGTATCGCACTCAGCGAAACCCCCCATCAAGTGCATTTGACTGACTATGGTCGCGATAAAGACAAGTGCTTTCAGATTTACATATCTTCGTTGCCTCACGCGTCTGGGCATTACACCGCCATCGTGTTCTTTGCACCTTAGTCCTCCCCTCTCCACCCTCACGTTAAGGACTCCTAGATAGAAGGTAAAATGGGCGTATTTTTTCTCGAATTCATCCTATCCCGATACCGCGCAAGCCTTTGAAGTAGTAGAATCCGCCGCATTGTCCGAACAAAATTTGCTGAGTCGCGGCTTTGTCGCCACCCCCGGCTTTTTTCAACGCAGTGCCCCAATCCCTGTATCGTCAAATCCAAGGCTGTTATCCGGTTATGAGAGAAAAAGATGAGCGCTATTACCATGCGCAGTTAAACATTCAGCAATGCAGCCGTAGGGGGTTATTCCGAGGACTTTGGTCAGGTGTTAGCAAACCGATGAAAGCGTCCGCCACGGTGGTTGCTACTCGCTCTGCACCTCGCCCACCCACCGCGGTAGAAGATGCATTGTTAGTAAGGCTTTGTAACCAATGCGGTGAATGTGTCGCAGCCTGTCCGCAGCATATCATTGGCCTTTTCAGCGGCCTGCCTGAACTGGCCCTCGATGCCAATGGCTGCAACGAATGCGGTGAATGCCAACGTGCCTGTCCTACCTTGGCACTTGCATCGTCAACAACATCGACAGGTGCAAAAGCGATAGCGTCTGGCATGTGTATTCGTCAAGTCGGTGCTGAGTGCGATGATTGCTCAGCGGCATGCCCCCATGGAGCCATCACGCTGACGCCTCGCGGCATTGAGATAAATGCTGACACCTGTAGTGGTTGCGCACAGTGCCGAATTGCTTGCTCTACCAACGCGATACACATGACCATGCGTTAACCTCTTAAAACGCAAAAACCGACGCTTATGCGTCGGTTTAAGGTTCGTTTGAAAACGTGAAACATCACAGCCAATTTTCAATTGGCAACAAACCGCTCAGCCAAGCCCCGCTTCTTAGCAAGAATCCAGCATCTGGCTCTGAGTCAAATACCTCCCCTGTGCCTACGTCTCGCCACACCAGTTCATCGTCTTCGATTTCCAGCTTGTAAGCACTGGTGACCAGCAATCCTTCCAAGCCTTGCTTCGCCTTTAAAACGTATTCAGGATGGTCAAACACCACTGCCATTTCAGTATTTAGATCCGCGGAACGAGGGTCCATGTTCATTGACCCCACAAACAGTTTTCGGTCATCAAGCATCATGACCTTCGCGTGAAGGCTAGAACGACTGCTGCCCGTCACACTCCACTGGTGCTCAATTTTAGCCTTGGCTTTCATTTCCCAAAGCTCAATACCCGCCTCAATCAATTCTTTACGGTATTTGGCATACCAACCATGAACCGCAAACACATCGTTTGATGCCAACGAGTTAGTCAGGATCACAATTTGCTTGCCTCGTTCCGCTGCATTAACCAGTGCCTGTGTCCCTACTTCGGTGGGTACAAAATACGGTGAAACGATCACCGCCGTGTGCTCTACGTTAACCAATAGTTCAACGAGGCCATCGATCATCTGGCTTTGTCCATTGTCGACCTTTTCTGGCAAGTCATACAATAACTGCGCGTCCCCCCAGTTCAGCGCAATGTGGTTGTTACGTATGTCTTCGTACAATGACAAGGTTTCAAAGTTATACGTATCACTGGTGAACTGGTGCTCAATTTCAGACACTTTGCGCCACTTGGCGATATCTTCCCGGCTTGGCACTCGATCACTCTTTTGAATCCACGCCATTGGCACTGAAAATCGGCTGTTCCAATACGTATCAAATTGGACTTGTGTTTCCTCAACGACAGGACCGTTCATCAACACATCAAAATCGCCGAACTCAACGTCCGATTTAAACGAGAAGTATTCATTGCCGATGTTCCGGCCACCAACAACGGACACAACGCCATCAGCCGTCATGGATTTATTGTGCATACGGCGGTTTAAGCGATCTCCGTCGGTGATCCAAGAAAGCATACGAAGATATCGATATTGATGAGGGTTGAATAAGCGCACTTCGATATTCGGGTGTGCGTTAAGATAAGCAATGTCGCTGTCTTTTCTGCTTTGCATATCATCCAAGAGAAGACGAACTTTCACACCACGTTCAGCGGCTTCATAGATTCGCCATATCAAAAGTTGGCTCGTTTCGTCGTCCCTGAAAATGTAGTACTGCACGTCGAGAGAATGCGACGCTGACTCAATCATAGCGAGTCGAGTCAGCAGCGCATCATGCCCTGTTTGAAGCGGAAAAAAACCAGAGTAGTTCGGGGGGATATTTTCTTCAGCCTTAAAAAACGCAGCCAATGATGATGAGGCGTGGTATCCAGAATGATACGTTTCCACTTTGGGTGTTAGCGAGGAGTCAGACTCACATCCCATTAGGGCGAAGGCAAACAGCGCAACGAAAGAGAGCTTTTTCAACGAAATGAATCCTTTCAATGAGTTGAAAACAAACTATCACAATCTCATTCAACGAGTGAGATGGATCAGTCCATTTTTGAGCACCTGCGCAGACGAAGTGAACGCTCTCCCCTTTCTATGGCTTCTGATATACTCTCTCACTACTTTTATAGCCCGTGTGGAAATTCAAAATGGCAAAGACATTGACTCAGGATCGCATTGCAGAAATCCTGAAACTCGACGTTGACCAGCGTTACAAATACTTGGTGAAAGAAGTCGTTGAGAACCGTGAAATTTGGATCCTGACCGACGAACACGGCTGCGTAATGCTGAACACAGAAGAAGAAGACTGTGTGCCAGTATGGCCAAACGAAGAGTTCGCGCAAGAGTGGGCAACGGGCGAGTGGGAACACTGTAAACCAGAAGCGATTGGCCTGAACAAATGGCACAGCCGCTGGACCAATGGCCTGCTGGATGACGAATTGTCTATCGTGGCATTCCCGAACACTGATTTGGAAGGCGTTGTACTTTTCCCAGACGAATTCGATTTCGATCTGACCAGCTTGGCGAAAAAGCAAAAACGCTGATTTTTGGTTGCGTTAAAACACGAAGAGCGGGCTTTGCCCGCTCTTTCTTTTTTTGGCTTCTAAACTGCAAATTTTGACTGTCTTATCAGTTGGGTGTAATTGATAAATCAAACAAGAATCAGAAGTCAGATTGCGAGCAGTAATTTATATATCCAATATGAAATTATTGGTGACGTTGACCTAAGTTTTTACTTACTGTCAATTACTCACGAATAACATGTCTGTTTTTCTAAAAACCTTATTTACAAGCGTATGTATCATAGCGATGTTTGTCATAGACCCGCTAGGGATTAGGGTTTCTGCGGAAAAACACTATGAAGATCATATACTACGCCTACTTTCGCCATTTTTTAGCGAGAAAGTATCTAATAAAGTAACCGTCATTCTGATCGATGAAGCATTTTTAGAAAAAACAGAACGCTTCCCCGTAAATTACACAAACCTTTCCAGACTATTAAAAGTCACGGGGTATCATCAACCTAACGCCGTTTTTTTTGACATTCTTCAACATCATAAACATTCAGATCGATTTGAGCGTTGGCTAAAAACACTAGATAAAACCAACTTCCCAGTTTTTATGGCAAGCGACCCTGAGTATGATTCACCCACGCGCTTAAAAAACCCAGACTCCATACGAAGTCAATTAAATGCAGTTTCCACGTTTGTCTCTGTGTCTTGGAGTGGAGAAAAACATTATTATCCATTGTCTGTTACTGCTTATGAGCAAGACATACCTTCTGCAGCTCTCGCACTATATCGTGTCTATTGTGAAAAGATGGCTTTGAAATGCCAGAAAAACCAAACGAATAGTTCATATGAAAACTCAATGGTAATCCAATGGACCAATAAATTTGACTCTCATCAGAACAAGTTCAGATATGTAGGTGAAGCCTGCAACGCATTACCTAAAAGCAACATCGGAAGTATGTTTGAAACACTGTGGACGCTATTGGTGCAAGGCCTGATACCTGAAGAAAAACTAGATGATAAGCTTCGAAATAAATGCCCACCTGTGCTGACGATTTCTGCCCACTCTTTGATTCAACCTGGGGCGTCAAAATCCCCGATACTGAAAGAAGCAATCCAAGGCCGTTTAGTACTTTTTGGTTACCACTTAAGTGGTGGTACAGACACTGTAATTTCTCCTGTGCATGGAAAGCTTCCCGGCGTTTATAATCACGCTATGGCACTCGAAAACCTTCTTGAAAAAGGAGAAAATTATTGGAATGTCCCTGCTTCAACGGGATTCTTTAACCTCAGTATTGCTGACATCTTCGAAATTGCTATACAAATCAGTGTTCTATTTACCGTTATTTGGTACCGATATTCACATTTGGAAACCAATGATGCTTCTCAAGAAAGTCTGTTATCAGGTTTAAAGCCAGTCATATTTGTTTCTCTTTTGATCTTGCTAACTATCCTATTTTCCGACCAGCTTTTAGATATAGGGGTATCAAATTGGTACGCACTTCCACTCATTCTTATTCTCGATATACCTATTTTCTTCTATTTCATGTTGGAGTCATTAAAGAAACGAATGCAGGTCATTAATAAAGTAGCAGTCAGAAAATCGAAGGTCAGATTTCTTTTGGTAAAACGAAGAGTTAAACGCAAACAAAATGTCATTTTCAAGGAGGCAAAATGAAATATATCTTTATTGCAGTAGCATCTTTAGTTGTACCGCTAACTCAGGCCATTGCCGCTGACGACGATGTAAAAATATTAAAATTCCTGATGAGTGAAGTAGAAATATGTGACGAAAATTACAACTGTTTAGATGTGGAAACCAAAACATTACCCGACCCACAAAAAAAAGCCATTCCGGTAGTCGGTTATGACAAGAATGAAGGAATGTTGAAGTTTGTCGTAGAACAACAGGAGAAGTGGGTTCACCAAACAGAAGTCGAGCTAAATAGGAAAGCAGAGGCATCCGTAATCTGCACTAACCAGAAAATTTCGCGGAAAAGTGATAAAGAAGTTTTTGCCACTTATGGACTTGGGGAGGGATGCTAGATGCTTTTAAAAGCTTTCATACCAGTAGCCACTCTACTATTGCTGTCAGGATGTGGGCTGGCAACCCTTACAGGTAGCACTTACGAATCCTTTGATGGGAAATTCATTGAACAAGAAACCAACAAAGAGAAAGAGATAGAAAACACAGACTCAAGCAAAACAGCTAACAAGCAACCGCAAGAGAACGACGTCTCAATCTCTGGTATCCGTGCGGCATCAGACAAAGACTTAATGAGAAACCCTTACGCTCACAAATACCTAAATAAAATACTCGACAGGGTGGTAATTGCTTGGGGAAAGGAACTGCCAAATCCAGTTTATCTTTCAATCACCACTGATCGCTCGTACACAGCAAGTGCTAGCAACGACACCATTATGATTTCACTCGGTGTACTGGCAGATGCTGAGTCAGAAGATGAGATTGCATTTATTATTGCCCACGAACTATCGCACATTCTGCTCAAACACAATGAAACCAATGAATATTTTGCTAAGCAAAAAGCACTGGTATCCAAAGCCGCAAACGTCGCAATGGTGACGGCGAGTTTACAGGATGTAAATACGACTAAAACCACAACTGGTTTGAAAGTAAACTTTGTCACCTCTGAAGAAACAGCAGGCCAAGTCGGCGACATCTATCGTACTGGGTTGACCATCAACAGACTCAGTCGAGATATAATTAGCTCATCAATGAGCCGATCTGACGAAGATGAATCTGACTTGATGGCTATAGATTTGATCGCCAAAGCAGGATACTCCCCTTCAGCTTACCAAGATGTTATGCAGCGTATGGCCAGCAGTCAAACGTTCAACGAAGCACAGCTAGCTGCAAAGAAACAAGACTTCCAAAGCTTTGTCAGTATGGCATCTGAAGCCAATAAAAAAATATCTGGGCTAAATACTGAAACGCTACTTTATATGGCCGCAAATGAGGCGTCGACGCGTCTACTGCAGAGCTTTGCTGACAGACATAACTCCCCCGAAGAACGCGAAATCGATCTCGCACATTATGTAAAACGTGAATACAGAAAAGAACGCAAGAGAAGATTGGATGAACGCTCGCTTGAAAAGAACCTAAACTCCGGTAGCAGTATAGCCATAACTGAGAATTATTGGTTCGCTTCTGAGGCATTTCGAGCAATCGAAGCGGGCAATATTGAACAAGCTGAAAAGCTAGCTAAGAAAGCAGTGAGAGGTAAAACCAAATACCACCCCTATCCTAGATTAGCGTTTTATACAGTTCGCCTTAAACAAGGCAACTCTTCCAAAGCACTTGCGAACTTGAACCTAATTAAGCACTGGGACTATGCCTCCATTCAAACCTTCAATTTAGCAGCACAAGCGTATCGATCTGTAGGCAAGCCCAAACGCGCTAAGGATGTGCTGGATATAGGCTCAAAATCATTGGGGGTGGAAATGCCTTTCTACCCAGAGTACATACGAGCTTATAGGGAACAAAATAACAACAAATTAGCGACCCAATCTTTTAATGCCTGCAAGCAAATATCAGAAGATAACATCATAGAACAGTGCTATGAGGCTGCAGGTGTTCAAAGATCACCAGATGAACGAAAAAACGGGAGTGGTGTTCTCGGTTTTTTGGACTCGATGACAAGCCTTGTAGAGATGTAAATTATCAACGTATCCAAACACAAAGAGCGGGCATTGCCCGCTCTTTCTTTTTTGCAGATCTGCAAATTATCCAATCAGCCTCACTGGCTTTACGTTGGTGTGCTCAGACAACACATTAATCGCCGCCGCTTTAAACAGCGGATTAGCATCTATGTGTTCGTAAAGCCACTTGCAGCTATATACCATCTTGATTGCATGCACTTCAGGCACCTTACAGATACCACTGGCGATGTCTTCCCACAGCGCGATTTGCACATCATCCAGTGAATCGTCGCTCAGTTTGGGGAACGCTTTCGGGAATCCTTTTTCGATGTAAAGCCCGGTCAACCAAATCCAGTAGCGTTGCCAAAGCTCAGCTAGCAAGAGGCGGTGAGCATTCCCATCACTCAGCACACGTAGCGTGATATCAGCAAGTGCCTGATAACTCGTCACGGCATGCAGCGTGGTAAGTGCAGGTTCATGCAAATACAAACTGATCGCCCGATCACCGATTTCACGTATTTTCAGTTCGATGTTTTCTTCGGTAATGAAAAACGCATCAGCAATCGCTAAATCCTGCAATACTGGGTCTGAACACAGTATTTCGCATATCCGCAAGCTACCACCAAAACGGGTGACCTGAGGCTTCGCTGCATGCACCTTTTGCCACATATCTTCCGCACTGATAGACAGCGTTGCGAGATCTGTACGCGGCGGCAATACACGCTGATACATATCTTCAAAGCGAATTGCCCAGTAAGCCAGCGCATCTGCAATCAACCCTTTGTCACCGTGCATCAGCGCAAAGCTCAGGCGAATAACGGGATGGAATAGCCCCATTGGCAGCGCATATTGCAGCTTATCCAGCACTTGCATCAAATAATCAGTCTGATCATTCGCACCGTTTAAGCCATCAAAGAACAGGCGTTGAAAGTCTGCCAGATACTGTGACTGACCAAGGTATGTGGTCCAGTTATCTTCGGTCACTTCACCCGTATCTTTGAAGTTAAGATCTTCCTCAATGCGAGCACGATATCGCGGCCACGTACTGCGAAAGGCTTTGACTTCGTCGTCGTTGGCTCCGAGCCCTTGCAAGGACATAATGGTCATTGGGTAATGGTTCGACATGCCACCTTGCGTGATACCACCGAGGTTTGGGTGGAACGCACTGTCGCGCTGCATTTCATCGTTAACCAATGCAGACATATCCGCTGCCGCATTAAAACGTCTTTCTGTATTTTTCGTTGAGAACAACATGGTGACTCCTCCTTGCTTCGGTAGTTTTCGTTTGTAACGTTCAGTCCATAAAGCTCACGTAGGGCGCAACAGGCACAATGCCATGTGGGTTACGCATCGGGCTTTTCGAGTTATAGCCTCGGCGATACACATCTACATCGATGGTGTCTCTCACGCCTGGCTGTTGTACTAATACTTTCAGATACGCCGAGATATTCGGGTAATCACGCAGAGCTTTCAGATTGCACTTGAAGGCCGTAAAGTACCCCACATCAAATCTCACCAGTGTTGGCAACAATCGCCAGTCCGCTTCCGTGATTGCATCGCCCAGCAGAAATGGCTGCTTGCCTAGCCTTTCTTCAATGGTTTCAAGCGAATCAAACAACACAGTCACAGCCTCGTCATAGGCTTCTTGTGTGCGAGCAAATCCTGCCTTGTAGACACCGTTGTTAACCGTGTTGAAGATCCAATCGTTGGTTTCATCAATTTGGTCAACCAATGCTTCTGCACAGAAATCTTGCGTGTCCCCCGTGATCTCATTGAATGCGCTGTTGAACATCCGAATGATTTCAGATGATTCATTACTGACAATAGTTTGGGTTTTCTTGTCCCAAAGCACTGGCACAGTCACACGCCCGGTAAAGTCAGGATTCGACTTCACGTACAGTTGGTGCATAGCATCTAGCCCTAACAAGCTGTCTGTAAACCTTGGGCTTTCCCTATCAAACACCCAGCCCTGTTCGGTACGAAGTGGCGCAACCAATGAAAGACCAATCACATTTTCCAAGCCTTTCACCTTGCGGTAGATCAGGGTGCGATGTGCCCACGGGCAATTCAACGCGGCAAACAAATGGTAACGATCGGCTTCGGCTTTGAAACCTGCCTCTCCGCTGGGCCCCGCTTCGCCGTTTGGTGTCACCCAATTTCGGAACTTGGCAACACCACGAACAAATCGACCGTTAGCTTCCGCATATTGCTGGGTTTCCCACTCTCGCAATTCATCATCAGTAAGCCAGCGGCCTTCAATCAGTTTTCCCATTTTTTGCCTCCTTACTGTGTGCTTCCCACACCTTCACGTTGGTGTGGTGCACTAAAGTCCAATTTTGGTCCGAACGGCACAATGCGGGTCGGGTTAACCGTTTCATGGCTGCGGTAGTAATGCGCCTTGATGTGGTCAATGTTTACGGTCTCCGCGATACCTTCTATTTGATAAAGTTCGCGGACATACCCGTACAGGTTGGGGTATTCACTGATGCGGCGACGGCTGCACTTGAAATGTCCGACATATACGGCATCGAATCGGATAAGGGTGGTGAACAAGCGCCAATCAGCTTCCGTGATCTGCCCGCCCACAAGGTAGCGATGCGTTGCCAAATGTGTTTCCAGTCTGTCGAGTGCGCTGAATACATCTTCCACTGCTTCATCGTAAGCCTCCTGCGTGGTTGCAAAACCTGCGCGATACACGCCATTATTAATGTTCGGGTACACGAACTCGTTCATCTCATCGATGTCGCTTTGCAGCGAATCAGGATAGAAATCTCCCTTCGTTGCGCCCACCTCATCAAATGCGGAGTTGAACATACGGATAATTTCCGACGACTCGTTCGACACAATCGTGTGAGTTTTCTTATCCCAAAGCACGGGCACCGTGACGCGACCGGTGTAATCAGGCAATGCTGTCGTGTACACCTGATGCAAGTAGCTCGCACCATTCACACTATCTTCAACTACATCCTCGCCCGCTAAAAACGTCCAACCATCGTCCCCCATGAACGCATTCACAACCGACACTGAAATCATGGATTCAAGCCCTTTGAGCTTTCTAAAAATCAAGGTACGGTGCGCCCATGGACACGCCAGTGATACATACAAGTGATAGCGTCCAGCTTCTGCCTTAAATCCGTCATCACCAGAAGGACCCGCACTGCCATCGCGAGTGATCCAATTGCGAAAGCTCGGTGCTTTTCGCGTAAAGCGGCCACTGGTTTTGCTCGTGTCATACCAATCGGTGCGCCACACACCATCAACCAATAATCCCATCATGGCCTCCCGAGCCGTTTCGTTTCGATGGGGTAACAATAAAGGTTGTCGGTAGACTGAAAAACAGCACTGAATAGAAATGATTGTTCTTGAAACGAGAACGCAATTGACGATTGACTACGAATTAGCACCCGATTGCCCTTCGTTTGTATAGATAACAACGGTTTATGTAAAGGAGGGTAAATCGCCTTCAAAAATCACCACGAATCGCGATACTAGGCGCACTCTTAGAAGAAGGAATAACCTTATGAAAAAAATACTAATTGGCGCGTTGATTGCTTTCGGTTTGATGGGTACAGCGTATGCGTTCGACGGTCACTGGGGACATGGATGGGATGAGAGTAGCTGGTCTGTGTTTGGTTGTGATCACGGCAGTCACCACCGTTAAGCTCACCTAAAACGAGATGACTAAGGCCTGATCGCTCAGGCCTTTTGTTTTTTATTCCGGCTTCATCTTTTCACTGAATATCTCAAGTTGGGTGTTCAACCCAGCGGTTTGAAGTGCCGCATTCAATGCCAACAACTCTTCACTCGCTGGGGCATCAAAAACGAAAATTCCGCCAACATTTGAAACAATTGTCAGACCATGTTGCTTAGCCAATCTCTTTGCGGTTTCCTCATCAGTTCGTGCAAGGATCAAACCACTGGCCTCATAAGAAACTAAGCCAGACGCATCTGACAATAACTCACCGGCATAGAGCGTTGGCGCAGCTTCAATTCCAAATAAACGCTTCAATGAAAACGGCTGTGGAGCTTGCTTTACAAATGCCTGCCCGTTAACCATGACTGATTCGCCCTGCGGTCTTTCAAACGTCAGGTTCTCCGGTGAACTCACATCAGCTATTGATGGCGCAGAAAACAATGCGCTCACGAGCAGAATAGTTTTAATTTTCATAACGTTCTCCTTTATCCCTGATGGCCAACCACGCGGATAGACCAATGATTCAACACACCCTGCTCTACATTGTTTGGATTAGGGAAATAGTAAATTTCAGCATCGTTATCTCGATTCTGGAGAACCCAATAATCAAATTCTTTGCTGACATCAGTGACACGTAACTTCCATTGTCCTGCGGCGGGTTCGCCATAGAATTTATGACTTAGAAGCAGGTGATCTCGGTACCCTCGCCCTTCATCACCGAGTGGGATCCCTAAGCCTTGGTAGAGTGAACGGCCAATCATACTGTTATAGGGAGACATCAACACACTGCTGGTGCCTGACGGTGAAATCAACTCAATCAGCAAGTCGCCAGTACGTTCATGGTTGATATCCACTTTCACCTGAACAGCCTCAACCACCCAATCATTGTCAATGCTGATATCAGTTCCTACGCTACCGTCGCCCGCATCGGGGATCGCCACTTGCTGTGTGTTTTCGGACCAATCCGAGATTTTCTGCGGAGGTAACGGCTGGTAAGTACGCGATTCAAACATGGCTTTATCGACGTCAATCAGACCAAATCCGTAATAGGGACTAAAGTCATAGCCGCCAGCATTTTTCGCCCAACCATCGAATGCCGCGACCGTTCTCGTTGCCCCTGACGCAGTCACGTACGAAATAACCGTGTCGCCCTGTTCTGGATCGATTTTGGTGGCCGTTTTGGCGAGCAAATGACGAATGTCTCGTTGGGTTAAATCAGGGCGCGATGTCATCAGCAATGCCGCTGAACCACTGGTATTAGGCGCAGAAGAGGACGTGCCGTTCATGATGCCGTTATAGTTACAATTTGGGTCATCTGCGGTTCCACCATGCAAGCCATTGCTTTGCGCCGTGTCGAGGCGGTTATACCCGCGCTCACACCCTGTGAGATCGGTGGTGATATGTGCAGGTTTATCCTTTCCAAACTCACCCGCAGGTGCAGTAAGAAAGACATTGCTACCCACGGAAGAGTATGAAGACAGTTCACCATCCGCATTCATGGCACTGATAACCATGTTCCAATAGTTAGCGTTGCTCGACTCTAGGTTGCTGTTTTGCCATGGGAGACCTTGGTTAGGGGACTCAACCCAACCATAATCTTTCGGCATGATCTTATAGATCCCATTGCCAATCATGATTGCAGTAGTGTTAAAACCATTGCCCGCAGACTTGACGTATAGCGCGCCTCGGCCTGAATGAGAGAGGGTACTGTTTTGCGCATAGACCGCATCTTGCATTGCTAGAGCGAGGTCGTTTTCCAGATCATAAGGATAACTAAATATCGCATTTCCGCCGTAGCTCTGATTGAAGATACGAACATCACTTGAGCGAGTATCGGCACCGTGGGCAATTAACCAGCTACCCAACGATTGTTCTGCCAGAAAGTTGAAGCCTTTTAATCCGGCCCTTGGCGCGACGCCTCTAACACCAATCTGATTACCTCCTGCTGCCGCAATGATCCCCGCGACAGACGTGCCATGCGCATCGTAAGGACTAATCGGTGTTGGATCATCGTCATTGTTCACCAAGTCCCACGAGCCAGGCTTAATATTTTGGGCAAGGTCTGGGTGCGCAATTTCAAGGCCGTCATCGACGACTGCGACAATGACCCCTTGTCCTTGAAGCCCAAACAAATGTGTCTGCCAAAGGTTCAAGTCGTACCCAATTTTCCCTCCGTTGGCAGCAAACGCCGACTGCCCTGCATTCAACAAATTCCATTGATGTTCCACCAATGGGTCTCCCGGTAATAACCACCGGTTTTCATATTCTCTATCAGTCGCTATTGCGCTCCCTGAAAAACTCACAATGGCACTGACAGCCATCGCGACAGCACTTCTCGCTCTCATACACATCCCTTTTAATAACAGAAATTTAGATTACAAAAACCTGAAAAGCGTAACTAATATGCTTCTCGGAAAACTTGGTATGATTGACTACATATGAGAGGTAATTAATGCACAACTGACTGTCAACAAAAACAAATTCACTGTGAATTAATTCGCAAATAACAGAGAGTTAGAGAAGTATCTGCGTTTAAGTTTTTAGAATTTAGACGCACATATTGGAAGCCACGAACTGACTACAAACTAATGACAATATGAACAGTTATTTTAAAAAGTAAAAACATCACAAATAATGTTGATAGTTACTAAAACAATTATGCATTCGATTTAAAATCGTTAAACAAAACGTGCTGGAATATAAAATATGAGGTGAAATACGTTTGTATTTCACCTGCTCTTTGGAGTTCTCTGTTTTTATCAATCTACATTTATTTGATACTACTATCGAACCCAAACACCTCACGATAGCCAGGCAATGCCTGAGCCCCACCTGTGTGCAAAAACACAATATTCTCGTCTTTCCTAAATGTGCCGCTACGAATGAGACCGACTAGGCCAGCGGCTCCTTTTCCCGAATAAACCGGATCAAGCAATATGCCTTCATAACGCGCGAACAGCGAAATGGCCTCCAACGTACTTTCCGCCGGAATACCATAACCATCGCCAACATAATCGCAATTGGCTTGCACATCACTGCGCTTCACCACCCCTTCAATACCCAGCAACGCACAGGTTTTTTCTGCCAGCGCAAACACATTGTCCTCTTGCTGTTGTTGGGGCACACGCACACCAATACCCAACAAAGGAATTTGGCTGTTGATAGCACAAAGCCCTGTCACCAATCCTGCTTGGGTCCCAGCAGACCCCGTCGCCGTGACCAAATGGTCAATTTTCAAGCCTTGATCGTTCGCTTGGCTGACGAGTTCTAACGCGCAGTTTGCATAGCCCAGTGCACCAATCGCGTTGGAACCACCACCCGGAACGATGTAAGGCTTTTTACCTTCAGCACGAAGCGTTTCAGCGACGGCTTCCATCGCCGCATTCATGTCAGTGCCACCGGGATAGGTTGTCAGCTTCGCCTCAAACAGTTGGTCCAACAGTACATTACCATTGAGCACATAATCAGGGTCTTCCGACGCGGTTCGGTCTTCTAACAAAACGTGACATTCTAATCCGAGCTTAGCTGCAATGGCGGCAGTCTGACGTCCATGGTTAGTTTGTGTCGCGCCTTGCGTGATGATGGTATCTGCACCTTTTTCCACTGCATCTGCCATTAAGAATTCAAGTTTTCGGGTTTTGTTTCCGCCACCCGCCAGACCCGTACAATCATCGCGTTTAATCCAAATCGTCGGGCCGCCCAGTACTTCTGACAGACGCGAAAGTGGCTCCAACGGCGTAGGCAAATGTGCAAAACGAAGACGAGGGAAACGAGATAGATGCATAGTTGTATGTCCTTATTCATTGGAATCTAAGATGAACAGCGTCAAGCTCAGTGCGCAAGGCACTGAGACATAAGTATTCAGCCTTCATTTATTCTTTAATGAGCTGGTGCTGTTTCACTTTCTCACTTTGTAAGAAGTCGATAACCAGCAAGTTGAATATTCGCGCTTTTTCTAAATGGGTGTTGTGCGCCGCCTGAGGAACAACGGCAAGATTTGCGTCGGTGATACCACGCCATAGCGTCTCCGTTTGCTCCCACATGTATGAGCGGTCGCTGTCGGGCCAAAGCACCAGAGCTTTTGCGTTGATTTGTTTTAGTCGTTCGACCGAACGCCATCCTCCCATCGCCCTTAAACCATTGATGTAGGTTTGTGTAGATACACGCTCAGCAAGTGCCATTCCCCTTAAAAAATCAGGATCCGCTTCCCCGTCAGAAAACCAGGTTCGCACCGTATCCCTTGCCACTTGCTCTGTGCCTTCACTCTCCGCTCTGGCAATGCTGTCATCAATCGACTCGAATCGCCCCGGCAGGTTGCCCATGGGTCCCGTCGCATAGAGCACCAATCCTTTCACGCGATCACGTGCTTTCAGTGCCACTTCCTGCGCAATCATGCCCCCCATCGAGTGCCCCATAAGATGGAAGCAATCGATCCCCAAATCATCCAACTTCCCCAATACAAAATCGGCAAACCCATCAATAGAGTCCAATCCCGTTTCCTGCGCTTTCCCGCCATACCCGGGTAAATCGAAGGCCACTACGTCAAAACGTGTTGAAAACAACTCAATCTGTTTCTCCCAATAGCTCAGGCTACTGAGAAACCCATGCACCAATACCAGCGTGGGTCCTGAACCTACTCGTATACAATTCATCGTTATTATTCCATTAACTCCGGAAGCCAAAGCGCGGTGTCGGGCAGTCCCACCAACACCAGTAACAAAGTCGCGAGGGCGACAATAAAGGGCACGCATCCAATGATGACGTCCCCGATGGAAACCTCGTCTTTAGCGAGATTTTGAATCACAAATAAATTGAGCCCGACAGGAGGCGTAAGCACCGCAATTTCCATCGTGATGGTGTAAACCACACCAAACCAAATAAGGTCAAATCCAGCGGCGGAAACCAAAGGGTATAAGGTTGGCAGCGTAATAAACGTCATTGAGACAGGCTCAAGGAACATGCCTAGCACGATGTAAAACACCACAATCATCGCCAGCACGGCATAAGGCGATAGCTGCATATCAACAAAGAGCTGGGTAAATTGCTGCGGGATCTGGTGATACGTCATCACGAAGCCAAACAACACGCCAGAAGAAAGCAGTAGCCCGAGATAACCCATGGTTTGCATGGTCGATTTCAACGATTCAAGTAAGCCCTGCCAACGCAGGCCGCCAAAGAAGTACGCCAGCACAAGCGTAAATACAGCGGAAACGCCCGCGGCTTCAGTGGGTGTTGCGATACCCGCATAGATTGAAATGGTGATCACCAAGCCGATGATCAGAACAGGAAATAGAGCCGAAAACGCCACCAGCCAAGGAATCGGGTTGATGCTTTCCTGCCCAGGAATATCTTGCGGTTTAACCTTGCCCCAGACCGCGACAATAATAAAAAACATGGTGACGAGGATAAGGCCCGGCACTACGCCCGCTATAAATAGCGCACCAATGGATTGGTCAGTCACGATGCCATAAAAAAGCAGAATAAGACTTGGCGGAAGTAACACACTGAGCGTGCCGCCGGCGGCTAACACTCCGCTAGACAGGCGTTTCCCGTACCCCAGCTTGAGCATTTCTGGCAATGCAACACCGCCTATGGTCAAGGCACCGACCATACTTGAGCCACATACGGCACCAAAACCTGCACAGGCTCCAATACTGCCGTATGCTGCGGCACCACGAACAGGCAGTTTACTGTGCATAAACCAATAGAGATTCGGCCCTATGGATGACCGACCAATCAACTCACCGAGAAAAACAAACAGGGGAACCGCAAGCAGAATGTAATCAAACCAAACGCCCCACAGTTTCAATTCAACTGTCACTAACGACGATTTGAGGCTCAGAATATCCAGCAAAAATGGGATTGAAGCTGCAGCAAGCGCAAACGGGATAGGGAGGCCGATGATGATAAAGCCCATCAACAAGCCCAACATACCTAGCCCGACAACGTACCATTCCATAAAACGTCCTTATTATTGTTCGTTTGGCTTATCCGTCGCTGTCCTTTGCGACACAGGCACCTCTCTTCCTGCCACCAACAGATAGAGTGCGGTCAGGCAAAAAGCGAGCAGTGAAATCACCACAGGGATCCAGAAGTAAAAGCGTGGCCAGAGAAGAATTTCGGACGCCGCACCTGAATCGATAGACTTGAGCATGGCTTTGGTGGATGCCGCAAAGAAAAAGCCGCCGACCATCAACATCACCGACATATTGAGCTTATCTACCCAATACTGAATGGAAGGCGGAAGTTTATCTCGGACTAAGCCGACCTTAGGGTAAGCATCATTTAACAGTGCATAAGAAACACCGAGAAACGCGACGGGCACCAGCAGTAACGCCGTGGCTTCGGTCACCATGCCATCAGGCGAATCAAGCAGGTATCGCACGCCAACGCCATAGCTGATCCAAAATGCCTGAACCAGCACGATAGCCGCACCGCAGTAAAGCAACGCCAAAGACAACTGGTTGAGCCGCTTTAAAAGGAGTGATTTCATACGGTGCGCTCCCCTGAATTACTCTGTGTGTGCCGCAAACAATCCGCGGATTTTATCTGCCAATGGCACGCCACATGCTTCGTTCACTTCCGGTGTCCATTTCGCCTGAATGCCTTTTAATAGCTCTCCTGTACGATCTTCTGACATGGAAACCGCCGAGCCGCCATTCGCCATCACCGCATTGCCGACACGCTCATCTACCCAAGTCTCATAGCGCGGTTTTAGCCAAGCTTCGGCTTCAACCGCCGCTTCTTTCAGTGCTTTTTGGTTGGCAGGACTTAAGTCATCAAACTTGTCCTTGTTCATCATGTAGATGATGTTGCCGTAAAACATATTGGCATTAACCATGTGTGGCATGACTGACCAAAGCTTCCATGAACTGTAGGTCGCCACGCCCATATTGATGCCATCAACCACACCACGTTCTGCGGATTGGAACACCTCTTTCGGTGCCACAAATACTGGCTTACCACCCCATGTTTCAATCATTAGGCTAACTAAAGGGCCGATGGAGCGAACCAGCTTGCCATTCAAGTTACCGATGTCAGAAACTGGGTCTTCAAACCACCATTCTTGATCGTATGAGTAGTTAGAATTAATCAGTGGGATCAAATCCGCCTTTGCCGCTTCCGCTTCCACGAGCGCGGCATAGTCACTGTCCAGTTCGATTTGCTTTTCGAGGTTAATCGCAACCGGATACAAAGAGGTCACGCGATAACAAGGAAGACGCTTGTCTGCGGGAATCCAGCTGATATCTGACACCCCGCCTTGCACCGCATCTACACCCTCGCTCCAGCCATGAAGGGTTGCAGACGGAAAGATTTGTACCTTGAGATCGCCCTGACTTTTTTCGGCCGCAAGTTCGGCAAACTTCTGGAAGCCCTGATAGCGAATATCCGACTCATTCACATAGGTTGAAAGGCGAATAGTTTCCGCAGCTTGTGCCGTAAATGGCAAGGCACTGACGATGGCGATACTGAGGGTACTTTTTACGAAAGAACGGACGTAGCGTTGGCACTTCATAGGACATCTCCCTTGTCTTTACTCGCTCTTAATGAGTTCTGCCACCTTGGGAAATCAAGGTTTCAAAATCGCTCCATTAAGCATGGCGACGACAGGGTATTTTGCGTAATGCCAATTTGGTTGGACTGCATTCCAATTTTTTAGGAGCTACAAAAAACAATGTGAATTCATAATGATAAAAATGCATTTCTTGTCCAAACAAGGAAAATAACCGATTTATTGAGGTTGCCAAGTATCTGCGCTCAATCCAGCACTTTCTTATCTTTAAGCCTTTCAACGTGACCAACTCTGATAGTGTTAAAACATCACGTCGATGGAACGACAACGGTGACAACCTGCGTGCTAGGTCGAGATGTAGTTGATGGTATGACCTGGAGGAAGCATTGGACTTTAAATTACTGGAAGATTTAGTCTGCCTTGCCCATTCGAGCAGTTTTACCTCTGCAGCGAAGGAAAGGTTCGTTACGCAGCCTGCATTTAGTCGGCGCATAAAAGCGCTGGAACAATGGGTGGGCACGGACTTAGTCAATCGCGACTCGCCACAACTGGAACTCACAGAACAAGGACGTGTCTTTGTCGTAGAAGCGGAAGAGATACTCAACAAACTCTATCAGGCAAGAGAAACAGCGAGAGCCTTAAAAAAAATCACGGCGAACGAAATCTCGGTCGCTGCTCAAAACTCCATTGTGCAAACCGTATTTATGGCTTGGATGGAAGAGATCGAAAAGTCCGTCGGCCCCATCTATGTCAGGTTGTCTTCAGACCGTCTCGCAGACTGTATCGAGATGTTCCGTAACGGCACCGTGAACTACCTGCTTTGCTATACCCATAAAGACGTTGGATTAGGCATTGATGATGCCCGATTTGAAAGTACGGTCATTGGGGAAGAAACACTGGTTCCTGTCACATTGCGTGTTGGCAACCAGCCCAAACATACCCTTCCTGGCAGCGCGCAAGATCCTATCCCTCTCGTGGCCTATACCCACCAATCCCTGTTCGGGAAAGCCATGGACCAACTGTTGGAAAATGAAGATTGCTACCTGACGCGGCGATACGAAAATCCCTTCGCACATACGCTAAAATCCATGGTACTCGGCGGTTATGGGCTGGCTTGGCTACCACATTCTTTTGTCAAAGATGAATTGATGCGCGGAGAGCTAAGTGTGGCTGGCGACGAAAAATGGCACATTCCGTTTCAGGTTCGATTGCTCTATCGCAAACCTGAAGATGAACTGGAAAGGGCCATTTTTGATGTGTCAGAAAAGATGTCAGCGGCCATCACGTCATAACCGCTGACGCAGTGTTTTATGCTCGGCGTTCCAGCAGCACCATGACTTCAGCATGATCTGTGTGAGGGAACATATCAAACCATTGCAGACGCTTAGCGTCATAGCTTGTCAGCCCATCTATATCCGCTTTCAATGTGTCTGGGTTACAGCTCGAGTAAATGATGTGCTGCGGGGCAAGTTCTTCTAACTGTGCCACCAGCTCTTTCCCCAGACCTCGACGAGGCGGATTGACCAACACCAAATCAGGAGCCGTGTCCTGCATTTCGGAAAACTTAGTGGAATCCAACGCATCGAAACTCAGATTGTCGATACCCATCTCTTCGGCTGAACGTTTCGCACTGGCAATCGCTTCAGGTTCAATTTCAATGCCCGTGACTGCATCGGTCACAGACGCACAGTGCAGCGCAAAACCGCCAACACCACAGAAAAGATCCCACATACGTGCGGGTGCGATTTCTTTTACCCATTCACGGGCCGTTGCATAAAGTGTCGCCGCCACTTTCGGGTTGGTTTGAAAGAAGCTCTTTGGACGCACAACCAACGGCACATCGTTGAATCGCTCAACAAGATGCTGTTCTTCAGTCAGGAATACCTCTTCCTCACCTTCCAAGCGCGCCATATGAACAGGTTGCAGATTCACAGACACCACTTTCACTTTCGGGAACGCTTCCTGAAGCCTTGGCAGATTCGCTTCCACGCGCGCCATGGCATCTTTGCTTCGCATCACGAAGCGCAGCATAAATTCACCCGAAAAATCCGCTCGCGTCAGAAGGATGAACTTGAGCTCCCCTTTCTTCTTCACTTTGTTGTACGGCGGAATACCGGACGTGCGAATCCAGTCTTGCAGGTAGTCCAGCAACACTGTCATGTCTTCCGTGTAGAGCGGGCAATGTGTCAGGCTAACTAGCTCAATCTGCTCACCACGTTTCACATCGGCACCGAGCACAGGCTGGTGTGCTGCACCTAACACCACCATTTTGGCTTTGTTTCGGCAGCCTGATTCTTCGCTTAATACCGGCGACAACCACTGCTCAGGCAGACGGTTTTCAAACAGGGATTTCAGCGCATCGTCTTTTTCTGTGACTTGCTGAGCATACGGGGTGCCCATCAGCTCACAAGAGCGACATTTGTGCTGTTCGAAGAATTTGCAATGCATACAGAGCTCTACTGCCAGAGAAAAGACGCAAGTCTATGCATCTGAGAGAAAATCACCATTCGCGTTATTGCTCGTTACCATCAAATATATTCATGATAGGAAAGTGCAGTAAAAGTGACCGGATCATCTGTGCGAACGACTGCTTTTTCCTTGAGTTATACCCGCCAGTTCGTGAATACTGAACAGCATAAAAAGAGTAATAGATTGAGTACGCTACCGATGAAAATAGACCTTACCAAGATGGTGACAGAAAGCCGCAACCCTGCCAGTGCAGAGATTGATACCCTGTCCACACTCGACATGCTGAAAGTGATCAATGACGAAGATAAAAAAGTCGCGCTCGCCGTCGAAGCCGAATTACCGAACATTGCGCTAGCTGTCGATGCCATCACCAACGCATTCGCTGACGGTGGACGACTGATATACATGGGGGCGGGAACCTCTGGCCGATTGGGTATTCTTGATGCGAGTGAATGTCCGCCGACGTACGGCACCAATCCTGCGATGGTCGTGGGCCTCATCGCCGGAGGGCATCCAGCGATTTTAAAAGCCGTTGAGAATGCGGAAGACAATGCAGAGCTCGGCAAACAAAACCTTATCGACCTCGCTTTGACTGACAAAGACGTCGTGGTGGGCATCGCGGCCAGTGGTCGCACGCCGTATGTGCTTGGCGGCATGAGATACGCCAAATCCATCGGTTCTACCGTGGTGGCCATCGCCTGTAACCCCGTCTGTACCATGGTAGATGAAGCCAATATCGCCATCACGCCAGTTGTTGGCCCAGAAGTCGTCACAGGTTCATCGCGAATGAAAGCCGGCACGGCACAAAAATTGGTGCTGAATATGCTGACTTCAGGCGCGATGATCCGAAGCGGAAAAGTCTTTGGCAACCTTATGGTCGATGTAGAAGCCACTAATGCAAAGCTCATTCAACGCCAAACTAACATTGTGGTAGAAGCAACTGGCGTGTCAGCGGAAGAGGCTGACAGCGCACTAAACGCCTGTGGCCGCCATTGTAAAACGGCTATTCTCATGCTGTTGGCAAACTTGTCTGCAGAACAAGCCAAGGCCAAGCTCGACGCAAACAATGGGTTTATTCGCCAAGCACTCAACGCGTAATTCAGCCCTTTTCACGGACAATATGACGGTATCAAAAACCGCAACTTGTCCGTGGGATTGGTACCCTTTCGATACCCAACGCACCATCTCAGTGCATTGATGACAAAGTAATTGCACCAATATTGCCCACCGCACGTCTCCTTTCATCGCCATGATGTCCAATCAAGAGGCAAAAAACACGCCCTGCATTTTCCTTATACCTCAAAGCATTAGCATTCCACCGCACTGATTTGGTGTATCCCTGCACTTGTTTGGGACATTCCGGCACACTTTGTGCTTTAACCCCTACCGCTGGAAGCAAATACATTCTCAAGGAAGTAGAGGAAATTAACGTGGATAACATCAGTAGCGCGATTCAAACGCTATCAGAAAGTGCCAACACACTGTTTATTTTGATTGGTGCCATCATGGTACTAGCCATGCACGCAGGCTTTGCCTTTTTGGAAGTCGGCACCGTTAGACACCGCAATCAGGTCAATGCGCTAGCCAAGATCATGTCCGATTTTGGTTTCTCAGCAATTGCCTATTTCTTTATCGGTTACTGGGTTGCCTATGATGTGACCTTTTTCAGCAGTGCTAGCGTACTTTCTGAAGGCAGTGGCTATGAGTTGGTTAAATTCTTTTTCTTAATGACCTTTGCCGCCGCCATTCCTGCCATCATCTCCGGCGGTGTAGCTGAGCGCGCCAAATTCGCACCTATGTTGGTCGCCGCTGCCGCAATCGTCGCGTTTGTTTATCCTTTCTTTGAGGGACTGATTTGGAACAGCAACTACGGCTTTCAAGACTGGCTAAACAATACTTTTGGTGCGCCATTCCATGACTTTGCGGGTTCCGTGGTTGTTCACGCTGTTGGCGGTTGGATCGCCCTTGCCGCCATTTTGATTCTGGGCGTACGTAACGGTCGCTACCGCGGTGGACGCTTAGTTGCATTTGCTCCATCAAACATCCCTTTCCTTGCTTTAGGCGCATGGATCCTGACTGTCGGCTGGTTTGGCTTTAACGTCATGTCAGCACAAACCATGGACGGCATAAGTGGTCTAGTTGCCGTTAACACCTTGATGGCAATGGTGGGCGGCATTATCACCTCACTCATTGCAGGCAAAAATGACCCAGGTTTCTTACACAACGGTCCACTTGCAGGTTTGGTCGCCGTGTGTGCGGGTTCCGATCTCATGCACCCCATCGGTGCGTTGATCACAGGCGGTATCGCAGGGGTTCTGTTCGTTTGGTTGTTTACCCTGATCCAGAACCGTTTCAAGATTGATGACGTATTAGGTGTATGGCCGCTTCACGGCGTCTGTGGCGTTTGGGGTGGTATTGCAGCCGGTATTTTCGGTACCGAAGCACTGGGCGGTTTGGGCGGCGTTAGCCTGATGTCGCAAATCATCGGTACTATCGCTGGCGTTGTGGTTGCATTCGTGGGCGGTTGGATTGTTTACACGGCCGTCGACAAAGTATCAGGCATCCGCCTTAGCGATGAAGACGAGTACAAAGGTGCTGATCTCGCTATTCACAAAATCGGTGCCACGTCAGAAGACTAAAATCCGTTCCCCCTATGAAGGAGAGTCCGTTGAGGACTCTTTTTCATTTCCCGCGTTATATCGACACTAGGCTACTTCGATACAAAATGGGATTGATAGTACTTGGGCGTCACCGCCAATTTCTTTTTAAACTGACGCTGAAAATGCGCTTGGTCGGAAAAGCCTAATTGCAGAGCGACATCCGCAATGCCTTCCCCTGCTCTCAACATCACCTTAGCTCGCTTGATCTTTTCGTCCATTAAATAGGCATTAGGCGGTAAACCGAATTGCCCTTTAAACGCACGGAGTAGTTGATAGCGACTCATGCCCGCTTCATTAGCCAGTTCTTCCAATTGCTGCGTTTGCTGGAAGTTATCCAATAGCTTGTCTTTCACCCAACAAAGGGTCGGCAAATCATGACGCCGTTCAATCGATTTCAGTGCCCCACCGGCCATCACGGTTTCCACAAACTCATACAACGCCACTTCGGCGTCAAACACATCACTCTCATCTTCAAGCGATTGAAAAAGATGCAGGTATTTACGTCTAATACGTTCATCACGCTCAACATCATTGGGAAAGGGAACATAATCACGACGACTTTCGCCGAGCACATCTTCTTGAATGATGCCCATTTGCATAGCGTCAACAAACAGCATGCTGTATGACCAAGTGCCAGCATTGGGATTGCAGGAGTGCACATCGTTGGGGTTAATTGTCACAATATCGCCCTGCGCAATATGGTAAGACGCATTCCGATTTTGATAGGTCGCCGTGCCTTGTTGAATAATACCAAAGGAAAATTCATCGTGAGAGTGCGGCTCATAACAGGCGCAACTTTGATGAGCAACACGCATCTCAATCCAAGGAAGCAATGTGCTTTTTTTAAAATGCGCCGTTAAATCCTTTTTCATTTCGCCAACCTAAGCCTCCCTCTACCAAAGTGACACGACAGATATGCCTAATAATATCGCCATACTCTGATTAAAATGGCGGTGGTAGACAGGATTTTCAAGAAACTTTGCCAATACCGTCCCAATCACTGCCCAGACTCCGACCCCTATCACGCAGATAACCAGTGAAACAGACGTAAACATCAACAACAACTGGTTGTAATCAGAGCCATTAACAACAAACAGACTGATCCCCGACATCGCCACTAGCCAAGCTTTCGGATTAATTAGCTGAGTCACCGCACCTGTCCAAGCACTGCCTTTGGTATTCTGTTGAAGCCGGATTCCTTCCGACGGCGCGCGGAAAATTTTGTACGCAAGGTAGAGAATATACGCACTGCCCACCAGTTTCATTGATAGAGCCATTGAGGGAATAAATGCCATCAACACATGCATGGCTGAACCACTGCAAAACACCACAAAGGCGTAAGCGAGCGATGCCCCCAATACATGTGAGATGGCAGCACGCATCCCTAAATTCACAGCAGTACTCGTTGCCAGGATATTCACAGGCCCCGGTGTAACTGCCCCCACAAACGCAAAAACTGTCATTGCCCAAAGAATACTGTTCATCATGCTTCCTCATTCGCTTGGTGTTAGCGTAGAGAAATTGGTGTGTGAGGTATTGAACGATATTGCAGCCTTTTGCCACGGGCAGCCCAGAACCAAAAACACGACCCCGCAAATAGTCAGGCAGAATTGACACGACATGCATTAAAAACTATACATTTCGTGTCGAAATTCACAACGTATCAGAGTGTTATTAGTTTTCTCTCTGTGGCACAGAAAAGTCGTCGTGCTTTTTTAATTTATGAGGCCAAGATGAAAAACATTCCAATTGCAGTTCTGTTAACCACCGCAATGCTAAGCGTCTTTGCGCATGCAGCAGACAAGGAAAACACCAATGCTTTACCTCAGCTCGGCGCGGATAGCGAATCTGTGACCGTTTCTGGTTTGTCATCCGGCGGTGCAATGGCCGTGCAATATGGCGTGGCATTCTCTTCGGAAGTAAGCGGCGTAGGTGTTATCGCCGGCATCCCGTATGAGTGCGTCAATGTACTGAGCTTTGACCCTACCGATCCACTAGCCAGTCTGACCAATGCCGGTCGCGCCTATCATTGCATGGAGAAAGGAGCCGACCTCGATACCCTATTGTCCCTGACGAAGAGGCACGAAAAACAGGGGAAAATTGACAGCATTAGCAACATCGCTAAACAGAAGGTGTGGTTATTTAGCGGAACTGAAGACCCGACCGTCAAGCCTGTTACGATGGAAACCGTTCACCGCTATTACCAAGAAGTCGGCCCTCAAAAAAACATCAACTTTGTGAAAAACATACCTGCCGGGCATGCGTTCGTAACAGATGATGTAGGCAGCCCATGCAGCGAAACAAAAAGCCCGTACATCAACGATTGTGATTACGACAGTGCAAAAGAAATGCTGTCTTGGGTGGTTGGCCCATTGAAAGATTCGCCACCTAGCCAACCGGGTAAACTATCACTGTTCGATCAACGCCCGTTTATCGACTCCACATTGACAAGTATGGATGAGCAAGGCTATGTCTTTATCCCTCAAAATTGCTCTACTCAGAGCGGTTGCAAAGTGCATGTAGCATTTCACGGTTGCCAGCAAAACAAAGACACGCTAGGAGATGAATACCCGACTGAAGTCGGTATCAACGAATGGGCGGATGCCAACAACATCATCGTCCTCTACCCTCAAGCGAAAACCCGCCTGATGATGAACCCGAAAGGCTGCTGGGACTGGTGGGGATATACGCGATATGACTACGCCTATAAATCAGGGCTTCAGATGAATGCGGTGAACAAAATGGTGAAGCACCTTCTGACGAAAAACCCCGCTCAAGACACAAAAACAATGTAAGTCAAAGTATTGCCAAAATTTGGCGGTAATATCCATGGTCTAGCGTTCACGCAAACGTCTTTACCATGGAGCCGCCAAAAAATGGAACACACGCGCATTATCTCGAACGAAAAAAGAATCACCGATCCTGCCACACATAAGCATGTTCGTTATGAAGGACGAATCGTTCGAGACAATGACACGGGTGTTGTGAGATGTAATTGGCCGGGCATAAACTTTCAATGTCGGTTTGTAGGGCAGTATCTGGCCATTGAACTTAAAGGATGTGGTGATGGTTTTGATGTGCTGGTTGACGGCAAACTTGCTAAAAAAATCACCACTTCCCCTCAAGGAATACGAGAAACGTTTGCGTTAATAGAAGCCGACACATCAACAGCGGTAACTATCGAGCTCATAAAACGCACTGAGAATTACGTGTCATTTTGTACCCTCTTCGCATTCCATCACGATGGGGAATTTGAACCGCATCCCAAAGACCACCAACCACATATTCTGTTTATCGGGGATTCCATGAGCGCAGGCTATGCCAGCGAGTCCAACACCATCGAATGCTCGACGGAAGAAGTGTTCGACACGTCTAACGCGCGATTGGCTTTTCCGTATCAAACGGCGAGACGTCTGGGTGCGAGTCTTGCCCAAGTCTCATACTCCGGCATGGGATTGATCAGAAACTGGAACGGTACTGCGCCGCATCAACACATACCAGATTTTGCCTTTAAAGCGAGTGCTATCGAAAACGATGACACCCACTACACAGAGAAAACACCCAACCTAGTAGTCATTGAAATTGGCACAAACGACTTCAATACACCTTTACAGGCGCAAGAGTCATGGCAATCTCTAACCGAGTTTACACAAGCGTGGACACAGCGGATGGTAGCGTTTGTTGAAGAGATTGTGGCCCACTATCGAAACCCAAATGGCGATCATGACGACGTGAATATCCTGTTGGCTGTCCCTACCCAAAAGCTAGAAGAAGCGGCAGACGCTGCGATTGCAAAACTGCACGCCCTTGGTAGAGCCAAGGTTTATCGCCACACCTTCAAGATCCAAGGTAAAGGCTGTGCCAGACACCCGATTGAAAGCGAGCATGCGTCAGTGGCAGATCACATGAGCCAGTTTATTCGCGACTATGATTTGCTGTAACCCAGCTTCATGTAAATTCACCTAGTCAGTATTTCGTTCAAGGATGTTTGATGTACCAACTCTACTACGCAAGAAACAACGCCAGTATTGCTCCGCATATGCTTTTGCATCATATGAGGCTCGACTACGAATTGGTGTTGGTGGATAGAAAGGCAAATGCGCAAAAATCGGCGTCTTACTTGAAACTCAATCCAGCAGGGCGCGTGCCTACTTTGGTCCACAATGGCCAAGCGATATTCGAAAGCCCTGCCATTTGTATTCACCTATGTGAACAGCACCCAGAGCATCAATTGATGCCACCTTTAGGCTCCCCATTACGGCCACTGTTTTTCCAATGGTTGGCCTATTTGAACAATACACTGCAAACCGCGCTTCTGGTTTACTACTATCCGCAAAGACACACCACTGACGAAACGGCGATAAACGGAGTTAAAGCCGCAGAGCGCGTCCAGATTGGTAACGCGCTTAGTGTGCTCGATAAGCAATTGCAACAAGGTAAGTATTTATTGGGGGAGCAGATTTCAGCCTGCGACTTTTTCCTCGTTATGCTCTGCGGCTGGCTACCGAACATCGAAGACGCCAAAAAACAATGTCCAAACCTCGTCAGGTACCTTCGCGAGATGGCCAAACACCCAACGGTTAAGGCGGTTTACGAGAAAGAAGGGGTATCGTTGGCGTGTTTTGGGTGAGTGGTTAGGGAAAGCTCAATTTGATCAACAAGTGGCGTTTTTCGCCAACGACGAGGGCATGAAATGCAGGAAAGTACCGAGGGCCATCAATGGATCGAATAATTGAAGAAGAGTTGTGGAACTATGTTTGTTTTGAACGCGATGACAACATCTATCTCACTTATGTCGGTCAATCCGGCCACGCAACGGTCGACTATACCGTCAAACTGAATGCCTATGAGGTTAACTTGGTCAAATCTGGCCACTCATCAGTAAAGCGATTGCTGGGTGGTTTTAACCAAACCCGATTTATCATTCCGCCTTTCTGGCCAATAAAGTAAGCCACTCTTCTATCGTCTGTTAACCCTTATTTTGATTGCAGTTCGCACCTTACTTTTCAACACGCTACTGCACGTGTTCTTTCCCATCGTTTGACATCACACCGATAAAAAGGGGTGAAATATGAAGGCTTTTCCTCTATCATCCTGCCGCCTGAGCGCAAGCGTTTGCGTTTCTTTTCTCATTCCTTGCTAGCAGGCGCCAATCCGATATTTTTGCTATGGAGGGACGCCTTAATGACCACACTAACAATCACTCGCCCTGACGACTGGCACGTACATCTTCGCGATGGCGAAGTACTGACAGATACCGTCCGCGACATCAGCCGTTACAACGGTCGCGCACTCATCATGCCAAACACCGTTCCTCCTGTTACAAACACTGAAATGGCCCTTGCGTACCGCGAGCGCATTATGGCGGAAAAACCTTCTGCTCAGTTTGAGCCATTAATGGCCCTTTACCTGACCGACAACACGTCACCAGACGAAATCAAAAAAGCGAAAGCATCCGGTGCGGTTGTTGCTGCCAAGCTTTACCCAGCAGGTGCCACCACAAACTCTGATTCAGGTGTAACCTCTGCGAAGAATATCTACCCTGTGTTGGAAGCGATGCAAGAAGTCGGCATGCTGCTTCTGGTTCACGGTGAAGTGACCACGCACGACGTTGATATTTTCGACCGTGAAAAAGAATTCCTCGATACGGTTTTGGCACCGATCGTGAACGACTTCCCAGGCTTGAAGATCGTGCTGGAGCACATCACTACCGCTGACGCGGCAAACTTCGTGAAGAATGCGAACGATAACGTAGCAGCAACCATCACGGCGCATCATTTGATGTTTAACCGCAACCACATGCTGGTTGGTGGTATTAAACCTCACTTCTACTGTCTGCCAATTCTAAAACGCAATACGCACCAAAAAGCATTGGTAGAAGCCGCGACGAGCGGCAGCAAGAAGTTCTTCCTAGGCACCGACTCTGCACCGCATGCTAAAGGCGCGAAAGAGTCTGCTTGTGGTTGCGCAGGCTCTTACACGGCACACGCGGCACTTGAGCTTTACGCTGAAGTGTTTGAGCAAGAAGGCAAGCTGGACAATCTGGAAGCATTTGCCTGTTTTAACGGCCCAGATTTCTACGGTATCCCACGCAACACTGACACAGTGACACTGACCAAGGAAGAATGGTCTGTGCCACAAACTATGCCTTTTGGTGCTGATATTGTTGTGCCAATCCGTGCGGGTGAAACCATCAGTTGGAAAGTGAAGTAACAGCATAACCCACTGAAAATCAGTATGATCTAAGTAGGATATTAAGCACCGTCTGTGGCCTGCATACGGTGCTTTTTTATTGCCAATCTCCCGCCAGACAGCGTTGAAAGTAAATCTCACAAAATCTTAAGACGTGATCTTACTCTCACATCTGTTCTTTGCCGCATTAGTCTGTATAATTCGCCGCCTATTTACTCACGTTCAGCAACTGGCGTAGAGAACAACTCATTCAAACACCTAGGAATACTTCTTTGATTTCGACAGCTAACATCACCATGCAATTTGGCGCTGAGCCGTTATTTGAAAACATCTCTGCGAAGTTCGGCAACGGTAACCGCTACGGTTTAATCGGTGCAAACGGCTGTGGTAAATCAACCTTCATGAAGATCCTAAGTGGCGCGCTGACACCGAGCTCAGGTAACGTGTCTATTACCCCGGGGTTGAAGCTTGGCGTACTAAGCCAGGATCAGTTCGCCTTCGAAAGCCACAACGTTATCGACGTGGTGATCATGGGTGACAAGAAACTGTGGGAAATCAAACAAGAGCGTGACCGTATCTATTCTCTGCCAGAAATGAGCGAAGAAGACGGTATGAAAGTCGCTGAGCTTGAAAGCGAATTCGCGGAAATGGACGGTTACACGGCAGAAAGCCGCGCGGGTGACATTTTGATCAAAGCAGGTATCGAAGAGAGCCTTCACTTTGGTTTGATGCAACACGTTGCGCCGGGTTGGAAGCTACGTGTGCTTCTTGCTCAAGCACTGTTTGCTAACCCAGATATTCTGCTGCTGGACGAACCAACCAACAACTTGGATATCCACACCATCGGCTGGCTGGCGGAAGAGCTTAGCCAACGTAAGTGCACCATGATCATCATCTCGCACGACCGTCACTTCTTAAACACCGTGTGTACCCACATGGCAGACATTGACTACGGTGAACTGCGTATCTATCCGGGTAACTATGACTACTTCATTGAAGCGTCAGGTTTGATCCGCGAACAGCTACTTTCCAGCAACGCGAAGAAAGCGGCAGAGATCAGCGAGCTTCAAGACTTTGTAAACCGCTTTGGTGCGAATGCGTCTAAAGCAAAGCAAGCAAGCTCTCGTGCTAAGCGTATGGACAAAATCAAACTGGATGAAGTGAAATCATCTAGCCGCATCAGCCCTTCTATCGACTTTGGCGAAGGCAAAAAGCTGCACCGCCAAGCGTTGGAACTGCAAGACCTCGGTCACGCGTATGAAGACGAATTGCTGTTCGAAAAAGGTAACCTGCTGCTGGAAGCGGGTGAGCGTCTTGCTGTTATCGGTGAGAACGGTGTTGGCAAAACCACCCTGCTTCGCTGCCTTGTCAACGAGCTTTCACAAACGCAAGGTGTAGTGAAGTGGGCGGAAAACGCATCCTTCGGCTACTGCCCTCAAGACAGCACTGCTGATTTTGACAACGACATGACCATTTTCGAGTGGATTTCACAATGGCGTACCGCAAAGCACAACGACCTGATTGTTCGTGCGATTTTAGGCCGTTTGCTGTTCACCGAAGATGACGTCAACAAAAAAGCCAAGAACTGTTCAGGTGGTGAAAAGAACCGTTTAATCTTCGGTAAGTTGATGATGCAAGACATCAACGTCTTGGTAATGGACGAACCAACGAACCACATGGACATGGAAGCAATTGAAGCGTTGAACAGCGCACTGAAAGTGTACCCAGGCACACTGATTTTCGTCAGCCATGACCGCGAGTTTGTATCATCTCTGGCAACATCAATCATCGAAATCAAAGATAAGAAGTTGAACAACTTCCAAGGTACTTACGATGAGTACCTCGCGCATCAACAAAAGATGCTAAACGTTGCATAACGAATAGAAAATCAAAAAAACAGCCTATTCAGGCTGTTTTTTTATCTCTCTACCAACAATCCTTACAATTCCTTACGGTTCTTGCTTCAAAATTATTCATTTTGTCACATTCCATAATTACATTCCGGATTATTCTGACGGCTGTTAATTACGTGAATTTAATACTTTATGGATGTTCTCTTACTTGTTGGTTTAATTGTTCTAAATGGTTTGTTTGCGATGTCAGAAATCGCTCTGGTCGCATCAAAAGCCAGTCGGCTTAAAAAACTCGCCGAAAACAGCAAAGCAGCAGCCACTGCTTTAGCACTCAAAGAAAGCCCTAATACCTTCCTTTCGACTATTCAAATCGGCATCACCGTTATCGGTCTTTTAAGCGGTATTGTCGGTGAAGCGACGCTCTCTGTGCCATTTGCTGAATTTATGGTTCTAAACGGGCTAGATGCGGACACGGCCAATATCCTCTCGACCGCTATCGTGGTGGTAGGTATCACTTACTTCGCCATTGTTGTCGGCGAACTGGTTCCTAAACGTATCGCACAATCAAAGGCTGAAGCCATTGCCATGGTGGTTGCTCTTCCGATCCATTGGGTATCCATTATCACACGGCCATTCGTTTTGCTGCTGAGTTTCTCGACCCAAACCTTGCTGAAACTATTAGGCATTAACAACGACAATGACGATGTGGTAACCGAAGACGATATCCAAGCCATCGTCAATGAAGGCTCAGAATCCGGCGCGATTGAACCGCGCGAGCAAGAGATGATTAAAAACATTCTCCATCTCAATGACCGTTTAGTGGGCTCGTTGATGACACCGCGACGCGATATCGATTATTTAGATATCGAACAGCCGGTTGATGTGCTTCTTAAACGCATTCGCGGCACCAAGCACAGTGTTTTTCCTGTGTGTCGCGGCAACCTTGATACCGTCGTAGGTACAGTGTCAGCAAAGATGCTGCTTAGCAGCTCCAATGAACTGAGCACACCTTCTATTGTCAAGCTCGTGAAACAGCCGCTGTACGTGCCTGAGTCAATGAAAGGCTTAACGCTGTTGAACCACCTGCAAACACACAGCGCGGAAATGGCCTTCATCATCGATGAATATGGCGACATTCAAGGTCTGGTTACTCACTATGATTTGCTGGAAGCCATTGCCGGTGAGCTGTCTTTATCACCTCAGGAACAATGGGTAAAAGAGTTGCCCGAAGGCGGCTGGGTGATGGATGCTCTGATCCCAATCAGTGAGTTCAAAAACAGGTTGAATATCAATGCACTGGATGGCGAAGATCAAGAAGGCTTCCAAACGTTAAATGGCATGCTGACTTGGTTGGTCGACCGACTTCCTGCTGAAGGCGAGGTGATTCAGCATGGTCAGTGGAGCTTTGAAATCCTGCTTATCGACCACAACCGCATTGCGAGGGTGAAGGTCACTGAAGCCACGTTAGAAGAAATGGTATAAAAAAATCCCGGCATCCAAGGAGGAAACGCCGGGGGTTGACTAGCAGAACCACTGTAGGGGGAGTCGCTGCTACAAATCCACGAAGGAGAATGTGCATTCAGGCCAACTCGAAAAGCCTGAATGCTTGCAGAGCAGCAACGCCACTCACATCGAAAAGTGACGCTCATCAGCAAGGGGAGAAGGCCTACTCTATCCCCTTGCTTATTCACCTCGACTTATCGCCTGTGAATATAGCGGCGTCTTAAAATGCCCCGCAATACATCTAAGTAGATACGTAAACATCACCGTTCAGTCACATCAATTTCGACCAAATCAGTTAATTCTTGTAACGCCTCACACCCTCGATATAAAGCAAATAGCCACACCACGTTTCCGGTAGCGAAAACGCCTGCATTCACGATCAAAAAAGCCAGCAAAATGCTGGCTTCAAGGTTGTTACGCTTTTGGCTTTTGGATTTTGGATTTTGACTACAGCTTTCGCCCCAGCCGCTTTTCAATCTGTTTCTTTTCCCATTCTGGGCCAAAGAAATTCAGCACATCAAATGTATTCAATGCTTGAACGACAAGACCAATACCCCAGCCCATGGCTGGCCACCATGCCCAAATGTATTCAGGGCTCGTAAGCAGGTTAATCACAAACAGCATGCCAATCACCAGCACATAGGTGACAAGGTGCGAGTAAAACCCTTTTATATCTCGCACTTGGTTCATCACACGCTCTTCTTCTTCGGTGTATTTCACTTCATCTGTCATGTCTGGCTCCGCCGTTTTTTGTAAGTCGGTTATTTGAACTTCAAACACAGCAGCCAACGATTTCAGCGACTCTAATCCCGCTTTGTCTCCTCTTTCGAGACGTTGAATTGTGCGAACACTCAACCCACTCATCTCTGAAAGCTGTTCTTGAGACCAACCACGCTGTAGTCGTAATTTCCTGATAATCATTGGTATTTCCTTTCTGCTGTTTGCCAACTAACCTACCGAAAAATAAGCACTGTCGGCCACGACACCGCCACGACACTTACATGACATCCCTTATAAATCATAATCTTACAGTGAAAATGATTGACAGCAAACTTTGACCACAAGTCTGCGACCTCAATCAAGCAACCGGTAAGTGTCACACCGAACCGGCCGTTTCGACCACCAAAATTCTCGCTTCACCTAAGGGCTTTGCCACGTGTTCAGTACCGACACTTGCATAAAAGATATCGCCGACACCCATCACTTCACAACAAGTCTCGCCATCTTTGCGATAATGCATTTCAACGGCTCCATCGAGCACAACGAAGACTTCTTCACCGTCATTGATATGCCATTTGTAGGGTTTGTCGGTCCAATGCAGACGGGTTGTTATACCCTTCATATTTGCAATATCTAGCGCGCCCCACGCACGATCAGCAGTAAATCGCGAACCTTTGATAAAAAGCACTTGACCGTTCCTTGGTTAAACATTGTGCAGAAAGAGTAACAAAAAAAGCGAGGTTTTCAGAAGGCGTTATGTAAGCACTACTCGTAAAGTAGTGCTTAGAGGGAGTTAAGCAGGCGTAGATATTTCTGTTCGGACAACGCTCGCTTTGGGTACATCGACCAATACGCAGCGCCCTAGTTGGCCAATTTCCATGGCGATTTTACGGTTGTTTTCATCGTCCAATAAAATGCCCGTCATGCCTTTTAATGAGCCATTGACGATTGCAACCGTCACACCATTTGCTAACGAACTGGCGATAGATGTCGACTCCTCATAGTAGTAAAGAATCGTTTTGATTTTAACAATGTGAGTAGCAGGAATAGACGCCAGATATTGATTAAAGCGCACGAAATGAGAAAAATCCGGCAGTGCTTTTATGGCCTCAAGGCCATCAGGTTTGGTTTGAACAAACACGTGTGATTTGAACAAAGGCTCGGTCGCGACCTTTTTCTTCCCGTCTACCGTTTTTCTGACTGTTCTAAGCGGTAAATAGGCTTCATAGCCCATGTCCAAAAGTTGTTCACACAGCTCGATTTCAGCGTTTGCATGGGTAAATACCGCATACCAGCGATAGTAATGCAAGGCTATCTCTCCTAAATCTCGATCAAATAAAAACGGCCATTAGAGGCCCAAAAACGTAACAGGTTGCAGAGAAGTGTCGTTGCGCGGTTAGCTCATCGTACACACACGACGAAACTGATGAATGCTTCGAATACTATCGCTAGTCGTCAGCGTAGAAAAGCGAATTAGTACGTTGTTGGGACAAACATTTATTTCACTCTAAGGACTTTCCGCACGAGTCACGGTAAATGCGCAAATTGCGCATTTTTGCATCAGCCCACACACCATCCTGTAAGTACATCAGGTAACACCTCGTCACTTTTTCGCCCACCATGAACCATCAGTTTCTTTCAACCAATTCACCCAACTGGTTAACACACTGGGTATAGGGCTCTGCGCCTGACTCAGTGAACTTATCATCAACACACGTCAATTTTTCCTTCGTCATATGTTCTTGAGGATGCGCGCTCTGGATGTCTTGAAAGACACTCACAATACCGAGTCCAACCTCCCCCAAAGCAAGGTTGATGACAATGGCTCCCGCCCCCAACACCATCAGCCAATGAGGCACAATTGACCGCATTCTTCCAAAAAAGCCTGGCCGTTTGAAAATCACTTTTAGGTTGTCTTTACGTCTCATGTCAGACTCCCTGGCTTCATCAAGGTAACTATCGGCTCAAACTCATCGCATGCCTTGCTTGAGTCAAAGCGATACCTCAGATTTTCTGACATTTTGGCAATCTTCCCGCGACCAAATTTAAGGTAGAAACTGTCTTCATCAATCACGTTGAGATAATCAATATCGGTATCAGACATTTTCCCCGTCGCCGGCAAGCCAAGTGTCACTTGCATCAAACGGACAGCGTGACTGCAATGCGCATAGGAGGCGTAACGAAACAGTGAGTCCGCAATGGCTTGGCTATGAATGTCATTAGCACGTAACACCAACCAAACATTTGCTCGATAGCATTCGCGAAAGAGTAAATCGAATTCTTCCCGTTGCCAGCCAGCTTCGATAAGTGCAAGTTTCCACGCACCAGCTTGATCCCCTAAACGGCCGAGCGGCAATTGTTCTAATCGGCTGTCTAACGAATCGACTTCAAAAACGTCTTCAATCAGGTGTTCAAACGATAAAGCGAATTCCGCCAAAGTAACGCTCCTTCCTGCACGGCAACTCACAAAGAGTCGCGATAGGGATAATTGTTGGTTGTATTAATAAGACGGCAGTCAAATAACGGTGTGACAACTATTTTCAGTCATGTTGACAATTGGTAAGCATGAAGTGAGGCGACAAAGCACCCGCTCATCTGATGAGTAATAGGAAGAACCCCCTGCACTGGTCTGCCACCCCAGCAATGGGATTAAGGCAGTCATTTCAACGCGCCATTGCTGGCAGGGGGTTCCAAATTGTCGAATACGTTGCATCGTCAGTTCACATATCTAAGACGGATTAGGCCGCTTTTTGTGAACACATTTGTATGTCATGTGCTTGTCGCTATTGCGTCAGACTTTTTCGGTGTATCTGGTGTTTCGCAGTCCCATATGCTCCGCTTTTCGCCAAAGTATGGTGCAACCAAATTTTGCTCTAGCAAGTACTCCGCTACGCTCATTTCTATTCCATCATTAGTGAACCACAAGTCACCCACCATTTCTCCAGCATGGTTGAGCATTTTTGGATCGATGTTGTTGACCCGCAACGAATCAGCGCGACGCAGCAATTTGGCTACATGTTGCTTCGCCGCTTTACCCAATGCGATTTCACATTCAGAAATAGGAGCCCCATGTTTTTCGCCCTGCTGGTTTTGAGGAGCCTCAATACCATAAAGCCGCAAATCAACAACCGTATATTGGTGGGGATACACCTCAAGCAACACGCGAACTGTATCCCCACTAATGACTTTTATAAGCTTGGTGGGAAATTGGTGAATAGTTGGCTCTGCCAACGAAAAAGAAGATACCGTCCAGAACAAAAATAACGACTTCGTCCATCGTTTTCTTAGTGTTTTCATTATTTATCGCCTTATTTGCTCGAAATGAAATCAAACGAAAAAGCGCATATCCGCAATATATCCACAATATATTACTTAGAGTTCACGTTTTAATTGCTCAAACTTACCATAGGCACTCTTCGCTACTTGACGGCTTTCAGTGCTGATACTGACTGATGCATTGCACTTAACGTTCGCACACTGAAATTTAAATCCACTCATTAGCAATTTAGGTTCAATCGCAATGGGAGATTGGCATGCTGGACAATTAATGGTTGTATTGTTTGACATAAATTATTCCCTAATAACGCCCCGGCAAATAACCGAGGCGTGAGTTTAAAGAAAAGTAAAACGGACGACTGTCGCTTATTAACCGCCGTTCTGGTTTTGACCAGCGTCTCCATCATCTTTCAGCTGGATAGGCGTAACGTTCTGGGCAAAGGCCTGGATAATGGTGGTAACACCTTCTGGCAAAGGCAATTGGCCCGCGTGAGCGTGAATGTCATATTTTGCAGAGTTTGACTTCTCATAGTGCGACTTCTCAGACGACGCTGATTTGCTCTTAGAGGAAACCGAACCGCTCACTTCTGCAGAGAAACAACCATAACCAACCTTCGCAGAGAACGAACCTTCCGCAGCACTTTCTGACTCCGCTGAAGTCTCTTTGTCGTTCGAGAACGAGCTTTTCACTTCCATTTCAAAGTTAACGGTAACTTCGTCAACAGCCAATGAGTTCAAAGGCATGATGGTCATCAGAGGCAGGTTGAAATCAGTAACTACCGGGTCACCCGCTTCACCGTTCGCTTTGATCACTGAACGTGTTAGCTTCATGTTGATCATGATAGGCGTGTACGTTGTATTGCCGTCAGCTTCTTCGACGTTAAAACAAGTGCTCAACAGGAACTGTGTTTGCGTCAGAGCCATTTTGGCGTTGGCTTCTGCACCTGCCAAAAGCGGAGCAGAGATCAGTGATTTAATTGGAAGGCCGCTAAACTGTTGAGCCATAGAAACGAGAGCACGATTTTGATCAGGCATTATAGAATCCTTAATGTCGAAAATAATTAAACTCTGCTTTGAGCTAGAGACGCTCAAAGCGCACATAACAACAAAGGCTTGTTATGTCGCAATCTCCAGAATTAATCTAAAGAAGTTGCTCTTTTAAATAACTCACGGAACGTGAATTAATTTATTAACCAGTAAATGTTTTCTATAACTTAAAGACGTATAACTTATTAATTAGTGAATGTTTATTTCCACAAATTTTTATTTAAAAACAAAGAAAATGATTTTTATACCTCTACGTATTACTCCCGACTTTGAATGGGTGAAATACATTGTGTATACGCATCAATGACCGCCGTAATCCCCTTCGGGAGCGGCAACTGACTCGCGTGTGTAGTGATTTCATACTTGGCGGCGTTACTTTGTTTTTTCTCTGTTTCACCGGATGCATGATGGTTCGAGGTAGACGACACTGAGCCCGTCAATTCCGTTGTTTGCTCGGAGGTCTCTAAACGCTGAGAGAGAGAGGAGTCTTCCTTCTCATCACGTTTCGTGTCTTCACTGTTCTTGCTCACGCTACTAAATGAACTTACCACTTCCATCTCGAAGTAGACTTTCACCTCATCAACCGCTAATGAATTGAGAGGAATAAGTGTCATTAGCGGCAAACTAAAGCGCGTTTCAACATCCTCACCTGGTTGACCGTTTCTATCGATAACGGGCCGCGTTACTGTCATGCTTACCATGATGGGCTTAAAAAGTTGGCTATCCCCATCCGGTATTTTTTCAAAACAGGTATCCAGCAAAAAACGTGTTTGGGCCAACGCCATTTCACTATTGGCCTGTGCAGCCGCAATCAGCGGTGCGCCAACTAACGAGCGCATAGGTAACCCACTAAACTGTTGCGCCATTGAAATCAGGTTCTTATTTTCATCTGCCATGATGTGACTACTCTCTTATCCCGGAATTTGCGCCCGCAAGGCTTTCTCGTATCCCTCAATGACTTTTTGTAGCCCTTTCGGCGGTTCATGACCAACGAGCGTAATTGCAATTTTTGTGTTGGTATCATCTGGCCGCACTTGGTTTTCAGCTTGGTTTCCACCTAGCGGTCTGAACGCGACATGCAGTTCATCATTGTCATCTGCCGTCACTTCCAATTCCGCTTCAAAATGCACCTCTTTGATACGCGGGCTACTTATGGGGCAAAGAGTAATAAGCGGTACATTAACGATGGTTTTTTCTATCTCTCCATTTTTGCCTTGTCGAGGAAATGCCATCGCGACCATTTTCGGGCGATGGATCATCTCTTGCTCGGGTGCAATGTGTTTCGAACTTTCCGACACCTCATTAAACTCTTTGAGCAAGGAGTTCGCCTTTTCCGTATCTTGGCGATCGAGGGCTTCATGCGCTTCAGAGAGCCGTTTTGCTTGATTTTGGTGCGCGTGATATTTGTCGCTGGGTATCTGGTCAAAGAATTTGTCGACGTGCTTAATTCCCTCAGACTCAACAGCTTGCGCGGCACTATGAATACTCTTCTGTATTGCCTGCATCAGTGCTTGGAACTTGATCATAATGAAATGCCCTATCAGTCTTAATTCACAGGTTAACTTCTCGCCTGGCTAACAAACGTTTGTATCTGCTGTTGAGCCTTGCGATAAAAATCATCGTCAGATTGGTTGGCTTGGTAGGTAAGAATTTGGGTTGTTCTCCCCAAAGATGTCAGCCCTTTTACTTGTTTTGATGCGCGCTTTTTACTGACATTAGCGCACGCCACCACCAGCTCCCCGCCTTCATTCACATACAGATCCAGCTCGATACGAACCGTAAAGGTTTTAAATTGCGAGTACGTGGGAGGTAGCAGAGATATCATGGGTATGTGTTTTACCGATGACCCCGTCTCTTCTTGCTCAATCGCCACCTTTTTTAGCTGGTAGTTAGAACGTGGCTTTTTAGGCGAAGAGATACTGTTCACGCACTGCAAGAGTGCATCACAAGCTTGTTCAGCATTTACCAAATCACGCGCAGCGATTGCTTGCGCCACTTGCTGGGAGTAAGTCTGCACATCTTTCAATGACGCGTTATCGGGACGTCTTTCAACATATAACGCCAACACATCTGACAATTGCTCAGATGACGCCTGTGCTAGCTCATCAATCCCTGATTTGATCATTTCCACAAATCGTCGATAAGCAATGACGTTGACCACGGTGGCCGATTTCTTCCCTTTCGCCGCCAACCATCCTGGTAAAATTTTCATCCGTCTCACCTTATTACCGGCCCCAGTTCAATGAGGCGGGCACAGTAAACAGAAGCGGAAAAGGATTAACTTTTCACTTCAACATGTAACGCTCTATTCATTTGAGACGGCGAAAGGGAAACGTTGTGACGACTATTTGTGCTCATGTGTCGGTTTGTTCGCTAAGGGGGGTTATCCAGCGACGCATGCTCCAATTTACATCGCGCGCCTTATTTACATCGCAGCCCATAGTGACAAACCAACTCATCGCAAATTCGCTTTATCCCTTTCCAAAGTGAGTAAGCGCATTCACTCGCCTCTACCGCCATGTTTTTCTTCCCTCTCACTTCTATCAGTGTCCCGACATGCCTTGCGGCGTCCATTAGCAATGACCAGTGGCTCACCATTTACTGACGTTGACGGAATAGCTGTAGATTGTGCATAGAGAATGACTCAATGAATAAATGCTCTGATCTGCTTACGAGCCAACTGAACACGCTTGCGCACATTGGCTTGGGAGATCTGCAAAACCTCGGCAATTTCGGGATATTCCATTTCATCGACAAAGCGATACTGCACGACGCGTTGCAGGTCTGGGGTCAGTCTTTCATAGGCGCGAAGAACATCATTGAGCGTGTTATCACGTAGAATTTTGTCTTCCAGCGGCTCGGTAGTGACGTGAGAAAAGTAGAATAGGTCTGGACTATGAGAGACGGTTTCACAGAGAGTAAGTTGTTTCTTCTGGTCCCGCAAAATGTCGATACAAATGTTGTAGGTGAGCTTACAAAGCCAAGAAAAAGGACTGTTGATTTGGTCACTACGACGCAAATAGTGGTGATACGCTTTTTCTCTCGCCTGTGACATTGCATCTTCTACTCTCGCAACATTCCCATTGAGCCATCGCATGCAACAGTTTCTCAATCTGTAATGATTTTTTCCCCACAGCATCCAAAACTCATCCGGCGTTGCGCTCTGCTCGGTAACTAGTGTTGTCTTGATCACAATCTTTCTCCTTTTTTTGTCGGGGAAAGACTCAGCTAAGAAATGAATGTGAAGGATTTTGGTCGCCTTTAAGGAGTAAGTCGCATAAACATGAAACAGACAGTCCACTTATCCATACAGGCAATGAGCGAGGGCAGGAATTTAAGATGCGATATAAAAGTCTTTATTTATATGTAGTTAGAAAAACAACATCATGATGAACACAATATTATCGATGCGACACACAACAGAAAGACTAATATTTAAGGCATGTCATTTGCGAGTGGCACCAAGGATGCGTGAAACAGGACGGAAAATTACCCCGCGCAATAACTCATTTGGCAGGGAAGATAATCTTTCGAGGGGAAGAGGGGATTCATATACAACAAAGGCTGAGCGCATAGCGTTCAGCCTTTATACTCATCGGCAGGAACATTCACTTAATGTTCGCTATTTCGCCAACACGTTCTTCAAAATGGCCGCTTTAATTTGGTGAATTTTGAACTCTTTGTACGAGAAAATCCCCAGCATGGCCAATGTGACACCAACACAGGTGTAAAGCTGAAGAGAGGAGTAAATACCAAGATTTGTCAGGAGAAAATATAACATCAGTATCACGACAAACGCCTGAGTGACCCAGCGAGACTTATCATTGAAATTAAACGTGTCTTTTCTATCATCCCATTTGACATGAACACGGCCGACAAGGAAGCCAAGCTTTATCATTAAGCCATCCGTGATTTCTTCATAATCAATGTGATTCAATGCCAGATATTTTTGCAGTCCCTTAAGACTCATTCCGTTCTCCTAATCGCATTCCTAACGTGCATACGCTTCACCGTTTCCGCACAGATAATACCAAATCTCTTTCGACTCAACAGAACATTCCATGGTGAAAGTTGTTTCAAGGCAATAACCCTCAACGGTGGTTCCTATCAATCAACGTCGCAGAAAAAAGAAAAGTTATTTCGTGGAGAAAAGTTATCAGGATGGTGACACGTGGCAAGGTAATAATTGAATACCATATACCCAACCCCCTTACGCCTTTTTATTTTGTCTATTAGTCATGGAAGATACAGTGAAGCGTCGAAGTATGTGTCAAAACGAAATTTTCGATGAGACTACAAATCAAGGCTGAAGAGCATGTCTGATTGGGTATCGATTTCTTCAGAAAACTCAGTGGCGATACTTCTGGTTTCGATCGCACTGTTCGTGATGTTGTGGGCATCCTATTTTGTCATTGCACTCACGAAAAAACGTTCTGGGCTCTCTCCGCCGCTTTACGTTCCTTATACGCTTTACACCATGTTCATCTCCGTTTGGATCCTCTCTAATGCGTACTTTCAATCGTATTTATTGGTAGAGACATCAAGAGCGGTCGCATTGTGGATGGCCATGATCGCAAACATTGCCTCAGGGCTCGCCTTTTGCTTTGCCTATCTGTTTTCTTGTCGCCTGCGTTCAGAGCAAGACGGCTACAAAATATCTCGTTGGCAATGGTGCATTTTTAGTTGTTCAGTCTTGACCATCATACTGACAAACACGTCCCCCGGGCTCAGTGTGGTGAGCGTAGACGTAGAAGATATCGGTCAGTTTATCATTCACTTCGGTGCGGTGGCTTGGGTGTTCTTCGCGTGCCTATTTCTGGTTATCGTGTTGACGTTACGTAACTTTATCCTGTCCAGCAAAAGCCCGAGCATGCTAAAACGCGTCAAATCCTCCTATATGGTATTTGGTATGGTGGCGTTTATTTTCTCCACCTTTGTCGCTCACTTTGCTATTCCTGTTCTCTTTAACGATTTCTCGGTCACTTGGGTTCCTCCCGCGCTCTCAATCGTCGAAGCACTTATGGTTGGTTATGCGCTGCTCAGCGATAGGTTCTATAGCTTTCGCTATGTCTGCCTGCAGGTGGCAAGTTTTTCCTCCAACGCCATGCTTTACATTATTCCTGCCACCCTAATTACCAACCTCTGTCAGAATCAAAACATCGCACCACCCATCGCTGCTGCCACTCTGATTTCCGGTCTGTTTTGGCTTAAAACACATGCATTTTTTCTCCGTAAATTTAATCACTTAATTTACCACCAGAAAGGCAACCCTGTTGAGAACATCAGTAAGCTTACGAATGATTTTCGATACTCCACAGAACTCGCCATTGAAAAGCTCAACACCCTATTAAATGCCAAGTCAGGCCAAATACAGGCAGTGGGCAAAAATGCAGAAAATGTTGCGCTCCTCTTGTACTTTCAGGGAAACCGTACCATTTTGGTCAGGGACGAGCTTGAATATCAGGTTAGCCACAGTCAATCTTCCAACAAAGACGCGCTCAAGCAAATTGCCAATGAGATGCGTAACAAAGATATCTCTTTGGTTCTGCCTATCACCGACGAACAAGATGACATCGTCTATTTATACGTTGTCAGTAAGAACCCCAAAGAGTCCCTCATCACCAGCGAAGAAATATTAGGCCTCCAAAAACTCTTTGCTGTTGCTAATCGCTTTATCGTCACAGAACAAAAAATCCGCACGTCGCATGTATTGGCCGGTTCTATTGCTCATGAGATCAGAAACCCACTAACAAAAATTAACTATCACTTTGAGCGGATCAATGCCGACATGTTTGGTATTGATAAAGATGAGCCACATTCGATTGCCTCACCTGAAATGCAGAAGATTTACCATGAACTCGTTGAAGGTAAAAAGGCAGTACAACTGGGGAATCGTTTTATAGATGCCATGCTCAGTGAGCTAAATGGAGAAGGGATCAGCACAAGTTTATTCAAAACCTACTCAGCAGCCGAACTCACGTCACAGGCCATCAATGATTTCAGCTTTAACAGTGAGCAGGATAAGCAACGTGTGGTATTCAATAAGCAATCTGATTTCGTCTTCCATGGCAGCGATACCCTGTACAGCTTTGTCATCTTCAACTTGCTAAAGAATGCGGTTTACTACTTCGACTCTCACCCAAATAGCAACGTGAATATCCGTTTTGGCAGTACAACCGAGAAACATCAGGTAAGGGTCATTGATACGGGCCCCGGCATTTCAAAAGAGCAACAAGCCCACATCTTTGATGAATACTATTCACAAGGGAAATCCAAAGGCAACGGATTAGGTCTCGCCTACTGTCGACGCGTCATGGAGTCCTTTGGTGGCAATATCGAGGTGCGTTCTGTCCCGGGCGTATTTACCGAGTTTGTCCTGACATTTCCATCCTTAGATACAAGCAACCTAAATGCGGCCGTGGTGAAAAACCTCACTCAAAACCTCAATGGAAAGTCTTGCCTCGTTGTGAGTGACAGCAACACCTACGCGTTATTGTCTTCTGAGTTATTGTTACTTGGCACTCAAACAACCTGGCTATCTGAAAACACGTCCATACACGCACCGATGACGACACGGTCATATGATTTCATCCTCATTGATACTGACCACATTGAATTTAGCAACGACATAATAAAACGACTTCGTTCCGGGGAGCTCGGTCATCAAGCGCAAATCACCCCCATTTGGCTGCTCGCGCAGCCCAACACTTGCGACCCAATCGTCGACAACTACATCATTAGCAATCTTGCTCAGGGAAAAATAGACAGTATCAATCATCGTGAGTCTTTCCTGCATTCCCTTGATACGGTGATCAATGATGGAGGATTGCACCAAGTCGGCTGCCTAATAGGTAAGCGAGTGCTTGTTGTTGATGATATGCAGGTGAATCGCCTTTTGGTACAAGGCTACCTTGCCACTGAAGGGGTGGACGTAGTCCATGCATCGTCAGGGCAAGAAGCGATTTTAAAAGCCAAGATGGAACGCCTTGATTTGATTCTGATGGACATCCGAATGCCCGGCATGGATGGCATCGAAGCGACAAAGTCCATCAGACAATGCAGCCAAGGTATTCCGGTTATTGCGTTATCAGGGGAATACACCAGCGACACACTCCTCTCGATTGACGACACTATGGATGATCACTTAGTAAAGCCTGTCACTAAGCAACAGCTTGTAAAAATGCTCATCAAGTGGCTTGTGTCACCATCACATTCAAGGCTCGACAGTCGAAGATCCAATCAGGTATAAGCGTGTTGCTCTCGCCTTTTAGTTTTTTGGGGAATTGCTCTTTTCATCGCGATTGATATGGTTAACACCTTGCCAAAGTCGACCATCAATGGCGGATAACCCCAACGCGATAAGTAGCATGCCAACAATGTGAATAACGTCTAGTGATTCTCCCAGAAAAACCGTGCCAAGGAACACGGCGGACACGGGCACCAGCAGGGTCACGAGCAGCACGTTTGTTGCACCGGCGACTTCCAATATTTTGAAATACAGAACGTACGCTACCGCGGTTGAGAGGATTGCCAGAGCGAAAACAGATGCCCAAACAGGCGTGTTGACTTCCCCCACTCCTATCACACCATCCACATACAGCGTCATAGGAAGCATCACGATTGACGATGCTGTCACTTGCCCTGCTGCAACGATGATCGGGTTTATCTTCATGGTTTTAAACCGACGTCCAAACACACCCGCAAACGCATAGGAGACAGTGGCTCCGACAATGGCTAACTGCGCAAGCAGCGTACCTGTACCACCTAAAGCTGGCACACCTATCATCACCACCACACCCGTAAAACCAATCATGACACCAATGATTTTAAGTGGTGTCGGCTTTTCATCAGGCAGCAAAAGCCCCGCCACAATCACAGCAAAAATAGGCGTTGCGGCGTTTAGTATTGACGCTAGCCCAGACGCAATTTGGGTTTGTCCCCACACAATGAGCACAAACGGAATGACGTTATTCAACATCCCCATTCCGAAAAACGCGAGCCAAACTTGTCGCGACAAGTTTGGGCGAATACCGATAGCAAATGCAAAGCTCCAAAGCGCAATAGCGGCGATACTCACGCGAAGAAACGTGATCGTCAGTGCAGGCAACTCACCGACCGCGACACCCACGAAGAAAAAAGAACCGCCCCACAGCATGGAGAGAAGGATCAGTAAAAACCACACTCTGGCAGACATGGTTGAGCTAATCGTTGTTGTCATCACTTAGGTCCTGTCGTCATTCCATGTTCCCAGATTAACGCCCTCAAAAAGCACAAAACATCCGATTCTTGCGCATCATTTTCGTCTATAAATAATTCCCTAACCATTTTCGGATGGAGCCTTGCCTTGCTCTATGATGTGATAGCGAGAACTCATTGGGCAACGCAATGGATGGAGTGAAAATGACCATGCTAACTAAACGCGAGATGGAAACCGCAGTCTCAAACCGAGACAACCGCTATGACGGACGGTTTATCTATGCCGTGATCACCACAGGTGTGTTTTGCCATCCCTCTTGTACATCAAAAGCTGCCAATCCAGAAAACATGCGATTTTTTGATGATGCCCAAGGTGCGATTCAAGCAGGGTTTCGTCCATGCAAGCGTTGCTATACCGACACCCAAGATACACGAACGCGGCAATTGATTGATGTGGTTCGATATATCGAAGCCCATTGTGAAGACAAGCTCACCCTACAAACGTTAGCGGATATGGCGGACTTGTCCCCGTCTCGCTTTCAAAAAGTGTTCAAAAGTACATTTGGCATCTCGCCCAAAGCCTATCAAGATGCCTTTCGCATGCGCCGCTTTAAGCGGTCATTGAAAACAGGCAACAGTGTGACAGATGCGATTTACGACTCCGGCTTTGGCTCAATCAGTCGCGTCTATGGCGAAGAATCACGCAAAATGGGCATGAACCCCAAAACCTACAAGGCCGGTGGCGAAGGAGAAACCATCTACTTCACCTGCCGTGAAACCAAGCTCGGACTCCTATTGATGGCTGCCACAGACATTGGCGTGTGTTGTGTTCAATTTGGTGATGATGAAGCCTCACTGGTTGCCTTGCTTGAGCAAGAATTCCCTAACGCGCAGTTTGCCGCGTCCGATGCTCAAACCAGCCATGAGCTGGATGATTGGATAACCGCACTGGATAACCACATTAGCCAAGGTGTTCCAAAACCCGATTTGCCATTGGACATGCGCGGTACAGCGTTCCAAATTAAAGTCTGGCAATTCCTCCTTAGCATCAAAGACGGTGATGTACGTAGCTATGGCGATGTCGCCAATGAAATTGGCAATCCCAATGCAGTGAGAGCAGTCGGCACCGCCTGTGGTAAAAACCGAATAGGCGTTCTAGTTCCTTGTCATCGAGTACTGAGAAATGATGGCAGCCTAGGCGGTTACCGCTGGGGACTAGAGCGCAAGAAAGCCTTGCTGGAGCAAGAAAAACAAAGTGCCTGATAAGCGCATTCCGCACTGAGAAAAAAGCCTATCTTTAGGAGATAGGCTTTCGTATTTTTAGGCGAGAATAATGTAATCAGAACTTAGGTTTGACGGTACCCAGCTTCATCCACGTATCGACAACCGTATCTGGGTTCAGTGATACAGAGCTGATCCCTTGTGCCATCAACCACTCTGCTAGGTCATCATGATCAGACGGACCCTGACCACAAATGCCCACGTATTTACCTGCGCGCGTCGCCGCTTCAATCGCCATCTTCAACATGGCTTTTACCGCGGGGTTACGCTCATCAAACAAGTGGGCTATATCGCCGGAGTCCCTATCAAGCCCCAACGTTAGCTGGGTCATGTCGTTCGAGCCAATCGAGAAGCCGTCAAAGTACTTGAGGAAATCATCCGCCAGCACCGCATTTGATGGTAACTCGCACATCATGATGACTTTGAGCCCTTGCTCGCCACGACGAAGGCTAAACTTCGCCAGTAAGTCATTCACTTCAGCCGCTTCACCTGTTGTACGAACAAACGGGATCATGATTTCTACATTTTTCAGGCCCATCTCGTTACGTACACGCTTAATAGCCTGCGTTTCCAACTCAAAACAGTCTTCAAACACGGGCGAGATATAACGAGAGGCCCCTCGGAAACCGAGCATTGGGTTTTCCTCATGCGGCTCATACTCACTACCGCCGATGAGGTTGCTGTATTCGTTCGATTTGAAATCAGACATACGCACAATCACGCGTTTCGGCCAAAAGGCCGCCGCAATGGTCGCGATCCCTTCGGTCAGCTTGCTAACATAAAAATCGACTGGATCTTTGTAGCCGCGAATACGCTGGCTGATCTCTGCTTTCAGCGCATCGCTTTGCGCATCAAAGTTCAGTAAGGCTTTCGGGTGAATACCAATCATCTTATTGATGATAAATTCCAAACGCGCCAAGCCGACGCCTTCATTCGGGATTTGCGCGAAATCGAACGCACGATCAGGGTTACCCACGTTCATCATCACCTTGGTCGGCAATACCGGCAACTCATCGACCGCTGTTTGATTAATCGAAAACTCAAGTTTTCCGTCGTAGACATAGCCCGTTTCGCCTTCTGCACAGGATATGGTGACATCAGCTCCATCAGCCAATTTCTCGGTAGCATCACCGCAGCCAACAATGGCAGGAATACCCAATTCGCGCGCAATAATCGCGGCATGACACGTTCGGCCACCGCGATTAGTCACGATTGCCGAGGCTTTTTTCATCACAGGCTCCCAATCTGGGTCTGTCATGTCTGTCACCAGCACATCGCCTTCCTGCACCAAAGACATTTCATCCAGCGACGCCACATTACGCACGGGGCCGTTTCCAATGCGTTGACCAATCGCGCGCCCCTCCACCAGAACACCCGCTCGGTCACTCAACTCATAACGCTCAATCACATTACTTTGCTTTTGCGAGCACACGGTCTCCGGACGTGCTTGAACGATATAGAGCTTGCCATCAATGCCGTCTTTCGCCCACTCAATGTCCATCGGACGCTGATAATGCTTTTCGATGATCATCGCTTGTTTAGCAAGCTCCGCTATCTCGTCATCATTAAGCGAAAACCGGTTTTGCTCTTCGTCTGACGTATCAATGACTTCCACTTGCTTGCCAATCACTTGGCTGTCCGCGTAAATCATCTTAATCAGTTTTGACCCAAAGGTACGTTTCACCACTGCTGGGTGACCTGCTTGCAATAGCGGCTTATGGACGTAGAACTCATCGGGATTTACCGCGCCTTGCACCACCATTTCGCCCAAGCCCCAAGACGAGGTGATAAACACCACCTGGTCGAAGCCAGATTCGGTATCAAGGGTAAACATCACGCCTGATGACGCTTTATCCGAACGCACCATGCGCTGAATACCCGCAGACAGCGAGATGCCTCTGTGGTCAAAGCCCTGGTGGACACGATAAGAAATGGCACGGTCATTAAACAGCGACGCGAATACGTGCTTCGTTGCTTCCAGCACAGCATCAATACCCTTCACATTGAGGAAGGTTTCTTGCTGGCCTGCAAACGAGGCATCAGGCAAATCTTCTGCCGTCGCTGACGAACGGACGGCGACGGAAAGCGCCGTGTTTCCATCAACCAGCGTTTGGTAGTTGTCGCGAATGTCCTGCTCCAAATCGGCAGGAAACGGCGCATCCAGCACCCATTGTCGAATTGTAGAGCCAGATTTTCGCAAAGCATCAACATCTTCGACGTCTAGGGTATCGAGAATTTGGTGAATGCGATCATCCAGCCCTTCGTAATCAAGGAACTGGTTAAACGCGTAAGAGGTAGTAGCAAAACCATTGGGCACTGAGACCCCCGCATTGGCAAGGTTAGATACCATTTCGCCAAGCGAGGCATTTTTTCCGCCGACTTTGTCTACATCATCCATGGACAGGGAGTCGAACCAAAGGGTGTTCTTATGCATGTCTTTCTCCAGAAACATTGCAGCAGTTGGGTGTTAGCAAACTTCCTTTTCTTGCTACAAACGCCTCCAGCCTTCACAAGCTGGCGAGACGTTAATAGCCCTTTGAATGTTGTTATTGTTATATTCAAACCATCGCCGAGATATGCATCCGTTGAGATAGTTTGAATTTCATCCTATCGAAATTTGCGAGGAACTTAACCTTTGAAGCGCGCAGAAATTCAAAATCGAGACGTTTTCTATGTCTCGGATGGGACAGCCATCACATGTGAAACCTTGGGACACGTTGTTCTTGGACAATTTTCTTTTGTGCCAAACGAGAAAACTTTCCCCTTTGTCGAAACTCAAGACAAAGTCAGCGATTTGGTCAAAGAAATACAACTTTCCCATGAAAAACATGGGGTCAAACCTCTGGTCTTCTTTTCCATGGTCATCCCGAACGTAAGGGCGCAATTGTTGGAGGCGCCTGCTTTTTTCTATGATGTGCTGGAAAGTATTGTTCAGCGGGTGGCTGAAGACACAAAGATTGAACCAAAGCCGAAATTGCAACGCTCTCGCAGTGTCGGCAAAGACTCCGACACCTACTTTGACCGTATATCAGCTATTGAATACACGCTGGCGCATGACGATGGCGTATCGCTCAAAAACCTCGACAAAGCCGATGTCATTATTTTGGGAGTATCACGCAGCGGTAAAACCCCCACCAGCCTGTACATGGCGATGCAATTTGGCCTGCGCGTCGTGAATTACCCGTTTATCGCCGAAGACATCGCTTCCCTGCGTCTTTTGCCTGAATTTGAATTTCAACGCCATAAGCTTTTTGGTTTAACGATTGAACCTGAAAGGTTGACGCAAATCCGACAGAATCGCCTTTCCGGCAGCGAGTACGCCAGCAGTGAACAATGCCAGCAAGAAGTCGCCGCCATTGAAGCTCTTTTTCGCAGTGAAGCCATCCCCTACATCAACACTAGCTCGTTGTCTGTAGAGGAAATCTCAACGCGGATATTGGAGAGAACGGGGATGAAGAGAAGGTTGTTTTAGCTCGGGAACCATCAGAGGATTGAGGGCGATTGCTTTTGTTTAGGTGCTTAGAAAGGAATTGGACAGAAATCAGTTAGACCTTATGCTCTAATGTGTCCAATTCGGATAACTTCACATTGGGCAAAGAGAATGGGACGGCTTTGCTGTACGAGAGCAGTGGCTGCTAACGCAGCCAAAATGAATGCTAAAGACTATTGATTGGAGAAAAGTTCACATGTGTTAGTTGTAATCATTTGAACTTATATAGAAAGTCAATCAACGCTTTTTGTGGATCATCTTCATGAGACGTTATCATTTTTATTCCCCATTGTTCTAAGATTGCTTCCTGAACAGGGTTTGGTCGATGTGTGAACACATATGACTTTGGTTGTGTGCCTCCACACTTATTAGATTTCCAAAGTTTCGCCAGCTTATAGAAGAGAAATCTCAAATTTACATCAGCAAGACTGTAACCAATAAATAGAACCGATTTACCTAGCACATCCGCTCTAAGTTTTATGTCCAAGGGTGATTCAAACTCTAATCGTTCATAGTAGCTGGATTCATCGAGAACAATAGATTCATCATTATCAAAATCACCATGGAATTTTATTACCTGAGTAATACCATTTTTTATCTGAGGAATATCAGATACACTAGCTATTTTAGTGAATTTTTTATCGTATAGCTCTAGGGAACGCTCGATCCAGCGATCATAGTTTGTAGTGTAAATGATCGGGAATTTTGCATTAGCAATCGATTTGTGAATTTCTGAGGAAGGTAAATCGACAGCACTTGAGTGCCAATTTGTATCCATCCAGCTTCTTAAAGGACCGATTGTTCCTTTTTTAATACGATAGTATTCTGCAAGCGCTAAACTCTCACCAAATGTACTATAAATATCAGGGTCGTATCCCAGTTCTTCAGCAATTTTATTTATTAGCTCTGACCACGTTGGTAGACCCAAATTTTTTGAAACGCCAGCGCCAACAAATAAGATCACATTACCATCTTTATAAGAACGAATTAGGTCTTCCATTAGATAACACTCTCCACTAAGTACTGCGAAAATTGTTCAAAAGCTCTTTTTCGCATCGATATCGAATTTTTCTCTTCACCTAACTCTGCGAAGGTTTTGTCGTACCCTTCAGGTATAAAGATACAGTCCCATTGAAACTCTATATTTCCTCTAGGTTCAGGAGAAATATTACCACTGACTTCGCCTTCAAAAATTCGAATGTTTTTCGCATCACAATACGCAATGACAGTTTTCGCTTTTAGTGCTGTATTTTCACGTCTTCCGAATAATTCTGAAAATGTATCAGGTCCTAGTTTGTCCCAAAAAACTTGTGTCAATCCTCCTGGGAACCCAGATAAACTTTCGATGTACAAACCTGTATGCTCGATAAAAACAGGTCGACCTATTTGCTCAAATGCTTTTAAAACTTTATCTCTGACTATATCTTCAATATTTTCTGTTTGTATTTCATGAATTTTAATCGGTGCATGAACAATAGAAACTCCGATATCTCCAATCATGGATTCAACTTCTTTCGCTTTGAACGGGTTTTTAGTTACAAATCTTATTTTCATTTTTTACAATTTTTCTCCCGTTAGATCCCAATGCAGGTCAATGAAAAAATCCGCTTTAGGATTTTTCACGTATCTAACCACGTTAGAGTTTATTTCAAGTGTATGTTTTGGATAAAGTATCATGGCTATTCTTCAAGCTATCGGCCTAACTGTTAGAGTTAGAGACTGCTCAGCTTAGGCTTAGCCAAACGAGGACAGGATAAAGAAAAACTATTACGTCATAGCTTGCTTCTTGCGTATCAGCGATAACATTAGCAACTCATCATTACATGTTTCATTAGCTCAAGGAGACTATCGAGGGGGTTATATTGCTTCAAAAACAGGTAAGTGATTTCTTTGAAATTGCTCAATACCGTAGATTCTCAGCTCTTCTAGCCAGCGTTCGGCGACAGTTCGACCAATCCCTAGTTCTATTGCGGCCTCTCTCAACAATAGAAACTCTGTCCTTAATGTAGTCGGCATAATGCCTGGGTCATCGGTATTTACCAGTACACGTACTGGGCCTCGGCGCAAGCCGTACGGGTTGGCTGCACTCCCTAACTCCAATACTGATTCGTCCGGCGGGCACCAGCGAAAAATCGGATGTTCGGTGTGTGAATTTAGCCGTGCAATATAGACATTAGAGGTCGGGTTAGTTTCGATAATAAGCCCCAGCTTGTCGTACTCGGTCAGCAGCCAGTCTTGCAGCGCGTGCATGAAATCCAGCTCAGCCAGAGTATCTACATCTTCAAGAATTTCTTCATCTGCCTTATGACCAAACTTGGTGTGAAGCCCGCTATACGCTGCAGCTTCGTCCCCCATGCGCACAATTACCAGCGGCGCTTCGTTTACCGTACTCAGCCATTCATGACGAGCCCTATACAGTTTGCTTGCTAATGTGCTGTTCTCACTTAATACCACATGATCTGGTAGAGCGCTCGACTCTTGCGAATTAACTACCCAGCTTTCTCCTACCTCACTCAAACGATAGTAGCAATTACGTCGCAGCCACCATGCTTGGTGTAGATCAACCGGCATCGCGTGACGCAACTGTGATGTTTCAAAACCGGCAGTCTGCTCTATAGGCTCTTTATCATCACGGCCACAACCATTTGCTGTCATCAAATCCGGCACCTGCCACCAACATGACAACCGCCAAAAACGCTCAATGCGTCGCTCGAACAGGGGTAATACTTGCTGCGCAAGCGGCAGCACTCCGCTCAGCATACTGGCGTGATGCCAGAGCCATACCAGATTATCCAGATGTTCATCCAGCGGCAGCATCATTTCACCCTGTCGTGCAGCCCACTGTTTCGGTACTATGCCTAGTGCTAACGCATGTCCTAATCGGTCTCCCTCACGCATCTCACAAAATCGCACCGTCTCGTCAATATGACGCATGCCAGATGCTGGATGAGCATAATCCTCTCCGGCATGAATGCTCAGATGAAAACCCTTGCTGGCGCGCTCGCCATCTGGCAGTGACTTGAAACCACTACGCAACCAACGAAGTACTGGCGCAAACCACTCGATCTTAAGCGCGTTTTCATCCCCCGCCACATCCAGCCCACGAAACCATCTTGCAGGTTGAAAATGGAAATTCGGGTTCAGTTTTCCGCCCAAAAACTCGGCCGCATTCCAGCCTGATGCACTTTCTAGATTGCGCACCAATTTTTCAGCCTCTTTCCACAGCTTTTTGCCATCTGACTTCGGGCGTTGGCTTTGTTTATGAGGAACCGAACGAGAGAAGTGGCCACAAAATTGCCAACGCTCTAGAGCCTGCATAGTAGCCAAAGCTTGCATATCTAGCTGAATATCAGGCTCGCCAAAAATGTAAGGCGGTCTTGGCAACGACAAACTGGCATTCGCAAGCAAACCGCGAGCAATCTCGCCAACAAACGCAGGCTTGAATGCCATCGGTCCAGACTTGAGCTCAGCTACATCCGCAGTAGCTGGCAACAGTCGGCGGATATTGTCATGTCCTTTGGGATTGCGTTGCATTGCTGAGCTGAAAGACCGCTCAGCAAAGCGCGTCAGTCCCTGTCCATCCATGATCAAGCTACGGCGTAGTTGGTTAATTGTCTGCCAAAAACACAGAATGGCAGCACGTTGTAGTGGGTGCGAGTTTTCTTCGGCGTAACGGCGGCAAAGATAGAGATGTAGCCAAAGCCAGCGATTGGCCTCGCAACGACCCATCGCAAATGCAAACTCGCCTAGCAGCCAATCTGCACTACCGAAGCTTGCCATATGCTGGCTGGCAGTTAGCAACCCCCAGTCCGGCTTGCGGATGGGAGTATTCATAGTAAGATTGAGCTGTGTCAAAAGCTGTGGCCAATCTTCCTGACGCCATGACCAATTGCTCTTATGAGTTTTGGGTTGAGCGTCTTGTTCATCTTGCATCTCGCATAGCGGCACACTTGGCTTAAGCAACAACACCAGCAGTTGCCGCGCACGATGCAACAAGGGCTGCAGGCTGTCATACTGTTCGTGTCGCCACAGATTCTCCTTAGCACTGAGAGTCAACTCGCCACTGCCCAGCAAGTAGTCATCGAGAATCGCGCTATCTGCGGTGAGGCCCCAGAAATGCAGATGACCTTCAGCAAACGGCGTCGATCGGTTGCCGGGCGGGGCGAAAAAGGCAGTTTGTGCCGATACGACGCGTCGGACATCGTTGGCCTGCGGTTGCGGCACCTCATCCAGCCATTGCGCCAAGTGCCAGCCGGCCACAAGTGTCGGGTCAATACCCGCTGCGAGGCGCACATACGCCTGTACTTCGCCCTCTCGGTAGCATAGCAAGTCGCCATTACGCTGCATTAGGCGCTGTTGCAGCTCGTCCAACCAAGGAAGTTTCGATGTCAGCAGCAAATCACCATCGAGCATACGCCCCATAAGCTGGCGCACATCGGTTAACCGGTGCTTACGCGGAAAACGCGCCTCTACGCCCTCTACCAGCAAATGGTAGTATTCACACTGCAACCGGTGCCAGCGGTCATACTCAAGTCCTTCATCGGGCTGCAGCAAGAGCTGCCACAGCCAAGCGGACAACCTTTCATCGCCAAAAAAACACTCGGCGGCATGTTCAGTTAGAGTGCGCTGAAGCATCAGAATTGCTCTGGGTATTTTGACTTGATTGCTGTTAACAATGCAGTTTTGGCTTTAGATTTTCTCTTATATCGGTCCTCCATGTCATTTAACAATATCTGGCATTCAGACTGATTTTTTGTGACAAGAGCCTTCTCTAACTCGGCGGGCTCTTGTGCTTGAACTTCTGTAATGTTTAATTTTCCAGCTAACCATTTAGCTGCACTTTCATTTTGATTTGTCTTCTGAGTTTTGGATGGCTCATCCTTTGGCCAATCAAACTTGATGACTTCATCAATCCACTTCTTCAACGGGTGCTCTGACAATACATAGCTCACAACTCTGCAATTCTCCCCAAAAGAAACTTTATTATTGTATTCACTACTTTGCTTCTCTTTTTGATTTAGTGTTGGAGAGAATGGCAGGACATTAACTTTAAACTGGTCGTGTTGTTCGTAGTTCTTCAGATTTTCACGGTTGATATTGGTAGTTGCTACTACATTTTTCAGACCAAATAATTCCCCTTTTTCAAAACTGCCAAAGGCAAACCAAGTTGAATAGAAGACATGAGCCACCATATTCAGTGCAGTTCCAATCTGTTTCATACCATTTGGTTCCAACTCCGCACTCGCTACTTGGCTATAAACTTTATTGAATACCTTGTAAACCAACCAAGGCGACAGGTCGATTTGATTTACATGACAACTAATGCGCCATGCTTCTATTTCTCGATGTAGTTGCTCGACTAATAAATCTATATCGTACTCTTCGTTTGGAGTATCTAGCGAGGTTTCATCTGCACTACTTGCGGGCTTACTTGTTTTTTCGTCAAACGTAATTTTCTTCGTCGGAGCCAGCGCCGCAGTAGAAAAGAAAGGCGCTCTACCCACAATGGCATGAATATCTTCCGCTGATAATGGCCCAACAATGCTGGCAATAAGCAACTCAAATACCCGCCCGATATTTAGTAGCATGGTTTGCTTGGCGTTGGTGTAGAAATTACTCTGAGCCAGTAAAGCGATCAAAAAGCTTGCTTTGTTCTTTTGTTCATCTTGCAAACCTTGGCTCGAAAGAGCCCGAACTTCCTTATTGTAATTCCACCCTCTGCCTGAATTTACCCCAACCTCTGCCACCGGGTACGGTAAAATAGTCTTGTGTGATTTGATTCCTGCTAACCACTCTTCAGGTAAGCGTCCTTTCAATAATGCCGGCCAAGCGGAAAGATCATCCGCCTTGTCGAAAAGCTCAAAATTGGCTGTCGCCTGTGTTAGTGGCTGGAATAAAGGGGTATCGAAAATACTGCCGCGCTGGTTAGATGACTTAGAGTTCGGCACTGCGTTCCAATGCTGTTTTGCAAGCAGCAACAAATAAACGGCACCGGCCTTAGGTTCATAGCAAAAATAATTAGCCATTCTCTGCACCATGGCAGTTTTTTGACACGGCTTCATTACATCTTGTTCATCAGGCGGCATTTGCCATTTTTTTCGTACTTCTAGCTCATCTCCAGCAGAACGGATCGATGCAGGTAAATCAAGAATGAGGTCACTGCAATGTCTAACGAGTTGTGTTAAGGCACGAATCGATGGAATCGGTAATGTTAACTTGCTACCTTCTAGGCCATTCACTGGCCCAGACAAAAAGATCTCCATCCAAGCGATAAAGTTGCGCAGCGACATTACTTCGGTTTTCTGACTATCACACAAATAAATATCGCTTTGCTGCCAATATGTATCAACTGGCGGCATAGATAGACGCCGCGTGAATGGCAAAATCTTGCGCTGATACTCTGCGGCCAAATCTATGGCCTTTTCATAGGCCTCTTTTCGACGGTAGTTGGAGTCCTTAGTCAATCGGCCATGAAAATCGCGCCAAGTCACATCGTTGTATAGTTCACGATCACCGCAGACGATGGGCAACACATGAGGCGTTGCCAAATAGCGTCGCACAATTTCGAGGTTCTCAAAAGCACGATTCAACGAGGTATCAACATCATCAATCGGCAAAATCAGCAGTTTTTTCTCTAACAAGCCAAGTACTTCACGGAAGAAATCCTGCACGCAATCAGCCAAATACTTATTGCTATACATTGCACGCACCTTATCCATACCGTGGCGTTCTTTTGCAGTTTCTACAGACTCGAGTGACTGGGCGAGTTTCTCAAGCGTCTGGTTCAAGCTGCGAGCCTTGTTTGGCTCTTTTCTTTGCGCTTCTTTAACGTCCTTGTCGTGCAGCACTGCCGCAACAATGATATGCAAAAATAAAGATTCACCATCTTCAAGTAGGGTCGGGTCTACTGGGTCAAGGATGTGCACCTCCTTCAACACATCTTCATTTTTAAGATAGCTTTTCAAATTTACCAGTACAGCGGTCTTTCCAGTGCCGCGAGCACCATCTATCGAGATGGCATTGTGCTCACGGAGCTCATTCAGAGTTCGGTTTGTGGCAGAATTTGCCTTATCTACTGCTTCTTTGATCATTTGAGCCAGCGGTTTGTACACCTCGTTACGAGGTAGCAAGGTATTGGCGTCAGGTAAGACTGCGGATTCGCCTGCGTTTAGAGGAATGTATATCTTGTTCTGGCTCATGAAAGACACCTAGCTAATTGATTTTTAAACGATAAATTTTCAGCCATTCTATCACAAAAAAACATTTTCAGTTGCATATGAAGCACACTTTCACAATATCAATGCCAACAATGAACATACAAAATCCATCAGAAGAATATATTGTTTTAGGCCCATCTTTCTTTGGGCTTTGTAAGGCTTGCTTGGTGCAGTGGATTGGTAAGTTTGGTCACATAGTTAGACTAGAAAAAGTAAGTCAGATGGAGCTTTGGTGATGTATGTGCAAAATCAGTTGAAACAAGGAATGGGGCAATTTAGCGTTTACTCTATTCACACCTATTAGCGCGAACGATATGGACAAAAAATAGCCACCCATATAGAAGCCCAGCGCCATAAGTAACATGACTTACCTTAACCTTTCAGACAGTGCATCAGGAGACCGTTTCTGTCTGCGTTTACTCAAACACAGGCACGTCACATGCACATTCTCAAACTTAGCGCACGCTCGCAGTAGCAACGCTTTGTATTCAGCTCGTCAACATGATGAGTGTCCGCTACCTTGATACCTCCAACATACTCCTGTCCGCAGCAAAGATTTGTCTTGTCGCGATTCCGTTTATTTATATTGGTAGTGTCGGCTTCTCGGTCTATTACGGTAGCGGTGCGCTGAAATTCCCCTATGTGTCTCTTGTACTCATGGCGGCTGGGTTTTCTAGAAAAATACTATCTGAATTGGCATGGAAGACATGATGAAAGCCTAGGGCACATACGTTAAAAACCGAAAACATGATTCGTTTTCGTGTTAATCCAGCAAGGTGAGTCAGGCTACCAGCCCAAGGTTATCTGGCGATCAGTGGATTTGTCTATCAAGCTAGGATCGTGACTGACCAATAACATGGCGATGCCGCGTTCTTTCGCCAAGCTGGTGAGCATTTCCATCACGTCACGTTGAGTCAAAGGATCGAGCCGAGATGTCGGTTCATCTGCGAACAAAAACACAGGCTCAAGCAACAATGCTCTTGCAATTGCGAGACGTTGTAATTCACCACCAGAAACAGCATCTGGTGTTCGATTCAACAGCTCGGGATCAATGCGCAGTTGCGAAAGAAGAGGTTCAAGGCGATCGCGAGAGATGCCATGCAGCAACATGAGATCTTTCAGCCCGCGACCAATCGTTTGATGAGGAGAAAACGCCGCCGGCGGATCCTGCCACAGTTTTTGAAACTTGATTTGCGAAGCTGTACTTGAACGCACAACGCTTCCTTCTTGGGGCTCTAAAAGACCTAAGAGTACATCGCCGAGAGAAGACTTTCCCACACCTGAAGGCCCGCATAACCCCACAACCTCACCAGCACGAAGAGTGATCGACATGTCATTGAATAGATGACGCTTTCCCCGAACAATCGTGAGTTGATTACCCTGCAACACAACCGACCCCAATGTCGCAGGCTCTTTTTCTTGCCAATGGCGAGGTTCAGCGGCAATAAGCTCAGCGGTATATTGCTCTTTGGGGCTGCTCAACACTGATGTCGCGGGGCCTTTTTCAACCACCCGCCCTTCGCGCATGACGATGATCTCACCACCCAACGCTTCAGCAAGTTGTAGGTCATGCGTAATGGTAAGAAGTGCGCCTCCAGATTCTGGAACTGAACGAAGTTGCGCCGCCACATCATCTCTGCGCGAAATATCGAGCCCTTTGGTTGGCTCATCAGCAACCACGATCTTTGCTCCACCAGCTCGCGCAGCGGCGACAGCAAGCCGCTGTGCCATGCCTCCCGACAGTTCAAAAGGAAAACGGTGTTTGGCTTCCGACAGTCCCATTGCGGCGAGTGCTTCTTCAGCTAAACGCGGCGCATCCGCCTTGTTTGCCACGAGTTGATGCACTTCTGCCACTTGCTGTTTCGAAGGCATCAACGGATCAAGAGCACGCCATGGTTCTTGTGGCAGAACAGAAATCTTACGCCCCCAAAGCGGTTCAATATCCGAAGGATGACGTAAGTCGATTGTTGCGGACTCTAACTGCAATTCACCTTTAGCGTGCAGCTCCTCTGGCAAGGTGCCGAGGATCGCCTGTGCAAACAAGCTTTTCCCCGACCCTGTCTCCCCAATAAGCGTGACAGCCTGACCTCGCCCTATCTTGATGGCGATGTGTTCGACCAAGCATTCAGACTCGTGAAAAACGCTCAGTTCTGCACTAAGTAACGTCATGCTTTTGTCCTCCCCGCAATTAGAGTGAGTGCAAGCAATGTCATCAGGGTTGCGACAACGGGTTGGATAAGTGCCCAAGGAGCCTCTCTCCAATAAGGGAGCAGTTCCACCATCATGGAGCCCAATTCAGGTGTTGGCGCGCGAACACCGACAGAGACAAAACCAAGTGCGGCAATCCCCATCACCACAGCCGCGAACGTCAACGCAAAGGTCGTAGTGAGAACAGGCGCAAGCTCTGGCCAAAGGTGTGTACGGAAAATATAGAGAGGGCCAAACCCCAGCAGCTTTGAAGCTTCTACGGCGGGTGCCGCTATCTGAGCTCGAACGGTAGCGCGAGTCAGTCTAAATATTTCAATCCAGAGTGTCAGCGACAATCCCGCCCAAAATGCCAACGGTTGATTAGGTAAAATTAAACCCGCGATAAGCACAATAAGGAGTGCGGGTATCGCCATCACGGAATCCGCCAGAAGTACCAGCAGTCGGTCAATCCATCCTCCACGCCAACTCGCCAAGATACCCAATGCAACACCGATAAAGGCGGCGGTCAGCAAGGTGGCGAAAGCAATGGTCAGCGACAGACGCAATGCAGCCGACAAACGGGCTGACATTGAACGACCGAGATGATCATAGCCAAACAACATCTCAGCTGAAGGTGGCTGAAGCGCATTCAACAAGCTTTGTTTGGTTGGATTAACAAGGTTTAGATATGGCTCTGCAAAGGCAAAAATCAGCACAATGGCCAAAAGCGCAACACCCAGTAAACGGCCATTCAGTTTACTGGTGAAATAGCGGACGCTTGTGTTCTGTTCAGAGCAATTTGCGTGTGACGTCATTTGGAAGGAGCCCTTGGGTCAAGAATGCGGGTGGTGACATCGGCCATGGCATTCACCAACACGAACGCTAACCCCATAACGAGTGCTGTGCCCTGCACCATGGGAACATCTCGATGGAACACCGCATGCACCAATGCATGACCAATGCCGGGCCAGCCAAAAATGGTTTCAACCACCACCACACCTTCCATCAACGCCACAAATTGAGCAGCGACTAGCGTGATGAGCGGGACAGAGATATGGCGTAAGCCATGATGCAACAGCACTTGCCGCTCACTCAGTCCTTTCCAGCGCGCAAAACGCCACCAATCTGAGTTTTTCGCCTGCACAACCGCTTCACGAGTGATGCGCGTGGTATTCGCAGCCAATCCCATCGCAAGAGTCAGTGCGGGAAGAATGAAATGCTCTGCGTTGCCGTAGCCTGCGGCAGGAAGCAAACCCAAACCCACCGAAACAACAACGATGAGTCCAAGCCCCAACAGAAACTGTGGCGTGGCTTTAAACATTGCGGCCATAAAAAGCGTCCCGCGATCCAACCAGCTTCCAGGGTGCAGTCCGGCCCAAATTCCCAACGGAGGGCCAATCAACAGCGAGAGCAGTAGTGCCACGCCTGCCAGTTGGGCAGTTGCACCAAGTTGATGAACAATTTCCCCCCACACCGATTGACCGGTTACCAATGATTGGCCGAGATTCCCTGTGGAGAGATCTTTCAGCCATCCTAAGAAAGCTGACACGCCGGAAGGGTCTCCGATTTGTGAACGCACTAACTCAACATTATCAATATTGATGTTGTCATAGCCAAACCTTGCCCCTGCTATCCGAAATAGCATGTCGCCGGGCAACGCCATCATCATGGCAAAGGTCAACACTCCAACGAGGATGGCCACCACAATGGCTTGAGAAAAGCGCCACATCAGGGCATTCAGAATCGGTTTAGTCAAAACACCCCCTATTTCACCCAAGTGATTTCAGACAAACCTATGGTGCGTTCAAAAGGGTCGACCACAACGCCAGAGACTTTATCTGTCACGGCCATGTTGAGCTGATACCAGGCAATCGGTAGCACAGGAAGCTCGTCGTGTAACGTCGCGACAAGGTGCTCGCGTGTCCCGTTTGGCGCGCCACCCGCAGCCATTGCTTTGACCTTTTGGGTAAAATCGTCATTGCGCCATCCCATGGCTCCCCAGTCACCGCCTGGCGCGTAGTCTTGAAGAAGTGTGCCCACTGGGTTTGGCACTAACGCGAAGTTTCTAGCAAAGAGTGCGGTAGAAAGTGTACCGTTGTTATGCTTGGCAGGAATTTCAGTGTAACTGGTTGAGTTAATGACAGGCACGGCTCCTACTTCCGCAAACTGTTGTTCAAGGACAGCGGCGACCAGTGGCAGTTCTGGGCGATCGGGGTAAGTAAGGATTTCAATCTCCATGGCTTTGCCATCTTTCTCTAAAATCCCATCTGCATTCACATTCCACCCTGCTTTTGCTAAATCCGCTTTTGCTTCTTCCGGGTTGTAAGCCAAAGGGGCTAATGCGTCGTTGTGCCACGCAGCCATGCTTTTGGGAAACATTTGCGTTGCACCGGTTTCGTAGCGCAATACCGCTTTTGCAATGCCCGCTCTATCTATGGCTTTTGAAAGTGCTTTTCGCGTAGCTTGATCGAATATTTCTCCGTTGACCTTGAGCATCAATACGCGTGGAATAGCCGTAGAAACAACGTCGAGATTATTCGTGTTTTGCAGTCGATTGAAAGAGGCAGGATCTAGGCTCAAGGTGACATCTGCATCGCCACTTTCCGCCATCAGCGCGCGCGTTTCCGCACGGCTAATGCCATGATAGGCCGCTTTGTCTATCACCGCGGACTTCCCCCAATAGTCTTCAAACGCCTCGACGGTCATTTTGATCGGCGGGGAAAACTCGGCCACTTTGTATGGACCCGTACCCACAACTTCTACGACATTGCCATCCTTAATCGACGAAGGTGAGATGATTGCTGAACGATACTCCACAAGCATGGCAGGTAGCATGGCGAAAGGCTCTGAAAGCGTAATGGTCACCGTATTGCCTTGGCCTGAAATGTTCTTGATAGGCGTTTTCGCAAGCAGTCCCCCATTGTTTCGAGACCAGTCTAACGATTGCGCAACCGCATCGCCGTTCATTGGCTGCCCATCATGAAAAAGAACGTTATCTCGCAGCTTAAACGTCCACGTTAACCCGTCTTCAGACACCTCCCAAGCATCCGCGAGGCCGGGAATCAACCTGCCATCTGCTTCTGCATCGACAAGCGTCTCTGTTACATCCATTTTGAGCAAAATGCCACCGGAAGTAATCGGGTCTTTCCCTTTGAGTTCAAAGGGCGCAACAACATCAAGCACCCCATCCTCAGCATGTACAGACAGCGCGGTAACACCCGCAATTAAGGCAAACGATAGTGTCCTTATCATCATCCTCTCCTAGTGAATATTTTGAGGTCAGCTAGCGAAAATGGAGGGCAAGACAATCAGGCGCAGATTGGTTAGAGAAGTGTGGTAAGTGTTGACATGCCTCCATGCATATTTTGTTATGTTATAACATTGCAATTAGTTGTCAATACCATCTAAAAGCGGCATGATTGCTGTGTTTTGATAACGAAAGCTGGCTGACACATTGCCGATGAGTGGCATTTACGTGATGGTTAACGTCGAAAAGGCATTGAACCCAAAAGATATTTTTTCTTTCGCTCACAAAGCAGTTGAACCGAGTTTGTTTACCCATTCAGCACCAAGGTAAGAAGCTCTAGGCATTGATCATTTTTAAGAATATGTGCGAAATAAATGCGAATAGTGCTTCGAGCAAGATGAGCAGGTCACCTAGTTCCCTGACGACGGGGGACAAAAAAGCCACCTTACGGTGGCTTTTTGATTTGCCAGAGAACGAAACTCAGCAAACGCCTTGTGCCAACATCGCATCGGCGACTTTTACAAAGCCCGCGATATTTGCACCTAGCTCGTAGTTCACTTTGCCTGAGTCATCACGGCCATATTCCACGCAAGTATCGTGAATGCGGCGCATGATTTCCTGTAAACGCTGGTCAACTTCGTCGCGGCTCCAGCCTAAACGAAGGGCATTCTGACTCATTTCCAGGCCGGACGTCGCCACGCCTCCCGCGTTAGACGCTTTACCCGGTGCGTACATGACACCGACGTTATTGAACACAGCGACAGCGTCTGCCGTGCTTGGCATGTTCGCGCCCTCGGCGACTAACTGAACGCCATTGCCTGCCAGCATTTCTGCATCATGGGCATCCAACTCATTTTGCGTTGCACATGGCAGAGCAACGTCCATTTCATACTGCCACGGCTTTCCGTTTTCGCTGTAGGTCAGGCCCATTTTATGCGCGTAATCAGCGACACGCCCGCGTTTGACGTTTTTGATGTCCATAAGAATGGCGAGTTTTTCTGGCGTAAAACCTTCCGGATCGTAAACCGTGCCGCATGAGTCTGACGCGGTAATCACTCTGCCGCCCATCTGCATCGCTTTTTCAATGGCATACTGAGCGACATTGCCCGAACCCGAAACGCCCACACGCTTGCCTGTTAGTGCTTGGCCTTTTTCTTTCAGCATGGCTTCAACAAAGTAAAGTAAGCCATAACCTGTCGCTTCAGGGCGGATCAAACTGCCGCCAAAAGACAGACCTTTACCTGTGAACACACATTCAGCACTGTTAGAAAGCTTTTTCATCATGCCCGTCATAAAGCCAACTTCACGCGCACCCACACCAATATCACCCGCTGGCACATCGGTGTCTGCGCCTAAATGACGGTGGAGTTCCAGCATCAACGCCTGACAAAAGCGCATGATTTCGTTGTCACTTTTTCCTTTCGGATCAAAATCACTGCCACCTTTACCGCCACCCATTGGCAAGGTGGTTAATGCATTTTTGAAGGTCTGTTCAAACGCAAGGAATTTCAACACTGATGAGTTAACAGAAGGGTGGAAACGCATGCCACCTTTGTAAGGACCAATGGCAGAGTTGTGCTGTACGCGAAAAGCGCGATTAACATTCACTTTCCCTTGATCATCTACCCAGCTAACTCGGAATTGAATGAGACGCTCTGGTTCAACCAAACGTTCGAGTATGCCCGCGTCAATGTACTTGGGGTTCTTCTCAACGAAGGGCCAGATAGAAGTAATTACTTCGGTTACTGCCTGAAGGAACTCAGGCTGGTGTGGGTTATTTTTGGCAACTCGGGCCAAAAATGCATCTTTAAGCACAGCTTCGGTCATCACGAACTCCATTTACGTAAATAAAACTGCCCAGAGAATAAGTATGTGTTTGGTTGAGTATGAATATTTCAGCAGCGTTTATATCAGGTTCATGATCACCGCTCCTAAAGGATATGCATCGGTTTTAATCACACATCAAACTTCAAGAACAAAATATTTTGTTTTGTTTATTTAGCGTTAGGAGTAATGTAAATCCGTAGAGTCGCATATCTAGAAAACGGTCATCTCACATACTTCCCTACGGACATCTTAAGCATTGAAGTGCATCAATAGTCATTTTGTCTCTCAATGAGCATCGCATTGATGCACCGCTTGCTGGTTTTTCACTAAACGATCAGCGTTTACGCCAACGGCAAATTACTCTCAATAAAATCAAACGCACCGTTGTGGACATACACAAGCTTGCAGGTGTCGACGTAATTTACACTGTGAATCTGCCCTTTTCGAATGTAGGCAGTATCGCCTTGCTTGAAGACTTCGACTGGGCCATCTTTCACCAGTTTTCCATCCTCAACCACATAGAACTGTACCTGCATTTCCCCTTGGCTCATGACCGTCATGTCGTCACCCGGGTGACAGTGAGGCGGCTCAGACGTGCCAGCATCCCACCCTTCCAGCATCAATTCGACACCGGTAGGATCGGTCGGCAATGTGCCACGGTAAGTAAAGCCTTCTGGCAAATCCGGCTCTGATTTAAGCTGTTGCCATACTTCGCTGGTTTGCATTGATACTCGATTGCTGGACATGTGAGCCTCCGCGTTAGGAATCACGTTTTCAAAGTCTGTCGATATCTTACCAGCGGCGCAGCACCAGAGGTTGCGGCAAAAGTGGGAACATACTTTGCACGCGCTGTTGTCGAAAAGGAATGAAAAGGCCAGCGATTAATCGGTCGGGAGAAGAAAGAAATCAGTGTTTAAATGTATACGGTGAATAAGGTATCCAGACTCAGTTTCTATCAGTACTATCATCACGGTGCCGAGCCCATTCTCAAACTCTGCATCAACCTTCAGCGTGACAGTATCAATATCCTCAGTGCTAGAAGAAACGTTTAGCACTTCAGGCTCATTAAACGCCTTTAGCTCGCCAATTTTTGACATATATGCTGTGATTTTTTGGCCCCTTTCACTGCGAAATGTATCAAGTGCGCCAGGCGTCAATAAAAACGCAAATTCATCAAAGTTCCAATTTCCTATCAAAGGCATGCTTTCTGTTACAAAGGGTATTGCTTTTTTCTGTGCTTCCTCGATGCTGATTCTCGACCAAATTACAAACACCGCGAACAATAAGTAAAGAATACCGAGCGTTATGCCGATAACTTTAAGGGCCTGTCTCACACAACCACCACTGATTAAAAACATCTAAATCACGACTAGCCATCTTTCTTTATTATGATTTTTTTCTACTAGCGAGATGTGTCAGCATTGGTAATGTTCGAAACAATCAGCACTGTGTGTAGCGATTACTTTGCACGAGATGCCATGAGTAACCGTTGCAAAAAGCAGGAATGCACCAGTGCTATCGACGATTTTCAGTCAGTTACGAAAATTGACGAGGGTGCTCGCAGTATTGATAAACAGCCTAGATAGAAGATGATACTAGACAAGACTTCGATAGAATTCTCTATACGTGCGGCTGGGTTAACTGCTCAGGAGAAAAGCAATGAGAAAAGTTGTCGTCTTATGTTTCATGGTGTTTAGTTTTTTTGTCTCCGCATTGAGTTACGCAAACACATCACGCACTCAGTACATCAAAATCGATGCACCAGCGTTAGAAAATAATCTGCTCGAAACACCCACCGAGCAGTTCATTTACGTCGCTTTACCCCCTAGCTATTTCACCTCCGAAAAACGCTATCCCGTCGTGTATTACTTACATGGTTTCCAAGGTGTCCCGCTTGAAGCCCGCGTCCTTTCAGGAACTAAACTAGATAAGTACTCTGCAGAGAATGACATCCAAGAAATGATCATCGTTGGCATCAATGGCGCGAACCAGTTTGGTGGCAGTTTTTTTGTGAATTCACCTGTCACGGGCAACTGGGAAGACTTTGTGACCACCGATGTACTCAGTTACATCGATAGCACTTTCAGAACATTAGACTCTGCCCATCACAGGGGGATTGTTGGCTTTTCGATGGGTGGCTTTGCCGCGGTCAACATTGCGTTTCGACACCCCGATAAATTCAAACACGTATTCTCATTGAGCCCAGGGCTATTTGACCAAAACGGTCTACAAAGCGCAGTGACTCAATGGCGAGAACAAGGTTGGTTGCCAGTCTTTGATGCCTATGGCGCGGCATTCGCGCCTAACCCTCATAGCAACACGGGAACAATGTGGTATGAATGGGATTCAACCGATCCCACCGTGGTTGAAAAATGGGAATCTGGCTACGGGGATATCGACGAGAAAGTCGCCGCCTACCTCAAGCAAGAAGAGAAGCTGACCTCTATCTATGTGGAATATGGAAGTGAAGATGAATTCAAGTGGATTCCAGATGGAAGCCGATATCTGGTGAAAACCCTAAAAGAGAAAGGCATTGAGGTGAGCGAACACGATCATGGAAGCGGGCATGTGATCACATTCAGACAGGCAGAGCATATCATCGACTTTTTCGGGAAAGCATTTTAGATAAACGCCGAATGACAAACAAAAAAGCCATCACTAGGATGGCTTTTGTTTTTCTGTCGATTAAGGCTGCTGACGCGTTGCCGTCATCACGATCTCACGCACGCATACATTTTGCGGGAAGCTGTATGCGTAACATACTGCGCTGGCGATATCATCCGGTGCCAGTACCCCGCCCATTTCATCTTTCCAGCTATCGTAGCCCGCTTTGATTTCATCGCTGGTGGTGTGTGAAAGCAGTTCAGTTTCAACCGCACCCGGCGCAATGGTAATCACGCGAACATTGGCATCAGCCACTTCTTCACGGACGTTTTCAGAAATCGCGTGAACCGCAAATTTAGTACCACAGTAAGCGGCGTGATTCGGGAATGTCTTACGACCTGCCACAGAGCTGATATTAATGATGGTGCCGCCATTGCGCGCTTTCATCGGCTCCAATACTGCTTGCATACCGTTTAGAAGGCCCACAACGTTCACATTGAACATGGTTTGCCATTCCGCGACATTTTGCGTTGCAACGTCACCAAGCAACATCATGCCTGCGTTGTTCACCAAAAGGTCAACGTCGCCATACTGCGCTTCTGCTTCTGCAATCGCTGCATCAAATGCTGCTTTATCGGTTACATCCACCTTTTTGCACAGGGTGTTTGGCAGGTTCAAAGCTTCCAGACGCTCTACGCGGCGAGCAAGCAACAACAGTGGGTGGCCCAGTGCTGATAGTTGTCGTGCAATAGCTTCACCAATACCAGAACTTGCGCCTGTAATAACCGCTAATTTTTTCATGTGACACCTCTGTGTTGTGTTTCATCGTTATTGAAGCTGCATTGTAAATAGGTCATCATTGTTGATATATATGTCACAATAAAACTCTGTGTTACGCGATGAGCACCAATAACGATTCCCTCTCTACCAATCTTCAAGACATACGCGCCTTCGTTGCAATTGCCGAAGCGGGTAGCTTTTCAAAAGCAGCAGACAAGCTAAATACCTCGCGTGCTCATATGTCGCGGCAGTTAAGCCAACTAGAAGCGCGCCTTGGCATACAGTTGATTATTAGAACCACACGATCGCAACGCCTCACGCACGCCGGAGAAGCCTTTTTCATGCGATGTCAGGCAGCATTAATGCAAATCGACGACGCCATTAGCCACGCAAGTACCGATGGCGACCTAATGAAAGGTAGCATCGCCGTTAACTGTGTAGGTGGCATCATTGGCGAGACTTTGGTTGGAAATGCGATTCATCAATTTTGCGCAGAGCACCCGGACATCCACATAGAGTTAGACTTCAGCTCAGAGCGTGTTGATTTGGTTCAATCACGCTTTGACTTGGTTCTGCGTATGGGGGCACTGGAAGACTCGCGTTTAATCGGCAGGGAAATGGGAGAAATACGCATTGGCACCTACGCGTCACCGTCTTACTTAAACAGACGAGGAAGGCTCTCTCACCCATCACAACTTAAAGATCACCATTGCCTGACGGGTTCGGTCACAAAGTGGAAGTATGTGCCCGCTAACAAAATGGATAAAAGCATTGAAGTCGAGGTGTCAGGCAACCTGCAGTGCAAAAATGGCCACGTGCTGTATCAGTCAGCATTGAAAGGTAATGGTATTTGTCGGTTGCCCGATTTGTACTGCCAAGAGGCTGTGTCAGAAGGGAGGTTGGAGTCGGTGTTTGAGGACTGGAAAGTCGATAAAGTGCCTTTGTATTTGCTCTATCACAGAGACCGCCACCAGCCAGTCAGGCTAAAAGCACTCATTCAATTTTTGATGGCAGAGATCCCGCCACAGCTTGTGAAGAAATAAAAACGCCCTCGTATGAGGGCGTTTGTTTCATCCAACTTATACCGGCTCTGCCGCTTCTTCAACCGCGGCAAGTGCCTGCTTTTTGGCTTTCCTAGCTTTGTGCTTTTCTCGGCCTGCCAGCCACAACAGTGGAACAACAATTAACGTTGTACCCACTACCATCAGCATATCTGGCACCTCACCAAACAACACCAATCCGACACCAACCGCACAGACCAATCCGCTATATTCTGCGCTGGCAATTTTGTTGCTTTCCGCAGCGCGATACGCCACAACACACGTCGCCGCATACACAAGGATGAACGCTGTCGAACCGCTTGCACGCAAGAACAAATCAAAGCTAAACGGCATACCTTCGTAAACAGCCAACGCAAAGGCCACAGGAATACCTATCAAATTATGCAGCAGCAGTGTTTGCGGTACGGTTTGTTCGCGCGGGATCTTGGGGATCAGAAGGTTATTCACCGCTAACGTGACCGCCACGATCATTGCTGACAACGCCGCCCACGAAAATTCAGAAGGACGCACTAAGATCAACACACCACAAAAACCGACGACGGCAGCCACAATCGAAGAAGCTGACAGCTTTTCACGCAGAAAAATCGCCGCTAACGGAAGCATGATCAAGGGTGCGGCATAGAAAATCGCATTCGCGGTTGCCAACGGTAACGTAGTCAGCGCGACCACCGAGAAAAAAACGCCCACTAACCAGACGTGTGCGCGCAAAGCGTGCCATTTCAGTCCCAACGTTAAATTCTTTGCCGGTGCCGTTAAACAGAAAGGGATCAAAATGAGAACGGCAGACAATTGGCGAAACAACGCAAATTGGAAGATAGCCCCATCAGGCCCGCCTTCCATGGTTTTCACCAAGGCGTCAGAGAAAGTGGCACTGAGATTACCGATGACCAATAAGGTCATCGCAAACCCAACAGAAATATTACGCACGATAAAAGCTCCAGTTCGTCGCGAAACGATAAAACATATACCCAAACAACCCGAAGATGCTCGCATTCAGAGGTCATCAATGCGTTCAATTCGAGGCAAATTTCACGAGGAATAGTCGTTCTATTTCCGTGTAATTTAACGAAGAAGTGGGCGCATTGAAGCCCTCCCTTCGGGCGAGTTGACTGACGCTGTGCTCTTTGTTGTTCCTTTTTGATGGAGATGACTACACCTAAAAAGGGACGCCGCGATCACAACGCCAGTCAAACTCGCTGAATCCTGCATCTTCAGGTTGTTTGGGTATAAATCACAGAACTTGCATAGTATCCCCGTATTAACATGACGTATAATGATGAATATTCAATCAGCATTAGATTTTTAGATAATGAAGCAACCTCCGCTAAGAGCTGTTCAATATTTCGACATGGTCGCCCGCCTTAATAGCTTTTCGAAAGCGGCAGAGTCCCTGAACGTGACCCAAAGTGCAGTTAGTCACCAGATCCGGATATTGGAAGAGTTTCTCGGCGAGTCGCTTTTTGAACGCCAAGGGCGGCACCTTAGGCTAACTTCCGTCGGACAGCATTATTACGATGAAGTCAGCGATCCCCTTCAGGCGATTTCTCGCGCAAGCCATCAGATACGAGAAGGGGTATCTGGTCAGTTGCGTTTAGCGGTATTCAGCTCGCTCGCAGTAAAGTGGCTGATGCCGCAGTTGGCTGATTTTAGACGAATGCATCCGGAAATTGATTTGTCGCTTGAAATGTTCGCAAACAATTCCGAACTATCAGACGAGTTGGCGGATTGCTTTATTCTGGATTTTGAGCCGGGTAAAAATTACCAATATGAACTGCTCTATACCGAATATTTGTACCCTGTATGCAGCCATAAAATCTGGCAACAAATTAAAGACAAGCCCTTGCCTGACGCGATGTGGGACTACCCGCTGCTGACTGTTACTTCTTTGATGAAAAATGACTGGGCACAGTGGTGCAAACTGGGCGGCTTTGACCTCCCGAAAGGCGTTAAAATTCACACATTTAGTCATATGCTGCTGGCAACGGAAGCCGCTCGGTACGAACATGGTATTACCTTTTTAAACCATTACTTCATGAATGAAATCGACCGCGAGCAACTGGTGCGAATCCCCATGCATGAGATGCCAACAGGTGATAGCTTGTATTTTGTGTATAAGAAGCACAGAGCCAAGCAATCAGACATTGTGAAGCTCGGTCGCTGGTTGCAACAAATTGCCGCTCAGGATGATGTAATAAGTGGCTAAACAAAGCCGCTGGCGACAGTAAAGCCTTATCTGTGATTATTTAATTTCTGCTATCGAACGGGGTAGCTGCTGCGTTGCACAATGAATACTGCCCCCTCCCGCCGCTAACGCATCCATGTTTAACGCTTCCACTACCCTCTCAGGAAACAAGGCTTGGAGGGTATCTTGCGCTTTCTTATCTGCTTTTTTATCGCCGAACTGCTGCATAATGACGGCTCCATTACACACATAGAATCCCACGTAGCCCGCTGCAAAATCAGGATCATCATATTCTTCTCGCACCCTATCTGGCGTTGCCATAGGAAACACGTTTAACTGCCTACCCAGCGCATCGGTAGCGTTTCTTAAAATGCGTTCATGTTCACGCGTCAGCGCATATTCGTACGAATCCGGATCGGTGTCGATACTCACCACCACATTGCCAGGCGATGCAAACCTTGCATAAAAATCGGTGTGACCATCGGTGATGTCTCGCCCTTTTATACCAGGAAGCCAGATGATTTTTCTTAGGCCGAGCAAAGGCATTAAAAGGTCTTCAAATTGGGCTTTTGAGATGCCCGGGTTTCGGTTGTCATTCAATGTGCAGCTTTCAGAAATAATGGCAGTACCGATACCATCGACTTCAATACACCCGCCTTCCATCACCAGTGACGTGTTAATCACAGGTACGTGTGCCAAATTCGCGATTTTCGCGCTGACCGTGGCATCTTTTCTATAAGCTTGTTTTTTACCCCAACCATTGAAATTAAAATCAACTGCCGCGGTTTCCCCTTTTGCATTGGTCACGAATGTAGGAGCAATATCTCGCGCCCAAAGATCATTCATCTGGCCGACCACCAACTCAACCTTGTCTCCCATCAGGGACTTAGCGAGGGGCAAATCTTCTTGTCTAACGAGCATAGAAACGGGTTCATATTTCGCAATGGTGAGTGCAATCGTGGCTAGGTTCTTCTGAACTTGCGGTAGCAACCTCGCGCCCCAAATCGCTTTATGCGCACCAAATACCATCCAGGTGCGAACATGCTTGGCTGCTTCATCGGGCATATACCAATTCTTGGCATAATTTGTTTCTCCCATTGCAGATCCGAAAGGCAAGCTCATTGCCAACGCACTCGTTTGTTGCATAAAACGACGCCGAGAAATCATTCCACACTCCCTTGTCATTACGTTCAGAATTACCCGTACACACTAACGATAAACTTAGCCCGCGTAATTGACGACTTTCCCTAACGTTAAGGCATTCATTTCAAACAGGCTATTTGCCGCATATCTAACTAGACTTATCTACGAAGCACATATTTCAATACTAAGAATGCTTGCCCTAAACACGGCATTTGATGGGTAACAATAAGAATGAGAATCTTACAACGCTGCCGATTTTTCATAATGTTTAGAAACACTTTGCCTCGTTGGGCAGTCTTGGCTCTGCTTGTTGCATCCCCCATCACAACTGGGGCGACTCTCGCTATTTCAGACAGCGACAAACAATTTGGTCATTCTGACTACTACGGGCCGCTTACGCCTACCCAAGTGTTTTCGCTTATGCAAAGCGTAGATGCTTTAGTAACACATTACGCAACCCACCAATTTCCTGAACGCTCGGCATGGTTGCCTACTCGCCAAATCACTGTCGAAAACTACCGACCCGAAGATGTGTTTGTTGCACTTAGCCGCCTTTCAGACCTTGTCGACCAACTCGCGCTGAAACATAAGGTTCGGCCAACGCATCGCATTGAGCGAGAACGTGACTTGGCGATTCCAGCAGAGGTTTTTCTTCAGGCGGGAGAATGCCTCGATACACTGGCTTTAGTGATGAATAGCCTTTCACCAGACGAGGTATTCGGGGATTTTTATGCCAATAATTCTGATTCAAAAAAGCAAAACAAAACACCGTCAGATGTCTTTGCACTGGTTGATCTCATTGTTCGCAAGCTAAACACACTGCTATCAGAGGAGAGGAGCACCGATGAGTAAGCAGAAATTACGTCGTTTTCAATTCACAATAGGCCAACGACTTGCTTTGGGGTTTGGATTGCTCATCGCCATTTTTATCTCCGCCGTTGTCTTTACCAATTCGCGCTTAGCTGAGCTACAGAAAGTGGGAACCTCGTTACTTGAAAACTCCGTCCCCACCTCCATTGCAGGAAAAGAACTAAACAGTGAACTTAACAAATCCCTCGCCATTCTCCGTGGGTATCTTGTTCTCGGCGACAAAACACTTATCGATAAAAGGCAGCAAATCTGGCAAAACATTGATACACAACTCAAATTGTTGCATCTGAACCAGCTAGAGACTGCCGATTACAATGAAAAGCTCGAACAACTAAAGGAAGGTCTACGACAGTACCGTGCCGCGCAGGACGAAGTAGAAAACCTTGCGCATACGGTGGATGAACAACCTGCGATGAAGATCTTTGGGGAAAAAGCAGCACCGTCCATTTTTCGCTTAGTCTCAAACCTCGATAGGTTAAGTGCTATTGAACAAACCTTACCTTCTACACCATCACGTAAAAAACTGCTTGGGTTAATCTCCGACTCAAGCGCATCACTTTCTCTCAGTCTTGGGGCTGTCAGATCTTATCTTTTAAGCGGCAACCCAGTATTTAAAGCCGCTTTTTTCCAACATTGGACAACCAATAGCATTCGATTCGATGAGATTAGCGAAATTGCCTACTTGTTTACGAACGATCAAAAGGAGATGTTTACCCGCTACTCACAAGAGCGAGAAACCTTCCCTGACATCGTCGATGAAATGTTTATGGTGCGGGATTCCGACCGTTGGAACATGTCGCAGTATTTATTAGGTGCTAAAGCGGCTCCGCTTGCCGATGCCTCACTCGCCATCGTAAACAATATCTTGCAATCCCAGTCAGATGCGCTTCAAGCAGAGGTGAGCCACCTCGAGTCATTAAACAACACCATGGTGCTGGTACTTAAGATTACGGGTATCGTTGGCGCAGTTTTAGGCTGCCTAATTGCCTACAGCATCACGCGTTCTATCGCTCGTCCTATGAGAGGAACGACAATGCGGCTTAAGCATGTCGCAGAAAATGGGGACTATGCGGTGCGCTTAAACGTGCGGGGAAATGATGAAATAAGTCAATCGGCCGAAGCGTTTAATACGTTTATGGATGCCACTCAAGATGCGTTAAGCGAAATGCAAAAGGTAATGGAACGTCTGGCAAGCGGTGATCTATCAGTGCGGATGCAAGGCGAGTTTCGAGGCGACCTTTTAAAAATAAAAGAAGCGACGAACACCTCGCTCGAGAACGTAGAACGTGCTGAATGCGCCAAACAAGCAGCGGAATATGCAGCAGAAACCACCGCCAACGAAAATGCAAAAGTTCGTCAAGCCCTTGATAGCGCATCCAACTGCATATTAATGGCAGACACGGATCACCGCATAATTTATGCAAACGCAGCAACCTATCACCTTTTGCAAGATGCCGAAGCAGAATTCGCCAAAGAGCTCATGGGCTTTAGTGCGCAAGACATCATCGGACAACCCATTGCCAATTTCCATGGTGCGTCATTGACAGAAGCGCAACTCACATCACTTATCACACCAATGTATTGTGAATTTTTCATTGGCGAAAAAGTTTTCTCTGTTAACGCTGTTCCCATGTTCGTCCATTCTGGTGATCGCATTGGTACCGTACTGGAGTGGAAAGACAGAACAGATGAGGTGGCGATAGAGTTAGAAATTGATGATGCTATCGCGGGTGCAGCCAGAGGAGACTTTAGCAACACCTTACAAATGGATGGCAAACGCGGCTTTTTCTACAACTTGTCAGAAGGGCTGAACATGCTCATTTCTAACGTCGAAAGTACCACTGAAGATATGCAAAACCTGCTTGGTGCAATGTCGACAGGTAATCTCACCCGACGAATGGAAAAGAACTACTCAGGAAAGTTCGACCAACTTAAGCAAGACACGAACCAAACCATCGACACTCTCACAGAGGTCATTAGCAAGATTCGTCAAACAGCAACAACCGTCTCTAAGCTTTCACAGGAAATCGTGGCGGGAAATCAAGACCTGAGTCAACGAACCGAAGTCCAAGCTTCATCGCTGCAAGATACCGCCTCCAGCATGGCAAACATGACCACCATAGTAAAACAAAGCGCAGAAAGCGCATTTGCGACCAAACTCCTCAGCATGAAAGCGCGCGCTAAAGCAAGGGAAGGCGGGAGTGCCATTAATCGTACTGTCGATGCCATGGACGATATCAGCTCTGCCAGTGAAGAAATTGCGGAGATTATCGGCGTGATTGATGATATTGCGTTCCAGACCAACTTACTTGCGCTCAATGCTGCCGTCGAAGCTGCAAGAGCAGGCGAACAAGGTCGCGGCTTTGCGGTTGTCGCTGGTGAGGTTCGTAACCTTGCACAACGCTCAGCGAAAGCCGCAAAAGAGATTACAGACCTTATCAACGCAAGCAACGCCAAAGTGGTCGTTGGCGCATCGCTGGTTGGGGAGTCAGGAAAAACGCTCACAGAGATCGTATCGATGGTGGAAGAAATGGGTAGCAGGATGGAAGAAATCAGCGAGGCTGCTCAAGAGCAAAGCGCCGGTATTGATCTGGTCAACAACGCCATCACTAAAATGGACCAAATGACACAGCAAAATGCCGCCCTCGTGGAGGAAGCCACCAATGCAAGTGAAGGCTTGCTTAGCGTTTCTCAAGAAATGCGAGAAATGGTTGCCTTCTTTACAATCCCTGTCCAACACGATGTTGCCGATGATATGCCCAAAAGCAAAAAACGTGGCCGAAAATAGCCTCAACAGAGGTTCTCTGCTTTAAGAGGCCATCACGCCTCTTAAAGCCCGTTTGATTTTGCAGACAACGGATTAGCCATCAGCCTTCGCAAGCATTTCACGATCCACCTTTTCTGTTTGTGGTTGAGGTTGCGGTTGCGGTTGTGAGGGCAACTGACCACACCAATATTTCCCCGGTGAGAGGATTTGGTTTGGATCCATCGCCTTTTTCAATTGATCCAGTAACGCCAAGTGATTAGGTTCTATATAAGGATAAATATCACCAAACAAACCACTACCACTTCGGTATGGACAAAAGCCCTGCTCAAGAAGGGCGGTATCCAACGCCTTATAAAACGCCTTCGCTCGCACCACTGACTCTGGGGTTTTCTCATAACGAATATTGGCGATAAGCACCACGGCTCGCTCAGTGACGTTTGTCATGGTGTAGCGTTCTTCGTAACCATGTTCGGCAAATAGCGGCCTGCAAATCTCCAGCATGCGTTCAATATCTTGTGTTTTGCTGCTTGTGACGGCACATATCCAGCGGAAGTACGCGGGAAAATCCTTCGTCTTCATTTGTGAATGCGCTGTTGGGTGGTCAAGCAACGTTTTGATGGCGTCGTCCGTCGGCGTGCCTTGCTTGAGATCCCATACAATTTTCAGGCTCTCAATGTGCGGTGATTTTAAATACTTATTAACCCATTGAATGATATTCCAACGCTGGCGCGTAAGCGCAACAAACCTCAGTCCGGGCACCGTCTTATTCAGTGATTTCTTCATTTCACGATAGCGTGCTTTCGCCATCGATTTAGGCCCAGATAAGGTTGTAGTGACCACCCAAGCACCCGCGACGTTTTTCGCGTTTTCCCCCATGGCTCGCGCCATCGAGGCGGTATGAACACCACTCGTCACAATCCCGAGCCTTTTCAAACGCGCCATTTCACACACCACCTTGGGTGCGTCAGCATATGATTTGCAAAGGATAACAATGTTAAGGTCAAAATCTGGGGCTGGCTGCAATGCTAGCGTCATTTCCAAGACGATGCCCAAGTTGGATTGGGAAAATAGCCCTTGCAGCACAGGACCAATACCATAAGGATAAACATGCTTGGCAACACTTTGTTGATAGGCACCCATCCCCGTTTCTATAATTTTTCCCGTCGGCAATAACACGCGCATCGACAGAACACTGCCGAATCGATCACTGTAGTTTGTATGTCCAAAACCACGCTCAAGAACGTTGCCAACGACACTGGTATGCTTCCCTGCCGCTGTGATATCTAACTGTAAAGAAGCACCATTGCTCATGATAGCGTCATGCAGTTGAGACTGTGTGACCCCCGGTTGGATTCGGACATACGCGTCATCTTCGTTAATCTCAAGCACGCTGTTCATCAGCTTTAGGTTAACGATCACTTGGTCTGAGGCAGTAGCCTGCGCAGTGCCATATCCCCAGTTTTTTCCCTGAGCAAGAATGTGAATAGTAAACTGGTGATGATTTGCCGCATTTACCAATTCCAGAAGGTCATCTTCATTCTCCGGCCAAACGATAGCGGCGGGGCGACAACGGCTGCCATTGAGCGCAAGCGCATACTCATCCAGCAACGCGTCATTATCGCTCCACTTTTCTGCACTAAATAGGGTACTGATCACCGCGACTGATGACATCAACTGTTCCTCTCATCCTTTTGCATTCAAACAGTAAGCCATTGTTTGAATGAAGAATAAATTGGATTGCGAACCGTGAAGAAGAAATTGGGAGAGTGTATTTGGTTTTCTGTAATACCTTTGCATTGTTGATACCCGCATAGTGTGCACTCTCGCGGCATTTCAATCTGTCTATTTCATTGCTTACCGAGATTTGCTTAGTATGCCAATGCATACATTAAGGAGTGGACATGGACTTTTCTAAATTCTCTAATCACCTTTGTTTAACACATGAAGAGAAGATCACAGCCTACAACATTCGGTATCAAGCTTATACCGATGTTGACTACGAGCCACTGTCAGGGTCAGGCTTATACAAAGATGAATATGACGAAGAAAGTAATCACTTTACGTTCTTGTTGAAAGATCAGGGCAAACCTATGGCCACCGCGCGAGTCAGTGTGAAGTGTGCTGATTTGGAATGGCCTTCTGTCCCCTGTGAACGAGGCTTTGCTGAAAAGTTTGCTGAACTAAGTAAAACACACCCAGTGATCGTGGAAATTGGCCGTTTGGCAGTGCTGCCGGAAGTCAGAGGTATGTCATCAATTGCGCCACTGGCTCTCTATGCCAACGCATTTGCATTTACAGAATATTTTGATGATGTCTTGATGGTTTGCGCGTCTGGGAAAAAGCACAAGCGATTCTACGAGCGTTTGGGGTTAACACGCGAAACCCCATTTGCACCGAGACCACATTGCGCAATCGATCTTTGTTTAATGACCGTTCCTTTAAAAATCGATCCTTTTCTAGAACAGACAATGATGGAAAGGAGCCAACTCGATGCTCTGATGCCTAATCTAAGCCCCATATTTAGGCACCATGACATCGCCGCACTAAGAGCGTCGGCATAGAATACTCAAAGTTCACCCTGTGTGTCTGCATGAAAAAAACCAGCAAATATTGCTGGTTTTTTATGAGAAACAATAAACAACGACAATACTAGGCTGATTTGGTTTTGAAGAACGTCACCAGTTCTAACAAAGCCTCTGCTTCTCCCAACATATTCTCACTGGCTGCCGTGGTTTCTTCAGCCAAGCCCGCATTTTGCTGCGTCATGTTGTCCATTTCAGTGATTGCTCGACCGATCTCGCCTATTCCTTGAGACTGCTCTTTTGTCGCTATGCTCATGGAGTTAATCATGTCGGATACGTTTTTGATTGCTTCAACAATTTCAACCAAGTTATCACCGGATTCACGCACCAAGTGCGTGCCGTCTTTCACCTTTGACACACTCGCATTGATCAGTTTTTTAATTTCAACCGATGCCTTTGCACTTCGTTGTGCCAGATTTCGAACTTCACCAGCAACCACCGCAAAACCACGCCCTTGCTCACCGGCTCTTGCTGCTTCCACCGCCGCATTTAGTGCCAATAGGTTAGTCTGGAACGCGATTTCATTGATCACCCCAATGATGTCTGAAATCTGCCTACTGGAGTTCTCAATGTCAGCCATTGCGGCCACGGCTTCAATGACGACCTTTCCACCACGTTCCGCTTTTTGTGTGGCCTCGGCCGCTAACTTAACGGCACCTGCAGACGTATCTTCATTTTGCTGTACGGTTGCGGTGATCTCTTGCATGCTTGCTGCTGTTTCTTCCAAGCTGGTGGCCTGAGCTTCCGTTCTGTCACTCAGATCTGTTGTTCCCAACCGAATTTCTCTCGCGGCAGCACTAACAGAGGAGGAGGCTTTAGAAATATCGAGAACCAATTCATTTAAACGTTCGATCGTCGAATTTAAGGCCCGTCGTACTGGCTCAAATTCTTCATCCAACTCCTCTTCAATGTGATAACCCAAATCCCCTTTTGACAAGCTCATTAAACTCGCGCTAATAAGTGCCACTGCCCGTTTTTTAGCAGTAATATCGGTTGCGTACTTCACCACTTTAAAAGGTTTTCCCGACAAATCGCAGATTGGGTTATATGACGCTTGAATCCAAACTTCTCGACCACCTTTAGCAAATCGCTGAAACTCCGCACTTTCGAATTCGCCACGGTTCAGCTTTTCCCAAAACTGTTTGTATTCCCGAGACACACCATACTCTGGGTCGACAAAAATGGAGTGATGACGCCCTTGGACCTCTTTTAGGGTGTAACCCATCGCGTTAAGAAAGTTGTCATTGGCAGAAAGGATGTTTCCTTTCATATCGAATTCAATAACCGCCTGGGATTTCCCTATCGCAGCAATTTGCTCCTCAGAATCGGCATTCTTCAATTTCTGCGCAGTGATATCACTTGCAAATTTCACCACTTTAAATGGCTTTCCCGATGCATCCAGAATTGGATTGTAAGAGGCCTGAATCCATATCTGGCGTCCACCTTTGCCTACACGTTCAAACTCTCCGCTTTGAAACTCACCCTTCCCAAGACGCTGCCAAAACGTTTTGTAATTTTTTGAGTTACGGATTTCTGGCGTGACAAACATTGAATGATGCTTGCCTTTTATTTCCTCCAGCCGATAGCCTATCGCCTTTAAAAAATTACCATTGGCATGGCGAATGGTGCCGTCTAAGTCAAACTCAATGACCGCCTGCGATTTTGATATGGCTTCAATCTGCCCTGCAAAATCCGCATTACGGATGCGTTGTTCCGTCACATCCGTTGCAAACTTCACCACTTTGAAGGGCTTACCCGCTTCATCAAGAATGGGGTTATAAGACGCGCGAATCCAAACCTCTTTACCCCCTTTACCCAAACGTTTGTATTGCGCTATTTGAAACTCTCCACGCCCTAAAGACTCCCAAAATTGTTTGTATTCTTTTGACTGAGCAAATTCCGGTTCAACAAACATCGCGTGATGCTTCCCTTTGACCTCGCTCAGTTCATACCCCATCACGGCAAGGAAATTGTCGTTGGCATCAAGAATATTGCCGCGTAAATCAAACTCAATCACCGCCTGACTACGATTGATAGCATCAATTTGGCCAGCATGATCCAAGTTGAGGGTTTTATCGCGGGTAATATCCGTCGCGAATTTTACGATTTTTTGTACTTGCCCATTTGGCGCATGAACCGGGTTGTAGGACGCTTGGATCCACACTTCACGACCGTTCTTACCAATGCGTTTGTACTCATTGCTAAATGACTTCCCATGCGCAAGCCTGATCCAAAAGTCTCTGTATGCCTGAGATTTTGCAAAGTCGGGCTGAACAAACATTGAGTGGTGTTTGCCTTTAATCTCACCGAGCGAATATCCCATGACCGTCAGGAAGTTTTTATTTGCGTAAAGAATTTTTCCTGACGTATCAAACTCGATCATGGCAAGGGTTTTATCCAACGCAATTAGCTTGGCTTCCGCTTCACTCGTTACCACTGACTGGGTTCCCAAAAGATAGCTCAGTGATCGGGATAGGCTAGAAAGTATCGATGTTCGCATTAGTTAAACTCCTGTTCAGATACTGAAAATTCTAGTCTATGTGTTGCATTCTTCCTCTCAAGATGCGAAAAAATTCAGGTAGCTAGCAGTAATATCAACCGAGAATATCTCGAGGGAAAATCACCCTAACAACAATAAAGATTAGCGGCGTGATGACGCATGGCGATGTAGCCAGTCGTTGAGGATTTGATTGAAGGTATCGGGGGATTCTAATGGCACAAGATGGCGCATGCCTGCGATCATTGAAAACTCGCCATCGGGGTACAGTGCGGCAAGGACTTTTTTAGATGTTGGCGGGGTATGGTCGAATTCAGCACTAATAAGAAAAAGTGGGCACCTGATTAAAGCAAGCTTATCGAGAACCTGCCAGCCTAGAAGCGCATTGAACGAGGCAATATAACTGGCTCGATCATTCAAGCTCCACCTAGCCACCGCCTCAATGCGCTTCTCCTTCAACGCCTCGCCGGGAAGAAGTTGATCTCCCATCATTTTTGCTATGCGAGCCACTGAAACAAATTTCAATAAGAATCGCCTAGTTAACAACATCCACCATTCTATTGCCATGCGGGGCTTACATTCCGCCAAGGCATTAACAACGGCCAATTTAGCGATTTTCTCTGGGTAGCGAATGGCTAATTCCATCCCGACCATTCCTCCCATCGAGACCCCAACCACCGTCGCTTTTTCGATAGACAATTGATTAAGCAGGTCATGGATAACGTCAGCGCAGTGAGGCAGCGAAAATGTCTCAATTTTCCCTCCCGATTGGCCATGTAATGGAAAGTCGGGGGCAATCACATCGAAATTTTGAGAGAAGAAGGCGATTTGCTCGGACCAATCGACACTGCTAGAGCCCAAGCCATGCAGAAAAACAAGGGGAGAGCCACTACCCCTTCGTTCAAAATGGATCGGTATATCAGCACTGATAATCGTGGGCATCTTGCACCTTTACACTGTAAAACCCAGTAGGCTAACCAGCGCAACGCAGGGTGTGCACATCTTCTCGTTGCAATTCCAGCCACTCTTCACGCAGAACACCATAACGAAGGGAGTCATAGTATTCGCCTTTGTAATACCGAACTTTGCGGATACGCCCTTCTTCCTGCAAGCCGAGTGCCTCAGCACACTTCATCATTCGAGGGTTTCCCGACCACGTTGTTAAACCAATGCGTGCAACGTCTGTTCGATCAAAAAGGTGTGTAATCCATAGTGTGAGTGCTTTTCGCCCAAGTTGCTTTCCCCAATATTGAGACGTGAAAAGTGTTATACCCACTTCTAGCCAACGGGTTGACTGATCTTCCCAATAACACGACAAATAGCCTATCGCCATGTCTTGATATTCGATCACCATGGCCGTTTCACCTGCCTTCAATCGCTTAAACAGATTGCGGCGAAACTGGAAGCGAGATTGATATTCTAGTGGGAAGTAGGGAGCGTCGTGCTGTTTCCATTCATTGTCAACATAGATGAAATGCCAAAGATGGTCTCTTTCATCCGTTCGGGCTGGTCGCAAGCAAATATCGTCTAGCTGTAACATAATCGTCCTTGTTTCTAAGCCGCTCCTATGCGGTCTTTTTATGCAGGTTGAACCCCAGCCACTGATTTAACACGTCATTGTTCAAATCGAATATGCTTTCTTGCGTATTCACTGGTGTTCATATCTAACCTATCGCAACGTCAACAATATCGCGAAAAAAGGTCATCACAACCTCGGTGAGATCAGAATTTTTACGCGAAAACGCGAAACCTCAACACCCTGCCTCTGACACAGTTTTGTCTCGTAAACTGGAAAACCGTCTCTCCTTATCTACCCTATTGATATACCAACTACTAAAACACACTCAATTTTTAGGGTAAATGATCATGTCTTTAACGCCACAGCAAGTCACATTGATCACGCAAAGCTTCAAAAAAGTTGAACCTATCTCGTTGAAAGCAGCAGAGATTTTTTACGACACCCTGTTTTCCTATGACCCGACTCTTAAGCGGTTATTTAAAGGAGACATGAAGCAGCAGGGACGCAAGCTTATGGCGATGGTAAGTGCAGCAGTGAATAGCTTGGATTCTCCTGACACATTGGTCCCTATTTTGAAGGAGTTGGCCAAACGTCACGTGAGCTATGGCGTTAAACCGTCGCACTTTACGCCCGTCTGCAATGCGTTGCTGCATACACTTAAAGTCGGGTTGGGCGATGAGTTTACCCCACAAGTACGCGATGCTTGGGCAACAATGCTTCACTTCGTCGCAGACACGATGAAAGCCGAAATGGCGGCTTGAACACTCAAGCTAAATCATCTTTTGGCAATAACACAGGCCTTCCTGTGGGCACGTTTTCTGACGCCCGCTTGATCGGCGTGACATAGACATCTAACGGTAGTCTTGATGTTAACAGCGACATCAAGGCATCCGTGTTTACTCTTTCCCTGTCTAACCACATATTTCGCACGTCGGGATCATTCGGCAGTATCAGCGGCATGGATTTCGAGTGATAGGGGGCAATGCTTGGGTGAGGCGGTAACGTGATAATTGAGCACGAGCGAACCATTTCGCCAGTGTCATCATGCACCCACTCTCGAAACAAACCTCCAAACGCAATGGCCTGATTAACTGGAGTAATGGAAAATGCTTTTCCTTTTTCCGTCTCTATAAAACCGGATGCCGGAATGATGCAACGTGATTGCCTAAAAGGGATAAATCCTGCACTTCGAGGCACATTAAGTTTGTCGCTACGCGTATTAAAACTGGCATATTTCGACAGGGGTTTAAAATCACGACCTTCTTGGGTTAATAGAAGCCACCACGTGGCATCGCACAGTATTTGTTCTCCGCACTCATCGATGACCATACTTACTCGCTGAGTCGGTGCGATATCCTCACAAACCCTTAGGGGTAATGGCCCTAAGTCAACACCAAGCCCTTGCAATAGCGCATGCATATAAGGGTCATCTGTGACATTAAAACGCCCGCACATATCTCGTCCTTTTGCCAACTAGTCTCCTGAATATACGCAACAAAAAAGGGAGCCACAAAAAGCAGCTCCCATTATCGTTCATTGGATTCAAAAAATTTACAGCGTTACTTCGATTGGTCCTGTAAATGCGTTCACCGCCGGTGCGTCACCTTTGAACTTCTCGTATTCGACTACACAGGTATACGCACTACAGGCCTGTGCAAGCTCAGAGGTGCCGACATCCAGCGTTACCGTATTTGGGTCACCATAGGTATCGATGGCATTAATTTCTGAGCCTGTCGGCCCATACCACGCACCTTCTTGTATGCGTATCACGCCTCGCGGATACTGGTCTGACACCACCGCCCCTGCGATTAACTGTCCACGATCGTTGTACACTCGGATCAGGTCACCATCTTTAATGCCTTTTTCTTTGGCATCTTCAGGGTTGATATACGCGGGCTCTCTGCCTTGTACGGTGTAGGTTTCCCGTAACGCAGGTGATTCACACATTTGAGAGTGAAGACGTTTATCAGGGTGACAGGATTGCAGCCAAAATGGGTATTTTTCCGACCCTGGGCCACCATGAGAACGTTCGGCTTTCTCAAACCACATTGGATGCTCTTGGCAGTATTCATACCCGTAGCTGCCGATTTTACGACTGGTAATTTCAATAAACCCAGACGGCGTTCCAAGCGGATTGAGCTCAGGATCTTCACGGAACAAGGCATGGCGAACATAGGTGTTCCCTTTACCGAAGCCCACATAGCCGTCTTTCCAGAAGGTTTTGAAGTCTGGCATCTCAAAGTTGCCTTTGTTTGCGGCCACACATTCGTTATAGAGCTTCTCCACCCACTGCATTTCGCCCATTTCCTGCGCAAACTCTTTGTCCTTATTCAAGCCAAAGCGCGCGGTGAGACCTTTAAAAATGTCAAAGTCTGTTCGGGATTGATAAAGCGGGTCCACCAGCTTGTGCATCGCTAACACACCTGTGGCGGAATAGGCACCATAGAGATCGATATCATTCCGTTCAAATTGGGTACACGCCGGTAACACAATGTCTGAGAAGCGACAGGTCGCTGTCCACGCAAAATCAATGGTGACGGCCGTTTCAATATTGTAATAGGCCTTTTTCATCCGATTATGATCTTGGTGGTGATGCCAAGGGTTATTACCACTGACCACCACCATTTTTATCGGTGGCAGTTTGACCTTGCTGCCGTTGTAGTTAATTACCTTGCCCGGCTCTTCAATAGACTCTATCCAACGCGCGACGGGGATAGTGCTTGCGTAGCCCTTAAAGTCGCTGTTGTTGTATTTGGGCTCCATGCCAGGGTCAAGGTTTCGAGGGAAGCCCCCAGGGCCAGCAGCCCCGGTTGCTGGCTCACCGATACCCGAATAATGGTGCGCATACGAAATACCACCACCCGGCAACCCGATACCACCCAGCATGCTCGCAATGACTGCTCCCATCCAATACGGTTGCTCGCCGTGCTGTTGACGCTGGATACACCAACCAAACATCAATTGGGTACGCTGGCTTGCCAACATGCGCGAAAACTCACGGATTTTATCCGCAGGGACGCCACAAATTTTCTCCGCCCATTCCGGGGTTTTCTCAACTTTGTCTTTGGTTTTACCCGTTACATAATCAATGAAGCCTTCAAAGCCTAAGCAATACACCTTGATAAAGTTCTTATCGTAAAGATCCTCGGTATAAAGTGTATGAGCGATCGCCAGCATGAATGGAACATCGGTTTGGGGGTTGATATACAGATGATCACAGCCGAGATATTTCTGCGTTTTACTGACAACAGGGTCCACAGAAATAACTTTGATCTCTCCACTCTCAACTTTTTCTTTGAGTTTTGCGAATTCACCGTACACATCGTGAGTCGGACATTGCCACCCTACTTGCGCATTTTTCACCGGATCATTCGCCCAAATCACGATTTGCTTAGCATTGTCCAACACCAGAGACCACGATGTTTGCTGCGCGTACACTTCGGTAGAGCCCAGCACGTAAGGCATGATGGTTTGGCCCGCCCCCGTAGAGTAATCCCCGATTTTCTTTACAAAGAAGCCATGCATGGCCAATGCGCGCTGCATATGCGTTGTACAGCTATGAAATTGCCCGGTCTGACGCCAGCCAGTTTGCCCTGCCAGCAAACCTGATGGACCGTAGGTTTTCTGAACCCGCTCTAATTCGCTGTAGAAGAGATCTAAGGCTTGATCCCACGTTACCCGCACAAAGCGATTATCGCCTCGCGTGGTGTTCCAGCCCTCGCTTCGCTTAAGCCAATCCAGACGCACCATGGGATAGCGTACACGTGAAGGGTTATAAATTAACCCCTTCACCCCTTCCAGCATTTCTGTTGGATGTTTGTCATGGTTAAAGGGGACAACTTCTACCACTTTGCCGCCAGCCACTCGTGCTCTGAAGGCGCCCCAGTGAGACCCCGATGTCCGCCATACACCGTCAAGTAATTCAGAGTTGGCTTCCGCGTTTGTCGCAACGAGCAGGCTGGGGCCAATCACGGTCGCCGCACTGACCGACAGCATGCCTTTAAGAAACGATCTGCGATTCATGGTCATGAGTCAGTTCTCCTTAATGTTCAACAAACGTACTGGAATGCTTCTGGAGATACTTCAATACAAGCACTTGTGTTGCCTGATCGAAGTTCACAAAGCCCATCATGCCGTCAAACATACCAGGCCAAGTGTTGGCATCGAAATGCGCCACATCTGGCTGGGTGTGACACAGGCTACAGTTGGTGTCATACGCTTGTTTTGCTTCTGTCCATACAGGATCGATGCTTTCTACGAAATCCGCTTTTTTCGCCCAAAGATCCACTTCGATACGTTGCCATGTCAGGCCAGTCAGGTCGTCTTCTTTGGTCTCAAACGTTCGGATATCGCTTTGACTTTGCGCCACCGCTTTTGACAGCGCAGCAGAGGGAATATTTAAACCAAAGTCTTCATAGACCACACGGCCAAAGCCTTTCATTTTCCGCCACCCTGTCAGCGAAACCTTGATGGCATCATCGTTGTCATCAAGCACTGTCACCATGGTGGCAGGTTCAAGCACACCGCCATCGTTTTTCAATGCGTCATCGGTATAGAGTTCTAAGAAGTTGACGCTGTAAAGGGGTTTGTCTTTATCGTAACTGGTACTGTGAGACAGCGAGATCAACTTACCAAGCATGCCACCTGTTGAGTCCATTTCTGCAGGTAATTGGTGTGCAATCCCTTTATGACAATCGATACAGCTTTGGTCAGTTTTCGCAGCATGGGTCATCTGAATCCGCGCGGCTGGGCGGAGGTTTTCGAGCTGCATACTTTCGTACTTATGGCATGCCTTACATTCAGCGGAGCCATTGGCAGAGAAACGCGCCCATTCGTGCTGCGCCAACTCCAATCGCTTATCAAGGAACTTCTCCCGCGTCCCAATCACACCGAATATCTGAGCAAATACTTCTTTACTGGCCTGCATCTTACGCGCGATTTTGTCTGTCCAATTGTGGGGCACGTGACAGTCCGGACAGGTTGCCCGCACGCCAGAGGTATTTGACCAGTGCACCGTTTTTTGAAGCTCAGGGTAAACGTTGTCTCGCATTGAGTGACACGATATACAAAACTGTTCAGTGTTTGTCAGTTCCAAGGCCGTGTTAAAACCGCCCCAAAAGATCACACCCGCAATAAACCCACCGAGTGTTAAAGTCCCTAAACTGATTTTTGTTGCCGGACGTCTGAGCGTGGCCCAGAGTTTACGAATAAATTCTTTCATGATCGTCTGCTCATTTTGATGTCAAAGCGGGTTGTTTTTTTAACCGTGACCAGGAGGCCCAAAAATAAACACCTGACTCATCCAGATCAGAAACCCATAGCCACCTATGAGGACGACACTTAAAATTGGAAAGAGAAAAACGGCGATAAAGAAGAAAGCACGCCACTCAAAACTCCCTTTTTCAGGCTCAGTGACGATATCGGATTCGTTATTATTCATGACATTGTCCCTCGTTACCTCCAGCGGAGATTTAGATGCTCCGACAGGAATAAGATTATGCTCATGACAAGTCTAGGTGAGAGAAGCACAGTCCGTGTCTCTTTATTGATGCATATATCAATACAATTGCTTTTATTACAGTATGGTAGGCGATATTTTGAGGGGAAAGAAAAAGGGAGACCGATGACACCTTGTCTCCCTCTCGATGTTTTAATGACCTGTTGCTACTTTCAGGACTTCTGATAGTTCCGTTAACAGTTTTTGAGTGTCATCTGACAGGCGATTGATCTCGTTAGTGGATTCCGAAGATCGCGATGCGAGTTGACGCACTTCATCTGCAACCACCGCAAAACCGCGGCCATGCTCACCGGCACGCGCAGCTTCGATTGCGGCGTTCAGGGCCAATAGGTTGGTTTGCTCTGAAATGCCATCGATGACTTTCGCGATGTTAGAAATTTCAGCACTCGATTTTGCAACGCCATCCATAATTTCACCCATGCCATCGCGCTGCTGAACTTGCGCAGTGACATCTTTAACAAACGCGGTATATATCGTCTGGCCGTCCAATTTTACTCGGGATAGCGATAACAGGCCGTGATAAATCTGTCCATCTTTACGATGAATAGGCACTTCGCGGCTAGAACCAACTATTTTATCCAATCCCGTCGTACGGTTAGCGTTGACAAAGTTATCGTGATTACTTTGGATTTCTGGTGGAACTAACATTTTCACGTTTTGCCCAATCACTTCGTCTGCGACATATCCCCAAAGAGCTTCCGCAGCTGGATTGAAAAAGGTCACAATGTTGTTGTCGTCAATCGTAACCACTGCATCCAAGGCTTGTGACAAGGTTTGGTTTATGGCTTCCTGCGCCATGCGTTGCTCGGTAATATCACGAACAAACGCTGTGTAACCGATGCTGCCACCTATATCTACCTTCGAGAGTGAGAAGTTCACCCAAATACGAACGCCATCTTTGCGTTCTAGCTCAAGCTCACGGGCAGAGCCAACTATCTTATTGTTCCCAGTACGGCGATTATTGTTTACATAGTTATCGTGATTCGGCTGAAACTCTTTTGGCACCAACATTTTTACATTGTTACCAATTACTTCATCTGAGTTGTAACCCCAAAGTGCTTCTGCCGCTGGGTTAAAAAACGTAACCAAGTTGTTCTGATCAATACTTATCACGGCATCAATGGCCTGACGAAGCACCTGTTCATTCTCTTCTCGGGCAATTTTTTCCTTTGTGATATCACGGGCAAAGGCGGTATAACCGACCTCACCGCCCACCTCGGTTCGAGAAAGAGAGAGGTTCGCCCAGATCTTGTTGCCATCTTTTTGCTCTAGTTCTACATCTCGACTGGTACCCACAATCATGTCAACTCTGGTCTGCCGATTCGTATTCACATAGGTGTCATGAAACTTTTGGATTTCTTTTGGTACCAGCATTTTTACATTCTTACCAATCACCTCATCGGCACGATACCCCCAGAGCTTCTCTGCGGCAGCGTTCATGTAGGTCACGTTATTATTGCCATCAATAGAGACCACACTGTTGACCGATTGCGACAGCATCTGCTCAACACGTTGTTGCTCTTGCAAGGTAGAAGAAATGTCTTTCGCAAACACCGACCAACCTGTACCACCCGACACGTTGATACGAGACGTCGACAACTCAATCCAGATAACTGAACCATCTTTCGCTTGCTTCTCCAAGCGAGTCACACCTTCTTGAATCGCCCCCAATTGGAGAGATTCGATGTCTTGTCCAGTTATCGATTTGGCAGAAACGTTAAACAGTTGCTCTGCGGCAGCATTGATGTAGCTAACCCTATTTTTTTTATCAGTGTAAACAACGGCGTCAGTTGCTTTATCAAGCACTTGCTTCATTACACTGTCTTGGCTATTACCAAACAATCCCATAGCTCTGATCCCACATTGCTCATCGTTAAAGTATTGTTGTCACACTTTGGCGACACCTGTACAAATAGTAGACACCAAAGTCAAGTCCAACAAATTACAACCCTTTTCTTTACTTAATAAATTGCACCAAAAACCATAGTCTTCATAAGGTAATAGTGGGTTTACACTGTAAACACGTCGCATTTGCGCACTCACGATGACACAACCTAAGCTAATCTTATCGAAGTAACGAAGCCTTCCTCACCTAACCATCTGGAAACCAATAAGAAGCTATGACCCCACTTTCCTCACCCGTTCTCTACTATGTCTATCTTCGAAGTTTTTTTGATAGTAGCGGGGATGGCGTGGGCGATCTCGATGGCGTAAAAGAAAAGCTAAGTTACATTCAACGTCTCGGTGTCGACGGAATTTTGCTGTCTCCGATTTTTGACTCTCCACTCAGTGATTTTGGATACGACATCACCAACTTACGTGAAATCAACCCTGAATACGGAAACATTGAAAGTTTCAAGACGCTGATTGCAGAGGCAAAACTGAAGAATATTGCCGTTTTTATGGATTTAGTGGCAAACCACACATCCACTCAACATCCTTGGTTTATAGAAAGCAGCCAGCGTGAAGCCAATGCAAAAAAAGATTGGTACATATGGGCTCCAGCAAAGCCCGATGGGACACCACCCAACAATTGGTTGACGATATTTGGTGAGTCAGCATGGCGTTGGCACCCCACTCGAGGCGAGTACTATCTTCACAATACGCTCAGTAATCAGCCAGATTTAAACTACCGCAACCCCGATGTCGTTCGGCAACTACTTGCTAACGTACGTTTTTGGTTTGAACTTGGCGTCACTGGGTTGCGGTTGGATTCGGTAAATCTGTTTTTGCATGACGATAAACTGAGAAATAACCCATCCAAACACCTTGGCTGGCAAGATCCTGATAGAGCAGACCCCTACCGATATCAAAGCCAGCGCTACAACATTAGCCGCCCGGAAAACATTCACTTGCTCAAACAGCTCAGGGTAATAGCTGACAGTTACGAAGAAAAAAAGTGGCTATTGGGCTCACTGAGCGATCCCTCGCCCTACCCGACCATCGATCGTTATACCAGCGAGGCGGACGCATTAGACGCCGCGAATGTCTTCGAGTCACTCAGCATGTGCCAAGACTTTCAACAAGTTGGAGAGCAACTCCAACAATTTTTTGCAACGGTGCATCCAGGTTTAGGTTGCTGGAGCACAGGAAATCACGACATTGCGCGTGTTGTGAGCCGTTGGCAGGATGCACACAATCAACCCGATGCAGCAAAATTGCTGCTCACGCTTCTGGCTGTCTTGAGAGGCGTCGTTACCCTATATCAGGGTGAAGAACTTGGCTTGCCCGAAGCGGACGTTCCGCCCGAACACCGACGGGATTTATTCGGTCAACAAGTGATCGCACATTACGTAGGGCGTGACGGCTGCAGAACACCAATGCCTTGGGACCACAATAAGCCGTATTTCGGGTTTAGTGAAAAACGAACATGGTTGCCACCTGACCCGAATCACGCTGACTTCTCTGTTCTTGCACAGGAAAGTCAGCCATTGTCAGTATTGCAGTTCACTCGGGCTCTGCTCTTTTGGCGTAAATCTCAGCCTGCATTGCTTTTTGGCAGTTGCCGTTTAGTGGCCTTTAACCAAACCTTGATGGTGATTGAGCGTCAACATGAGGGGCAGACACTTATCATCGCTCTAAACGGCTCCCCTCATGCTGCAACGATAAAACTCAATTTACCTAGCCCAGCAAAGACAATACACCTTCCTCAAATGATGGAGATCGACGAGGAAATTCAATCGACACTCAACTTACCCCCTTGGCAAGCTTGGGTCGGAGAACTAAAAAAAGCGAATGTTAGCAATGACTCATAAATGCTAGAAACCCATCGTTTGCGCTTTGCCATACTGTAGTGACTTTCTTAATGACGGAAACACGTCAGGAAAGGATAACAATGTCGTGTAAGGAGAAAACAATGACAGACCCTATTGTGTCCGGCAACCAGCCAATTAAGGTCACGCTCGAAAAGGACAAGGAATATTATTACTGCCGCTGTGGTCGTTCTAAATCACAGCCGTACTGCGATGGCTCGCATGCAGGAACCTCCTTTACGCCACTGGCATACAAGGCAGACAAAGACGGTGACGCTTGGTTCTGCGCATGCAAACACACTGGCAATGCACCGTTTTGTGACGGTACCCATGCAAGATATACCAGCGAGAATATCGGCAAACCGATGCCGGAAGTACAACATGTTGATGCTGCCCCAGCCGCCAAAGCTACGAAAGAAGAGCCCCATGTTGAGCTGATCCACCAGCTCGCGAAAGATGGACTAAGCAAGTTTGGCCATCATGGCCCTATGACCTCAATGGGTGTACCTCGATACAAGCTTCCTGAGTGGGAACAAATTCAAATTATGGTGGCACAAATGGCGACTAAGCCATTACTGGATGATGCGGCTGTCGGGACAGAACTGGTTATCGGACCCAATGCCAAAAAACCACTGACATTGGCCACACCTCTTTTCGTGTCTGACATGAGTTTTGGCGCGCTGTCTGAGGAAGCCAAAATTGCCCTCGCAAGCGGTGCTGAAAAAGCAGGAACAGGTATTTGCTCAGGCGAAGGCGGCATGCTACCCGAAGAACATGCTGCTAATAGCCGATACTTCTATGAGCTCGCCAGCGCCAAGTTCGGATTTGACTTATCCAAAGTTAAAGATGTCCAAGCGTTTCATTTTAAAGGAGGCCAAGGCGCAAAAACAGGGACTGGTGGCCACCTGCCTGGCATAAAAAACCACGGTAAAATATCTCAGGTTCGTGGCATTCCTGAAGGAAATGATGCCATCTCTCCCGCGACCTTCCCTGATTTAAAAACAGCCGCCGATTTCGCTGCGCTTGCTAATGATGTGCGTAAAGCCAGTGGCGGCGTACCCATAGGGTTTAAACTCAGTGCGAATCACATTGAGGCGGATATCGCATTTGCGCTTGATGCGGGTGCTGATTACATTATTTTGGACGGAAGAGGCGGTGGCACAGGTGCTGCACCTGTATTGTTCCGTGATCACATCAGCGTCCCAACCATTCCTGCATTAGCCAGAGCAAGACACTTTCTCGACTCGCAAGGTGTCAGAGACGTAACCTTAATCGTCACGGGTGGCCTTCGTGTCCCCAGTGATTTTATTAAAGCATTGGCTCTTGGTGCAGATGGTATTGCCGTGTCAAATAGTGCTATGCAAGCCATTGGTTGTATTGGTGCGCGCATGTGTAACAGCAACATGTGTCCTTCTGGTATCGCCACACAAGATCCTGAGCTTCGCAAGCGGCTCAATGTCGAGGTAGCCGCTGAAAGGCTGTATAACTTCTTTACTGCATCAACCCATTTAATGCAGGTGATGGCAAGAGCATGTGGCCACGATCATTTGTCTCAATTCAACATTGATGACATTGCGACGTTCCACAAAGACATCGCCGAATTGGCAGGTATTCCTTATTCAGGTGTCGTCCCTCATTGATGAAAACACCATCGAAAAATAGGCTGCATCAGCAGCCTATTTTGTTTTTGAGATGAAAATAAACTCACTTACTGTTTTGAGATCGATTCAGCGACCAATTCAGTAACCATCGACGTTGATGTTTCCCCCACGACAGATCGTTTGAAAGCCTTCCCATCCCGATTAAACAAGTGACAATAATCGGCGGGAAACTCGATACAGCGTTTATCGCCCGCCTTGATCCCTGTTTGCCCTTCAACGCGGATAACCACCGGTTCATTGCTCTGAGGTGTATTAAAATACATCAAGCACTCGTTGCCGAGTTGTTCCACCACACTCAGTTCTACGCCGCCTTCCTGAATCGCATCTTTTTCTCCGAAACGGATGTGCTCGGGACGAACACCAACCACACAGGGATCACCCACATTTGCCGACAACGTATTGGCTGACACGTCGATCTCTTGGCCTCGGTGAATCTGTACTCGCGTCGTGACTTCTCCTGTTTCAACAATATCTGCGGTCAAAAAATTCATTTTTGGAGAACCGATGAAACCCGCCACAAACGTATTCGCGGGGTGGTTATACAGCTCAAGTGGCGAACCCACTTGCTCAACCCGTCCAGCATCTAAAACGACTATTTTGGTCGCCAATGTCATGGCTTCCACCTGATCATGTGTAACGTAGATCATGGTCGCCCCCAAACGCTCATGAAGACGTGCGATCTCCATTCTCATCTGAACACGAAGTGATGCATCCAAATTCGATAATGGCTCATCGAACAAAAATACCTTTGGTTCACGCACTATCGCACGACCTATTGCCACACGCTGGCGTTGACCACCGGATAAGGCTTTGGGTTTTCGCTCAAGCAATGGCTCCAATTGCAATGCTTTCGCTACCCCTAACACTTTTTCTTCTACCGTTTTAGACTCTGTTTTCGCCAGTTGGAGGCCAAATGCCATGTTTTCGTACACAGTCATATGCGGATAAAGGGCGTAGGATTGAAAGACCATACCAATCCCCCGATCAGGCGGCGGCAAGTCATTACAAACTCGGCCATCGATCATTAACTCACCACTGGTGATGTCTTCCAGCCCTGCAATCAGCCGTAGCAAGGTGGATTTACCACAACCTGACGGCCCCACAAACACCACGAAGTCACCTTTATCAATGTGCAGATCCACATCCTTCGTCACATGGACCTTGCCAAATTTCTTGTTTACTTTATTTAAAATAACCTCAGCCATAATGCATCCTTACTCAGTTAAATCCGACGCAAACGCCGCCTGATAAGGCGGAAGCGTGACAACGTCGTTCTTGAGGTTGAATTGAAATCCGTGACCACGAAGCGCATGCCAAGAGCCTTCGGGTAGCGTAATTTCCATCTCCGAATCACTCAGGTTAATGGCGACCAATATGCGGGCGTTTTCATCGCTTCGCACAAACCGAAGCCCTTGGACGGATGAAAGTACATCACCCATTTCTCCGGCGACCAGTACACTGTGTTGCTTTCGCCAACGAAGGAACTGGCGATAGTGCGCCAGCATGCTGCCTGGCATATGTTCCTGAGTATCTACCGCAAGTTCGGTATGGGAATCGCCGATAGGCAACCAAGGCTCTTGGCTGCTGAATCCGGCATGTAGGTCACCTGATAACCAAGGCATCGGCGTGCGACATCCATCTCGCCCTTTGTATTCTGGCCAGAACGGAATGCCGTAGGGGTCTTGTATCTTGTCAAAGGGTATATCGGCTTCTGGCAGTCCCAATTCTTCACCTTGGTACAAACAAACGCTGCCTCGAAGCGAGGTCAAAAGCGCAAGTAACACCTTGCCATAGGCAAACTGACTCGTTTCCGTCGCCCCCCAGCGGGAAATACAGCGCACCACATCGTGATTTGATAACGCCCAACACGCCCAGCCATCACCTATCGCCTTTTCAATCCTTTCGATCACAGACGCGATATATGCAGGCGAGCGATGCACGTTCAATAGATCGAACGTATACGCCATGTGAAGTTTGTCATTGCCACTGGTGTATTGCGCCATCAGAGCCAATGGGTTGTCATCGCCAATCTCTCCCACGGTGGTAATACCGTCATACTGATCAAGCAGCGCGCGAAGTTTGGTAAGGAACGCCACATTTTCTGGTTGTGAGATATCGTACTTGTGCTTTTGCATCGAATAGGGATTGGCACCGGGCACTCCTAAGGATTTGGTATCCCCCGCTTGAAGTGGAGGATTGTCCCTAAGTTGGCTGTCATGTAGGTAGAAATTCACTGTATCCAGTCGAAACCCATCGACACCCAGATCCAGCCAAAATTTGACGGTATCCAGAAGATGCGCAACCACCTCCGGATTGTGAAAGTTTAAATCCGGCTGACTCACAAGGAAGTTATGCAAATAGTATTGCTGTCGGCGACTTTCCCACTGCCAAGCGCACCCGCCAAAAATGGATAGCCAATTATTTGGAGGTGTTCCATCTGGTTTAGCGTCAGCCCAGACATACCAATCTGATTTGACGTTGTCTCGGCTGATACGGCTCTGTTCAAACCAAGGGTGTTCATCCGAGGTATGACTTAGCACCTGATCGATCATGACTTTTAATCCAAGATCATGCGCCACCTTGATCAGGTTTCCGAAGTCCTCCAAGTTTCCAAACAAAGGATCCACATCTCGATAGTCCGACACATCGTAGCCAAAATCCTTCATCGGAGACTTAAAAAAAGGAGATAGCCAAATGGCATCAACCCCCAACGCCGCCACATACGGCAATTGTTGAGTGATGCCCGGCAAATCCCCAATTCCATCTTGGTTGGCGTCGTAAAAGCTCCGAGGGTAGATTTGGTAGATAACCGCGCCTTTCCACCACAATTGTTGATTGTTTTTCATGTTCTTGATTACCCCTTCACTGCGCCAGCGGTTAAGCCAGAAACGATACGACGCTGGAAGACGAGCACCATGACAATCAATGGTACGGTGACAATTACTGACGCTGCCATGATGGTTCCCCATGGCAACTCGTACTGACCTGCCCCTGAAATTAAGGCGATAGCTACTGGCACGGTGCGCTGCTCATTGGTCAAGGTAAAGGTCAGTGCGAACAGAAATTCGTTCCATGCTGCGATAAACGCCAACAGTCCCGTTGTCACCAAAGCAGGCCACAATAAGGGCATGAGGACTTTGGTGATGATCTGCCAAGGGGACGCACCATCGACAATTGCCGCTTCTTCGAGCTCCAGAGGGAGTTGCTGCATAAACGTTGTGAGCACCCACACGGTAAATGGCAACGTGAAGATCATATAAGCCAACGCGAGACCCGGCATGGAGTTATAAAGCCCAAACGCGCGAATCAGCTCGAACAAGCCAGATAAAACGGCGACCTGAGGGAACATCGACACCCCAAGAATGGTGAGCAATACGATGTTTCTACCGCGAAAGCGTATCCTTCCTAATGCGTAAGACGCAGTAACACCAAGCAGCAGAGAAATCGCCACGACGACCGTCGAAACCAACACGGAGTTGAACAAGTTTCGGCCAAAGGTGCCGCCTGAGAACACTGACGCGTAGTTGCTCCAATCAAACACTGACGGTAAATATTCCACCTCAAACAAGGCTGATCCTGATTTGAATGAGGTTAAAATAGCGTAATAAAATGGGAATACTGAGAACAGCACAATCACCGACACCAAGAGGTAAAACCCGGCGCGCAAATACCATTTCTTAGACATCCTATGCCCCCTCATTCATGTTTCTGCGTCCGATATACAGATACGCAATGGTGCACAAAGCCACAATAAGGAACAGCAACGTCGACGCGGCCGATCCGTATCCAACATCCTGAAAATCAACAAGATTCTGCCTTGCGTATACAGACATTGACATCGTCGCTTCGTTTGATGGCGTCAAAACATAGATCAAATCAAACACGCGTAATGCGTCTAGTGCCCTAAAAACAACGGCGACCATGATGGCAGGCATGATCAAGGGAAGGGTAACTTTGAAGAAGACTTTGACTGGGTGTATTCCGTCAATTTTGGCGGCTTCATAGCAATCAGAGGGCAACATTTGTAAAGCCGCAAGGATCAGCAATGCCATAAATGGCGTCGTTTTCCAAACGTCGACAGCGATAACCACATTCAAAGAAAGATCCGAGTCTGCCGTAAATGCCAACGGAGAAGCGATCAATCCCAATGTCATCAGAAAGTCATTCACGATCCCAAACTGATCGTGAAGCATCCAACCCCACATTTTTGCAGAAACGATGGTGGGAATAGCCCAAGGCACCAATACGGCGGCGCGCACCAAACCTTGTCCTTTGAACTTGGTGTTAAGTACCAAAGCAACGATAACACCAAACACGGTTTCCAAACTGACCGACACAACGGCGAAATAGAGTGTATTCCACACCGATTGCCACCATGTTGGGTCGAACAAAATGCCGTAATATTCGCCGTCTTCGAGTATGAAGTAGTTATCTAACCCTATGAATTCCGCCGCCCCGCTGCCGTCCAATGTTGCGTTAGTCAAACTGAACCAAAACGTACGCAGCAATGGCCAACCCGCCACCATCGCGAGCGTAATGAGCATAGGCGTCAGAAACCACCAGGCGGCGCGTACGCGCCTGCGCGTCAATGCGCTGGTATGTTCCATAGTATTTCCTTTTAAATGCAACTGTCAGGCGCACAGCGCGCCTGAGAGGGATATAGAGATTTACCAGCGGCCACCACGGCTGATGCGCTTGAGATCTTTATTTAACTTGGTAAGCGCGGCGTCGGCCGTCACGTTGCCAGAGAGCACGCTATGAGTTGCATTCCAAAAGGCATTGGAAACTTGATTGTATTTCGCGCCAGTCGCTGTGGAAGGACGCGGGGTCCCGTTAGCGAAGGTGTTGTAGAGGCTGCCAAAAAACGGTACGGCAGTCAGCACTTCTTCGTCTTCGTACAAAGATTCAATGGTGGGGTTATAGGAGCCGACAATTGCGCGACGTTTTTGTTCTTCAAGTGAGGTTAAATACATGACAAGGCTTGCTGCCACCTCAGGGTGCTCAGAATACTTTGAAACCGCGAGTTGCCATCCGCCCAAGGTGCCGGCATGACTCCCGTTCTCTCCCCCTTTTGGAAGAGCCACTACGCCAATTTTGTCTTTGACTGGTGAGTCGTCACTGTTGCCCAGTGACCAAGCATATGGCCAATTACGCATAAAGACGGCGTTTCCGGTTTGAAATACCCCTCTCGCCTCTTCTTCGCCATAGTTCAATACGCCAGGTGGCGATATGGTATTGATCCAGCCCGCTGCCGTCGTCAGGGCCTGCTTCGCGTTATCATTGTTAATCGTGATCTTGCCATTTTCATCCACAATGGTGCCGCCATCATACGATGCTACCCATTCCAACGCGTCACAGGTCAAGCCTTCATAGGCGCGACCTTGCCAGACAAACCCCCACATTTTGTCATTACCCGCTTCACGTTCGGCATCCATGATCTTTTGGGCGGATTCAGTCAGTTGCTCCCACGTTTCCGGCGGTTGTTCGTCATATTTTTCTAGGAGATCTTTTCGGTAATACAACACACCAGCGTCGGTAAACCATGGCATGGCAACCAGACGATCTTTGACGGTATTGTTTGCGACGATCGAGGGGAAATGAAGATCTTGCGCCCCATTGGAGTATTCTTTGAGGTCAATAAAGTGATTACCTAAGATCCCAGGCCATATGACATCAATTTGGAAAACATCAATGTCGTTTGCACCCGCAGCAAGAAGTTGCTGATACAAGGCCAAGCGCTCGGTGGTTGAATTCGGGGTGGTGACGATTTTCGCCGTATGCCCGGTTTCTTTTTCCCAAGCCTCGACACCTTCCTGACAAAGCTCAAGCTCCTGTCCGACAGCACCGCATGAAATAGAGATAGTTTCAGCGTATACCGTGGTACTTAACAGCATTGAAGCGGCTAGCGCTCCGAAGATAGCACGTTTCATGGATCACTCCCTGTCGTGTCATCCCGGTGTTACCTCAATTAACTATCTCGCCAACAAGACACAGGAACTTCCAGTTCATTGATCGTTTCTTTGATCGTTCCTTGTTGATGATGAGCAGACGTTGAGTAGGTGTTTCTGCCGATAAGCCAACCCACAGGAACCGACGAATAGAGAGGCACTTCCAGCACCATTCTTTGCTTATTCGACGCTTCACTGCGCAACAGGTTATTTCGCTGGGTATCTTCTGCAAACCGTAACAACACATGCCAATTCTCAAAGCCTTGCTCACGCGCAACGAGCTCCAATGCCTGCATGTGCGAGCACTGAATCTGACGCTTTAGACATTTAGCCTGATGTTTCAACGTTTTGATATCGAGCATAATTTGGCTAGTGGTGTCACTATGGTTAATACATTACCGACAAAAACGTATACGGCGGCCCACTCGCTGCACACATCCCTTCCGGGTGACAACCAATTCATTTGAGGTATGTAGTAGGTAGATATTGCGTTGCTTTGCCAGCGTGGGCGGCAGGCCGATATCTGCGGCTCAAAACAAACGCTAGCATTCAATTAACAGGGATGCAACATGGCAAGCGGGGAATATCTTCCGTTGATGCAAACAAAAGACAAAAAAAACGAGCCCAAAGGCTCGTTGAAAAGGTTAGCAAAAGTGCATCTGGGAGCCCAAATGCCAATAGGACAAAGGTATCTATTCGCCTTCAATCCTAGACGTCGTGGCTAACCCTCATGTCAGTGTATTGTCAGCACTCGGTGAGAGTTCTATCCCCCTGAGGCGACTTCATCTAATACGGTAAGTACGCTAGCATCCAAATGGCCATCGAAAACCTGGCGACACACCTTACGACGAACCGCAAGACCAGAGATCAATCGTTCAATAGACAAATGCTTTTCATCTTGATGCCCATTGTAGAACTCAATCGTTTTACTTAGCGTTTCATACGGCATGATCTCACCATCGACTCTTAGCCAGTCTAACTTGTCCATAAACGCCTGACATTCTTCCGTAATGGTTGCCGCGGGATGACCCGTCATGGCCGACAATGCAGTGATGCTTCGCTGCAGAGCCTCGGGGGACGTATATTTCGACAGGGTGATCGTCAGCTCATCAGCATTGATTTCGACAAGATGTTTACGCTGCTTAACGCGACGACCTAGACGTCCTCCCCGCTTCTCTTTGCGTTGAATCGGTTCGAACTCACCATCAATGATCTCGGAAAGCTGATCAAGGTCCTGTTTGGGCAAGATCTCGTTACGAAGCGGGTTTGGCATAGTTGGAGCCAACGATCGCTTCCCTTCGTTGTACGTTTTGGCACGAGAATAGCGGATCACTTCATCCACGTTACACTTGATATCAATCCGATAGTCAGGATGCTTTTTATCATCATCCATCCGATAAACCGTCAAATGATAGCCATACAAGTTAACCGCAAACACATCTTCAGCTTGTGCTTCCTTCTTCGCCATCTTACGAAGCTCTCGAACCAAATCACTCGAAAAACGCCGCCATTCGATGTTTCTCGCCATTTTCTGGTTGAGGTCACTCAGAGTAATAGAATCTTCAAGACGACGCGACATACGGCTTCTGAAGAGGCTATACAGCTGGAATACCAGTGTATGCTGGCGCAAAATTTCCGGTGGAAACAGGAAGAAGTAATCGCGCGTCATTAACTCTTCGAAAAATGACGGTTCCCACACCATGATATAGAGATTGGGTTTGATGCGGATCTCACCATCCTCTCCTTCTCTCGGTGCCTCTTCCGAAGCAGTGATCGTTCGAGCGATGAATCGGAATCGATCACTTTTAAATCCTTCAGGCATGTTCTCACTCAACCAGCGGCCGGTCAGTTCATGCAGTTGGAAATCGGTAAACTCGATCCTATCGATACTTTCACGGATCGAGTCTCGCGCAGGACCACTGTCTTTTTTGCCACGCAACGAAAGAATATCAGTGATGTACACGGGCGTTTTATTACCAATCTTCTGAGTTTGAAGCTCATAATTCGGCAAGTGATGATCATGGTATTGAACTGTCAAAGTAAACAACGCAAAAAGCGTCATCAGATCGTCGACGGTCATGATCGACTTTGAGGATCGAGTCTCAATGATCGCTTTTGAACCACTGATCGCCACCATTGATTTCTGGTAACTTTTCTTCGTTCTAGGCGGTGCTAAAGCCTGATCAATGATACCGGCCCAACTGGTTGGTGAAATGAGAATCTGATCTTTCTCATCAGGCATCATTGGTGGTGTCCCCAAACCATGTTCGTGGAGCAATTGCTTGTTAACATGATTTTGAGCCAACGCTTTAGAACGCTTTTGTTTCGCAATGACTTTGGTTTTTTCTGACTGGAGACCCGCTGACCCCAATACGGAGATCAATTGGCTTGGGTTAACAAAGCGATGAAGCATTGTTTTACCTGCCAAGCCTTCTTCGAACCTAACACCTTGTTGTGTAAAGAGTCCAATTTGGACTGCCGCACGAAGACGTTGTTGAATAGCAGCTCGGGTTAAATGGCCGTCTGTGGCTTCAACCAGTTCTGTCGTAGAAACGAATCCGTCTTTTGACGCAAAGCCTCTCAAAGAAATGAGATTCAGAAGTTCAAGAATACTTTTTGTAACGCCTCTAAAATGTTCATACTGGGGCAACCAATCTATCAGTTGACCATGGACTTCAAAGAGGTGCCCGTCTTTGTGAGAACGAGGGGCAACGATCAGGATTTTTTCGGAAGGACTCGAGGCCATTCGCCACAGCTCCTTGTATGCATAAGTGTAATCGAAATACAAGAGGCCGTAATTGAGCCATCTTTCCGAGAAGAGTAATAAAAAATTAAAAAGAAAGAAAGATCTTTTTTGAAGAAGATTTTTAACTGATCTTTATGATTAATAGTGATCTATATGATTAATTGATCTTATGATCTGGTTTTATTTCTGATTGTAACTTGCTGTTTATAAAGAAATATATTTTTGCACGATCCGAAAGAATGATCACGGCTTTCCCAGAAGCATGATCATTAAGTTCTTGAAAGCATGATCATTAGAAGTTCGAAAACATGATCATCATCATTTCGAAAGCGTGATCATCAATGCCTCAAAAGCATGATCAAGCTACTTTCACATGTTATCCACAGATCGAATTCTATCATCATTGGATAAATAGAAAATCCAACTCTCTTCTCACTCTTCTGGTCCGGAAAAATGATCAGGGAAACGTGATTTCGACCTGTTTTGAATACTATGTAGACGCTAAATCGGCAACTATCCCAGTTGAACGACAAGCTAGAGTGTAAATTGAAATGACACATGGCGTATTTTAGTCGACTGTGAATATGTGTCCGAGCATCGAAACGATGATCAAGTAGGTGCTATTGCATTTCAACATCAAGGTAAAAACCACACCAATCCCCGTAGAGTTCTCCTGTTATCGTATTGATTCTCGATAAAATCAGTATTGAAAAGGCATCAGCCGTAATTTTGACGAGGTTCATCATCGTTCCGCGAAGTCCCCGAACCGTAGAATCGTGAAATGACTACTTGATCATTGTTTCGATAAATTAGGATCTTCAATTTGTTTTTTTGGTGAAGAGTTAAGCTTACTAACGCTCTTGATCATCGTTCCTTTCGGCTCAAATTTGTTTGGAAAGATGATCAAGGAGAATAACTAACATTTACGCCCCCGAATGTTAGTTTACATGACCATCTTGATCATGCTTTCGAAAGCATGATCAAGATAGAGCTTTTTAGCTAGAGAGTTGTTTTCTTGTCGCAATTTGAAAAACTTGAAATTGAATGGCGTAGCACCGTAATTTAGCCGGACTTTTATAGCGTTCCGGTGAAAACGATGAATTTGTCAGTTATTTTGCAGTTTACATTGTAAAGAGGTGACGCTGTAACACTTTAAATCTGAGTTTTTTCACACGCAATGATAGACAAATTTAACTGATTCATTTTTATGAATTTGTCATAAAGTGACCGCCATCTTAAATAATGAGTCGTACGTTCAGCGTTTTATTGCGCGATGGGTAAAATGCTGTACAATTCGTTTAATTCTCTTTTATGGCGAAAAGAAAAATGAATAGGGAAAAGACGATAGAAAACCTGCTAACAATAGCAGAGCAAACAAAACAGGTTCAGGCTGATCGTATCGAAATAGTCATGGAAGAGCGTCATGACCAGCTCTTTCCTCCTATGTCTAAGGCCCTGATGGAAACGCGTTCTGGGTTAACGCGTCGCAAGCTTGATGAAGCCATTACTCGAATGGAAGAGGCTGGCCACCAGTTCACCAAGAACAATGCAAACCATTACTCGATCACGCTAGATGAAGCGCACCAAATTATGGAAGCGGCAAAGATGCCGGCATTCCATGAAGGAAAAGGTGCGGGCTATAAGCCTTGGGTGATCAATATTCAGAACCAAAAGGGTGGAACAGGAAAGTCGATGAGTGCGGTGCATCTTGCTGCATGCATGGCACTGAATTTGGAAAAACGTTACCGTATCTGTTTGATTGACCTTGATCCACAAGGCTCTTTGCGTCTTTTCCTAAACCCACAAATTAGCGTTACCGAGCAAGAGGGTATTTACTCTGCTGTTGACGTCATGTTGGAAAACACCCCGCAGGAAGCAGATAAAGACTTCATGATGAAGAATGTTCTGTTGCCAACGCAATATCCGAATTTGAAAACTATCGCGGCGTTCCCTGAAGATGCGATGTTTAATGCGGAAGCGTGGCAAAACCTCGCGACAAATGGTTCATTGGATATCGTTCAATTGCTGCAAGAGAAAGTCATTGATGTGATTGCTGATGAGTTTGACATCATCATGATCGACACCGGCCCACACATTGATCCATTGGTGTGGAATGCAATGTATGCCTCGAATGCGCTTTTGATCCCGTGTGCTGCGAAGCGACTAGACTGGGCGTCAACCGTAAACTTCTTCCAGCATCTTCCTACGGTCTACGAAATGTTCCCTGAGAACTGGCCTGGGCTTGAATTTGTCCGACTGGTGCCAACCATGTTTGAGGACGATAATAAGAAGCAGGTTTCTGTATTAACTGAAATGAATTACCTGTTGGGTGATCAGGTTATGATGGCCACAATCCCACGTAGCCGTGCTTTCGAAACGTGTGCGGATACATACAGTACCGTGTTTGACCTGACATCACAGGACTTTGAAGGCGGTAAAAAGACACTTTCAACGGCGCAAGAAGCCGTTCATCGTGCAGGCTTGGAGCTAGAACGTGTGCTTCACAGTCATTGGTCGCAGCGCAATCAGGAGTGATAAATGGCTATCAAAACATCAGAATTAAACGCTCGATTGTTTGGCAAAGTCGATAAACGCCGAGCGACAACAGCACAGGAAGCACAAAAGGCCGCTTCAGATAAAGCCGCGGTAATCGAACTGTCTATCGCGGGTGAGTCTACCGCAGAGTTTGAGCTCGTTAAAATTCCTGCGGCGGATGTGGCTAAGCGCACGTCTGTTTTCGCCGAAAATGCTCGTGAACAGTCTTTTCTAAACAAGTTAGCTCTGTCAGATATCCTTGTGACACTGAAAGAGCGAGGACAGCAATACCCAGCGGTAGGTCGCTGGTTAGAAGGCGATAAAATCGAAGTACTTGACGGTAGTCGTCGCCGAATGTCCTGTATTCTTGCTGAGCAAGATTTCCTGGTTTATGTAGCAAAAGACATTAATAGCAAGCATGCGAAATTCTTGTCTGATGTAGCAAACGCGCACAAACCACTGTCTTTGTTCGAACGTGGCAAAGAAATGCAGGCGATGTTGGAACGTGGTGATGTTGCTGATCAAAAAGAACTGGCAAAGGTGTGTCAGTGTAGCGAAGCTCTGGTGAGTGGTGCCCTTAAGGCCGCAGCATTGCCATTACTATTGTTGCAAGCTTACCCAAGTGTTGGCGAGCTAGGCCGTCCTACCATCGTGAAACTACATAAGTTGTATTTCGCCATGGATGAAGCGCAGCAAAACGAGCTTCTAGATAAGCTAAATAACCAACCTGTATGGCAGTCTGTTGATGCAGTGGGTGTTAGTCGAATTACTCGAGAAGTTTCATTGATCCTCGAGCAATGGTGCGAAGCACTCAAACCGACGAGCAGACAGCAAGAAGCACCTTCGGTCGACCTTGTGAAGGGCCGGGCGAGCTACAGGCGCAAAGGCGATGGCCTTGCCATCAACCTTAAAAAGCTAAACGCGGATGATACACAAGCGATTCTTGATTTTATTCAACAGCGCTTGGGATAGATGTCCCATTTGATATCGATAATAAACGTGTCCTCAGGGGCACGTTTTTTTTTGTATCCATATTGATTACGGTATGATTAACACTTCGTACTTATTTGAATTCTTGAGCTGAACACCTTGTTCTGGGACTTTTCTTTACCACATTTGGTCAAGTATGGAAGGTCAGGTGCAACGAGTGTTTGCTCGAATTAAACCGATTGAAGATACCGTGATTACAGAATATGTGTCGGCTTTACTCGCTCTGAAAATGTCAGCGACGAACAACAACATGCGTTTTCCCGTTTTTGTAAAAGGGGACAACGACTTTATTGTGCTGATGCTTGATGCATTACCTGATGTGACTCTGGTGAGTGATGATTGGCAAGAACGCTCGGCGTTGCCATGGTCCAAAGCTAAACAATTTCTCGGGCAAGAAACGGGTTCGCTTGTTCTCGATATTCGTCAATCAATCGACGTCGATAAAGTGTGTGCAATCAGCGGATGCGTGAAAGGCGGTGAATTGCTTATATTCTTGGTAAGCACTGAAAACTCGCCTTTTATGACGCGTTTTTCGCGTTTCTATTCGCATGCAAATGCGGCACTGCTTTCACAAACCCAGGGTGTTCATCTTCCAACGCTCACTTCGGACCAATTTGAGTCAGCACACTTTGTTGATGGCGTAACAGAAGATCAACGCATAGCAATAGATGGGATTAACAAGGTGCTAAATGGGCACAGGAGACGTCCCCTGTTGTTAGTCGCTGATCGGGGGAGGGGAAAATCCTCGGCACTTGGAATCGCGGCGGGACAAATTATTGCTTCGAGCAACAAGCGCATTGTCGTCACATCGCCTTCAATCTCAAACATCGAAACCTTGTTTAAGCATGCAATTATCGATACGAGCGTTCAACGTAGAGGGAAATACACTCTGCAGTCCTCATCAGGCGGAACGGTTACGTTTGTTGCTCCTGACGCGCTACTCAGAGAGTCCCCTGATTGCGATATTTTGTTTGTTGATGAAGCAGCGGCGATCCCAATGCCAATGCTAGAACGTATGCTAGATAACTACAGCCGCATTGTTTTTTCATCAACCGAGCACGGCTACGAAGGAACAGGTCGCGCGTTTAGTTCACGCTTTAGGCATATGCTTTCTGACAACGCTAAGGGCTGGAAGGAATGTCGACTTGTGATGCCTGTACGCTGGGCGATAAACGACCCGTTGGAAGCCTGGCTGTTTGATGCATTTCTCTTTGATGCAGAACCCGAGTTACCGCCTGATAGTGGCGTGCTCACGGTGCGAGTTATAACAAAGAACCAATTGGTTGAAGATGAAAGCCTCCTACGCCAGTTGTTCTCTCTTTTAGTGACCGCACACTATCAAACGTCACCCAACGATTTGGTCCAATTACTCAACTCTGAACATCAACTCATTGTTGGCGCGTTTAAAGGTAACGTACTCGTTGGTGCTGTTTTAGGGATGAAAGAAGGGGAATTTGACCCTGAATTAGCCACCGCTGTGGTGCTTGGAAAGCGTCGTATTAAAGGCCACCTGTTGGCGCAAAGTTTAGCGTCACATTCCGGTATTGAGGCACCTCTTACACAGCCTCTGTTACGTGTTGTTCGCATCGCTGTTCATCCTAGTATTCGTCGCCAAGGCGTTGGACAAACGCTTATCGCTTCATTAGAGCAACGGGCAATTGAATCGGGTATCAGTGTCATCGGTACGAGTTTCGGTTGTACATTGTCTTTGCTTTCTTTTTGGTCGAGCCTTTCTTATCAATCTGTTCGCTTGGGTGTGCAAAGGGATGCGGCTAGCGGTGCTTACTCATTACAAATGATCAAGTCTCTTGCTCATAAGCAAGCTTGGATTCCACAACTTTTTGAACTGTTATCTTCCAATTTTCTGCACCAGTTATCTGAACAGTATCGCGATATGGATACAATGTTACTCAATCAGCTTGTCTCCAAAATTTCCAAAGCGACACCACCTTCAAAACTGGCAATGGACCAAGTCAGATTGTTCGCGGCAGGTGCGCTTGGGTTTGATCTTGTTGTAGGTAGTCTTTGGCAATGGTTTATTCATTGGCTTGAAAAGAATTCGAATCACAATGAAATACACAGTCAGTGCTGTCTGCTTCTTTCAGCTAAGTTGTTGCAACGTCATGGCTGGGAAACGGTGGCAAGACAACATGGTTTTAATGGCCGAAAAGACGCTGAGAATGCGATGCGACAGTGGATCGCGACAGTAATAAAGGACTAAGGAATTTATGCAAATTATCGCGGACACGCACACGCACACCATTTCAAGTGGTCATGCTTATAGCACAGTCACTGAGAATGCGAAGGCGGCAAAAGAAGCCGGTTTGACATACATGTGTGTCACAGACCATGCGTCGACCATGCCGGGCTCTCCTCATCACTGGCACTTTGTCAATCAAAGGGTGATTCCAGACGTGCTTGAGGGGGTACGTATTTGTCGGGGTGTTGAGGCCAATATAATGGATGAAGCGGGAAATCTTGATATGCCGCTGTACGTCTATTTGCATTTAGATTGGGTTAATGCCAGCCTGCATGAACCTGTCTTCCGCCCTGATTCTGAATCGGTTCATACTACAGCCATCGTCAATACCATTCGCAATGGAATTGCAGACGCAATTGGGCATCCGGGCAATCCTTCTTTCCCGATAGATATTGAAGTCGTCGTGAAGGCTGCAGCAAAGCAGGGTATTGCATTAGAGCTAAACAACTCTTCCTTTAATGGCTCACGTGCGGGTAGCGAGTCAATTTGTGGTGAGATAGCCTTGCTAGCAAAGCAATACGGCGCATTGATTACGACCGGGTCTGATGCACATTTCGCGAATGACATTGGTCGGTTTGACAGCGTGCGCGCTCTCATCAAAAAAGTGGGCTTGTCTCCTGATCAAATTATTACCAGTAACGAAGGCTTGTTTTTGGAATATGTTCAGAAGCGACAAAACCAACGGCAGGAAATAATAAAGAGCCTTATGGATTAGTGGGTCAATTTACACTGTAAACAGCCATTGGTTTCTAAGTCAGCATCTAAGTTTCAATACAATTGCTGTAATAAATTCCTCATATACTAGTAGGGTTGCTGCTTTGACAGCTGTAAAGCGAACCAAAGGAGGCAGTATGGCTGGGAATACTGAGAATATCGATAACGGCGTTTTAGCGCATAAAAATCATCACCCTGAAAGTAAACGCTTTCAAGAACGCCTCACGGTAGGGCATTCGGGACTTCACGCAAGGATTCATCAGACGTCTTATGTTTATCCTGCAGAGTTTGATGAAGAAGACTTTGGCTTGCGCGTTTGCATAAGAGACGTAAGCAGAAGCGGCTTAGGGCTAACCACGTCTTACGAGTTGGAGCTGGACTCGACATGTTTAATTCAGATAACAGGGATGGCACCACTTAAAGGCTCTTTAATTTACCAACGCGCATCTCAAGATGGCGAGTTCAGATACGGATTATGTTTGGATGAATGGTTGTCAGAAGAGATTCACCAAAACCTTTCATTGTTCCGCTAAATCTTTATGGCCTGAGCTTTCTAACTCTATGATTTGAAATAGCAACAGGCCTGTCTTAAACGCAATCTGTCCATTAGTTCCTAATTATCCGTCCGAGAAGGCGGCAGATTGGGTAAAACTCTCTATAATTCATTTATATGACACTTGCGCCATAATTAAGTCACCAATCAATAATTAAATGAGATCTAATTCTAACTTGGGCCTAGTGGTGTTTAGTCTGAGTATGTCATCTGGGTAGAATGCGAGTGTGATGTTAGTTCGTAATTTTAATGTTCTATTTTAGGGGATTACATGCTGCAACAGCTTTTGCGGCTTTCAAACGATGGTCGCAGGGTATACATGTCGGTGGTACCAAAGGCAGACGAAAACGCGCCCCATGTTCAGAAAAAACATATCGTCGAATGGCTGACGAAGCATAACGTCGCCAATTTTTTCCGTTTTGAAGAAACCATCGAAAACGTACTCGTTAAAATTAATGCGTCAAATGATGATTGGAAAGGTGAGCCCGACGACGTAGTCGTCGCAGAGCGTCGAGACGCATTAGTCAGTGCACGCCTCGACGAGCAGAAAATGACTGCCTTTTTGCGTGTGGATGGCGCATGCGGCGGTAATCCAATAAAAGGGAACGATCTCTTAGGGGCATTGAAAAAATCGCAGATTGTACGCGGCGTAAAAAAGCAAACACTCCAAAAGCTCCTCACTGCATCATCCCGCTTAAAGCCGGGTGAATATTTAGAAGTCCCTATCGCCGCGGGTAAATGGCCTGTTTCGGGCGATGACTCCAAAATTGCCTATCTTGTTCAAGACAGTAAAACGCGGGTATTGCGTCCTCAAGAAAGAGAGGACGGTACGGTTGACATGCGTGACCTTGGCAAGATGATCACGGTTCAAGAAGGTCAACCTCTTGCTAAGCGAATCCCGCCTACGAAAGGAATCGAAGGCTTTAAAGTCACGGGAGAGATAATCACAACACCACCGGGCAAAGACGTTCCATTACGTCTGTTCCCTGGAAGTGCGTTCAGCTCGAATGATGAAAACGTCATTATTGCGCTGACATCGGGTATGCCAATACTGCACCCCGACGGTGTTGAGGTCGACAATGCGCTTTGTATGAAAGCCGTCACTGTCGCAACAGGGCACGTTAACTTTGAAGGCAGCGTCGTCATTAATGGTGATGTAGCGGCGGGTATGAAAGTTCAGGCGACAGGCTCCATCACCGTGGGCGGGGTTGTTGAATCGGCCGTGCTCGAAGCGGGGGGCGACATCGTTATTCATAACGGTATCCTTGGGCGACAAGTGCAGTCTGATCAGGAGATAAACACCCAGATTCGAGCTAAGGGCTCTGTGATAGCTAAGTTTGCTCAGTATGCAAAGATTGTTGCAGATGGCGACATTGCGATTAGTCAGCATGCGATGCACTGCTATACACAGACTGGCAGCGACCTGATTATCTGTGATCAATCAAAACGAAGCGGCACCCTGACCGGCGGTAATCACATTGCGCGATGTGGGATCCAAGTGGTTAATCTTGGGGCTGCATCCGGTGTTCATACGCGTATCGCTGCATTTACTGGCTTAAGTGAAATTATCGACAAGACCTTGGGTATCACCAAGGAGCTTGAGCATGAACACGAGCAGTTAATGAAGGTCAAAGATGCTGAGATGAAACTGCTTCAGCAACCTGCCAATAAGCGCCCAGACGAACTGATTGAACGTTTGGCGTGGACGAAAACCCATCATTTTGAGCGTATCGCCGCACTAAAAGCAAAAATGGACTCAAGCTCCTCAGAGCTGAGTTCATTGTATAGAAGCCATTGTATTGAAGTGTTCAAAGGGTGTTTCGGTGGTGTGCATTGCCAAATCGGTGATACTCAACTGGCCGTTAACAACGAATATGGCCCCTGTAAATTTGTGACGAATGGAAAAGAAATCCAAATTGAAAAGCTGAAATAGACGAAGTGTTTACAGTGTAAATGACGATAAAAAGCAGGCTAATCCGCCTGCTTTTTTTGGTTTGTCTTTGATTAGCCGACCTTTTGAACTTTACCGTCTTTTAATGCTTGAAGCACAGAATGCTTAGGTCCATCTGCGACTATGCTGCCTTGCTCAACGACGATGATCCGATCAACAACATCAAGCATGCCGGTTTTATGTGTATTAATGATCAGGGTTTCATCGCGACGAAGTGTCGACAATTGTTGTTTGATGTATTGCTCTGAGCGATTGTCCATTGCACTGGTTGGTTCGTCCAGCAACAAAACAGGAGGGCGGCCTAACATGGCTCTTGCAATCGCAATCGCTTGACGTTGTCCACCAGACAACTGCCCGCCGCCTTCACCTACTTGACGCTCCAATCCTGCAGGGTCTCTTTGTGTAAAGGTGGTTACACCTGAGCGGTTGGCTGCATCCAGTATGTCTCTGTCATCTGATAAAGGGCGTCCAAGCGTAATGTTGTCTCTGATCGAACCAAAGAACAATACGGGGTCTTGCGGAACACAGCCTATATTGCGCCGTATGTCGATGTTGTGTATTTGGCTGATGTCGGTTTCATCGATACGTACAGAGCCTTCTGTAGGGCGATATAGACCCATTAGCAGACGGCTTAGTGTTGTCTTACCAGAGCCAATTCTGCCAATAATAGCGACCTTTTCTCCAGGCAATATAGTGAAAGACACATCACGCAGAGATGCCACTTCACTGTTGGGATAGTTAAAGTTCACGCGATCAAATTCGATTTTTCCTCGAATAATCGGACGGTGAATGTAACGTTGACCTTCTTCTTGCTCTGATGGCATTTCCATCAGTTGGTCAATAATGCCCATAGCAGACTTGGCTTGGTTATAACGCGTAGAGAGCAATGATAGCTGAACCATAGGCCCAACTGCACGAGAGCTAAGCATGCTGGCGGCGATCAAGCCACCCATAGTGAGGTCACCATTGGCAATGAGGTACACCCCGAACACAATCATGGACACTGACACAAACTGCTGAATAAAGCCTGCGGCGTTTTGAACGGAGTCTGTTAGACGGCGCGTTTTGATGCCCCAGTTAGCCATATGTGCAACGGCTTCTTCCCAACGGTATTGAAACTGACTTTCTGCGCCGAACAGCTTGATGGTTTCGAGACCAGCCAAGCTTTCAATCAGGTTGGCATTTTTTTGGGAAGAAAGACGAGAGCCTTCTTCTATTGTGGTTCTCAGCGGTTTTTGAATAAGCATGGCGTGAATCATCAAAAACGCGACCGCAACGATGGGTACAATAACCAAGGGACCGGCAACGATCCAGATGATGAAAAGGAAAAAGAAAGCAAAGGGGAGGTCAATAAGTGCTGATACCGATGCGGAAGTAAAAAAGTCCCTAATTGATTCGAACTCTTGCATATGCCTTGCAAACGCACCCACTGATGGCGGCTTGGCTTCCATCCGTATTCCCATGACCTTTTGGAATATTCGGGCAGAAATCAACAGGTCAGATTTTTTTCCTGAAATGTCGATAAAGTAGCTGCGAAGCAATTTAAGCACTAGGTCAAAAATAAAGATAACAAATATGCCACTGGCCAAAACCCACAGTGAGTCGAAGGCCAAGTTCGGCACGATTTTGTCGTAGACGATGCGAGAAAATAGAGGGGTAGCTATCGCAAAGGCGTTAATAAAAATCGAAGCGATGAGTACGTCACGATAGATTGAACGAGACTCCCACAGCGTACTCCAAAACCAGTGGCCGCTGCGTTCTTTCAATATCTCTGGAGAACGTTCATCGTATCGAAATTGCTTTTTTAGTAAAAACAGCCGACCGTTATACTCTTCATTGAGGTCAGCCAGACTAACAATATCTGAAGTGATATCGGTATTGGGAGCGACAATTTCAGCTTCACCCCGTTCGTGATTTATATCGAGAAGCACGCATGCTTCATTGTTTTTCATCAGTAAGATGCAGGGACAAAGAAGCACGGACACGTCGGATAACTCCATACGAGCTTCTTTTGCATCTATGCTTGCACGCTCGGCTGCGCGTGGGAATAGGAATGGCGATAGATAGCCATCAGAGATGGGTAAGCCGGATACCAATGCGTCAGGCGAATTCGGCTGACCAAAGTATCGGCTTACATAGACCAAAGATTGCAATAGCGGATCTTTAACCATGATTCTCCAATTTCTTCTCGAAGATAAAACCTTGGAAGCCGCTTACAAACAGTTCGGATAACTTGTTTAACTGCGATTCCGTTTCAACTCGAGTCGCGATTGTCGTGATATTTAAGTTATGTGCAGTCCGGCATATTGAGGCTAGCACATGGCTTTGTGATTCGTCGTCCAGATTGCTGGTATAGGCAAAATCGATTTTCACGTATGACGGCTTGAATTTATTGAGGTAGTCAAGTGATTGGAAGTTCCGGCCATAGTTATCGACGCCAAATCCAAAATTAAATCTGTGAGCTTGTTCGGTCAGCAGACTCACGTGGTCTGGGTAGCGAACAAATACACTCTCTGGAATTTCGAAGAACAACCTGCCTGCCATATCTCGGTGTTTCTGCATGACAGTTGTTAGCCAACGAATGAACGAAGCATTGGTAACACTGTTCTGCGTCAAGTTAATCGCTAAAGGCCCTAGTTTCGGATCGTCCGTTAAACGTTCAATCATATGTGCAACAACATAGCGGTCGAAAGATTCGCCCAATTCGAGTTGTTCGACGGCACCCAGGAAATGAGCGGCTCCATAGTAGTCCTCACCGCGTTCGATGGCGGAGAAGACTTCCTGGTGAAGGACGCTCTGGTCGCTATTAGAAGCAGGTTGGAACTTAAATTTAAACCAATCGTGGGCAATGGCATCGAGAATAAGCGTTTTCCATTGTTGTCTACCCATCGATGCGTCGTTTGCCGTTTGGTCAATCATAGACACCGGATGTTTCGGCGTATTCCGTGCTTGCGTCAACGCGTTATCGACTTGAGCAAGTAACTGACTTGCATCTCGGTTTTCCGAACTGTTTACAGCAAGACCAATAGCGACTTTAGGCGGGCTGATACCCATAGGGTCATGCTGCATATCCGTAACAATTGCTAGAAGACTCTCACCGAGCACCTGCAAATCTTCAGCGGTTGAATTGGGAGCGAGAATGACAAATTCGTCTTTGGAAATTCTTGACGCCGTAAAGTCTGCATCATTGATGGTGGTGTTCAATTTTTTGGAGAACTGGCTGACTAAGGCATCACCTTGCTCAAATCCTTGGTTTTGATAAGTGTCAGTGATGAGGTCTACTTTGGCCATAACTAGGCCACCAATGGCCGACTCTGCAAGCCAAGATTTCAACTGACCAACGAAGAAACTTCTATTGCCCAACCCTGACACGGTATCGCGATACGCATGCTCACGCAGTCTGTCCGCTTCTTTGGCTTGTTGCTCAAAGTATGCTTCCAATTGATTACTCATTTGGTTAATGGCTTTTACAACCGTTTTTAGTTCGGTTGTCGGCGGAAGCGGGATAGGTTCGTTATTGAACTTGTTGCGCGCGATATCTTGTGCTCGGTTCGTAATGGTTTTAAGCGGACGCAGAGATCGACTGAGTTGCATTGCGATAATGAGCATCGCAATGATAAAGAGCACGCCAATCCAAATCCCAAGTTGAATCGTTGCTCGCCACATTTCTCGGTAAGCATACCCAGGATGAGAAACCACTTTTACTTCAGCGAGCTGTAACCATCCGCTGGTAAATGTTCGTTCTTCGGTGATAACAGGGAAAAGGTCGAGAGAAATATACCAATTTGGTACGCCTTCAACCGTGACAGGATACTGGCGAATGATCTCACTGCCATCAGACAGCATTTTCAGGCGGACTTCCTGATAGAAGCCTCCATCAAATAGTGCATTGATAACAGATTCTGTGGCGACTTTGTCATCATCTTCCAAGTACGGAGACAATGCCAGTCCCATTGAGTTGATTGTATTATTCACCTCAGCGGTTTGCTGAGTGAGAAGAAAGTTTCGTGTGGTGCTCAATTCAATCCCGGTGACCGCAAGGATCAACAGGAAGAATATTGCCAACATCCATGTAAATAGCTGTCGGTATAAAGTCATAGACATTTACCCATCATAGTTTTTGATCGGCCTATTGAGTTTTACTGACCCCATTCGTTGTCGAAGATCGTTCCACAATCCCAACCTTGAAGACTTGCCTGCCAGTTCACCTTTACCGCGTTCTTTCATTAACCAAAGTCGGCTACCGTTAAAGCTGTATACAGGTAGCAGATCTCGTCGTTTTGAAGCTTTCAAGATCTTCGGGTCGATATTATCTAAAAGCACAGGCTCAGAAGAGGCTGTAGGGTAGTAGGCGACAACCATGTGAAATTGGTTGAGTTCGATGGCTTTTACGTAGACCAGCCTCAACTTTTTATCGTCTATCCCTAACTCTCTGAGCGTGAAGTACTTAGCGATACTAAAGTCTTCACAATCTCCGGCAGCACTTCCCAAAAACTCGAGAGGTGTTGCCCAATAATCCTTTTTACCCCACAAATCTATGTCATTAACGAAATACAGCTGGTTGAAAAAATCGTTAACGGCAACGAGCTTCTCTTTCTCGGAAAGATTGGCTGATTTCGCGACGACATCTCTCCATGCTGCAACACGTTTTCCTGCTCGATCACCGTAAAACCCTGCAACTTTTTTGACCCAGAGATCGTCAGTGTCGTTAGTCGCAAAAGATCCTAGTGCAGGTAGAAGGAACAATAAAAACAGGGTGACCCGTTTTTGCATTAGGCTTCCTTAGTCGTTACTGTTCCCGTCGGGTAAAAATGGTCCATGCTTCCTCAATATCTCCTTTAAATCCTTTTACTCTGCCAACCACACGGCGATTTACAAGCTGGGATGTCTCCGTGGTGTCAGCCAAAACCAAATCGTTCTCGCCAAGCCCTACAATCGCGAGACGGTCGGTTTTGATCCCTCTGTCAATCAATTGCGCTTTTACGGCTTCAGCACGTTGAACAGACAGTTCACTGTTGTACGTATTTGTCCCGAGTGAACTTGTATGTCCTTGAAGTTCAAGAGAGGTTTCAGGGTAAAGGTGAAGGAATTCTGCCATTTTGTCCAGTTCTTCACGGTAGGCAGGTTCTACAATTGCCGAGTCGTTTGCAAACTGAATCCTGAGTGAACTGTCGTTTTCAAACAAAACATAGCTGGGGCACCCATCGTTATCGATGATGACGGTATTTGGCGTGTTGTCACATAAGTCTCTCGCGTTAATGACGCCATCAGCGTCTTCGTCAAGTAAGTCAGAATGTTGCTCCGCAAGTGGGGGAACGTTAGCGGAAATTGAACAACCAGAGATAGCCACAAGTATCCCTGACGTTAGGAAAACATGTTTCATTGATCTAACCTTCATTTTTTAAGACTGGCTCGAGCCACTCTTGAGGCACATCAATTCTTAACGCGTCTAGTAGCGTGCCAGTGCTGTTGAGTACGCGATATTTTGCATTGATGTTGGCATAGTGGGCGTCGAGGTAAGAACGACGCGCTTCAAACAGTTCGTTTTCTGTATTAAGCAGATCCAACAAGGTGCGACGACCAATCTTGAATTGCTTTTCATAGGCAATAACCGTTTCAGAGGCTGCGTCAACGTGATCGGCGAGGTATTTCTTCTGTTCCTCTGTTAATTCATACGCACTCCACGCTAGGCGGGTGCTTTCTTTGAGTAAGCGGGAAGCGTTATCGAAAATGTCCTTCGATTTGTTCAATTGATAAGCACTGCGCTTAGTGTTGGCTTGGTCTGAGCCACCGTTGTAAAGGTTCCACCTTACACGCAACATGGCACTGAACTCGTCGACGCTTTCTTCGACGCCGTTCGCGTCATTGGTCCAATTTTGTTTTGCTTCCACCGTGAACGTTGGGTAGAAATTACCTTTGTTTTGACGATATTGAGCGCGTGCGGCATCAATATCGTGCGTGGCGAGCTTCATGACAGGGTTAAGCTCAAATGCGACATCGAGTGCTTCTTTCAACGATGTCGGCAAGAAAAGCTGATCGACTTCAGGGTCAACGGGCTTTCTTATTTCAATGCCTGCTAATCGAAAGAACTCTGTTTCTGCATCAATGACATTGCTTCTTGCTGCGAGCATATTTGTGATAGCGCGCGCGACACGGGCTTCAACTTGCGATAAATCGGCGGTTGAGCCAATTCCAGACTCCGCACGTCGTTCAATGTCTGATTTGATTTTTTCGTGAACACCGACATTGTCTTCAGACAGCGCGAGTAATTGTTGTGCGAGGAGCACTGCGACATAAGCTTCGGTTAGCGTTAACGTCTTATCTTGTGCATCGGAAAGTAACTGGAAACGTTGTGCCTCCGCCTCATACTTGGTTCTGTCTATGTTGTTTAATGTACTTCCGTCCCAGATCAACTGAGTCAGGCTCAGGGTGGCGTCTTTACGGTTGTAGCTTTTGTCACCGCTTGCTTTTGTCGTACTGTTGTTAATGTACTCGTAGCCATACCCAGCACTGAGATCGATATCCGGGTAATAGTCGCCCTGTGCGACACCAATGCTTTGCCTGTTACTCATAAAGTCATTGAATGCACTTTTTAGCTCTGGGTCAGTCGCGATGGTAATGGCGACAGCTTCTTCAAGAGAGACTGACCAAGCATTGCAGCTGGTAAGAGCAAAAGCGAAAAAAAGTGTCTTTGTTTTCAACATGCGATCTCCCTAAGGTGAACCTTTTTGGGTTCACAAAATATATTTTTCTTATTCCCGCAATGCGGATTTTTGCGCTTGTAATATGGGTTTTAATAAATAGTCGAGCACACTTCGTTTGCCGGTGATGATGTCAGCTGACGCTGTCATTCCAGGAATGATGGGAAGATCTTTGCCATCACCAAGGTTATTGGATGCCGTTCGTATTTTTACGAGGTAGAAACTATTGCCTTCCTCATCTTGAATCGTGTCTGCACTGATGGTCTCGAGAATGCCATCTAACCCACCGTATACCGTAAAATCGTAAGCACTGAATTTCACAATGGCGGTAAGGCCTGGGCGAAGAAAGGCGATATCTTGAGGGGCAATTTTGGCTTCGATGAGCAAATTATCTTCGCTGGGCACGATTTCCACCAAGTCCATGCCAGGCTGAATAACCCCGCCGACGGTGTTGACGTGTAGCTTTTTGATTGTGCCATCAACAGGGCTGACGACCACGGTTCGTTCTACGCGGTCTTCAAGCGTGACACGGGTTTCTGTCATGGCGAGTAACTTATCTTCGACATCGTTTAAGCGCTCCTGCTGTTCTCCTCGGAACTTCAATGCCACATCGATGTGTTTGAAAACCACTTCGCGTAACGAAGAATTGATTGAAGGGAGAGAGAGCTCTGCAGATGAGAGTTCCCGTTTGGTGTCATTGACCTGCCGTTGCAGTTTTAACAGGTCAATTTGAGGTACAACCCCTTCGTCGGCCAGAGGCTTGGTGATGCTGTATTCTTCTCGCGCAAAGTTGTAGCTTTGTTTTAAGTTTTGAACGCGGGCTTTAACTTCAATGAGTTCTTGCTCTTTTTGACGGATTTGCTGCGCAGTGACGGACAATTGGTTGTCGAGGTTGTTCAGTTTTTCCCGATATTCGTCGCGCTGACGTGAGACGACATTTCGATGGTCATTTACAAATTCTTCATCAAAAACAAGATCGTTACGTTGGAGCGTCACGGCATTTTGCCAATCTGCTTCAGGACTGACGACAACAGATTCAATGAGTGCTTGTAATTTGACAGCATCGCCTTGGAGGCTGGTTAATTCTTGAAGCCGTTCGCGAAAGTCAGATCTGAACATGGTGTCGTCAATCAATAAGAGCTGTTGTCCTTTATCGACAACGTCACCTTCGCGAATGAGCAACTCTTTCACCAATCCCCCCTCAAGGTTTTGAACAACCTGAAGTTGAGAGGAAGGAATCACTTTGCCTTGTCCTACGGTCACCTTGTCGAGTTCGGCAAATGCAGCCCACACGGCACTGACGGTAATAAAACCGACAATCACCCATAGCAAAACGCGCGCACTTTTGGGCGTTGAAAGTAAAAGTGCGGCAGTTTTGTCATCGATATAATCTAGGTGCTCACTTGCAGGTAGTCGATCCGCCTGCTTATCGCCTTTTCTCATTAATGGGCCAACCATAAAATCAATGAAACTCGCTAACTTAAGCGTAGTTTAAGTCTGTGATTCTCTCTAATGGCTGACAGTCTATAGACATTGATCTGTCTCAACTTTCTCATCGAAGAGAAAGCTGAGATTCTTGTATTGATCAGTTAATACGGGTGGTACAAAGAAGGTCGAACGAAATTTATGCTTTGAAAGATTCTTTATCAAGGTGGTGTTTTTTTAATTTTTCATACAAGGTTTTTCGGGCAAGTCCCAGTTCTTGTTGAACTTCTTTGAGTCTCCCATTGTGCCGATTTAACGCATCAAAGAGGATTGAACGCTCCACTTTTGTCAGTCTTTCAGCCAGTGAGGTGTGGTCATTTTCTTCACTCGTCACAGATTCAGATAATGCTTGCTCCTCACCCATCAAAACCCAACGTTCCGCAAAGTTGCGCAGTTCAGTGACGTTACCTGGCCAAGTGTACTGGGCCATCTTTGCTTTGTGGTCCGCATTCAAGTTGGGTGGGGCGATGCCAAAGCGCGAAGCCGTTGTGCGTAAGAAGTTTTGGCAGATGAGGTAGGTGTCCTCTTCTCTTTCACGTAGCGGAGGAAAATGGAGTGTAATACTGGATAGTATTTCATAAAGACTCTGGTCAAACTTTTGCAGCCTGGCACTTTGTTGAAGATCGACCCGCGTTGAAGCGATCACTCTTGGCATATCGACGGTATTCCGAAGTGCTATCGATAACTTACGCTGAGTCGCCTGCGGTAACGCTTCAATTCCGTCGAGAAACAAGGTGCCCTTGCGCGCAGAGAAGATTTTTCCATGCTTACTTGAAAAGGTATTGGTGTCGGTGGGGTTGCCAAACAACTCTTGCTCAATGCCTGAATCAGGAACTAATCGGCATTTTAAACTGATGAAGGGTTCGTCTTGCCGCTCACTGTGATCGTGCATGAATCTGGCCGCCAACTCTTTACCTGTACCGCGTTCACCTTGCATGAGCAGTGGGGATTCTTTGTCCTTCAAATAAGAAAGGGTGCGACGAAGTTGTTTAATTTCGGCGCAATTGCCAAGAATTCGTGGTCCGGGGGCACTTTGTTGTTCGAGTTCTCGCCGTAGCTCTCGGTTTTCAATGACAAGATTTCGCTTATCCAGTCCTCGACGAATAACGTCTAGCAGGTGATCGGTGGAAAAGGGCTTTTCGAGGAAATCATACGCCCCTCCACGCATCGCTGAAACGGCAGTAGAAATATCGCCATGTCCGGTCAACATGACGATTGAGAATTCCTTGTCAACGGCAAGCGCATGGTTGAGAAACGCGATACCGTCCATTTGAGGCATGTTAATGTCGGAGATGATGACACCTTCAAAGGCACTGTCTAACTGTGACAATGCCTCTTTCGCAGAGGCAAATGTTTTCGGCATAAAGCCTTCAATATCGAGTGTCTGACTGAGAGAATCTCGGATTGAACGCTCATCATCAATAATCCAAATCTCGGTTGTCATCGCGTTGCTTCCCTTCTATTAATCGCTGTAGCGTAACGGTGAAATCTGCGCCGCCACTCGTGTGGTCTTGCGCTTGCAGATCACCATCAAAGCTTTCAATGATTCGGCGACAAATGGTCAATCCCAAGCCTAGCCCCTCAGGCTTAGTGGTGAAAAATGGAGAAAATATCCGTTTCTTCGTATCGTTATCAAGCCCGGGGCCATTGTCCCAAACATGGAGGATGACACGATCGGCACTGACTTCGGTTTCAATGCCTATTGTCGGATCCGTGACCGAAGACAGTGCATGTGCGGCATTACTCATCAAATTGAGGATCACTTGTTCTAGTTGAACAGGATCGGCTTTTACGTAGAGATCCTCTTGCGACAGAGCACAGTTTACGTGGATCCCTTTTTTGATAAAGCTGGCTTCTGACAAGGTAATCGACGCCGAAATCACCGCGTTGATATCCGCTCGATTTCGACTGTTTACATCCTGTTTTCGGGCAAACACTTTGAAGCGAGCAATGATGTCAGCAATAAGCCCAATTAACTCATTAATGGTGGACAAATTCTTACCAACATCGGCATATCGGGCTTTCTCCATCAGCCTTAAACTGTTCTCTGTGTAGGTTCTCATCGCAGCAAGTGGCTGGTTTATTTCATGATTAATGCTGGCGGACATTTCTCCTAGCATGGCAAGTTTCGCCGCTTGGATCAGTTCTGATTCAGTTTGCCTTAACGCCGCCTGAGCTTTTTCATATTGTGAAATGCTGGCGCGAAGGGCTGAGTTTGTCTCTTCTAGTGATGCGGTTCTTGAGGCGACTTTCACTTCCAAATCATCATTGAGTCGCGCCAGTTCTTTTCGGGTGCGCACATTCTGAAGCCATGCGGCGATAACTAACACGAGCAGGGCATAAAACAGCGCGAAGATAAACGTAGCTTGTATGACGACAGGAAAAGAATCAGACACTGAGGTGAACCCATAAATCTGCCAGCCTTCAGTACCGAGGGGGGTCGTAGAGACCAGCATCATTTCGCGCTCTTGGTTTTTGTTGGCGATGGAAAGTTTGCGCTTTTCTGATAAGGCATCCGCATCGCTGAATGTTGTCAGACTTCGAAGCTTGGTATCGCCATAGCGTCTGGAGTCTCTAATTGTTTGCTTCTGCGGTTCAGTCAATATGGTCAATGATTGATAAAGCCACTCATCACGCGAGCTGTAAAAAATGACACCTAGCGGGTCGGCAATTAGATAGTCGAACTGCTGTTGATTCCAAATGCGCTCAATGATTGACAGGTCCACTTTCAGCGTCAGTACACCCGAGACCTTGTCTCCATCTATGACAGGATAAGAAAAATAATATCCGCGTTTGTCAGAAACAACACCCAATGCATAGTACTGCCCCTTCTGGCCAAGAGTGGCTTGTTGAAAATAAGGGCGATAGTGGTAACTGTGTCCGACAAAGCTGGTTTCAGACGCAACATTACTTGATGCCACGGTCATGCCGTTGCGATTCATTAAATACAGCACATCACTGTTTAGGCGCGCGTTCCAATCACTAAGTAAGTCATTGGTCTCGTTAAACAGCCGCTCGCTTTCTGGGGCGCGTAGGAGGCGTTTCAGTCTAGGATCTGCGGATAATACAACGGGGATTTCACTATAGCGTGCTAGCTCTGCTGCCAACTTCTCTTGCAGCTGAAAAACATCACTTTCAATTTTTTGGAGGTAACGCTTTTCTATAGACACGTAAGTAAAAGAAGCGACAAAGGCAGTTAGAACAAGCCCAATTAAGGTGACAAAAAAAACACTGAGCCGCTTCTGCATAATATCCTTCTTTAGCAAACACTGTTTCCAACAGGGTTTTCACTTGAGAAAACCGTCCGTGGGCAGCAAAATGGGGGAAAAATCGTTACTCGGAGCTCCAGATGGATTTGTTTGATATTCGAAGAGAATATAACCAAGGCGGATTGAGACGCAAAGACCTGCCTGAAAACCCTGTTGAATTCTTTGAGCGTTGGCTCAAACAGGCCATTGATGCAGGGCTACCTGATCCCACTGCGATGACTGTTGCGACGGTTGATGAGGATGGCCAGCCTTTTCAGCGGATTGTCTTGCTAAAACATGTTGATGACGAAGGATTTGTCTTCTACACCAACCTGGGTAGCCGTAAAGCAAAACAGCTGGCGCATAACTCAAAAATTAGCCTTCACTTTCCTTGGCATATGCTCGAGCGTCAGGTTCATATCACAGGAACGGCTGAAAAGTTGGGTAAGCTTGAAGTGATGAAATACTTCCTTTCCCGTCCAAAGGAAAGCCAGCTTGCAGCATGGGCGAGCCATCAGAGTGAACGCTTGTCAGCGCGATCTGCTCTCGAAGGAAAGTACATGGAGCTGAAAAAGCAGTTTGAAAAAGGCGAAGTGCCTGTGCCTACATTTTGGGGCGGTTTTCGTGTGAAAGTGTCGTCGATGGAGTTTTGGCAGGGTGGTGAACACCGTCTTCATGACAGATTTATCTACCAAGATGAAGATAAAGGTCACTGGGACATCGAACGTCTGGCACCGTAATCGGAAACGAAAAAGCAGCGTAGGCTGCTTTTTTTATGCTTCGATAATAAGGCTAAATTGTTGCTTTAAAAGTGTTTTTGGGATTTTTGAGCCAATTCCCAGTTCAAGAGCCTTATCGACAAGTTCTGTTTTGCTATTCGCACCGAGTTTAATGCGAAGGTTGGCGAAATGGTTTTCGATGGTTTTGACAGAAACGCCCAACATATGCGCAATAAACTGGGGTTTCTTACCATATAAGTGAAGGAATAAAACTTCAGATTCTCTTTTCGACAGCAGTGCTTTTGTATTGGGAGGATGTGAGCGCGATTTTGTTTGGACGTTTGCCCCGGCCAATTTGCAGATCCACGGGCCAATGTCCAGCAAGGCACTTTCATCGACCGACTCCCAGTTAAAAATCACGCCAAGCACATCTCCCGCTTCATCATACCAAGGGACTTTGGTAACGATATGCGCTTGCCAACTACCATCAGAGTACGGGTGAACATTTAAGACACGGATTTTACGTTGGTTTTTTATGACACATTTATCTTGGTGGGAGAAGTTATCGGCATATTTAGCCAGTTCAGGAGACAGCTCTGACGCGGTTTTTCCAATCAGCGCATCAGGGGAATCAAGGCCAATTAAGTCAACGTAGTTCTTATTCACATAGACAAATTTGGAATCCTTATCTTTACACCCCCAGCATCCGGGAAGTTGTTCAAAGATAGAGATTTGAGTCGGGGGAATTGGCGTCGCGTTGTTCATAGGGAAGGCTGAATAAGTCGGTTAAGTGACAGTGTATTGTAAAAACGAAAAGTGTTACATGGCATGTATCACAAATTGGATGTTGATAAAAAAAAACCGGCTCGTAGGGAGCCGGTAAAAAACAGAGTTTACTCCTAGGAGTGAAATCCTGTACGACGTGTAGAAGAGACCATCTATCGTCATGCTCGAGGGTATTCAAGAGACGAGGAGATGGTTGTTCACCGAGGTAAATTTCAGTGATGAAACAGCAAGATACTGCAATATCCGCTGCTCGATGCTCAATATACGCAGTCGCCAGAAATTCGGGCAGGGGGGAAATGTACTATTTCGCAGTTTATTAATAAGAATGACAGTGAAAACCCTTTAACGTTGAGGGTTTGCATTCAAAAAGGAAGCTGTTTGACGTATCTAAGAAAAAAAATAAAGCCCACTTTCGTGGGCTTTTAGGGACTCGGTAAACTGAAAAGTTATATTTGGCGTACTACGCGGAAACCAACATAGTTTGCGCTGAGATCCGATTTCAACTCCAATCGCTCTGCAACGCGAGCACTGCTCGGTGAGAAGCTCCAAGCACCGCCTCGAGCGACAGGTGTATGGCTTTCTGCCCACTCCCAAACATTGCCCGCAGTGTCGTAGATACCGAACGGATTTGCTGGGAAGCTAGCAACGGGAGAGGTACTTTTGTTAGACCACTCAGAACCGCTCCAACCGGTATTGGCGTTACCCACACCGATATCGTTACCCCACCAGTAATCAGACTCTCTGCCTGCACGTGCGGCGACTTCCCACTGCACTTCAGAAGGTAAGGTGTAATTGAAGCCTGTTTGTGAGCTCAACCATTTTGAGTACGCCATGGCGTCTTCTTGGGTGATACACACAACCGGAGAGCTGTCAGTTTGGGAAAAGCCTGGTTTACGCCAGTGATGATTCAGTAGCTGCTTTGGTTCACCGTTTTCCAATGTGGTGCAACCTTGGCCTTCTTCTGCATTCGTCACGTAACCTGTCGCGGTAACAAACTCACCAAATTGCTGAACCGTCACTGGGGTAGCGGCAATAGAGTATGGCTGATCAACCATAACTGATTGCTTGGCATCAAACCCGACACGGTATTGCCCTGCGCCGACAACAACCATTTGCGGGGCTTGTCGGTTATTGGTGAGTTTGTCAGCGAATTGCTTTCCCGGCTGAGGTTGGTTCTCCTGCTCTTTAAGGTTTGCCCAAACGACCGAATCTTTATTCATGTACATTTGGCGGCTATACGATTCGAAACCTGGCTTATCGACGGAAACTTGATGCTGACCTGCAGGTAGCATTATCTCGACTGGCGTTGAGCCGTAGGTCACACCATTAATGGTGACGTTATCATCATAGCGGTTTGAGCGGATTTTAATGTTCACCCAACGTTTCGCTTGCTGCTTTGGGGCAGTTTTCGCTGACGTGAAGGGTTTTTCTACACAATATCTTTCCGCAAAGTCGAGCAGTTTACAGGCCGCATTTTCATCTGGCTGGCTGCGCATCTCTGCCTGCATTCGGGTGATATAACGGTTTGTACCGCTAAAGCCGCTGTCAACGACGTTGTTGTTCATCACATGAATGTTGAAAGAGACTCGATTTGCGTTCAGTTTTGCTGTGGTGGACTCTGTGACGTTATCGAGAACTTGAGATTGGAAAGTGTTTACGGCTTTTTGCATGGTCAAGGTTTTACCTTGATTAGCACAAGCTGCAAGCGTCATAGATTCACTACAGGTGATGGTGTGAACAACTTCAATGGTATCGGCAACAGTTAGCTCTTGACGAAGACGTTTAACACGCGCTTCTTTTTTGGCTTCTTGCAGATTGTCCATTGAGGTCATCAGCAATTGCTTCTGGCGATTTTCACCTTCAACAATACGCTGCTGTTCAGCGACGGCCTGATCATTGGTAAGCGTGGTACTTTGGTTTTGTTTTACCGCATTCCAAGCTACCTGATAGTCATCTCTGTATTGGGTTAAATCCGTATCTGGATTTTCAATTAAACGACGGAATTGCTCATCCAGTCGTTCTTGAGCCAGATTACGTTTCTTTTCGAGATCGATTGCACTTTTTGCTAATGTTTCGCGTTCAGCTAACAAAGCATCAAGCTTATCTCTCTGTGTTTGAAGGTTTTGCGCATGTGAGCTAATTTCACTTCTTTTATCCGCTAGCTTCTGTTCCAACGCAACAACGGGATCGTCAGTCGCGACTGTGGCTTCATTGGCAAGCGATTGACTGCTAAGAAGTATTGGCGTTAACGCAAGAACCAGAGCGGTGATGCGATTACTTTTCATAAGTCCCTTGCTTATTCTCAGAATTTCTTTAGAAAACCTGTGTCCCAAATCGCTACATTAACATGGATATGTTAATACGCTTATTCATGATACTAATTATTTGACGCTTATCGTTATTATTCAAATTCTTTATTTTGACTGGCAACTCAATAATTAATGTAAAAATTAGCTCAACACAGTGAAAGCGGTAATAAAAAATAAAAAATAACGTTTTAATTGACGCTTATTTTAACCTTGCGCCATAAATTTGGCGCAATTTTCTAGAAAATAATTGCGTTGCTACTCGTTAATTTGTAACGAGGAGGATCCGTTTTCACCGGAACGATGATCATGAAAAGATCATGGGTTGGGATCACCGAAAGAATGATCAAGTGTAAAAAGTCATCTTTCCTGCAATGGGAACTAACCATTAAACTGCTTAAACTCAGTGGTTTAGTCTGGTTTAAGGTTGTTTTTTGTTCGGGGTGATGTTTGCTTACGCATGGTAATTGGAGGATGAAACAGAGAGATCCTCCTCATATTTGGGGTCGAAAAGACATCGGCCGTAGTTTACACACTACTTGATCATGTTTCCGAGATGATTTTGCTTCTCGAATCTCCTCAATGCGTGGCAAAATAGGCACCGTCTTAGTTTCTCAAACATTTTCGCCATGGCATCAGATCTCAAGCACTCTCAGGTTATTGCTTTGCCCAGTCATCCCTCGCTTCATGCGCATGACTATCGGCAGGTCGTGATCGGATTGCAAGGACAGACAGAATTCGAACTTTCGGGCCGAGGTAACCTCGTCGGGCCGGGGCAAGGATGTTTGGTGTCTGAATCTGAGTTGCATGCTTTTTCAGGGATTGGCCAGAACGAGATTCTGGTTATCAACTTACCTCAGTCCGTGTTGCACGGCGAAGTCACTATGATGCAGAAAGTCGATACGCTATTTCGACGTGACGCTTATTTTCAACTCGACAACCAAGCACAAACGCTTGTTCGCGCGTTGACGGCTGAAATGGTCGCCAATCCTGAGGATCAACTTCTTGGTCGTGCTTGTGCTGACACCCTTCTGTGTGTGATGGAAAGGCACGTGCGTGATCAGCTGCCTACTATCAGGCAACGTCAGCGTTTGAATATGGATGTGCTTGATTTGTATATTCGGCAGCATATCAACCGCAAGATCAGTGTTGCGCAGTTGGCCGGGTCTGTCTTTTTGGCAGAGAGCCAGTTTCATCAGCTGTTTAAATCCCAAATGGGGATGACGCCGCATCAATACGTGTTGAGAAAACGTTTCGAACTTGCCCAAGATTTGCTTTGTAATAGCGAGTTGAGCCTAGCCCAAGTGTCAGACAGCTGCGGCTTCGCATCTCAAAGCGGTTTCACGTCAGCCTTCACTCGCTTTTTTGGTGTTTCGCCAGCCCGGTTCCGCCAGCAACACTGATCTAAATCATTAAATCCTCACTAATTTGTTACTAATCGCTACAAGCGCTGGTTCTCTGTTTGTTAATCATCGGAGTTTTTTGCAATAATGCCGCAGAATTTTGAAAGACTCCCCACCGCGTACTACCTAGAATCGGTCGTTATTCTAACATATATGTAACATATGCCACTGCCTCGTGGTTAAAGGAGAGAGGATCCTGCTTATGTTAAAAGCGACCGACGTGTTGGACCCCAACTATGTCGAGCAGATGCCTGCGGCTTTGTGGCCGGACATTTCCACACACTATTGTGTGGATGAGGCGATCTTGCTTGAAAGGCTTTTGCCGCTTGCTACACCGACTGACGAAGAACGCAGGTTAACGGAACGGTCTGCCTCTGCATTGATTGAAAATGTGCGTGCAGACAAAAACGCCATTCAGATGATTGATGCCTTGCTGCTCGAATACAGCCTTGATACCCGTGAAGGGATCCTGCTGATGTGTTTGGCAGAAGCGCTTATGCGTGTTCCTGATGCCAAAACGGCAGATGCGCTGATCAAAGACAAGCTGGGGGTTGCGGATTGGAAAGCGCACCTGAAAAACTCAGACTCGCTTTTTGTCAACGCTTCAACCTGGGGGTTAATGCTGACCGGCAAAGTGGTTAACGTGGATGAGCGTACTGAGGGCAGTTCGACAAACGTCCTCAACCGGCTGGTCAATAAAATGAGCGAACCGGTGATCCGCCAGGCAATGCATCAAGCCATGAAAATCATGGGGCATCAATTTGTGCTTGGCCGGGACATTAATGAGGCGTTAGGAAACGCAAAAGCACCGCGTACACAAGGGTTTACCTACTCCTTTGATATGCTTGGTGAGGCAGCACTAACAGCCAGTGATGCGAAGAAATATTTTGATGATTACATGCTGGCTATTGAAACTGTCGCTCGTCATCTTAATGAGGGCTCCGGGCCAGCTCCGTCTGTTTCTATTAAGCTCTCAGCACTTCACCCTCGCTATGATGTTGCCAACAAAGACCGTGTGATGTCTGAGTTGTTTGAGACGGTTCTGGGGCTGTTAAAAAAGGCACGTGAACTGGGCGTTGCTATCACTATTGATGCTGAAGAAGCCGATCGCCTTGAACTTTCTTTATCGCTTTTTGAAAAACTGTTCACAGACCAAGCCGTTGTTGGCTGGGGACAATTTGGATTGGTGGTTCAGGCGTATTCAAAACGTGCATTACCCGTGATTGTCTGGTTGGCGTCGTTGGCAAAAGCGAACGCTACCCCAATCCCGATGCGTCTTGTAAAAGGCGCGTATTGGGATAGCGAAATTAAGCTTTCCCAACAAAAAGGCCTATCAGGGTATCCCGTTTTCACACGCAAAGAAGGCACGGACGTTTCCTATCTTGCTTGTGCCCGCTTTTTACTGAGCTCGCATATCAACGGCCTGATCTACCCACAGTTTGCAAGCCACAATGCGCAGACAGTCGCCGCTATTCATTCAATGGCGAAACACACAGACTACGAATTCCAACGCCTGCATGGTATGGGTGATGCGCTCTATAACCACGCGAAAGCGGAGTTTGGGCAGCCAGTGAGAATTTATGCACCAGTAGGTAGTCACAAAGACTTGCTGCCGTATTTGGTTCGTCGATTACTAGAAAATGGGGCGAACAGCTCATTTGTCCATCGCTTGGTGGATGCACGTTGCCCAATTGGCGATTTAACACAACATCCTGTTGATACGCTGCTGGCGAATTCCACCTTAAACAACACGCGCATTCCGCTTCCTGTCGATATTTTTGGTGGTTCACGCCAAAACTCGATGGGGGTCGCGACTGACATTGAAAGCGAATGGTCTGTGTATCTTGACGCAGTAAATGCGCATTGGGATACGCACTGGCAAGCCGGTCCAATTGTTAATGGCAAGAAGCGCACAGGTGACGCTCATCAGGTTGTTGCGCCTTACGACCATAGCATTCAAGTTGGTACCGTGAGTTGGTCGAGTCAGGAAGACATTGAAGCGGCTTTGTCTTCTGCTCAACAAAGTTTTGCGTCGTGGAATGCGCTATCAACTGAGCAACGCGGTAAGTACTTACTTGCACTTTCAGACAAGCTAGAAAGTCACCTTGGTGAATTGGCAGCACTATGTCACAAAGAAGCAGGGAAAACGATTCATGACAGTATTGATGAAGTGCGTGAAGCGGTCGATTTTCTGCGTTACTACCCCATTCAAGCAAAATCTGTGTTGGTGTCGGCAGACACGTTAACCCGTTTCGATGGGAAGCGCGTATCACTGACACGGGAAGGGCGCGGTGTCTTTACGTGTATCAGTCCATGGAATTTTCCGCTGGCAATCTTTATCGGGCAAATCTCAGCGGCACTGGTGACGGGAAACACTGTCGTAGCAAAGCCAGCGGAGCAAACATCGCTGATTGCCTGTCGAACCATTGAACTCCTGCTAGAAACCGGTATCCCGCCAGGTGTGATTCACCTTCTTCCGGGTAAAGGCGCAGATGTCGGCCAAGCCCTGACCGAAGACGCACGTATTGCGGGTGTCGCGTTTACAGGCTCAACACCGACGGCTCAGCGTATTAATCAGACCTTAGCGTCACGAGACGCGCTTCCCGTCCCGTTTATCGCGGAGACCGGCGGTCAAAACGTCATGTTAGTGGATAGCACTGCGTTACCGGAGCAAGTGGTGCGTGATGTTTTACGCTCGGCCTTTGCTTCAGCAGGTCAACGTTGTTCAGCACTTCGTGTTCTTTATCTGCAAGCGGATATCGCCGATCGGGTGATTACCCTCATCAAAGGGGCGATGGCTGAGATGCGTGTTGGTTTGCCATACCTGCACGAGACGGATGTAGGCCCAGTGATTGATGAGTTAGCGCAAGCGAAGCTGCAAAATCATATTAACAGCCTGTTTAAAAGCAGCACCTTCATTGCCAAAGCACCAATGGACAGCGAAGCGCGTCGCGGGACATTCATTGCACCGGTGGCGTTTGAAATTGACGGTATCGCTCAACTGACCCAGGAGCACTTTGGGCCAATCCTTCATGTCGTTCGCTACAACGCCGATGAACTCGACAAGGTGATCGATGAGATCAATCTGGCTGGGTTTGGGTTGACGTTAGGTATCCATAGTCGCAATGAAGGGACGTATCGGTATATCGAATCGCGCGTCAACGTCGGTAACAGTTACATCAACCGTGATCAGGTTGGCGCAGTGGTTGGCGTTCAACCATTTGGTGGTCAGGGATTGTCGGGAACGGGGCCTAAAGCAGGTGGGCCGCATTACCTTTACCGGTTTACTCGTGAGGAGGTATCAGCATGACAGTAAATAACGACATGATTGAGCGTACGTCAGCACAGAGCTTGGCGGTATGGGATGCGTGGAACACCTTAAATGTTGAAGTGCGTTGCGACGTGCTTTTAGGTTGGGCGGACGCCATTACTCAGCGAGGAAAGGCGTTTAATGAAGCGGCTCAATTGATTCGTTTTCATGCGCAATGCGCAAGAGATCTGATTGCACCCGTGCATGAAATGCCAGGGCCGACCGGTGAAACCAATGAGCTTTACACGGCAGGCAGAGGACTGTTTATCGTCAGCGGTGACAGCTCACTGACACTCACCGCCATGGCAGGACAATTGGCGGCAGCGTTGGTTGCCGGAAACTGTGTATTACTCATTGTGACAAAAGAGATGGCGCACTCTGCAGATGCTTTATTGGCAGACTTTGTGAAAGTTAGCTCTCACGATCGCGTCGTACAAATCCTATCAGAAACATATTTAAACGCAGCAATTGCGCATGCGCCAATCAGTGGTGTCGCTGTTGTTGCCGATGATGCAACCTTGATTGCATGGAACAAAAAACTGGCAGAACGTGATGGGGTATTGGTCCAATTCGTTGCTGAAGACAACGTGGAACAATTATCACTAATCGCGTCGCCAACTTACCTTCTTCGCTTTATCACTGAGCGAACGAGAACCATAAACATCACCGCCGTAGGTGGCAATGCCACGCTTCTGGAACTCGGTAGTGGTGAACATTAACACTAAGACAATCCGGAATTGGGCACTGGATATTGGTGCCCGAAGTTATTGAGGGAAATTGGAATGATTGAAAATAGCGTTGCAATCAGTGCCACGTTTATCGTGTACCTGATTCTTATGCTTGCCATTGGCGTGTACGCATACAAACGTACGTCAAACTCTGAGGACTACTTCTTAGGTGGTCGCTCACTGGGTCCTTGGCCTGCGGCCTTGTCTGCAGGCGCATCTGATATGAGTGGCTGGTTGCTGCTTGGTTTGCCGGGCTACGCGTATGCAGCGGGTATTGAATCGCTTTGGCTGGCGGGCGGTTTGTTAGCGGGTACTTACTTAAACTGGCTGATTTGTGCAAAAAGGCTTCGTACTTACAGTATTGAAGTAGACAATGCATTGACCATCCCCGAATTTTTGTCGCGTCGCTTTGAAGATAAATCGAAATTGCTTCAGACCATTTCGGCGTTCTTCATCCTGCTGTTTTTCCTTTTCTATACAAGTTCTGGCTTGGTAGCGGGCGGCAAATTGTTTGAAACTGTGTTTGGTCTTGAATACAGTACCGCGGTTATCGTGGGTACCGTCTGTGTGGTTTCTTACACCCTATTCGGTGGCTTCCTTGCTGTATCTTGGACAGACCTGGTACAAGGTCTTCTGATGGCAGCGGCACTGATGATTGTGCCGATTGCTACCATGGACGGCTCATTCACGGATCTGCCTGCGGCGTTGGAAGCGAAAAACCCTGAACTGTTGACCTTGTTCCACGACATTAGTGGTCAACCTTTGTCGTGGATTGCGATTGTTTCGCTGGTGGCATGGGGACTTGGTTACTTTGGTCAGCCTCATATTCTTGCGCGTTTCCAAGCCACACGCAGCAACCATGACATCACAGCAGCACGACGCATCGCGGTGGGCTGGAGCGGCATTTCAATGGCGGGTGCCGTTTTGATTGGTCTGGTTGGCATTTTGTACGTGGATAAGCACATGGGTGGCGAACTGGCCGATGGCGAGACCATTTTCATGTTCCTAGTTAATGCGGCATTCCACCCAATTGTTGCGGGTATCTTGTTAGCGGCGATTTTGGCGGCGGTAATGAGTACGGCAGATTCTCAGTTGTTGGTATCTTCCTCGGCTCTGGCAGAAGACTTCTACAAACAAGTTTTCCGTCCAGACGCCTCGACGAAAGAAGTCGTCATGGTTGGCCGTTTCGCGGTAGTCGGTATTTCAATCGTCGCACTTATGTTGGCGATGAACCCTGACAGCACGGTACTAAGCCTAGTGTCTTACGCGTGGGCAGGATTTGGTGCGGCATTTGGTCCTGCGCTATTGCTTGCTCTGTTCTGGAAAGACATGAACCGAAATGGTGCACTTGCCGGTGTTATCGTTGGTGGTGTAACCGTTGTGGTCTGGAAGCAAATTACAGGGGGAATTTTCGACCTGTATGAGATCGTACCGGGCTTTATCTTCGCATGGATCTCGATTGTGGTTGTCAGTAAGTTGACTGGCGGTGCAAGCGATAGCGTAATGCAACGATACGACGACTATGAGCAAAGCTTAAAGACGTTGCCTTAATCAAAGGCGGATGAGAAAGGGACGCAGATGCGTCCCTTTTTTTGTTCTATGCCCAGCTATTACACAATGGCAGCTTTTCTAACAGTATCGAGAGCTCATCCATTGAGTGAACTGAACGAACCAACGGATGGTCGACATCCTCTTTGTTGCCCGTATTAAAATAAATAGTGCGGATACCTGCGTTGATACCCGCTTCAACGCCAAGCAGCGTATCATCCACGAACAAGCACTCGTGAATAGGTGCTGCCATGTTCATTGCCGAATAGTGCAGGAGATCTGGGGCGGGTTTCCAGCTGTTCGCATCGAATGCACTGAACAGCTTCCCACGAAAATGTGGCATCAGGCCCGTCAGCTGAAGTGTCATTTCCATCTTGCTAACGGGTCCGTTGGATGCAACACAGATGTCTACGCCGATATTCTCAAGCATATTAATTAAATCGGGGACACCGGTGACGGGCTTAAGTTTGGTTTCGAACAACGCGGCGCATTTGTCGCGATAGAGTGGTTCCAGCTCATCAAGCGAGATGGCAAGCCCGTATCGCTCACACGTATGCATGAGTATGTCCGCCAGCTTACCGCCTTGGAAATTGTCTAAGCACTCCTGAAGATCAAGCGTAACGCCGTAATGAGCGAATACCTCCACCATCGCCATCTGACAGAGCACCTCACTATCAACCAAGGTTCCATCGCAGTCAAAAATGACGCATGACAAGGGAGTTTCAAAGTCAAAAGCATTCATTTGATTTCAGTTCACCTAGTTGATTGAAAAGGTCGTACTGTAATCCTTGCTCTGACCAAGAAATCCGACAACGAGCGATCTTGGAAACTGTTAAACGCGTCTTACCGAAGGCGCAGTTAGTCGATAAAAATCAATGCTGGGTCTGATTTTATTAAGAGTGAGACGCCTGTAAAACTACCATCGTTCCCATGTCAGGAGTTATTGAAATACCTTGTCTTTTAAGTGGAACGATGATCAAGGAAGATCAACGAGAGCCTGTGAATGTTCTTTGAAGATATGAGTGTGTAAGCATCCCGTATTAATTGGACATTCCGTATACTATGTTAATGCGTTTTAGATTCATGGAAGAAGCAAGGAGAGATAATGTACGCACACGAATGGATGCAGGGAACAAAGGTCGATTTACCTGTCGGCAAAGTGGTTTGCATCGGCAGAAACTACGTCGACCATGCAAAAGAGTTAGGTAACCCTGTGCCAGATGAGCCTGTGCTTTTTCTAAAACCTCAAACTGCATTGGTCGGCACATCAGGTGATTTGGTTCTATCCGATCGGTTAGCCCCCATTCACTATGAAGCTGAACTTTCTATCTTGATTGGTGCGGGATTGAGTCATGCGACAGAGGCCAACGCACGTCAAGCCATTGCAGGAATCGGTGTTGCATTGGATCTCACACGCCGCGAAACACAATCGGCATTGAAACAAAAAGGCCTGCCTTGGGAGCTCGCGAAAGCCTTTGATGGTAGCTGTGTACAAAGCCCATTTATCCCGTTCGCACATGAATTGAAATCAATACGGTATGGTTTGGATGTGAACGGTGAGGCAAGGCAGCGGGGTGATACCCATTTGATGATCACCCCGGTTGTTGAGCTACTTTGTCATTTGACCAAGTACTTCACGTTACTACCGGGGGACATTGTGCTGACAGGGACCCCTAAAGGTGTGGGGCAACTGCATGATGGTGATACGCTGGCGTTAACCTTAGAGGATGAGACGCTCGCGCATTTTAGTTGTGTGAGTGCCCCTTAAAAAGATAAGGAAACAACGCGTTTTTTTCTTCAGCAGTCAGCGAGCAGACGCGGTCAATATTGATGTCGGGAATGGCCTCGGCATCACCACCATAGTATTTGAGTGCTTTTTCTATGCTTGCTTCCCGGATCAGATGAAACACGGGATACGGTGAGCGATTGGTCAAATTGCTTTCATCTTCTGGCTCAACATCTGCAAAGCAATAGTCTGGGTGGAAACTCGCGATTTGATAGATTCCGCGCCAACCGAATTGGTCAATCAGCATGTCAGCGACATCAAGGAATTGGTTGTAATCGTCAAAGTCCTGAAAACAGTTAGGCGTAACGACCAGCGTCGTTTCCAAATCAGCCACGTCGCTGTTTTCAAGTAGCGTCAATTCAGTGATGATGGACTCCATCACGTCTTGGTCTGAGGTGCTCTCGCACACCTCAATTTTGATTTGTTTGTTGCGTTGAGGCTTTGCGGCGAAAGGGCAAAGGTTTAATCCAATCACGACTTTTTCTAACCATGCAGTGGTCTGTTCTTCAATGTGTTGGATGGATGCGTTGGAATGCATGTTGGGCTCCCTTTCTAGGTGTAAGGGATATGTTAACGGCCCAAAGGGAAAAACCCAATCAGCAGTGATGATTTACACTGCAAATTGGGTTTAAGTGTTGCTTATTTGGTCTCGATTGGCTCTTGCCACGCTTTGGTACCCCAAAGTGGTACAGTAGACAAACTATGTTTAAAGCTGCCTTCGGTTTCTTTGGTTGTATAGGACAAATAGAGCAGCGTCTGACTTTTCGGATCGTAGATACGTCGTACCTTCATGGTTTTGAAGAAGATACTCTTAGACTTTTTAAATACCACCTCACCCGATGCACTCTTATCAATATTGGCGATCATATCAGCCGTAATATCACCTGTTTGGCGGCAAGAAATGGAGCTGTCACTTGGGTCTGAGAGGCTCAAATTCGCTTCGATAGAGGCAATGTGACATGTCACACCCGTGACAACTTCATCCTCGAGAGAGGAAATTTTGATGTCCTTCATCGTGAATAGACCGAGAGAAACATCACCGACCTCATCATCTGAACAACCAACCAGCGCGACGGAGACCAGCGACACGGCAATAAGAGAGCGAATTTTGGACAACCTAGAAAGAAAGGTTAAGCGATGACGCATCGTAAACACCTGTAAGTCGTTGTTAGTGGATTCAAACTGGCACTGTATCAGTGCATGCGGTCAAATGTCTAACAACGACTTGTCATCAAGATGGATTGTCACAACGTGAAGGCCTTGGTATCGATTATTCGAACTGCGCGTCTCCCGGCCTTCGGTCTAGTGTCTCTGGGTTGAAGGTGATCAGTTCATCGTAGGCATCGCAGTAGCTAGCCGTCAGATTATATTTATTTCTGGCAGCTTCGATTTTGCGTTCTGCAATGCGTCGTTTGTCTGACCCATTCCGATCGGAGCTAAAAATACGTTGTTGTGTGAACAGTTCTTGTGTGAACTTCTGTTTGCAAATGGTTTCGTTGCGCTCGGTGACAACTTCGCCCAGTTTATCTCTTTCAGCAACAGCGTGCGTTGGTATGACGAGCACGCCGATAAATAACGATTTTACAATAAGATAGCGCATGAAATTGCCCCTGAGTAGTGACTACACCTTTAAAGATAGTTCACAGACTTTTGTCTCTCAACTGAGACGAGTGGACATTTTTAAGGCTTGCCTCTTTGTGCTGATAGGTAAGGTTTATTTCACCTTATTGTTCTTCCCTCGGCGTACCTGACTGTTTGTTTTCTGTGCGGGTTAACATTCCTGCGATAAGAAGGATGAAGCCATGGCCTGTTTGGCGTTATCTTCTTATTTTTCAAGGAACGATGATAATTCAGAAGATGCAAAAACAGGTTAATAGCTCTTACCTGCAACTTTTTATGCGGGAATCCAAGACAGCAGCGATGCTGAGTCTCGACAAACTCCCTGACGTTTCCAATGTGGACGCCATTGCCCTTTTTGACTGGATGGCCAGTAAACGCTCTTTTTCTGCGTCCGAATTGAAAGGTCATCGTTATATCAAGTCGTGCAGTGCTGGTTATGTGACTGAACTGTGTTTGCATGAGGATGGTACGCTTGAGGAATATACACTGTTCAACCGTCTTCCGACTGTCGGTACGTGGAAACTCGAACAAGGCATTTTGGACCTCGACATAAGAAAAGGTGAAAACACCTACAATAGCCGTGTTATCGCCAATAAAGCGGTGAACATCCATTCGGCGATTGAGTACAAAAATGGCGAACTGCATTCCTACTTGAAACTGGCACATGTCATGCCGGTTGCAGAAAGCGCTTAACCAAACACACCTTGCAATACCTAACCTGAAAGCCAACGTCTCGTTGGCTTTTTTTTTCGCCTAATAACGAGACGTCCTGCAGGTACGGTCAATATTCTTCCGCAAATTTAAGTCAGCAACATTTGTTTACGACATTCTTTGCAGCTGTCGGAGGTCGTTTGAGAGCGGTCTAAGCCAGTAGGCCCAAGGTGCGAGCGGTTAGTCTGTGAGAAAGGGATCGCGAAAATGAAGAAGGTAGTGATGATATGTCGGAACGAAACCTTGCAGTATCTGTCTGAACATAAAAAGGAATTATTGCCTTCCTCTGGTGATATTTACGTGATTTTGGAAGAGAGCTATTCATGAAACGGACTGCTATTGTTGTACTTTCTCTTGTGACACTGTTTCCTGCTCAAGCACTAACGGTTAAGCCGAATCCGCCGCAAATCGCTGCGAAAGGTTACGTTCTGATGGATTTCCATTCAGGCATGGTGATTGCGGAAAAAGATGCCAATGAACCACTCGCACCGGCGAGTTTGACCAAACTGATGACAGCTTATGTGGTAGGCCAAGAAATCAAGCTGGGAAGACTTGCTTGGGACGATAGGGTCGATGTCAGTGAGAATGCGTGGTCAGCAAAATTTCCGGACTCCTCAAAAATGTTTATCAAGCCGGGCGATGTGGTCACCGTAAAAGATCTAATGCGAGGTTTGATTATTCAATCGGGCAACGATGCTGCTGTCGCACTCGCTGAACATATTGCAGGCAGCGAATCGGCCTTTGTAAACCTGATGAATAGCTGGGCAGAAAAGCTGGGTATGGACAGCTCCCAATTTGTAAATGCACATGGCTTAGACGCATATGGCATTCAATCGACCGCGATGGACATGGCAGTACTGATGCAATCCATCATTGAAGAGCTACCCGAGGTTTACGATCTTTACAGCGAAAAAGTGTTTACGTGGGCGAAAATCACCCAATACAACCGCAATAAGTTACTTTGGGATCGCTCATTGGATGTTGATGGCGGCAAAACCGGATACACCTCAGATGCGGGCTACAGTTTAGCCAGCTCTGCGACAGAAGGCAGAATGCGATTGGTGTCTGTTGTTATGGGAACATCGAGTCAGCAAGCGCGTGAAAGTGCCTCAAAAAACCTGTTGAACTATGGTTTTCGTTTTTATGACAGCCAACAAGTTGCAAAACGTGACGGCTTAGAAACGCAAGTAAAAGTGTGGAAAGGGCAAACGGAAGAAGTGGCACTGACATACAAAGATGATATTTACCTCACCTTACCGCGCAACCAAGCTGATAGTGTCACTAAATCTGTTGTTATCGATGGGCCTGTTGTTGCACCCATTGAAAAGGGCAAGCCGTTGGGGCGCGTCGAATGGCGAAGCAACGGTGAAGTTGTTAACTCCGTATCGTTAATTAGCGCAGAGTCGATAGAGCAAACCTCATGGATTGGTCGCGTGTGGGATGGCATAGTGCTGTGGTTTCACACCAAATGGTCTGCCATTTTCTAACGCCTTTATAAAGGCCTCTCTGTGAG
>NZ_JAJUBB010000040.1 GCF_028683135.1 Enterovibrio qingdaonensis
CGCATATGCGAGGCTTTTTTTGTCAGCGAGGGTGGTTTATTTCTGTAGCAGAGAAATGTCTGCAACATTCATAAACTGGCTACGCAGGGTATTCAGCAGTGCCAGACGGTTAGCTTTCAATGCTTCGTCTTCTGCCATAACCATTACATTATCGAAGAAGGTATCAACAGGTTCACGCAGTTCTGCCAGTTGAGTCAGTGCCGCTTGATAGTCGCCTGCAGCGAATACAGGCTTCAGTGCCTCAACCATTGCAGTGACTTTCTCTGCCAATGCTTTCTCTGCATCTTCAACCAGCAGTTCGCTGTTGATGGTGTCAGACAGCTCACCGTCGTATTTCGCAAGGATGTTACCTACACGCTTGTTGGCTGCTGCCAAAGACTCAGCTGCATCCAGTGAGCGGAAGTGCGTTACCGCTTTCACGCGCTTGTCAAAGTCAGCCGGTTGAGTTGGGTTCATCGCAAGCACAGCTTGAATAGCATCGATGCTGTGGCCTTCATCTTGATACCATGCACGGAAACGACCCTGCATGAATTCAATCACGTCAGCTTCAACGTTATCGTTGGTTAGGCGGCTAGTGCCATCTTCGTTGGCGAAAAGTGACTTCGCTTTGGCGATAAGGTCAGTTAGGTCTAAGTCGTAACCGTATTCAACGATGATACGCAGTACACCCAAAGAAGCACGGCGCAGTGCGAATGGGTCAGAACCTTTTGGTGCTTGGCCAATACCGAAGATACCCACGATAGTGTCCAGCTTGTCTGCCATTGCCAGCGCAGATGACACACCATTGCTTGGCAGATCATCGCCTGCGAAACGTGGCATGTATTGCTCGTTAAGTGCTACAGCTACTTCTTCAGCTTCACCGTCGTGGCGTGCATAGTGCATGCCCATCACACCTTGAGTGTCGGTGAATTCGAATACCATTGATGTCATCAAGTCACACTTCGCCAGAAGGCCTGCACGTTGTGCTTTCTCTACATCAGTACCAATCTTGTCAGCAATATAGCCAGCAAGCTCAGTGATGCGGTCTGTCTTGTCTTTGATAGTACCCAGTTGCTTCTGGAAAATCGCCGTCTCAAGTTGAGGTAAGCGGTCAATCAGAGGACGCTTGCGGTCGGTATTGAAGAAGAACTCTGCGTCAGCAAGACGTGGGCGAACCACTTTCTCATTACCTTCGATAACATGGCGAGGCTCTTTAGACTCGATGTTAGAGACGAAGATAAAGTTAGGCAGCAGTTGCTTGTCTTCGCTGTAAACAGGGAAGTACTTCTGGTCACCTTTCATGGTGTAAACCAGTGCTTCTGCAGGTACCTTCAAGAACTCTTCTTCGAAGGTTGCGGTCAGTACGACAGGCCACTCAACCAGAGACGTTACTTCTTCAACCAGATCGTCATCCAGATCGGCGATACCACCTACCAGTTCAGCTGCTTTCTGAGAGTCTGCAATGATCAATGCTTTACGAGCGTCGTAATCAGCCATGACTTTGCCGCGCTCTTCCAAAATGGCAGGGTACTGATCAGCATTGTCGATAGTGAATTCCGCCTCGCCCATAAAACGGTGACCGCGAAGGGTACGAGAAGATGCTACACCCATGATGGTGCCTTCAATCAGCTCATCACCCATTAGGATGGTCAGTGTTTTAACAGGGCGGATGAAAAGAATATCTTTGTTACCCCAACGCATTGGTTTCGCAATTGGTAGGTTAGCCAATGCTTTGTCAGCCAGTGCCACAATGATTTCTTTGCTGTTTTGGCCTTTCACTTCTTGTTTGAACAGAAGCCATTCGCCTTTGTCTGTTGCCAGGCGTTCAGCTTGATCGACAGTGATGCCACAACCACGTGCCCAGCCTTGAGCTGCTTTGGTTGGGTTGCCTTCTGCATCAAACGCTGCAGATACTGCAGGGCCGCGTTTTTCAACCAGCTTATCTGCTTGTTGATCTGCCAATGCAGCCACTTTCAGGGCCAGACGGCGAGGAGTCGCATACCAGGTTACGCCTTCGTGCGTCAGTTCAGCATCTTTCAAGCCTTGCTCAAAGTTTGCTGCAAATGCTTCAGCCAGTGTGCGAAGTTGCGTTGGCGGCAACTCTTCAGTACCCAGCTCAATCAATAAATTCTTTGCCATCTTACTTCTCCTCACCCTTTTTACACATTGGGAAGCCCAGAGCTTCTCGTGATGCGTAGTACGCTTCAGCAACTGACTTGGTCAGATTGCGAATGCGCAGGATGTAGCGTTGACGCTCAGTCACAGAGATTGCTTTACGTGCGTCTAGCAGGTTGAATGCATGGCCTGCTTTTAGAATGCGCTCGTACGCTGGCAGTGGCAGAGGTTTCTCTAGCTCAAGCAGCGTTTTACATTCTTTCTCGCACTGGTCGAAGTAAGTGAACAGGAAATCTACGTCTGCGTGTTCGAAGTTATACGTTGATTGCTCAACTTCGTTTTGATGGAAGATATCACCGTACGTTACTTTACCGAACGGGCCGTCAGTCCAAACCAAATCGTAAACGGAGTCTACACCTTGGATGTACATTGCTAGACGTTCGATACCGTAAGTGATTTCACCTGTAACAGGCTTACACTCAAGGCCACCAACTTGTTGGAAGTAAGTGAACTGTGTCACTTCCATACCATTTAGCCAAACTTCCCAGCCAAGACCCCAAGCACCCAGCGTTGGGTTTTCCCAGTTGTCTTCTACGAAGCGGATATCGTGAACCTCTGGGTCGATACCCAGAACACGCAGCGAACCCAGATACAGTTCTTGAATGTTGTCCGGAGACGGCTTCATGATGGTCTGGAATTGGTAGTAGTGCTGAAGACGGTTAGGGTTTTCACCGTAACGGCCATCAGTCGGACGACGTGAAGGTTGCACATACGCTGCTGCGATTGGCTCTGGACCAATTGCACGCAGACAAGTCATTGGGTGAGAGGTGCCAGCACCTACCTCCATGTCGAGTGGTTGCACGATGGTGCAGCCTTGTTGGGCCCAGTAATCCTGCAGCGCGAGGATCATGCCCTGAAAAGTTTTAACGTCGAATTTTTGCATCGTCAGGTTCGCGCGGTTAATGAAAAGAAAATAACACGCGATTATAACGCGCAAGGCTTGGGATAAGTAGGGGTAATGGCGGTTTTTTGTCCTTTGAAATGTAAGGCAGAGAGGGGGGTCGAAAGCCAAGCGGACGAAGGGTTGTTTTTTGAACCTGTGAAAGGCTAGAATGCGCCCGCTCTTGGGGAGTAGTCTCTTGCGCCAGCAAGGCCATTATCAACATAGTTGAAGCCACAATGCTTCATGGTAATGGCGACACACGACAGTGAGTTTGACGAGACCAATGACAAAGAACACGAACCGGGCGGGGCGTGTGTTTTGTCATGGTTATCGAATTATAAACCTCGCCCCGGGAAGACACTATGAGCGTGCTAGCTATATCTATTGCCACCGTTGCCTTGGCGGAAATCGGTGACAAGACCCAACTTCTTTCTTTGCTTTTGGCGAGTCGATACCGCAAGCCCATTCCTATCATTTTGGCGATCTTGTTTGCGACCTTATTAAACCATGCTATCGCTGCGTGGCTTGGTGTTGTGGTCGCAGATTATCTGACACCGGATGTGTTGCGTTGGGTGTTAATTGTTAGCTTTGCGGTGATGGCATTTTGGGTGCTTATTCCTGACAAGCTAGATGACGATGAAAGCGTATCGAACCGAGGACCTTTCGTTGCGAGTTTCATTGCGTTTTTTATTGCAGAGATTGGCGATAAAACCCAAGTAGCAACGACGGTACTGGGGGCGCAAAACTCTGATGCATTAACCACGGTGGTCATCGGTACAACCATCGGCATGTTGATTGCTAACGTACCTGTGGTATTGCTTGGTAAAAAGGCAGCGAATGCGTTGCCACTGAACATCGTACGGTATGCGACAGCGGTATTGTTCGCTGTGCTGGCTGTCGCGACCTGGTGGTTGCGATAAGCGTGTTGTGTGATTGTGGTGACAACCTTGGGCCGGAATTCGTGATAGCGTGACAATAGTAGCGTCGTGACCAAAGGAGCTAGAAATGGAAAGGTTTCTCGCGATCAGCCCGAAAAGCCAGATGTGGCTATTTCACACTGCACTAGCACTCAATATTCTTGGGATGGTTCTTACTGACATGTGGTTACCCATGGTAGTTGGTACAATAGTGACCACTTACTTGTCCATTGATGTGATGGTGAGAGTTAGGTATGTACTGCCGATGAAAAAGATGATGCGTGACTTAGAGCATGAGAATGCATCATTGCGGCGAAAAATGACCGATGTTGAAGAAACGTCGGTTTACTAGTTCTGAAACCAAAAGGCAGCCGTCGCTGCCTTTTATTCTTATAGTCCTTTTTTAATTAGGTACTTATAAGGGCTTGAAGCGGAATCTTGGGCAACAAGAGTGTGATCCATAAAGCGACAGAAGCTTGGAATATCACGTGTGGTTGATGGGTCATCCGCTGTCACCAGCAATGTTTGTCCGTCAGCCATGTTGCGAATCGTCTTTCTTACCATCATCACCGGCTCTGGGCAGCGCAGCCCTTCGGCATCTAAAAAGTGATCCGGATTTTCAAATTCTGAGCTCATATTCATTTTTCACATTGAAAACGTCGGTCTGATCATACTTATGAAGACTAAATAATCAACAGGGGTTGGTTTTGTAAAATTGTTGTGTAAGTTATTTAACAAGTTGTTAACGAGGTCTTGGAGAAGGCCTTCGGTACGGACAAACAACTAGGCTAACTCACTCATCGACTACACTCATACCCAGTTTTCTTGGGCTTCCCCGCTTTCATGCGGGATTTTTTTTGTCCAAAATTCGTGATTTGTAAAATGGGTGTCGGTTTCACGAAAAGCATACGGCGAAGATAGGCTTGCGTATAATGGCTGAACATACCACTTCTTAGGCTTTCTATGGAACTTGAAGATATCTATCGCCGCGATTTAAACCTGCTTATCGCACTGCGTGTTTTGCTTGAAGAAGGCAGCGTCAGTAAAGCGGCCATTCGTCTCAATCTCAGTCAGTCGGCGATGAGTCGTGTCCTAGGCCGTTTAAGAAGTTTAACCAATGATCCTCTGTTTACGCGCCACGGACAGCATCTGATCCCGACACAGCGTGCATTGGAACTCAATGCGTCGCTGACAGCCCCGTTGGATGCACTCTGTACCGTCTTGTCACCGGAAGAATTTGACCCAGCGCAGTGCGACCAAACATTCAAAATAGCAACGACTGATTACGCGATGCAAACCATATTGCCTTTTGCGCTACCTCGTATCTATGAAGAGGCACCTGGATTGTCACTAGAGTTTGCTCCCTTGCAACATGATCAGTTAATGCGTCAATTGACATCAGAAGGGTGTGACATGGCAATCTGTCGGCCGACAGGCCCCGTTGACCCACTGCAATCTGATACCTTGGGGTTGGTGAGTGTGTTCTGCTTAGTTGCAAAGCATCACCCATTGGCGGACAAAACGCTGACACTTGAAGACTACCTAACCTACCCACACGCTGTGATTGCGATCAGTGATGGTGTAAAAGCACTGATTGATGAAGCACTTCGTGGTTACCCTCAACCCAAGTTGGCGTTGCGTGCATACCATTTAGAGGCCGCAGTGGCGATGGTAGATAGCCTGCCTCTCATCATCACTGTGCCGGCCGATTTGGCGTATCTAGTGGGGGAGAAATACGACTTGGTGATTAAGCCGTTACCATTTGAATTCAAGCCATTTGATTATTCGTTGATCTGGCATCCAAGAACCGAGCACTCGGCCGCCCAGATTTGGCTTAGAAACCTTATCAAAGAAGAGTGTGGTCGATTGATCGCTAGCCGAATTAAAGACATGGGATTCGTTTAAATCGTTTGTGAAATGTCCGTCACCCACGCTGAGGTTGTCAGGATTATTATTTGGCGGATAAGAAACAAAAAACGGAGCCAAAGGCTCCGTTTTGATTTTAGTAGATAGTGCTTAGAGCTTGATAACAACGCGGCCTTTAATCTGACCGTTGGTAATTGCTTCTGCTGCTTCTGGCACTTCTTCTAGTGTGATTTCGCGACAACCATCTTGGAAGTAGCTTGCAGGTAGGAGATCAGAAATACGGGACCATGCTTTCTGACGGCGATCGTAAGGCGCGTAAACGGAATCAACACCCAGTAGTTTCACACCGCGCAGGATGAATGGCATGACGGTTGTTGGAAGGTCGAAACCACCGGCTAAACCACATGCTGCAACCGCACCGTCGTAATCCATTTGAGCCAAGACTTTCGCCAGCATTTTGCTGCCCGCGGTATCAACGGCACCTGCCCACAGTTGTTTTTCCAATGGACGCGCTGGCTCTTCAAACTCGCTACGCTCAACAACACGGCTTGCACCTAGTGCTTTCAGCCATTCGCCGTTTTCGCTTGCGCGACCAGTGACTGCGACAACTTGGTAGCCCAGTTGAGCCAGAAGGGTAACCGCCACAGAACCTACACCGCCACTTGCGCCAGTGACTAGGATTTCACCTTTCTCAGGTGTGATGCCAGCATCTTGCAGAGCTTGTACACACAGCATTGCTGTCAGGCCTGCGGTACCGATTTTCATTGCTTGGTCGCCAGACAGTTTTTCTGGTAGTGGTACGAGCCAATCAGCTTTCAGACGTGCTTTTTGTGCCATGCCACCCCAATGGCCTTCGCCTACGCCCCAGCCCGTTAATACGACTTTTTGGCCTGCGGTATAACGGTCATCGGTAGACTCAGCAACAGTTCCGACCAAGTCGATGCCTGGCACCATCGGGAATTGACGACAGATCTTTCCTTTACCAGTGATTGCCAAACCGTCTTTGTAGTTAAGGGATGAGTATTCGACATCGATAAGTACATCACCTTCCGGCAATTGGCTTACATCCAGTTCTTGAATGCTAGATGTGGTGATTTTGTCTGCTTGATCCAGTACGAGAGCCTTAAACATGGCATGTCCTCCGAAGGGGGGAAGAAGATAATTGGTTGAGAATCAATATGCTTAAAGTGTAGAGCGAAACAGAGTATGAAAATAATGAAACTAATTCATTTTATCTATGCGTTGAAAGCATATCGATGACCTTAAACGGAAAAACCGGGCGAGTGCCCGGCTATTTTCGCTTAACACACGTTATACGCGCTCAAACACGGTTGCTATGCCTTGGCCCAACCCGATACACATGGTGGCAAGTCCAAGCTCGACATCATTGTGTTCCATCAGGTTGATAAGCGTAGTCGAGATTCGTGCGCCTGAGCAACCCAGTGGATGACCAAGCGCAATGGCTCCACCATTCAGGTTTACTTTTTCGTCGACTTTATCCAATAAACCGAGGTCTTTCGCACAAGGGAGAGACTGTGCAGCAAAAGCTTCATTGAGTTCAATCATCCCAATGTTGTCCATGGTGACGCCTGCACGTTTCATGGCTTTATGCGTCGCTGGAACAGGGCCGTATCCCATGATGGAGGGATCACAGCCCGCAACGGCCATTGAGCGAACTCTTGCGCGGATTGGTGCACCGAGAGCTTTGGCTTTCTCTTCACTCATAATGAGCATGGCTGCTGCACCGTCTGATAGTGCAGAAGACGTACCCGCAGTAACGGTGCCGTTGGCGGGGTCGAACACTGGACGTAACGCTGACAGGGTTTCTACCGTGGTTTCAGGGCGGATGACTTCGTCGTCTTCCATCAAGAACAACCCGCCTTTCTCGTCATGCGCTTCGGTTGGCATGATTTCGTTTTTGAAGCGGCCTTCAATTGTTGCTGCATGGGCACGCTGGTGGGAGCGGGCTGCAAAGGCATCTTGCTGCTCTCGGCTGATACCGTGAATACGGCCTAGCATTTCAGCGGTCAAGCCCATCATGCCAGCCGCTTTCGCTACTGACTTGGAAAGGGCAGGGTGAAAATCTACGCCATGGGTCATAGGGACATGCCCCATGTGTTCCACTCCACCAATTAAGCAAACATCGGCATCGCCGATCATGATGGCGCGCGCCGCGTCATGCAGTGCTTGCATGGAAGAACCACAAAGACGATTAACCGTTGTCGCAGCAACAGAATGAGGTAAACCTGCGAGCAGCGCAGCATTACGGGCGACGTTGAAGCCTTGCTCTAACGTTTGCTGTACACAGCCCCAGTAGATATCTTCAATTTCGTTTGGGTCAAGCTGAGGATTTCGCGCAAGTAGTGAGGCCATCAGATGCGCAGACAAATCTTCTGCGCGAGTATGTCGAAAAGCTCCGCCTTTCGATCGTCCCATTGGTGTTCGGATACAGTCGACAATCACAACGTTTTTCATAATATTTTCCTCTCAATTCCTTGTGGTTACGCAGACTGTCGTTGGGCATCAAAATACCCTTCGCCTTTAGCTGCTTTGTCGCGCAATCCTTGCGGCACGTCATAAGCAGGACCAAGTTCGGCAAAGCTATCAGCAATTGCCACGTAGTTTGCTAATCCAATGGTATCTAGGTAGCGGAATACACCACCGCGGAAAGGAGGAAAACCTAATCCATAAACTAATGCCATATCGGCTTCTTGTGGTGTTGCAATGATGCCCTCTTCTAGACAGCGCACCACCTCGTTGATCATTGGCACCATCATGCGATTGATGATCTCGTCATCGCTGTAATCTGTGCTATTTCCTAATACTGGTGCAAGTAAGCCCGAGACATCAGCATCCACGTCTTTCTTCGGCTTGCCTTTGCGATCAACGGAGTACTTGTAGAAGCCAACACCGTTTTTCTGACCGAAGCGCTCAGACTCGAACATGACATCCACTGCATCGCGATAGCTTTTCGCCATGCGCTCAGGAAAACCTTCTGCCATGACCGCTTGTGCGTGGTGCGCGGTATCAATGCCAACTACATCCAGCAAGTAAGCTGGGCCCATTGGCCAGCCGAATTTCTTCTCCATCACCTTGTCGATTTTGGTGAAGTCAGCGCCGTCACGAAGCAGCATGCTAAAGCCCGCGAAGTAGGGGAACAGGACACGGTTTACAAAGAACCCAGGGCAGTCGTTAACGACCACTGGGCTTTTGCCCATCTTGGCGGCGTAAGCGACCACGCGAGCGACGGTTTCCTCTGAAGTGTCTTTACCTCGAATAACTTCAACCAGCGGCATGCGATGGACTGGGTTAAAAAAGTGCATACCACAGAAGTTTTGCGGACGCTTTAGTGATTGCGCGAGCAAGTCGATTGGTATGGTGGAGGTGTTGGAGGTCAATACCGCGTCTTCTGGCAGAATGCCTTCAACTTCACTCAATACCGCTGCTTTTACTTTCGGGTTCTCAACCACCGCTTCAACAACTATGTCAGACTGTTCAATGCCGGCGTAGTGGAGGCTAGGGGTAATGGATGCAAGGATGTCAGCCATTTTCGTGCCATTTAAGCGACCGCGCTCGAGTTGCTTGTTCAACAGCTTCGATGCTTCTTTCATCCCCATTTCCAATGACGCTTGGCTGATGTCTTTCATCAGAACAGGCACGCCTTTACGCGCAGACTGGTAGGCGATACCGCCGCCCATAATACCTGCGCCCAAAACGGCACCACGTTTTGTCGGTTTGCCTTCTTTGGCGGCTTTCTTCGCCTTGGATTTTAGGTATTGGTCACTAAGGAAAATCCCGACCAACGCTTGAGTAACATCGTTTTTGGCTAGCTTAACGAAATGCTTGTTTTCGATGACAAGTGCATCGTCACGACCAGAGCGTGAGGCTTCTTCAATCGAAACCACGGCTGTCATAGGAGCCGGGTAATGTGGGCCCGCGACTTTTGCGACCATGCCTTTTGCCATGGTAAAGCTCATGGTGGCTTCAATTTTGTTTAGTTGCAGTGGGGCTTTTTTCTGTGCGCGGCGAGATTGCCAGTTCAGTTTGCCTTCAATAGCTTGTTTGGCTAGCTTCAGTGCCGCATCTTCGAGATCGTCCGGTGCCGTTACAGCATCGACAAGGCCAATCTTCAGAGCCGCATCTGCACGGCTTTCTTTACCTGCAGTGATAAGCTCCATCGCGGTATCTGCGCCCACAAGACGAGGCATACGCACAGTGCCACCAAACCCTGGCATGATCCCAAGTTTGGTTTCCGGTAAACCAATGCGTGCTGTGGAATCCGCTATACGGAAATCGGTAGCAAGAATACATTCACAGCCGCCACCCAAGGCAAAGCCGCGAATCACTGAAATAGTTGGGAAGGGTAAATCTTCGAGTTTGTTGAAGATGTCATTGGCGTGGGTGACCCACTGAGACAATTCTTGCTCTGGTTTTGTGAACAAGCCAAGAAACTCGGTGATATCAGCCCCAACTACAAATGCTGGTTTGGCTGAGGTTAGCAGCAGGGCTTTCACGTTTGATTGTTGCGCCAGAGCATTCAGGGCTTCGTTGAAGCTCTCAAGTGTCGCGAGATCAAATTTGTTAACAGAACCGGGTGCATCAAGATTCAGTTCCGCAATACCATCATCCAGATAGCGAACGGAAAGTGTGTCACCTTGGTAAATCATGTTCTATCTCCGTATTGCCAGCTCTTCGTCTGGTTTTGGTTTACCTTCATGTAGGGGTGAGATCCTGGTTAGACCAGAGTTTTAGTCTGAGCTGCTCTGAACAAAAAGGCAACAAAAATGTTAAACGCTTGTTTGAATTTTGTGTTTTGTTTCCGGGGTTATCGAGTTAACTGTTTATTATTACTGTAGTTAATCTCAATAAGGGGGAGATCAAATTCCTGTGGTAAAATTTTTGCCCTTTTTATGACGTGGTAGTTCGTATGAATAACGCTCCTTATCTGATACCCGCCAAGGCGGTTGTAACAGAAGAAGAAATAAAGAAAAGTCGCTTTATTACATACTTAGCGCATACACCAAGCATTGAAAGTGCAAAAGCCTTCGTTGCAGAAATCAAAGCGAAACATGCGGATGCACGTCATAACTGTTGGGCATTTGTCGCAGGTCGTCCTGAAGACTCAATGAGCTGGGGATTTAGCGATGATGGGGAGCCGTCAGGCACTGCAGGCAAACCTATTCTTGCTCAGTTAACGGGGAGTGGTGTTGGTGAGATCACCGCAGTAGTAACGCGTTACTATGGTGGTATCCGCCTTGGTACGGGAGGATTAGTAAAGGCTTATGGTGGTGGCGTTCAGCACGCTCTCACACAATTAGTAACAAACGAGAAAGCAATTACGGTGCAGTTCACATTAAGCTGTGAATACCCTCACATTGCACTAATAGAATCTATACTGGCTTCCCACAATGCGGTTCAGGTTGATACTGAATTCAGCCATAATGTGGTGATGACAGTGGAAGTGGATGCACGGAATGCCGATCAGATCGCGGAAGAAATAGTAAACCGCTCCCGAGGTCAGGTAAGCATAGTCGAGCTAAATAATAATCAATAATTCAGGTAAGAGCCTGAATATAAGGAAGCGCCGTCTTAGGCTATGCAATTTCGCTCAATCATTCGAATCGTCGGGCTATTACTGGCCCTTTTTAGTATCACCATGCTGGCTCCAGCTGTGGTGGCCTTTATCTATCGTGACGGGGAAGGTTTCCCGTTTGTGCTTACCTTTTTTCTTCTCCTTGCTGGTGGCGGTCTGTTGTGGTTCCCCAATCGGCAATTTCGGCATGAGCTAAAAGCCCGGGATGGGTTTTTAATCGTTGTCCTGTTTTGGACGGTTATCGGCAGTGCCGGTTCTATTCCTTTCATGTTGTCTGAACAACCCAATATGTCAGTGACCGACGCCTTTTTTGAATCATTTTCAGGTCTGACTACAACGGGTGCAACAGTCATTGTAGGGCTGGATGAGTTGCCGAAAGCGGTGCTTTTTTATCGTCAGCTACTGCAATGGTTTGGGGGGATGGGGATCATTGTACTCGCGGTAGCCATTCTGCCTGTGCTGGGTATCGGTGGTATGCAGTTGTATCGAGCGGAAATACCGGGTCCGGTAAAAGACAGCAAGATGACCCCGCGTATAGCTGAAACGGCAAAAGCACTCTGGTATATCTATCTGGCATTAACCATGTCTTGCGCAGCAGCATATTGGCTGGCGGGTATGTCGGTGTTCGATGCTATAAGCCACAGTTTCTCAACGGTTGCAATTGGTGGGTTCTCGACTCACGATGCGAGTATTGGCTATTTTGATAGCCCCGCAATTAACTTCATTACGGTTTTCTTCCTCTTTATATCAGCGTGTAACTTCTCATTGCACTTTGCTGCGTTTGCGAGTGGAAAACTGCATCCTGGCTTCTACTTCAAAGACCCAGAGTTCAGAGCATTTGTTCTTATTCAGATCATCTTATTGGCGATAGTGTTTTGGATGCTAATGAGCAAAGGCACGTATGACTCGGAGTTTGAAGCGTTTAACCAAGCGATTTTCCAGACGGTATCTATTTCTACCACAGCGGGGTATACCACTACTGGCTTTGCAGATTGGCCCTTGTTTCTACCTGTCCTTCTATTGTTTTCTTCATTTATAGGGGGGTGTGCAGGTTCAACGGGTGGCGGTATGAAGGTGATCCGTATACTTCTTCTATCACTGCAAGGTTCACGTGAGCTCAAACGTTTGGTTCACCCTCGTGCGGTTTACACCATTAAGGTGGGTAATAAAGCATTGCCACAGCAAGTCGTGGATGCAGTATGGGGATTCTTCTCTGCGTACGCGTTGGTATTTGTGATTTGCATGCTTTGCCTTATCGCGACAGGTATCGATGAGCTAACCGCATTTTCTGCAGTCGCAGCAACACTGAACAACCTTGGGCCAGGACTCGGCGAAGTCGCTGTTCACTTTGGTGATATAAATAGTTCGGCGAAATGGGTACTGATTATCTCTATGCTCTTCGGACGACTGGAAGTCTTTACGCTACTCGTCTTATTTACGCCGACATTCTGGCGAAGCTGATCAACTTAGGAATACACATGAAAAAGGCACTTTTACTTCATTCGAGCCGTGAAGGGCAGACCGTGAAGATTCTCAAAGCAATGGAAAGCGAGTTAGCAGATGAGTATCAGTGTGAGTTGGTGGATCTGCATGCAGTGTCATCCGTGAATATCGATAACTACGATAAGGTCTTAATTGGTGCCTCTATTCGTTACGGGCATTTGAACAAGAAACTCTATCAATTTATCGAAACGCACCTTACTGCATTAAAAGATAAGAAAGCGGCCTTTTTCTGTGTGAACCTGACAGCACGTAAGCCGGGTAAAGATACGCCAGAAGGCAGTGTCTATGTGAAGAAGTTTCTCAAGTTGTCACCTTGGCAGCCCGAACTGATCGGCGTTTTCGCAGGTGCACTCTATTATCCGCGCTACAAACTGTTCGATCGTGTGATGATACAGTTCATTATGCGTATGACAGGCGGTGAAACCGATGCAACGAAAGAGGTGGAATATACGAACTGGGAAAGAGTGAAGGAGTTTTCTGAGCGATTTCGTTCCCTTTAGCATCACTTTGTTTGAAAAGTAATCGAACACGCCGTTTTTATAAGAAAACTGCAAAAAAGCCCTTGCCAACTTTTCTTAGCTCC
>NZ_JAJUBB010000041.1 GCF_028683135.1 Enterovibrio qingdaonensis
CTAATTAGAGCGGTTTTTTATTTGGTTTGGTATTACCAACCTGTGCTGTTACGCAAGGCTTTACCGATGTCAGCCAAGCTTTTCACCGTGGTTACACCTGCCGCTTCCAGTGCTGCAAATTTATCTTCTGCAGTACCTTTACCGCCAGAGATAATCGCACCTGCGTGTCCCATACGTTTGCCCGGAGGTGCGGTAACACCTGCGATGTACGAAACAACTGGCTTAGTGACGTTCTCTTTGATGTACGCAGCAGCTTCTTCTTCTGCCGTGCCACCGATTTCACCGATCATGACAATCGCTTCTGTCGCTGGATCTTTTTCGAACATTTCGAGAATATCGATAAAGTTAGACCCTGGAATTGGGTCGCCACCGATACCTACACACGTAGATTGGCCGAAACCTTCATCCGTCGTCTGTTTAACTGCTTCATAAGTCAGGGTACCTGAACGGGATACAATGCCCACTTTACCCGGCTTATGAATGTGACCCGGCATGATACCAATCTTACACTCGCCCGGTGTGATAACGCCTGGGCAGTTAGGACCAATCATGCGAACGCCTGCTTCATCAAGCTTCACTTTAACTTCCAGCATATCAAGCGTTGGGATGCCTTCAGTGATGGTCACAATCAGTTCGATGCCTGCGTCAATTGCTTCTAAAATTGCGTCTTTACAGAACGGAGCTGGAACATAGATAACCGTTGCAGTTGCGCCTGTCGCTTCAACAGCTTCCGCGACTGTGTTGAATACCGGTAGACCCAGATGCGTGGTACCACCCTTGCCTGGTGATACACCACCAACCATTTGCGTTCCGTACTCAATCGCTTGCTCTGAGTGGAAAGTACCCTGACCGCCCGTGAAACCCTGACAGATTACTTTGGTATCTTTGTTAATCAAAACAGACATTATTTACCCTCCGCTGCAGCAACAACTTTCTCTGCTGCTTCAGTCAGTGAGGTCGCAGCAATAATGTTCAGGCCAGACTCAGCCAATTTCTTCGCACCCAGTTCTGCGTTGTTACCTTCAAGGCGAACAACAACCGGTACTTTAACGCCAACTTCTTCCACCGCACCGATGATGCCGTCTGCGATCAGGTCACAGCGTACGATACCGCCGAAGATGTTTACGAGAACAGCTTTTACGTTGTCGTCAGAGAGGATAATTTTGAATGCTTCGGTTACACGTTCTTTGGTCGCGCCACCGCCCACATCCAAGAAGTTTGCAGGGCTACCGCCATGCAGGTTTACGATGTCCATGGTACCCATTGCCAGGCCCGCACCGTTAACCATACAACCGATGCTGCCGTCCAGAGCAACATAGTTCAGCTCCCACTGCGCTGCGTGAGCTTCACGCGCGTCGTCTTGGCTAGGATCGTGCATTTCACGGATCTTAGGCTGGCGGTAAACTGCGTTGCTATCAACTGTCAGTTTTGCATCCAGACAGTGCAGATCGCCTGCACCAGTGATAACCAATGGGTTAACTTCCACCAGCGCAACATCACGCTCGATGAACAGTTTTGCAATGCCCATGAAAATCTTGGTGAATTGCTTGATTTGGTCGCCTTGCAGACCTAGTTTGAAAGCAAGTTGACGGCCTTGATATGGCTGAGGGCCTACCAATGGATCGATCGCCGCTTTGTGGATCAGCTCAGGGGTTTCCTCAGCCACTTTCTCGATTTCCACACCACCTTCAGTCGATGCCATGAAAACAACGCGACGTGTGCCACGGTCTACAACCGCACCGAGATATAGCTCTTTTGCGATGTCCGTACAATCTTCAACTAGGATCTTGCTAACTGGCTGACCGTTAGCATCTGTTTGATAAGTGACCAGGTTTTTACCTAGCCAGTTTTGAGCGAATTCTTTAATTTCATCCTTGGTTTGGACCAGCTTTACGCCACCCGCTTTACCACGGCCGCCAGCGTGTACCTGGCATTTAACCACCCACTTGTCACCACCAAGTTTGTCCGCAGCTTCTGCCGCTTCTTGAGGAGTGTCGCAGGCATACCCTTCAGATACTGGCAGCCCGTATTCAGCAAAAAGCTGTTTTGACTGATATTCGTGCAGATTCATGATGTTCTATCCGTGTCCATTTACGTTTTATAGTGTGTGTTTTTTTGCTTTCCACACAGGGGGCTCCTGCCCCCTGCTTCCGGTTAACCCGGACTGCTAATTAAACGTCCAGCAGCAGACGTGTTGGGTCTTCTAAAAGCTCTTTAACGGTAACCAAGAAACCAACCGACTCGCGTCCGTCGATCAAACGGTGATCGTAAGAAAGAGCAAGGTACATCATAGGCAGAATTTCAATTTTGCCATCAACCACCATTGGACGCTCTTGGATCTTGTGCATCCCCAAAATTGCCGCTTGTGGTGGGTTAATGATTGGCGTTGACATCAGGGAACCGAACACACCACCATTGGTGATGGTGAAGTTACCACCCGTCAGTTCGTCTACGGTCAATTTGCCGTCACGACCTTTAATTGCCAGTTCTTTGATGCCTTTTTCGACGTCAGCCAAACCCAGGCGGTCACAATCACGAAGAACTGGTGTAACCAATCCACGTGGCGTAGATACCGCCATGCTTACGTCAAAGAAGTTGTGGTAAACGATATCATCACCATCAATCGAAGCGTTGACTTCAGGATAACGCTTCAATGCTTCAACAACCGCCTTCACATAGAAAGACATGAAGCCCAAGCGAATACCGTGACGCTCTTCGAATACATCTTTGTATTGCTTACGAATGTCCATGATTGGCTTCATGTTCACTTCGTTAAACGTCGTCAGCATTGCTGTGCTGTTTTTCGCTTCAAGCAGACGCTCCGCAACGCGCTTACGTAAACGTGTCATCGGAACACGTTTCTCGCTACGGTGACCCAAAGACGGCGTTTCTTCTTTAGCTGCAGGTGAGGCAGCTTGTGCTTTACCTGCACCGTTTTTCAGGAATGCATCCACATCTTCACGTGTAATACGACCGCCGACACCCGTGCCTTTAACTTGGTCTGCTTTCAGATCATTTTCTGCCAGAAGACGACGAACCGCAGGGCTCAATGCATCGTTTTGCTCTTCACTCAAAGACGCAGTGTGGCGCTTGTCTGGCGATGCTTCAGACGATGCAGGCACGTCTTGAGTTGGCTCACCCGCAACAGCACCTGCTTTCAATTTTGCAATCAGTTGTTTTGAAAGTACGGTTGCACCTTCTACTTCAACAATTGCTTCCAATACGCCATCTTCCGGTGCTGGAACTTCCAACACCACTTTGTCCGTTTCAATATCAACCAGCACTTCATCACGGCTCACCGCATCGCCAGGTTGCTTATGCCATGTCGCAACCGTCGCATCAGCCACTGATTCAGGTAGGTCGGGAACCAGAATTTCGATTGTCATTTCATTAATTCCTTAGCTTTCTAGTTCTTAATTCAGGGTAAGAGCGTCTTCTATCAACGCTTTTTGTTGTTTTAGATGCACCGACATATAGCCCACCGCAGGTGATGCCGACGCAGCACGTCCTGCATAACTCAAGGTGGCATCAGCCGGAATAGCCAATCGGAAATTGTGCTGGCTGCTGTACCAAGCGCCTTGGTTTTGCGGCTCTTCTTGGCACCAGACAAAGTCTTTGGCATTCACATATTCGCTAATCGCAGCTTGTACATCCTCTTTCGGGAATGGGTACAATTGCTCAATACGAATAATGGCGACATCTTTGATTTCTTCTTTGCGGCGTGCTTCAAGCAGGTCGAAGTAAACCTTGCCTGAACACATCACAACGCGCTTCACGGCCTTAGGATCCAACTCGTCAACTTCGCCAATTGCAGGTAAGAAGTTACCATTTGCTAAATCATCCAGCGTTGACGTACACAGCGGATGACGAAGCAATGATTTAGGCGACATAACGACTAATGGACGACGCATTGGACGGAATACCTGACGGCGAATCATGTGGTAAACCTGTGCGGGTGTCGAAGGGACAATCACCTGCATGTTTTGCTCAGCGCAAAGTTGCAAATAACGTTCAAGGCGCGCAGATGAGTGCTCTGGTCCCTGTCCTTCATATCCGTGAGGCAACAACATTGTAAGACCACACATACGGCCCCACTTTTGCTCACCTGAACTGATGAACTGATCAATCACCACTTGAGCACCGTTAGCAAAATCACCAAACTGTGCTTCCCAAATGGTCAAACCACCAGGCTCTGCAGTGGCATAGCCATATTCAAACGCTAACACAGCCTCTTCTGACAATACGGAGTCAAAGACTTGGAAAGGCCCTTGCTTGTCGTGAATGTTTGCCAAAGGAATATATGTACTCGCATCGTTTTGATTGTGCAGAACGGAGTGACGATGGAAGAACGTACCACGGCCGGAATCCTGACCTGAGATACGGATGCGCTTGTTGTCATCAACGATGGTAGCGTAAGCCAAAGTTTCAGCCATACCCCAGTCAATGGCTTTTTCACCAGCAACCATGGCTGTACGATCGTTGTACAGCTTGTTTACTCGACTTTGAAGCTTGTGACTTTCTGGGTAGGTACAAAGACGCTGGCCCAGCTCAATCAAACGCGCTTTATCAAACGTATTTGGCCACTCAACGGTCCAGTCATGCCCCAAATAAGGCGACCAATCGACAGAGTGAAGTGCCATCGGACGGAACTCTTTCACGACACACTCGCCGTGATCAAGTGCATCACGATACTCATTGATCAAGTACGTTGCTTTCTCAATATCAGCCACGCCACGATCAGAAAGCACATCAGCGTATAGCTTACGCGGTGTTGGATGTTTCTTGATCTTTTGGTACATCAGAGGCTGAGTCGCGTTTGGCTCATCGGCCTCGTTGTGGCCATGACGGCGATAACACACCAAATCAATCACAACATCGCGTTTAAACTCATTGCGATAGTCAACAGCCAATCGCGCGACAAAAGCAACGGCTTCAGGGTCATCTGCATTCACATGGAAGATTGGAGCCTGAACCATCTTGGCGATATCAGTACAATACTGCGTAGAACGCGTATCGTTAGGATTCGACGTCGTGAAGCCAACTTGGTTGTTGACGACAATACGCACGGTACCGCCAACTTTGAAACCACGGGCTTGAGACATGTTGAATGTCTCTTGAACCACGCCTTGACCTGCAATCGCTGAGTCACCGTGAATCGTAATTGGCAGCACTTTGGAGCCGTCTTTATCGCCTAAGCGATCTTGACGGGCACGCACTGAGCCCATAACTACTGGGTTTACAATTTCCAAGTGTGACGGGTTGAAAGCGAGAACAAGGTGAACATCACCGCCTGGCGTAGCGAAGTCACTTGAGAAACCTTGGTGATATTTCACATCACCCGTACCCCAAGACTCGCCGTGCTTACCGGCAAACTCATCAAAAAGTTCAGAAGGCTTTTTGCCAAGTACGTTAACAAGCATGTTCAAGCGACCGCGGTGCGCCATGCCGATAACCACTTCACGTGTTCCATAGGCACCAGAGTGACGAATCACTTCTTTAACCATTGGGATCATCGCATCGCCGCCTTCCAAAGAAAAGCGCTTCGCACCCGGGAATTTCGCGCCAAGATAACGCTCTAACCCTTCTGCGGCCGTCAGTTCTTCAAGAAGCGTAATTTTTTCTTCACTTGAAAACTGAGGCAAACCAACAACAGTTTCCAGACGTTGTTGAATCCAACGCTTTTCTTCTGTGTCAGTAATGTGCATGTACTCAGCACCAATAGAACCACAATAGGTTTTCTTGAGCGCATCATACAAGTCGGCAAGTTTCATGCTCTCTTGCCCACTGGCAAAAGAACCCACGTTGAACGTCTCTTCGAAGTCGTCTTCGTTGAGCGTATGGTATGCTGGATCTAGGTCTGGCACACGGTCGCGTTGCCATAGACCCAGAGGATCTAGATTTGCTTGTTGATGTCCACGGAAACGGTAAGCATTGATCAATTGCAGTACTTTAACCTGTTTCGCATCGACGTCTGGATCACTGACTGAGGCACTGTAATGCGCTGTCTCGGTAGCGAGTCTACGGAAGTATTCACGAACTCTTGAGTGGGGTTGCTCGGGTGCGTTGCCATTCACGACAGGAAGGCTATTAAAAACCACCTGCCATTCGCTATCTACAGACTCTGGGTCACTGAGGTACAGTTCGTAGAGGTCTTCTACGTAAGTTGCATTGGCGCCAGCCAAATGAGAAGACTCTAACCAAGCCTTCATCACGCCATTTTGCATTGTTATCCCTTAACCACTTTAGTTATATACGATATTGCGACCATCGACGCAGTTGTCGATGTTCCTTTTAAGCTCCTCCGAAGAGGAGCTTAATTCTTAAAACGTGTAGGTGTACAGAGGCCAGCGTTACACTGCGCGTTTAAGCAGCATTGAGCGAATATGGCCTATTGCTTTTGTAGGATTTAACCCTTTAGGACAAACATTTACACAGTTCATGATGCTATGGCAACGAAAAACGCTAAAAGCGTCGTCGAGATCCGATAAACGTTCCTCGGTCGCCGTATCACGACTGTCAATGAGCCAACGATATGCGGCCAACAAGCCCGCAGGGCCTACAAATTTATCTGGATTCCACCAGAATGATGGGCAAGACGTTGTACAACATGCACACATAATGCACTCGTAAAGTCCATCAAGATGCGCGCGATCATCTGGCGATTGCAGATTTTCACGCGATGGTGGCGTTCCATCATTAATCAAGTAAGGTTTAACGCGTTCGTAGTTTTGATAGAACTGCGTCATATCTACCACCAAGTCACGTACCACAGGCAAACCAGGCAAAGGACGGATCACAATGCTTGATTTGTCGGTCAGTGCAGACAAGGGAGTAATACACGCCAAACCGTTCTTACCGTTCATGTTAATGCCGTCAGAACCACATACGCCTTCACGACAAGAGCGTCGGAATGCCAATGTAGGGTCTTGCTCTTTGAGCAAAATGAGGGCATCGAGCACCATCATGTCAGAGCCTTCCGGCACCTCCAAGGAGTAACCTTTCATGTGTGGCGCGTCATCAACATCCGGGTTGTAACGATATACCGAAAAATTCAGTTTCATGTTTCTCTACCTCCCTTAGTAAGTACGCGCTTTCGGTGGGAAAGCGTCACGATGAACTGGCGTCATGTTGACATCACGCTTGGACATCGACTCTGTTTCTGGGTTGTAGATGGTGTGGCACAACCAATTTTCATCATCGCGCTCTTGATAATCAAAACGCGCATGCGCACCACGACTTTCCGTGCGGTAGTTTGCAGCAACTGCCGTAGAGAAAGCTGTTTCCATCAGGTTGTCCAATTCCAAACACTCAACGCGCTGGGTATTGAATTCTGACGATGTATCATCCAGACGCGCTTCTTTTAAACGGTCACGGATAACTTTAAGTTCTTCTAGGCCTTTCGCCATTGCGTCGCCTTCACGGAATACCGAGAAGTTGTTCTGCATGCAAGATTGTAGGTCTTTACGAATTTGGACTGGGTCTTCACCTTTACGCGTTGCGTTCCAGCGATTAACACGTGCCAACGACGCTTCGATATCTGACTCAGACGCATCACGCGCTTCAACTTGTGCAGCCAAAGTCTCGCCAAGATGCAAACCTGTTGCGCGACCAAATACGACAAGGTCCAGGAGCGAGTTACCACCAAGACGGTTCGCGCCATGCACAGATACACTTGCAATTTCACCACAAGCAAACAAGCCCTGTACTTCAACATCTTGGCCGTTAGCGTCTAGCTTGATTGCTTGACCGGAAACTTGTGTTGGTACGCCACCCATCATGTAGTGACACGTTGGGATGACTGGAATAGGTTCTTTTATCGGATCAACGTGTGCAAAGGTGCGAGACAGCTCAAGAATACCTGGCAAGCGTGCCTCTAGAACGTCTTTGCCCAAATGATCAAGCTTCAGCTTAATGTGTGGTCCCCATGGACCTTCGCAACCACGCCCTTCGCGAATTTCAACCATCATAGAACGTGCTACAACGTCACGTCCTGCAAGGTCTTTTGCGTTTGGCGCGTAGCGCTCCATGAAGCGTTCGCCGTCTTTGTTAAGAAGGTAACCACCTTCACCACGACAACCTTCGGTTACCAATACACCCGCTCCGGCGATACCGGTTGGGTGGAATTGCCACATTTCCATGTCTTGCATCGGCACGCCAGCGCGAAGTGCCATACCGACACCGTCACCAGTGTTGATGTGTGCGTTAGTCGTTGACTGATAGATGCGGCCAGCACCACCCGTTGCCAGAACGGTTGCTTTCGCTTTGAAGTAGCAAATCTCGCCACTTTCCATGTCCATCGCGGTTGCACCAACAACAGCACCATCTTGGTTCTTCACCAGATCCAGCGCATACCACTCAGAAAAAATGGTGGTTTTGTTTTTAATGTTCTGCTGATACAAGGTATGAAGAAGTGCGTGACCCGTTCGGTCAGCAGCTGCCGCTGTACGCGCTGCCTGCTCGCCACCGAAGGCTTTAGATTGGCCACCAAAAGGACGTTGGTAAATACTGCCATCTTCGAATCGTGAAAATGGAAGCCCCATCTTCTCAAGCTCAATAATAGATTGAGGTCCCGTTTTACACATGTATTCAATGGCGTTTTGATCGCCGATATAGTCCGACCCTTTAACCGTGTCGTACATGTGCCATTCCCAGTTATCTTCGTGGGAATTACCGAGAGCTACCGTGATACCGCCTTGAGCGGACACAGTGTGAGAGCGGGTTGGGAAAACTTTTGAGAGCAATGCACAAGTTAAACCCTGCTCAGAAATTTGTAGTGCGGCACGCATACCTGCACCACCAGCACCAATAACAATGGCGTCAAATTCTCTTACTGGAATACTCACTTACACACCCCACAGTACAAAAAAGCCAGTCAATAAATAGACAAACAGCAGTGCTACAATACCGAACTGCATTAGCGCGCGAAGCATTGTCGGTTTGATGTAGTCTGTTAGCACTTGCCACATGCCAATCCACGCATGGATTAACACACAAACAAGCGCAAGCATGGTGAACACTTTAGTGCTGGTTTGGCCCCAGAAAGCAATCCAGGCTTGGTAAGTCAATTCAGGCCCAAAGGCGAAAAAACCCACCAAATAAAGTGTGTAAAGTGTCATGATGATGGCAGTAGCACGGATCAGAATAAAATCATGAACACCGTTTCTGCCGAAAGATGATACGTGACCTACCATACTAAAACCCCCGCTAAAACAGACAATACAGCTGTGACACCAAATGCGACTTGCGCACTTTGTGCACCTGTTTCCAGTTCTTCAAAATACTTCATGTCCATCAGCAAATGGCGAATACCACCTACGATGTGATAAGCAAGTGCGGTGAGGATGCCCCAAAGCACAAACTTGACGAAGAAACTGTTGACGATTTCAGAGGCGGCTTCAAATCCACTAGAAGACGATAACGACAGGCTTAACAGCCAAAGAAGGATGGCAACCGAAATAAAGGTGATAACACCTGAAACCCGGTGCGCTATTGACGCTATCGCAGTGATAGGAAAACGAATGGTCTGAAGGTCGAGGTTTACCGGTCTTGGCTTTTTTACTTTCACGATATGGCCCACTCAGCTCCATTGAGCAATTATTGTTATATAACACTCTCTGGAATCACATCACGCTACAGCGCCAGACCTACAACATCTAAATTACGTTTTACAGCCTCTACTGCTATTTTCTGCAGCTCACGTGCTGTTTTACGCAGAGAAAATTTCGATTTGAGCCCCGAAACGCTCCGGCTTTAAGTAATATCCAGAGACCTGCGCAGAGTATATGCCCCGTAACATTTAAACACAAACCAATAAAATTGACGGAAATCCCGAAACAGAGCATTAACTTATTCCGCACACTTTTTTTATACTTGCGCACACCCGACAAAGTTCACGTCTCCAAATTGACAACTTCTTCGTCGATCGGTAAAACAACGGAGTCCGTATCCGGGATAGGATTATAAAATAACAAAGGAGAATGTTATGGCAGATAAGAAAGCTACCCTACAAATTGACGGGGAAGCACCTATCGAACTGCCGATCAAAGGGGGCACAGTTGGTCCAGAAGTGATCGACGTTCGTGCATTGGGTGCTAATGGTTACTTTACGTTTGACCCAGGCTTTGTTGCTACAGCTTCGTGTGAGTCGCAAATTACATATATTGATGGCGACGCAGGCGTTCTGTTGCACCGCGGTTTCCCAATTGATCAATTAGCCAATAACGCTGACTATTTAGAAGTTTGTTATATCCTTCTTTACGGGGAAGTCCCAACTCGCAAACAGTATGAAGAGTTTCGTCGTATCGTGACTCGCCACACCATGGTTCATGAGCAGATTGCTAGCTTCTTCCATGGTTTCCGTCGTGACGCACACCCTATGGCCGTTATGGTAGGTGTTGTTGGTGCGCTGGCGGCGTTCTACCACGACTCCCTCGACATTAATAACGATTTTCACCGTGAGATTACCGCATTCCGCCTTCTATCGAAGATGCCTACATTAGCGGCAATGTGTTACAAGTACTCAATCGGTCAACCGTTCATTTACCCACGCAACGATTTGGATTATGCAGAAAACTTCCTGCATATGATGTTTGCAACACCCTGTGAAGAATATGATGTAAATCCAGTTGTCGCGCGAGCGATGGATAAAATCTTTACATTGCATGCAGACCACGAACAGAACGCATCTACGTCAACCGTACGTTTGGCTGGCTCTTCTGGTGCTAACCCATTTGCGTGTATTGCAGCAGGTATTGCCTCACTGTGGGGCCCTGCTCATGGTGGCGCGAACGAAGCATGTTTGAAAATGTTGGAAGAAATTGGTTCTGTTGAGAACATTCCAGAATTTATTGAACGTGCAAAAGACAAAGATGACCCATTCCGTTTGATGGGCTTTGGTCACCGCGTTTACAAAAACCACGACCCACGTGCAACGGTAATGAACCAAGCATGTCATGACGTTCTTGATGAGCTGAATATTAGCGATCCATTGTTGGACGTTGCTATGGAGCTAGAACGCATTGCACTTTCTGACCAGTACTTTATCGAGAGAAAATTGTATCCGAATGTCGATTTCTACTCAGGTATTATTCTGAAAGCGATCGGTATTCCAGTCTCCATGTTCACCGTGATTTTTGCGATGTCTCGTACAATCGGGTGGATTGCACACTGGAATGAGATGCATGGCGATCCGGCTAACCGTATCGGTCGTCCACGTCAGCTTTACACGGGCTACGATCAACGTGAATTCAAACCAATGGATGAACGTTAATTAAAATACCTAAAAAAAACGCCGCATAATGCGGCGTTTTTTTATTTCTATTTTGCGATCAAACAGGGTTATCTATATCGATGAATGTCACATCCAAGCCGTGTTCACTCGCCAACCATTCACCCAAAGCCTTAATACCGTATCGCTCTGTCGCGTGGTGACCAGCACCAAAATAATGAATCCCCTGCTCTCTGGCAGAAAAAGTGGTGCGTTCTGACACTTCACCCGAAATAAACGCATCCATGCCTTTGCTCGCGGCCAAATCAATGAAGTCCTGACCACCACCAGTACACCAGCCAATGCGAGAAATCAGCGCATCATTGCCACTTTCAATATGCAGTGGCTGGCGAGACAGTTTCAACTCCAGCAACTCACCAAATGCTTGCGCTGTTAAAGGTTCAGGTAACTCTCCCCACACCGCCACGGAATTCGGATTGCCATCTTCAAGCCCACCTTTCTGCTCGATACCGAGAAGCTTTGCCAATTGGGCGTTGTTGCCTACATCTGGGTGAACGTCGAGCGGTAAATGATATGCATACAAGTTAATTCCATTTTCAATCAACGCTTTAATGCGTTTGAATTTCATGCCACGCAGTGGCTCTGCCTCACCACGCCAAAAGTAACCATGATGGACCAAAATGGCATCGGCTTTATTTTCAATCGCCGCATCAATCAACGCCTGACATGCCGTTACACCCGTTACGATTTTTGTGACCGATTCCTTTCCCTCAACTTGCATGCCGTTAGGGCAATAATCTTTAATCGCAAACGGTTTTAAATATCCATTTAAAATATTTTCGAGTTCGATGTTATTCATTTTTCTTCCTGAATCAGGCGTTGTCGTTTATTAACACTCATTCTAACTGTCTCCTCCGTGCAGGTGAACCTTGATTACGGTAAGATCTCGTCTTCATGACCCCTCGATGAGTCCAGTATCGTCAAGTTACTTGGGGTTATTGCTTATAAAGAAAAGGATGTCGAATGTTTGCCGACAAAAACCAAGTACAAAGAGATTTGGCGTGGATTCGAGATGCCAGCAGCGTTGTAGCGTTAGAGCCATCCCTCTGCGTGCCGCATGATTTTTGGAGCCACCTTCCCGACATTTCACCCACGCCCTATCACGGTGGACACCGCATTGGTTTTTATTATCAGTGGTTAATCCAACAATGCTTGAGTGCGAGTAAAGACCACCAGATTGTCGCTGAAGAAATTCAGGTTGAAGACGAAGGAAGAACCATAGGTGCAGTGGACTTTGTGGTGAAAAATGGCAGCAATGACCTCGAACACTGGGAGGTTGCGATAAAATTCTATCTCGCTTTCGGTGACGATTGGCATGGCCCTAACGCAAAGGACACATTGTCCAAGAAGCTTGCAAAAATGCTCAATCAGCAACTTGCGCTGACTACTACCGAGGCTTATCAACGCACATATCCTGATCTTCCAATCACCAAACGAAAACTCTTGATGCAGGGGCGATTGTTCATCAACCCGTTCATGCCTTACCGCGACTACCCAATCGCCGTAAAAATTAACCCTGACGTTGTTTCTGGGTATTGGTGCTGGCCGCATCAAGTGCCAGAAGGTAAACAGTTTTATCAATTGGCGCGTCACCAATGGATGTGTGCACCGGATACCTCAGAACTGCCGCTTTATTCATTAGATACGGATTTGCGTCGCGCCGTTCACCTGATTGATGAAAACAGGAAGCATTGGTTTATCGTCCCGGAAGGCTGGCCAAATAAAACCGAATAGCATCGCACACAAAAAAGCCACCCAGTTGGG
>NZ_JAJUBB010000042.1 GCF_028683135.1 Enterovibrio qingdaonensis
CTTAGCGTAAGCGGCTTTTTTTATCACTCTGCATTCACGAAGGATTTGAACTTTTCCTTGGTTGCTGCGTCTGCTTTTTCGTACCAGTAGTGAAGTTGATATTCAACTTCGTTGGTAACGCTTGTTTCGTTTACAACCACGGTACTGTTGTGTGGCTCGAATTTCGGTTTCGGCTCGTATACCGCAACGAGCTGAAGTGACGCAGGTTGGTCGGTTTCATTATAGCGTTGCAGCTCAGCCAGATAATCACGGCTTAATTGGAAGCCACTTTTAATCAGCTTACCTTGCTCAAATGCAATGGCATTTTTCTCGCCATCAAGTATTTGGAAGTTTGGATTTTTATTAAACGCGACTGCTTCGCGTTTGTTCTTGAATTCTGGCAGGTCAAGGTAGACATCTTCATCTGACGCATCGAACTTAACAACGATAACATCAGATTTCTGGAAAGATACTTCTTTACCTTTTTCGAAGCTAGCAATAGAACGGAACGCCAATTGCTGCGTACCGTCGCTCAACACAACGTGGTTGTCGTTGTCGAACATCTTTGACTGATATTCTTGGCCATTGAAGGCTAACAACTCAATGTCTTGATTCAGGTGGAGTGTTACATCAGCATGCGCTGCAAAAGGCAGTACGGCAGAAAAAACGGAAGCGAGATACAGCTTTCTTCTCATCTTAATCCCTTAATGTTGTGTAAAACTGCCCGGTTATACCGGGCAGATGTTTATTATTTTACGTAGCAGGCGAAACCTTTCAGGTAGAAACCTTCTGGGTATGCGCTGTCTACAGGGTGGTCAGCCGCTTGTTCAAAACGTTCAATGAACTGAACTTCGCGGTGTGCATCGAGTGCAGCATCTGCAATGATTTTTTGGAACAGTGCGTTGTCCATCAAACCAGAGCAAGAATAGGTCAGTAGCGTGCCACCTGGCTTCAGAATCTGCATCGCTAACATGTTGATGTCTTTATATCCGCGACATGCACCCGTCAGCTGAGCCTTTGATTCAGCAAACTTTGGTGGATCCATGATAACAACATCAAACAGTTCACCGCTGTCACGGTATTCACGCAGCAGTTTAAATACGTCGGCGTTAACGAATTGCGCTTTCGCGGTGTCGAAGCCATTCATTTCAGCGTTAGATTTCGCAATATCCAATGCTGGTTGAGAAACGTCAACGTTGATGACTTCTTCTGCGTTGCCTTTCAGTGAGTACAGGCCAAAACCACCGGTGTAGCAGAAGCAGTTTAGAACACGTTTACCGTTGACATATTTTATGGCAGCTTCACGGCTATCACGTTGATCAAGGTAGAAGCCCGTCTTGTGACCACCCGTGATATCAACGCTTATCTTCACGCCATTTTCTTCGATCACAACGGACGCTGGTGGCATGTCACCATGCAGAACACCAGTACGCTCTTTCAGGCCTTCTTTCTTACGTACAGAAACATCTGAACGCTCGTAGATACTGCATTCTGGATACAATTCAACCAGTGCATCAACTAGGTTTTGCATTTGTGCTTCGGCACCTGCGCTCAGCAATTGGCAAACCAAAAAGTTTTCATAACGGTCGATAGTAATGCCTGGCAGGCCATCAGATTCCGCAGCAATGAGTCGGTAACCTGTCAAACCGTCACGAGCGGCAAGTACGTCTCGCAAGCCTTGCGCGTTTTGTAGGCGTTTTTTAAAGAAATCCACATTGATTTCTTCTTGCTCAAATGTCCAAACGCGCACGCGAATTTGTGAATTAGGAGAAAACGCACCTCGTGCCAACCACTGGCCTTGATGATCATAGACGTCAACGGTTTGTCCCAGAGAAGGCTTGCCTTCAATACGCTGGATTCCGCGAGAGAATACCCACGGATGACGACGGCGCAGAGACTTCTCGCGCCCTTTGACCAAATAAACAGAAGGATTCATTGGTTATTCCTAATTTCTAATCTCTGACTTCCGGCGACAATGCCGAAAGCCAATAAAAGGTGCCGTATTGTCCGAGAACAGCACCCAGAATGCAAACGGCTGCCATCAGGCAGCCGCTTTTTCTTTTGCTGAATACGTTATTCGGTGCGAAGACCATAGACCAGTGAGGTTAAGCTGCGTGATTGTTTCTGAAGGTCCACAACATTATCTGATGTTTGACGGATGAGTTCAGCAACTTGCCAAGCTTGTTGGCGAACGTGTTCAACGTCAGATGAAATGGTACTCGCAACGCTACCTTGTTGGGTTGCTGCAGTTGCAATCTCTGTGCTTCGGTCTGTGATACGTAAGCTGCGCTCCGAAATAGACGCTATTTCGGTATCGATATTTTGCATCAGCGTTTCGCTGGCAACAGCATTATCAACCGTGCCTTGCATCACGCCGCGAAGGTGCGAAGTATTATTGCCAAGATCTTGGATCATACGCTGAATCTCGACCGTTGCCGCTTGAGTGCGTCCTGCGAGTGTGCGGACTTCGTCGGCGACCACAGCAAAACCTCGACCTTGCTCACCTGCGCGCGCAGCCTCAATGGCGGCATTCAACGCAAGCAGGTTGGTTTGTTCTGAGATTGCGCTGATAGTTGCGACCATACTGCCGATTTCAGTTGAATTCTGCTCTAACGCAGAGACCGCTTGAGCCGCTGACTCAATTTCGGTGCTTAACGCTTGGATAGCATGAAGGGTCTGGTTTACCTGATTGCGGCTTTGTTTTGACGCATCACCCGCAGCCATGATTTCACCAGAGGTATCTTCAGCGTGAGTTGCAACGTCACGAATAGAACCTGCCATCTCCTCAGTCGCACTGGCAAGAGAGTCCAAATAGGTACGTTGATCTGCAGACAAGCATTCGCTGTCTTTTACGCGTGAGCTCAGTTCAGCGGAGAGTTGTTCCATTAAAGCAGCTGCGTTTTTGATGGCTTTTACCAAGCTATGTTCGCGATCGGCAATGTTATCAACGGTAATGGCGATGGTGCTGAACTCATCCCTCACAGGGAAGAAGTTCATGCGGCTAGTCAAATCCCCATCAAGCATGCGTTGCAGAGCCGCGTTCATGGAGAACATTGCGCCACCAATAAAGCTGGATACGTAATGCAGAATCATAATGCCAATCAAGAACAATATGGCGAGAATGCCCCAAGAGGAGAGGTCGATAAAGGACCAAAAATCCACATCAATCTTCGTCGCAATTGATGTGCTTTCTGACTCCCAAGCAGGAGCTTGTCGTTCTAGACTAATACCAGACCGCTCAAGCAACACTGAGGCGTCTACTGGATTGATATCATAGTGAGACAGCAAGGTGTTGAGTGCTGCACTATGTTGTTCTTGAATGAAAGTTGCCTGTGCAGTTGATGCTGAATAGAAAATGGCACCGGTTGCGACTGTTAGTGCAAAAATGAATGTGTAAAGGAGATAGAATTTCTGTTTTAGGCTCAGTCGGATGAGGTATTGGTCTATCCAGCGGAACGGCGTTTCTTTCATCTTGATATGATCCTTATCGAGTACGCAATCAGATTCAATCTGATCAGGCTCATATTACACTGATGAGTGCTGGTTAGACCAAATAATGGAGCGAGATCATTGTCACATATTTGTGTTAGAGCGACCGTTTCAGGTCGTGTACAAGGTGTGGGGTTCAGATTTCATACGGCTCATGAAGGATTGAGGCTTTCGCTGACGGGTTTTGCGAAGAATGAGACTGATGGCTCCGTCACTGTCCTGATGTGTGGTGAGGAGCAAAATGTGAACGCCTTGCTAAGTTGGCTAGAGGTTGGGCCGCCTACGGCAAGCGTCACCAAGTTGGTTCACCACCAAGAGGACTGGAAGGCGATAGATGGTTTTTCCATCCAATAAATGTCGGTCCAAAAAATAAAAAGGCGCAATATGCGCCTTTTTTAAATGCATTTAACGGGCTTTGGTAGGCCAGCTAACTTAGTTGCTTGTTTCGCAGGGCCCTTAGGGAAAAGCGTATACAAGTAACGGCTGTTACCTTTCTCTGGTCCGTATTTTTGCTCCATCGACTTTACCAGCAAGCGAACGGCAGGGGAGGTGTTGAATTCTTTGTAGAAGTCTTGAACAAAGTAAATTACTTCCCAATGCGCGTCAGTCAGTGTGATGTCTTCTTCTACTGCCAGCATAGGAACAAGTTCCTCTTGCCATTCGGCGAAGTTTTTCAAATAGCCCTGAGCGTCGGTTTCAATCTGCTTACCGTTTATTTCCAGCATAGATAACCTCGTATTTCGAACGCGCAAAGGATATAGACTTGCGTTGACAGCATCAAGTAGAAACAAAAAAAGCTCCCGAGGGAGCTTTTTACTAACTTAACTTTCTATGCGATTAGTCGTCGCTGTTCATGATGCCAAGAATGCTCAGCAGGTGAACGAAGATGTTGAAAATATCCAGGTACAGAGAAACTGTCGCACGGATATAGTTAGTCTCGCCACCGTTGATGATATTGCTGGTGTCATACAGGATGAACGCTGAGAAAATCAGTACAGCAATGGTGCTGATTGCCAAGCTCAGAGCTGGGATCGCTAGGAAGATGTTGGCAATCATTGCCACCAACAGTGCGATTACACCAGCGACAAGGAAGCCACCCATGAATGAGAAATCTTTCTTGCTGCTAATTGCATAAGCAGACAGACCAAGGAATACCAATCCTGTTGTGCCCAGTGCTTGCATGATCACCGAAGGACCGCCAGCAAGGTTCAGGTGGTAAGCCAGTGTTGGGCCTAGTGAGGCACCCATCAAACTGGTGAACACGAATGTCCATACGATACCTGAAGAGGAGTTAACCGCTTTAGGCAGTACAAAGAAGACAATCGCCAATGCGCCCAAGGTCATGCCAAGTGACATCATTGGTGTGATGCCAACTACCAAAGCAATGAAAGCGGCAATTGCACTGGTGATCAGTGTCATAGAAAGCAGCGCGTATGTATTACGCAGTACTTTGTTGGTAGCCAGTACACTTTCTTGCGTTTGGCTAGTGGAAACGAAACGATCGTTCATATCTTTCTCCCGGTAGGGTACGGTTTATTTCTAATACGTCATTTATTGCGCTTGTGGCACAATTTTTCAAGTACGAATTGTCGCAAAGGTGATAATAAAGCGTCTTAGCCCTTGAGAACACTGATATATCTCGAAATGAGATTTTAAACGAACTTGTAAACAAATATTAAATGACCGTTAATCACGCTGATTAACGGTCAAGTGTACCACTAATGATGGAGAATTTGGCTTAAGAAGAGCTGAGTTCTGTCCGATTGCGGATTATTGAAGAACTGTTCTGGCTCGTTTTCTTCGATAATTTCGCCCGCATCCATAAAGATCACTCGGTCTGCGACTTCCTTTGCAAAGCCCATTTCGTGCGTAACACAGAGCATTGTCATCCCTTCTTCGGCCAATTCGACCATGACATCCAATACTTCGCGTACCATTTCAGGGTCAAGTGCTGATGTCGGCTCGTCAAAGAGCATGACATTTGGATTCATACAAAGAGAACGTGCGATAGCAACACGTTGCTGTTGGCCACCTGAAAGTTGTCCAGGGTACTTACCCGCTTGCTCAGGGATTTTTACGCGTTCCAGATACTTCATGGCAATCGCTTCTGCTTCGTCCTTGGGCATTTTCTTTACCCATATAGGCGCAAGCGTGCAGTTTTCTAGTACCGTAAGGTGAGGGAACAGATTGAAATGCTGGAAACACATTCCCACTTCTTTTCTCACTAACTCGATGTTCTTGAGATCGTCAGTCAATTCTGTTCCGCCAACGATAATGGAGCCCTGTTGGTGTTCTTCTAGACGGTTAATGCAACGGATCATGGTTGATTTACCGGATCCAGAAGGGCCACAGATAACGATTTTCTCTCCTCTTGCTACTGAGAGGTTGATGTTTTTCAGTACGTGAAACTGACCGTACCATTTGTTCACATCGGTCAGTTGGATGACGGGAGAGTCTACTTGTTGAGTCATAATACAATCCTTTGTTCTTTAGCGTTTGTGACCAGTGTGAAGCTTGTTTTCCAGATAAATACTGTAGCGGGACATGCCAAAACAGAAAATCCAGAACACCAATGCCACAAACACGTAGCTCTCTGTTGCGAAACCTAACCATTGCGGGTCAGTATTCGCAGCTTGCCCAATCCCAAGCACATCAAACATACCGATGATGAGCACAAGACTGGTGTCTTTAAACAGACCAATAAAGGTATTCACAATTGAAGGGATGGTGATTTTCAGTGCCTGAGGAAGAATGATGAACCCCATTTTCTTCCAGTAAGTGAGCCCTAAAGCGTCAGCAGCTTCATATTGTCCTTTGGGAATGGCCTGTAAACCACCACGAACAACCTCTGCCATATAAGCGGCAGAGAACATCACCACACCGATTAAGGCGCGCACCAATTTGTTGGTCTCTGATTCTCCCGCCATAAAGAGTGGCAGCATGACCGACGCCATAAACAGCACCGTAATCAGCGGTACACCACGCCAAATCTCAATGTAAACCGTGCAGAGACTGCGAATTATTGGCATGTCTGACCGTCGACCGAGAGCCAGAACAACACCAATTGGGAGAGAGATGACAATACCGACGATCGCGATGATCATTGTGATAAGCAGCCCACCCCAAAGGTGAGTTTCAACTTTCGGTATGCCACCCATGCCACCGAACAGCAAAAAGGTCGTCATCAAGGGGAATACAACAACAAAAAGAAGCAGTATCCAACCTCTTTTAGGCGTTTTTTCGTAGATGAGAAGCCCAGTGAAAATGGCCAAAATGGCATAAAAGAGTTGAGGACGCCATAATTCGTCTTGTGGATAGAAACCAAACATAAACTGGTCAAAGCGTACGTTGATAAATACCCAACAAGCCCCCTCTCTGGAGCAATCATCTCTTGTCGAACCCACCCAGTCTGAGTTTAGGAATGCCCAGTCAATGACTGCCCATAACCCCTGAAGTGCCAGCAACGCGAGTACCACCGTCATGATGGAATTTAGCGGCGATGAGAAAAGGTTTTTCCTTGCCCAACCGATAGCACCTACCGTATTGGGTGGTGGCGGGAGGTCAGGCTGGAACTGATGTTGTTTCGTCATATCCTACCTCTCTACCAAAGCAACTTTTGCGTTGTATATGTTCATTAAAAACGACGTCAAAAGACTTAACGATAAGTAAACCGCCATTGTCATAGCGATGATTTCAATCGCCTGACCGGTTTGATTGAGCGTTGTTCCAGCGAAAACAGACACCAAATCTGGATAACCAATCGCCATTGCGAGAGAGGAATTTTTCGTTAAATTAAGATATTGGCTGGTAAGCGGTGGAATAATGATTCTCATCGCCTGCGGAATAATGACTAATCGCAGTGTTTTCGCGCGAGGGAGACCCAATGCCATTGCTGCTTCGGTTTGACCATGGCTAACGGCATTGATACCTGAGCGAACAATCTCGGCGATAAACGATGCGGTGTAGATAGATAAAGCGAGTGTAAGTGCGGCTAACTCAGGGATGATAGAAATACCACCTCTGAAGTTAAACCCTTTTAAGACTGGATGCTCCAACGAAACCGGCATACCTTGAACTAAAAACGCGATGAGCGGTAAGCCAATAATCGCAATCAAGGAAAAGGTGAAGACGGGAGTTTGTTGTCCTGTTAATTCTTGTTTTCTCTTCGCCCAGCGAGAAAGTACAAAACTAAAAATAAGAGCGGCAATCAAAGCCACACCAATTAGCATTGCGCCTTCTTCAAACACGGGACGGGTAAAATACAAACCTCGAACGTTCAGGAAAAGCCATTCACCCACACTGATACTTTCTTTGGGTGAAGGTAAAGCTTGTAATACCGCGAAATACCAGAAGAAAATTTGAAGTAAAAGGGGAATGTTTCGGAAGGTTTCTATGTACACTGCCGCAAATCGACTTAGAAGCCAATTGCTAGAAAGGCGAGCGATACCAATCAGGAAGCCTATTATGGTTGCAAGCACGATCCCGAGTACCGAAACCAATGCGGTATTCAGTAGCCCAACAAAAAATGTTCGGCCGTAAGAGAACGTTTCATCATACTCGATGAGCGTCAAACCAATGCCAAATCCCGCCTCTTGAGACAAAAATCCAAAACCGGTCGCAATACCTCTGGCATCGAGATTCGTCAATGCATTGTTAACAATGGTGAAGACGAAAAACACCAAACCAATGATCGCGACAGCTTGAAAAATGATGGAGCGGAATGTTGGGTTGTAGATGAGACTCTGCTTGACTTCTGGGCGTCGAGACGCCTCGGAGTTTAATGCATTATCTTTGGATGCCATACAACTGCACCTCTATCCTTTAACGTTGAGCGGAGGGGTGCGGAAACCGCACCCCGTTTGCTATTAAGCGAGCTTACTTAGCGGATAGGTGGCGCATATAGAATGCCGCCATCAGTCCATAGGGCATTCACACCACGTTGTATTTTTAGTGGCGAATCAGTACCAACGGTACGTTGGAAACTTTCGTCGTAGTTACCCACTTGCTTGATGATTTGGTAACCCCAATCATCATTCAGACCCAAGCCTTTACCTTTAGGGCCATCTTGGCCAAGGATACGGCGAATATTTGGGTCTTTTGAGTTAACCATTTCATCTACGTTCGCAGATGTGATCGCGAACTCTTCACCATTAATCATGGTGTTCAACGTCCACTTCGCGATATTGAACCAGTTATCATCACCTTGTCGTACTACGGGTCCCAAAGGCTCTTTAGAAATGATTTCTGGTAAAACTACCGCACTATCTGGGTCAGACAGTTTGATACGAGATGCATACAAACCTGATTGGTCAGTTGTCAGCGTATCACAGCGACCAGACTCGAAGCCTTTAACGGTTGCGTCATACGTATCGTAAACAACGGGTTTAAACGACATGCCGTTAGAACGGAAGTAGTCAGAAAGGTTTAGCTCTGTCGTCGTACCTGATTGAACACAAACAGAGGCACCATCGAGTTCCAGCGCGCTGTTAACACCCAAATCTTTTTTGACCATAAAGCCTTGGCCATCGTAGTAGTTCACACCGACAAAGTTCAGGCCTAGCGTTCCGTCACGTTGCAGCGTCCATGTGGTGTTACGCGACAGTACGTCAATTTCACCAGACTGAAGTGCCGTAAAGCGTTCTTTGGCTGTCAAAGGTACATATTTAACTTTGCTCTTGTCTCCAAGCACTGCTGCGGCCATTGCTTGGCAAAACTCGACATCAATACCTTCCCACTCGCCACTTGCATTCGGGTTAGAGAAACCTGGTAGGCCAGTACTGACACCACAGCTAATCACGCCTGCACTTTTCACTTTATCAAGCGTGTTTTCGCCTTGCGCAGAAGGTGCAGGGGCTTGTGAGGAGCCCGCTTTTGCTTCAGAAAGTTGTTTCTCTAAAGACGCCACTTGATCCTTCAGGCCATCGATTTGCTTCTGACTCTCAGCACTACCGCCGCCAGAATCACAGCCAGCGAGCAGCAGTGCAGAAATCACCGCCAGCCCTAATGTCGACTTTTTATTAACCATACCTATCAATCCTTTTGGTTATTACTGGTTGTTTGCTCATGGACAAGGCTCAATAGAGGCAAGAAGCCTTAAGTGAAGTGAACCTCGTAAAACCACTCCAAAGTTCCTGTTAACATCTAATTAACATTGCACAGTATAGAATCGGATTATTTGGCTGCAAACCGAACAGGCTAGAGGTGTGACCTAGGCAATGATCTTTGAAAAAATGAGACATTTATCGCGAGAAAACCTGCTGAAGCACGTTTGTAACGTACTGTTTTTACGCAAGCAAAGTGAAAAAAGTTGTTATGAACCATTCATCAGCGTGAACTCAGGTGGCTGGGCGATATTTTATTATTTTAGAAATGACCAGAATGCTATGTGTGGTTTGATTAGATGTTTATGCAAAACATACAAAAGGCGGTGAGGCGACAAACTGGAGAAAAGGTGCAGCATAAAGTTGTTTTGACGCAGTCTTGAGCGATTTGGTTTAAATATGCTCGGTTGGAAGGGTTTGCATAAAAAATTGATTTACAGGGTTCTGAGGAATCGCTAATATCCGCCGCACTTACGGAGGGATGGCTGAGTGGTTGAAAGCACCGGTCTTGAAAACCGGCATACGTTTATAGCGTATCTAGGGTTCAAATCCCTATCCCTCCGCCACTTTTCATTGATGAGCTTAATTGCTTGTTGATAAGAGATTGGAGCGGTAGTTCAGTTGGTTAGAATACCGGCCTGTCACGCCGGGGGTCGCGGGTTCGAGTCCCGTCCGCTCCGCCAACGATTTAAGCCTGATGCGAAAGCGTCAGGCTTTTTTCTTATACGCGCCCCAAAAAGTGCTTCGCACTTTGGTCGCGTCCGGAAGCCCGGCGCGTTGAGTCCCATCCGCTCCGCCAACACAACGAAGCCTCGCTAGAAATAGCGGGGCTTTTTTGTATCTGT
>NZ_JAJUBB010000043.1 GCF_028683135.1 Enterovibrio qingdaonensis
CACCGCCGTATACTTTAGACAGTACAGTACAGATAGCAGCAGTCAGAGTGGTTTTACCGTGGTCAACGTGGCCGATAGTACCAACGTTAACGTGCGGTTTCGTACGTTCAAATTTTTCTTTAGACATGACAGTCCCTCTAAGCACGGTATTTTGGTGGCTTAACGACCACGCATACAACAAATGGGTTTTGTTGAGTATATGACAAACGGCTTGAAGTAACTTGGAAGAGAAAGAATGGTGCTGATACCCAGATTTGAACTGGGGACCTCACCCTTACCAAGGGTGCGCTCTACCAACTGAGCTATATCAGCACTTTAAGATTGGAGCGGGCAGCGGGAATCGAACCCGCATCATCAGCTTGGAAGGCTGAGGTAATAGCCATTATACGATGCCCGCTTTCAGTTTCTCGTAGAGCTATTCAAACTATTTGAAATATGGTGGTGGGAGAAGGATTCGAACCTTCGAAGGCTGAGCCGTCAGATTTACAGTCTGATCCCTTTGGCCACTCGGGAATCCCACCAAATTGTCTTTTATTGTCGTAATGGTGCCGGCTGCCGGAATCGAACTGGCGACCTACTGATTACAAGTCAGTTGCTCTACCAACTGAGCTAAGCCGGCGACAAGTGCTGCGCATTCTATGCAATGATTTTTGGCGTTGCAATAGCTAATTTAAAAAATTCTGCGAAATCAGTTCTTATGGCGCATTATTTCACCAATACCTCCCCTAAATCTGCAATATTAGCTAAGCATAAATCAGCATCGTGCTTTCACTCTACTCGGGGATAATGTATTGTCGCTTTCCTTAGTAGAAACTGTTCCTTATAAAGTATGAGCGACTTATTAACGCCTTACCTGTCTTTTGACCGCAAGAAATGGTCAGAACTTCGTGATTCCGTACCGATGACGCTGGACGAGACCGATCTCGAAAAGCTACGCGGTATTAACGAGCATCTGACGATGGAAGAAGTACAGGACATTTACCTACCACTCTCGCGTCTATTGAACCTATACGTCAAAGCGAGAAAAGGCCGAACGCAGGTATTAGAACAGTTCCTAGGTGAAAACGACAATAACGTCCCATACGTTATCGGCATTGCTGGTAGCGTTGCTGTCGGTAAAAGCACCACTGCCCGTATTCTCAAAGCACTGCTTGAACGCTGGCCTGAACACCCAAAAGTAGAACTTATCACCACCGATGGTTTTCTACATCCAAACAAGGTGTTAAACGACCGCGCTCTGATGAAAAAGAAAGGATTTCCAGAGTCTTACGACATTCGTCGTTTGGTACAATTTGTGGCGGATGTAAAATCAGGGAAGAAACGTGTTGAAGCCCCTGTTTATTCGCATTTGGTTTACGACATAACAGATTCGATAAAGGTGGTTGAGCAACCCGACATTTTGATCGTTGAAGGTCTTAACGTACTTCAAAGTGGTATGGACTATCCTCATGAACCACATCGCGTGTTTATTTCAGACTTTTTGGATTTCTCGCTATTCGTTGACGCAGACAGCGAACTTCTGAAAACCTGGTATATCGAACGATTCATGCAGTTCCGACGTGGTGCGTTCCAAGATCCAACATCTTATTTTCATCACTACACCAAACTCTCAAATGATGAAGCTTTGGAAAAGGCTGCGGCAATTTGGGAAGAAATTAATGGTAAGAATCTGATCGAGAACATACTCCCGACCAGAGGACGCGCAGGTTTGATCCTACAAAAAGGGGCTAACCACGCAGTGCAAACGGTGACGGTACGTAAATAAGTAATGCCGACTAATCGTCGGCACGTAAACTGATCTCACCACCGAGGTAAGGGGCAATGCCAGACTCAGTTTCGAGCATCAACGCCCCCTGCTCATTAATACCCCTTGCAATACCTTTGACGACACGCTCCCCCATTAGCAGTTTCACCGCACGACCGTTGAAGTTATCGTACTTCTCCCATTTTAAGACAAAGCCTGCCATGCCAACCTCTTCATACTGACGAAGTGCTTCAGTAACGCCATTGATAAGCGCAGCGGCCAGTAAGTTTTTATTCGGCAGTGTTGTGCATGCTTCTTTCAGATTCGCCCACTTCTGATCCACCGCATCGGTATCTGGCATAGAGACATTCAGCCCCATACCGATGACTAAGTGTGCCGCATCTCCCGCTTGCCCGGTCATTTCTACCAAGATACCTGCGAGTTTTTTATCTTGCCAGTACAGGTCGTTAGGCCATTTAACCTTCACGTCTTTCGCACCGAGCTTATTCAGTGTTTCCGCCATCGACACACCGACCACCAGACTCAAGCCCATAGCCGCTGCCATACCAGCATCCAATCGCCAATACATGGAAAGATAAAGGTTGGCCCCAAACGGCGAGAACCATGTCCGACCACGGCGGCCACGACCTGATTGCTGATATTCAGCAAGACATGCCGTACCCGACGCCAATTGACCAACACGGTCTAGCAAATACTGATTGGTCGAGTCGATAACAGGAACAAGTGAAAAAGCCGGCACATCCAGCTTTTCACTTAGTACGGTTTCATTAAGCAGGTTAAGCGGCTCAGGCAGACAGTACCCTTTACCCTGCACGCGAAACACATCCACGCCCCACTGTTGCAGGACCTTTATGTGCTTACTGATAGCTGCTCGGCTCATTCCAAGTTCTTGGCCCAGCTTTTCACCGGAATGGAACTGCCCGTCAGCCAACTTTCGGATGAGGGCAAGACGTGCGGTGTGGTCTAGTGCTGGCATACAGCCTCCAGGGTTGTTTCATCTGTCGCGCCCATAAATCGCACTTCATGCTCAAGTTCCACGCCAAATTTAGCCTGAACGGTATCAACAACATGTTTTGCCAACGCTACCACATCGTCCGCACTCGCGCCTTCCAAGTTAGTAAGCACTAACGCCTGTTTATCATGCACCGCAGCACCGCCTACGCGAAAGCCTTTCAGACCACACTGATCGATTAACCAACCCGCAGCCAGTTTCACTTGGTTATCACTTACCATAAAGCGTGGCATTTTATCATTCTGCGCTTCTAAGCTATCAGCCAGCGACTTTGCAACCACTGGGTTTTTAAAGAAGCTACCCGCGTTACCCACGATTGTCGGGTTAGGCAATTTCTCGTTGCGAATTTCACACACTTTGGTGAAGACATCGAGTGCCGTCAGATCTGATTGATGCGCCAGGTCGCTCAATGCCCCATAGCCAATCATGGGGACCCATACCTTAGGCAGTAATAGGCCAACAGCAACGATCACCGCTTTGTTTTTCAATCGACCTTTGAACACTGAGTCACGATAACCAAACTCGCACTCTTCAGCCGTCATTCGACTAATGTCACCAGTGTCGAGCATCAATACATCGACATATTCGCAATACTCGTTAAGCTCAACGCCATATGCACCAATGTTTTGAATCGGTGCAGAGCCGACCAAGCCAGGGATCAAAGCCAGATTTTCCAATCCCGGCATATTTTGTTCGATAGTCCAGCGAACCAACTCGTGCCAGTTTTCCCCGCCTGCCACATGCAGTCGCCACGCCGTCGACGTTTCTTCTACGGAGATGCCTTTAAGGCGATTCAGTACAACAATCCCGTCATAGCTTTGACAAAACAGCAGATTACTTCCCTCTCCAAGAATGAGCTTTGGCTCGTCGGCATGGTCACGCCAGATGGACATAAAGTCTGCCGCAGAATGGGCTTCAATGATTTGTTTGGCGTCGACTTCAATGCCAAACGTATGGAAAGGTTTAAGCGACGTGGTCTGCAAGGTTTTCATTTGGCTCGCTGTTTCATATATAGAAAGTCCTTGAGGTGTATACTAACCTATCCACCCTGAATTCGCAGTGATTTGATAGATATGCCAGATTTTAGATTCGCCCCGCTCAACCCACTCCGCTTTCCTATCGTGACGCGCTTTTACAAAAGCCATTACCCCGCAGGTAAGCCGAAAAAAGACGAGGTAATTTGGACTGCAGAGGGAGAAACTGGACTTTGTGGTGCTGTACGTTTTAAACAGTTTGATACATTTCAGCTTTTAACTGGCATGCTGATTTCACCCTCGTTTCGGGGCCGGAAACTCGGTGTGCGTTTTCTGGAAGCGGTTGATGGACAAACACAGTCAACGCCTTGTTATTGCTTAGCTTATCGATATCTCACACCGCTTTATGAAACGGCGGGCTTTCGTGTGATTGGGAAAAGCCAACTACCTGCGGAACTTCAAGGACGCTATTCCAGCTACTGCAACAGTGGCAAAGATCTCATTCCGATGCTGCATTTTCCAATAGCATCACGATAAATCGAGCGTATAGAAGTATCAGGATCACTTGAAATTGCGCAATTTCTGGTACAATACAGGGTTTGATTTGCGTTAACACGATCACTTCGTCGAATTTAATGAGGCAATAATGGATTCAGCTACTGCAAACAAGCAGTTGATCGATCAGCTCCCAAAAATTGCACAGCGACCAGAACAGTTAGAAACGCTGTTTGACGCTGTCTCTTTCCGAGAGCGCTTGCTGCATGAAATTGCACATGCCAAAACTCGTATTTATCTCGTGGCACTCTATCTTCAAGACGATGAAGCCGGCCGCTCGATTCTTGACGCGCTCTATACGGCAAAGCAAAAAAATCCAATGCTCGATATAAAAGTGTTGGTTGACTGGCACCGTGCTCAGCGTGGACTTATCGGCGCAGAAAAATCTGATGGTAACGCTGCTCTATACCGACGTTATGCCGAAGAGTATGCCCACAAAATAGAAGTCCTTGGTGTGCCCGTTCGTAACCGTGAAGTATTTGGTGTGCTTCATCTAAAAGGTTTCGTGATTGACGACACAGTTATTTACAGTGGCGCAAGTCTGAACGACGTCTATCTCGCTCAGCATGAACGTTACCGTTACGACAGATATCATGTAATAAAAAGTAAAGCTCTGTCAGATTGTATGGCAGGTTTCATCAGCAATACATTGGTCGCTAGCGATGCTGTAACATGTCTCGCTCAGCCAAACCGCCCAGATACTAAAGTATTGAAACCAGCGATACGCGACTTACGAGCTCGCCTTCAAAACGCGAGTTACCACTTCATTTCACAACATATTAATGAAGACCAAATCGGTCTAACACCGATGGTAGGGCTAGGTAAGCGCAAAAACTTTCTAAACACCCAAATATGCCGTCTCATTGCTAGTACGCAAGAAGAATTGACCATTTGTACGCCGTACTTCAATCCGCCACGCAGTGTGACGAGAGAAATTCGTCGAGCCATCCGACGCGGTGTAAATATAACAATCATCGTCGGTGATAAAACAGCTAATGATTTCTACATACCACCAGATGAGCCATTTAAAACCATTTCGGGCTTGCCATACCTCTATGAAATCAACCTTCGTAACTTCGCACGCCGCAACGAAGCCGCCATTGCTAAGCGTCAATTAAAGATTCACCTTTGGAAGCATGATGACAACAGCTTTCACTTGAAGGGCATCTGGGTTGACCGCACGTACATGCTGCTGACAGGTAACAATCTAAACCCTCGTGCTTGGAAGCTAGATTTAGAAAACGCCATACTTCTGCATGACAAGAAGAAACTCATCGAAACGCAAGCACAGTGCGAAATCGATAAAATCCTTGAGCACACTCAGCAGATTGGAAGTTACAAGCAGATTGAAAAGCTAGACACTTACCCTGCGAAAGTGCAAAAGCTGCTCAAACGGATCAAAAGGATCAGAGCAGATCATCTGCTCAATCAGATCCTGTAAGGAGAGAGTTTTGATCGCTTCAATCGACGTCGACCCACAGAAAACATTTACACCATTGTGCCCGGGAGAGTTGCCTGTACACGAGGGGCACCTTATCGGTCCTGCACTTAATCGTCAGGCTCAAAAAGCGCAGTTTCGCGTGTTAACAAAAGATGCTCATCCCGTAAATGCAGTATGGGTAGTCGACAGTCATGACAAGATGCTCGCACCATTACCACACGACAATGCTGACCTAACGTGGGTATCTCACGCAGTGCCTGGCACCGAAGGTTTTGAAACCGTGCCAGATCTCCCATCCGTGACAGACTACGACCACGTTATCTGGAAAGGTGTAGAGCCTGATCTTCACCCTTACGGTGCATGCTTTCACGACATTCAAGAAAAGTTGAGCACAGGTTTAATTGAGTGGCTGAAATCAAAAGGCGTTAGTAGTGTGTTGGTTGGTGGATTAGCGACAGATTACTGCGTTAAGACCACGGCTATGCAGCTAAAACAGCACGGTGGCTTTGATGTGTGGGTAAACCTTGAAGCATGTCGAGGCATCGCAGAAGAAACCACACAAACAGGCTGTGCTGAGATGCGGGATGCAGGTATCCATGTGATAGAAAGCTTGGATGAGTTCAACGCATAGCTCTTTTAATGTTAGTGAATAAACACCACCATCTAGGTGGTGTTTTTTTATGCTCACATAAAATTATCAGAAAACTTAAGGCTAAATACCTACTAGCTTTAATAAGCTTCAGCGAACTGGAGTACTGTGGTAGAAGGACACAACCCTTACTTACAAACAATAAGGGTGTTCATAGAACTCACCGTGTTCAGTCGAAACTGAGCAAAGTGTTTTGCCTTGTTAATTCCCAACAACGTCACCTTCCTCTCACGATAGTAAGCCCGCGATGCTCGCGCATTTCTATTTCCCTATGTTCGAGTAAAAATGACTAAACCACAAACGCGAAAAAGCCCTGACCGATTGGTCAGGGCTTTCTCTTATTTGAAGCCTAGCGATGTCCTACTCCACATGTGGGTGGAGAAAGCACGTTTTAAGGCGCATGCGCCGCGTGCTTTTGGAACGAGAGCAGCTATGCTGCGAACGGGAGTGCCCCGCGAACGCGGCGGGCGACCGCGAGCAAGGACACCATCTTGCATACAGGCGAAGAGGCCATCCAAGATGAGTGTTTTAACCTGTGATGTTTCTAAATCCCATATACGCAAAAAGGCCATCCTAACGGATGGCCTTTTTGACTG
>NZ_JAJUBB010000044.1 GCF_028683135.1 Enterovibrio qingdaonensis
GCTCCGCCATCAATGCGGTCGTTACCCCATTCGCCGTAAAGCTTGTCGTTGCCGTCACCCGCTTGGAGTAAATCATTGCCGTGACCACCAACCAACAGGTCGTCACCGTGTTCGCCAACTAAGTGGTCATCACCGTTGTTGCCGTAAATTCGGTCGTTGCCTGTGCCGCCGTTAACGTAGTCGTTGCCGTCGCCACCGGAGAGGCCATCGTTACCATCATTGCCGTACACACGGTCATTGCCAGTGCCACCGTCAATGCTGTCATCGCCAGTCCCGCCGGAAAGAGTATCATTGCCATCTTGGCCATAGATAACGTCATTATCCGCACCGCCGTCGACTGTATCGTTGCCTTTGCCTGCTTCAATATGATCGTTTCCGTCACCACCTTTTATGTTGTCGTTGCCATCTTGGCCGTACAGCTTGTCGTTGTCATCGCCGCCATCAAGTTCGTCGTCACCTGAGCCGCCAATGAGTACATCATTCCCAACACCACCAAACAGGCGGTCGTTTTGGTTACCACCGTCTAGGTGATCATTTCCGGTTCCGCCGACAAGCGTGTCATTGCCATCTTGACCGTAAAGCACATCATTTTCGGCACCGCCATCAAGATAATCATCGCCAGTTCCTCCAGCCAATCGGTCTGCGCCACTTTCACCGTAGAGAGAGTCATTCTCGGAACCGCCGTCAAGGTTGTCGTTGCCTTCACCGCCATAAAGAATGTCATCGCCAAGACCACCAGAAAGGGTATCTACGCCCTCACCACCGTATAATTTGTCGTCACCTGTTTCGCCATAGAGTTTATCGTCACCACCTTCGCCAAACAGATCGTCGTTGCCTTCGCCTGCATAGATAACGTCATTGCCATCGTTACCTGATGCACTTTCTTCTCCCGGTATATGAAGTTCCTCATCGCCACCGCCAATTGGTGGACCCTCTTGACCAGAGTCGCCATAGAGAACATCATCGCCAGATCCGCCTAGCAGCGTATCGTCGCCTTCATTTCCATATAGGGTGTCGTTGTCATTGCCACCATCTAAGTTGTCATCACCGAGACCACCGTAAAGCGTATCTTCACCGTCTTCGCCTTTTAGCTGATCAACGCCATCACCACCGAAAAGGGTGTCATTTCCTGTACCGCCAGCAAGATCATCGTCACCTGTACCGCCGTAGAGATTGTCGTTACCTGCACCACCATTTAGAGCATCATTCCCTGCTTCGCCATGGAGTGCGTCATCTCCGTCATTTCCATTGAGGGTGTCGTTACCATTCCCGCCCCAAAGTGCATCATTCCCGGTGCCGCCGTTTAACGTGTCATCACCTTCGCCACCCCAGAGAATGTCGTTACCAGCATCACCTTGAAGTTCATCATCACCGTCTTCGCCGAAGATAATATCTTTGCCTTCACCACCATGAGCGACATCGTTGCCATTACCGGAACGGACTTTATCGTCGCCAGTTCCCGCATCTATTGTGTCGTTGCCTTCACCACCGAAGAGACGGTCTTGGCCCGATCCGCCGCTTAATGTGTCATTCCCTTCGCCACCTTCGACGAGGTCATCGCCATCATCTCCATACAGGTTGTCATCAACAAAACCGCCACGCACCCAATCATTACCTGCATCACCGTGGACTTCGTCAGTACCGTCGCCACCAATAACGGTGTCATCACCATCACCGCCATATATAAAGTCGGTATCGCCATCACCCTGAATATGGTCATCTCCACCATAGCCATAAATAATGTCTTTGCCGGGGGTGCCTTTTAGCTTGTCGTTTCCTTCCGTTCCTTTGATGATGTTCGCCATAATATCGCTCCGAAATAGATACACATGTTCAATTGGTGAGTTATTTTTTGTAATAATTATCCTTATGATGGATAGGTGTATAACATCAGCTTGCTTTATAGAAGGATTGAGGTGTCTCAAATATGAGGCGGTGGATTTCAAGAATTAGGTGGATTTTAAAATAGGACTAAATAAGTACTAGGCATTCATTTTTTGATTTCTGAGTCTTTCGAATCTTAAATTCGCATCGAAGAGGTTTTTGTTAGCAGGTATTTATTTAAATTATTGAAATATAGCCATTTAAATCTCGACCGATATTTTCATACTGTATTGCTGTGCGTGTGTTTGCATTCGTAAACTCTAATGAATGCCGTTTGGTTGGTAAAAGATAATGAAATAAGAATGATATTTTCGGTCTACAACATGGAGTGAGAGGTAGAGGGCGTTGTTGATGTGTTGCAACAGTGTTTTTCAAGTAAAAACTTGAGTGGGTGAAATATTTGTTTTATTCAATCATGTAGTAACGAAACTTTTCAGGCAGAGTGTCCAAGAAAATATCATTATTATTTTTCGTTTTAAAAAAGCTCACATGGCTTTTAAAAGATACATTAGTCTTATAATTGATTGATAAATAGATATGTGCATAGATTATGCTTACCTAATACTTTGGTCGTATGTCGTGTTGAATAAATAGGGAAATGCTATTTACTTCGGTGAGAGCGAGTAGGAGTGCTGTCGCAATTAGCAAGCAGAGCAAAGAAGATTGTCACTTATTCGAATATTTAGAACGATCATGTTGGATATTAATGCAACCAGCATGGAAGTAACCTCAATTGTGGACAAATCGAAGAAAGAATCACACGACCTATAATTGTTTAGGTGGCTTTTGAATGGGTCTAAGCATGGATGACAAAAAAAGAACAAAAACGAACAGAGTTTCACATCTCAATGGGATCCGCGCATTTGAAGCGTCAGCAAGGCATTTGAGTTTTGCAACAGCTGCACAAGAGCTTAATGTTACAGCAGCGGCGGTGGGTCAGCAGGTTAGACAATTAGAAGATTGGTTGGGCGTTAAGCTGTTTGAGCGAGCATCTTCTGGGTCTGCGCGTTTAAGCTTGACCAAAAATGCTCGACAGGCTCTTCCAGATATCCAAGCTGGTATTACGCACCTCTCTATGGGATTAGAGAAAATGCGGGGTATTAAAGATAAAAATGTCATCGTAGTGTCTGCCAGCCCAACGATAGCATCCAAATGGCTTCTTCCGTTGCTTGACGAGTTTTGGTCTCAATATCCTGAGCTCGATATTCAAGTGGAAACGGATGTGACTCTGGTTGATTACCTTGAAAAAGGAATTGATATTGGAATCCGTTATGGCTTGGGGCAGTGGGAAGGGCTGGCTGCTCAACACCTGATGTTTGAGTATATATACCCAGTATGTTCGAAAGAATATTTCGATAGAATGGTCGTCAATGAGGGTATGCCAAACTCTTTACAGGGCTTAACCTTAATTTATGATATTTCTGTTGCATCCAGCCCTGGTTATCCCAGTTGGAAAGAGTGGTGTGAAAAAAAACACGTAGTCGAGCCGGATAGAATGAATGGCCTCAAAATCAATAACTTCTCAAGTGTGGTTGAGTTAGCCATTCGAGGCAGTGGAATCGCCCTTGGCAGGGAAAAAATGATTAGCCAAGAGATGCAAAATGGTGACTTAATTTGCCCATTCGGCCTTGCTGAGAGCCAACTTCGCTCCCAATTCTGTTACTACCTCGTTTGGCCAGAAGATAGGGCACTTAGCGGTAACGTTGCAGTTTTTCGTGATTGGCTAGTATCTAAGGATCTGAATTAGTGTCAGTAGATGAGGACTGACAATGTCAGCCCTCATGTGGATGTTTTGGTAGTTGGTAAGTCAGATTGAATGGGACAGCAATACTGAGTAAATGAGGCGGCTTAAGGCCATCATCCCTTCGATTTCGGATAAGAACATACTCTTTTTTTGAAGTGTCTTGCCTTAGCATGACATTTCGTTTTTTTTGCCAGCCCAAACTGATCTTGCTGATAGGTGATGAGCCGTTAGGGGGATAGTCGTGGCAGAGATATACGATGGTGTTATTTGGTAGTGTATAGAGTTTTTTGATAGAGCTAAAAAGAGACTCAGCACTGCCTCCTGGGAAGTCGGTGCGTGAAGTGCCTCTATCTGGCGAGAATAATGTATCTCCAACGAAAATGTGATTGTTTATCTTGTAGGAGACGCACGAGGGGGTGTGTCCTGGCGTTTCAATTACCTCGATAACACTACTTCCGAAGTTGAGGCGTGACGCGTCATCCACGAGGTAATCAAAATCTACAAGTTGGGTAAGCCCATACTTTTTCTTCCAGTGTGCATATACATCGTAGATTCGCTTTCCAATGACTGTCTTTCCTCCGACAGCATGCTTAATATATCCAGCAGCTGACAAGTGATCAGCGTGAATATGCGTGTCGAAAATGTATTTGATTTTTAGGCTCTTCTTTTCAATAAACGTTAAGATATCATCAATGTATGATGTGCCAATCTCTCCATCTCGGTAGTCCAGCACCGGATCGATAATCATTGCAAGCCCACTATCTGAAACAACATAGGTGAAAGAGCCTGTTTCGGTATGAAAAAAGGGATGAACTTTCATGACTGTTTGTCCAGATTCAATGATGAGAAAAACATGGGCGAGTACTCATTCGTTCTCTCCATTCGACGAGGTGAGTAAGCGAAGTAGGGATGCTCAGTTTCGCAAAGTCTGCAAATGCTAATCCGTAAAACAAGGTGATATCTGCCATTGAGAATTGCTCGCCAGCGACAAAGTGTTGATTGGCCAATAGGCGATCGAAATATTCGAATCCATTCAGCGCACGTTGTTTTTGGTGCTGTCCCCACTCGCTACATTGATAGGATTCAATCGCTGCCCCTAAACCATCGGTTGCATGGTGGAAATAGGCACCGACCGCATCCATAACCAGAGACTCAGCGCGGCGCTGCATCATATGAATAATGCCCCGTGAGATTGGCGTTCCCCCCGTCAGTGAAGGGCCATCGAAATAGGCATCAATGTACTCTGTGATGGCGGTTGACTCTGAAATAAACACGCCTTCTGCGGTTTTCAATACGGGTACGGTCCCCAACGGATTCATGGCGTAGAATGCTGATGTACGATGTTCTAGATTCATGACATCGATTTCGACAAACTCTACGTCATTCAAAGCCTGTTTTTCTGCGAGTGCCGCTCGAATACGGGCAGGGTTTGGGAAGCCTGTAGTTTCAAATAGCGTGATTTTATTTTCTGAAGACATGACTATTCCTTATCTATTTTTTGGTGCTCTCAATTTTTCTTCGTTTGGTTGGGCTTTTGGGTCAAAGGCGGACTTCACCTAAGCCAATTTTTCTGTAGACCACGGTCCCGCTTTCTGTGGTTATCGTAATGGGTGTGGCCGGCGGGAAACGCATCCAAGAATATTTTTCGTAGCCAGAACCATTGATGTTTGCGCGACCAGAAAGTACAAATATTTCAACAACCTTGTTGAAGATTTCTTCGGCAGACTCAAAGCCTGCTTTGAATTGGTGTAGGGCGGTCTCTTCGAGGTCAGAATTCCAAAGAGGCAGCGTTTTGTGGTGTTCATTCACTGATGTCCACTCTGTCTCTTTGGTGTTTAGGTAAAAGTAATCCGGCTCGGTTGAGGGTAATTGTGAAAGCTTCACAAAAATCTCACAGCCTTCTTTTGTTAAGGGGGCGTGGGTTGAACCAACTGGGTTACGCACGTACATACCTTGGCTAAAGTCACCGTTTTCATCAGAAAAAGTGCCTTGCAGTACAATATATTCCTCACCACCTGGGTGACTGTGTGGTTTGAACGAGCTTCCAGGTGCATAACGAACGCATGATGTAGCGCGTCGGGCGATTTCGTCACCACGCCGTTCGAACATCATTCTTTCTACACCAGCCATTGGGGTTGGGCCATAAGTGTTGTCACCACCTTTGATCAACACTGGTGTGGAGAAATCGACGTTCATCTCGATATAGGTTTGGCTAGCGAGCTTGGTTGAAGGCATTGTTCATTTCCTTGTGAACGTTTTGATGCCTTGAGAATAGGTTAGAGTGACCTGCTTAACGACGCATTAAATCTTTACGAAAGGCACATAAAAACTTTTTCAGGAGATACTAAAGTTCTCTAGTTAATTGAAAGTAAGAATAAAAAAACCCGCCAGTTGGCGGGTTCTTAGTGTTGCTTTGGTGCTTATGCAAGCAGTTCTTTCGCTGTCTCAACCACGTTTTCAGTGGTGAAGCCGAACATCTTGAACAGCTGGTCTGCAGGTGCTGACTCACCAAAGGTGGTCATGCCGATGATGCGACCGTCAAAGCCAACATACTTGTACCAGAAGTCAGCGATGCCCGCTTCGATTGCAACACGTGCAGTCACGTCTGAAGGAAGAACAGACTCACGGTAAGCAGCGTCTTGCTTGTCGAACGTATCTGTCGAAGGCATAGAGACAACGCGAACGTTGTAGCCTTGTGCAGACAGGGCTTTGCTCGCTTCGACTGCCAGTTCAATTTCTGAACCAGTTGCAATCAAGATAAGCTCAGGTTGACCGACGCTATCTACAAGAACATAACCGCCTTTCGCGATGTCAGTAACTTGATCTGCTGAACGATCTTGTTGTGCCAGATTCTGACGCGAGAAGATCAGCGAGGTTGGGCCGTCTTTGCGCTCAATCGCCAATTTCCAAGCAACCGCAGACTCAACTTGGTCACATGGACGCCATGTGCTCATGTTTGGTGTCAGACGCAGAGATGCGATTTGCTCAACAGGCTGGTGCGTAGGACCGTCTTCACCCAGACCGATTGAATCGTGGGTGTAAACTTGGATGTTCTGCACTTTCATCAGA
>NZ_JAJUBB010000045.1 GCF_028683135.1 Enterovibrio qingdaonensis
GCGCTCGACTCCTTGTTCAGCGAGGTCGAAGGTGTATTCGACGTCGCCCGAGACCTTGTTGGACAGCGCGATGTTGAAGGTGATGTCTTGGCCCTCATTGACTTCGTCACCACCCGTGACCTTCAAGGTAGGTGCATCGTTATCGAGGATGGTACCTGTACCCGTAACGGCGTCTGCCTGGCTGTCGGTTTTGCCGGACAGGGTAAAGTCTTCCGTGCTTTCGAATACAGGCTTGCCGTCGGCATCCAGATTATCTGTGGTGCTGATGTCCACGGTGAATTCGGTGTCACCCGGTGTCACAGTGACCTCAAAGGTGCCGTCAGGATTAACCGATACCTCTTTGCCGTTGACGTTTACCGTGGTACCCGTGAAATCGATGTCCTTGTCGGCACTGCCGCTGGCCAAGGACATCGTGACCGTGGTGTCGGAGGTACTCTCGTTGGTCAGGGTCACCGTGAAGGTCGCCGTGTCTCCTTCGGTCACGGTTGGGCTGGTGATGCCCGCGACGTCTGGGCGGTCGTTTTCGTCAGGGTTAATAACAGTCTCTACTGCATTTGGCAGTGTTGGGAGTGCCTCAAAACCACCGCCAGATACGTTCGTTACGCTAACGGTAAATGTGTCATCATCTCCGGCTTCGTAAAGGTCGTCGTCTAACGCCTCGACTTCGAAAGAGACACTCGTCGTATCCGCTTTTATTGTTACCGTTTTTTCAACAGGAACGACGTCACCACTCTCTGTCGTTTTATGACCGATGACCACAGTAATGGTCATGTCTTCACCCGCTGGCTCTGATAGCGTCAATGTGTATGTTGCATTTTTCCCTTCAGCGACAAACTCATTGCCTGATAATGTAAGCGTTGGTGCATCATTGTCATCTACTACATCGACTGTGATGGTGTCGGAGCTTGCTTCAAGACTCTCAAAGGCATCGCCACCTTGAATATGGTTAATTGTGGCTGATGCGGAACTACTTCCGGAATAAACATCATCGCGATTGACCTCAAACTCAAAACTAGATGAAGAGGCACCACTTTCGATGATTGCTTTTTGAAGTGAGCCGTTTGGCAGGAGTATCGTTACTTCAACACTGTCGCCGTCTGCGACGGTAACTAAGTTACCGTCGGCATCGCGCAGTTCAACGTTATAGATGATGGTCCCGCCATCTTCGCTAACCTCGGGAGTACTAGCTTTCAGACTAACGGTTACGGTATCCGTATCATCAGTGATGGTGGTGGTAACAGGGGTTGAGTCTGTGGTTAAGGAATCGAAGCTTTCTCCGCCGGACACACTATTGATCGCAGCGCTTGCTTCTTCACTTTCGTTATAAACATCATCGGCGTCAACGGTGTATTCATAAGTGGCTTCGCTGGAGCCTGAGCCAATTGTTATATCCTGCTTTGTCCCATCTGGGAGTGTGATGGTGACCGTCACAGTTTCTCCAGCAGCGACGGTTAGTGGCGCACCTTCATCATCGACAATTTCGACGTTATAACTAATGATTCCTTTGTCTTCAGATACATTGTCAGTAGATGAAGATAGCTTAAGTGTTGCATTAACAGGGCTGGTCGGTGCTATTGGAGACGGTTCTGGAGATGTGGCAAATGAGTTAAATGAATCGCCACTGTCTTCTCGTTCAATTCTTGCAGTGTTAAACGCTCGATCTATGCCATTTGTGTCAAACCCAGCTTGGGCAATTCGTTCTCCACCTTGTCGACCGATAGACTCAAAGTCCGAGGAACCACCTCCATTGGGGGTACCGTTGCCTCCGGCTGCTGTTGCTTCTAATACTTGAGTTGGATCGACACCGTCTTCAATTAATGCCTGGATGGCTGCAATTTCGTCTTCTAGAGGGGCGTCAAAAATGTCTTGCTCTGGTGAGTCTTGCTCGCCGATTGAGAATGTACTTCCATCTTCGAGTGAAAGAAGAGCATTTGCACCCTCAGGGAGAAAGATTTCAGTACCGGCACTAAGGTTTAAAACTTCAGCAATGGGAGTATCTTTCCCGTTCACCTTAACGAATGCATTACCGTTTACTGAAATTACTTTTGCTGCCTGTTGGGTAGTAATCGAATCCATGAGCCGCTTCCTGCAGAAGAAAATTTATAAAACCATCCATGTTTCCAAATAGAAACATATGCTTCGTTTATTTTACAGCTCAAAACAACAAATGTTAATGATGTGTGGTAAAAATGCACACAAAAACAGTGAGGTTGATTGTAAAATTATGTTATTTCTTGCAAGAAAGTTTTGAATTGAAAACATTTTTACGTTTCAAAATACCGTGCCGAAGATCTATGTAATAAAATTGTAATCAAAGTGTGGGTTATGATAATTGCCTCATTAATGGTTTTTAAATGATGGATAATTCGTGAACTAAATTAAGTTATCATTTGTCGCTACTCTTTTATCAGAGGCATTTTCTTTGACTAATTACATGGTGATGAGACACATTTTGTTATTAACGATAAGCGTTGTTGCAACACGATAGGTCAGTTCGGAGTGATGTGTTCTTATAGGCTCTGCAGTTCTTTGTTTGATGCAGAAACGTAGTGAAAAAACGGTCTTCTTTATCTTGCTTGGGTATAGTCGTTGAGTATCGGCTCAAGATCGTACAAAATACCCGCCGATTTGAATCAATGTTCGGTGGGCCCTATCTATAGGGTTAATTTCCTGCCGCTTAACCGGAAAGCTCAAGCAATGACAAACTCTCCATTCCAGCTGGAAGTCGGCAAACGCCGTACGTTTGCGATTATCTCGCACCCAGATGCCGGTAAAACGACGATCACAGAAAAAGTGCTTTTGTTCGGAAATGCACTCCAAAAAGCCGGTACGGTAAAAGGTCGTGGCTCTAACCAGCACGCGAAATCTGACTGGATGGAAATGGAAAAAGAGCGTGGTATCTCGGTGACTACCTCTGTCATGCAGTTCCCGTATAACGATTGCTTGGTAAACCTGCTGGATACGCCAGGACACGAAGACTTCTCTGAAGATACCTATCGTACCCTAACGGCGGTTGACTCATGCTTGATGGTTATTGATGCCGCGAAAGGTGTAGAAGATCGCACCCGTAAGCTAATGGAAGTTACGCGTCTGCGTGATACGCCTATCGTGACTTTCATGAACAAACTCGACCGTGATATCCGCGACCCAATGGAGTTGATGGATGAAGTTGAAAGCGAGCTGAACATTGCATGTGCGCCAGTATCTTGGCCTATCGGCTGTGGTAAAGAGTTCAAGGGTGTTTATCACATTCACCGTGACGAAACGATTTTGTACTCAACAGGTCAAGGTCACACTATTCAAGAGCAACGCATTATTAAAGGTCTTGATAACTCGGAGTTGGACGCCGCTGTTGGTGAAGACCTTGCGATGCAACTGCGTGAAGAGCTAGAGCTTGTATTGGGTGCATCACATGAGTTTGACCAAGAGCTCTTCCTGAAAGGTGAATTGACCCCAGTATTCTTTGGTACTGCATTGGGTAACTTCGGTGTTGACCATATGCTGGATGGCTTGACTGACTGGGCTCCAGCTCCACTTGCCCGTCAAGCTCACGAGCGTTCAGTAGAAGCTAGCGAAGAGAAGTTCAGCGGTTTCGTGTTCAAAATCCAGGCAAACATGGATCCAAAACACCGTGACCGAATTGCGTTCATGCGTATTGTATCGGGTAAATATACCCAAGGCATGAAAATGAAGCATGTGCGCACAGGTAAGATGGTGTCTATTTCGGATGCGGTAACCTTTATGGCGGGTGACCGTTCGCGTGCAGCTGAAGCATTTGCGGGTGACATCATTGGCCTTCACAACCACGGTACCATTCAAATTGGTGACACGTTCACTCAAAATGAAGATCTGAAGTTCTCGGGAATTCCAAACTTCGCGCCGGAACTGTTCCGCCGTATTCGCCTTCGTGACCCTCTAAAGCAAAAACAATTGCTAAAAGGTCTTGTACAGTTGTCAGAAGAAGGTGCCGTTCAGGTGTTCCGTCCGATGATCTCGAATGACCTGATTGTTGGCGCAGTCGGTGTACTTCAGTTCGACGTGGTTGTTGCGCGTTTGAAATCGGAGTACAACGTTGAGGCTATTTACGAGCCAGTAAACGTAGCGACCGCACGTTGGGTAGAGTGTTCTGATGCGAAGAAACTGGACGAGTTCCAGCGTAAGAACCAGTCAAACTTAGCACTGGATGGTGGTGATAACTTAACGTTCATCGCACCAACCATGGTAAACCTGAGCCTGACTCAAGAACGTCATCCAGACGTTAGCTTCCGCGCTACACGTGAACACTAAGCCTTAGTGCTTCATAAATTCTGAAAAAAGCCGTCATTGATTGA
>NZ_JAJUBB010000046.1 GCF_028683135.1 Enterovibrio qingdaonensis
TTGTCTATCAAGTACGAGTGCCCACACAGATTGCATAGGTCAAATTGTTAAAGAACGTTCTCAGCTTTGCTGAGCGGAGTGAGATTTAAACTCAACTCTTTTTTCGAGTCAAGCACTTTCGTGCCTCTCGTGTTGGCTGCGAAATTTGCCGTGCCAACGAGGAGCGCATTATAGGGAGAGATTTTCTATTGGCAATACCTTTTCAATAAAAAAATCACTTTTCCTATCAAAATTAGCCCAAGCACTCAAAAGAGCATCACTTTGACGCAAAAACGACCCTGCCGGGCCGTTTTAAACTTTGAAAACTGCATTAAACCGCTAAATAGTTAAAGCGTTTTCAAGAATGCAGGAACATTTGCAATGCTATCTAACACAGTGCTTGCTAACGCTTCACCCACGTCTGTTACTTCTTTACCTGTACGAACTAGCACCTTTGTTGGAATACCCGCTGCATCGGCTGCACGCATGTCATCGGCTTTATCACCAATCATTACTGACTGGCTCATATCGATCTTTAAGAAGTCACGTGCAGAAAAGAACATGCCTGGTTTTGGTTTACGGCAGTCACAGTCTTGTTTGTATTTACCTTCACCGTGCTCAGGGTGATGAGGGCAATAATAGATGCCATCAAAATCGACGCCTTTGTCTGCGAAGTTCCAATCCATCCATTCTGTCAGCGACAGGAAGTCATCTTCCGTGTAGTAACCGCGTGCGATACCCGATTGGTTGGTAACCAACACCAACAGGTACCCCATTTCTTTCAGTTCGCGACAGGCATCAAAGACACCTTCTACATATTCAAAATCATCAACCTTACTGATATAACCGTGATCCACATTAATCACGCCATCTCTGTCGATAAATACCGCTGGTTTGGCCAAAGTTGTGCCCTCATTAATCTCTTACTTTGGGATTATGACATGCATTCCCTCTTCAATCACCAGACATCGTACTCTCACCTTTTGTGGTAGAGTCATCGCCACTAGCAAGAACGAGTTTTCAACGATGACCTATTCCCTCAACCCTATCGGTACAATTCATTCTCCTTATAAAGAGAAATTTGCGGTGCCTCGTCAACCCGGACTAGCCCCGAGTGCTGTTGCGTCAATTTCGCTCATAGGTGATGCAAACAATGAAGACACAGTAAGAGGTATCGAGCAATTCTCGCATCTGTGGGTACTGTTTTTGTTTGACCAGAATTTAGAGCAAGGCTGGACACCCACTGTCCGTCCGCCGCGACTAGGGGGAAATGAACGTGTCGGCGTTTTCGCTAGCCGTGCGACGTTTCGCCCTAATGGTATCGGAATGTCCGTTGTTCCATTGAAGGGTGTTCGAAAAGTCGGCTCTCAGGTTTTTGTAGATATAGGTAGTTGTGACTTGGTTGATGGCACACCTATTATCGACATCAAGCCTTATATTCCTTATTCCGATTCAGTGTCTAATGCAGAGGGCGGTTACGCCGCTGAAGCACCACCTACTTTAGATGTGACCTTCAGCGACGCGGCACTACAAGTACTCACGCGAGATAAAGACGGCACGAATAAAAAGCAGGTGATTGCCGAGGTACTGGCGCAAGACCCTCGTCCTGCCTATAAAAAAGGCAAAGCAGATACCAAAGAATACGCAGTTCACCTCTTTAACTTTAATGTGAAGTTTACCATTGATGAAGCTGTAATCACTGTCACCGTGATAGAAGCCTTTGGCGAATAGTGATCTCGCTGGTAATATGACGCCCTTACACCCTCCATATTGTAATTTAATAAACGGATAGCTTAGATGCGTACCAGTAAATACCTTCTTTCTACACTGAAGGAAACGCCAAACGACGCAGAAGTGGTCAGCCACCAGCTGATGCTGCGCGCCGGTATGATCCGCAAACTGGCTTCAGGTCTATACACCTGGTTGCCTACCGGTTTGCGTGTTCTGCAAAAGGTTGAAAACATCGTTCGTCAGGAAATCAACAACGCAGGTGCGATTGAGACTCTGATGCCCGTAGTTCAGCCGTTTGAGCTATGGGAAGAGACAGGCCGCTCTGAAAAGATGGGTCCTGAATTGCTTCGCTTCACTGACCGCCACGAGCGTCCGTTTGTTCTGAGCCCGACGGCAGAAGAAGTGATCACTTCGCTTGTTCGTAACGAAGTTAACTCGTACAAACAGTTGCCTCTGAACTTGTATCAGATCCAAACCAAATTCCGTGATGAAGTACGTCCTCGTTTTGGCGTAATGCGCGCACGTGAATTCTCGATGATGGATGCATACAGCTTCGACATCGACAAAGAAGGTCTGCAGAAGTCATACGAAGCGATGCATGTTGCTTACTGTGCAGCATTCGACCGCATGGGTCTGGACTACCGTCCAGTTCTGGCGGACACCGGCGCAATCGGTGGCTCTGCATCTCACGAGTTCCACGTGCTGGCTAACAGCGGCGAAGACACCATTGCATTCTCAACCGATTCTGACTACGCAGCGAACGTTGAAATGGCTGAAGCGATTGCACCTGCTGGTGAGCGCGCTGCGCCGACTCAGGAAATGACTCTGGTTGATACGCCGGATGCAAAAACCATCGCTCAGTTGGTTGAACAGTTCAACCTGCCAATCGAAAAAACAGTTAAGACACTCTTCGTACGTGCTTCTGACGCAGTAGATTCTGACATCGTCGCTCTTCTAGTTCGTGGTGATCACGAACTGAACGAAATCAAAGCGGAAAAACTTCCTCAAGTAGAAATGCCTCTGCAATTCGCTAAGGAAGAAGAAATTCGCGCAGTCGTTAACGCAGGCCCTGGCTCTCTGGGTCCAGTTAACCTAACGGTACCTTTCATCGTTGACCGCAGCGTTGCAGCAATGAGTGATTTCGGTGCGGGTGCGAATATCGATGACAAGCACTACTTTGGCATCAACTGGGGTCGTGACGTTGAACTAGGCGAAGTCGCGGACATCCGTAACGTCGTTGAAGGCGACCCAAGCCCATGTGGTCAAGGTACTATCCTTCTGAAACGCGGTATCGAAGTTGGCCATATCTTCCAATTGGGCACGAACTACTCAGAGAAAATGAACTGTGGCGTTCTGGGCACTGACGGTAAAAACGTTATCTTGGAAATGGGTTGTTACGGTATCGGCGTATCTCGTGTTGTGGCTGCAGCGATTGAGCAAAACCACGACGACAACGGTATCATCTGGCCTGACGCAATTGCACCGTTCACGGTAGCGATCGTTCCTATGAACATGCACAAATCTGAGCGCGTTCAAGAAGCTGCTGAGAAGCTGTATGCCGATCTGACTGCTGCAGGTATCGAAGTCCTGTTCGACGATCGTAAAGAACGTCCAGGTGTGATGTTCTCAGACATGGAACTGATGGGTGTACCACACACTATCATCATCGGTGAGCGCAGCATGGACAACGGTGTATTTGAATACAAACACCGTCGTGACGGCGAGAAAGTACCTGTTGATATGGATCAGATGGTTGAGTTCGTGAAAGCGAAAATGGCTTAATCACCGCTCCAAGAAAAACGCCTCCGAATGGA
>NZ_JAJUBB010000047.1 GCF_028683135.1 Enterovibrio qingdaonensis
ATGCAATTTCACACGCCTAGCTTTTCTGTTAGTTCTGCGAAAGCCATTTCAATACTTTTGCCTGCCGTATCTATTTTGATTACATCGGTTTTCCAAGCGTCGTAATGGCGGTTTTGTACTTGTTTCCAGTCAGGTAATTTTAGATTTGTTACTTCACTTCTACGAGTGATGACTCTTTGTTCGTGTTTACTGCTATCTGAGCAACTAATTTCAATATTGATGAATTTAGCCCCCACACTTTCTGCGACTTCCTGCCACTCACGTCGCGTGAGCTCGATAGGATTACAAGAGTCTGAGATACAGCTAATCCCAAGCTCTAAGTTGTCTCTGATTATACGGTAGCTTAAACGATACCCTTCACCTTCAACTTTGAAGTGACAAAGATCTCGAAGCCCTTGCTCTACTGTATCAATGCGAACATACGTAGCACCCACTTTAGCAGCTAACAGTTTAGCAAGAGTCGATTTACCTGAAGCAGGGAGACCCGAAAATATGTATAAAATAGGATAATTCAATTGACCTCCATTCCTTGCATATAACGAATGACATGGATTCCCCCTCACGAGGATTTGCCACACTTAGGTGTCGCGTTAAATACCGGAGGTAACCATGTCTTCTCAATTCTTTTGTGGCGTTGACCTCGCCAAGCACCACTTCTCACTGCACGCTGTTGATGACCGAGGTAAGGTCATTCTTCACAAATCCGTTTCGCGTGCTAAATTGCTGACTACATTAGCAAATATGCCTGTCATGCGTATAGGTATTGAAGCGTGTTCTGGAGCGCATTATTGGGCCAGAGCGTTCACCCAATTAGGCCATGATACCCGCATCATGGCGGCTAAGTATGTCAGCCCCTACCGCACAAAAGGCAAGAACGACCTTAATGATGCCATTGCTATCTGTGAAGCCGTCCAAAGACGCAATACGCGCTTTGTTCCTGTTAAATCACCTGAACGCCAAGCCATTCTTGCTATTCACCGAATGCGTGAGCACTGGGTTCAGGAGCGGACTGCCCTCATTAATCGTATCCGTGCTTTGCTCGCCGAATTTGGCATCGTCGTTCCAACCGGACGTGCCGCTGTCCATCGCGAGGTTCCTCTTATTCTCGAAGCCGCTGAAAACGGCTTACCTGATATCGCCCGTGCTGTCCTGGCGGATTGCTTCGAGCACTTACAGACACTGAATCAACGCGTCGAAGACACCGACCAGTGCTTTGAGATGGTAACCAAAGCCAGCCCTAATGCGCAGCGTATCCTCAACGTCCGAGGCGTCGGACCTCAAACCGCCACAGCCATTATTGCTGCCATCGGTAAAGGTGAGCAGTTCGACTCCGGGAGAGACTTCGCCGCCTGGCTAGGACTGGTCCCGAAACAGTATTCAACCGGCGGTAAACCTCGCCTTGGGCGCATTAGTAAACGGGGCGACAAGTATCTACGAACCTTGTTAGTTCACGGAGCGAGAGCCGTCATAACCAACCTCGGAGAAAAACAGGACAGGCTCAGTGTCTGGGGGAGAAACGTCCTCGAACGACGAGGGATGAACCGCGCCATTGTCGCGCTGGCAGCTAAGAACGCCCGCATTATCTGGGCGTTGTTACACAACCAAACCGAATATCAAGACTACACCGCCTGAGTAAGAGGCGGCGCAGGGATACACACCAACCGGGTCATTGCAGACGCAGCTGATGAGGATAGGTTAAGACCATTTGCAGAGAGCCTGTTAATGCGGCGGACACATTGATGTCTTCTAACGAATGAGGCACTGCAACCGCGTAATGTCATCAGGGCCGTGACGTGAGTCAGCGAAAGGCCGAATGTAGAGCGGCAGTCCAAAACCAATCTTCGAAAGTCTAGCGGATGTTTGACGAACGGGGGAATCCATGTAGCCGCATTAAGCGGACGAAAATAGTGGGTTAAAATGTGTAGCGAAGCGAAACGTAACCCACTGTTTTTGTTCCGTTTAAATGCCTTGTTAGCTGCTTAAGGTTGAAGAATAACTCTATTATCATGGCACCTTATCAACAAGTAAGCTTTTCTTATAACATGCTTATATTAAGATTCGTGTTTCCTAATCCCAAAATTCAACATTTTCTTGTTTTTTTCAAGATGCCTGGTTAGCATCAACAAGCCTGACGAGTTGGTTAACTTGACGTCATCATCATTATTAAGTGCCTGTCGAATCCGATCTCCACCAATCATATTTTTGATATTGATAAAATAGTATGTGACTTCAGTCGAGAATGAAAAGTTGCTCATTACTTCATTGTATATATCCTCAAATTTTTCAATATCATCAATAAGAAATTGATAGTTAGATGTTATTTTCTCGTTGATCAATTCTCTTTCAGAGCTTTCATGGGCGTTATTAATTAACGCAGTTCTAATTATTTCTTCTGGGTCATGTATTGATTGTTGCTGTGAACTTGTCAGTAGCCATTTTTTTATTTGACGTATTGCACCTAAGCTAATAATTGGCAATAAATCTTTTGCTTGATTTATCTTTACATGCAAGCAACTAACGTAATGAAACACATAAGCCACAATCATCGAGGCAGATAATGAAATAATAATATTTGATAATACATCACTCACCAAAATATTATATATAGGGGTATCTAGAAAACATTCCCAAACAGGTGGCCTTCCAATAGCGCATGAAAATAAAATTAGCGAGACGAAAAATATATTAAACAATGACATTTCGGCTTTATCAAGAGCCAAATATTTATAAAAAGTTACCACTACTTCCCCTGAATTTTTTATATCGAAATTAAAGTGCCCATATTAATAGGAAATAAACAATTTTTCATTTTATAGCTATTTTAGGTTTGCATATTACATTGAGTTCACGCAGCTAACGCCGCCA
>NZ_JAJUBB010000048.1 GCF_028683135.1 Enterovibrio qingdaonensis
AATGCGGCGTTATATGATTAAGGAAAGTAATGATAAACTCTTGGGCTAGTTATAAAAATTGGATTTCTGATCTAGTAAAAAATAATCACACTTATTTTTTCCGTGGTCAAAAGGATCTATCATGGAAATTGGAAACAACATTTCAAAGATATGCAGCTAAAAACGGCATTAATTGGAAAGACTATTTTGATAAAATACTTCCGGAAGTAAGTTATCAAGCAGCTTCATTTGGCTATAATATTGAAGATTTTAAGAATGAAGAAAAAGTAGGTGGTTTTCTCGCTAAACTGCAACATCATGGTTTTCCTACCCCGTTACTTGACTGGACAATGTCGCCTTATATCGCCGCATATTTTGCATTAAAAGATGTTGATCCAAGAAATGTCGATGCTAACGGTTTTGTTAAAATATACATGTTTGATTTTCAATTATGGCGCAATTCTTACATGCAAGTGCCATTTTTAAATGCTGAAATTCCATTTCTCTCAGAATTTAGGCCTAGTGCTATAAATAATCAACGGTTAGTTTCTCAAATGGCGGTAACGACAGTTACAAATGTTCCTGATGTAGAAGCTTATTTAGATAATATTAATAAAACAACAGGTAAGAACTTTCTTTATTACGCGTTATTACCAATTAAAGAGCGCAGAGTAATCATGAATGAACTCAATCTTATGGGTATTAATACAGCTACAATGTTTCCTGATTTCGATGGAATGTGTACTTCCTTGAAAGAAATTTACTTTAATAATGTAGACCCTGTGCCTTTACCAATCCCATTGGTAGTAACTCCGCCACCGTTGTTACCAAATAGTGTAGGCGCATAATCATATAACAAATGCATCAACACGATTTACTACATTCGGCATTGTAGGTTTGTCTTTGGTTTTTGTGTTTATGGCGGTAAAATTCAGTTTAATCTGCATAGTAGTAAACGTGTTATGCAAGCGTTATGTCACAAGGTTCACTGCAATAGTCGTAATTATTGATTGATCTCATATATGAAACAGGGTGAATTGTTGTATAGTTCCGATGGATTATTCAATTCGGTGTCAAATATGAGTATAGATGATTTATGTATCAGTAAGAATGCACAGTTTTATAAACTAAATAAAAGTTTATCGGCAACATCGGTTAGAAAGGCGTTTCGAAGTCTTTCAGAAGATAGAGTGGGAAATTACCTGTTTAACATAGTTAGGCAGCAGCATACGACTATAACAGGGAATGATGCGACATACTCTTTAGTTGCTTATAAAGTGCAAGCTGAACCATCTTTCTTATCCGGTAGTGGTGTTACAGAGGATAAGTATGCTTACTTATTGTTGTTAGAGTGTGATGATGCATTAGTCATACTAAAGAAATACATAGACTCGCCTGAAAAACTATTTGAAAAATGTATTAAAGAGTACGAGTACGATAAGTTTTGTCATTTTTTTGGTAGTCAGCACCCTGAATATGAACGCGTTGCAATGAAAAACATGAGTATATCTAATGCTGTAATACGTTCTCGATCCCTCGAAGCAAAAAGCTTAAACGGTATTATTCCTACCGCATCTTCAAGTCGCTCCATACCGACTAACTTCAGAATGAAAATTGGTACAGAGGTATATACGTTAACGCCTAGCACCTCTCGTGTAAGCCATCGAGATAAGAAATCGTCTTTAGATGGTTTAATCGATTGGGCAATTGAAACTAAAAATGAACTCAATATAACTACTAACGCAAGTGAGTTTTTGAATAATTTTGCATCTCCGATTTGCCTAGAGGACATCATAAAGTCAGGGCATGTTGTGGTTGGCTTGTTTCTCGACGTAAGTGAAATTGAAGAGAAAGTTACTACTGGGACCGCCACTTTAAAAACTACAGATGGAACAGCTCTTACTAACATACAAATTAAGAAACTATTCAATCAACTGAGATCACCTATTCGAATCATAAATAATGAAGCTGATTTTCGTTGGGTAAAAATTCCTCTAAGCATTACTTGCGCAAAAACCGTAATCACAGTAAGAAGTTCTTTGTTGAGTTCAATTATTGTTGAAGATTCAACTGAAGAATATACATTGACTGGTTATCTGAATAAGGAAAAAACATTCTCTGCAATATTCGATACTCCAACCTATTCGTACTACTCACGTTCATGTTTTGAAGATGGTAGCTTGCTAGAGAGCATTGACTATATCCTTAATGTGTTCGATGACAGTTTTAATTTTGGCAGTGTCGCTAGCGAGAAAGAAAAACCACATTTAAACACGCTAGATCGTTTTCCTACCTCATCTTTGTTCAGAGCTGTTGAGGATGGGTATTGCCAAAGTTACGACATCACTATTTGTGACGATATGAATGACGAGTGGGCTGATCATATAGCAATTAAAAATAATGGAGCGGTATCAGAAATTGCTTTTATTCACTCAAAATTTGTCAAAAAAGATACTTATGGAGCAAGTGCATTTCATGAAGTAGTTGCTCAAGCATTAAAAAATATCGGTCGAACTCAAGCTGATAAGAAGCTTTTTAAAACTAAGTATGAGAATGAATGGGACCAATGCTATGAGTCTACACAGATCCCTAGGGTGACGGGTGCTACTAACTGGAGTGACCTCGAAAATGCGTTAGATAATTTAAATCAAAACCCAAATGCGATAAAGAAAATAGTTCTTGCTACTCCATTTTTGAGGAAAAGTAAGCTTACATCAGAGCTAAGGAAAATCAGTAACCCTAACTATAAATGTAAGCCTCATTACGTACAGTTAATTTGGCTTATTAATACATTTGTTAGTTCATGTAGAGAGTACGGCGTTCAAGCTCATATTCTATGTAAACCGTAATGTGAC
>NZ_JAJUBB010000049.1 GCF_028683135.1 Enterovibrio qingdaonensis
TGAGTCCGTCAAAACCCCTTGGGTGTTGTATGGTTAAGCCTCACGGGCAATTAGTATCAGTTAGCTCAACGCCTCGCAGCGCTTACACACCTGACCTATCTACGTCGTAGTCTCCAACAACCCTTTAGAGGACTTATAGTCCTAGGGATGACTCATCTTGAGGCTCGCTTCCCGCTTAGATGCTTTCAGCGGTTATCGATTCCGAACTTAGCTACCGGGCAATGCCACTGGCGTGACAACCCGAACACCAGAGGTTCGTCCACTCCGGTCCTCTCGTACTAGGAGCAGCCCCTCTCAATCATCCAACGCCCACGGCAGATAGGGACCGAACTGTCTCACGACGTTCTAAACCCAGCTCGCGTACCACTTTAAATGGCGAACAGCCATACCCTTGGGACCGACTTCAGCCCCAGGATGTGATGAGCCGACATCGAGGTGCCAAACACCGCCGTCGATATGAACTCTTGGGCGGTATCAGCCTGTTATCCCCGGAGTACCTTTTATCCGTTGAGCGATGGCCCTTCCATTCAGAACCACCGGATCACTATGACCTGCTTTCGCACCTGCTCGAACCGTCATTCTCGCAGTCAAGCGGGCTTATGCCATTGCACTAACCTCACGATGTCCGACCGTGATTAGCCCACCTTCGTGCTCCTCCGTTACTCTTTGGGAGGAGACCGCCCCAGTCAAACTACCCACCAGGCACTGTCCGCAACCCCGATAAGGGGCCTACGTTAGAACATCAAGCATACAAGGGTGGTATTTCAAGGACGGCTCCACAAATACTGGCGTACTTGCTTCAAAGCCTCCCACCTATCCTACACATGTAGGGTCAATGTTCAGTGCCAAGCTGTAGTAAAGGTTCACGGGGTCTTTCCGTCTAGCCGCGGGTACACAGCATCTTCACTGCGATTTCAATTTCACTGAGTCTCGGGTGGAGACAGCGTGGCCATCATTACGCCATTCGTGCAGGTCGGAACTTACCCGACAAGGAATTTCGCTACCTTAGGACCGTTATAGTTACGGCCGCCGTTTACCGGGGCTTCGATCAAGAGCTTCTCCGAAGATAACCCCATCAATTAACCTTCCGGCACCGGGCAGGCGTCACACCGTATACGTCATCTTTCGATTTTGCACAGTGCTATGTTTTTAATAAACAGTTGCAGCCACCTGGTATCTGCGACTGCCCATAGCTCCATCCGCAAGGGACTTCACCGCGGGCAGCGTACCTTCTCCCGAAGTTACGGTACCATTTTGCCTAGTTCCTTCACCCGAGTTCTCTCAAGCGCCTTGGTATTCTCTACCCGACCACCTGTGTCGGTTTGGGGTACGATTCCTTATAACCTGAAGCTTAGAGGCTTTTCCCGGAAGCATGGCATCAATGACTTCATCACCGTAGTGACTCGACATCAGGTCTCAGCCTTAATGTATTCCCGGATTTGCCTAAGAATACAGCCTACACCTTTGAACCTCGACAACCGTCGCGAGGCCCACCTAGCCTTCTCCGTCCCCCCATCGCAGTTATAAGCAGTACGGGAATATTAACCCGTTTCCCATCGACTACGCCTTTCGGCCTCGCCTTAGGGGTCGACTTACCCTGCCCCGATTAACGTTGGACAGGAACCCTTGGTCTTCCGGCGAGGAGGTTTTTCACCCCCTTTGTCGTTACTCATGTCAGCATTCGCACTTCTGATACCTCCAGCATACTTCTCAGTACACCTTCAACGGCTTACAGAACGCTCCCCTACCCAACAGTCTAAAAGACTGATGCCGCAGCTTCGGTGTATCGCTTAGCCCCGTTACATCTTCCGCGCAGGCCGACTCGACCAGTGAGCTATTACGCTTTCTTTAAATGATGGCTGCTTCTAAGCCAACATCCTGGCTGTCTGAGCCTTCCCACATCGTTTCCCACTTAGCGATAACTTTGGGACCTTAGCTGGCGGTCTGGGTTGTTTCCCTCTCCACGACGGACGTTAGCACCCGCCGTGTGTCTCCCGGATATTACTTACTGGTATTCGGAGTTTGCAAAGGGTTGGTAAGTCGGGATGACCCCCTAGCCTTAACAGTGCTCTACCCCCAGTAGTATTCGTCCGAGGCGCTACCTAAATAGCTTTCGGGGAGAACCAGCTATCTCCGAGTTTGATTGGCCTTTCACCCCTAGCCACAAGTCATCCGCTAATTTTTCAACATTAGTCGGTTCGGTCCTCCAATTGATGTTACTCAATCTTCAACCTGCCCATGGCTAGATCACTCGGTTTCGGGTCTACGTCATGCAACTCATTCGCCCAGTTAAGACTCGGTTTCCCTACGGCTCCCCTAT
>NZ_JAJUBB010000005.1 GCF_028683135.1 Enterovibrio qingdaonensis
CTCTTAAGTGAGCCCTGTTTTCTACTAATCTCGGAAACAATCATGCTCATTACAAAGCATGGCATCAATACTTTGCCAGCCAAGAAGCCGCATCCACAACGCCGGAATCTGCCTAGGTAACAATGGGCCAGGGTCTACTTGTTTAGGTTCCACCACCTGCCATACTTGGTCTTCCCCTTGTTCAGCCACAATAAATTTGAACGGCTGGTACATTGCCATCCCTAATCGCAAGTCTGTCACAGTGAGGCCTACCCCTTCTTGCTGGAATCGGACAAAACCATCGGTAAAATACTCAAAATCCGTAAGCAATGCTGACTTCACGGGAAACGGCCAGTCTCCACGCACCATCGGCATCCAATCGATAGTTGGGTCCTCATCCTTTAATGACGCTAACCCTTCCCAGTATTTATCGTCGTCTAACACAACAACCCGCCACAGCACGGTATTAAGCGGCGTTGGCGCAATAAATACAGGTTGACCTTCCAGATGCGTTCCCGCTACGTTTTCTTCAACGCGATCTTTAATCATCCCCATTGCGATGAGTGACCAGCCTAAATACAAGGTCGATAGCGCAAGCCCCACACCACATAGTTTTGACGCTCGACTGCGCCAGATAAATGCAGCCAGCACAGGAATGAGCATGGGAAGTGTGTAGAGCGGATCAATGATAAAAATACTCGATATCGCCACGGGCGGCACATTCAAAGGCCAGAAAAGTTGCGTGCCATAGGTCGTAAAAGAATCCAAGATCGGGTGCGTCACCAAGGCTGCGGTAATCAGTAGCCACAGTTGCCCTAATGACCACGTTTTAGCAACAAATCGCTGCCAAACAATCGCCAGCAACGTGGAAAATGGGATGAGGACAAACAAAGAATGACTGAATCCTCTATGTTTGATCATGTTTGAGATAGGATCGCCATAATCTAAAAGCACATCTAAGTCTGGCAACGTGCCAAGAGCCGCACCGGCAAGCAGTATTTTCGGTGAGCACTTTTTTCCTGCAATCAAGCCAGCTACAGCGGCACCAAGTGCCGCCTGAGAGATCGAATCCATTAACGCTTTCCATAGTTATTTATCGTTACATACTCAAGTGCTCTGAATCTCTCACTTAGGTATATTGGCTTGGGATGATAGCGTTGCTGGTCCCAAGAGTTAAATATTTCGTTACGTACTTTCGCTATCGCCAATAAGTTTCTGTGTCCTTGGTCTCAACATTTAGGCCTTACTTTTTGTAGGTTTTAAAGTGAGACGATTAATGAGGAGAAGAGATAGGATGCCAGGAAAAGTATCAGACTATATGACACGAAAACTCATCACGATTGACCCTCAAATGGGCGTAAGAGAAGCCTATTTCTTAATGAGAGACGAAGATATTCGACATTTGCCCGTTGTTGATGGCGATGAATTGGTTGGCATTATCAGTGACCGGCAATTACGCAGACCAAACTGGGCAGATGAAACACCCGATATCGAACACCCTTATCTCCTTTCCGACGATTTAACCGTTGGCGATGTTATGGAGAAAGAGGTAGTCACCTGCCGAACCTATGAAACCTTGTCTAAAGCAAATAAAACTATCATGGATCATAACGTGGGCGCACTCCCCGTTCTCGATAAAACCGATGCACTGGTCGGGATATTGTCTGCCGTTGATTTGTTGGCAGCACTACAAGATATATTGAAAAACGAAAAATCTAAAAAGAAAGCCCGCGCATAACCTTGAAAAGAGCAAAGGCGTAAACCTTTGCTCTTTTCACTTTTCTTACCGTTAACTCCAAATCGTTGTTTGCAGCCATTTCCATAAACTGGCTATCAAACAGCATAAACACGCCCTTTGAGGCTGGTAGCTAAGCCACGCTCTCCCTTGTACACACCATAAAAAAAGCCACCTTAAGGTGGCTTCTTCATCGAGCAATGAAATTAGTTAAACAGGCCTTTCAAGAGCTTATCGGTAACCTGTTTCACTTTGTCATCTTCCGCTTTATCACCCAGCAGTTTTTTCAAACCACGCTCAGCTTCTTTTCGCGCTTTTTCTTCCAGTACTTTGTTGCTCGACAGCAGTGCTTTCACATCAAGCTCGTAACCGGGAGCCTGCCAAGTGCCATTTACCTTCACGGGGATAGTAAGATCTTTCAGCTCGTCAATATCTTTACCGCCCTGACCTTTACTGGTTCCAACCACTGAAACGAACACGTCAAAGTCCAGTGTCTCATTGAGCAGGTTTGTCTGCCCTTCACTGTGTACACGAAGAGCCGGAGCTTCAACTTTTAAGTTACGCGTGGATGCAATTCCTTTACCCAAATTGAAGGTCCCGCTCATACCGCTAAAGTCTGTTTTACGCGATTCTTCAACGTATTCAGCGCGCTTGCCTTTGAGTGTTGCTTTCGCTTCACGGATCATCTCGGGAATATTGATGCCATTGATGGATCCATCCGCAAAATTCACTGCGATGGTACCCGTAATGCCGCTACGTAGGCGCCTTTCTGATAAGCCCACACCACTGACATTCACATCGATATTACCTTTACCCGACAGCATGTCCTGCCCCGCGGCTGCAATCAACAAAGGTTGAACATTGACGTTTTTAATGCCTTTCGTAACTTGATAACGCGCTGGTGACACCGTCGCATCTAAACTGCCTTTCGCCGCAATCGTACCGCCATACAATTTCGCATCGAACTGATTGATTGCGACTTTACCGCGGTTAACCGCAAAGTTTGCCATCACGTCCGTCACTTGCACATTGCTGGCAATAAAGTCATCAATGGTGATCACACCCGCGATATCGAGTGTTTTAAGTGCAGACAAATCAGGCTCTACATCACTCAATGGCTGCTTAGTCACAGGAGAAGTGGAAGGCGTTGCAGGTTTATCGCTGTCGCCTGTTGGCTTATCTCCTTGAGCGGGGGCAGTTCCCAAGAACGCATCCACATCAATTTTTGGGCTGTGGACATCAAAACGCACTGCGGGAATGTCCGCTAGCACCACGCTCGCTTCACCGTCCACCACCAGTTCATCAACGGACGCTTTCATGCTGGTTAGTGATGCTTTCTGTGCTTTGTTATCAAATTCTACGTCACCGCTGAATCCAATCTTCATTTCTGGGCGGGGAAGGCCTTTACCTGAAACCTGACTGCTTAGCTCAAGATCTGTCGCAGTAATCAATGAAATAGCTTCATTGACATTCAAAGACGCTTTGCCTTTTGCATCAAACGCCATGTCGTTTGCATTGCCTTTTGCTTCGAAGCTCAACGCCATCGGTACACCCAAACCTAATTGGTCTGCATTCAGGCTAACGTTATCCAACGTTATTTGCGCATCTGAAGCACTGGCGGAGAGCGCAAGCTTACGCAATTGAGACTTCATGATGTCTTTTTCAATCATGGCCTCTGCACTGCCTTTCGCATTAAACGTCAGTGCATTTTGTTTACCCGTGACATCAAAATCAATTGACACCCAAACGCCGGTTTCCAGCTTGCCGATATTCAGGTTGAGCGAGCTAATTTCACTCTTGGTATGCGCTTTATCATCACGGACCGTGGCACTGGCATCAACAACGTCCAAGCCACCAATGGTTATTGTCCATGCCGCAGCAGGTTTAGGGTCGTTTGCGGGTGTCTCTGTTGGCGTCGTTTCTTTAGATTCGTTTTTATCAGCAGGCGCAGGCTCTCCTGACAAGCCATCTAAGTTACTTGTTCCGTTTGGCAAGGTTTGAATAAAGACATGTGCGCCATACAAACTCACCATACCTATATCTAGTTGATCAGAAAGCAGTGGCATGACAGCGACAGACATTTCAGCCTTGTCGAGTTTCAACATATTGGGTTCAGCGAATCCGTTCGGGTTTTTAAACGCCAGCTTTTCAACTGACAAGCCTAAACTTGGCCAAAAACGCCAACTGATATCACCATCAATGACCAGCTCACGCCCTGTCGCCTTTTTCACTTCGTCAGCGATCAGCGGCTTAAAGTCATTCGGGTTGATGACGGCCACAATAACGCCAATGGCGATAACAACCAGTAGCACCAAACCAAGTAGGACATAAAGAAGCTTTTTCATGATGGTAATCAGTTCCTTATCTGAGGCGAACGAAATTTCGACTATTTTATCGAATCGCAGATGCAAATTTTGCTGACGATCATGCAATTTCAATGAATACTAACAAAGTCAAAAAGTCACATTTTTAAAATGACATAAAAAAAGCCGGACTCGTGTCCGGCTTTTCTATTTTATGCTTTAAGCAGTTTGGCAATGTGTGCTTTAAGCACATCGATCGCGATTCGGTTCTTGCCACCGCGAGGAACAATAATGTCCGCGTATTGTTTCGATGGCTCAATGAATTGCATAAACATTGGGCGAACCGTTTTCTGGTATTGCTCCAGTACTGATTCCATTGTGCGGCCACGCTCTGCTACGTCACGTTTTACACGGCGCAGAAGACAGATATCCAAAGGAGTGTCCATGAAAATACTTGCGTGCATGATGTCGCGTAGACGCGGATCAGTCAGAAGAAGGATACCTTCCAGAATGATCACCTTTTTCGGTGTCATTGTGGAGGTCTCTTCCATACGGGTATGCTCTGAGTAGCTATATTGAGGCACTTCTACAGATTTGCCTTCCATCAACTCGTTCAGGTGCTTGCATAAAAGGTCGTGATCAAGTGCCTGCGGATGATCGTAGTTCGTCTTAACACGGTCTTCCATGCTTAGGTGACCTTGGTCGCGATAGTAGCGGTCTTCCGTGATAACACCGATCTGGTGATCGCCCACTTTTTCTTTGAGTTCCTGATAGATTGTACTGGCGATCAAACTTTTACCGGACGCAGAAGCCCCTGCGATACCGATAATGACACATTGGTTGTTGTCACTCATAAATGAATACCCGGAAATATGGCGAGAAATAAACCGCCTGATTATAGGGAGTTGAACTCGCGCTTTCTATCTAAATTTGTGATGAGAATCTCAAATTAAGGCAAGATGCCCAAAGTTTCATCACATTGAGTGCGCATTGTCCAACCCCTCATCGGTATTGAAGAAAAAGCGCGTCAACCCACCGTTGTGATCGCGATTGATTCAGCCGATGCATCGCCACGCCAATAAAGCTGACTGGCAACATTAAGTGCTAGCTGTTTATAGATAGTCGAGAACTCACTGTCCGAGGCAGACTCCACGGTCGGGTTACCTGCGTCTATATCCTCTCGGATTTGAATATGCAAAGGAACCTGACCGAGCAACGACAAACCATACTGTTCTGCCATTTTTACCGCCCCACCGTGACCGAAGATCGCTTCATGATGACCACATTGGCTGCAAATATGGTAGCTCATGTTCTCTACGACACCGAGTACCGGGACCGCGACTTTTTCAAACATTGCGACGCCCTTAATAGCATCCGCTAATGCAAGGTCCTGTGGTGTGGTTACGACGATCGCTGCCGTGACGGGGAATTGTTGAGCAAGGCTTAGCTGAATATCACCCGTGCCCGGCGGCATATCAACAATGAGATAATCAATATCTGGCCATCGAGTTTCATTCACGAGTTGCGCAAACGCTTTTGATGCCATCGGTCCCCGCCATACCATGGCGTCTTCATCCGGCACCAAATAACCAATAGAATTACTGTATAATCCGTGTGCTTCGATAGGCTCCATCAATTTCCCATCAAGCGTGATCGGCTGTTTTCCTTTTGTGCCAAGCATGATGGGTAAGGACGGGCCATAAATGTCTGCATCTAGAATGCCTACCTTTGCTCCCTGTGCTTTTAAAGCGAGCGCGAGATTGACAGACGTCGTCGACTTGCCGACCCCGCCTTTTGCCGAACTAACGACCAGCAGGTTTTTCACACCCTTCAATTGCGTTTTATCGCCCGCTTTCATTGGCACAACACGCGAAGAAATGGCCAGGTCCGGAATAGCCTCCCCATCGCTTTGCTTCGCACTCAACCACTCGGTAAGGGACTGGATAACAGCGTTAGCTGCAAAAGGAAACGTCACTGAGATGTCGCCTTTTTTTGATTGCGTCACTAAACCTTTGTGGCTTGCCCAATCAAGGATGAGGGCAGGATGCTCAAATTGATTAAGAAATGAAATGACATCGTTTAAATCTTTGGGCTGGGTTTTATCACGACCAAGAAACATAGCAGGAAGGCTCTCCGACCTAGAATTGTGAAACTCCTTTTAGCCTAATGAATTTTCCCCTGTTTCACACGGTTTTCGTGCCTAAATATGAAATGCGCTGCCGAAAGGTGAATAACACGGTGAAAGCTAGGCATTCCAACGCGTATCAGGTAAGATTTGCGGCATTCATCCGATTCATTTGTCAAAAGCGAACATTCTAAATTATGGCTGCAAACCAACGTAAAATTCTGGTTACCTGTGCCCTGCCTTACGCGAATGGCTCAATCCATTTGGGTCATATGCTAGAGCATATTCAGGCAGACGTATGGGTGCGTTATCAGCGCCTGCGTGGCAACACTGTAAACTTCATTTGTGCAGACGATGCGCACGGTACGCCTATCATGCTGAAAGCTCAGCAACTGGGTATCGAGCCTGAAGCCATGATCGCCGAGATGCAAAAAGAGCACGAAGCAGATTTCGCAGGCTTTGACATCAGTTTTGATAACTATCACAGCACACACAGCGATGAGAACCGTGAACTGGCGTCGTACATCTACACCCAGCTGAAAAACAACGGTTTCATCAATAGCCGTACCATTTCACAGCTGTTTGACCCAGAAAAAGAAATGTTTCTGCCAGACCGTTTCGTAAAAGGCACTTGCCCGAAATGTAAAGCAGAAGACCAATACGGTGATAACTGTGACAACTGTGGTGAAACGTACAGCCCAACCGATCTGATCAATCCAAAATCAGCGGTGAGCGGTGCGACCCCAGTCATGAAAGATTCTGTGCACTTCTTCTTCGACTTGCCACAGTTTGGTGACATGCTGCAAGCGTGGACCAAGTCTGGTGCGCTGCAAGAAGAAATGGCAAACAAGATGAACGAGTGGTTCGAGTCTGGCCTGCAACAGTGGGACATCTCTCGTGACGCACCGTACTTCGGCTTTGAAATCCCAGGCGAACCAGGCAAATACTTCTACGTATGGCTGGACGCACCTATCGGCTACATGGGCTCGTTCAAAAACTACTGTGACAAAAACAGCGCAGTGGACTTCGACGAGTACTGGAAGAAAGAAAGCGACGCAGAGCTTTACCACTTCATCGGTAAAGACATCGTTTACTTCCACAGCCTGTTCTGGCCAGCAATGCTGGAAGGCTCTGGCTTCCGTAAACCGACCAACGTTTTCGTGCACGGCTACGTAACGGTGAACGGCGCGAAAATGTCTAAGTCTAAAGGTACGTTCATCAAAGCGAGCACTTACCTGAAACACCTAGACCCAGAATGTCTGCGTTACTACTACACAGCGAAACTTAACAATCGCATCGACGATCTCGATCTTAACCTGGATGATTTCGTTCAACGCGTTAACTCTGACATCGTGAACAAAGTGGTTAACCTTGCATCACGTAACGCGGGCTTCATCGCCAAGCGTTTCGACGGCATGCTGTCTGCGGAATGCTTAGAGCCAGCACTGTACGCAGAGTTTGCTGACGCAGCAGAGCGCATTGGCGATCTTTACGAGAAGCGTGAATACAGCCGAGCAATCCGCGAAATCATGGCACTGGCTGATAAAGCCAACCAATACGTGGATGAAAAAGCACCTTGGGTTGTTGCGAAAGAAGAAGGCAAAGACGCTGAGCTTCAAGCTATCTGTACTATGGGTATTAACCTGTTCCGAGTACTGATGGCTTACTTGAAACCTGTCATGCCTGAATTGACTGCTCGCTCAGAAGCATTCTTGAATGAAACACTGACGTGGGAAAGCATTGCTCAACCTTTGACGTCACACAAAGTGAACGCATTCAAAGCACTGTTCAGCCGCATCGATCCTAAGCACGTTGAAGCCATGGTTGAAGCATCAAAAGAAGATGCTGCTGCCGAGAAGGCTGTTGCTGAGAAAGCAAAAGGCCCTCTAGCAGACGAGCCAATTGCACCAGAAATCGAGTTCGATGACTTTGCTAAAGTTGACCTACGTATTGCAAAAATCATCTCGTGTGAGTCAGTGCCAAAAGCGGACAAGCTGCTGAAGTTCCAATTGGATATCGGTGGCGAAACTCGTCAGGTGTTCTCTGGTATCAAGTCTGCGTACAACCCAGAAGACTTGATTGGTAAGTACACTGTCGTCGTCGCTAACCTGAAACCACGTAAAATGAAGTTTGGCATGTCAGAAGGTATGATTCTGGCAGCTGGCCCGGGTGGTAAAGATCTGTGGCTGCTGGAACCGCACGAAGGTGCACAACCAGGTATGCGTGTGATGTAATGTCGCTACGCGAGAAAAAAAGGAGCCAATAGGCTCCTTTTTTATTTTCTGACGCCGAGCATCTATACACCCCTGTCTATTCACGCAATCATTCAGAGATACAACTCACAATTCTTGCACTTAATTGGGTCATTCTTGCCTCGATAATGAGCAAGAACTTTAAATAAAAACTAATAACACATTGTATTTAAAGCATTAATTAGATTGGCACACACTCTGCAGTATGAGTTCAGGCTCAGAACAGAGGAAAAAGATATGTCATTGCTCACAGTCCTAACACCAAACTGGCTAATCCAAGCCACCAAAGGGTTATCAAGCACACGTCAGTCTCGCCAAGAACAATACAAATCACAAATGCGCTCTCTTCGCACTCTTCTGTGGATGCTACACGACCACAACGTCAGATACTCGCGCTGCCCTCAGTCTCCTCAAGCAACAAAAGCACGTGAAGAAATCAGTGCCTTTTGCGAAGAGATGCAGCAGCAATGCACGTCTGCTCAAGGTCCTCTGTTTCGCGTTCTAGGATCTAGGATGGACCAAGCTCTCGCAGCCCTGCCCACTCAGTCAAAGGCTGCTTGGTTTGCCATTCACCATCGCACATCAGATCACCTTATTTATATCATTGATGAAATCACCCGCTCCTATATCAGCGAAACCGGTGAGGATACCCTGTACGAAGAGTACCAAGCCTTCTGGCAAACATGGATTGATACTAAAGAAGCACAGCTTCGTTTCGAACAAGCCGTCATGCGCCTTGTTGATGGGAAAACAGCAGCATGGCAGTCAGTCAAATTGCAGAGCTGCATACTGCAAAAACGGATGAATCAGTTATCCCTGATCTGTAACGCGGATGTCTCACTGGCATTCGATCGGGTAGATCATCGTTTTGATTCAGTGATTCAATCTGTAGATGGCGATATTCCACCAAGTTCACTGACAAAAATAAGTCAGGACCTAAGCGTGATACTTTTACATTTGTTTGATGGCGAATTGGCCGTACTGACCACTGAAAATCACACCGCGATCATCAAGCAACCACAAAAAGTAGTAGCCATTAAACAGCCGTAAACTGCAAACACGAAAAAGGCCTGCATTGCAGGCCTTTTTCGTACCGTAAATCATTTAGCCGACGCGCCTAAATTGTGCGACCAATGTTTTTTGGTCAGTCAATAAGGTCACCAAGCGTTCAGCTTCTTGCACTGTATCTTTGGCTATTCCCAAAGACTGATGCGAAAGCTCAGAAACTTGCTGGATATTGCCGTTCATTTCATTTGATACCGCCGCCTGTTCTTCAACTGCTGTGGCGACCTGATGGTTTCTGTCATTGATATTGGCAACAAGTTCCTGTGAGCGTCGCAGCACATCACCTGCTTGCTCAGCACTGCTGACACATTCAACCGAAAGCGTCGTACCTCGTGACATCGCGTCAACGGCTTGTTGGGTGCCGTTTTGGATGAGTGAAATCACGTCTTGGATTTCAGATGTTGATTCCTGAGTGCGCTGAGCAAGCGCACGTACTTCGTCAGCAACAACAGCAAAGCCTCGCCCTTGCTCGCCAGCACGAGCAGCCTCAATTGCCGCGTTGAGTGCAAGCAAGTTAGTTTGTTCTGCGATACCTTGAATAACATCCGACACCGCACCAATGCGTTTCCCGTGCTCTTCTAGCTCTGAAATAACACTGGATGCATCGCTAAGCTGCTTCGCCAGATTCTGGATAGCATCCACCGTTTTGCCGACAGTTTCCATTCCAGCCAACGTGGCATCTTGCGCCTCCATGGCTGCATCTGATGCCCCTTGAGTGTTCCCCGACATATCATTGGCAGTGGCAGACATTTCGTTGATAGCGGCTGCAATCTGGTCAGTTTCCGCATTTTGACGGTCTAGATTGCTCGTTGTTCGCTGTCCGTTTTCTTTCGCAATGCTGGCTGCCGACAAGACTTGGTCACTGCCATCCATAATCCGGCCTACAACCGCATTCAGTTCTGCTGCTCGCATCTTCAGTGCTAGCTCTATTTCAGAAACATCATCGATAGAGCCGTTGTAGAGATATTCCATTAATGGGTTGTCGTATGCTTCTTTAGCCAGCTTGGTCACACTCTCAAGCCGACGAGTTAACATGTAGATCGCAATAACAGACCAGAGAAATTGCACGGCAACGGTCGCTGCAAATCCTGCGAAGAACCCCGCAGTGCCAGCCACTACTGCACCAGGAACAAACCACATGAGAGCGCGCTGCCAAAGTCTGCTTCTGGGCATTTTCAATGCAGATGGCGTTTTACCTGCTAAGAGTTGTGGATAGACTTTTTCAGCGCGGTCTACCGCCTTACGATCCGGCACCATGCGAACAGATTGATATTCTACAATTTGACCGTTTTTCTTGATTGGAGACGCAAACGCGTTCACCCAGTAATGGTCACCATCTTTATTTCTATTTTTCACCAATCCCATCCAAGACCGGCCATTTTTTATGTAGTCCCACATATTTTGGAAAGCCGCTGGAGGCATGGATGGATGGCGGACCATATTATGAGGTTGTCCGATTAATTCTTCTCTCGTGTAGCCAGCAACCTCGCAGAACTCATCACTCGCATACTTGATGATACCGCGTGTGTCGGTGGTTGAGAGCAAGTTGTAATCGGCAGGAAACCGGACTTCCTTCTCAGTTACAGGATTATTAACTCGCATACGACACTACCTTTCGATGAATGAGACAGTATTCTAATAAGTAATACTAGACGATTAATTCAGAAGAAAATGATAAGTAGTCGTTTTATTAGTGACTTACACAATTGAGCTAATAAATTAATATATATATTAATAAGATAGCATTATTCATAGAGTCCACGCTTTTGACCATTCTCTACAAATAATCCCACTAAAAAACTGAGGGATTTTTAAACGATGCCCTCTGCTCAAATAAAGAAGCAAGCACAAAAAAGCCGGCTAGAAAGCCGGCTTTTACAACACAATTTAGCATTAGCCAATGTGTGTCAGACCACCCATGTATGGGCGAAGTACTTCTGGCACTTCGATACGACCATCAGCTTGCTGGTAGTTTTCCATGATAGCAACCATTGTGCGACCAACTGCCAGACCTGAACCGTTCAGCGTGTGCAGCAGCTCAGGCTTCTTCTCGCCTTTACGACGGAAGCGAGCTTGCATACGACGCGCTTGGAAATCAGTCATGTTTGAACATGAAGAGATTTCACGGTAGGTGTTCTGTGCAGGAACCCAAACTTCCAAATCGTAAGTCTTAGCAGAACCAAAGCCCATGTCACCTGTACACAGGATAACTTTACGGTAAGGCAGGTTCAGCAGTTGAAGTACTTTCTCAGCGTGGCCAGTCAGTTCTTCCAGAGCAGCCATTGAATCTTCTGGCTTAACGATTTGTACCAACTCAACTTTATCAAATTGGTGCATACGGATCAGACCACGCGTGTCGCGACCGTAAGAGCCTGCTTCTGAACGGAAACAAGGCGTGTGCGCAGTCATGCGAATTGGCAGATCTGCTTCGTCTACGATTTCGTCACGTACCAAGTTGGTCAGAGGAACTTCTGCCGTTGGGATCAGTGACATGCCTACGCCTTCTTCAGTCGCAGGTTGGGTGTGGAACAAGTCTTCACCAAATTTAGGCAACTGACCCGTACCGAATAGGCTGTCTGCGTTGACCAAGTACGGTACATACATTTCAGTGTAACCGTGCTCAGTGGTGTGCAAGTCCAGCATGAACTGAGCGATCGCACGGTGCAGACGCGCCATTTGGCCTTTCATCACGATGAAACGTGAACCAGACAGCTTAACTGCGCTCGCGAAATCCAAACCGCCAGACATTTCACCCAAATCAACGTGATCTTTCACGTCGAAGTCGTAAGACTTAGGCTCGCCCCAAACGGTGATTTCAACGTTCTCTGACTCATCTTTGCCTACTGGCACAGCGTCGTCTGCGATGTTTGGAACACCCATGATGACATCGTTCAGTTGGTCTTGCAGTTCAGCCAGATCCGCTTTTGCTTTGTTCAGCTCGTCACCCAGATTGTCTACTGCTGCCAGTAGTGGCTGGATGTCTTCACCTTTTGCCTTCGCTTGACCGATGGACTTGGAACGCGCGTTACGCTCAGCTTGCAGCTCTTCGGTGCGAACTTGCAGCGATTTGCGCTTTTCTTCCAGGTTACGGAGAGTGTCAACGTCAAGCTTGAAGCCACGACGTGCCAGTTTTTCAGCTGTATCGTCCAGCTCGGTACGAAGTAGTTTTGAATCCAGCATGTTAATCCTGTGAATCGTTAAACAGTGCCTGAAAAAAGTTGACGTTGCCACGCACTATTATGACAACGTCAATAAGATTGATTTGCCCAAGGAATACGGTTCAATGTATTGCCGAAGAAGAGGGCTTTTATGGCTTTAAACAATACCCAAAATACCCTCTATTTCCTAGCGTTTTTGCGGGCTATTTGCGTCTAACTGTTCAAGAAATGCCAACTTCTCAGCGATTTTGATTTCCATGCCGCGATTTGCAGGATGGTAGTATCGGGTCCCCTTCATTTCTGTTGGGAAATAACTCTCTCCTGCCGCATAAGCATTTGGCTCATCGTGGGCATACCGATAACCATCGCCGTATCCCATTTCTTTCATAAGCGTGGTGGGGGCGTTGCGAAGATGATTTGGGACTTCATAGTCAGGGTGCATTCTTGCGTCAGATAACGCTTGTTTCCACGCGGTATACACTGAATTACTTTTGGCTGCGCACGCCATATAAACTGCTGCTTGAGCGATGGCTCTCTCACCTTCGGCTGGCCCGACGCGAGTGAAGCAATCCCATGCATTGATAGCAATTTCCATCGCACGAGGGTCTGCATTGCCAATATCTTCTGATGCGATAGCAAGCAAGCGACGCGCGACATAGAGCGGGTCACCACCTGCCGTGATTATCCTTGCATACCAATACAAGGCAGCATCAGGATTTGAACCACGAACTGACTTATGAAACGCTGAAATCAAGTCGTACCAAAGGTCACCTTTGTTATCAAAGCGCGCGATTTTTTCACCTGCAACTTCAGCAAGAAGTTCAAGCGTGATGCGTTTTTGGCCTTTACTGTCCGGCTCCGCCATGTCGCTGAGAAGCTCTAAATAGTTAAGCGTCATGCGCGCATCACCAGACGTGAAATTAGCCAATTGCTCTTTCACGTCTTGGTCAAACGATAACGTTTCATTTCCGAGTCCACGTGTCTTGTCAGACAAGGCCTGCTCGATAACTTCAAGAATGTCGTCACTGTCGAGCGATTTAAGCTTGTAAACACGTGCGCGTGATAACAATGCGTTATTTAACTCAAACGATGGGTTTTCTGTGGTCGCACCAATAAAAGTAATGGTGCCGTTTTCAATATGTGGAAGAAACGCATCTTGCTGGCTTTTGTTAAAGCGGTGTACTTCGTCTACAAACAAAATGGTACGGCGACCTACCAACTGATTCTCTTTGGCTTTGTCGATTGCAAGACGAATATCTTTGACACCAGATGTCACCGCTGACACTCGTTCTATTTCAGCGTTCGCATACCCCGCAGCCACTTCTGCCAGTGTGGTTTTCCCCGTCCCCGGAGGTCCCCATAAGATCATCGAATGTAAGTGGCCACTTTCCAGTGCTCGTCGGAGTGGTTTGCCTTCAGACAATAGGTGCTTCTGGCCAATATACTCGGCCAGATTTGTGGGGCGCATACGCGCCGCAAGGGGACGGAAATCGTCTGCGAAATCCAGACTTAAATTACTCACGCCAGTTACTCACAATAGGGTCTCTATTACTGCCGCTGGTCATCCAGCTCAACACCTTTAGGAACAGTAAAGCTGAAAAGCGATGAGCTTGGCGACACATTCTTGACATTTTCCAGCGCAAACTTGCTGGTTTGACCGTCTTGCTCGACAACGGAGAATTGGGTAATACGACCGTTGGGCTCTACACTCACCACAAACTCACCTAGGTTAGACGCTTGTTTCGGTGAAAGTGTGAACGTATTGCCGTTTTGCTCGACATCGTAGTTATTCCAATCCTTCGGATCGTTACGCGTTAAAAGCACAAACGGGGTTTGCGACGTCGCATCGTCCAGCCACATCGCGGTGACTTGCTCGATAAACGGGCTGTAATACCAAAGCGTTTTACCGTCTGAAATCAGAATGTTTTCATCCGGTGTGACGGTTTCCCAATTGAATAAGTTCGGGCGCTTCATCGCAAGCGTGCCCTCACCTTCACTGATCACGTCCCCTTCAGGGCTGGTCACAACTTGATCGAATTCAGCGGTAAAGCTGTTTAGCTTCGCCAAACGGGTATTCAATTCCTGCTGAGGAGAAGCAAATACTGCAGGTGCCACCAGCAGCAGGGATAACAACATTTTTTTCATTCTTATTTCCAATCAATCTCGAGGCGGAGGCGGTGGAGCCAACACTTCACGATTTGAGTTATGTCCTGGAGGGCTGACAATACCCTGCATCTCTAACTGTTCAACGATACGCGCAGCACGGTTATAGCCAATTTTAAATCGACGCTGTACACCTGAGACTGATGCACGACGTGACTCTGTCACGAATTCAACGACCTGATCAAATAAAGGATCCAGCTCTTCACCGTCTCCAGCATCAGCCGCTTCGCCAGGCAACAACCCGTCTGCGCCTTGGTCACCATTGGTGATCTCGGTAATATATTGGGGCTTACCGCGCGCTTTCCAATTGCTCACCACGCGGTGAACTTCATCATCATTCACAAACGCACCGTGCACACGTGCTGGGTGATTTGAGCCATTTGGCATAAACAGCATATCACCCATGCCCAATAGCGATTCCGCACCGCCTTGGTCAAGAATGGTACGGGAGTCAGTTTTTGTTGATACCGTAAATGCCATACGCGTCGGGATGTTGGCTTTAATCAAGCCGGTAATCACATCAACAGACGGTCGTTGCGTCGCTAGCACTAAGTGAATACCTGCTGCCCGCGCTTTTTGCGCCAGACGCGCGATTAACTCTTCAACTTTCTTGCCGACTACCATCATCAAATCAGCAAATTCATCGACGATAACAACGATATAAGGCAATTTTTCTAGCAACGGCGCAGTTTCATCCATGCTATCACCAGGCTTCCAAAATGGGTCTGGGATCGGATGTTCCGCTTCATTCGCTTCTTTGATTTTTTCGTTGTAACCTGCGATGTTACGTACGCCTAATGCAGACATTAATTTGTAACGACGTTCCATTTCAGCCACGCTCCAACGCAGCGCATTACCGGCATCTTTCATGTCCGTCACAACTTCTGTCAGCAAGTGTGGAATGCCTTCATATACCGACAGCTCAAGCATTTTCGGGTCAATCATGATGAAACGAACATCTTCAGGGCTCGCTTTGTACAGCATACTGACAATCATGACATTCACGCCGACCGACTTACCTGAACCTGTCGTACCAGCAACTAACATGTGGGGTGCTTTAGCAAGATCGGTCACGACCGCCTCGCCGGCAATGTCTTTACCCAATACAACAGACAACGGTGATTTAGACTGTTGGAAGCGTTCGCTCGCAACCACTTCGGACATGAAGACGGTTTCACGACTGGTATTCGGTAACTCAAGGCCGATATAAGGTTTACCTGGGATCACATCAACCACACGTACCGCACTGGTAGACAGTGAACGTGCAATGTCTTTCGACAGACTCATAATGCGGCTCACCTTCACACCAGGAGCCAATTCAAGCTCGAAACGTGTGATCACTGGCCCCGGGAAAATACCTTTTACCGTGACTTTAATTTTGTATTCTTCAAGACGTGTTTCAATCAAGCGGGCTTGATATTGCAACTCTTCATCGGTTGCACGCGTCGCGGTATTTCGTGGCGGATCCAGCAAGTCGAGCGTCGGTAACGGTTCTTTAGGCTTAGGCAGATTAGGTTCATCTTTGACCAAGAATGGGTGCACTGCACCAGCGGCATTCTTCTGCGCCTCACGAATGGTTTCCAAGAAAGGATCTTCGTCAGGGATTACAGACTCTGCCTGAACACGATCCAGTTCAGACACACCATCTTTGCTGCCAATTTCGTAGTGTCTGCCATCATCTTCCATCGTATCTGACTCGATGACATCGGTTGGATTTGCATGTGCAATATCGCTCTCAAGCGTATCTTCGACAATATCTTGTATTGCATGCTCTTTAAACGCTGATTCACTAGATTCAGCGTCTTGCGATTCATCACTCCAAGGCGGTAATTCTTCGTCAGGAACGGTATCCACGTTGATATCTTGAGGTAACGATGTTGAAACGTGTTCAGCAGGCTGATCAATGACTGAAGGCGTAAAATCCGATTCCTGCGCCAATTCACTGACGGGTTCCAATGTCATTACTGGCTCGGTGCGCGCAACATTTACGCTTACAGGTGCAGGCTTGTGAATAACTGGCGCGGTCGGCGTATCGCTCGCTTTGTTATTTTCGATGCGCTGCGCTTCGGTGAGTGCCGCTATATCGGCCAACTCTTGCTTTTCACCCAACCGTGAAGGTTTAGCAAACAATGGGTCTGAATCATCGAGTTCAGAAGTATCCACGGTTGCACCCAAGGTTTGCGGTTTATCGCCACGCGCTTTATTGACTACCCAAGTGATCGCCGTCAAGGTTTTCTCCCCCAAGGTATCAACAATCGTCAGCCAAGAAATACCCGTAAACAGCGTAAAACCTGCCGCCCACAGGAACATAAATACCAATGTCGTACCAAGCAAATTGAACATTGGCATTGAAAGCTCTGTCAGCACATCGCCGACAACACCGCCTGATGAGAAAAACCAAAAGTCATCAAAGTTAAGATCTGCCAAGCCACAACTTGTCAGCAGAAGGAGCACAACACCTAGGATTTTGGTCGCTAAAATGGTGTAGTTAAGGGGCTCAGACTCACCGCGACGACGGAAGAATACCCAACCACCAAGCAGCAATAGAAAAGGTAATGGATACGCTAAGGTACCTAGCGCGAAAAACAGCGTGTCTGCAACCCATGCGCCTGCATTACCTGCCGCATTTTGTACAGGTCCATCCCAAGCAGTTTGAGACCAAGACGGGTCTGACGAATCATAGCTAATGAGAGAAACAAAAATGAACACAGCAGACAGTAGCGCAAGGATCAGAGCGCTCTCTTTCAATCGTTGAATACCATTCAATCGATTTGAGGTTTCTGTCTGTTTTCGCTCCTGACGCAAGAAAAACTCCATTATCACCTATCTTCTAAAATCAAAACCCTAAAACATAAATTGCCGGTTTTTTTCTTATCCATTCGTTACCGGTTGCAGTCTAACTTAGGCTCATCGTTGATCACGCCCGTTTATCTGCTTTGCAAAAGTGTACACCAAACAAAAAAACAAACCGAGCAGCAAGCTACTCGGTTTGTAAAATATACCACTTATTTCAGCCCTCTAGATATGAGGGATGCGAAGAAGTTAGCGTGTTTTGATAACCAGATGGTTAGTTTGCTTCACTTCTTCCATGACCACGTAAGTACGTGTGTCGTTCACACCCGGTAAGCGCAGCAGTGTTTCACCCAGCAGCTTACGGTATGCCGACATGTCAGATACGCGCGTCTTCAACAGGTAGTCGAAATCGCCAGATACGAGGTGACACTCTTGGATATCTTCGAGTTGTTGAACGGCCTTGTTGAACTGTTCAAAGACATCTGGTGTACCACGGTTTAGCGTGATTTCGACAAATACCAGTAACGATGCGTCGAGGAACTGAGGGTTCAACAACGCAGTGTAACCACTGATATAACCTTGTCTTTCAAGACGACGAACGCGCTCCAAACAAGGGGTTGGCGACAACCCTACTCGCTTAGACAACTCAACGTTTGAAACGCGGCCATCCTTTTGGAGTTCGTTAAGAATATTTCTATCAATGCGATCCAATTCCTTGGAGGGTTTCTTTTTGGCTTCAACCATTTTTTATTCCACCTTATTACGTCCTTGCAATGTTAAATGCCAATTTTAATAACATAACTATAATTTTTAGCATCAAATCCGGCTATACGCGAACTATACTAGCCCTAAATACAACAATATTACAAAACAACAGCCAATAACTCTACAACGAAGCGAGGAATCAGGATGATCATTGGTGTACCAAAAGAAATCAAAAACCATGAGTACCGAGTAGGCATGGTCCCTGCCAGCGTTCGAGAGCTTGTCTCCCACGGCCACACTTTATACGTCCAGTCACAAGCGGGCGAAGGAATAGGCTTCAGCGACGACGATTACGTCAAGGCTGGAGCGTCGATTCTTCCATCAGCGGAAGAGGTCTTTGCCATTGCCGAAATGATTGTCAAAGTTAAAGAGCCTCAGGCCGTTGAGCGAGCCATGCTTCGCGAAGGGCAAATATTGTTTACCTATTTGCACCTTGCACCAGATTTTCCACAGACACAAGACCTTATCAAGAGCAAAGCTGTCTGTATAGCCTATGAAACCGTAACAGATTCTAGGGGTAGATTGCCACTTTTAGCACCGATGTCAGAGGTCGCAGGTCGCATGTCTATTCAGGCGGGTGCACAGGCATTGGAAAAATCTCGTGGCGGAGCGGGTATGCTATTAGGGGGCGTACCTGGCGTTGAACCCGCTAAAATTGTGGTCTTGGGCGGTGGTGTTGTTGGTTCTAACGCAGCAAGAATGGCCGTCGGAATGCGCGCAGATGTCACCATTTTAGATAGAAACATCGACACGCTACGGGCATTGGACGAAGAATTTCAGGGGCGCGCAAAAGTTTTATATTCAACTGAAGAAATTCTCGAAAAACACGTACTCGCCGCAGATTTGGTCATCGGAGCAGTATTAATCCCTGGCGCAGCCGCACCAAAACTGGTAAACGCAGAACATATTAAACGCATGAAACCTGGTGCAGCAGTTGTCGATGTTGCCATTGACCAAGGCGGTTGTTTCGAAACGTCACATGCGACGACACATGCAGATCCTACCTATATCGTCGATGACGTTGTGCACTATTGTGTCGCAAACATGCCTGGTGCCGTTGCGCGTACATCTACGTTCGCGCTAAACAACGCGACACTGCCTTACATCGTGAAACTCGCCAACTTGGGGTATCGAGAGGCACTACTCAATGACAATAATCTGCTGAATGGCCTGAACGTGATTAATGGCTTAGTGACAATTAAAGAAGTCGCGGAAGCATTTGACTTGGATTATGTCGACCCTCGTGTGGCAATAAGCTGAGCCATTTGTAATAAGAGATAACATAATTCAATGAAGGGTGCCGTTGAGCACCCTTTCTTTAACCTTACATTTTCCCTACAATCTCACCCATTACATAAGACAAAATCCACCCGGAGAAATAATGAGCAACGTAAAGCATTCAAGCCTTCTAATTTTAGGTTCTGGCCCTGCAGGTTACACTGCTGCAGTTTATGCTGCGCGCGCTAACCTGAACCCAGTAATGGTAACTGGCCTGCAACAAGGCGGTCAGCTAACAACAACGACTGAAGTTGAGAACTGGCCGGGTGATGCCGAAGGCCTGACTGGACCTGCGCTGATGGAGCGCATGAAAGAGCACGCAGAAAAATTCGACACTGAAATTCTATTCGACCACATCAACGAAACGGATCTGTCTCAACGTCCGTTCCGTTTGAAGGGCGATAACGGTGAATACACCTGTGATGCGCTGATTATCGCAACGGGTGCATCTGCTCAATACCTCGGTATGGAATCTGAAGAGAACTTCAAAGGTCGCGGTGTTTCTGCATGTGCAACCTGTGACGGTTTCTTCTACCGCAACCAGAAAGTTGCAGTGATCGGTGGTGGTAACACGGCAGTTGAAGAAGCCCTGTACCTGTCAAACATCGCGTCAGAAGTTCACCTAATCCACCGCCGTGACACCTTCCGTGCAGAGAAGATTCTGGTTAGTCGTTTGATGGACAAAGTTGAGAACGGCAACATCGTTCTTCACACTGACCGTGTTCTGGACGAAGTGCTGGGTGACGACATGGGCGTAACCGGTGTTCGTATCAAAAACACCCAATCAGATGCAACGGAAGAACTGGATGTAATGGGTCTGTTCGTAGCAATTGGCCACAAGCCAAACACCAGCATTTTCGAAGGCCAACTGGACATGCACAATGGTTACATCAAGGTGCAATCTGGTCTTGAAGGCAACGCGACGCAAACCAGCGTTGAAGGTGTATTTGCAGCGGGTGACGTGATGGACCACATCTATCGTCAAGCTATCACTTCTGCGGGCACAGGCTGTATGGCCGCACTTGACGCAGAGCGTTTCCTAGACGCACTAGAGAAGTAATTCTCCTTCAAAGGTCCGCTCATACTGAGCGGGCCTTCTGTTTTCTAACCAGCCTTCCCAAAACCAGTCGTGAAATGTAAGCCAACTGCCTGTTATTACACGTACTGATAACAAAAAACCAAGAAGTATTATGGATAAAAAGAAACAGCGCGCACTCGCCCAATGGTTAAAAGGGCAAAGCAAGCTTGGGAAAACCTGGCTTATGGCGGCCATTGGACTCGCCTTTTTGTCTGGGCTATTGCTCATTGCTCAGGCCGCATTACTCGCTCATATCCTCCATGAACTCATTGTTGTTAAAACAGACAAACATGAGCTTTGGTTTTCATTCTTCGCACTTGCCATCGTTGTGCTCATCCGTGCTCTGTGCAGTTGGGGTAAAGAGCAAGCCGGTTATCGCGTCGGCGAAACAGTTCGAACGCATGTCCGTCAGCTCATCATGGACAAACTTCATACGCTTGGGCCTGCTACCATTCACGGAAAGCCGGCAGGAACGTGGGCTAGCCTTTTGCTAGAACAAGTCGAAGAGATGCAAGATTTCTTCGCACGATATCTGCCTCAAATGGCCATCGCTGTGTTGATCCCATTCATTATTCTTGTTGCTGTATTTCCGCTCAACTGGGCAGCAGGGCTGATTTTCCTGCTGACCGCACCACTTGTCCCCTTCTTTATGGCACTTGTTGGCATGGGGGCAGCAGACGCAAACCGTCGTAATTTCAAAGCACTTCAACGCTTATCAGGCCACTTTTACGACCGTCTACGTGGCTTGCCGACAATTCGCTTATTCGACCAAGCAGATGCTGAAGCGAAGCATTTGAAAGTGGCTTCCGAAGATTTCCGCAAACGCACCATGGAAGTGCTAAGGCTTGCCTTCCTTTCCTCTGCTGTGCTTGAGTTTTTCACCGCGCTATCTGTCGCTATTACCGCGGTATATTTTGGCTTTAGCTATATTGGTGAATTGAACTTCGGCCATTATGGCACCAGCATCTCTTTGTTTATTGGTCTGTTTGTTTTAATTCTTGCTCCTGAGTTTTACCAACCACTTCGTGATTTGGGCTCTTTCTATCATGCCAAAGCACAAGCCATTGGTGCCGCCGAATCCATTGTTAACTTCCTTGATTCAGCACCAGAGCATCAAAGCCAAGGAAGCCAAAAAATCGCGGCAGATGCAGTCACCATCGTCGCTGAAGATCTTGAAGTGTTGAGCCCAGATGGCGCAATCCTTGCCGGACCAATGTCATTCACCATTGAAGCGGGTAAGAAAGTCGCTTTGGTTGGGCAAAGTGGCGCGGGGAAAACCAGCCTTATTAATGCATTGTTAGGCTTTCTCCCCTACCGTGGCAGTCTCCAAATGAACGGTGTTGAATTGAAGAACGCCGATCTCAGCCATTGGCGTAAACAAATAAGCTGGGTAGGTCAAAACCCGCAGCTTTTCCACGGCACGGTACAAGATAACATCGCGCTTTCTGCCCCCATGGCGACTGAATCAGACATTCATCGCGTCGCCAAAGCGGCATATGCGGACGAGTTTATACAACGCCTTGAAAAAGGGTATCAACACCCTGTCGGAGACCGAGCAACCGGGATTTCTGTCGGTCAGGCTCAGCGTATCGCTGTCGCACGAGCCCTTCTCCAAAACGGACACTTTTGGTTACTAGATGAGCCAACAGCTAGCTTAGATGCGTCGAGTGAGCGTTTGGTCATGACAAGTCTTGAACATGCAACCAAGCACACCACGTGTTTGCTGGTTAGCCACCGCATCGATCAATTGGGTACCAGTGATTTTATCCTTGTGATGGATAAAGGTAAGTTGGTTCAAAATGGAACATTCGAGTCCCTCAAACACCAAGGTCTTTTTGCAGAAATGATTCAATCAGTCGACAGGAGTGACCTCGATGCGTGATCTCATTCCGTTTCTGAAGCTTTATAGAAAACATTGGTTCGGCCTCACGCTGGGCATGCTTCTGGCCTTTGCAACGTTGGCTTCCGCAATTGGTCTGCTGGCACTTTCTGGCTGGTTTATAGCCGCATCAGCCGTTGCGGGTTTGTTGGCCATTGCTAACTTCAACTATATGCTGCCTGGCGCGGGTGTTCGGGGCCTTTCCATGGCTCGCACTGCCGGTCGTTGGGGTGAGCGCGTAGTCAGCCACAACGCCACATTTAAGCTCCTTGCAGACCTACGTATCTTCTTCTTTGAAAAACTGACGCCGCTAATTCCAGGCAAAGTTGGCAACCTTCGCGATGCCGATGTACTTAACCGATTGGTCGCAGACGTAGACGCTATGGATCATGTCTATTTGCGACTATTGAGTCCACTTGTTGTTGGTACGCTTAGTATTTTATGTGTCAGTGGTTTCTTATATTGGTTTGAGCCAGCGTTAGGTCTAACCCTAGGGGCGATTCTGTTTGGCTTGATGCTAATTTTGCCTGTGGTGTTCTACCGTTTAGGCCGCCCTCATGGCCAAGAAATCACACAAGCTAAATCTGCACTTCGAATTTCTTTGCTTGATTGGCTTCAAGGGCACGCGGAACTGCAAATTTTCGGTGCATCTGAACGCTATCGTGACAGAGCAAAACAAGAAGAAGACCGTTTACTAAACGCGCAGCGACAAATGGCAGGGATCACTGGTCTCGCAAATGGCGTATTGCTTGCTGCGAATGGCCTGACATTGGTACTCATGCTTTGGTTAGCCGCAGACGGTATCGGAGGTAACTTTCCGGATCCGCTTGTTGCCTTAGTGGCGTTTACCACCATGGCTAGCTTCGAAATCATGATGCCTGTTGCAGGTGCATTCCAGTATCTCAGTCAAACTGTGACCTCCGCTAAACGATTAAATGAGATCATCGAGGCCACGCCAGAGACCCAATTTGACCCAATGGGTTACAACAACACGGCCAAGGGTAAAATTACGTTCGACAACGTAAGTTTTACTTACTTTGATGCGCAGCAACGTGCCGTAGAAAATGTCTCTTTGACGATTGAAGCTGGCCAAAAAATCGCGCTGTTGGGCCGTACGGGTTGCGGAAAGTCTACCCTGCTGCAATTGCTGACTCGCTCGTGGGATCCCTCTGAAGGGGCCGTTTATATTGATGACGTACCTCTGACCGCATGGAGAGAGTCTGCATTACGCGCCTCGATTGCAGTTGTTAGCCAACGTGTCGACATCTTCAACGGCGCGCTCCGTAACAACCTCACCATGGCAAAGCCGAAAGCGACCGATGAAGAGTTAATTTCTGTATTGGATAGCGTAGGACTGTCCGCACTGCTTGAAGGCCCAGGCTTGGACACATGGTTGGGTGATGGTGGTCGCCAGCTTTCCGGTGGGGAAAGACGCCGTCTTGGTATTGCCCGCGCCTTGTTACGTGATGCTCCGATTTTACTGCTGGATGAGCCTACCGAAGGCTTGGACGTAAAAACAGAAAAGCACATTCTTGATCTCTTGCTCACGCATGCAAAAAACAAAACCGTGCTGTTTATTACCCACCGCTTAGTCGGTTTGGGTGAGATGGATGAAATCTGTTTGATGGACGAAGGTCAGATCATTGAGAAAGGCACCCACAGCACCTTAAAAGCAGCGGGCGGTCGTTATGCCAATTTGCTGCAACGTATTCAGTAGCCTCATGAATTGCGTATACTAAAGGGAGCAGTTGCTCCCTTTTTTCTGCTTGAACAACAGACCCTAAGGACTCGCTACTTCAATGACGATTTACTTGCCGCCATTGGATGAACACCATCCCGATATTTTTCCACCGGTCACATCCGCCCTAGAGGATCCGGATGGATTACTTGCGATCGGCGGAGATCTCTCGCCTGTGCGGTTAAAAGCAGCATACGAGAACGGTATTTTCCCATGGTTTGGAGAGGATGATCCCTATCTGTGGTGGTCTCCCTTAGAAAGAGCGATTATCAACCCCGTCACATACCACCCGAGTAAAAGCCTTAAAAAGTTCGTTCGCAAACATGGTTATCGCGTTTCAATTAATCGAAGCTTTGATCAGGTTATTGAGCAATGTGCGCTGATACGGGGAGAGGACCAAGTATGGATCACGGGAGAAATGCGTGACGCTTATCGCGAACTCCACCGTTTAGGTCATGCGCACAGCGTTGAGGTTTGGCGCGAAGAAACGCTTATAGGGGGACTTTATGGCGTAAACGTCGGCGGTCTTTTTTGTGGCGAGTCCATGTTTTCTCTCGAAACCAATGCCTCAAAGACCGCCCTCTGGCATTTTTGTCAACATTTTAGCCAACACGGTGGGCAACTGATTGATTGCCAAATGATGACTGAGCACTTGGCATCGTTAGGTGCGTACCCGATGACGAGAACAGATTATATCACCGAGGTAGAACGACTCAGGCACCAATTTGTCGATACGTCCGTCTATCGCTCGCAATGGATTTCATAACATGAAAGGACAAACGTTTCGTGTTGGCGTTACCCCACCTTCCACCTGCAATTACCTACCAGAGCAGCAAGAAACCATTGCCGTAGTGATTGATCCTGAACTTCATAGTGAACAAGGATACAGTTGGCTGATTCAATCGGGTTTTCGTCGCAGCGGCAATAGTATCTACCGCCCCTATTGTCAGGCGTGCTCAGCATGTCAATCTCTGCGTGTAGACACGCAGCAATTTCACCCGAGCAAAAGCCAAAAACGGCAAATCAATCAATTAAAACGATTAAACATCGAACTGAAGTCCGAACTCGATGATGGGTGGTTCGATTTGTATGACCGCTACATTTCAGCAAGGCACAGTGACGGTTCAATGTTCCCAGCTAACAAAGATGACTTTCTTTCCTTTGTCGGCAGTGAATGGCAACCTACGCGTTACGTGCATATATACGAAGAACACGCACTCGTCGCCGTCGCGATTACGGATATTACCACTGATGGCTTTTCGGCTATCTACAGCTTTTTCGACCCCGACCACCCTTGGTCACTTGGTTCGTTGTGCGTATTAGCCCAGTTAGAATTGGCGAAGCAAAACGGTGTCCCGTGGCTTTATCTTGGTTTTCAAATCGACGCTTGCCAAGCCATGAGCTACAAAATCAAATATCGCCCGTATCAGCGTTTTATTGCCGGCTCTTGGCAACCCTGCCAGATGATTCCCGCAAAGCCGTCCATAAATGAGTAAAGGTGCCACCTGCGAATTCGTGGGTGAGCTCTCGTTATGTTGGTTTTAACACATTAAGATTTAGGTTAAATCTTAATCAAATGCTTATTTTTACTGGTCAGTACGAATACAAAGGGGTAAAATTCTGCCCCTGAACTTTACAGACTTAACGAATCAAGGCATTATCTGCCAGTCAAAATTTGGCTGAGAGATAGCCCAAGAGGATTAAATGGCAAAAGAAGACGTAATTGAATTGCAAGGTACCGTTCTGGACACCCTGCCAAACACCATGTTCCGCGTAGAACTGGAGAACGGCCACGTAGTGACTGCACACATCTCTGGTAAGATGCGCAAAAACTACATCCGTATCCTGACTGGTGACAAAGTTACCGTTGAGATGACACCTTACGACTTGTCGAAAGGTCGCATCATCTTCCGCGCGCGCTAATCCTCACGTCTCGCGAATACAAAAAAACCCGGCTTATGCCGGGTTTTGTCGTATTTACGCTTTCGTATTAAGCGGGTTCCATCTCATCACTGAAACTGAAGGTCAGCTGATCGTTTTTCACGCCAACTTTGACCGTTCCGCCATTAACCAGACAGCCGAATAGCAACTCGTTTGCCAGATTCTTTTTCACGTAATCCTGCATCACACGCGCCATAGGGCGAGCACCCATTGATTTATCGTAGCCTTTCTCCGACAACCAAAGCTTCGCTTTGTCTGTGACTTCAAGAGAAACACCGCGTGCATCAAGTTGTGCCTGCAGTTCCACAATGAACTTATCAACAACCTGAAGGATGATGCTCTGATCCAGATGGTTGAACCAAATGATGTTATCAAGACGGTTTCGGAATTCTGGTGAGAATACCTTCTTAATTTCCGACATCGCATCAAGGCTATGATCTTGTTGGATAAGACCAATCGACTTACGCACGGTTTCGGTAACACCCGCATTGGTCGTCATCACCAAAATCACATTACGGAAATCAGCTTTACGGCCATTGTTATCCGTCAGCGTGCCATTATCCATGACTTGCAGTAGCAAGTTGAACACATCAGGGTGGGCTTTTTCGATTTCATCAAGAAGCACAACACAGTGCGGGTGCTTAATAACGGCATCAGTTAGCAGACCACCTTGGTCATACCCAACGTAACCAGGAGGCGCACCAATCAAACGGCTCACCGTGTGACGTTCCATGTACTCAGACATGTCAAAGCGCTGAAGCTCAATGCCCATTGCCCGTGCAAGCTGAACAGTAACCTCTGTTTTACCTACCCCTGTAGGGCCAGCAAACAGGAATGAACCAACAGGTTTGTTTTCCGCACCTAACCCAGCACGGCTGAGCTTGATTGCTTCACAAAGCGCACCAATCGCATCGTCCTGCCCGAACACCAGCATTTTAAGCTTCTGGTCCAGCGATTGCAGAACGTCTCTATCTGTTGATGACACGGACTTCTCAGGGATACGCGCCATTTTTGCAATCATGGCTTCGATATCACCGACACCCACGGTCTTCTTACGCTTGCTCGCTGGCGCAAGGCGGCAACGTGCACCCGCTTCATCGATCACGTCAATCGCCTTATCCGGTAAGTGACGCTCGTTAATGTATTTGGCAGATAGCTCAACCGCAGCACGAATCGCTTTATTGGTATAGCGAACTTCATGGTGTGCTTCGTATTTAGGCTTAAGACCCATCAGAATCTTCGTGGTGTCATCCAATGATGGTTCAACAACATCAATTTTCTGGAAGCGACGTGCCAGTGCGCGTTCTTTTTCAAAAATGTTGCTGTATTCCTGATACGTGGTTGAACCGATGCAACGCAACTTACCACTTGAGAGAAGAGGCTTAATCAAGTTAGCCGCGTCAACCTGACCACCCGATGCAGCACCTGCACCGATAATGGTGTGTATTTCATCGATAAACAGAACCGCGTGGTCTTCTTTTTCTAGCTGCTTAAGAATGCTCTTAAAGCGCTTCTCGAAATCACCGCGATATTTCGTACCCGCTAACAACGAGCCAATATCCAGCGAGTAAATGATGCAGTCTTGGATAATGTCAGGAACCTGACCTTCAACGATACGCCATGCAAGACCTTCTGCAATCGCCGTTTTACCCACACCGGCTTCACCGACGAGTAAGGGGTTGTTCTTGCGACGACGACACAGTACCTGAATAGTACGCTCTAATTCTTTGTCACGGCCAATCAGCGGGTCGATACCACCAACACGTGCTAGCTGGTTAAGGTTGGTAGCAAAGTTCTCTAAACGCTCTTCTCCGCCCTCTACAGTCGCTTCTTCAGATGACATATCCGAGCCAGGAAGCTCTTCATCAGAATTTGAAGATTTGGTCGTACCGTGAGAAATGTAATTAACCACATCCAATCGGCTAATATCGTTTTTCTTGAGTAGATAGGCGGCGTGTGATTCTTGCTCACTAAAAATCGCAACAAGAACGTTTGCGCCACTCACTTCGCTACGACCGGAAGATTGCACATGGAACACCGCGCGCTGCAATACACGCTGGAAACTTAGCGTAGGCTGAGTTTCGCGGTTGTCGTCGTCAACAGGGATGAGTGGGGTTGTCTGTTCAATAAAAGCTTCTAGCTCTTTACGAAGAGCATCAAGGTCTGCACGGCAGGCTAACAAAGCCTCTCGGGCTGCCACATTTTCTAGAAGCGCCAATAGCAGATGTTCTACCGTCATAAACTCATGACGTTTTTCTCGTGCTCTTGCAAAAGCCCCGTTGAGGCTTGCTTCGAGTTCTTTGTTTAGCATAAGGCACCTCCCTTAAAACCACATTCTGGTGTGCCGGAGAGAAAACAGTATCTCCTACTTAAGCTTTCTCCATCGTGCACAATAGTGGGTGTTGATGTTCTTTCGCGTACATCATTACTTGTGCGACCTTCATTTCCGCAACTTCTGCAGTGAAGACGCCACATATCGCTTTGCCTTCATAGTGAACTGCTAGCATCAGTTGCGTTGCCTTTTCCAAATCCATGGAAAAGAACCGCTGTAACACCTCTACAACAAACTCCATGGGGGTGTAATCGTCATTATTCAATAGCACTTTGTATAACGACGGCGGTTTGACTTTGGTTTCTTCCGCCTCTTTGACATCAGAGTCAGGAACTATCCACTCGTACATTTTACTCATAACTGTTTACAATACTTAAGGTAGCGCATCTGCTCTTTACGAAACAACTATTTATGACGTTGTTTTGTGGACTTGAACATCAGATACAAAAAACACTACCACTCCTTAAAACGTAATTCACAGATTGTATTCCAGCAACCGCGACAATGCTATGTTGATGCCCTTTCGCGTTTGCACTTTTAGCGCAACAGCCCAATTTCAGATCAACCATGCTCGTAAGAGTGCGCAACGTCACTTTCATTCACGCCTTCAACATCTCACTTAGTCTGTGCCCCTAGTTAGATGTCAAACATTTCAGACATCACATCGTACTTCTCAGCGAGAGCACAGACAGGAATGATGTCTCGAAAAAGAAAAACTTAATTCTCTGAGTAAAAAACGATAGATATATTATTCACGTCAGGAATATATTGATTTTGGTGTATTAATCATTAAATTCAGTCACTCGATAAATACACTGTTCATACTTACGTTTCAGCTAATTATCTAACATCTCTCATGTCATATCATCGCATTTGAGAATTTGACTAATCGACAAAAAAGTAGATAGCCCAATGAATACAGCCTCTTGAGCGGGAATCATGTGGTTAATTTATGAAACAATATGTCACAAAGTGATACCCACATCATCCTTCTCGCAGAACTTAGGTTATTTTTATTAAAATGTTGTTATCTAGCCTCTCTCGGGCTTGACTGCCTAAATCTTTCTACTAGAGTGTGAATTGAAGTAAAAACATACAGTTTAATAATCAATCTATGTGGCTACATAGTCTGTCTGTTTTGCTTGTTAGTTATGCAATTTAAATGCAAGAGGGATGTTTCGCATGGCAACTGGTACAGTTAAATGGTTTAACAACGCTAAGGGCTTCGGGTTTATTTGCCCAGACGAAGGTGAGGGAGATATCTTCGCCCACTACTCAACGATCCAGATGGACGGTTATCGCACGCTCAAAGCAGGCCAAACCGTGAACTATGAAGTGCAGGAAGGCCCCAAGGGTTACCATGCCAGCCAAATTGTTCCAGTAGAAAACGAAGCATTAAAATAATAGTGTTGCTAGATTAAATTTTTCGCTGCCGGAAGGTCGATATTCAGAAGAGCGGACATAGAGTTCGCTCTTTTTGTATTTGTACGTCTAAAAAGGTTGAATTGAAAATCCTAGGTTTCAGTGAGCGCAGAGCAACTGTCAACGGTATACAAGGCACCTTAATTGGAACAGGACAAATTGCAAAAAAAAAGCCCGGCTATTAAGCCGGGCTTTTTGATATTTCTTGATATTTCGAGCGATTACATCTGCTCAATCATGTCCTGTGCGAACTCAGAACATTTACGCAGTGTTGCACCGTCCATCAGACGCTCAAAATCATAGGTCACAGTCTTGTTGCTGATCGCTTTTTCCATTGAGCTAATGATAAGGTCAGCGGCTTCAGTCCAACCTAGGTGGCGAAGCATCATCTCAGCAGACAGAATCAACGAGCCTGGGTTTACCTTGTCCTGACCTGCATACTTAGGTGCAGTACCATGCGTCGCTTCAAACAGAGCGATGCCGTCACCGATGTTTGCACCAGGAGCGATACCAATACCACCAACTTGTGCAGCCAGTGCATCAGACACATAGTCGCCGTTCAGGTTCATGGTTGCGATAACATCATATTCTGCAGGGCGAAGCAGGATTTGCTGTAGGAACGCATCTGCAATCACATCTTTGATGATGATTTCTTTACCCGTGTTAGGGTTTTTCAGCGTCATCCAAGGGCCACCGTCTAGCAGCTCTGCGCCAAATTCTTCTTTTGCTACTTCATAGCCCCAATCTTTGAAGGCACCTTCGGTGAACTTCATGATGTTGCCTTTGTGAACCAGCGTCATTGAATCACGATCGTTGTCGATGGTGTATTGGATCGCCGCGCGCACAAGACGTTTTGTGCCTTGCTCTGAAACTGGCTTGATACCAATACCACATTCCTCGTCGAAACGGATTTTCGTTGCACCCATTTCTTCTTTCAGGAATTTGATTACTTTGTCTGCTTCTGCAGTGCCGGCTTTAAACTCTACGCCTGCGTAGATATCTTCTGAGTTCTCACGGTAAATAACCATGTCAGTAAGCTCAGGCTGTTTCAGCGGGCTTGGTACACCTTCGAAGTAACGTACTGGGCGAGCACAGATGTAGAGGTCAAGCTCTTGGCGGAGCGCAACGTTCAACGAACGGATACCACCACCAACTGGGGTAGTTAGAGGGCCTTTAATTGCTACTTTGTAATCACGAATAAAATCCAGTGTTTCAGTTGGCAGCCATTGGTCTTCACCATAAACTTGCGTTGACTTCTCACCGGTGTAGATTTCCATCCAGGAGATCTTACGGTCACCGCCGTAAGCTTTCTCAACTGCCGCATCTACAACCTTGATCATTGCAGGGCTAACATCAACACCAATGCCATCACCTTCAATGTAAGGAATGATTGGATTATTAGGAACGACCAGTTTGCCGTTTTCTACTGCAATTTTATCACCGGCCGGTACGACTACTTTACTTTCCATTTAATTCTCCTAGCGTCCATTTTTTTATTTTGCGCTTCACCAAACAGAGCAATTGTCTGTCATGCTGCGACTCAAATAACAACTTGCTGTAGCACGTCAGGTAATTGTTCTGCTTGGTATAACATGCGGGCAAAAGAATACTGTAAATCCCGCAACACGCCAATCACATTATTCCATGTATAATACGGAGGTCTCATTTGTTACCTGACCTGATTGACACGAATTCATGACGTTTAAAACTGCCCCTAAAAGAAACACGAACAAGTCGGCTTCAAAGCCAAACTTTCGACGCACTTCACGCCGACAATCGGATAAACCTGCACGCCCTAAGGGGCCGACCAAGGTGATTCTATTCAATAAACCTTTCAACACCCTGACACAGTTTACGGGTGAGCCGGGCGATTCGACGCTGGCAGACTACATACCAGTAAAAGATGTTTACCCTGCTGGGCGATTGGATAAAGACAGTGAAGGCCTTCTGGTTTTAACCAACGACGGCATCTTACAAGCACGTCTTACACAGCCTAAGTCAAAGTCAAAGTCCGCCAAAGTGTATTGGGTTCAAGTCGAGGGTATACCCAGCGAGGAGTCCTTAACGAAATTGCGTGATGGCGTTGAGCTAAACGATGGTTGGACATTGCCCGCAGGTGCTGAGCTAATGGATGCACCTGACGTATGGGATCGCAATCCACCTATCCGCCACCGACCGAGCATTCCCACAACATGGATAGCGATTACGTTGACGGAAGGCCGTAACCGACAGGTCCGTCGAATGACGGCCGCCATTGGACACCCGACATTGCGTCTTATACGCCATAAAATGGCAGACTGGACAGTCGAAGGCTTGCAACCAGGCGAATGGCGAGAGGTACCAGCACCGATGCGGAATAATGGCAACTAATTGTGACCAATATCTCATCTGTATCAGCGTAAATCTTTCTGTTAAACTCTGCCCCCGATTAATTTGGAACTAGATATTTCGTCATGTCAGATAACAGCAGCAAAAAAGTTATTGTCGGTATGTCCGGCGGCGTCGACTCCTCAGTGTCCGCTTACTTACTGAAGCAACAAGGCTATCAGGTAGAAGGCCTTTTCATGAAAAACTGGGAAGAAGATGATAACGACGAGTACTGCTCGGCAGCGGAAGATCTGGCCGATGCACAGGCCGTCTGTGACAAGTTGGGTATCCACTTGCACACCATCAACTTCGCCGCGGAGTATTGGGACAATGTATTCGAGCATTTCTTAACCGAATACAAAGCGGGTCGTACACCAAACCCGGATATCCTGTGTAACAAAGAAATTAAATTTAAAGCCTTCCTCGAGTTTGCGGATGAAGTATTAGACGCAGATTTCATTGCAATGGGTCATTACGTGCGCCGTACTTTCCCAACGCAAGAAGGCGAAAAAGCACAAATGTTGCGTGGTCTTGATAACAACAAAGACCAAAGCTATTTCTTGTACACCTTAAGCCATGAGCAAGTTGCTCGTAGCTTATTCCCTGTCGGCGATCTGGAAAAGCCAGAAGTACGCCGTATTGCGGAAGAACAGGACTTGATCACCGCGAAGAAGAAAGACTCAACCGGTATCTGTTTTATCGGCGAACGAAAATTCACTGATTTTCTGTCAAAATTCTTGCCTGCTCAGCCAGGCGTGATTGAAACAGTAGATGGTGAGGAAATCGGTGAACACCAAGGTCTGATGTATCACACCTTGGGTCAACGTAAAGGTCTTCACATTGGTGGTCAAAAAGGGGGCAACGGCAACGAAGCACCTTGGTATGTTGTCGACAAAGATGTTGAACGTAACGTACTTATTGTCGCGCAAGGCAGTGATCACCCTCGCCTTTTCTCGAATGGCCTGATTGCAGGACAACTGCACTGGGTTGATCGCGAAACAATTACCGAACCATTGAAGTGCACCGTAAAAACGCGATACCGCCAGACCGACATATCATGTACCATCGAGCCAATCGATGGAGACCAGATCAAAGTGATCTTTGACGAGCCACAAGCGGCCGTTACCCCTGGTCAATCTGCGGTATTTTATAGCGATGATGTTTGCCTAGGTGGCGGCATCATTGAGCAGCGTATTTAAGGAGCAATAATCAGTGGCTAATACTTTGTTTGATCGTACTATCGCATTCGCAAGTATCTGTCAGTCCGTCAAATTGGTACAGGACGTTGCCCGTTCAGGAAGCTGTGACTATGATGCGCTCAGCGCAAGCCTGAACAGTATTATCGTCACTAACCCTGCTTCTACACTGGAGGTTTTCGGTAAAGAAGAAAACCTCACCTTGGGTTTAACCACCCTCGTAAATGAATTGGATAACAGCCCAGGTGGCAGCGAGCTCACCCGTTATCTGATTAACCTTCTGGCTCTAGAACGCAAACTTTCCGGTCGTCGAGACAGCCTTGCTCAGCTCGGCGATCGTATAGAGACTGTTCAGCGCCAAATTCAACACTTTGACCTGCTTGATGATCAAATGATCAGCAATCTCGCCAGCATATACCTGGATACCATTAGCCCATTGGGCCCACGCATTCAGGTAACTGGCACCCCTGCACAATTGCAACAGACTGGCGTTCAGCACAAGGTTCGTGCGCTACTGCTGTCTGGCATTCGCAGTGCAGTGCTGTGGCGTCAGGTTGGCGGCAAACGTCGTCACCTCATCTTCGGCCGCAAGCAAATGATTGAGCAGGCCAAAATTATCCTAGCCCGAAATTCGTAATATTAATTCAGGAGAGAGCCCATGGAACTGTCAGCATTGACAGCTGTTTCACCGGTTGATGGCCGTTACGGGACGAAAACGATTGCGTTGCGTTCTATCTTCAGTGAGTTTGGTCTACTGAAGTACCGCACTATCGTAGAAATCCGTTGGCTGCAGAAACTGGCTGCAACAGATGCCATCAAGGAAGTACCGGCATTCAGCGCAGAAGCCAATGCACTGCTCGATAAAATCGCCACAGAATTCAGCGAAGCTGACGCGATGCGTATCAAAGAGATCGAGCGCACCACCAACCACGACGTAAAAGCGGTTGAGTACTTCCTGAAAGAAAAAGTGGCTGACAATGCAGAACTGAACGCGGTTAACGAGTTCATTCACTTTGCATGTACTTCTGAAGACATCAACAACACCTCTCACGCTCTGATGCTTAAAGAAGCGCGTGAAACCGTGATCCTGCCAGAAATCCGTAACGTGATTGACGCGATCAAAGCTCTGGCCGTGGAATACCGTGAAGTTCCTCTTCTGTCTCGTACGCACGGTCAGCCAGCATCGCCTTCGACCATGGGTAAAGAAATGGCGAACGTGGCGTACCGTATGGAGCGTCAGTACAAGCAAATTGAAAACGTTGAAATTCTAGCGAAAATTAACGGTGCAGTAGGTAACTACAACGCACACATTTCCGCGTACCCAGAAATCGACTGGCACCAGTTTAGCGAAGCGTTCATCACTGAGTCGCTTGGCGTTACGTGGAACCCATATACCACGCAAATCGAACCCCACGATTACATCGCTGAGCTGTTCGATGCGATTGCACGTTTCAACACCATTCTGATCGATTTCGACCGTGACGTTTGGGGTTACATTGCACTGGGTCACTTCAAGCAAAAAACCATTGCTGGCGAAATTGGTTCTTCAACCATGCCGCATAAAGTAAACCCAATCGACTTCGAAAACTCAGAAGGTAATCTGGGTCTGGCGAATGCAGTGTTCGGTCATCTGGCGCAGAAACTGCCAATCTCTCGCTGGCAGCGCGATCTTACAGACTCTACCGTTCTGCGTAACCTTGGCGTTGGCGTTGGCTATGCAATCATTGCCTACACCTCGACCCTGAAAGGCATCAGCAAGCTGGAAGTGAACCAAGCGGCACTGGAAGCAGAGCTGGACAAAAACTGGGAAGTACTGGCAGAGCCTGTACAAACCGTTATGCGTCGTTACGGCATCGAGAAGCCATACGAGAAGCTGAAAGAGCTGACTCGTGGTAAGCGTGTTGATGGCGAAGGCATGCGTGCATTTATCGATGGTCTGGAACTGCCAGAGCATGAGAAAGCGCGCCTGAAAGAAATGACCCCAGCAAATTACATCGGTGATGCAATCAAGCTGACAGATATGCTGTAAGCATTTCGCTCTTCATTAAAAAGCCCGCTTAGTCGGGCTTTTTTATTGCCTGTTTATTCCCTTTATTGTTGAAAACTGCCTATCCACGCCGTTTACGGTTATACTCTCCTCCAATTTCAAGTAACCGCATTACCCCTATGTATCAGTTAAATTTTGACCTGAACGAATTCCTTACGCGCTTCTGGCATAAAGAGCCAGTTGTGATTAAAAACGGCTTCGTCGACTTTGAAGACCCTATCTCGCCTGACGAAGTAGCGGGTCTTGCGATGGAAGAAGAAATCGACTCTCGCTTCGTTTCAAACGTGGATGGTGACTGGCAAGTGCAACACGGTCCGTTTGAGAGTTTTGAAAGCTTCCCAGACACGCATTCGCAGCTTATCGTTCAAGCAGCAAACCACTGGCACCCAGGGCTTCGCGCATTTTCAGAACCCTTCCGTGGACTGCCAAATTGGCTTTTCGATGACGTGATGATCTGCCTGTCTATGCCAGAAGGTGGCGTAGGCCCGCACATCGATCAGTACGATGTATTTATCTGTCAGGGTATGGGTAAGCGTCGCTGGCGTGTAGGCGAAAAAGGTGAATACAAAGATGCAAACCACCACACGGGTTTGCGCCAGATTGAAGGTTTCGACCCAATCATTGACGAGATCCTGGAACCGGGTGACATTCTGTACATCCCACCAGGTTTCCCGCATGAAGGTAACACTATCGACGTGTCACTGAGCTACTCGATTGGCTACCGTTCACCGAAGAAACAAGAATTGCTGAACGGCTACGCAGACTACGTCATTTCCAATGACAAAGGTGATATTCACTATCACAACCCAGAGATCCAAACCCGTGATGAGCACGGCATGATCCCGAAAGCGGAATACAACGCACTGAATGACATGCTGATGAAACTCATCAATGACGAAGATGCCAAAGCTCGCTGGATGGGTGAACAATTGAGTACGTCTCGTCACGAACTCGACATCATGCCTGCAGATCCACCATGGCAATCAGACGAGCTTCAGCAATTCTTAGCAGACGGCTTATTCCTTGAAAAAGTGTCTGGTATGAAAGCGCTCTACCATGAGAACAACTCAAACGTTGTTTTCATCAATGGTGAAACTATCGAACTGCCAGAAGGCTGCGAAACGTTCGGCAAAGTGCTGTGCGACTTCGAAGATTTCTCCATCGATGAGCTGGGCCCGTTAGCGAATAACCCTGCCGTGTTGGCTCTGTTGCTTGACCTCTGCAACCAAGGTTTGTGGTACCCGCAAGCATAACGGTTACCTACAGGCCCTTGTCGAGCCGCTAACATAAAGATTTCGCTAAAAAGCCTTCTTCAGAGAAGGCTTTTTTATCAATAAGATAAACCCTATTCTATCATTTATTTCCATATTTCTGGAATTGTAGTATTGACGATGCCTCACTTTGCCCTTATATTTCGATAAAAATCGAAATGAAATTTTCTAGAGGTCTTTGATGTCACCAGAATTCATCACCATGTTAAAAGAAGCGGCAAATATGTTTGCCTTTCTCGCTGTCGAGCTAACTATTCTCTTTCTAGCAATAAGTTACCTTGTGGGCATTTTGCAGGAATACATTACACCAGCAAAAATTCAATCCATCCTAAGTTCAAGAAACGGTAAAGGATATTTCATTGCCGCATTGCTTGGCTCAATCACGCCATTTTGCTCTTGCTCGACCATCCCATTCTTAAAGGGATTGCTGCGCGCCAGAGCTGGCTTTGGTCCAATGATGGTGTTCTTGTTTGCAAGTCCGCTGCTTAATCCAGTCATCATCGGTTTGTTCGTGGTGACATTTGGTGTGAATGTCGCGGTGTTCTACTTTGCCATTGCAATGTCTGTCTCTGTCATCAGTGGCTATGCACTTGAGAAACTGGGCTTTGAAAAGTACGTGCGTAAAGAAGCTTACGAAACCACAGAGTCTTCTTCTGGTTGCGGCACCTCGTGCGGCGAAAAGGCAGAGAAAGTGGAAAAGACATCTTGCTGCGATGAAAAACCGGCACCCGTCACATCATGCTGTGACGCAAAACCTGAGCCAGTGTCTTGCTGTGCAACCGCAGAAATCGATTTGAACGCGAATGGTCAAGCAACCATGACAGTAAAAGAAGAAAACCGCTGGGTACGCGTATGGCGTTCAACATGGAAAGATTTTAAACAGGTACTGCCTTACTTGTTACTGGGTATCTCTGTGGGTTCATTCATCTATGGATTTATCCCAACAGACTTGATTGCGAAATACGCAGGTGACGCAACGTGGTACGCCATCCCAGTCGCAGCGATTATTGGTATTCCGCTTTACATCCGCGCAGAAGCTGTTATTCCACTGAGTGCGGCGTTGGTGAAGAAAGGCATGGCCATGGGTTCAGTCATGGCATTGATTATCGGCAGTGCCGGCGCAAGTTTAACGGAAGTGATTTTGCTGAAATCACTGTTTAAAAACCAGATGATCGCGGCATTTCTCACCGTCATTCTTGGCATGGCGATCGCTGCAGGGTTCCTATACACCTACCTGTTTGGATAACACCCAAATAGACTCGGAAAAAACAAAGGCAGGGTTTCCCCTGCCTTTTTATCTACACATGAATCTGTGTACAAGAAACGGCGTGATAGTCCGTTCCTTTCAATCGAGGTTTCTCCTCTGCACAGGACGCGGTAGCCTGCGGACATCGGGTGCGGAAGACACAACCAGATGGCGGGTTCATCGGCGACGGTAATTCACCTTCCAACAATTGAATGGTTTTACTACGTTCTAGTTTAGGATCAGGGATCGGCACGGCAGACATCAACGCTTTGGTGTAGGGGTGCGCTGGGCTATCAAACAACGCTTTTCCCTCAGCAAGTTCGACCGCATTACCTAAGTACATTACCAAGACACGATCTGAAATGTGCTTAACCACCGACAGATCGTGCGCGATGAATATCAGGCTAAGACCCATTTCCTTCTGAAGCTCCTTCAGAAGGTTAACCACCTGCGCTTGGATTGACACGTCCAGTGCAGAGACCGGCTCATCACATATCACCAGCTTAGGCTTTAAGATCAATGCGCGAGCAATACCAATTCGCTGGCACTGGCCACCTGAAAACTCGTGCGGGTAACGGTTGATCACGTTTGGCAACAAGCCAACACGCGTCATCATCGCCTGAACCTCTTGCTTCACTTCTTCCTTCGACAATTCCGGATAGAAAGTCTTTAGTGGTTCAGCAATGATGTCACCCACTGTCATACGCGGGTTCAATGAAGCCAAAGGGTCTTGGAAAATCATCTGGATTTCTTTGCGCTTCTCACGCATCGCTTTGGCATCCAAAGACGTCAGATCGTCACCCAGCCATACCACCTGGCCTTCGGTCGCTTCAACTAACCCAATCAGGGCACGAGCAAACGTTGATTTACCACAACCAGACTCACCCACTACACCCAGAGTTTCCCCTTCGTAGAGTTTTATATTTACGCCATCTACGGCTTTCAGCACGCCTGGTTTTGCCCACGGCCACACCGACGTTGACGCAATATTGAAGTGAACTTTTAAATCTTTAATATCCAGCAGAAGCTTCTTTTCTACAGCACTCATTACCAAGCCTCCACATTAGAAAAACACGCGCGCAAACGGCCATTTTCGTAAGGAGTCAATATTGGCGACTCGCTCTTGCAGCGGTCAGTCACTCGATGACAACGGTCTTGATACGGACAACCCGGTGGCAGTTTTAGCAAGTTAGGTGGGTTACCTGGAATAGTCGGTAACACGTCACCCTCGGTATCCAAACGCGGGATCGCCTTAAGCAAGCCCTCAGTGTATGGGTGGCTTGGCGTATAGAAAATCTCATCGACCTTACCATATTCCATCGTGCGCCCAGCATACATCACAAGCACTTTGTCACACGAACCTGCAACCACACCTAAGTCATGGGTGATCATGATGATGGCTGTATTGAACTCAGATTTCAGCTCATTCAACAGTTCCATGATTTGCGCTTGAACAGTTACATCCAGCGCCGTTGTAGGCTCATCAGCGATCAGCAGTTTCGGACGGCAAAGCAAGGCCATTGCAATCATCACACGCTGGCGCATACCACCTGAGAATTCATGCGGGTACATGGTAATACGCTTACGCGCTTCAGGAATTTTCACCGCTTCTAACATACGAACGGATTCTTCGAACGCCTCCGCTTTTCCCATGCCTTTGTGCAGCATCAAGACTTCCATCAACTGATCGCTTACCTTCATGAATGGGTTCAGCGATGTCATTGGGTCTTGGAAAATCATCGCAATCTGCTCTGCACGAATTTTATTCAGTTCTTTTTCCGGCAGATTGAGAATTTCGCGTCCTTCAAATTTGGCACTGCCTGATACAATGCCGTTCTTCGCCAACAGACCCATGATGGAAAACACGGTCTGGCTTTTACCTGAACCTGACTCACCCACAATACCCAGTGTTTCACCGCTATCGAGTGAGAAATTCAGATCGTTCACTGCGGTTACCAACCCATCTTGGGTTTTAAACTCTACGCGCAGATCTTTAACATCTAATAGGCCCATACTTCCTCCTTATCGATCCTTTGGATCCAGCGCATCTCGCAATCCATCGCCCACATAGTTAAAACACAGCAATGTGGTCACCATAAACAAGGTTGGGAAGGCCAATTGCCAAATAGCCAATTCCATCGTCTGAGATCCTTCCTGAAGCAATGCGCCCCAGCTCGTCATTGGCTCTTGTACACCAAGGCCAAGGAAACTTAGGAAAGACTCAATCAAAATCATGCTCGGGATAAGAAGCGTTGAGTAAACCGCAACAATACCCAGTACGTTTGGCACAATATGGCGAAGGATAATGTTCTTCGTACTAACACCGCTTACATGTGCCGCTTCAATAAACTCTTTATTACGAAGGCTCAGCGTTTGGCCACGGACAATACGTGCCATGTCGAGCCATGCAATCGCACCAATCGCGACAAAGATAAGGGCAATGTTCCGGCCAAAGAAGGTCACCAGTACGATAACCAAGAACATAAATGGGATCGCATTCAGGATTTCCAAAATACGCATCATAACGCGGTCCGTACGGCCGCCGATATAACCTGAAGTTGCGCCATATACCGTGCCGATAGCTACAGCAACCAGTGCCCCCATCAGACCTACCATCAATGAAATCTGACCACCAATCAGGGTGCGAACATAAAGGTCACGGCCTAGTGCGTCTGTACCAAATACATGACCATCTTCACCAAAGGATGGCGCAGCGTGCATGGCATACCAATCAGTATCATCAAACGCGTAAGTGGCAAACATCGGACCAACAATGACCCATGCGGTAATACACACGAGTATAAACAAGCTGGTCATTGCCGCTTTGTTGCGCATAAAACGAATACGTGCGTCCTGCCAAAGGCTTCGGCCCTCAACCTCTAATTTGGCGGAGAAATTGTCGAGAGCTTCGTTATTTTCTTCTTTTTTCAACAGCATAATTTAAACCTCAATAACGAATCTTCGGATCCAACCATGCCAATAAAATATCGACAATAGCGTTGAAGATGATAAACAGCGCACCAATCAGGATGGTGATCCCCATTACCAGTGAGTAATCACGGTTAAATGCAGCGTTAACGAACAACTTACCGATACCTGGCAAACCAAAGATAGTTTCGATAACCACCGAGCCTGTGATGATGCCGACAAACGCCGGTCCCATATAGGAAACAACAGGCAGCATTGCCGGACGGAGCGCATGCTTAATCACGATGTAATGCATGCTCAAGCCTTTCGCTTTCGCTGTACGGATGAAGTTACTGTTTAAGGTTTCAATCATGCTTCCGCGTGTAATACGCGCAAACGTAGCAATATAAAGGAATGACATCGCCACAATTGGCAAAATCATATATTGGATTGCGCCGCCATTCCAACCACCCGCGGGTAGCCAGCCCAACCCAATCGAGAAGATGTAAATCAAAACGGGAGCAAGTACAAATGACGGCAAGACAACACCAAACATGGATGTCGACATCACCAAATAATCAAGCCAACTGTTTTGCCGCAGCGCGGCCACCGTTCCAATGGTCACACCCAACACAACCGTCAAAATGAAGGCGTAAAAACCCACTTTTGCAGACACAGGTAATGCCGAACCGACTAGCTCATTTACGGTGTAATCTTTGTATTTAAACGAAGGGCCAAAGTCGCCCTGGAGAACATTGCCTAAGTAGGTGGTGTATTGTTCGAGTAAAGGTTTATCCAATCCATACTTGGCATTGATGTTTTGCATTACCTCGGGCGGTAATGGTTTTTCAGATGAGAATGGGTTTCCTGGCGCAAAACGCATCAAGAAAAATGAAATCGTAATCAACACCAACAAGGTTGGTATTGCTTCCAGTGTACGAGTAAAAATCAATCTAAACATAAAGCATCCTACTTATACTCACACGACGTTGAGATAAAAACTTCAACAAGCTTGTCTTGTCTCATCAAAGCGCGGAAATGATGACTAAGCGAGTTAAAGTGAACTACCGTAACCCAAGATGACGCGAGAAAACTGCTTTTACGCGATTGAATTAATGGGCCGAATTACGCGCCGTATAACGCAAATCAAGAATACTTTTTCCTGCGTTAAACATTGCGATATCGTCTTTTTTCGACATCTTGAAGTGGTTTGAGTATACGTTCCTGAAAACATGCGTCTGTGGTTTCACCACAGACGCATGGAATATCCCTGTAATTATTGTGCTTTGATGTACAAATCTTTTGAGTAGATGTTGTCTTGCGGGTTTTTATCAGGGTAACCACCTACATCCGTACCAACCAAACGAGGTTGAACGTATTGGAAAATAGGTGCAATAGGCATGTCTTGAGCAAGTTGCGCTTCAGCAATTGCATAGAAACCATTTCGCTCTTCGTCAGTTTTTGCGACTTTAGCTGCATCATGCATAGCTTTGTCGAAAATCTCACTCGAGTATTTCTGGTCGTTATTACCGTTGTTCGTCATCGCGATAGCTAGGAACGAAGATGCTTCATTGTAATCTGCACACCAGCCAGCGCGGCGAACATCAAAGTTACCTTGCTTACTGTTGTCTAGGTACGTTTTCCACTCTTGGTTCTCAAGTGTTACGTTCACGTAGCCACCCAGTGATTTCTTCCACATTGACTGAATAGCTACAGCAGTCTTCTTGTGGTTTTCGCTGGTGTTGTAAAGCAAGGTGAAATCTAGCGGGTTGCCAGGACCAAAGCCTGCAGCAGACAGCAACTCTTTCGCTTCTTCTACACGCTGCTTCTGGTTCAAGGTTGCATACTCTGGCGCATCCGGAGAGAAGCCCGTAATACCGCTGTGAGTTAGTGCATAAGCAGGCGTCTGACCTTGACCCCAAATCGCGTTAGATACGATGTCACGATCGATAGAATAAGACAGTGCTTTACGGACGCGAGCGTCATCGAAAGGTGCTTTTTGGGTGTTGAAACCATAGTAGTAAGTACATAGGTTAGGTGAAACTACCACGTTTTCAGGATATTGCTTTTTCAAACGACGGAACTGCTCGTTTGGCACTTCGTACGTAATATCAATTTCACCAGAAAGGAAACGGTTCATTTCCGCATTTTGGTTTTCGATTGGCAGGAAAGTGACTTTATCGATGACGGTGTCAGCGTTGTCCCAGTAATTTTCATTACGCTCAAGTACGATTTTTTCGTTAACGACCCAGTCGGTCAGTTTGAACGCACCATTACTGACGAAGTTACCCGGCTTGGTCCAAGCATCACCATGTTTTTCAACGGTCGCTTTGTGGACTGGGTACATGGTGGTGTGCGCCATCATTTTTACGAAATACGGCAGAGGAACTTCGGTTTCAATAACGAGTGTGTGATCGTCAATCGCCTTCACACCTAGCTCATCAACCGATTTTTTCGCCGAAATGATATCTTTCGCGCCCTTCATTTGGGTCTTCTCGATATACCATGCATAAGGAGAAGCGGTCGCAGGGTCAACAGCGCGCTTGAAGCTGTACTCAAAATCCTGTGCCGTTACAGGATCGCCATTTGACCATTTGGCATCTTTACGGATTTTGAATGTGAATGTTTGGTTGTCGTCTGAAGACCAAGACTCAGCAATACCCGGAATGGTATTACCCACATCATCCTGAATAACCAGGCCTTCCATTAGATCACGAAGAACGTGAGACTCAGGCACACCCTCAACTTTGTGCGGATCCAGTGTTGCCACTTCCGTACCATTACCGCGCACGAGTTCTTGTACTGGTGCTAATTTTACGCCAGCAGGTACTTCTGCGGCTGTAACAGTCATAGACGCTGACGCCAGTGCCATACCGGCACCCATCAGCAGGGCCTGAGTGATTTTGTTCTTATACATGCAGATACTCCAAATTATCTCTTAAATGCATCCATGGCACTCCCCGATATCGAAACAACGACGCTTTCCTAAGCAGTCATCTCTTCCGAAAATATGCCTCGTAACGGAGAATTATTTGGAACATTACCAATCATCAAAGCAATTTGCCACAAAAACGAAATAAAAAGTCACAAAAATCCAACCAATGAGCATATAACAACACAAATGACCATTTATCACTCGATGAATGGTTTTATTCATCACTCCTATGCCTTTAAAAAGTCAATTATCGCAGAATATATCAACATTGATTAATAAGTGAGCATTATAATCTGTTAACACTACAAACAGTTACAAAACATGTCGCAGTCACGCTATTAACTAGGCATTAACAAATGCCGCACCAATATGAGATGCATAACATTTCAATTTAGATGAATATGCCCAGTCCGAGATCTCACTCGCTTCATAGCAGGCAATAGAGAAGGGAATTACAGAATAAGATGGACATAACCCCAAGATAAAAAAGGTTATGTTATTGGCTTCATTTCGGCAGAGAACACCAGAATAAATACTATCTAAATGAGAAAGACATCGAAGAATTTACTGTATCAATGACTATTAATGCAGTGAGCGAGAGACAGAACGAAGAAATAAAGATTTGGGAAAGGATGTAAAACAAAGTCGGCCAGAAAATACTCTAGCCGACAAGACCGATTGAAATTACTTTTGTTGATCTTCTAAAGGCAAGCTCGAGTCTTGGGATTCCTTACTCTCTTTACCTTCGACCAAAGCATCGTTCTTGGCGTGTTGAAGATCTTCTGGCAAAACTTCTTGAAGCATCTGCTTCATTTTCTTGTTGCTAATTCGTCTATGTCCCATCTTCATCCTCCTGATATACAGTAATTTTGAAGGCACAGAATACTCGCTTGTGGCTCCTAATAAGCGATACCAACCAACCTCACGCCTTCTCTAGATTAGAGAAAACAACAATTCGCTGCGTGAGTAGCACGTTTGGCTAGTTATTTGAGTCTAGCAAAGCAAGCCCCTGAACATGACCCACATTTGACACAATGAGAAGGTGCACACATATCGAGTGCAATCCTCCAACTTCCGCCAAGAGCATAATTTTTAATAACTTATTGTTATAAAAAAAATCCTAGTTAGATTATCTCATTCACATTCACAGATTTGATTCACTTTCAATTGAGATTAGTTTGTTTTTTGCGCAGTATATCTCTTGTGCCGATGTAACAAAGCAGTAAAGCAGTGTGACGCCGCCGCGGACAAAGGCGCAACAATCCCAAATTTACAAAAACCAATAAATTGAGACGATCATAGAAAATGAGACCTGCAGGTTTCGTATCCAGACCTCTGTGCTCACGAGTCCGACACGGCTTTATTCCCAATGCCGGGAAGAAACACCACCAGGCAAACGAAGAAAAAGCAAAAGGTTAACGTTGAAACACAGTCCATAATATTAAGTGGCCTCTCGACATCGAGAGGCCACTTTTTTTTCATCAATATAGGCAACAAATACAAAGAGCGATTGAGGTCACACACTTAATTCTCTAAAAATAATATCTATCAAAATTGTGAAGCATTGTTCAAAAATCAACCGCAATGTAACAGCACTGTTAAGTTATTCTCTCTTCTAGTTCAAATTCCAAAACACATTATTTTGCTTAATATCCAATTTCCTACAAACATCTAAGCAGGGTTGACGCAGATCGGCTCACATTCACGCGATGAATAGATAATTCGCGAATTAAATTTTCGAAGGATATTAAGATGAACAATAAGGCTTTTCTCAGAGGGCTCGTCGCAGCCGCTGTGTCCGTGGGGGCATCGTTCCCTGCATTCGCAGCTCCTGGGGCACCCGTCATCTCATGGATGGAGACAAACTTTTCCATCATTGAAGTCAACGACGCCGCCAGTGCTTACAAAGATCTCGTGACAGTTAAACCGTATGCAGAAGTTCCCGTTACTTGGGATCGCTGGTCTGGCGAGCCTGCGGATTCTTGGCGAGTACTTTTAAATGGCCAGGTGGTGCACGAAGCATCTGTCACACCTTCCGCCAGCCAGAAAGAGTCCACCATTCTTCAGGTTGCTAAAGGCGGCCAATACGACATGGTCGTTGAACTATGTAGTGGTTCAGGTGCAGCCCAAGCATGTACCGCAAGCAGCCCAAAAGCCATCGTCGTCGCTGATACTGACGGTAGCCACCTTGATCCACTGCCAATGAATGTTGACCCAAATAACGGCAACTACACTACACCAGCAAATACTGTAGTTGGTGCGTACTTTGTTGAGTGGGGCGTATATGGCCGTAAATTCCCCGTCGATAAAATTCCTGCTCAAAACCTAACTCATATCATTTATGGCTTCGTGCCTATCTGTGGTAATAACCCTTCACTCGCTTCTGGCCCACTTGGTGCCCTTAACCGAGCATGTGCTGGTACCCAAGATTATGAGGTGGTTATTCATGACCCATGGGCAGCGATTCAAATGCCTCATCCACAATCAGGCCAAAGTCATTCGTCTTCCTACAAGGGAACTTATGGCCAAATCATGGCACTGAAACAACGCTACCCAGATTTGAAGATCCTACCTTCAATCGGTGGCTGGACGCTGTCTGATCCCTTTTATGAGTTTGGAGATAAAGCCAAACGAGACATTTTTGTCGCGTCCGTTAAAAAATTCCTCCAAACATGGAAATTCTACGATGGCGTTGATATCGACTGGGAATACCCTGGCGGCCAAGGCGCGAATCCAAACTTAGGGAACCCTGCAATTGATGGCGATACCTATGCTGTATTGATGCAAGATCTGCGCGCTATGCTCGATGAGCTCACGGCAGAAACAGGTCGCACATACGAGCTCACCTCCGCAGTGGGTGTCGGCTATGACAAAATTGAAGATGTAAATTACGCTGATGCCGTGCCTTACATGGATTACATCTTCGCAATGAGTTATGACTACTACGGTGGATGGAGCAACGTGGTTGGCCATCAGGCGGCACTTTACTGCGGTGAACATATGTCCGCAGAACAGTGTGCAGGCACAGGCGTAGACGAAAATGGTGATCCTCGTAAAGGACCTGCCTACACCACAGCAAACGGCGTTGATTTGCTTCTGGCGAAAGGCGTGCCACCAGAGAAACTGGTTATTGGTGCCGCAATGTATGGCCGTGGATGGACTGGCGTTACAGAAGCGAGTATGTCTGACCCAACCAATCCTATGACCGGCGTGGGTAACGGTATGGTTGCAGGTTCGTGGGAAGACGGCGTTATCGATTATAAAGACGTCGTCACCAAGTTCGAAAACAACCCTAGCGTTGTAACAGGGTATGATGCGCAAGCCGAAGCTCCTTGGGCTTGGAATCCGTCAAACGGTGATTTGGTAACGTATGACAACAGACGCTCTGTTCTGGCGAAAGGTGCATATGTTCGTCAAAACAACTTTGCTGGCTTGTTTGCTTGGGAAATCGATGCGGATAACGGCGATATCCTAAATGCAATGCAAGATTCTTTGGCAGGCGATCAGCCACCACCGCCAAACAAAGCACCTCTCGCGAATGCTGGTACAAATGTCACTGTAAATACAGCGGGTGCAGTTGCTCTCGACGGCACAGCGTCATCAGACAGCGATGGTCAGATTGTATCTTACAGCTGGAAACAGACTGCAGGTCCAACGGTATCTGTTACGAATGCGAACAGCGCAACAGCCTCGGCGAACATCCCAGCTGTAACGGCAGACACGCAGTTTGTGTTCTCTCTGACAGTGACAGACAACAAAGGTGCAACCGCACAAGACTCTGTTGTCATCACTGCTAAAGCACCGAGCACTGGCAATACTGCACCAGTTGCTCAAGTAACAGCCCCAGCAAGTGCAACTGCAGGTACGTTGGTACTGGTAGATGCAAGTGCTTCAACCGATGCTGACAACGATGTCTTGACCTACACATGGGATGTGCCGGCGGGTGTTACCGCAAACATTAACGGTGCGAGCCTAACGTTTGAAGCGGCTAGCTACAGTGTTGATACCAACCTGACTTTCACCGTAACGGTTTCTGATGGTCAACTTCAGAGCAGTGCTTCGGTAAGCGTATTGGTAGAAAAAGACGCTCCCGTAGTGACGTGTCCAAACGCATGGTTAGCGGGTGAAATCTACAACTCTGGTGACGTCGTAACACACAATGGCATGGAATACTCTGCCAAATGGTGGACAACCAACGAAGAACCCGGTACCACTGGTCAGTGGGGTGTGTGGAAAGAGCTTGGAGCGGCTGCTTGTCAGTAAGCTTCTAAGTTAACTGAATTAAAAAGGGATGCGATATCGCATCCCTTTTTTTGATATGTTGTCGTTACCAACGTTTAGCGGCGTCTTGGTCACTCTCGCGAGCTTCAACCCAACGTTCGTCATCAACGAGCCTTTCTTTTTTCCAGAATGGCGCGCGTGTCTTCAGGTAATCCATCACAAACTCGCACGCTTCAAAGGCAGCATTTCGATGCGCACTGGACACACCAACAAACACAATTTGATCACCAATGCCCAATGTGCCCACGCGGTGAATAACACGGATATAAGTCAGTGGCCAACGCGCTTTCGCTTGTTCGCAGATATCGGTTAATGATTTTTCTGTCATTCCCGGATAGTGCTCAAGCGTTAAACCAGTGACATTGTCACCAAGGTTCATGTCACGCACTTTACCAACGAAGGTCACAATCGCCCCATCACCTGCAAAATCATTTAATTTTGCGTATTCCTCGGCAACCGAAAAATCTTCGTGCTGGACTGAGATCATGATTACCCCCCAGTTACTGGTGGAAAAAATGCCACCTCATCACCCGCTTTTACAGGTGACGACAGCTGAGAAATGGTTTGATTGATAGCAACAAGAAGTTTGCCTGATTCTAGAGCCAGAGCCCACTTGTCGCCATTGTTCACGAGGTGAGCACGAATGTCTTCCGCTGTAGCGAAGTCACCTTCCAACGACAGTGATGCCGTACCCACCAGCTCTTTAACTTGCGCAAAAAAGAGAACTTGAATCATTCTTCCACCTTAAAGTGACCCGATTTGCCGCCCGTTTTTTCCAGCAAGCGAACCTGACCAATCACCATGTCTTTTTGCACGGCTTTACACATATCATAAATGGTCAGTGCGGCGACTGAAGCTGCTGTCAGTGCTTCCATCTCAACGCCTGTTTTACCCGTCAGCTTGCATAGTGACTCAATGCGAACTTGAGATGTTTCTGGTAACGCTTCCAGTGACACTTCCACTTTGGATAGCATCAATGGATGGCATAGTGGAATAAGATCCCAAGTACGTTTTGCGGCTTGAATACCCGCAATACGCGCCGTCGCAAACACATCACCTTTGTGGTGCTTGCCTGATACGATAAGATCCAACGTTTCAGGGGCCATATCAATGTAAGCTTCTGCCCTTGCCTCACGTACTGTTTCTGCTTTGCCAGAAACATCGACCATGTTTGCTTCGCCTGAGGCATTGATGTGTGTAAAACCGCTCATCAATTATTTACCCAGGTGTGGCATGAAGTTACACGGACGGTGGCTTGCATCTAGCTGCTGCTTGATGATGCCAGTCCAGCCCGTACGGCATGCACCCGTTGAGCCAGGCATAGCGAAGATAACTGTGTGGTTAGCAAAACCTGCAATCGCGCGAGATTGAATGGTTGAAGTGCCAATTTCCTGGAAAGAAATCGCACGGAACAACTCACCAAAACCTTCCACTTCTTTATCGAAAAGCGGCTTCAGTGCCTCTGGCGTGCTATCACGTGAAGTGAAACCTGTGCCGCCAGTGATCATCACCGCTTGTACGTTTTCATCAGCAATCCACTGAGAAACCACAGCACGGATTTTGTAGACATCATCAATAACGATTTGCTTGTCAGCCAGTGTATGACCGGCTTCCATCAACGCATCAACCAAGAACTTTCCTGATGTATCGTTTTCTTCAGTACGCGTATCAGAAACAGTAAGAACGGCGATTTTTGCTGGCGTGAATTCAGTGACAGCGTGACCCATAAAAATAAACCTCGATGAAAATTTGTGTAGTAATCAGTGTTAGCCACCAATAGAAGCCAGATGTGGCGTCATACCGGTATGGCCTTGATCTAGGAAATGACTTTGTTTCTTGTCTGCAAGTTGACCTTGAATCCGCGCCACTAGCGCGTCTTCTTGCGTCTCATCTTGCAATAAATCGCGCAACTCCACGCCATAGTCCCCAAATAAACACATATGCAGTTTACCCAGTGCAGACACACGCAGACGATTACACGAATCACAGAAATCTTTTTTATATGGCATGATAAGGCCGATCTCACCCTTATAGTCAGGGTGACAGAACACCTCAGCAGGTCCATCGCTTTTACCGCGAACCTTCATCAGCCAGCCATTTGCAATAAGGTGGTTTCGAATAGACACACCCGATACGTGATGGCGCTCAAACAAGGAGTCCATCTCGCCAGTCTGCATCAATTCAATGAAACGAAGTTGAATAGGCTTGTCTTTGATCCAATGAAGAAAGGCTGGCAATTCGCCACTGTTAAGATTTTTTAACAGTACCGCATTAACCTTTACCTGTTCGAAGCCTGCATCAAATGCAGCATCAATGCCGCGCATCACGAGGTCGAATTTATTCTCTCCCGTAATTTGATGGAACATTCGAGGATCCAAGCTATCCACGCTGACATTGATGTTAGTCAGGCCAGCATCGCGCCACTGACGCGCATTCTTCTCCAGACGATAACCGTTGGTTGTCATAGCAACCTTTTCGATACCATCTTGTTCCGAAATCATGGAGAGAATGTCGGTGAAGTCTTTGCGCAGTGACGGTTCACCGCCTGTGATACGTACCTTAGACGTACCACAATGCGCAAACGCCGAAACAACGCGGCGCAGTTCATCTACCGAGAGGAAACCGGAGTTTTTATGGGTCGGCTTGTAACCATCCGGCAAGCAGTAAGTGCAGCGGAAATTACAAACATCTGTAATAGACAAACGCAAGTAATAGAACTTGCGATGATAGGAATCTTCAAATTGCGTTGCCACGAAACACCTTTCCAAATACGGGAGACGACCACATTTCTATGAGCGCCCTGGTGACGGTATGTCACGGCCTATTTCCCCTATTCTTTCGAACTTAGCAAAATAGGCTTCGGAGTTACTAATACTCATGTTTGCAAAGCGAGCAGAACATCAAGCACTACTGTGAATTTAGCAAATATCACGTGCAACAAACAAGGAATTGTCCGTTAATTTGTGAGGAATAGACATGGAAGTAACTTTTTTATCACTGTCTCAGAACAGAAACAGATCTCAAACCCAACATTCGAGCACAATTCGACAGGTATCACTAAGTCGATGGCAAACCTGTTTCGTAACGATCTACATTTTTATAGGCAAGAGCATACAAACCGCTCTATGCTCAGTAAAAGTAACGATTGTCGTATATGACGGATTTTCGAAATGCTGATTTTTCGCAAATTCGAAATGCAATTTGCAATAAAAGTGCAAAAAAGCACGCAAATCCGTCATGAAAGTTAGGCATCGTATTTGCAGTAGTGATTGCACAGTAGGGTATCTAAAGCTGTCCCTAATTATTCAGGACAACAATAAGGCAGCAACTCGAAAGGCAAACTATTCAAATATGGCCTTTGAATTCTGGTTACTGCGCTATACGACAACTGGGAGCTCACTATGACTATGACATTGCCAATTCTCTTTAACAATCGTCATATTCTTCCCTCAGGACGTCTACCTTTACGGGTGGCTCCGGGGATACAACTTACGACAGTAAAATACGCGATGAGAAACGGACTGGACATTGGCGTATGTATGGATGAAACAAGTCCGATCGGTGCAGGTATTGGCACCCGCGTATCTATTGAAGACTTCAGCCTAAGCTCTGATGATGGCTCATTGACAATCACAGTGAGTGGCCATGAGAGTTTCATTATCGAAAGCGTTGTTGATAACGATGAAAACATCGTTGTAGCGACTTGCCAAACGCTTCCTTCATGGCCGAAGCAAGAGGTCAGTGTAGACTCTGCCCCATTAGCAGAACGTTTACAGATCATGTTCGATAGATACCCAGAGTTAAGCTCTTTGCACGCACGTCCACACTTTGACAACCTAACCTGGCTTTGCCAGCGATGGCTAGAACTCCTCCCTCTTCCCGCGAGTGAAAAACAAGTGCTTATGGCAGCAAACTCATGCAGCAGTACCGCTGAATATCTGCTTAGCTTAATGAAAGACCCTCACTAAGCTCACTGCTAGAAAGACAAAACCCCGCGTGAATGCGGGGTTTTGTTTTTAAGCGTTGCCTAAAGATAACTCAGAGCCTCTTGACGACAATCGCGGTTCCCATACCACCGCCAATGCACAAAGACGCCATGCCATATTCCACATCACGCTTCTCCATTTCATAAAGTAACGTCGTCAGAATACGGCCTCCTGAAGCACCAAGAGGATGACCCAGTGCGATAGCCCCGCCATTCACATTGGTCTTATCGTCAAACCATGACAGCGGTAATCCATATTTATCACTTAGCCCATGCATCACACCCAAAGCTTGCGCAGCAAACGCTTCATTAAGTTCGAGCAGTTCCATCTCCGCCAATGTCATGTTGGCGCGCTCAAGAGCCTGCTGAATAGCGGGGACTGGGCCTAACCCCATATACGCAGGGTCTAAACCACCTTGCCCATAACTGACTATCTCAGCTATCGGCGTTAAACCATGTTGTTCAACCGCTTTCTCTGACGCAACAACAAAAGCAACACCACCGTCATTAATACCGGAGGCATTACCCGCGGTCACGCTGCCATCTTTTTTAAATGCTGGTCTTAATCCTGACAGACTTTCTATGGACGCATCGTGACGAGGGTATTCATCATCAGCAAACATGATGTTCTTTTTGCGTTGGTGAACTTCGACCGGCACAATTTCATCTGCAAATCGGCCTTTGTTAAGCGCAGCAACGGCGCGCTGCTGACTGCGAAGCGCGAACGCATCCTGATCGTCTCGTGTGATTCCGTACTTTTCTGCCACATTTTCAGCAGTAATACCCATGTGATACTGGTTAAACGCATCGGTCAGGCCGTCATGGATCATAGTATCAACAAGTTGCTGATTCCCCATTTTGCTGCCGAAACGGTTGTTAGCACTGACTAAGAAAGGCGTACTCGACATGTTTTCCATCCCCGCCGCAACCACGATGTCAGCATCGCCCGCTTTGATTTTGGTTGCCGCTTCCATCACCGTTTTCATTCCGCTGCCACAAATCATATTCAGCGTAAATGCAGGCACGGAATCAGGGACATCAGCAAATTTAGCCGCTTGTCTACCCGGCCCCATCCCCTGCCCTGCGCTTAACACGTTGCCAACGACGACTTCGTCAATCAATGCAGGAGAAACATTGGCCTGGCTCAGGGCTGCACGAATCGCATGACCACCGAGTTCAAAAGCAGGTACCAGTGACAACGTCCCACCAAAACTGCCAACAGCGGTGCGCTTTGCACCTACGATATACACCTTGCTCATATGTCGATCTCCTAAATTACCAAGCCACCGTCGATTTTGAGGGTTTGTCCCGTAATAAAGCTGGCGCGGTCACTGGCCAAGAAAAGCACACCTTCCGCGATGTCTTCCGGTTTTCCCATGCGCCCAAGTGGTGTCTTCGCTTTCATGTGCTCAAGCACCTTCTCCGGCAAATCCACTGTCATTGGCGTTTCAATGAAACCTGGCGCAACACAGTTGGCACGCACTTGGGCACCTTTACGTGAAAACTCTTTCGCCCAACCTTTTGTCATCGCGATTACGCCACCTTTGGTTGCGCCATAGTTGCTCTGACCAATGTTGCCATCTGTTCCCACAACAGAAGACATGGTAATGATTGAACCAACACCATGCTCAATCATGACCGGGGCCACCGCCTGCGTCATGTTGAACACACCTTTCAAGTTCACGTTGATCACCATGTCCCAATCGTCTTCGCTCATACGATCCAACAGGTTGTCTCGTGTGATACCTGCGTTGTTAACCAGTACATCAATGGAACCGTGCTCTTCGCGAATACTTTCAATCAACGACTGAATCGCATCGCGATCACACACGTTAAGTTGTTTTACGCGGACATTAGAGAACGTGGATTGAAGCGCGTCAGCGGCATCAGCATTCATGTCACAGGCATAGACCATCGCAGCGTTTTGTCGCGCAAACGTCTCAACGATACAGCGTCCAATCCCCTGAGCACCGCCGGTAACAATACAGATTTTGTTTGAAAGCATGGGTTTCACCTTATTAGGAGTAGTAGTAAAGCTATGTCTTGGCATAGTTCGATTTATTCGTACTGAAGTTTTTATTTTAGGAATGAAGAGCCCATTTGTAGATCACTTTCAAAAGGAAACACTATTGCAAATTCAGGACAATCCGGTCTTGTTCATTTATTGGAATATCGTTAAACGCCTGATGGAACCTCACTGTATTCAAAGAATATTTGACGTAGATTGGCTATTTGCTTAGTAGAAGTACTGCAAGATCACACCGTGGTGTATAAAACCAATTGCACGATATATGCAACAATCAAGGTATCTCTTCATGCTGGACAAAATTGTGTACTTTCTTCATGTTGTTCGAACAGGTTCTTTTAGTTTGGCGGCAAAGCAATACGGCATTTCTGCGTCTGCGGGCAGTCGTTGGATCATCGAACTGGAAGAAAGTATGGGGATCAGCCTTTTAAAGCGCTCCACGCGTAAAGTCGTTCCAACGCAAGCAGGACTGCGGCTTTATGAGCGTTTTAACAGAGTGAACAGTGAAATTGATGACATTTTCACTGAGATTCAAAACCTCGGAAATGACGACCGGGGCATTATAAGGATTGCGTCTACTCCTTTATTTGCTCGCGACTTTCTCGGACAGATCATTGGCGAGTATCTCCAAGAACATCCCCACGTCACCTTTCGTGTGATTGAAACCGCCCATGAAGCAGACCACCTCGATGAAATCGACTTTGCGGTTCGCGCGAGCGCGGTTTATCAGGGCTTTCAGGAAAAAGACAGCCTGCTCGTCAAACGTTCCTTGTTGAAATACCCATTGATGGCCTGTTGCTCTCCAGGCTATATCAAGAAGTACGGTCAACCTGAATTACCTGATGACCTGCGCCGTCACAACTGCCTTTATGCATCAACCTTGGTTGGCGGTAATAAGTGGGTGTTTGAGCGGGATGGCGAAATGACCACTGTCAATATTTCCCAAACCGTGGAAGTTGAAGATAGTCAATTTATCAAAACCGTATCAATCAATGGCGGTGGCATTGCTTACTTACCCGTTAGATTAATTGATACGGAACTCATGGATGGAACGCTTATTCCTGTATTAAGGGAATACACAAACAGTGATTTTGAATACAGCTTGTATTACCGCCCTCGCAGGCAAATGCCTGTGCGGTGTTTGAACTTTAAGGATTACTTAATTCGGCGAGTAAGGGAAATTGCCGACAATGAATAGATGAACCGCGTAAAAACAAAGAGCAAGCATATTAGCTTGCTCTTTTCGTTTCCCAGCATTCATTTCCAATTATCCCGTAATCGCAATTTTCTTTCCTTTATTTGTCTATTTTTTCACGAATCGGTTCTCAATACACTTCCTTCATCAGCCGGAGACCTGCTCTGTTGGCAATAATAATTTCCAAAAGGAATGTATAGATGAAAAAAGACGTGTTAACAGCCCTACAAGCTGCAACGCTTATTAACGATGGAGACCGAGTCATTCTTGGTGGATTTATCGGTGCCGTGGTACCAGAAGACATAGAAAAAGCAGTGGGCGAACGTTTTTTATCAACGGGACATCCGTGCGATTTGGAACTGTATTTTACAGCAGGCCAAGGTGACGGTGTAGACCGCGCCACGAATCACCTTTCCTATTCGGGCATGGTTTCTTCGGCCATTGGTGGGCATTGGGGATTGATCCCACGTCTACAAAAACTCGCAAATGAAAACAAAATTCAAGGTTACAACTTACCTCAAGGTGTTATTGCCCAATTGCTTCGAGATTCTGCAGCGGGGAAACCTGGGACACTTTCCCATGTTGGATTGGGTACCTTTGTTGACCCACGCTTAGGCGGAGGAAAAATCAACGCATCCACCCAAGAAGACCGCGTTTCTCTGTTTGAAATCGACGGTGAAGAGTTTCTATTCTATAAACGCATTAATCCCAACGTTGCCCTACTTCGAGGAACAACAGCGGACGAAAATGGCAATGTGACCATGGAAGACGAGTGCCTGTTTTTGGAAAACCTTGCCGCGGCTCAATTGGTCAGAAACATGGGCGGAACCGTCATCGTTCAGGTCAAGCGTATCGTTAAAAATGGCGAACTCGACCCGCAGCAGGTGCGTATTCCTGGCATTTTCGTTGATGCTCTTGTGGTCGCATCAGACGCTTCCACGCATATGCAGACTTTCGCAGAGCCCATGAACGAAGCGTATTGTGGTCGCGGAGAACTGCATCAAAAGTCAGTCACCTTCCGCCCACTCGACGCTAAAAAAATAATCGCGCGTCGCGCTGCCATGGAGCTAAAACCAAACGCCATCTTAAATTATGGTATTGGCGTACCTGAGGTCATCGCTCAAGTTACGGACGAAGAAGGGATCACCAACCAGATGATCGCAACCGTTGAACCCGGTGCAATCGGCGGAACGCCAGCAGGCGGGCTAAGCTTTGGCGCATCGGCTTTCCCTGAAGCGGTCATCACTCAAGATCAAATGTTTGATTTCTATGATGGTGGCGGCATCGACCAAGCATTCCTAGGGCTTGCGGAATGTGATCGTTTTGGCAACCTCAATGTCTCAAAATTCGGTACCAAGATTGCTGGCTGCGGTGGGTTCATCAACATCACCCAAAATGCCAAGCAGGTCTTTTTCTGTGGCACGTTTACCGCAGGCAAACTTGAAATCAGCACCGGTGATGGAACGCTCTCTATTCTGCAAGACGGCCACATTAGTAAGTTGATTGACGAAGTACAGCAAATTACCTTCTCTGCGGACGTGGCCCGACGCAACAACAAACCGGTTCTATACATCACCGAGCGAGCTGTCTTTAAATTAGGTGCTGAGACACTGGAGTTAATCGAAATCGCGCCGGGCGTGGATTTACAGCGCGATATACTCGATAAGATGGCCTTCAAGCCCCTGATCAGTTGCAACTTGAAACTCATGGATGCCCGAATTTTCACTGACCAACCAATGGGATTGGTATTAGGTGATAGCTTCCTCGCTAACAACACCCAAGACGTAGCAGCGTAAACATTGATCTATCTCCTCTTTGTACAAAAGAGGAGATAGCTTTGCGATGCATTGGCCTAACTGTTCATTGCAAAGTTAATTTTAGAGATCAATCATCATGAGTTATTCAATCGATCAGCTCGTCGTTGGGCAGCATGCTCACTTTGAGAAAACCATCAGTGAGTCTGATATACAGATGTTTTGCGGGATCAGCGGGGATATCAATCCCGTTCACGTTAGTAAACTCGCTGGGGAAAACAGCATATTTGGCGATAGAGTCGCCCATGGCATTATGGTTTCCGGCTTGACGTCAGCAGTCCTTGGTATGCAGCTACCGGGCCCGGGTACAATTTACTTAGGACAAGAGCTCAAATTTACCGCGCCAGTATTTATCGGTGACACGATACGCGCAGAAGTCGAAGTCGTTGAAATAATCAAAGAAAAAAACATCGTCAAGCTCGCGACGCGAAGCATTAACCAGAACAACAAAATCGTGATTCAAGGTCAGGCAACCGTTATGCCGCCAAAGCATTAGTTTTAAGGATTTAACATGATTATCAAACCCATTATTCAAGGTGTCGTTGCGCGTTCTGCACACCCTCTTGGTTGCCAGCAAGCGGTCTTAAACCAAATTGACTACGTGAAAAATGCTCCCCAAATTGCCAACGGCCCCAAAAAAGTCTTGGTGCTGGGCGCATCGTCTGGCTTTGGCTTGGCATCACGAATCAGCATGGCATTTGGCGGCTCACAGGCTGATACCGTTGGTGTATCTTTCGAGCGAGGCCCTAGTGATAAAGGAGTTGGCACAGCGGGCTGGTACAACAATGTGTTCTTTCGCGAGGAGGCAGAAAAACAAGGCTTGATTGCGAAGAACTTTGTAGGCGATGCATTCTCGCAGGACATGCGAGATCAAGTGGTGTCATATATCCAAAATGAATTCGGCGGTAGTGTTGATTTGGTGGTCTATAGCCTTGCGACTGGGGTTAGGCCAAATCCTGAAACCGGGGAACTGTGGCGTTCTTCAATCAAGACAATTGGCGAGCCTGTCTCCGGCCCAACCATCAATATTGAGCAAGATACGCTGGAGTCAATGGATGTCGGAACCGCTTCTGCTGACGAGCTAGAAGCGACAGTCAAAGTCATGGGCGGTGAAGACTGGGCCAGCTGGATTTCCATGCTGAACGATGCAGGCGTGCTCGACAAAGGCTGTAGAACCGTTGCTTACTCTTATGTAGGGCCAGAAGTCACATACCCTATTTACCACCACGGCACCTTAGGCAGAGCAAAAGCGCACTTACATAACACCGCCGATCTGCTTAACGAACAGCTGGCTGACATTGACGGTGCTGCCTATGTGTCGGTATGCAAAGCATTGGTCACCAAAGCCAGTGTTTTTATTCCTGCATTTTCGCCTTACATCCTTTCACTATTTAAGGTGATGAAAGAGAAAGGCACGCACGAAGGCTGCATAGAACAAATGCAACGCTTGTTTGGCGAACGCCTCTATGGCAAAAGCAATCACGTCCCGGTAGATGATGCACGATTAATCCGTGTTGATGACTGGGAGTTAGAGCCAGACACACAAGATGCGGTAAAAGTCCTGATGGCGCAAATGACCGCTGACAATTTTCACCAAATCGGTGATTACGCAGGCTATAAACTCGACTTTCTACAACTCAACGGATTTGGGTATGACAATGTAAATTACGACGCCCCTGTCGACATGGAAAAGATGCTGGCATTGCACCCGTAATCTGCATACTGAATTGGACAAAAAGCCTCGCCTATCGCGAGGCTTTTTTTATTTACCTGTTTTAAAAGGTGTTTTTACGAATTCGTTAGCACCATCACGGAATTCATTATTGCAAAATCAGGATAATTCCTTGTTTTTAATGGGGTATTATTAACACCAGAAAATCAATCAAATACCACCCTACAAGGTTTATAACATGAATAAGAAACATCTTATTGAAGTCGTCATATTCCTCACTTATGCATTGTTCGCAATGTCGTGGGTTGCAGGCTCAATGATGACCAAAGACATCATGGCTTACTACAATATTGAAGGTATGGCAGCAGCCACATGGATGACCAACGCCATCACAATCGCAAAGATCATCGGTAACCTTTCGGCTGCTTGGCTATTGGTGAAAATGGGCCCTAAAAAAGCGTTTGCGGTCGCTTCTGTCCTTATTGTTGCAGGTGCAATCGGTGCCTATGCTTCAAACTACCCACTTTACGTATTCTCTCGTCTGGTTATGGGCTTTGGTGGTGCGTTTGCCATCGTGTATTTCAACCCGATCGTCATCAATTATTTTACTGCTGAAGAACGCCCACTGATTAACGGTATTAATGCCGCCGCATTCAACATGGGTAACTTGCTGGCAATACTGTTCACAGGCTCATTGCTATCGAGTCTCGGTCAATGGCAAAACGTTATTCTCGCCATCTCTGGCTTCAGCCTGGCCATTTTGATTGTCTGGTGGTTTATCAGCGATGACTTTTCACTTTCCAGCTCTGCAGGTAACCAACAACAAGCCGCCTATACATTGAAAGACGGAATGAAAGAGTCAGTGAACTGGTGGTTGCCAATCGCTTACTCCGGCCTTTTATTCTGCTATATCTCTGTCTTCTCGTTGTTCCCTCTCGTACCAACCTTTGCCGCTGAAGCTAAATACCTGTCATCCATCATGATTGGTGCAGGTATGGTGGGTACCATCGCAGGCATTATGATTGCGAAACGCTATCCACTGCGTGTCCCAGTTATCCGTTACTGTGGCTTAGCCATGACCCTGTTTGCGGCATTAATGATTACCACCAGTAACGCCACCATCGCATATATTGCAGCGTTTATGGCCGGCTTCTTTATGTTCATGCCAATGACATCTTTGGTAACCTTGCCACAAGAACTTCCAAACATGACGCCAGCGCGCATCACGGTAATTTTCGGCATGTTCTGGTCTGTTTCTTACATGATCGAAACGGCACTGATGTATTTCGCAGGGATCCTGGCAGACATGACAGGGAACATTGCTTATGCGGCGAGCTTTGCTGTCATGTGTTCTTCAACATTCTTCCTCGCCAGTTTCTTCTTGCCGGAAACAGGCAAGAAACCTGATGCCTTTAATGCAACTGCAAAACAAGCCTAAGGAGTGGGTATGCGCCAAGTAAGTCCAAAATTACAAACCTGGTTAGCCAACTTTAATGTGGCAGTAAATCAACTTATTGAGGGCGGTTTCAAACCCACCGCGACCAATGCCCGTGAAGGTCTGGCCAATTTAACCAAAGGCCTCGTTACTGACATTCCGGCAGTTGCATGGGTACAAGACGATTTAGTCGTCGGCGGCGAATACTCGGTACCCGTGCGTATTTACCACCCTGCACCTGACGCTGAATTACCGGTATTGGTGTATTACCACGGTGGTGGCCATATGGCAGGCAGCGTGACTGTGTATGACCCGATTTGTAGAAAGCTCGCACTCGCTACACAGCATATTGTGGTTTCCGTCGACTATCGACTTGCGCCTGAATGTGCCTATCCTGCTGGTGTAAACGATGCGTACTCCGTCGTTAAACATTTATGGCCAACACTGGATAGCAGGAAGGTGAAATACATTCCTACACTCTCCATCGCAGGCGACTCTGGTGGTGGTGCGTTAGTCGCAACTGTCAGTGCCAAAGCGCAATTTGACAGTGACGTGAACATCGCCAAGCAGGTGATGGTTTACCCGAGTCTGGATTACACGATGGACAGTGCATCCATGGAGCAAAATGCAACAGGATATCTGCTGCAAAAAGGCAAAATCGTCTGGTATTTCGACAACTACCTACAGCATGGTGAAGACAGAAAAGCCGTGTCGCCTTTGTATCAGCCAATGACAGCGCAACTTCCTGATACCCTGCTATTCACCGCCGAGTTCTGCCCTTTGAGAGATGAAGGTGTTGCTTACTGTGAATACGCAAAATCAGCTGGCGCGAACGTCGAGCATTATCACTTCACCGACATGATCCACACCTTCCTCAATATGGAAGATTTGGTCAAAGAAGAATGTGAACTGGTTTATCAAAAAATCAGCGACTTCTTGAACAAATAACCTCTCCACCCCGGCATCACTGGCTGAGCAAGTACCACTTGCCAGCCAATGATCGCCGACTCGCATGGAAACAATAATGAAAACACATACGCTGCTCTTCGCGCTGGCGGGGATTTGTGCACCTTTTTCCGCTTCTAGTGCCGTCACAGACATCAATCAAGACGTATCAATAGACTGGGGAATGGACGCCTATCTGCAGGCTTTCTCCGTCACACCTGACGCAGGAGAAAACCAACATGGCTACACCAGTCGTTTCAAAATGACAGCCAATTTACTGCTCGATGATGGCTGGTCAATTAACACTCGCTGGCAAGCCTATTATGACTGGTCCGGAGACCGCCGACACAGTGGGGGCTCGGGAACCAATTTTACAGATGGCGAGAATGCTGACGGGCTTTCGCTTGATCTTGGTTATTTGCAATATGCCGCAAACGACTGGATTTTCAGAGCGGGTCGCCAACGCGCGGATTGGGGTTACGGTTTTAACATTGAAAATGACCGACGAGATCGCTTACTTGCCATGAAATCCCTGAGTTACGGCCAAAGCAATTCCGTTAGTGTTCTGGGTATTTATGACCTCAGGTTCGCCGAAAAAGAGCTAGACACTACGTACGATGTTTACGATGACGTCCATATGTATGCGCTGGCTGCAGTAGGTAAGCATGGCATCGTCGACTGGGGAATGTTGTGGGCGTATTTTGATGGCGGAGCCAACAATATTGGCGACCCGTCGCAGGGGATCCCTCAACAAGGATATGGTATTGATTACTTCCATAACGTATCTCCGTTTTTAACCGTTAATCTGGATGCTTTGCAACTAAGAAGTGGTGTCAATATCATCCTGTCAGATTCAAACGAAACGCGCGGAAAATACACCACATGGGGAGATGATAGTCTGGCTGGATTTATCGAAGCCAGCTACAGCATAACGCCCAATGTGACAGTACAGGCGCAGGGTATCGGTTACGTTGACGGTGGGCTGGTAGGTCGTGGGTTTGACACCTATTCTGGCCTTATCAACAATAGTGACCGAAATGACCCTAGCCCAATTGCGCGCCAGTACTTTGGTGGATTAGGCCATGAAGGCAATGACGGTCAGATTTATGCGGCAAGGCTTGATTGGCAGATGGACGATGCGCTAAATATTAAAGTCGCAGCCGGGCATATGTCCATCAGCAACCACCTCGGAAATGGGCAAGATACAGAAGCCCAATTTGTCGATGCTAAGGCATTGTATGCATGGAGCAAACATACAAACATTGGCATGCAAGTCAGTTGGGCCAATGAAGATATTGATGATTTAGCCGTAATGGCACGAATCAATATTCGTTACCACTGATTTCATAGATAACGATATCAAGGGTGAATGCACCGCCATTCACCCTTTAGTAAGTGGTTACTTTCGTTTCATACCCTTGCCAACACTGCTTCTTTTTTCATCGCAGCGTGACCCAATAGCCAGTTTTCTCTACATTTCACATTAAGTTTGTGCGCTAGATGTGATTCTTATCTTATTATTTGAGTAGACGAACCCAGTAATGGCAAACAATGAAACAAAAACAACAACGCATCGTCGCAATTGGCGGCGGTCACGGCTTAGGGCGCGTGCTCTCTGCACTCAGAGACTTTGGTGAGAACGTTACCGGCGTAGTAACTACAACGGACAACGGTGGGTCTACCGGTCGTATTCGTGCCTGTCAGGGCGGGATTGCTTGGGGCGACACACGTAATTGCATCAATCAGCTCATCACAGAGCCTTCTATCGGCTCAATGATATTTGAGTATCGCTTTCGTGGTAACGGAGAGTTGAATGGCCACAACCTCGGCAACTTAATGCTTACCGCACTCGACAATCTTTCAATTCGTCCGTTGGAGGCAATTAACCTGATCCGCGACATGCTGAAGGTTTCGACGCATATTGTTCCTATGTCTGAACATCCTGCAGATCTCGCAGCACAAACGCGTTCAGGAGACATTATCGCTGGCGAAACAGACGTGGACGAATTAGCGGAGCCTCCCGCAAGGTTATTGCTAGAACCTGTCGTACCTGCCACAAAAGAAGCGGTTCTCGCCATCCAACAAGCCGACTTGATTGTACTTGGCCCCGGCAGTTTCCTGACCAGCGTCATGCCGCCACTCTTGCTTCCAGAAATCAGCCGCGCCATGAAGCTGACACCTGCAAAAATCATGTTTATCCGGAATCTGGATAAAGAGGCGGGCCCCGCAGGCCAAATGTCACTTTCGACCATGCTAACGTGGTGCGAACGATCGATTGGCGGGAGAAAAGTCGATGTCGTATTAGGTCCGGATGAAGAATCCGATCTCGATAAAGATTACAAGCAAGTGGTTGCAGACCTTGCGTCTGCGAACCACCGCTGGAGACACGACAGAGAAAAGCTATCCCTGGCGATTGAACAAGTCTTGCTGGCGAGCTAACGCCTTGTACTCAGACGCTGTGCCTTGCAACATGGTTGTGAGGCGCGGCAACTGATCATGAACCCAAGAGTCTTGTCCGAGCTTAACGCGAGACTCACACTCTCTCGCCAACTCCGCAAGCTCATCAGCGCCGAAACTGGCTGCACTGCTTTTGATTGCGTGGCTGATTTCTCGAACTTTAAGCGAGCTCGGTGTATCTGTAAGCTGATCAGAGTATCGGCTCAATTCATCACTAAAAACGATCAGAAGTGAAGATACGGTTTCTTCACCTACCTCCACCGCTAGCCGCCGCAATGTTTCGTGGTTCACCGTCGACGCCATATTCCTAGTTCCTTTTTTCTTGTGACTCTTGCCAACTTTGCAGTTTTCGATAAATAGTTGATGGACTTACCTCTAACAGGCCAGCTGCTTGAGGAATGTTTCCGTCACATGCATCAATCGCGATTTGTATTGCGCGTTTCTCGACTAACCATAAAGGCTCGATATCCGCTTTTGTGATTGATTCAGGTCTATTTAACGTCGAACTAACAGCAAAACTTTCTTCGCGTATGTGGGCAATAGTGTTTTGATTTTTGTTATTCGAACCTAGTGATGCAATTTTGACACCAGAAACGGTGGAAAGAGGGGGAGGAAGCATAGTTTCCGTGACTTCCCGCGCATTGTGAAGCACGACGATATTTCGTATTACGTTCTGTAACTGTCTGACATTACCCGGCCAATCATAGCTAATGAGCCGCTGAATAACGCCAGCATTAAAGGTGCGGAAATCTTTCCCTTCTTCCATGGCAACATGCAGCAACAGAGATTGTGCAATCTCCAGCACGTCTTCACCACGATCACGTAACGGCGGTAAAGTAAGCGGAATAACATGCAATCGGTAGTAGAGGTCTTCTCTAAAATTCCCCTTCATTACCTCTTCCCAAGGATCGCGATTGGTTGCACAAACAAAGCGCACATCAACCTGTCTCACTTTAGAAGAGCCAACTTTTTGGAATGTACCTGTTTGAATAAAGCGAAGAAGTTTTGACTGTAGGTCCAAATCCATCTCGCAAATTTCATCCAGAAACAGCGTGCCTCCATCGGCCATTTCTGCTGCCCCTTCGCGCTCTGCTGCCGCCCCGGTAAACGCCCCTTTAACATGACCAAACAGCTCACTTTCTATCAGGTCTTTAGGGATGGCCGCACAGTTGATCGCAACAAATGGGTTCTTGGCCCGCGCACTGGCAGCATGTACTGCTTCCGCACAGACTTCTTTCCCCGTTCCGCTTTCACCAGTAATAAATACCGTAGCTTTACTTGGCGCCGCTGAGTCAATAACTCGATAAACGGCCTGCATTGGCACGCTTCTTCCAATAAAACCATAGTAAGCACCTTCTGGGGATTGCTTATTTATGGCGCTCTTTGGTTTCAACGCATTGTTGACAGTGACCCGCAGTAAATCCGCTTCGCAAGGTTTGATCAAGAAGTCGCTGGCACCATAGCGTAAGGCTTCTACAGCTGCATCAATTGAGCCATGCGCAGTCATGATAACGACTGGAATATCAGGCTTTTGCTTGCGTATTTCAGCAAGTACTTCGAACCCAGAAAGGTCGGGTAAGCGCAAGTCGAGTAGGATCAATGAAAACGCACTATCAGAGCTAAATTGCTCTAAGGCTTGTCTGCCATTGCTTGCGATTTCAACATCCACATCGAGTGGATTGAGATAAGATTTGTATAGCGCAGCTACTGATGCAGTATCCTCTACCATCAGTATCCTTTTCTTAGCGCCAGAATCTAGCATTATTCCCCCTGCTTTGATCCCGAAAATTTTTTTGTTTTGATATTGTCTCTAGTATAACGCCGATCTTCTTGTCGCAAGGTGTTTTGGATGCGTTTTGCATTGCAAAATGCAAAAGAATTTGCAAAACCTTATGATATTACACTGAGAGTTTGCCGAATTCTAACACATGAAAAATTGGCACAGTATGTGCTTATACTAATATGACCCTTCGGGGTCACCTAGCCAACTGACGTTGTTTGTGAGCACTTCGTTCACTGAAACAAGACAGCCAACCGACTTATTTACGGTTGGCTTTTTTTTTAACTGTTTTGAATAAACAAAGCCCTCAACGTTGATATCTCATCACGTAAGCCAGCAGCCGTTTCAAACTCCAAGTTCTGTGCAGCTTCATACATTTGCGACTCGAGTTTCTGAATACGCGCTTCAATCTGCTGTGGCGACTTCGCCGCATACGCAGCATCTTCTTCTGCGACCGCTTTAAGCGATGGGGTGACCTTTGGCTTGTGCGATTTACGCTTGCCACCAATCTCCATCACATCAGCCACTTTCTTATTCAGCTTTTGAGGAATAATTCCTTTTTCTTCATTGTAGGCTTCTTGCTTAGCTCTGCGTCGCTCCGTCTCATCAATCGCACGTCGCATTGAACCCGTAATGTTATCCCCATAGAGAATCGCTTTACCGTTCAGGTTACGCGCAGCGCGACCAATGGTTTGTATCAGTGAGCGCTCCGAACGCAAGAAACCTTCTTTGTCAGCATCTAATATAGCAACGAGTGACACTTCGGGCATGTCCAAACCTTCTCGAAGTAAGTTTATGCCCACCAGCACGTCAAACTCGCCTAAGCGCAAATCACGAATAATTTCGACACGCTCGACGGTATCAATGTCCGAGTGAAGGTAACGCACCCGCACATCGTGTTCTTCAAGATATTCCGTTAAATCTTCGGCCATACGCTTGGTTAGCGTGGTCACCAAAACGCGCTCATCAATGGCACTTCGAATGCGTATTTCTGACAGCAAATCGTCGACTTGTGTGGTGACAGGACGCACTTCAATAATAGGATCGAGCAAGCCTGTTGGTCTCACGACTTGATCGGCTATCTCGCCATCCGATTTGTCTATCTCGTAATTTCCCGGTGTTGCCGACACATAAATGGTTTGCGGAGCCAGAGATTCAAACTCATCAAATTTAAGCGGGCGATTATCAAGTGCTGAAGGTAATCGAAATCCGTATTCCACCAAGGTTTCTTTGCGTGATCGGTCACCTTTAAACATTGCCCCAATTTGCGGCACAGTGACGTGAGATTCATCGATGATAAGCAGGCCATCTGCTGGCAAGTAATCAAATAAGGTAGGAGGCGGCTCGCCTTCAGTTCGGCCACTCAAATACCGCGAGTAGTTTTCGATGCCAGAGCAATAACCGAGCTCTTGCATCATCTCAAGATCAAACAAGGTGCGTTGAGAAATCCGTTGCTCTTCAATCAGTTTATTGTTCTCAAGCAATACTTTCTTGCGGTCCGCCAGTTCTTCTTTGATGTGTTCAATTGCATCGAGAATTTTCTCGCGAGGCGTCACATAGTGTGTTTTCGGATAGATAGTGCAGCGTGGAAGGTTACGTTCAGAAATCGCGCCTGTCAGTGGGTCGAATACGCTGATACATTCCACTTCATCATCAAACAATTCTATTCGAATTGCATCTCTGTCTGATTCCGCGGGGAAGATATCAATGACCTCCCCTCTGACTCGAAAGGTACCTCGAGTAAACGCTTGGTCATTTCGGGAGTACTGCAGTTCTGCCAAACGGCGCAACATGCTGCGCTGTTCTATCACATCCCCACGGCGCAAATGCAGCATCATCTTTAGGTAAGAGTCGGGATCACCCAAACCATAAATAGCGGACACCGATGCGACAATGACCACATCGCGCCTTTCCATTAACGCCTTGGTCGCCGACAAACGCATTTGCTCGACATGCTCGTTAATAGACGCATCTTTCTCAATAAAGGTGTCAGAAGCAGGCACATACGCTTCTGGCTGGTAATAGTCATAGTACGAAACAAAATACTCTACGGCGTTGTCAGGAAAAAATTCCCGCATTTCGCCATAAAGCTGCGCCGCCAACGTCTTGTTAGGCGCAAGGATCATCGTAGGCCGTCCCATCTCTGCAATGACATTTGCCATCGTATAGGTTTTGCCCGACCCCGTAACCCCCAACAAGGTTTGATGAGCAATACCCGAGTCCAGCCCCTCAATCAACTGACTGATTGCGGTTGGCTGATCCCCTGAAGGTTTAAACGGTGACTGTAATTTAAAAGTCTTACTCATGACGCGTCCGTGACTTAAATACTGAACCCGTCATTTTGCGCTTGGATGAGGGTAAGTCAACTGACAATATCCTGACAGTGAAAAGGTCTCAGCCTACTCAAGCATGAACCTCTCGGGTTTAGCGGATCGTCCACAGTGATCGTTTTACCGCTTCACCTCTTTTTACCTATGTAAAACCAAACACAGAACTTCCAACTAAACGCCCAAATGATGTTCAAGTTCAGGTTGCTTGAGGATATTCCTTTTTGCGTGATTGACTTATCGAATCCTCCCCACCATCATCAGCAACAATAGCAAACCAAACGGCCAACATGATCCAAACGCTGGTCGATTAAGATTGAGAATTAGCATGAAAAAAGTCGCACTGGTAACAGGTGGTTCAGCAGGTATCGGTTTAGCCGTGGTAGAAGGATTTATCGCTGAAGGCTACACCGTCTACAGCTTGGATATTCAACAAGGCCCGAAAGGACAATGGTTGGACTGCGACGTGACTGATTCAAACGCAGTCCAAACAGCGGTAAATACGGTGGTTTCTAATGAGGGGCAGATCGATGCATTGGTTTGCAATGCGGGGATTCACTTTAGCTCTACCATAGAAAATACATCTGAAGCTGATTTAGACCGGGTGCTCAGTATCAATGTGAAAGGGGCGTACTATGCAATTCGCGCGTGCTTGCCAACGATGAAGGACGCTAAACAAGGCAGTATCGTTCTGCTCGGCTCCGACCAATGTACCATTGGTAAACAAAACTCGTTCGCTTATAACATGAGTAAGCACGCTATTGCTTCTATGGCAAAAACCACAGCACTGGATTATGCCAAATTCAACATCCGCGCTAACGCGGTGTGTGCAGGGACTACAGAGACCCCGCTTTATCATAAAGCGATTGATGCATACTGTGAGCGTTCTGGTGCAGATAAAGCAGAGATCCACAAAGAAGAAGGCGCATTGCAACCGCTTGGCCGTATTGCTCAGCCTGAGGAAGTGGCAAATCTGGTTGTGTTCCTTGCCAGTGACAAAGCAAGCTTTATGACTGGCGGGCTTCACGCGGTCGACGGCGGATACACGGCACAATAAGCATGAAGATTATCGACCCACATCTTCATCTTTTTTCGCTTGAAGACGGAAACTACGGATGGTTAAAACCACAAAACCCTCCCTTCTGGACAGACAAGACGATCATACACCGTGACTTTCACGAAAAAGACCTATCCCTTGATAGCCCTTTGGCATTAACAGGGTTTGTGCATGTCGAAGCTGGGTTTGATAACGCGCAGCCATGGCGAGAAATTGAATGGCTAGAAGCATCTTGCTACCTGCCATTTAAAAGTATTGCGTGTGTTGATCTCACCTTGCCTCAAGACGCATTTGCGGTTCTCGTCGACAAGCTGACTCAATATCAAACTGTTGTGGGAGTTCGCCACATTTTAGATGATGACGCGGTCAGATTACTAAATCTCGCCTCAGTGCAAGACAACCTGCGAACACTTGCGGAAAATAACCTAATTTTCGAAGCACAATTTGATGCAAACGACACACAAGCCGTAGAGGCATTTTTCGACACGACTCGGCAACACGCTGACCTTCAGTTTGTCCTTAATCATGCTGGCTTCCCTCCCTCAGAAAATGACAAGCCTTGGGAGATAAACCTTCAACGTCTCTCTAAGTCGAAAAACCTATGGGTGAAAGCCTCAGGTTGGGAGATGAGCGATCGTCATTTTAGCGTTAAAACCATGCTTGAACGCATAAATGCGCTGATCGCGTGTCTGGGAGAAGAACGTGTCATGCTGGCAAGTAACTTCCCTTTGACCTTGTTCAGAACAACATATTCAGGATTGTGGGCAGACTACCTTGCATTGCCCTATTCAGAGATGACGTTAAAGAAACTTTGTTTTGAAAACGCCAATCAATGCTACCGCTTTTGACGAGATTCGCTGTATGAAAAGGAAGAGCCCGCACTATGCGGGCTCTTTTCTGTTCGAACTAAGGCGATATTATTTGATAACAAGCCGAGGTGAACGCATCACCACGTCATCATTCAACTCAATACCGATACCCGGCGTTTCTGATACCTCAAAGAAGCCATTTACAGGCTGAGGGTCTTGAATACACAACTCGCGGTTCCAAGACTTAATCGCATAAGTATGGTGTTCGTGAATAAGGAAGTTCGGGATGGCCGTTTCCAAATGCAGTGAAGCCGCTGTTGCTACAGGACCACCACAGACGTGCGCTTGAATGCGCACATCGAAGATATCAGCGTAATCACACACTTTCTTCGTTTCAGTAAAGCCGCCACACAACCCGATATCGGGTTGCAATACGTCCACACTCTGGTCTTCAAGGTAAGGCCTTACTCCCCAGCGGTTATAAAGACGCTCGCCCCCGGCGATCGGCACATTCACGCGATCTGCCACTTTCTTATGCAGTGAATGATTCAGGTAGTTCACGGGTTCTTCGTAATACATGCAATCAAACTCTTCGGCGATCTCGCCAAGTTGAATCGCGGTTGTTGCTCCCGGCAGGCTGTGGCATTCAAAAATGATATCAACCTCATCGCCTACCGCTTCTCGAATGGCTTGCATACGCGCACGATAGAGTTTCATTTCAGCACGAGAGATGATCTTGGTGCGCTCGTAATAGGTGTTCCCATCTTTGTCATACATGATTGGGTCAACTTTTACGGCATCGTACCCTTCTGCGATCGCTTTAAGTGCTGCTTCTGCATACTCTTCAGGTTGGGAAAGGGCTTTAAATTCTTTATCCCAATCGAACTGAAGCTGAGACGCATAGGTACGCAGCTTGTCGTTAACTTTGCCGCCTAAAAGCTGATAAACCGGCAGATTAAGTGCCTTGCCTTTTATATCCCACAAGGCAGTATCAATTGCACTCATTGCGGCATAAACAACAGGACCACCGCCGAGTCCCCAAAAACTTTCGCGCAACATACGTGACCAAAGCATTTCAGTTTGAAACGGGTCATGCCCGATTAAAAACGCTTCGGCCATCTCTTTGATCATATTCGCTGCCGCGCTGTGCCCTAAGTCATAAGCCAGCCCGGCTTCGCCCACACCGTTGATCCCTTCATCTGTGTGAATCCGAACAAACACGGGATTCCACGCTGGGCGCTCAGGGCAATGAATGTCGAAAACTTCAACCGACGTTACTTTCATCCTTGTTCTCCATTTCGTCTTTTATTCAGACAGGTTTTCTTACTGCCCGATTTATTCCATAAAACTGGGGTCTAATCGCCACGCTTTTCTTAATAGAGACGGCCAAGCCTTCTGCCCACCCGTACTGCCAGAATGCACAACATTCGCCTGTGCATAAATATTGTCCTGAATACTCTGCGGAACGGGAATAATTTCTTGACCCGCAGACTGCAGCATTAACTGCACTTCACATGCCCGTTGCATATCATAGAAACGCATGAATGCGTCACCTACCGTTGGACCAAGTGTTAGCCCACCGTGGTTTACCAGTAACATATGATTAGTCGTACCTAAATCCTCTTGCAGACGCTTTCTTTCATCATCGTTTACTGCAAGTCCTTCGTAGCCATGGTAAGAAAGCGAAGACAACGAAAACATGGAGTACTGGCTAAGAGGTTTGAGACCTTCTTTTTGACTCGCCACAGCGATGGTTTCATTGGTATGCAAATGGATAACACAGTGCGCATCCGGCCGAACCTCGTGAATCGCACTGTGAATGGTGAAACCGGCGGGGTTAATCGTAAAAGGTGAGTCGTCAAGAATATTGCCATCGAGGTCGACCTTCACCAAATTCGAAGCCGTCACCTCATCAAATGCCACGCCAAACGCATTAACCAGATACGTATCAGTACCCGGTATACGTAAAGAGATATGCGTGTAAATGAGATCATCCCAGCCCATATGCGCGACCAAGCGGTAGCAAGCTGCCAAATCGACACGTCGCTCCCACTCTTCCGGCGAAACCTTGTCCTTCAATGACGTGTTAGATAATTCAATCATTGTCGCATCCTTACGCGTTGTCTTTTTTTCAGCTTGTCTTATTTATGGGCAGTTCGCAATCATCCTTACAGAAAACAGGGGGAGTCTGCAAATAACACCGAAGTGAATTAAAAAATACAAAACAGAGGTAAAGTCGTTGCCTTCTCAAACACATTCAGTGGATATCCCTTCAAAATAAGGATCCAAATTTGATGATTAACACACTTATCCACAGATTTTGTGGGTAACATTGTCAACGCCAAACCCTGAAAGACTTTTTAAATGTCAATCCAATTCTGAAAAAATGTCCATCAAATCGACTGAATACACACGATTTCGCTCAATGAGACCTTCATCACAAAGTTTTAGCGTAATAATTCATCGACCTCTGTCGCTGCAACGCGCTTGATATCGTCGTCAACCCTTACGCGAGGTCAAACTTTAACCAACTTAAGTCAGGTGCCCAAAAACACAAATCGGAATGAATAAAGACGTCGCTCGACCGTGAATATGAACAATGCCGCCCAAAACGGGAGTTACGCGATGTTTTTTGCCTTTAATTTAGCCAGTAGCACAAAAAAGAAACCAAATCTGATCGCACTTTAAACGGATGATTTAAAATCCGCATTTTGTGCTATTTCAATGGTTGACAGCCAGAAAGACGATAGCTAAGATTCGCCCCGCTTTGAGAGATTCCCCCTTAGTTCAGTCGGTAGAACGGCGGACTGTTAATCCGTATGTCGCAAGTTCAAGTCTTGCAGGGGGAGCCACTTTCGATGATTGGTTCAATGAACGAGTCATCCGCTTGAGATTGTCGCTACGCGATATGTCGCAAGCCTAGGCGGCCCCGTTAAGTCATACAGGGAAGCCACTTTCGATACATCGCCAAGGCGGTGAATCAATAAAATCTGCTCCCCCTTAGTTCAGTCGGTAGAACGGCGGACTGTTAATCCGTATGTCGCAAGTTCAAGTCTTGCAGGGGGAGCCACTTTCGATACATCGCTAAGGCGGTGAATCAACAAAATCTGTTCCCCCTTAGTTCAGTCGGTAGAACGGCGGACTGTTAATCCGTATGTCGCAAGTTCAAGTCTTGCAGGGGGAGCCACTTTCGATGATTGGTTCAACGAACGAGTCACACGATACATCGCCAAGGCGGTGAATCAATAAAATCTGTTCCCCCTTAGTTCAGTCGGTAGAACGGCGGACTGTTAATCCGTATGTCGCAAGTTCAAGTCTTGCAGGGGGAGCCACTTTCGATACATCGCTAAGGCGGTGAATCAACAAAATCTGTTCCCCCTTAGTTCAGTCGGTAGAACGGCGGACTGTTAATCCGTATGTCGCAAGTTCAAGTCTTGCAGGGGGAGCCACTTTTAAGAAACCTAGTCCTCGGGCTAGGTTTTTTTTCGCCTGTTATTCAGGCGGGCACGACTTGGCGTCCCCGTAAAGCCTCACAATGTGAGCTTTTTTAGGGAAATCAGCCTCGGCTGTTTTTTGTTATCTACTCTCCGTATCTCACTAAACTGATGTTACCGTCTGTTTGACATTGTGTGACATCGAAATCCAGATCGGTCAATTTATATACACTATCGCAAATTTAGTGAAAAACCCTTCCTGCTATCTGTTGTTATACCCGCCTCAAACGCCGATAATATAAAGATCTCTTTAAAATTGTATTGAATGGCATGACTGAGTATTTATTGCTTCTCGTCGGTACCGTCCTCGTTAACAACTTCGTTTTGGTGAAGTTTCTTGGCCTCTGTCCATTTATGGGCGTGTCTAAAAAGCTTGAGACCGCGATTGGTATGGGCCTGGCGACAACATTTGTGCTTACCCTCGCATCGGTAAGTGCCTACCTCGTTGAAACCTACATTCTGGCACCGTTAGGCTTGGGTTACTTGCGTACCCTGAGCTTTATTTTGGTCATTGCAGTGGTCGTTCAGTTCACCGAAATGGTGGTACATAAAACCAGTCCGACCCTTTATCGTCTGCTCGGAATATTCTTGCCGCTCATCACGACAAACTGTGCAGTGCTGGGTGTCGCACTACTTAACATCAACGAACAGCACAACTTTATCGAATCCATCATTTATGGTTTTGGTGCAGCAGCAGGCTTCTCACTTGTGTTGATTCTGTTCGCCGCGATGCGTGAACGCATTGCCGCAGCGGATGTCCCTGCACCATTTAAAGGTGCATCTATCGCAATGATTACCGCAGGACTTATGTCACTGGCGTTCATGGGCTTTACTGGATTGGTGAAACTGTAATGAGCGGAATTCTAATTGCGGTAGCAGCTATAGCCATTTTGGCTGCCGTATTTGGCGTGTTGTTAGGCTTTGCGTCTATCCGCTTTAAAGTGGAAGCCGACCCAATTGTCGACCAAGTCGATGCGATTTTGCCACAAACCCAATGTGGCCAGTGCGGCTATCCCGGCTGCCGTCCTTATGCAGAAGCCATCGCGAATGGTGATGCGATCAACAAGTGTCCTCCAGGTGGCCAAGCGACTATAGAGAAGCTCGCCGACCTTATGGGCGTGGAAGCCACAGAGTCTGCTCACGACGAAGAAAAGAGCGCAAAAACCGTCGCCTTTATTCGTGAAGACGACTGTATTGGTTGTACCAAGTGTATTCAGGCGTGCCCTGTAGACGCCATTATTGGTAGCACCAAGGCCATCCACACAGTATTGAAAGATGAATGTACAGGCTGTGACCTTTGTGTTGCGCCGTGTCCGACAGATTGTATTGAGATGATCCCAGTTCAAACAACGCCAGAAACGTGGAAATGGCAACTTAACCAGATCCCTGTTGTACAAGTGACCGACCATGAAAATGCCGGGGTGAAACAAGCATGATCACCCTTATCGAACAAATCAAACACGGTCAGATCTGGGATTTCCATGGTGGGGTTCATCCACCTGAAAACAAACACCAGTCTAACCAACAGACTATACAATCTGCTGAGATTCCAAGCGAAATTGTACTGCCACTGAAGCAGCATATCGGCACAACCGGACAGCTTTTGGTGTCCGTTGGCGACAAGGTATTGAAAGGCCAGCCGCTGACGAAGTCAGACGTACTGCAAGCCTGCCCTGTCCATGCGCCGACGTCAGGCGAAGTGGTTGCGATCGAAGCGCGCACCATTGCTCACCCTTCTGGATTAACAGACAACTGCATCGTTATTCGCCCTGACTTTGAAGACACGTGGGCAGAAAAATCATCGGTTGATGATTACCTCAGCAAGTCGCCAGAAGATCTTATCGATCATATCCGACTCATGGGTATCGCAGGTATGGGCGGCGCAGGTTTCCCTGCCGCGCGCAAACTACAAACCGCGCATAACAGGACCGAAATACTGATCTTGAACGGGGCAGAGTGTGAACCTTACATCACGGCGGATGATCGCCTGATGCAAGAGCGCGCAGACGAAATCGTTCAAGGTGCAGAAATTCTCAAGCATATCGTTAATCCAAAGCTAACCGTGGTGGCACTGGAAGATAACAAGCCAGAAGCTATTGAAGCACTCAAAACGGCAGTGATGGGTAAAGACGACATCCTTGTTCAGGTTGTACCAACCAAATACCCTTCTGGTGGTGAGAAACAACTGATAAAACTGGTCACGGGTAAAGAAGTACCAACCAAAGCCATTCCTGCTGCTATCGGCATCATGGTTCAAAACGTGGGTACTGCTTTCGCTATCAAACGTGCAGTGATTGACGGTGAGCCGCTTATCGAGCGTGTGGTAACACTAACGGGCACCACGCTAAAAGAGCAAAGCAACCGTTGGGCTTTGCTAGGCACTCCAATCAGCTTCTTATTGGACAAGCATGGCTACCAGCCTGACAAAAAACTGGAACGCGTGATCATTGGTGGTCCAATGATGGGCTTTACCGCGCCACACACTCAGATCCCAGTGACAAAAGTGACCAACTGTATTCTGGTACCGAGCAAACGCGAAATTGAGCCAAGCCACGGCGAAATGGCGTGTATCCGATGCAGCAGTTGTGCAGAAGCCTGCCCTGCGTCCTTGTTGCCACAACAACTTCAGTGGTACGCGAAAGATCAAAACTACGATAAATGCGAAGAGTACAACCTGTTCGATTGTATTGAATGCGGCGCATGTGCTTACGTTTGTCCAAGTGAGATCCCCCTCGTTCAGTACTATCGCCAAGCAAAAGCGGAAATTCGTACACGGGATGCAGAACATCAATCGGCCGAGCGCGCACGCGAGCGTTTCGAAGCGAAGAAAGCCCGTTTAGAGCGCGATAAAAAAGAGCGTGAAGCGCGACATAAGCAAGCGGCTGAAAATCGCCGTAAGGCAATGGAAAAATCCGGTGACGGTGACGCAATCGCCGCTGCTATTGCGCGAGTTAAAGCGAAAGGCGAACAAGGCTCCGCAGTTGCAGCAATAAAACCCGCCGTTGCCGCGGCCATTGCGAAAGCGAAAGCGAAGCAAGCAGAAGCCGCTGTTGCAGGTAGTTCTGAACCCGACAACAGTGAAATGAGCAAGCTTCGCGAGGAGCGTAAACGCCTTGCTAGAGAGCGAAAAGCACAAAAAGAGGCGACGACAGACACTTCGCCTTCTGACAGCACAACAGACAAAAAAGATGCTGTAGCTGCGGCAATTGCCCGCGCGAAAGCGAAAAAAGCAGCGCAACAAGCCGATGCACCAACGAGCGAGTCTAGCGAGGGTGATGCGAAGAAAGCAGCAGTAGCGGCGGCTATCGCTCGCGCGAAAGCTCGCAAGGCAGAACACGCTGAATCAGTTGAGCCAACAGAAAATGCGTCGTCTGATGCTGACCCGAAAAAAGCTGCTGTTGCGGCTGCAGTTGCTCGCGCAAAGGCGCGTAAAGCGTCGCAACAGGTAGACTCGCAAGATACCGCTGATGTTGTAGTGCCTTCCGAGAACGACCCGAAGAAAGCGGCTGTCGCTGCTGCCGTCGCCCGTGCAAAAGCACGCAAAACGGCTCAGCAGGCCGAAGCGCAAGATACCGCCGATATGGTTGAATCTTCTCAGGAAGATCCGAAGAAAGCAGCCGTCGCTGCCGCCGTTGCCCGGGCAAAAGCACGCAAAGCGTCTCAGCAGGCTGAAGCGCAAGATACCGCTGATGTGGTTGAATCTTCTGAGGAAGATCCGAAGAAAGCAGCCGTCGCTGCCGCCGTTGCCCGAGCAAAAGCACGCAAAGCGGCTCAGCAGGCCGAAGCGCAAGATACCGCTGATGTGGTTGATCCTTCTATTGAGGAAGACCCGAAGAAAGCGGCTGTCGCTGCCGCCGTTGCTCGCGCAAAAGCGCGTAAAGCTGCTCAGCAAGCCGAATCAAAACAGCTCCAAAGCGAAAATACTGAGGTTCAAGCTCCGCTAATCGAAGAACCTTCCGCGGAAGAGCCTGTGATTGAAGACCCGAAAAAAGCAGCTGTCGCTGCTGCAGTCGCGCGAGCAAAAGCGCGTAAAGCAGCGCAAATGCAAAACAAGAACGAGGATGAGTAATCGTGGCCTTTTTTCTAGCCAGCAGTCCACATAGTCATAACCGCAGAAGCACCAAAGACATCATGATGACGGTGATCCTATGTACCCTTCCGGGTATCGCGGCACTGTGTTACTTCTTTGGCTGGGGCGTGTTGTTGCAAGTGCTCATCGCCTCTATCACAGCAATGGTGGCAGAAGCCGCCATTGTTGCTATGCGTCGTCGCCCTGTTAAGCGTTACTTGCAGGACAACTCTGCCCTGCTGACAGGGATTTTAATCGGCATTGCTATCCCGCCTTTTGCACCTTGGTGGATTGCGGTGATTGGCTCTCTGTTCGCTATTGTTATCGCAAAACATCTCTATGGTGGCTTGGGACAAAACCCATTTAACCCCGCGATGGTGGCTTACGTTGTTCTGCTGATCTCTTTCCCTGTACAAATGACGACGTGGCTACCGCCATCATCACTGCTAGCGCAACCGTTAAGCTTTATGGATGGACTGTCAACCGTGTTTACAGGATTGAGCGTTGATGGATTCAGCGTCAACCAACTCCGACAAGCTGTTGATGGCACCACCATGGCGACACCGCTAGACACCGTCAAAACGGCACTGCTGGCAGGTAAAACCGTAACAGAAGCCGTTCAAGAGCCCGTATTTGGCACCTTTGCGGGCCTAGGCTGGGGCTGGGTGAACCTCGCGTTCCTTGCAGGTGGTATTGTGTTGCTGAAACTAAAAGTGATTCAATGGCAAATCCCTGTTGCGATGCTGGCAACACTGCTTGTGTTCAGCGTGGTAGGTTTTGCTATCAGCCCAGATACTGTCGCGTCTCCGCTATTGCACCTATTTTCGGGCGCAACCATGCTAGGTGCATTTTTCATCGCAACCGATCCGGTTTCTGCATCCACCACGACAAAAGGTCGACTGGTATTTGGTGCCATGATTGGCATGCTTGTTTACCTCATCCGTACTTTCGGTGGTTTCCCTGACGGTGTGGCATTTTCCGTGTTGATTGCAAACATGTGCGTGCCTTTGATTGACTACTACACCAAGCCAACCACATACGGTTACAGTAAGGAAAGTAAATGATCCGCGCGATGAGAAAAAATGGGTTGGTTCTGGCTTTCGTCGCCCTGCTTTCAACTGGCTTGATTGCAATTACCGATGCACTAACCAAAGACACCATTGCTGAACAACAAAGGCTGCAACTGCTGAACGTATTGAACCAAGTAATCCCTACGTCGATGCATGACAATCCGCTTTACAAAAGTTGCACCATGGTAACCAGCCCCGAACTGGGTTCTAAGTCACCGATGCCAGCGTACATTGCAACCAAAGACGGCAAGACAACGGCGATCGCTATTGAAGCCATTGCACCTGACGGCTACAACGGCGCAATCAAAATTCTGGTGGGTGTAGACACCAATAAAACCGTGCTGGGTCTTCGTGTATTGAGCCAAAACGAAACACCGGGATTAGGTGACAAAATTGAACTGAGCGTGTCCGATTGGGCCCTGTCGTTCAACAACCAAAAAATTGAAAGTGCTGACGACAAACGCTGGCACGTGCAGAAAGATGGCGGTCAATTTGACCAATTTACAGGCGCAACCATTACGCCTCGTGCTGTTGTAAACGCAGCGCGCAAAGCGGCATGGTACGTAAGCGAAAACCTCGATACCATCGTTAGACAACCACAAGATTGTGGAGATGCATCATGAGCCAAAACATTGAATTAATGAAAAACGGGCTTTGGAACAACAACCCAACGCTCGTTCAATTGCTAGGCCTTTGTCCTTTGTTGGCGGTATCGTCTACTGTGGTCAACGCTTTGGGCTTGGGTCTTGCTACGCTGCTAGTACTTGTCAGCTCGAATCTGACTATTTCGCTAGTACGTGAGTGGGTACCGAAAGAAGTACGTATCCCTATCTTCGTAATGATCATCGCATCACTGGTAACCTGCGTTCAACTGCTGATGAATGCCTACGCATATGGCCTTTATCAGTCTCTGGGGATCTTCATCCCGCTGATCGTAACCAACTGCATAATCATTGGTCGTGCCGAAGCATTTGCTTCGAAAAACACTCCTCTGCCATCGGTACTTGATGGCTTCTGGATGGGCTTGGGCATTACGCTATCACTTACCGTAGTTGGTGCTATCCGAGAGGTATTGGGAAACGGTACCTTATTTGATGGCGCGGATCGCTTGCTCGGCGAATGGGCGGCAGGTCTGAAAATACAAATCTTCCACTTCGACAGTGCGTTTTTGCTGGCATTGTTGCCACCAGGCGCATTCTTAGCCGTGGGTTTTCTTATTGCCGCGAAAAACGCCCTCGACGAGCACCAAGCGAAGAAACAGCCAAAAGAAAAAGTCGTGATTGAACGTGCCCGCGTGACATCAACAGACTAACAATTCAATTCAATGGAAGAGCAATGAATAACGAAAAACGAGTCCAAATACTGGAGCGCTTGCGCGCGGAGAATCCACATCCGCAGACAGAGTTGAACTGGAGTACACCGTTTGAGTTACTCATTGCAGTATTGCTGTCTGCACAAGCGACAGATGTCAGTGTAAATAAAGCCACTGACAAGCTATACCCAGTCGCTAACACCCCTGCATCCATTCTCGCTTTAGGGGTGGAAGGTGTTAAAGACTACATTAAAACCATTGGCTTATTTAATTCTAAAGCAGAAAACGTCATCAAAACCTGTCAGATTTTAATCGACAAGCATGGTGGCGAGATACCCGAGGATCGGGAAGCACTTGAAGCCTTGCCAGGCGTTGGGCGTAAAACAGCAAATGTTGTACTAAACACCGCATTTGGCTGGCCAACAATTGCCGTCGACACCCACATTTTTCGCGTATCCAATCGTACAAAATTTGCGATGGGCAAAAATGTCGACCAAGTGGAAGAAAAACTTCTCAAAGTCGTCCCTAAAGAATTTAAAGTAGACGTTCACCATTGGCTGATTTTGCATGGTCGCTATACCTGCGTGGCGCGAAAGCCTCGTTGTGGTAGTTGCATCATCGAAGATCTTTGCGAATTTAAAGACAAGGTCTATCCAGACGAATAAACAAAAGCCACCCAAGGTGGCTTTTTCTATACCCAAACAACCTGATGGGTCAGTTTTCAGGTTGCTTGGGTATAAATCATACAGACATATTAAAGGAGCATGTCATGAGCCGTATTCTTCACACCATGATTCGCGTTGGCGATTTGGACCGTTCAATTGCTTTCTATACCGACGTGATGGGTATGCAACTTCTACGTAAAAACGAGAATGAGCAGTTCGAATACACGCTAGCATTTGTTGGTTACGGTGACGAATCGCAAGGTGCGGTTATCGAACTCACCTACAACTGGGGCACTACCGAGTATGAACAAGGTACTGCATTCGGTCACATCGCGATTGGCGTCGACGACATTTACAGCACCTGTGATGTCATTCGCGCAGCGGGTGGCAATATCACACGTGAGCCTGGCCCAGTTAAAGGTGGCTCAACGGAAATCGCATTTGTTGAAGACCCTGATGGCTACAAAATTGAGCTTATTCAAAACAAAAGCGCATCAGAGGGTTTAGGCAACTAATCCCCATGGGAAACGCCGTAAACATTGCGGCGCTTTCCATTTGCATATCGCTATATACATAATTATCAATACGACATACTGCAAGTCGTTTCTTTCTGATTTAAGCCCCCTTCACATTTCCCGAGTTCATCCTTCAAAATCAATTATCTCTGATAGGCTTATTGTATTGTCGCAATAACAAGACTATGCCTTCATGCTCCGTAAAAAGAACACGCTACAACTGCACATCGCCAGCATTTTTTTCATCGTCGTCTCTGTGCTTTCACTGATACTGATCATCCTCAGTTATCAGAACTCAAAAGCATTAAATGAGCAGCTTGCGAGAGAGCGTACCTCGCAAAATGCTGAACAGGTTAAACTGGCTTTTGATAAGAAAATCACCCCCGTTCTCACTGCGTTGGAAACGCTGGCTGTGTCAGACTTTGGGCATACACTCGACGCGTCTAACGACGAAAACTGGCTTGCTTCCGTCAATGCCATCATGGATGTTTCCCCTGACGTACTATCGATCTATGTCGGGTATGAAAATGAAAGCTCCGCATTTATTCGCTCAACGCGACCTGCATTTATGCGTGACCAGTTCTCAACGCCAGACAACTCACACATCATGGTCGATATCAACCAGAGCAATGGCAATCAAGTCAGAACCTACTACGACGACAAGCTTCAATATATCGCAGAAAAAACCGACAAAATCTCGTATTTACCCACGACGCGGCCATGGTACAAAGATACGCCGCATGATGGTTCGATTTATATTACTGACCCCTATTTCTATCTGTTTATAAAGCGGATGGGAATTACAATCTCTAAACGCATTCCAGAAAATGGCGGTGTTCTGGCAGCCGACATTACGCTCGCATCCCTCAATGCTTTCCTAACATCACTGCCTTTCTCAGAGGACTCTCAAGTACTGCTTGTTGATGACAATGGCACCATACTTGCGCAAAACGGCATCATGCAGAATGCTGCAGAGAACACATCACAAGATACCTATACGAAGGCAATTAAAAATACCCCGTTGAACACTATTTTCACGTCTGAGAACTGGTCGGAATCCTCACAAACCTTGACCCATAAAGGCGTGTTGTGGCGCATTACACTGGTAAATGTCGCCTTTGGGCAGGGAAATGGCTTATGGTTAGCAACCGCTATTCCAGAGAATAAATTGATTGGAACGGCCCTTGAAGCCAGAAACAACCAAATAATCATCAGCTTTGTGGTTCTGGGTATCGGAATGATTCTGATCCTTTGGGCATCGCGACGTATTGCAACACCTTTGAGATTGCTCAACCAAGCCACACAGCGCATTAGAAACCTCGACTTTACTGGCGTTAAAACGCCCGAATCAACAATTCAAGAAGTGCGAGAGTTGTCTGACTCAATCAGCGTGATGTCTGAAACCATCGGTGATTTTTTAAACACACTCCACCGAGTCTCCCATAGCCAGAATTTCGAATCGCTCTTGGCAGATATGGTGTCTCATTGCCAAAAAACATCAGGCGCGGATTATGTCCTTATGTGGGCAGCAGACATGGATGATCGAAACCAGCTTTCTCTTGTGACCCACTTTCCTGAAGAGATCAGCGAAACCACCATCGATATTTCCCTTTTGCTGAGCATACTGCCAGACATGGCAGAAGCTCTCGACAGCCAGCGTTTCTATACCTTCTCTCCAAACGAAGAAATAAAGAACCAGTGTTGCTTACCCGCGGAACTCGAAAGAGCATGGGTGCTGCCTCTTCATAACAGAGACAAAGAATGCGTCGGTTATGTCTTTATCGGTTTCAACCACAAAGTCTCTGCGGAGCAAGAGGAAAAAATTGCCTTTATTCAGGAGTTCCTTGGCTTTGCTTCGCTCATCAAAGAAAACTGGGACCATATTGCAGCCCAACAAAACCTCTTTAAGTCATTCATTGAGCTGATGGCTTCAGCTATCGATACAAAATCACCTTATACTGCGGGTCATTGTCAACGTGTGCCAGAGTTGACCTTTATGATTGCCGAAGCGGTCAGTAACGACGATGAATCGTTCCCTCACTTCTCGTTAAATGAAAAGTCACGCGAAGCCTTATACTTTGCAGCGTGGCTTCATGATTGCGGAAAAGTAACGACCCCCGAATATGTGGTCGATAAAGCCACCAAGCTCGAAACCATTTACAACCGTATCCACGAAATCAGAATGCGCTTTGAAGTATTAAAGCGTGACGCCGAAATAGACTATTGGCGGAAAAAAAGTCGTGGAGAAACCTCGGATGTTGATTGGGAAACACTGCAACAGACCCACCAGCACTTAGACGATGATTTTGCGTTTATTGCCCAATGTAATATTGGGGGTGAATTCATGGATGATGCTTCTATAGAAAGGCTCAACCGGATCAGCGAAATAACATGGACACGCACACTTGATGATTCACTTGGCTTGTCGTGGGAAGAGGAAGAACGCAGGAATAGAAGGCACGACAGATCACTACCTTGCGAAGAGAAGCTACTCGTTGACCGAATAGATCATCAGATCCACTGGATGACAGAGCAACGCAAATACTTTGATAATTGGGAGTTCAAATTACCTGCTCCGTTTTTGCAATACAATCGCGGAGAAGTTTATAACCTGAGTATTCGCAGAGGCACTCTGAATGATGAAGAGCGTTTCCGCATCAACGATCACATCATCCAAACCATCCTTATGCTTAGAAAACTGCCCTACCCAGAGCACCTGAAACGCGTCCCTGAAATCGCAGGTGGGCACCATGAAAAACTGGACGGCAAAGGCTACCCCTACGGGTTGAATGAAAGTGAGCTGCCCATTGATGCACGAATTATGGCTATCGCCGATATCTTTGAAGCACTAACCGCGAGCGACAGACCTTACAAAAAAGCGAAAACACTCAGTGAAGCTCTCAAGATCTTGGCTTTCATGGCCAAGGACAAACACGTTGACCCTAAGTTGTTTGAGCTTTTCATAAAGCAGAAAATCTATCTGAAGTATGCAGATGATCATTTACCTCAACAGCAGCATGATGATGTTGACGAAGATGCGCTGCTTAACCTTGTATTTGCCGCCGACAAGGCGCAAAACACCACAAAAGTATAAGGAAAACTCAAGTGTTCACGTTTATCTATTCGTACGTACTGTTTCATCCGTTAGACGAGAAAAACAGACAGGTATTTCTTTTCAAAAGTTCGAGGCTTAACTCAGCGTGAAATTGTTTTACGTGATGAAATTCATAGGCATGAATGTAAATATCTTGAAAATTTTTAGATCTAATAGTCTCTAAGTAACATCTTACTTTTAAGACAAGACGCATGCTCCCGAAGAAACATTACACACTCCAAATCCATATTGCTGGTATTTTCTTTGTTGTCGTCTCGGCACTTTCTTTCATCCTAATTATATTGAGCTATCACAACTCAAAAGCACTGAATGAGCAGCTAGCCTCAGAACGTGCCGTTCAAAATGCGGAACAAATTAAAGCCTCATTCCAGAACTTGGTCTCCCCCGTTGTGACATCACTCGACACCTTAGCTGCTTCTAGCTTCGGAAAAACACTCTATTCGGCGAACAACAAGCTTTGGATTTCAACCATCGATGCCATCATGACACGCAATCCAGACGTGCTAACTGTTTACCTTGGCTACCCTGATGAAAGCTCAGCTTTTATTCGATCTACCAAACCACGCTTTATGAAAGAGCAATTTTCAACGCCAGACAACAGCCACATTATGGTGGATATCAACATGGCGTCAGGTCGGCAAATTCGCACTTACTATGATGCAGACTTAAGCCACATAGATACTGCTATCGATGCCATCGAGTACTCGCCTACATCGCGTCCTTGGTACACCGCCGCCCCGAAAGACGGCAACATTCATGTTACTGACCCCTACTTCTACCAGTTTATTCAACGAATGGGCATCACACTTAGCCGCAAACTGCCCTCTGGAGATGGCGTCCTTGCAGCAGACATTACCATCGCCTCTCTAGAGAATTATCTCAATGCGCTTATGGACTCTCCATCCACGCAATTGATGCTACTCGATGACAAAAAACGCATCTTTGCCCATACAGGCTTTCTACCCTCCATGTCCACAGGATCGAGCCAACAGCTTTATCTTGATGCTCTTGCTAAATCCCCGCTGAATACCTTTTTCGCTAGCCCCCAATGGGAAGAGAACAACCAAAAAGTCGAACACGACGGGCAAACCTGGGTGCTGAATTTAGTCCACATCACTTTTGGCGGAGAAAGAGGCCTTTGGCTGGCAAAAGCGATTCCAGAAACAGCACTGATTGGCAGTGCAATTGAAGCAAGAAACAACCAAATCATCATCAGTGCGTTTGGGTTACTCATTGGCACGCTAATGGTACTTTGTGCTTCTCGTAAAATAGCTACCCCTTTGAAGCAGCTAGGTCTTGCAACGCAAAACATCCGACGCTTAGATTTCTCCTCTGTAGACACCCCGACCTCAAACATTGTTGAAGTGCGCGAACTGTCCGAGTCAGTAGAGCTGATGTCAGAAACAATCGGAAGCTTCCTTGATACGCTCCACCGTGTTTCCAACAGTAATAACTTCGATGCGTTGATGTCCGATATCGTATGTCATTGCCATCAAACTGTTGGTGCTGACACGGTGCACTTATGGACCAAGCCCGCAGAACAAGAAGACGCCTTAGCCCTGATTGCGCATCATCCAGCTAACAGCCAGGAAAGTGAGATCAATATGGCTAAATTGCTTGATGATTCGCCCGAAATTGCTAACGCACTAAGCGGACAAGCGTTCTTTCGCTTTACACCGTCAGAAACAGACATACAGCGCAGCCATTTTCCAGCGGACATAAAGCATGCTTGGCTGCTTCCGCTTTACAACCGTGATCGTGAAAATGTTGGCTGTGTGCTTCTTGGTTTCCATGACTGCCCAACAAAAGAGCAAGAAGACAAAATCCACTTTATTCAGCAATTTTTAGGGTTCGCCTCACTAATCAAGGAAAACTGGGACCGCGTTTCTGCCCAAAAGCATCTTTTTAAATCGTTTATCGAAATGATTGCATCTGCAATTGATACAAAGTCCCCTTATACAGGTGGCCACTGTCAACGAGTGCCTGAACTGACATTTATGCTCGCAGAAGAAGTCGACAAAGATAAAGAACGGTTCCCTGAGTTCTCACTCGATGAACAATCCCAAGAAGCGCTATATTTTGCCTCTTGGCTGCATGACTGTGGAAAGGTCACAACACCCGAGTATGTGGTCGACAAAGCCACCAAATTGGAAACCATCTACAACAGGATTCACGAAATCAGAACACGTTTCGAAGTGTTGAAACGCGATGCCGAAATCACTTACTGGCAAAAACGATTTGAAGGCGAAGACGAAAGGATATGGCGAAAGTGGCTGGGTACAACGCAACAAAAACTCGATGAAGACTTTGCGTTTATCGCCAAATGTAATGTTGGCGGTGAGTTTATGGATGACAGCAACCTTGTTCGCTTAGATGAAATTTCGAAAAGGACATGGGTACGCACCATCGATGACTCATTAGGCCTTTCTTGGGAGGAAACAGCCAGACGAGCCAATCGCGGTGACACTGTGCTACCGGCTGTTGAACGTGTACTAGATGATAAAACTGATCATCAAATACCTTGGCTTGAACAACAAAAAGAGGCATTCCATAATTGGGAGTTCAGTCTGAAAATTCCTGAGCTACAGCACAATCGCGGAGAGTTATATAACCTCTCAATCCAGCGCGGAACACTAAATGATGAAGAACGATTCATCATTAATGATCACATCATTCAAACTATCAAGATGCTCAGAAAGCTGCCTTATCCCAATCATTTACGAAATGTGCCAGAGATAGCAGGCGGGCACCACGAAAAGCTTGATGGAAAAGGCTACCCATATGGACTTGATGAAGCGTCACTGTCTGTCGACGCGCGAATTATGGCCGTCGCTGATATCTTTGAAGCACTAACAGCCAGTGACAGACCGTACAAGAAAGCCAAGACATTAAGTGAAGCACTAAAAATACTGGCATTCATGGCAAAAGATAAGCATATAGACCCAGCACTGTTCCATGTATTTATTAAGCAGAAAGTTTATCAACGCTATGCAGATACGTTCTTACCGCCATCTCAACATGACGCAGTCAATGAAGAGGCACTACTTGCGATAGCCACACCACCGATACCAAATAAAGAGGAAACGCCAGTATAGCGGTTTCCCCTTCCTCTAAAATGGTACCCCAAAATAACAAAAAGCCCCTTGCAAAGGGGCTTTTTACCGTTAGCTACCGCGAGGTTATATAATGGTTCGTCCGAGCGATATCACCACGCGCCGGTTCTTATTTCGCCCAATCGGTGTTTCATTTACAGCAATTGGACGCCTCTCCCCGTAAGCTTCAACCTGTATGCGGTTTTTGGGTAACCCAAGAGACATGAAATACTCTTCAAGTTTTTGCGCGCGTTTTTCCGACATCCGTTGGTTGGCCGCTTTTGCGCCACGGGTGTCAGTGTATGTCGCCATAAGGACCAAATCGATATCAGGGCTGTAACGAACAAACTCTGCAATCTGCGCGAGTTTTGCCATGGACTGCTTATTTAACTCATCGCCGTTTTCGTCGTAGTGCAGCGTTGTAAATGCAATATCTTCAAACGAATAAGGCAAAAGGCGCGATAAGCAATTGCTGAACTCATTATAAGAAGGTTGGAACGCAACAGGTGACAGAGCCACTTCTACGCGCTTCCCGCGACTTTGCCACTCGCGAAAACTGAATGTTGGTAAACGCCCCGACTCCAACTCTGCCAACATACTCCAAGCAGTCTGGCCGTCAACATACCCATCAAACTGTTTGTAAAATCGCAAACGGTCAATGTATTCAGCAGGCTCGCCAGGGGTCCAAACAGGCGGTTTAGACAGCAAGGCAACATTTTCGGTTTGCCCCATAGGTCGGCGCATTTCTAACTCAAAATCTAAATTGATTTTCTTGCTGGCGCGAGATGTAAACGTCGCCAGTCCAAAGTTAGGAATTACATGCTGGACTCGACACTCAATCGGCGTATCCACTTTTACCTGCCATACTGATTCAGTCGGCTTGGCACCGTAATACTTGCTCGCATTCACAGACAAAGGAGTGAGTGCAGCTGCAATACACAGAGGAAGAAGCGTATGGCGGATCGCGCTTTTCATAATCTGGGTAAGCTCCTGTGTCTTTGGCTAAATGGGTTATTAGATTTATCGGTCGGCACACCGACTTCTTTAATGGTAATTGTAATAATCATCGGCCCAACAAGAAAATGAAAAAGACAGCAGCTTCTGACATAATGCACGCCTGATTTTAATGAGTTGCTCAAATATGACCCAAGAAACCAACCTAAACACCTTAAAAGCGCGATTTCGTGGCTACTTCCCTGTGGTTATTGATGTTGAAACTGCAGGTTTCAATGCCAAAACTGACGCATTGCTGGAGATTTGTGCCGTCACTTTAAAGATGGACGAAGAAGGTTGGATTTCACCCGATAAAACCCTGCATTTTCATGTCATGCCGTTCGAAGGAGCCAACCTTGTAAAAGAAGCTCTGGAGTTTAATGGTATCAAAGACCCATTCAGTCCATTGCGCGGTGCTGTCAGTGAAGAGCACGCACTAAAAGAAATCTTCAAGCTCATTCGAAAAGAGCAAAAGGCACAAGGTTGTCAGCGCTCCATTATGGTTGCACACAACGCAAACTTTGATCACAGCTTTGTAATGGAAGCAGCAGACCGAGCAAGCCTAAAACGAAACCCTTTCCACCCATTCGCAACATTTGATACCGCCGCGCTAAGTGGATTAGCACTTGGACAAACTGTTTTAGCGAAGGCATGTAAAACGGCGGGCATCGCATTTGATAATCGTGAAGCGCATTCGGCACTCTACGATACAGAACGAACTGCAGAACTATTCTGTGAGATTGTTAACAAATGGAAAAAATTGGGCGGTTGGCCCGTTATTTCGCCTGAAGAAGAATCCGAACAAAGTTCTGATTAAAAACCGCTTTCTCCCTTCAAGACTCTTTGCGGGATGCCAATAAAATCAAGGCATTCCGCTCACTCCCTCTCAGTATTCAAACATTCGTTTCAAACATAAGTATGAATTAGTGATATTTTAGTGGTCATACCATTGTAGATCTCGCGCAAACTATTGATAACAAATCCGTCACATTCACGAAAAAGCCGAATATACTCTTAAAACTGAACCGCTATAGCGTGATTGATACAGGGCTATGTGGTAGCGGAAAAAACAAAGGCAGTGACAGAGAGGCAAGATTGATGAAACGTGTAACCAACCGCACCCTACTATCCGCAGCGATTGCGCTGGCAACTTTTCAAGCACACGGTGCCGGATTCCAAATTAGTGAGCATTCCGCCAGTGGCCTAGGCCGCGCATTCGCAGGGGAAGCAGCCATTGCAGACAACGCAGCTGTCGCAGTGCGTAACCCTGCAGCCATGACCATGTTCGACTCAGCACAACTCTCTGGGGGCATTTCCTTTATTCAGCCGGATGTGAATGCGAAAGTGAATACCGTCGGCAGCAATCCTGCGTCGGCAATCCCAAATACTTCGAATGAACATAGTGGCGTCGCACCTGATGCTATCGTTCCAAATGTTCATTACGTAAGGCCTCTTGATGACAAATCCGCCCTCGGCGTATCTGTCTTCTCAAACTTTGGCCTTGCAACCGAATACCCTTCTGATTCTGCCGCTGGCGTCATAGCCGGACAAACCGAATTAACCACCATCGACTTTAACGTCAACTACGCCTATAAAATTACGCCTCAATGGAGCTTAGGGTTTGGTTTGAATGCGGTTTATGCCGACGCTTCTCTGGTTCGTAATGCGGGTGCCGCAGTGTATGGTGCGAATGCAGGTACCTTATCTGCGCTGGGTATAACATCGCCAACCGATGAAGTGACAAACATAAAAGGTGATGGCTGGGGCTTTGGCTGGAATGCGGGCGTTCTCTGGGAAATCAATGAAAAGCACCGTTTAGGTCTGTCCTATCGTTCGGAAACTGACATCACGTTGGATGGCGACTACCGAGGAACATCTAACGCGCAAAGCGTACTCACTGGCGGAACAGTGCCGGGTGAATTAGAGCTGAACTTACCGGACATCCTCGAGTTTTCTGGCTATCACAAAGTGGCACCTAAATGGGCTGTCCATTATAGTGCCATGCGCATTGGCTGGAGCTCATTTCAAGAGTTGAAGGCAACCAGTTCATCATGTACCAGCACGGCTGGAGCAGGGATCTGTCTGCAAAAAGACGAGAAATGGGACGACAGTTGGCGTTATGCCATCGGTGCAACACACTATTTGAACAACGAATGGACGCTTCGAGCAGGCTTCGCGATTGATGAAAGCCCAGTACCAGATTCACACCGTACATTGAGTATTCCTGATACAGAACGTAACTGGTACACCATCGGTGCAACGTATCTCGCATCGGACAATCTAACCATTGATGGCGGCTTCGCTTACCTTAACGGAGACTCTGTGACAGGAAGCGAAACAGAAAGCGGAACAACGTTCACCTTTGAAGCAGGTGGTGACGCCTATATCTACTCGATTAGCGCGAATTACACATTCTAATCATTTGTTTCATTAACAAGAAAAAGTCGACTCTTTGCAGTCGGCTTTTTTATTTCCCTCACAGAAGCAAAATTTTCCTGATAAACCCGTGACGGACAAGCACAAGAGCACAAAACTCAGTTTTCAAACGCGCGTTTATATCTACAAATTCTAACAGAATCAGATAACTCACTAATAACAATGCAATCAACAACTGCATTTCCAAATTTGAGTAATTACTTCAAACAACAGTTTTCCTTTCCGTACTCCATTCCGGCATTAAATTCCGTCAAATACACCAATTTAACAGCTATTTAACATTCCAGTGTTGCGTGCCATATTACTCAGCGAAAAGATCCGACCAGATAAAACGTGAGTCACTCTCTCGCTGCGTCTCATCTTTAAAACACACTAAAACAATAATTTACACCTGTATCCCAACGGACATCTCTAACGGACAGAGAGGCGGTATGTCACAAAAATTTTTAAAGACGGCAATTGCAATCACAGTAGCGTGTACTTCTTCCCTTGCTTGGAGTGCGGGCTATCAGGTATCAGAGCATTCGGCCAGCGGATTAGGTCGCGCCTTTGCGGGAGAAGCCGCGGTCGCTGACAATGCGTCAGTGTTGGCGCGCAACCCAGCGGCGGGAATACTGTTTGAACGTGCAACGACATCTGGCGTCATCAGCTTTATTGACCCAAATGTCGACGTTTCACACACAGGCCCTTCTAGGGAGCAATCAGCAAAAGACGTTGCACCTTATGCCATCGTGCCCGCCTCGTACTACATCTCCCCTATCAACGACCAATTTTCATGGGGCGTGGCTCTCTTCACTGGCTATGGGGTCGCGACCGATTACCCGGATGATTTCAATCAGGGCAGCTCTGCCGGTGATACGTCTCTCGTCAGCGTGACGTTCAACCCAAGTGTCGCTTGGCAGGCTACAGAACAATGGAGCTTAGGTGTCGGTCTCAGTGCCGTTTACGGCATTGCTGAGTTGAATCGCCATTTAGGTCTAAATGCAAGGTTGCTGCCTGGAGCCAGTGCATCAGACAAGCTCATCACCATGGAAGGCGACACCTTTGGCTTTGGCTGGAACATTGGCGCACTGTATGCCCTTGATGACAAAAACCGATTTGGCTTCGCGTATCGCTCTGAAGTCACACTCGACTTCGACGGCGACTTCACCGATCACAGAGGCCTTGCTGCTGGATTACCAGCGGGAACCACATTGACAGGTAAACTTGAAGCCGTCCTTCCCGCCACCTTTGAATTCTCTGGCTTCCATCAAGTGGATCCTCAATGGGCGGTTCACTACAGCGTGTTATGGACAGAGTGGAGTCAATTTAAAGAACTCCGAGCAACCAACCCACAATGTAACTCATCAGACGGTGCAGGTATTTGCTTCTTAAAAGAAGAGCACTACGAGAATGCCCTTCGCTGGTCGCTGGGTGTGACACATAACCTCAATGATGACTGGATTGTCAGAGCAGGGTTTGCCTTTGATGAGCAAGCGGGTAAAGCCACCCTCAGCATTCCAGATACCGATCGCTACTGGTACTCCATTGGAGCCACCTATCAGTACAACAGTGACCTCTCCTTCGATGCAGGGTTTACGCTCATTGACAGCCAATCCGGTACGTTCACGGAAGACGGAGAAACCTTCGATAGTTCAGGAAACGCCTTGGTTTATGCCATGCAGGCTAACTACACCTTTTAATTTTTCATCGATTAGCAGTTCATGAGGCGTTTTATGAAAACGAAAATTTTAGCCATGATGGTTTCTGCCGCCCTTTTGTCGGCATGTAATGACTCCAGCCTTTCCGGTGAGCCCACTCTAGATCCCGGTGTTACTGACAGTCTCAATGCACCAACGAAAGTAAACTTCGATCTCTTGGCAAAAAAGCCCGTGGTCGTCACACCTAGTTTCATTGCCGTTGATACGCATGACGGTACGCTGGCTTCCGAAGGAACGGTAGGAAGCAGTGCTTACTCGACAGATATTTCCGATCCTCTGGTTGCGACGGGGAAAACCGACGGTTGGGGAACGCAATCACCCATCAGCGTGTCATTCACCGGTAACGATCTCGACCCGTCAACAGCAAGCCAAGGCTTTCGTTTGATGGCAAGTATCAACCCAACTGCATCGTCGAGCACCGTAACCCCCACGTTACTCAAAGAGAACCAAGACTACTCCGTGAGTGCCAGTGGAAAAACGCTGACGGTTTCCCTGAAAAAGCCACTCAATCCAGCCGCAGAATACATGTTTGCCATTACCAATGACCTAAAAGATGTCACAGGGGCAAGCGTTGGTATGACACGCTCGTATGCCTTGTTAAAAGACAAAGCGGCGCCACCCAGTGATGCGCTGAAGCCCGCTCAAGCGATCACTCGCACGGTGGAAAGCGAGTTCAACAAAGCAGGGGTTCCTGCTGAAGACATTATCTTTTCCACTTGGTTTACCACGGCATCAGCAGGTGATGTCCTCTACGGTGCAAAACAAGCCACCGCGTTTGCAATCGATCAAGGTGCATCATCAGTTTGGAAAGGTTCTGCCATAAGTAGCTCAGTCACATCTGCAGAGCTAGACGCCCTGTTTTCCATCACGGCTCAAGCTGTTACACCTACCCAAACGAGCGCAGGCAACACAGTTATTGCCCTTTCGGTAAAACTGCCATACTTCTTAAGCAAAGAAGCTGGCACTTTCTCATCGACTCCTTGGAAAAGTGGCATGCCAAGCTTAGCGGCCATCACTAACATCCTTTCAAGCGGTACAACAGACGACAAAGCGGCTGTGTTAAGTCAACTAACTGCGCTGGGTATTTCGCAATCCCAGTTAGCGACAGTTGCGACTGACCCTCAAACACAGGCTGACGTGTTGCCGAAACTTGTCGGCGCAACCCTAACCAAAGCTGACGGCAGTCAGCTTGATGCCGAGCGTCTTGTTACCCGCTACAGTCCTGTGCCTATGCTGCGTTCAGTGGAAGATGTACCCGTGATGCTGGTCGTACCTAAATCAGCGAACTGTGCCAACGGCGCCAAGATGCGAGCCGTCATTTTCCAACATGGCATTACATCGAAAAAAGAAACACTTACTGATAACGGCGGCATCGGTGCTGATGGCCTTATCGGTGATAACTGCGTCGCTATTTTCGCCATTGATCACCCACTTCACGGTGAGCGAGCTATATCCGAACAATTGAGCGCGACGACAGGCAGCGCCGCTGTTTATCTCAACCTCGCTGCTCTGCCTGTTGCACGTGATAACCTGAGACAAAGTGCGATTGACGTCATCAACCTGCGCGCATCCATCGGGCGTATTCTTGCGCTGCTAAAACAAGGCGGAACCCTTGCCGCACCGCTTGGCAACCTAGACCCTGATAAAGGCGTCGCCTTTGTTGGCCACTCTCTGGGTGCAATCACTGGCGTTGACGTTGGGAATGTTGCAAACCGTTCAGTGAATAACCCAACTGCAGATACCTTTCTTTTCAACATCAATGCTGTGGCACTTGCTAACCCGGGGGCGGGCATTCCTTATCTGCTGCTCAACTCAGGGTTCTTTGGCGATTTCGTAAAAGGAAGCTTGTTAGCCGGTGCAAATCAAACATTTGCGGGCTTTTGCCAGCAAAATGGGCTGTCTAATGATTTAAAAACCTGTTTCTCGGTGTTTCAAACGAATTCACCTGATGCAGCGTTACAGCCAGCTTATGACGCATTTGGACAATACGCTGTTGCCGCTCAGATTGTGTTAGATTCGGTAGACCCCATCAATCACGCAGGCTCAATCGGCAGCAACATTCCCGTCTACATGTCTTCTGTGGCGGGCGATGAAACCATTCCGAATGCGTTGAAAGAAAATACACCTATTCGCGCAAACTCCACAGTTTACGAGATTTACTCTCCGTCAGGAGGCACGCTACCGCTTATCGAACCTTTAGATTTAGACGCCACTACAGCGTCAGTGAGCGGCCAAACGGTCAAAAGTGCACTGCTGTTCACTGAAGGCGGACATTCTTCACTACTGAATACATCCCCAAGCGGCAATGCCAATACAGAAATGCTGGACCAAATTGCGTCTTTTATTAATGGCGATGGTAAAACACTTGTTGTCGGTGACAGCAGCATCCTTTCCACCTCCCAATAAAGGGCTGTAGCCCGCTTTATCCCTGCTTCGAAGGCCTATTTGCGTAGGCCTTCTTCTTTTTTTCTCTTTCCGTTAAATTCCTCTCGACAATGTAAAAAAAACGCGCAAACTGTGTTTTTTTGTGACATCAATCTTTTTAGGACGTTTTTTCGCCGGGATTGGGCGAGTTTTGTAGGGATAAGAAGTAATGAATCCAGTAGTCGTTTCCGTCTGCGTGATGCTGTTGTTAGCTCTCTTACGAGTTAATGTCGTTGTCGCGTTGACTTTTAGTGCCATTCTTGGCGGTATCGTGAGTGGCATGAGTTTACCCGATACCATTTCAGCGTTCGAAGGTGGCTTAGGGGGTGGTGCAACCATCGCGTTGAGCTATGCCATGCTTGGTACCTTTGCCGTTGCTATCAGCCGCTCGGGTATCACCGACCTGCTAGCGCAATCAGTTATCCGTAAACTTAATGGCCGAGACAGTGCAAAAGGGTCTGCCGCACTCAAATACTCAGTGCTCGTTGTGTTGGGTCTGCTGGCGATTTCTTCACAAAATGCCATTCCTGTGCACATTGCTTTTATCCCTATTGTTATTCCACCTCTTTTGCATGTATTTGCAAAACTCAAGATGGACCGCCGTCTGGTTGCATGTGTTCTAACATTTGGTTTGATCACACCCTACATGGTGTTGCCGATTGGTTTTGGCGGGATCTTCCTGAACAATATCTTGCTGAAAAACCTGCACGATAATGGCTTGGATGTAGTTGCAAGCCAAGTACCGCACGCAATGCTATTGCCCGCTGCGGGAATGGTATTTGGTGTCCTTATGGCGGTATTTTTCAGCTACCGTAAGCCCCGTGAATATTCGGAAGAACTGATCCTAGCCGCTGAGCCAGAGAAAGCTGAATTCAAACCTTGGAACATATGGGTAGCGGTGATTGCCATTATTGTGACTCTCGGCGCACAGCTTTACACAGGCTCCATGATAGTTGGCGCATTGGCGGGTTTTATGGTGTTTACGTTTGGTGGTGTCATCAAGTGGAAAGACTCACACGACGTCTTCACTCGCGGCGTACACATGATGGCGATGATCGGCTTTATTATGATTTCAGCAGCAGGCTTTGCGGCTGTGATGAAAGCAACAGGCGGCGTTGAAACACTGGTTGCCTCGCTATCATCAAGCATTGGCGACAACAAACCACTTGCTGCACTACTCATGCTGGTTGTTGGCCTGTTGGTTACCATGGGTATTGGTTCATCTTTCTCGACCATTCCAATCATTGCAACCATTTATGTTCCACTGGCATTAGCGTTTGGCTTCTCACCAATGGCGACCATTGCACTCGTTGGTACTGCTGCTGCGTTGGGTGATGCAGGCTCTCCAGCATCTGACTCGACCTTAGGCCCTACGTCAGGTCTTAACAGTGATGGTCAACACGAGCATATTTGGGATACGGTTGTTCCAACCTTTATCCACTACAACCTGCCGCTTATCGCGTTTGGTTGGTTGGCAGCAATGACACTGTAACGCTGTGTGATTACTGATTACCAGAGACAAAAAAGCCGCTGAAATCAGCGGCTTTTTCTATATTGCTCGAAAACTTATTCGTTTTCAGCGGCGTCACGTCGTGCTGCCGATTCTTTGATCATTGGCTGAAGTTCGCCTTTCTGGAACATTTCCAGAATGATGTCACAACCACCGATCAGTTCGCCATCAATCCACAGTTGTGGGAAAGTTGGCCACTGAGCATAAATTGGCAGCTCAGCACGGATATCTGGGTTTTGCAGGATATCAACGTATGCGAATTTCTCACCACACGCCATCAGAGCTTGGCTTGCCTGAGAAGAGAAGCCACAGCTTGGCAACTTAGGCGAACCTTTCATGTATAGCAGAATTGCGTTTTCTTCGATCTGCTGTTTGATTTTATCAATAGTTTCCATTACTTCCTCGAACACAAAGTGTGATGATTACGTCGATTCTAACTGGGAAATGCTCGGAAAAAAACGCCTAAAGTTTGTAGGGGCAAATTCCCTCTATTTTTTTAAAATTATTCTTTTAATAAAGTAAAAACTTGCTAAACTATTCCGCAGTCAGCCTATAAGTAGATACGTCAGCCTACAGGTAAGCACTCTTAAAGTGTAAGACAAATCTACAGGAAGCAATAAAGTCAGGGGGAGACCCCGCCTATCATGGAGAATCGAGTAATGGCATTTCAACTACCAGCTCTTCCTTACGAAAAAAATGCACTAGAGCCACACATCTCTCAAGAGACTCTGGAATACCACCACGGCAAACACCACAACACCTACGTGGTTAAGCTGAATGGTTTGATCGAAGGCACTGAGCTTGAAAGCAAATCTCTGGAAGAGATTATCAAGACTTCTACTGGCGGTGTATTTAACAACGCTGCTCAAATCTGGAACCACACGTTCTACTGGCACTGCCTGAGCCCAAATGGCGGCGGCGAGCCTACTGGTGATGTTGCAGACGCAATCGCTAAATCTTTCGGTTCATTCGAAGAATTCAAAGCGAAATTCACTGATTCAGCAATCAACAACTTCGGTTCTTCTTGGACTTGGTTGGTGAAAAAAGCTGACGGTTCTCTGGATATCGTTAACACGTCAAACGCAGGTACACCTCTGACTGAAGAAGGCGTAACTCCTCTGCTGACTGTTGACCTGTGGGAACACGCTTACTACATCGACTTCCGCAACCTGCGTCCAGATTACATGAATGCATTCTGGGCACTGGTTAACTGGGAATTCGTAGCACAAAACCTGGCTGCGTAATTTCTGGCTGAAAGCCTTTGAAAGAAAATACCTCGCTAAGGCGGGGTATTTTTTTGTCCTTGCTTGTCATCAATCGAAAATCGCTGGCAATAAAAAAGCCGCTGCAGATGCAGCGGCTTTTTCGTATGAACGCAGTCTTATGCGACTTCAGACAGAATGATTCGCAGTGTACGACGCAGCGGCTCAGCAGCACCCCACAATAGCTGATCACCAACCGTGAACGCATTGAGGAAGTCATCGCCCATTGCCATTTTACGTAGACGACCAACAGGGATAGACAGTGTACCCGTGACTTTTGCTGGAGAAAGCTCTTGAACAGTGATGTCACGTTCATTTGGAATCACTTTCACCCAGTCATTGTGTGCCGCGATGATGCCTTCGATTTCATCCAACGGGACGTTTTTCTTCAGCTTCAACGTCAGTGCTTGGCTGTGACAGCGCATTGCCCCAATGCGAACACAGGTGCCGTCGATTGGAATTGGACTGTCTTGTAGACCCAGAATCTTGTTGGTTTCTACCGTGCCTTTCCACTCTTCTTTACTCTGACCATTTTCACGCTTCACATCAATCCAAGGGATCAACGAGCCCGCCAGAGGCGCACCAAACTCAGAGGTTGGGAAACCTGATGAACGCTGAGTTTCTGCCACTTTACGGTCGATATCGAGGATAGACGTTGATGGGTTTGCCAGATCCATGCTCACAGAGTCATTTATCACACCCATTTGGCTGATCAATTCACGCATGTTTTTCGCGCCCGCACCTGAAGCGGCTTGGTACGTTTGAGAGGTCATCCACTCAACGAGACCCGCTTGGTACAAACCGCCCACAGCCATCAGCATTAAACTAACGGTGCAGTTACCACCTACATAGGCTTTAGTGCCTTGGTGAATACCTTCTTGAATTTGTTTAAAGTTAACAGGATCGAGCGTAATGATTGAATCGTCTTTCATACGCAAAGAAGACGCGGCATCAATCCAGTAACCTTTCCAGCCTGCAGCTAACAGTTTTGGATACACTTCATCGGTGTAGCTGCCGCCTTGACAGGTTACGATAATGTCCAGCGTCTTCAGGCTTTCAATATCAAATGCATCCTGCAGAAGACCAGCATCTTTACCATAGTTTGGTGCTGGGATACCTACTTGAGAGGTGCTATAGAAAACGGGCTCAATAACATCAAAGTCACGCTCTTCTACCATGCGCTGCATCAGTACGGAGCCAACCATACCGCGCCAGCCTACTAAACCTACTCTTTTCATTCGTTCTCACACTCCTTGTTTTAATCTTCTACACCTATCTTGAAAATTAACGACACAAATAACAAGCAAAAACTGCATCTTTTTGCAGCTAAACGTTAAAAAACAGGCTAGTTCGCTGTTGTTTTTCAACAACCTTTAAGCAAGAAGCCGTTCGCAAACACTTTTGCTGTTAACAATATGAATTAATTACAGTTATATCCGCCATCAATCCAAGGCACATCACGGTCGAGATATATCACTATCCTTATCGTCCTTTTCAGCGCAATTGTCGAAGCATGAAAATTTTAACAGAGTTAACCACCTAGAATTTACACTTTTTAATACATCAAAAAACAACCAACCCTTAAGTTGGATCACCGTGCATTAACATCTGCAAAACCAAAAACTCACACACCTCCATTAAAATGAACAGTTTCAGTGTTCAGACCAGAGAAATCGAAATACTTGTTACCCCTGAAGTGAGTATTTCGCTAAAGTATGCGTCCGCCGCCAGGATGGTAGTGACAAAGCCCACAAACCTGCAGCTTGACGTTGTTTCGGTATATTTCGGCAGGAGCCAAGGGCCTGACACTTAATATAGGTTTGAAATATGCAACAACACTCGGCGCGACTTCCTTCTTTGTTCCAAGTTTTCGCTGCGCTTGGTCTGTTTCTATTACTGGCATTTTCGTTTACGGCGAAGCTAAATCTTCCCATCCAACTGGCTTTGTACATCGGTTGGTTCATTGTCATTGGGTTAGGTATCCGACTCGGTCACCGATATAAAGACCTAGAGCACGCTGCCACCCAAGGTATTTCAAATGGACTCGGTGCCGTACTCATCCTGCTCGCTGTCGGTGCCCTTGTCGGTACATGGATAGCTGGCGGTATCGTTCCGACTATCATTTACTACGGCTTAAAGGCCATTCATCCATCGATTTTCCTCGCGGCAACGATGGTCATTTGCTCTCTAACGGCTCTAGCAACCGGCACCTCTTGGGGAGCGGCAGGCACTGCTGGTATTGCCATGATGGGCATCGGGCAAGGATTGGGCGTGCCAGCACCTGTTACTGCGGGTGCTGTTCTGTCTGGCTGTTACTTCGGTGACAAAATGTCCCCACTGTCTGATTCTGTGATCCTTGCGTCTTCAATGTCAGGTGTTGAGATTGTTGAGCACATTAAGGGCATGCTGCCCATCGCATTGATCAGTTACATCATTACAGCACTTTTGTTTACCGCATTGGGTCTTCACTATGCTGGCAACGTCGATATGGCGCAGGTATCTGATGTGATCGCGGCAATGGACAAACAGTTTGTAATCACGCCATTTTCTTTTATTCCTGTCGCTATAATACTGGTGCTTCTGGCTCTGCGTTTACCGTCCTTCCCAGTGATCTCTTTGGGGTCGGTACTGGGTATTGTATGGGCAATCGTCGTTCAAGGGATGAACCCGCTAGACGCCATCAACACAGCCTGGGCCCCCTATTCCATTGAATCAGGTGTCAACTTCATTGATGCAATTCTCAATCGGGGTGGTATGGAGTCTATGCTGGGATCAGTGGCCGTCATTGTTTTCGGCCTCGGCTTCGGTGGCTTACTGGACAAAGTAGGCGTGCTTGAGACGATTGCAAAGATCTTCGAACGTAAAGTCAACTCAGCGGGTAGCCTGGCGACATCAACTATCGCCACGGCTTTCTTAGGGAATGTGTTTGGCTCCGCAATGTACGTTTCGCTGATCCTCACCCCAAAAATCTGCGCAAAAAACTATGATCGCTTAGGGTTTAAACGCAAGAACCTATCACGCAATGCAGAGTTCGGTGGCACATTGACGTCAGGCATGGTGCCTTGGAGTGATAACGGAATCTATATGGCGAGTATTCTAGGTGTAGCTACCTTGTCATACGCACCGTTTATGTGGCTAAGTTTTGTCTGTATTCTGGTGACCATTGTGACATCTTATTTGGGTTGGTTTGTTGACCCTTGTGAGCCAACCGCCGCCACCTCAACAAAAGACGCAACGCTAGCACCTGCTCAAGTTCAAAATACATAACTGATACAAAAGAAAAAGGCATCCTCGGATGCCTTTTTCTCGTCTGTTCACCAAAAAAACAAACATTGAATCCCGCCGCAAAACAAAACTGTTGCACAAACATCACACCGAATTATTCACTTTTTAAATGCCGCATCTCAGTTTTCATCACTTTTATTAACAAGTTAAAAATGCCTCACCGTGAATAAATAGCGATCCAGATCTCATTTCCATGCAATTCATCGCATTGACTCTGTTTTATGTAGCCCATATTGACCCCCGTCAATTTCCGTTTCCCTGTCTGAAGCAAAATCGATTTGATCAATTTATCTTTGTTTGAGGGAACAATATGTCGCAACCGGCAAACTCAGACCGCAAAGTCACGATAGGCGCCTATATCGCCCTAGCTTTTGCAGTCGTATTCTTTTCTGGCCTACTCCAATCTAATCAATGGTATGGCATTTTCGATTTCACCACGCTAAACGGATCTTTCGGTAGTGTTGTTTACTCAGTAAACGAAACTGCAGACGGCATTCAAACCGCTGCAACGTCTATGCGCGGTAAAGGCGGTAGCGGTGCACGTGACGGTTTCATGTTCGCTCTTACCCTCATCCCAACTGTTATGTTTGCACTGGGCATGATTAACGTTCTTGAGCACTACGGTGCATTGGATGCGGCGCGCAAACTTTTGACGCCACTTCTGCGCCCACTGATGAGCGTACCTGGTAACACGGGCCTAGCGTTAATTGCGTCACTGCAAAGTACCGATGCAGGTGCGGCGATGACTCGCCAGCTAAAAGATGAAGGGCAGCTTACCAAACGCGAAGCCGACATCTTCACCATGTTCCAATTCTCAGCAGGCGCAACCATCGTTAACTTCTTCTCTTCTGGTGCTGTACTGTTCACCCTCACTCTGGCTGACGGTTCTATGGCTGTCACCTCGTCAATCGGTCTGGCGGTTGGCGTTATGTTTATCTTCAAATTTGTGGGTGCAAACCTTTTCCGCATCTACCTGAACATCACTGAAGGTAAAGAAGACAAAGCTAGCAACGCATCGCTGACCGAGGAGAAAGCATAATGACTACAGCTAAAAAGCCGATGGTGACGGACATTTTCGTCGAAGGTGCAAAAAAAGGCTGGAACATTGCAACCATGTCTACCGTGCCAAACGTTCTGATGGCGTTTGTGATCATCAAAGCACTTCAAATCACGGGTGCGCTAGACATGATGGGCACGCTCTTCTCTCCAATCATGGCGATCTTCGGCCTGCCGGGCGAAGCCGCAGCGGTTCTGATCGGTGCTTGGATGTCTATGGGTGGCGCAGTGGGTGTTGTGATCACCCTGTTTGACCAAGGCATTTTGAATGGCGAGCACATTGCGATTCTGGCACCAGCTATCTACCTGATGGGTTCTCAGGTTCAGTACCTAGGCCGTATCTTGGGTCCAATCGGTACCGAAGGTCGCTACATCCCAATCATGATCCTGATTTCTGTGATCAACGCCTTTGGCGCAATGTTTGTGATGAACATTTTGGTGTAATCCCCTGACTTTCTGCGCTGAGGTCTCGTTCTTCAGCGCAGCTTTCCAAATGGAATTCTGGAGTAATTATGAGCTTTTCATTAGACGCTTACCTTGAAGAACTTCGTCCGCTGGTAAATGTAGACTGTGGCACCCTGACCGTTGAAGGCATTGAGGTTGTTGCAAACATCATGGCCGCAAAATACGAAGACATGGGCGGCTGGAACATCAAGCGTGTAGATTGCGGTATCGCGGGTACCGGTCTTGAAATTCGCAACAAGCCTGAAAGCGACGTTATCGACCTGATGCTAATTGGCCACATGGACACCGTGTTTCCAGTAGGTACCGCGGCGAAACGCCCTATGAGTGTTGAAGGTAACCGTGCATTCGGCCCTGGCGTCTCGGACATGAAATCTGGCCTACTGAACATTGTTTACGCATTGCGTACGCTAGATAAAGCGGTTCTGGATAAGATGTCTATCTGTGTTTGCATGAACCCAGATGAAGAAATTGGCTCTCTGCACTCTGGCGAATGGCTAAAGTCAGTGGCAGTTAACGCGCGTCACGTACTTGTGTGTGAAGCTGCGCGTGCTGATGGCTCACTGGTTAAAGCACGTAAAGGCATGGCACGCTACAAAATGACCTTTAACGGTAAAGCTGCTCATGCGGGCAACGAACCACAAAATGGTCGTAGCGCAATTTCTGAGATGGCAAATTGGATTGTTGCTATCAATGAAATGACGAACTTTGACACAGGCACCACGCTGAATGTGGGTGTTGTGACTGGCGGCGATGGCGCAAACATCGTGCCTGAGCTTGCAACCGCAGTGGTTGATGTGCGTTTCTGGGACAACGATGAATATGCCGCGGTTGACGAAAAACTGCGTGCAATGGCAGATCAGCCATTCATCGACGGTGTATCTGTCGTGCTTGACCGTGAAGCATACAAGCCTTCAATGACACCAAGCGAGAAAACAGAAACGCTGATGGGATTGATCGAAGAAACTGGCGCAGAGCTGGGTATGAATATTACTTGGCAAGCCGTCGGTGGTGGTTCTGATGCGAACCTAACCGCAATCCTTGGCATTCCGACACTGGACGGTCTGGGCCCTATTGGCGCAGGTTTCCACAGCGATGCGGAATATCTGGAGCTGGACTCCATCGAACCGCGCATTGAGATGCTGCAACGCGTAATCGCTAAACTAGCATAATCGCAGTCGGGATGAGAAAAGGGCGCTATTGGCGCCCTTTTTTATTTACGACTTATACCCTCGAAGTGAATCAAGGTAGTCTGGCAAGAACAGTGAAATCTGAGGAATGTAGGTGATTAATATCAAGAAGATCAACAGCAGTCCCAGCCAAGGTAATGCCGCTTTTATCGCCCACCCCATACTCTCTCCAGTAATGCCCGCCGTCACGAACAAATTGAGTCCTACGGGAGGCGTCAACATACCAATCTCCATATTCACCACCATGATAATTCCAAGGTGGATGGGGTCGATACCAAGCTGAACAGCGATGGGAAACAGAATAGGTGCCATGATCAACAGGATCGCTGAGGGCTCCATGAAATTCCCTGCAATCAGAAGCAGGATATTTACCACAATCAAAAAGCCCCATGCGGGTAATCCCCACGCGACAATGGTTTCTGCAATGGTATGAGGAATTCGCTCTGTGGTTAGAACGTGTGCGAAAAGCATGGCGTTCGCGATGATAAACAGCAACATAATGCTAACTTTCGCCGCATCCTTAACGACATGATTCACTTCTTTGTCAGTAAAAGAACACACCATGACGACAGGCAGTAAGACGAGGTTTCTCGCCAGCATCACGAGCGCATTCTCGCCCTCTTTGCGCCAAGCTACATCTTTGAGCGGGCCAATATCACGATATCCCCAGACACTCACAAGCCAAGCATAAACAGCCGCCACTGACGCCGCTTCTGTGGGGCTCGCCACGCCACCATAGATTGAACCCAGCACGATAATGATAAGCATCAAACCACCAAGTGCGCGCGCACCTGAGAATGCCAATGCAGCAAAACCGGGAAACGGCTGAGATGGCAGCCCCTTGATGCGGGCAACGATGTAAATCGCCAGCATCAAAATGCCGCCCATCATCAAGCCAGGGATAAAGCCTGCCATAAACATGCGCGAGGCCGACACTTCCGTAGCCGCTGCATAAACCAACATCACGATGGATGGCGGAATGAGAATACCCAAGGTACCTGCGTTGGCAATAACGCCCGCTGCAAAGGCTTTGGGATAACCCGCTTTGACCATGCCGACAATCACAATGGAACCAATTGCAGCCACCGTTGCCGGCGAGCTACCTGATACGGCAGCAAAAAGCATACAGGCCATGACCGACGCCATCGCCAAGCCACCTTTGACATGCCCGACAGAATCAATCGCAAAATTAATTAAGCGTCGTGCCACGCCACCTGTCGACAGAAATGCCGAAGAGAGAATAAAGAATGGAATGGCGAGAAGCGTGTAGTGCTCACTCGTTGCTTCAAACAGCTTCAATGAAATAGATGCCAGAGAGTCATTGGAGAACATCAGTATGGTTGCCACGCTCGATAAACCCAACGCTATCGCAATCGGCATTCCCATAAACATGCACAGGAAAAGTAATCCAAACAGTACTGCGATTGTCATTTCTTACTCTCCTTGTCTAACGTTTCCTCCGCCATTTCTTCAGCAAGATGCATGCTTTCTTCAGCTTCATCGACAAAGCCAAAGCCTTTGCGGGTTCCCTTTACCACCTCATAGGCAATCGTGCACACTCGAAGAGCCAGCAACCCAAACCCCAACATCAAGCACGTCATGGCCTTCCATTTCTCGATAGGAATATCTTCCATTTCTATGCCAATCATTTTCATTTTGCTGAGGTAAATCCACGACCCGTAAAGAAACAAGCCACAGTAAACAAGACACAATGCTAATGCAGTGAGGGTAACGGCTTTCTGAAGCGGAGGAGATAGGTGTTTAATCGCTGCATCCACGCCTATGTGCGCACCTTCCCTAAGCCCCCAAGATGCGCCCATCAGTACCATCCAAGCTGATAAATACAAGGTAAGCTCTTGCGCCCAAAGTAGGCCTTCATTGAAAAAAAAACGCAGGATCACTTCCATAAACACAAGCAGTGTCATTGCCACCAGTAAGAGACCGATCCCTGCCTCTTCAAAGCGGTGTAATAACCGAATCATTTCAAACTCCATGAAAAAGCCCGGCAGATCACCGGGCTTCTTGTATTACTGATTAGATGCCACTGCAGCTTCAATAAGCTCTGGGCCAATTTGATCTTGGAATTCAACCCAGACAGGCTTCATCACTTCCACCCACTGCGCTCGCTGATCATCGGTCAATGTGATGATTTCACTGCGCCCAGATTCGACGATGTTCTGACGATCTTTCATCGCCTTTTCATTCGCAATCTGATTGCCATACGCAACGGCTTCTTCTAGGGCTTTTGCCAATACTTGGCGATCTTCATCTGGTAATTGCATCCAGAACTCAGTCGATGTGGTTACCATATAGTCGAGAACGCCGTGGTTTGACTCCGTAATATAAGGCTGAACTTCAAAGAATTTTTTGGAGTAGATGTTTGACCACGTATTTTCTTGCCCATCAATCGCGCGCGTTTGAAGCAAAGTGAACACTTCAGAAAACGGCTTTTTCAAAGGTACTGCATCAACCGCTTCAAACTGGGCTGCGAGTACGTCAGAGCTCATGATGCGGAATTTTTTACCATCAGCATCGCTTGGCACACGAAGTGGATCATTGGCTGAAAGTTGTTTCAGTCCATTGTGTAGATAGCCAAGACCTATCAAACCTTTTCCCTTCACTGACTCAAGTAGAGCTTGCCCCGCTTCGCTACGCTGGAACCTGTCTACCGCTTCCATGTCTTTAAACAAAAACGGCAGATCATAGATTTGTAACTGTTTGGTGTACTTAGAGAATTTTGAAAGGGATGGAGCAATAAACTGTACGTCACCGAGCAGCAACGCTTCCATCTCTTTGCCATCGCCAAACAATTGCGAATTTGGATAGACCTCTACCACATACTTATCGCCGATCCGCTCAGCCACCAAATCCCGAAATTTCAGTGCCATCTGTCCTTTGGGCGTATTTTCAGCCACCACATGTGAAAATTTGATGGTTTCTGGTGCCGCATAAGCGAACGCCGATAATCCTGCAAAAAGTGCTAATGAAGACAGCACTCGGTTGAGCATTTTCATATCTATTCCTCTCTTTCCATGTATATCCCATGCGTATGCATGTCCAACTCGTTATTTGGTTCTAGTTCATGGCTGAGAAGTCGCTAGCAACAGAAGTAGCCAGTTAACATTCCATTAACGGAACTGAGAGGTGGTTAGAAGGAAATGGGTAAAAAACCACCCATTGATGATAGGAAAGTGTGATGACTCTTATAGCGCGGTAATTGCGACTACCAGATCGAGGTAAGTGATAATTTAGACTGCACGCAGAAAGGTGCACGTGCACATCATTGGGACAATCTGAAGGCTTATCCCGATACAAGTGGCGGAGAGAGACGAAATGAAAACGCGCCCAGATCTGGGCGCGCGATAAAATAGAACACGTAGAAAATGCAGAACTAATTCAATATGGAGCTGACGTAATGTCTCGCGACAAGCAACGGTTTTCGCCACCTCAGCTTTGGTGCCGCCCAGCGAGTGATATGGTTTATTTCCAATCGCTTTGCATCAGGATAACACTGGCGATCACACTCTTTGCAGGCTGACTTGCTTCCTTCTTCAGCGCATTGAGAGACTCTCGTCTCCTCAAATGCTAATAGAGCTGTACATTGCGGACACAATTGGCTGCCGCGGTGAATATGCTTACAATAAAGCGTCGTCATTGCGCGCACGAGCCACAAAGGTTGGCGTCGGGGGCCAGACGAATTAGATACAGTTTTCATAGGCGCGCTATTTTCCTCAGTCGCCATGAAATTCCCTTGATTCAGATCAACTTTCTCGCATCAAACACCCAAGTGCTGCGCACTGATTACACTTCAACTTCCGTAGACATCGCTTTCACGCATACCGCGAAAATGTCATTTTCTCGCAACGGCTTACCGATATGCCCTTGCATGCCATTGCTGATGCAGCGCCATATATCATCTTTTAACACGTTCGCTGTCATCGCGACTATCGGCGTTCGCTTATTGAAGCTAACGTTTGAACGGATTCGCCTTGTCGCCTCAAGCCCATCCATACGAGGCATCTGAATATCCATAAAGATAATGTCATAGCCCCGCATTGTGGCTTTATCTAACGCTTCAATACCGTCAATCGCTTTGTCTACAGTAAAGCCAAATTTGATGAGCATTTTTTCTGCAATCATCATGTTTATTGCGTTATCTTCCACCAACAGACAATGCTTACCTTTGAATGCATCGGTGTGTTCACGAAGCACTTCACGGCCTTTTTCATCCACGGAATGCTCTTCAATTTGCAACGGCAAAGACACATCAAACTGGCTGCCTCGTCCGAGTTCACTATTGACGAAAATTTCTCCACCCATCAACTCAACCAATTGTTTGGTGATGGCGAGACCCAATCCAGAACCACCAAATTGGCGCGTTGTTGACGCATCAGCTTGCTGGAACTCATCGAAAATCACATCGAATTTGTCAGGAGAAATTCCCACCCCCGTATCCTTAACACTGATAATAATGCCGGTGTATCTATCCTGCTGTCGGTGGATACCGATATGTAGACTCACCAACCCAGATTCAGTGAACTTCAGGGCATTAGAGACGAGATTTAACATCACTTGTTCAATGCGGTGTGCATCGCCCATAAAACGATGCGGACAATCACTGTCATAATGAAAATCAAACGCTAGCTGTGGCTTGTTTTGAATAGTAGGAAGCATCAAGTCACGTACATATCGCCCGACTTCCTGTAAGTCAAACGGAGCTTCTTCTAACTTAAGGTGATTTGACTCCATTTTGCTAAAGTCGAGGATATTGTTAATGAGAGACATCAAGCCACGTGAAGAGTGAGCGATCACTGACAAGTATTCCGCCTGTTTTCCCGACATTCCCTCATCTTGCATGAGCGACGTTGCACCAAGAATGCCATTCATTGGGGTGCGAATCTCATGACTAATATTGGCAAGGAAGAGTTGTTTTGCTCTCGCGGCCTCAACAGCGCGTTCTCGGGTTTCCACCAAGTTCGTGCTCAATTGATTAAACTCTTGAACCAGCATACCTAGCTCGTCTTTTTCAGCATAATCTATTGGCGAATATGGGCCTTCGGCGCCCTGTGTGACTAACGCGTTTCTTACTCTGGTCATCGGTCTAACGATATAAATGTGGATCGCAAGGTACGTCACACCGACAAGCAACAGTGCAACCAATGACATGGCAAAAAAGAGGTCGTTTTTCAGCGTTGTTGATTCCACCTTGAGCAAACGCTCTGGCAATGCACCTACCAACATCCAGTTGGTTCTCGGTAACACCTGAGCCAACACTAGCGTAGGCTCATTGAGCACAGGATCTCGCTTTAGCTGATGAATAAAGAGCTTCTGAGTACCTTGAAACACGTTCTGAACGGGGTTTAATTCCGCAGCAATCGACAGTGCATAGCCAAAATCTATATCTGGTGTCGCTGTCACTATCTGTTCGGCCAAATCTTGAATGGTTGCATTACTCTGCAAGGCTAACCGCTCACCTTGCACCGCAGAGCTCAGCACTAACGCCAATTCAGAAAAGTGACTATTCCGACTCGCTATTTGCAGTGCAGTGGGCAATTGGTTCTTCCCTTGCGTAACGATATCGACAGATTCGGGGTAAGACATCAAGCGTCCTCCGCGATCAAACATCGCCAGATAGCCACCAAGCTTTTGCCCACTTCGGCTCAGGAACGCCTGAAGCTCTCCTAATCGCACGTCGATAGTGACGACACCACAAAATTTGCCATTTTTAATAATTGGCACGCTGCTGGTTACCATCGGTTCCTTGGTATAAGGATCGATATAGGCACTGGACCAATATGCACCGCCTCTTATAAATCGAGTTGGCGCATACCATTCTTCGATATGGTATGGGCGAGCGAGGTCAGAATTGTAATCATGAACACGCCGATAGGTGCCATCTTCGTTAAAGGCGATGAAGACCGAGGCTTTTGATTGTCCTGACTCATAGAGGTGTGGTTCTGGCCAAAAGCCACCGCTTGCAACAATGGAACGAATATTCTCATTGCTCAACATTACTGCCAGTTTGTGCTCAATTTCTTCTTGGGAGTCAGAGATTTCAAGCGTGTCAGCCAAGGATAGCGCAACCGTACTCACGTTATTGGACATTTGACCGAGCGTACGGGCGACATTTTCAACCTGTGCTTCAACACGCTGGTTCGCGCTGTCACTGACCATGCTGTCGCCGGTAGTTTCCATCACATAGACAATGGTGATAACAACCACAGCAAGCATCAGGCCCAATATCAAAAGGGCTTTGAAGCTCATCGTTCTATACCAGGGGAGTTGTTTGGTAAACACGATGTTCCTCACGTGGCCAATGTTCTACGAAGTTGCTCCATTTCCTTCAGCACACTTTGTATCGTCATAGTCAGTAGTTTCTCAAATTGTTCCAATGATGCATCCGAAATGCCATGTCCCTCTTTCAGTGACAGCTCCACATCTTTACAAAAGTCTTCCAATGCGAGAGCACCAATGTTGCCCGCAACACCTTTTAAGTTGTGTATAAGCGCACTGTTTCTCGCCACCTCATTTTGCTCATTTTGCTTTCTCACTTTTTGCGCATCGTTTTGGTGCTCTGCCACAAACATGGTCAAAACCGAATCAATAGCATCAACGTCGCCCTCAAGTTGCTCAATAAGCACATGGGCATCGAACAACTCCAACTCAGAAATACTGTCAGCCGATTTAGGCTCTTGCTTCGTGTCCTTGATGTGTTTTCGAGAAGGGTTTATCTGTGATGTTTGATGTTGATGAGCACGTTGTTCTAACGTGTAGCGAATCAGAACTTGAGCACCTAAAGCGAGAAACGCAACAACCGCTGAGAAAAGGATATTGTCTAGCAACAGAATGACGCGGTTTGTCCAATATTGCTGCTGCTGCGTAATCGCTCTGACAAATTTGTGGTTAATGACGCTATCGAGGCTTTCAAGCTGTCGATTTAGGCGGATCAGACCAGTGTAAAGCGTGTACAACTCGACGCTCACAACATTGGAGGACGAGCTAGAAAGCTCTCGTTCTATTGCTTCGATATAATGATTAAATCGCTTGACGCTTGTCGCTCTATCACCATTTAGGCCATGAAATTCAAAAAGTAAGTAGCTACTTATCGATTCAAATAATCGAATTAGCTCTGGTGAACGATGGGTTTCAGTCAAAGACTTCAGTTGCCTCGTTACCTTTGAAACCGAGTAAATAGAGGCCAACAAATTATCGACATCTTCAACGAAAGAATCAGCATCCACCAAGGTGCTTTGAATATCTTCCCAGCTATCATCAATCGTGTGTGACTTGGATCTAAGCAGAAGATAGCGAAAGTGTTGAACTTCTTTCTCAATCTGAGTGAGTTCGCGCTCTTGATTCAACATCGATGCAGAAACAGTTTGCCTCAACTGCTGAGCGGCATTGTTCAGCGTAACCACTTGCGCTGTGTGCCCTTTAACATGAATCAGGTCTTGATAGGCATACAGTGCATATCCTAAGGCAAACACAAACACCCCCCAAAGCGCATACGATACCCGATGAAGTGCAGATTTGTTATTAATACCCAACGGGTTACGCAGCCCTGATCGTGCTGATAAAGATGTCACAAATGTCCCTCAAATAAGCTATCACGTTAACAGGCTGACTAACGGTAAAGACTAAAACCTGAAGCTTGTTGTGATAGAGAAAGTGTCGCGTTTCTTATAAGTTAGAAAACCTGTCTTACTTTGCAAACATTAATGTGTAAGATGCCTATACACAACAAACCGATCCCAGACTAAAACCTAGGATCGGCAGCGTATATTTTCATCGATAACGAAAAATTACTCGTCGACGTTCAATCGACGAGTCAGTTGGTCACGAAGATTTGGTGGTGTTCCTTTTATGGTCAAGGTATCTGTCGCTTGATCGTAGAAAACGCGCTCACCAAGTAACATGCTATCGAAGTTAATTGATAAACCGCCTCCGCCTCCAACAAATTTCGTTAGCTTACGCATAGACGTACGATCTGCTGGGAAGCTTTCCTCCAGCTCGTAACCTTGCTCTGAGGCAAACTGATAGAAATCCACACCTGCTTCATTGGCTGGCAACTCCTGAGCGAGTTCTTTAACAATCACTTCGTCGCCTGATTGAAGTTGACCATTGCAGTAGTCATAAACTTGCTTGCGATATTGTTGCTTTTCTTCTTTGTCTAATCGCGAGTCTGCGCAGTAATCTTCTACTGCCTGCATAAGGACAAGGTTCTGCTGTTTCGTATCCATGCCAACTTCCGCTTGCATGAAGTCCAAAAAGAAATCCGCCACTTTTCGACCAACACGTCCTTTGATAAAAGTCAGGTAACGATTTGACTCAGCATCGCTTTCCCACGTCGACAGGTCTATACGAGCAGCAATGTCCATTTTTGCAACATCTAAGTAGTCAGTGGTACCAATCTCAAGATCATCAGTGACTTTCATACTCGCTTTGGACTCTAACAGACCAATGAACAAGTATTCTGTTGCCAAAGAGCGGTATTCAGCGATAACCAATACGCCTTCATCTGCAAACGGATACTTAGAAAGTTCTTCTTTCAGGCGCTCTGTTGCTTGGGAAGAAAACGACAAAAAGTCCAATTCTTGCTTACGACACGCTTTCAACCAGCCGCAGAATGCACTTTCTTCAGCAAATTGACCAAAGCCCTTACCTGCTTTTGCGTTGTAGACGCGATGAATTTCACTTACAAGATTTTCTGTTGATGTAGAATGAGTTAGGGGCTGCTCTCTTAGATGAACAACCAGTGAGTCTTCACCCTCTTTTTTTAATTGGTGAAGAATTACGTTGGAAAGCGTGAGGCTCATAATTGAAAACATTTTTCGTCAGACTAGAGTGTGGGTTATTATACGCGGCTTCCGTTGATACAAGACAAGAGTTTCTATGCCTGTTACTTCTAAATATCAAGATAAAAACGTTGAACAGATCCTTTCAGATGTGGTCAATGTTCTTGAAAAGCACAAAGCTTCTAATGAACTTTCGCTAATGATTGTTGGCAACATCGCCACAAATTTGATCAACAGCAGCAAGATGCCTGCTGAACAGCGCAAAATCATCGCTGAAAAATTTGCTCAAGCTCTGCTGTCATCTATCGATACAGAGTAATAACGCGTCATCAAATTACGCGAAGTAGAATAAAGAGAAGAATTGACCTTTTATGGTAGACAGCGGAAATACCTACAGGGATAAAGTGTCGCAGCTCATTAGCTGGGGACACTGGTTTAGCTTTTTTAACATTATTGCGGCCATGTTGCTGGGGACGCGCTACATCGCGCAATCCGGTTGGCCAGAGACGTTGCTCGGACAAACCTATCAATTGCTGACATGGCTTGGTCACTTTGGTTTTCTGGTTTTCGCTGTTTATATTCTGATCATATTCCCGGCCAGCTTTATCATTCCTTCCCAAAGATTGATGAGGCTGTTTGCCGTGTTTGTTGCAACAGCAGGTATGACGCTCCTGTTGTTAGATATCTACGCCTACGAAACACTCCATTTGCATCTCAACCCTTTGGTTTGGGACCTCCTTCTTAGCGGCGAAAAAACAGACATGAATGCGCATTGGCAGTATTTGTTTGTTGTCGTGCCCGCCATTTTCTTACTAGAACTCATTATGTCTGAGTGGGTTTGGCGCAAGTTAAGAAAGCTGTCTCGTAAGCGAGTAGGTGTGCCCATTGCGACCGTTTTCGCGGTTTGCTTCATCGGCAGCCATTTGATTCACATCTGGGCAGATGCGTTTATCTACAGCCCAGTGACGTCTCAACGTTCGAATTTCCCAGTCTCCTATCCAATGACGGCAAAAACCTTCATGGAGAAATACGGCCTGCTTGATCGCAAAGAGTACCAGCGCCGCAGAGATGAAGTGGGCAATCAGGAAAGTGAAGTCATTCGCTACCCACTTGAAAAACTATCCTTCTCTTCAAAGGCCGCAAGCTACAATCCAAACCTGCTTGTGGTCATGGTCGAAAGCTTGCGTGCCGATATGCTTGACCCTGTCGTCATGCCAAACCTGGATGACTTCGCATCACACAATGTGAATTTTAAGCACCACTACAGTTCAAGCAATGACTCGATGGCTGGGCTGTTTGGCTTATTTTACGGCTTACCCGGCAGTTATGCGCAAAGTGCACGCACTGAAGGTTTGAGTCCACTGTTGTTAGATACACTGGAACAACGAAACTATGACTTCGGTTTATTCAGTGCTGACAATTTCGATAACCCAATTTATTACCAAAGCATCTTTGGAAATCACCTTGAGAAATCGACGAAGGTGACTGCAAACGAAGCTTGGGTTGCTGATCATAAAGCGACCGATAATCTCGAGAATTGGCTCAACGACAAGTCACCTAACACGCCATGGTTTGCGTATTTAGAACTTAAAAGTGTGACCGAATACGAGCAAGGCGGTGATTATGAGCGTCCATTCCAACCCTCGCTAGACAATGACTTGGCCAATGTTGGTGAACACACATCGTTGGTGATGAAAAACAGCTATAACAATGCGGCATACTATGTTGACGGCTTGTTAGGCGAACTATTTGATACCCTAGAAGCAAAAGGGCAATTGGATAACACCATCGTCATCGTCACAGCCAATCATGGCTTAGAGTTTAACGAAACAGGCTCAAATAGCTGGGGTGCAAACACCAATTACAGCAAGTATCAAATTCAAGTGCCGCTTGTCATTCACTGGCCGAATCAAGACCCGAGCCAAGTGGATATCTACAGCTCTCACCTCGACATTGTTCCTACTCTGATGGAAAGCATGTTGGCAGTTGATAGCCCATCTGAGTCATACACGAGTGGGCAAAACCTTTTCGATTTGGCCGATAAACCGAGAAAATGGGTTCTCGCGGGCGACAGCAGAGATATCGTGGTTGTTCAACCCGGTAAGACAACGGTTGTCGACAAGTTTGGTAATTACCGCGTCTATGACAGCAACTACAAGCTTCAACCGGAAGGCAAGCCTCAGCTGTCAGTGTTAATGCAAGTTATGCATGAACTAAAACGCTTCTACTACCCAGAAGAACATTGAGAAGATGAGGTCAGAGATCTCAACCTTGGCTCATTTTTGGCCAAGCGATTGAATTTCACCGATTTAATGTCGAAAGGCAATTGACACTGAAGATCTAGCTCCGTACCATGAATACATAGTCGGTCTGTAGCGCAGCTTGGTAGCGCACTGTCATGGGGTGTCAGGGGTCGGAGGTTCAAATCCTCTCAGACCGACCATTTTTCATAAGCCCGCAGCATTCATGCTGCGGGCTTTTTCGTTTCCAAACATTCCGATATGATGCCTAAGGCTTTCGCTTCGATTGCCCGAACTCTCAATTCACACGGATGTAAAGATATGGATATCTCGCTCGGTTTTGGCGTACTGCTGGTCGTTCTTGGCTTTTTAGCAGGGATTATTAATACGCTTGCCGGCGGTGGCTCCAACTTAACCATACCCGCACTCATCGTTTTAGGTATGCCTGCTGAAGTCGCTAACGCAACCAATCGAGTTGGCGTTTTAATGCAAAGTGTTAGTGGTATCGCGGGATTTCGACATCACGATCGTTTAGAAACTAGCGATTTAGTTGGAATCCTCATCCCCATGCTCGGTGGTGGGCTTGTTGGCGCGAGTGCTGCGGCATGGCTCCCTTCTGACATCATCAAACCTCTCCTTCTTGGTACCATGCTTTTAATGGCATTCATTATGCTCATCAAACCCAGCGTTATCGCCCCTGATCCCGATGTTCCTTTCAGAAAAGTCAAAGATACTCCCGTCTCTTGGATAGGATTAACGGTTGCCGGGTTTTATGGTGGTTTTGTTCAAGCAGGTGTTGGCTTCGTGCTCATTGCGGCTCTTTGCGGCACCCTTCGCTACGATCTGGTTCGAGGTAACGCATTAAAGCTTGTTTGCACCTTGGCATTCACGTCGGTTTCATTGGTGATTTTTATCTGGCAAGACCTCATCCTCTGGCTTCCAGGCTTATTACTCGCATTGGGTTCAATGGTAGGTGCTTGGCTCGCTGTTAAGTTCGCCATTAAGGCCAGCCCACAAGTGCTAAAGTGGTTCTTGTTTATCATGACACTCGTAGGATGTGTGTTCGCATACCTCACCTAGTGGAAATCCCCTACTTCGCTGTTTTTACTAAATTTAAACAATCTTGCCTGCGAGCCAGTAGCTAGGTCACACCCTATCAAATAGCCCTGTGACCTGAGTCGAAGATGGAGGAAATTCAGACATTTATGGAACTAATTACTGTCATACTGACGCAAAGAATATTAGAACCAACGTCACGTTTTCACGCTAGCTAGATTTAGGGGAGTCACAGAGCATGAATGCTCTTGATTATTCATTCTGTTTAAGAGTCGGTGAGGCTATCTGTCCACAAGAAGATATAGAGTCTTTTTGTACTGCTCTTGGGCAAGTTTTTACCGACACATTTCCAGATGCGCATTGCCAACTTCTCATTGCAGAAGACGGCGATACACAATGGCAGCTATTGGCTGAAATGTCATCAGACTGTTCAAATGTATATACCCCAGCAACCTCAACCGATATTCGATTCAACGAGTTATTAAATCGGTTGCTGCTATCTAGTGAATTACGCATTCAGTCCGACCGCTTCCATCAACTGCTTCGTTTGACTGTCCGTGGGAAAAACTACGGATACTTTGTGCTTTCTTTACCTGAAACGATCAATATTGACGGGCATTCTCTCGACATGCTCTCTTTACTGATTTCCGGCGCACTAGACAGCCTCCTCCAATACGAAGCATGCATCGAAGAACAGGTCGCGCACCGACAAACTGAGCAAAAACGCGTTCAGGAAGTTTGCTCTCAAAAAGGACTACTCGAACAGCTTCATATTCTTCATAAGATTTCATTGCGCCTTTGGCACGCGCATTCTCTTGATAACATGCTTCATACAGCGGTTTACGAATGTATTCATGCGCTTGAATTGGACCGAATGGCCATTTTCCTTCTCAACACCCGTACGGGTTTGATGAGAGGAACCTATGGAACAGACATCGATGGCAGCGTGACCAATGAACAATGGTACTGTACTGCTATCCATGAACACTTCCATGCGAAAACAACGCTGGATAGAAGAAAGCACATTACTATCAATGACAACTCTCCGCTGTATCATGACAGCAAGGAAGTCGGGATTGGTTGGAATGCGACGATTTCTTTGTGGGACGGAGATGACCCAATTGGCTGGATTGCTTGTGACAACTTAATCACGGGCACACCGCTTAAGAGTTATCACAGCGAGCTGTTAAAGCTTCTAGGCGTGACCATGTCGCAACACCTCATTCAACGCAGGGCTCAAGATGAACTTAAAGCACTTAACCTGTCGTTGGAACACCGTGTTGCTGAGCGTACCGCTCAGCTAGAAGAAGCGAACATCAGACTTAACCGCATCTCTCGCGAGGACAGTCTGACCATGGTGCCAAACCGACGAATGCTCGATGAAAAGATGGAAGAAGAATGGCGCCGTGCGCTACGCCATCAAACCCCAATGAGTATACTGATTGTTGATATTGACCACTTTAAACAGTACAACGACAAATATGGCCATTCATTGGGCGATAAGTGTCTGTATGAAGTAGCAAAAGCACTCAATAATGTCGATCGTCGAGCAGGTACGGTGCTCGCTCGTTTTGGTGGTGAAGAGTTTGTTTATTTGCTTCCCAATTGCGATAGAGATGCTGCAGCCGTTGTTGCAGAGCGCGCGCTACAAGCTATTCGTGATATAAAAATCACTCATGAACAATCACCTGTTGCGCCATATGTCACCGTCAGCATTGGTGGTAAGTCCGCCATACCAAACAAAATCAATGCACAACAGCAACTTTTCACCGACGCGGATGTGGCTTTGTACGAAGCGAAGAGCAAGGGAAAAAATCAGGCTTTTGTTTTATAGCGTCGTTTTGCGCCGTTACCCTTTCCTCTTTTTTTGGTAAACCTCGAAGGCTGTGCCGGCAATGCGCGTAAGCTATCCGGCAAAGGGCCTTTCCTGACTTCTTCCATCAAATTATTCAGCTCGTTTTCCAATGCCCCCATAAAGGGCTGATAAGATGATTTTTTCTCTGCCATGTCATGGAGTTGCCTTTCCCATTGCGCAGTCATGTCTGGATAAGACGCTTTCGCCGGTAACGCATCAATAAGCCCAAACCCGGAAAGGGTTGCGCGAATTTGTTTTCCTTCACGGGAAAGCAGTCCTCGCTTGAATAGAAGATCCATGATCCCTGCTCGCGTCGCTTCTGTACCGAGGCCATCCGTATCGCGAAGTATTTTTTTCAGCGAGCTATCTTGAACAAAACGGGCAATTCCCGTCATCGCTTGCAGTAACGTTGCCTCCGTAAAGTAACGTGGCGGCTCAGTCATGCAATCTTTAATCTCGCCACGCAAACACGTCAACACTGTGCCTTTTTCAAGCGGTGGGACCAGGCTTTCTAAATCTTCTTTTTGGCTTGATGTGTCCCGTGACAACAAGGCACGCCAGCCTTCGAGCATCAACTTTTTCCCTTTCGCGATGAAAACGCCGCCCGCGATATCAAAGGTGAGTTTGGCCTCTGCATATTCAGCGGCAGGGTAAAATTGCATGAGATACTGACGTGCAATCAATTCGTAAACATTCAACTCTTTGCCGCTAAGGGAACTCACACTTTTTCCCGTAGGAATAATCGCATGGTGGGCTTCTACTTTGCTGTCGTTCCATGCCTTCGATTTTAACGCCGTATTTGCCCCATCAGCCGCTGCGTTAAGAGAAGACGCCGTTTTCTTCACTGCCTGAATGACCGACGCCGCTTCTTTAAAATGATCTTTTGGCAAATATCGGCAATCTGAACGCGGGTATGTAATGACTTTGTGCTTTTCATAAAGAGCCTGACAGCAAGCAAGCACATCCGCGGCACTCATCGTAAAACGTTTGGCTGCATCTATTTGAAGGGCAGATAGGCTATAAGGCAAAGGCGGGGCTTGTTTGCTACTTTTACGTTCTGATGCGACGACATGCGCAGGTTGGCCCTCAATGCGCTTGGCAACGTTCTCCACCAATTTGCGTGATAACACCCGGCCGTCTTCATCCTGCCACGGCTGACACGACTCACTCGGCTGCCAACGAGCCAAAATGTCACTGCCATTACACGGTATCACGGCATCTAATTGGTAGAATGGTTTCGCAACAAAGTCAGCAATCTCTCGGTCTCGACGTACAACAAGTCCCAGCACTGGCGTTTGAACACGTCCTACTGACAGCACGCCGTTATAACCGGCCTGTTTACCCAATATGGTATACGCCCGCGTCATGTTCATACCATACAACCAGTCTGCACGAGAACGCGCTAACGCTGAAACTGACAAAGGCACGAAATCGAGATTACTTTTCAACGATGAGAGTGCTTTTTTAACAGCCGACGTATTTAAGTCATTGATCAATAGACGCTGAATACGCTGTTTCTTAGCGGCAGGGAGTTTTGCAAAACTGAACACTTCGTCCACCAGCAATTGACCTTCACGGTCAGGGTCGCCCGCGTGGACAATATCATCGAATTGCTTGAGTAGCTTTTTGACAACACTGAGTTGCTTAGCGGCAGATTTACGCGGCTTGAGGATCCACTGTTCCGGCAAAATAGGAAGATGTTCTAATCGCCATACTTTGTATTTCTCATCGTAAGCATCAGGCTCGGCTTGCTCTAAAAGGTGACCAATACACCAAGTGACCGTATCACCGTTGCCAGCAACTACGTATCCTTCGTTATTTTTATGGGGCTTAGGTAACGCAGCAACAATCGCGCGGCCAAGACTTGGTTTTTCGGCAATAAAGAGGCGTGCCATAAGTGCTCAGACAAGAAAGTAAATGCTAACAATCTAACGAAAAAGGACAAAGCACACAAGATTTAACTGGATATATATCCAGTTAAATCTTGTCAAAAAGTGTACTGGAGGGTATTAGAGGTATTTTACGTATTTGCCAGTATCACGTTTCGGGGCGTTTGCAGGTGTGCAATCAGGCGTGCCGACATACAAGAAACCGACTATTTCATCATCGCCTGAAACACCAAATGCCTCACGAACACTCGGGTGATAGGCCCACTTTCCAGTCCGCCAGAATCCTTGGAAGCCTTGCGCGACCGCCGCCATCTGCATCGCTTGGGCTGCACAACCGGCAGAAATGTGCTGCTCAATCACAGGCACTTTATCGTGTTGCTTAGTACGCGCGATAACAGTAATAACCATTGGCGCACGGAAAGGCGCATTGGTCGCTTTCTCCACCACTGCGGCTTCTTCATTGTCTGCTTCAGCGGCCGTTTTTAGGATCGCTGACAGTTTGTTCAATCCCTCCCCTGTCGCAATGACAAACTCCCACGGAGTAAGTGCACCGTGATCTGGGGCGCGAAGTCCCGCTGCCAACATATTGTCCAGTGCATCACCGCTCGGTGCTGGTGCTAAAAGACGTGGAATAGAACGACGCTGAGTGAGAAGGCTTAAAGCATCCATAACGATCCTGAGTATAAAAACAGTTGAACTTACAAAGAAAAATACCACAAAACTGAAGGGCTAACTCCCTTCAAATTTTGTGGCAATAGCTCTGTGGAATACAATTAAAGCGATATGGCCAGCTTCACGCCTTGGCGGATAGCACGTTTCGCGTCCAACTCCCCTGCCTTTTCAGCGCCACCGATAACGTGCACTGATTTACCTTTTCCATTTAGCTCTGTGGCGAGGTCATTCACTGACTCTTGCCCCGCACATAAAATGATATTGTCGGCAGGCAACACATGAGGCTGGCCTTCCAGTGATATATGCAGGCCTTCATCATCAATTTTCTCGTAGCTGATGCCCCCCATGAGTTCCACGCCGCGTTTTTCCAGCGTTTTCCTATGTATCCAACCCGTTGTTTTACCCGGCCCTTTACCGACTTTGCCTTGGCGACGCTGGAGTAGCCACACCTGACGCTGGGAAATGTAGTGTGCTTGTGGCAATAATCCGCCTTCATGACCTAGAGATTTATCAATACCCCAATCTTGCAGCCACTCATCAAGTGTTTGATTTTCTGGCTCAGTGATCATGGTAGCAACGTCAATTCCGATCCCCCCAGCACCGATAATTGCGACTCGATTTCCGAGTGTTGGTTGCTCACGGATAAGCGTTTGGTAATCAATAACCTTGCTATGATCCAAGCCAGGTATATTCGGTAAGCGAGGCTTCACCCCTGTTGCGATAACAACCTCATCGAAACCCTCAAGATCCTCTGCACTTGCCTTGGTGCCTAACCTAACGTCAATGCCCCAGTCTGCAACTTTCTTGGTGAAATAACGGATAGACTCTTTGAACTCTTCCTTACCGGGAATTTGCATAGCGAGATTGAATTGGCCTCCTAGGGTATCTCTCGCTTCGAAAATCACGACATCAAAGCCTCGCTCTGCGGCAGTTACTGCAAACGACATCCCTGCCATACCACCACCGACAACTGCCACACGACGTGTATTCGCCGCCGGTGATACCGTCAATTCAGTTTCATAGCAAGCTTGAGGATTAACGAGACAACTCGCGCGCTTCCCTTTAAACACATGGTCTAAACAGGCTTGGTTACATGCGATACACGTATTGATGTCATCTGCCTGATCCGCCTCGGCCTTGGCGACAAAGTTTGCGTCCGCCAAAAACGGGCGTGCCATCGACACCATATCAGCCTGCCCTTGTTCTAATATGGACTCGGCCACTTCTGGCGTATTAATGCGATTACATGTCACCAAGGGAATGGAGACTTCACCTTTAAGTTTTTCAGTGACCCAGCTGAAAGCTGCTCGAGGAACTTGCGTCGCGATGGTCGGAATACGCGCTTCATGCCAACCAATTCCTGTATTGAGAATGGTAACGCCTGCCTGCTCTAACGCCTTCGCTAACTGCACCACTTCTTCTTTGGTGCTGCCTTGTTCGACCAGATCCAGCATAGAGAGACGGAAAACAATGATGAAATCACGTCCGACTCGCTCACGAACCGCTTTCACAATTTCAATCGGGAATCGAATGCGGTTTTCGTAGCTTCCACCCCAATCGTCATAACGCGTGTTAGAACGTACACAAATAAACTGATTAATCAGATAGCCTTCAGACCCCATGATCTCAATACCGTCATAACCTGCTTCTCGAGCAAGCTCTGCACTTTTCGCAAAGTCAGTGATGGTATTGCGTATTTGACGTTCACTCATTGAGGACGGCGCAAATTTGGAAATGGGAGAACGCGTGCCAGACGCACTGACCGCAAATGGGTGCATGGCATAACGACCAGCATGCAATAATTGCAGCGCGATTTTACCGCCATGCTCGTGGACGGCATCAGTAATAGTTCTATGAGCCCTCGCCGCTCTGCCACTGCTGAATTGCGCACTTAGCGGATGCAATCGACCTCGGAAATTAGGCGAAAAACCCCCAGTAACGATAAGTCCTACTCCTCCTTTTGCGCGTTCAGCGTAAAAAGCAGCAAGCTTTTGAAACCCATCGTTAGACTCTTCTAGCCCTGTGTGCATTGATCCCATCAACACACGATTTTTTAAGGTAGTAAAACCAAGATCCAGTGGTGCAAGCAAATGTGGGTACGGCGAGCTCATAGTATGCATCCATGATAATTATAAATTCTGGTCTGACCAACATAACCCTAGTTAAGCAAAAATTCAAACAACTGTTTACATTTTCACAACACAAATCAAAGCTAGGTAATCCAAACAGGATTCGTTACGATTACACTCAGGACAAGAAGCTGGATAACCAAATGAAAACGCTTTTTAAATTTATCGGTAATGTGCTTAAGTGGATCTGGAAGACCATCACATTTGCGCGTCAGTTACTGCTAAATCTCATTTTTATAGGAATCTTGGTGGCAATCTACTTTGCCGTCACGACTGAACATACACCCGCACCTCAGCAAACAGAGCAACCTGCTCGCGCTCTGCTCGTCGATCTTTCGGGGCCTATTGTTGAAAAGCAGCGTCGCCTTGACCCTTACGACGTCGCAACGCGCAATTTGTTCGGCCAACAGATGCAGTTTGAAAACGTACTTTACGATGTGGTTGACCAAATTCGAGCAGCAGCAAAAGACGATAAAATCAACGGCATGGTGCTGAGTCTGTCTGACATGTCGGAAACCAGCTTGACCAAGCTGCGTTATATCGCCAAAGCAATTAACGAATTCAAAGCAACGGGCAAACATGTCGTCGCAATTGGCGGCCATTACAGTCAGAGTCAATATTATCTCGCGAGCTATGCCGATGAAGTGCTCATGGCACCGGACGGCGCAGTCCTGCTGCGTGGCTACGGTACCTATAACCTTTACTTTAAAGACTTGCTGAAAAATCTGGATATCACAACGCATGTGTTCCGCGTAGGCACTTACAAATCGTTTGTAGAGCCTTACACGCGCACAGACATGTCAAATGAAGCCAAAGAGTCTAATGCCGTATGGCTGAACCAACTTTGGGGAGCGTATGTGGATGATGTTGCCGCAAACCGCGGGATTACCCCAGAGTCTATGTCGCCAACCACCAAAACATTGCTGGCTAACCTCGAAGCAGTCGACGGTGATTTTGCGTTGCTGACGCAAAAGATGGGACTGGTTGACGCGTTACTGACCCGTCAGCAAATCCGTGCCAAGTTGGCGGAAGTTTTCGGCAGCAATGGCGAAGATAGCTTTAACTACGTCAGTATTTATGACTACTCGCCACTGACGTTTAACCTGCCTAGCTCAAACCAAATTGCCGTCGTTGTCGCCAGTGGTGCCATCATTGACGGGTTTGAAACCGAAGGCACAGTGGGCGGCGATACAACCGCGGGCTTGCTTCGTGAAGCGCGTCTGAACAGTGCGATTAAAGCCGTTGTGCTTCGCGTGGACAGTGCAGGCGGCAGTGCTTTCGCATCTGAAGTTATCCGCAATGAAGTCGAGGCGTTAAAAGAGGCCGGCAAACCGGTTGTCGTTTCCATGTCATCCGTTGCGGCATCTGGCGGTTACTGGATTTCAACCAGTGCTAACAAAATCATTGCTCAGCCTACGACAATCACGGGTTCTATCGGCATTTTCGGCATCCTGACTACCTTTGAAGACGCGCTGGCGAAATACGGGGTTTACAGTGACGGCGTAGGAACTACACCTTTTGCCGGTGTTGGCGTGACGCGCGCACTACCAAAAGAAATTGGCGATATGATGCAATTGGGTATCGAAAATGGCTACCAGCGCTTTATTGGTCTCGTTGCTAGCCAGCGTAACCTGTCTATCGAAGATGTCGATTTGGTAGCACAAGGCCGAGTTTGGACTGGCTACGACGCGATGAAGCGAGGTCTCGTTGACCAACTCGGTGATTTTGACGATGCCGTCAATGCTGCCGCAGAGCTTGCAAACATCGAAGCCTATTCGCTGAATTGGATGGAGGAGCCTTTATCCCCAGCACAACAATTTATCGTTGAGTTGATGAACCAAGCTTCTGTCGCTCTAGACCTGAATACGCATTTAAAACTGCCGTCAGTTGTTCAAGAGTTCGCTGATGTCGCGACCAGCGAAATGAATAACTTAAATAACTTTAACGACCCGAATGGCAGGTATGCTGTCTGTCCAAACTGCAGCTATTTTGAAAACTAAGATATCCCCGGCGTATGCCGGGGTTTTTTTCGCCGTTATGGTACGTATAATGCGCCCACACCCACGAACAGATTGATGTTGTGAAGATGGAAAGAAAACACATTTATATCGCCTACACAGGCGGCACAATTGGCATGTTGAAGTCAGAGCAGGGCTATATCCCTGTTTCTGGATTTATGCAGCAACAACTTCAGCAGATGCCGGAATTCCATCGTCCAGAGATGCCAGAATTCACCATTCACGAGTACAGCCCACTCATCGACTCTGCAGACATGACGCCAGCAGAATGGCAACGCATCGCAGATGACATTCGAGATAACTACGACAAATACGATGGCTTCGTGATCCTCCATGGCACAGACACCATGGCTTACACCGCGTCAGCACTGTCTTTCATGCTGGAAAATCTCGACAAGCCAGTCATCATCACTGGCTCGCAAATTCCACTGGCTGAGCTTCGCTCTGACGGTCAGGCGAATTTGTTGAACGCGCTACACATTGCAGCTAACTATCCCATCAACGAAGTCACCCTGTTTTTCAACAACCAACTACTTCGTGGAAACCGCAGCACCAAGTCACATGCGGACGGCTTTAACGCCTTCACGTCACCAAACCTGCCTCCGTTACTCGAAGCGGGGATTAACATCCAGTTGCTAGGTGGCGAGATTGATAAGAAACCGGAAGGTGCGTTCAAGGTTCACACCATTACTGAGCAACCTGTTGCCATCATCATGATGTATCCTGGCATTTCACCGGAAGTTATCCGCAACGCCTTGAAGCAGCCAGTCAATGCCATGATTCTGCTGACATTTGGTGTTGGTAACGCACCTCAGAATAAAGAGCTTCTGGGCCTACTCAGTGAAGCCACCGAACGCGGCGTCGTTGTGGTTAACCTGACACAGTGTTTGGCTGGCAAGGTCAACATGGGGGGCTATGCGACAGGTTGTGCGCTGGCAGATGCTGGTGTGTTAAGTGGATTTGATATGACGCCAGAAGCGGCGTTGGCAAAATTGCACTTCCTATTAAGCCAAGACTTATCCATGGTAGAAATTCGTACTCAGCTTCAAGCAAACTTACGCGGCGAGCTAACGATCTAAAAACAAAAAACGGCCGCGAGGCCGTTTTTTATTCGTCATGTACCTTGGTCTGTACGATGGTATCTTGGCCAGAAGAAAACTCGCGTTTAAGCTCGGCTTTTGACTTCAATTTAATATCGCCACCTGCAGCGACACTCATATGCTGAGGATCTGTATTATTGCGTGATTGATACAGCATCACCAACTGCATTGCATTGTCACGTTGCTCAGGAGTAAGCGGTGTGCCTTCTGGCCACTTTCCCGTTTCTACGGCATAGTTCAATCGTTCAAATACGTCTGGTGTTACACTCGATAGCAGCTGCTCAATATCCATAAAACTCTTGTCCTTGTTTTCAACTCTGACGCGCCAATAACGACTTATTTTCTATACGTTCGCACACATTTCGTCGTCAGTCATTTGTCATACTAAAACTCATTCTTTTTAAGTGCTTTAGTACAGTGTCCCGCTTGAACATAAACATAATACTACTGATTTTAATATGAATAAGCACCTGCCAGCTTGAGTACTTTGTGACAATTTGCCACCTTAATCGGTAACTGGCCGGTGACAGAAACCAGTTTCACTACAACAAGTTTTTCCCAATAGCAGCCAGTTCAATCGCTGCTCTCTCCGCTTGTGTTTACCAAACGACCTGTCACCTTACGGCCCAATAAACACAAAAGGTACTCTTGCATGGCCATAATCACGGGTAGCAGCTCTCAAGATGAACTGTTAGGCACTTCAGACGATGACAGACTCTACGGACTCGGTGATGATGATGTCCTCCGTGGCTACGCGGGTAACGACAGAGTATATGGCGATTCATCTTCCGACGACATTTCAACACTAACCGCCAATACTGATGGCAGTTACGATCTGGAAGCCAACACTTTCCTTGCCGTCACATTGTCACAATTCGATTTCGATGTAACTGAAGAGCAAAGTCTCGGCTATGCCATTCTCAATAGCAGTGGCGATGTGCTCACCCGCAAAATCATCGTAGATGCAGTGACGACTGCCGAGCACGGTTCCGCTATCGATATCAATGTCCCTGATGGAGCCAAGTTAGTCTTTTTTACCATTCCAGCAACGGCTCTCCCCTCTTTCGAATGGACACCCTTTAACCTCGGTGACGTTAATACTGATATTACCTCCGATGATGTAAACATTAATGTCGAAGAAATCTCTAGCGATGCAACCTCCCACGGCAATGACTCACTGTTTGGTTACGACGGTGATGATTATCTTGTCGGAGAAGGCGGTGACGATGCACTGACGGGAGCTGATGGTAACGATGTCATATCTGGCGGTGACGGTAACGACAGAGCATGGGGAGGAAACGATGATGACCATATTCATGGTGGCAACGGAGACGACCGTCTTTACGGTCAAAATGGTAATGACAAGGTTGAAGGTGGCAACGGACATGATGAACTTTGGGGGGGATTTGGCAATGACGAACTCCTTGGAGGTGAAGGGGACGATCTGTTAGAAGGCCAACAAGGTAATGATGAGCTCCGAGGTGGTGCTGGTCATGATGATATTTTCGGCGAAGGCGGTGCTGACAAAATCTTTGGTGATGCTGGCAATGATTACATCGAAGCTGGCGATGACGACGATCTGGTTTTCGGCGGGGCAGGCGACGATGAGATCTATGGCGGCAGCGGCAACGACGACTTACGGGGAAATGCCGGTAACGATGAAATTTATGGCGAAGACGGCAACGACAAGCTTTACGGAAAACAAGGCAACGACATTCTGTACGGTGGCAATGGTAACGACGAACTCTACGGCAACCTAGGAAGTAACGCACTTTATGGTGGCGAAGGAGATGATGTTCTTTTTGCGGGTTGGTTTAGTGCCAACAACATTCTGGATGGTCAGCAAGGCGTTGATAAAATCACAGGAAGCATTAATTCTGACACCCTGATATTTGACGTCGATGACTTTCAAGGACAAACCAAAACGCTGCCAGATGGTACGCAGATCAATGAGCACCGATACGATGCCTCTTCAGGTTTCGATACGATGAAAATCGCTGGTGCAGTCCATGCCGACTTCACAGGGGCCTCCTACCAAACTGACCCCAGCATCACAGGCAACGTGATTGCAGGCATAGAAGCGGTAGTCGGCGACAGCAGCGCACAGACCGTGACTATCAACCTTCATGAGATAGATGAGCAATCAGACGACACCAGCAATAATGATTGGCAAGGGTTCATTGCGTGGCTCGGCGACGGAGATGACACGCTTAACCTTACGGGGGTTAATTGGGCGTACAACAGTACAGCAACACCCGCAGCAACAATATCGCCCGAAATGGTGACGCAAATGGGGCTAAACGCCAGTCAAATTGGAGACCTTCAAGCCTATGTGTTTGATGATATCTACAGTAGTGCTCAAATCACGATTTGGACGGACGCCGACAATATCGATTTCCTAGGGACAACCATTCTTTAAGAAAGAGCCCCCCGATCGACCGTAGCTAACTCACTAAAATTTTTCCTGTATGAGGCATCACGCAAAACTCCGTAATCGGACATAAACTCTATTTAAGTGTTTATGTTATAAGTCGTGCGTATCCTTTTTTGGAAACATTCTTATAAACTGATGAGTTCGCTATACGATGACAACAGGTAGAATTCCCGTTACGTTAAAACTGATCGCAGCCATTTTCGTTCCCACGCTGCTTTCTGGTTGCTTTGAAAGTAACCGCAGTACCGCTCAGCTTTGTGAAAACTACCCGCAAATTTGCCACAAGCTAAACGTGCGGGATGGGCAATGCCGACATGAGCGTACAGATCTTATTTGGATGAGATTTGATGTAGAAAAAAAACCGTCAGATTTAAACAAATTTGACGAACTCATGCTGACGAAGAAGTATGCAAGGTGTATGGAGCTGTCCGCCCAAATTGAAACCACCACGCTAAAAGAACGCAAAACCAAACGTACTGAAGCTCTTTACCATGCCTATGATTCGATAGAGCGCATAGAGGAAGAGCTTACGACCTCATACCAGCCTTCAATTATTTACTACCGCTGGACCCAAGGGGACAATGACGCGCTGGACCAATTCCTTCGCTTAGAGGAAACCGAATACCTCGACACGCCAGAGCTACAACTAGGACTGGCTACGTACTACGTTGATAAAGACAAAGAACACACTATCGATATCCTATTGAAATCTTTATCTTTCTATGACGGGCGCGCAGGTGAAACAAGAGATAAGACTGTTCCTGAAGCTGTAAAATCACTTGCGACTGCAAATCACTCTCTGGGCCTGTTGGACGAAGCCTACATGTGGGCACTAGTTGGGCAGGATCTCGGATTGCCGATTGCAAAAGAAGCGCAGCTAAAACTGCTCTATCCAATGCCAGACAACAGAAGAGATGATATTGCCGATATCGCCAACGACGTCTCATCTGCCATTGAAGATGGTGATTTTGAAAGGGATTTATTGGAGCCAGTTCGCCGACTTCCCGATCCGTCTTAAGCCATAACGAATAGTCGCGCCTCATCGGCGCGACGAACTATTCCTTACCCGTAAAAGATAGCGACACAGAATTAACACAATAGCGTTGCTTGGTTTCTGTTGGCCCATCATCAAAGACATGCCCTAAATGACTATCGCAATTCGCACACCGAATCTCTGTTCTTACCATGCCAAGGCTACGATCTTCTAGATAGCGAACCGCGCCGCTTTCCGCTTCATCAAAGCTCGGCCAACCGCATCCAGAATCGAATTTAGTTTGCGATTGAAACAGTGCTGATTTACAGCAAACACAGTGATACGTCCCCGCCTCTTGGTTATATAACAGCGAACCAGAAAATGGAGCTTCGGTTTCTCCTAACCGACACACTCTGTAGGCAAGTTCAGAGAGCATTTCCTTCCAATTTTCATTTTCTTTCGTTGTCATTTCTTTCCCTTTTCGCGAGTGGATCACAGCCTCTAATGATTTCATTTTCTTGCAAGGAATTCGCCCCTTGCATTGCGACCGTGTGAGCTCGGCAAAGCTTTACATCTATTAGCGAAGTATTCACATGCAACAGATTGTTTTAATTATGGAGAAAAATTACAAGAATCTAATTAACACACCATATGCAATTCACTTTATCCATCCGAAACAACAATGTCGCTTGGATTCTCAATATTCGCACGCAAGAATAGTTTTCAGACCGTCATAATAGGCAGCGAATGAAAGGCCCCGCCGACGTATCGTTCGAAATTTGACCTAACCCTAACATCCACAAGGAAATTCAACTTTTCCTATAACAGCCCAAAAAGATGTTTAGGTATTGTAAATTTAATCCGTAGTAATTTTGACTTTAAGCAATTTAGATGGGTTTTTTACTTGCATGGGTGGTACCGATTCTGTAATTTTACTACCAATTTCCTTTCACTAGATATTAAGTTGTGGAGCAACATAATGACTATCAAAGTAGGTATTAACGGTTTTGGCCGTATCGGCCGTTTCGTTTTCCGTGCATCTGTTGAACGTAACGACATCGAAGTTGTAGCAATCAACGACCTGATCGACGTTGACTACATGGCATACATGCTGAAGTATGACTCAACTCACGGCCGTTTCAACGGTACTGTTGAAGTTGAAGGTGGTAACCTGATCGTTAACGGTAAAACCGTTCGCGTAACTGCTGAGCGTAACCCTACTGACCTTAAGTGGGACGAAGCTGGCGTTGACGTAGTTGCAGAAGCAACTGGTATCTTCCTGACTGACGAAACTGCACGCCAACACATCACTGCTGGCGCGAAGAAAGTTGTTCTGACTGGTCCTTCAAAAGACGCGACTCCAATGTTCGTAATGGGCGTTAACCACGCTTCTTACGCTGGTCAAGACATCGTTTCTAACGCTTCTTGTACTACTAACTGTCTTGCGCCTATCGCAAAAGTACTGAACGACAAGTGGGGCATCGAATCTGGTCTGATGACTACTGTTCACGCTACTACTGCAACTCAGAAAACTGTTGACGGTCCTTCTGCGAAAGACTGGCGTGGTGGTCGTGGTGCTTCTCAGAACATCATCCCATCATCAACTGGTGCAGCTAAAGCAGTTGGCGTAGTTCTTCCAGAACTGAACGGCAAACTGACTGGTATGGCTTTCCGCGTACCAACTGCAAACGTTTCTGTAGTTGACCTGACTGTTAACCTGAAAGAAGCTGCTACTTACGCAGAAATCTGTGCGGCAATGAAAGCTGCTTCAGAAGGCGAGATGGCTGGCGTTCTGGGTTACACTGAAGACGAAGTTGTTTCTCAAGACTTCATCGGTGAGAAGCAAACTTCTGTATTCGACGCGAAAGCAGGTGTTGCTCTGACTGACAAATTCGTTAAAGTTGTATCTTGGTACGACAACGAAATCGGTTACTCAAACAAAGTTCTGGACCTGATTGCTCACATCTCTAAGTAATCATTCCGGATTGCCGTTAAGGCATGAGTGACAAAAGGCGGCTTATTGGCCGCCTTTTTTGTATCTGAATTTTCATTGCGACGCCTTGTCGCAAGCATTTTGATATTAAGGCATATTCATGGACGTTAAACAGCTTCCGACTACCGCTGTGCTTTCTGATTTTGTCACCGTCTGCGAGCTAGACGGACTTAAAGTCATTCGCGTTATTCACCCTAAGGCAACCGCCGCTGTCTCTTTGTTCGGTGCGCACGTATTAAGCTTCCAGCCTGCGGGTAAAAAAGACACCATTTGGATGAGTGAAAACGCTGACTTCGGCGGTACCAAAGCTATTCGTGGTGGTATTCCCGTCTGCTGGCCTTGGTTTGGTAAAGCCGCCGAGCCATCTCATGGTTTTGCGCGTACCAGCCATTGGACACTCAATGAACACCGCGAGAACGAGGATGGCGTAATTCTGAGTCTCACGCTCGAAGACAGTGCTGAAACGCGTGCAATTTGGCCTCACGCATTTCATGCAGAGCTTCTCGTTGAAGTATCAGATACATTGAAAGTCAGCCTGGTTTCGACTAACACGGGCGAGTCTGCGATGAATATCGGTGGCGCGCTTCACACCTACTTGAATATTGGTGATGTTACCGAGACCACTGTCTCTGAACTCGGCAATGAATTTATTGAAGCTGGCGAGCGCAAACCAAGTTCTGGCAGCGCAAACTTTGATCAAGAAGTTGACCGTATTTACACCCAAGCCGCCGAAACAGTGGTTGTCGAAGACCCTGCGTATCAACGTCGCATGACAGTGACAAACTCAGGTAACAATGCAGTTGTGGTTTGGAATCCATGGGAAGCGCTGTCTATCAGCATGGGTGACATGGCAGATGACAGCTACAAAACCATGGTCTGTGTTGAATCCACCGTGTATGACCGCAGTGTGATACTGGAATCCGGCAAAAAACACGTGCTCACTACGTTAATCGCTTGCCAATAATTCCGATTGATTAGTAAGAAAAAACCGACGCCTCATTCAGCGTCGGTTTTTTTATTTCTTCTCTCAGCCGTTCTCTTCCCCCTTTCCGCATTCCACAGCAAATTCCGTTGTCTCTGTGAAATTTGCCAGAGAATTCCGCTTCGTCTTTGCGACACCACAGCGACAAGTGCATCAATCGAAAGTTACATCTCGAATACAAAGCACTATCACAAAAGGGAAAAAGATTTATAAAACAAGCAATTCAACCACGCAAATTGATCAGTTGCTACTAGTCTTAAAAGAGCGAGGATATGAAAGCATCTGCGTTTATATCCTTTCTCAATGGACAACAGCACGATTTAGGGGGCAGGACCATGAGTATTTTCGACCACTATCGTCAGCGCTACGAAGAAGCTAAAGACGAAGAGCTGAGCCTTCAGGAGTTTCTGGACCTATGCCGCGAAGATCGCAGCGTTTACGCCAATGCCGCAGAGCGACTATTGATGGCAATTGGCGAACCAGAAATGATCGACACAGCACTCGACCCAAGACTAAGCCGACTCTTTTCGAATCGCGTCATATCACGCTACAAAACATTCGAAGACTTTTATGGTATGGAAGATGCTATCGAGCAAATCGTTTCCTACCTAAAACATGCCGCACAGGGACTGGAAGAGCGCAAACAAATTCTATACTTGCTCGGGCCTGTTGGTGGTGGTAAATCGTCACTGGCTGAAAAACTGAAAAGTTTGATGCAAAAAGTACCGATTTATATGCTTACCGCTAATGGCGAACGCAGCCCGGTGAATGACCATCCATTTTGCCTCTTTGATGCATTAGAAGACGGTGCATTATTGGAAAGCGACTACGGTATTCCGCAGCGTTACCTTCGCTCCATCATGTCGCCGTGGGCAGCTAAACGCCTCCATGAGTTTGGTGGCGACATCAGTAAGTTCAAGGTTGTAAAAGTACGTCCGTCGATCCTTGATCAAGTTGCTGTGGCGAAAACAGAGCCTGGCGATGAAAACAACCAGGACATTTCTTCTTTGGTGGGTAAAGTCGATATCCGACAGCTTGAGCACTTCTCTCAAGACGACCCAGATGCATACAGCTATTCCGGCGCATTGTGTAAAGCCAACCAAGGCTTGATGGAATTCGTCGAGATGTTCAAAGCACCTATCAAAGTGTTGCACCCCTTACTAACTGCCACCCAAGAAGGCAACTACAACGGGACCGAAGGGCTTTCCGCACTTCCGTTTGACGGTATGATTCTCGCGCACTCAAACGAATCCGAGTGGCAGACATTCCGCAACAACAAGAACAACGAAGCCTTCCTCGACCGTGTATACATCGTAAAAGTGCCATATTGTCTACGCGTGTCGGAAGAAATGAAAATCTACGACAAGCTGCTTCAGAGCAGTGAGTTGTCAGCCGCGCCTTGTTCGCCTAGCACGTTAGATATTCTTGCGCGCTTCAGCGTACTCTCTCGCCTCAAAGAGCCAGAGAACTCCAGTTTGTTCTCGAAAATGCGCGTCTATGACGGCGAAACACTGAAAGATACCGACCCCAAAGCCAAGTCATACCAAGAATATCGTGACTACGCAGGCGTCGATGAAGGCATGAATGGTCTTTCAACCCGCTTTGCTTTCAAAATCCTCTCTCGCGTATTTAACTTCGATCACTCAGAAGTGGCGGCGAACCCCGTTCATCTGTTCTACGTGCTTGAGCAACAAATCGAGAGAGAGCAGTTCCCGCAAGATGTCGCAGAGAAATACCTCGAGCACCTTAAAGGGTATCTCATCCCTAAATACGTCGAGTTTATCGGTAAAGAGATCCAAACCGCCTACTTAGAGTCGTATTCTGAGTATGGGCAGAACATCTTTGACCGCTACGTGACGTATGCTGATTTCTGGATTCAAGATCAAGAGTATCGCGACCCTGATACAGGCCAACTGTTTGACCGCTCTGCGCTTAACAGTGAATTGGAGAAAATCGAAAAGCCAGCCGGTATCAGTAATCCGAAAGACTTCCGAAATGAGATCGTGAACTTCGTATTGCGTGCACGAGCCAATAACGAAGGTAAAAACCCCGTGTGGACGAGCTACGAGAAGCTTCGCACCGTTATCGAGAAGAAAATGTTCTCGAACACCGAAGAGTTGCTTCCTGTTATCTCCTTTAATGCCAAGACATCGACCGAAGAGCAGAAAAAGCACGACGACTTTGTCGCCCGCATGATGGAGAAAGGCTATACCCGCAAACAAGTAAGGCTCCTATCTGAGTGGTACTTGCGTGTTCGCAAGTCTTCGTAAATAGGCAGTCTATGTAGTTACAAATGATACGGGGGGCTTATGGCGCATTTTATAGATCGAAGGCTCAACGGAAAGAACAAGAGTACGGTAAACCGTCAGCGTTTTTTGCGACGTCACAAACGACAGATAAAAGAGTCGATTGCTGATGCGGTAAATAAACGCTCAATCACCGATGTGGATAGTGGCGAGAGCGTCACTATCCCCTCTCGTGACATCCGAGAGCCTGTATTCCGACAAGGCAAAGGAGGAGAGCGTGAAGCTGTCCATCCTGGCAATGACCAGTTCATTCCTGGCGATCGCATAGAGCGTCCACCTGGTGGAGCTGGGGGTGGTGCTGGTGAAGGCCAAGCAAGCCCCGATGGTGAAGGGCAAGACGACTTCGTTTTCCAAATTTCAAAAGATGAGTATTTGGACTTGTTGTTTGAAGACTTGGAGCTGCCTAACCTTCAAAAAAATCAAATGACAAAGTTGGTGGAATACAAAACCCACCGCTCTGGTTTCAAGGCGACGGGTGTACCCGCCAATATTGCGATTGTACGTTCACTTCAAAATTCATTAGCTCGCCGCACGGCAATGTCTGCTGGTAAGCGACGTAAATTGAAAGAACTAGAAGCAGAGCTTGAAGAGCTTAGAAGTACAGAGCCTGCACAGCCACTTGAAGAGAAACGCATACAAGAAGAAATCGAAGCGTTGAAGGAGAAGATTGCAGCCGTCCCCTTCATTGATACGTTTGATTTACGTTTTAAAAACTACGAGAAGCGTCCTCAGCCAAGCAGTCAGGCTGTTATGTTTTGTTTGATGGATGTGTCAGGTTCTATGGACCAAGCCACCAAAGACATCGCTAAACGCTTTTACATCTTGCTGTATCTCTTCTTAACCCGCACCTACAAAAATGTAGAAGTGGTCTTCATCCGCCACCACACGCAGGCAAAAGAAGTTGATGAGCATGAGTTTTTCTATTCGCAAGAAACCGGTGGAACTATCGTCTCTAGTGCGCTTCGTTTGATGAACGAAATCGTGAAAGACCGTTATCCCTCTAATGAGTGGAATATCTACGCAGCGCAAGCGTCAGATGGCGATAACTGGGCAGATGACTCACCGGGTTGTAGAGAATTGCTTGAACGTAACTTATTGCCGGTAACGCGATATTACGCATACATAGAGATAACTCGTCGTGCGCATCAAACCCTCTGGCGTGAATATGAAACGCTAGATGAGAGACATGAGAATTTTGCTATGCAGAATATCCGCACGGCAGACGACATCTTCCCTGTCTTCCGAGAGTTGTTTAAAAAACAGGTGAGCTAACCGCTCACCGTTTCCTATTTTTGGGGCTGGGATCCAAGGAGGACTTATGACTGTCGCTCAAAAAAACAGAAAAAAGACTCTCAGTGATGGTCCAGATTGGACATTTGATCTGCTGGACAAATACCACAATGAAATCAAACGCGTTGCTGCCCACTACAAACTGGACACCTACGTTAATCAGATTGAGATCATTACCGCCGAACAGATGATGGATGCATACTCCAGTGTCGGCATGCCCATCAACTACAGTCACTGGTCATTTGGCAAAAAGTTCATCGAGACGGAACGCGGCTACAAACACGGTCACATGGGCTTGGCGTATGAAATCGTGATCAACTCTGATCCTTGTATCGCGTATTTGATGGAAGAAAACACGATCACGATGCAGGCACTTGTCATGGCGCACGCCTGTTATGGCCACAATTCATTCTTCAAAGGCAATTACCTGTTCCAGACATGGACAGACGCAGGTTCTATCATCGACTATCTCCTGTTTGCCAAAAAGTACATCAGTGAATGTGAGGAGAAGTACGGTGTCGATGAGGTTGAAAAGCTACTCGACTCCTGCCACGCCCTGATGAACTATGGCGTCGACCGATACAAACGCCCTCAAAAAATCTCCATGGCGGAAGAGAAGGCTAGACAAAAAGCACGTGAAGATTATCTTCAAACTCAAGTGAATGCACTTTGGCGCACTATCCCCACCAGCGAGAAGAAACGAGAGAAAGAAGTGGAACGCTTCCCTGCTGAACCGCAGGAAAACATCCTCTACTTTTTTGAGAAGCACTCGCCTTTGCTCGAACCTTGGCAACGCGAAGCGATCCGCATCGTGAGAAAAGTGAGCCAATATTTCTACCCGCAAAAACAAACGCAAGTGATGAATGAAGGCTGGGCCACATTCTGGCACTACACCATCTTGAATCACCTCTATGACGAAGGCTTGGTGACTGATCGCTTTATCTTGGAGTTCCTACACAGTCATACAAATGTCGTAGCGCAGCCGCCGTATAACAGCAAATTCTATAGCGGGATTAACCCTTATGCGCTTGGCTTTGCGATGTTTCAGGACATTCGACGTATTTGTGAAGAGCCGACAGAAGAAGACAAATATTGGTTCCCCGATATCGCCGGAAGCGATTGGCTAGAAACCCTTCATTTCGCCATGCAGAATTTTAAAGACGAGAGCTTCATCAGCCAGTTCTTATCGCCAAAAGTCATGCGAGATATGAAGTTTTTCTCAATCAATGATGATGACAGACAAAACTTCATTGAGGTCACCAGTATTCACAATGAGGAAGGTTATCGACAAATCCGCGAGAAATTGTCTGCTCAGTACAACCTGAGTAATCATGAGCCCAACATTCAGGTTTGGGATGTGGATCTGCGTGGTAATCGCTCTCTCACGCTGCGCTATGTGCCACACAATCGAATTCCACTGAATGACTCTTATCAAGAAGTACTCAAGCATGTCCATAGATTGTGGGGGTTTGAGGTGGTGCTCGAAGAGGAAACGTCAGATGGTAAGGGCAAAATAATCTCTACCTGCCCTAAACGCCCACAATTCGATCCAGACTTGATCCCTGGTACCTAAGCAATACCTCTGGGCGAAACAGTACCGACGTAAAAACAAAAAAACCGCCAGATTGGCGGTTTTTTTTGAGCGCAAGCGTGCTTACGCTTCTTCTTGTTCCATCAGTTTGGCGATGCTGTCACGGTTAACAAACCACATTGCCCCACTTTCACGGCCATACTGTTTAACGCGCTCTGCCACTTCACCGTGACGACCTTCCACCGTAATCGCCAGCAACTCACGATAAAATTGCAGTGCTAATTCACAAGCACGCTTATCCATGAAGTAGTAACCGCCAACACGAGAGTAAATCTTGCGCATACCGTTCATTGTCAACACGTAAACTTTATTGCCTGAGCGTTGCGCCATACCTTGGAATAGCATGTAGTCAAAATGGTTGAATGCACGTGCTCGACACACCGCTTCGCATAGTGCTAAATCAGTCTTACCAAACGTATCAAAGATTTTTTTCACGTCTTGTTGAATCGCATCTTTCTCTTCAATACCTTCAACAAAGCTCGCATAGCTTTCACTCGCTAACAATTCTTCGCATCGGCTGATCACTTTTTCAATCAACGCTGCACATAGTTGCGGGTCATTTTTCACTGCATAGCGCATGTATACACCGCTAATGTCGGTGCGCGCTGCAAGCAGGTTCTCAAGCACACCTTGGACATCTTCACCTTCTAAGGTGACAAGCGTGTCTAGAATGCTCAGTCCTGATGTATTCATGTAATCATTGACGCGGGTCGGCTTGCCATGCTGGATAGTCAACCATCCATCACGTGCTAAACGTTGCAATACTTCACGCAACGTCGTACGTGTTACACCGATGAGTTCCGACAATTCACGCTCTGCTGGCAGGATGGAGCCTTGAGGAAAGTGATTATTCCAAATGCTCTCGATAATATATTTCTCAGCAAAAGTTGCCGGGCTGTCCGCCTTAATAACCATTGAGTGTTCCAAGTTGCTTCTTATCTTGATTAATAACTCATCATACCACTTCTGGTCACATCCTAGAAACCTATGAGTGGAATCGTTTGCGTGGAATTGACGCAGATTTAACGGTACAGGTCACAGATACTCAATTTGTACGCAAATTGTCATCAAATTTGGCAATGCTGACGCGGAACATTGATACCAATTAATAACATTCTCAATAGATGAAATGCGAGGTTCTTCATGATGTAGAAGCCTAATAACTCGCCAGTCGTCGAACAAATTCTCTCATTTTTTTAGCTCACGAATTAACCTTGATCGACATCACAGTTTGCAATAGATCTCGCGCATAGAATAAGCGCGCTTCAATGTTACATATCGTTTCATTTTTAATGTGCTGAAGTTTTATTTTTTCGTAACAAACTCCAGTAATTTAATTAACATGCATTGGATTGTTGACTGTTTGGAAAGTCGCTGTATTGTGTGCATCGAATTCGTCTGACCCGCGGGCGATGAGGTGCAAAGCGTCAACTATTGGGCGGTTTCACAATGGAAAATTGTTATTTCAACGCATCGCGAAATAAGATCACCATTCCTCTGTCCTCGGTAACAGCTTATTTACAACCATTTCAAGCCCCCAAGAATACTTGCATTAGAAAGAACAGAGACTAATACATGGCCATTACGCTAAGGAACGCATTTATCAAGAATTTTCTTGGTAAGGCGCCAGACTGGTACAAAGCCGCGATCATCGCGTTTTTAATCATCAACCCGATTTTATTTGCTATAGACCCATTTGTTGCGGGTTGGGTACTCGTCGTAGAGTTTATCTTCACCTTGGCGATGGCACTGAAGTGTTACCCACTTCAGCCAGGCGGCTTACTTGCCATTGAAGCGGTAGCCATTGGCATGACAAGCCCTGCTACGGTAAAACACGAACTGGTTGCTAACTTCGAAGTACTGCTGCTACTTATCTTTATGGTTGCTGGCATCTACTTCATGAAACAGCTTCTGCTGTTTATCTTCACCAAAATACTGCTGGGTATCCGCTCTAAGGTACTTCTTTCTCTCGCATTCTGTGCCATGGCAGCATTCCTTTCTGCTTTCTTAGATGCACTGACGGTTATCGCAGTGGTTATCAGTGTTGCAGTGGGTTTCTACGGTATCTACCACCGTGTTGCTTCGGGTGCAGATTTCACCTCATCGCATGACATCAACTCGGATGAGTCAGTGCGTGACGACTTAAGCCGTGATGACCTAGAAAACTACCGCGCATTCCTGCGCAGCTTGCTAATGCACGCGGGTGTAGGTACTGCTCTGGGTGGTGTAATGACCATGGTAGGTGAACCTCAAAACCTGATCATCGCTGAAAAAGCAGGTTGGCAGTTCGGGGAATTCATTATCCGTATGTTGCCAGTCACCCTACCCGTTCTTATCTGTGGCATGCTAACTTGTGTTCTGGTCGAGAAATTCCGTTTGTTTGACTACGGTACAGAACTACCAGAAAACGTACGCCAAATCTTAGTTGAGTTCGACCAAGCAGAGCGTGCGAAGCGCACTAACTACGACGTAGCAAAGCTAATCGTCCAAGCACTGATTGCGGTTTGGTTGATTCTAGCTCTGGCTATGCACCTCGCTGCTGTTGGCCTAATTGGTCTAACCGTTATCATCTTTGCTACCTCTTTCACTGGTGTTATTGATGAACACCAAATCGGTAAAGCATTCGAAGAAGCATTGCCATTTACTGCACTACTTGCTGTATTTTTCTCCGTCGTTGCCGTTATCGTTGACCAAGAGCTATTCACGCCAGTCATCGCAGCGGTATTACGCTTAGAAGGCAGTGATCAGCTTACGATGTTCTATATCGCGAACGGTTTGCTTTCGATGGTGTCTGATAACGTGTTCGTGGGTACCGTTTACATTAACGAAGTAAAAGCTGCGTTGATGGAAGGCGCAATCTCACGTGAACAATTCGAGCTTTTGGCGGTGGCAATCAACACGGGTACTAACCTGCCATCTGTTGCTACACCTAATGGACAAGCAGCATTCTTGTTCCTGCTGACATCTACCCTTGCACCGTTACTTCGCCTTTCTTACGGCAAGATGGTTTACATGGCATTGCCATATACACTGGTTCTTGGTTTGATCGGCTTGGCGGGCATTGAGTTCTTCCTCGTTCCAATGACAGATTGGTTCTACGATGCGGGTTGGATCTCAATCGGCGAGATCGGTTCAGCTGCCGCAGCGAGCGTTGGCCACTAAAAGGTTGATCTTAGATCGATTAAGCCTTTGAATAGCGAAGTCCTGCTAGAAACAGTAGGGCTTCGTTTTTTTTAAATGGATTCGCTATTTATGTTTTCCTACTTCAATGAAATTTCGCGGGGCCGTGGTGCATGGTTTCTGTTAATGCTGTCGGCATTAACGTTTGAAGCGTGTGCTTTATTCTTCCAGCATGTCATGGATCTCGCACCCTGTGTCATGTGTATCTACGAACGTGTTGCTATGTTAGGCGTTGTTGGCGCAGGCTTGCTGGGTATGATTGCACCCGCTAATGGGTTAATGCGTTGGTTAAGCCTCTCGGCATGGGGCATTTCTGCAGGGTGGGGATTAAAGCTGGCCATTGAGCATGTTGGCTACCAGTTCCCAGATCCCAATCAACTGTTTGGTGCAACGTGCGATATCTTCGTCTCTTTCCCTTCATGGGCACCATTAAATGAGTGGGTTCCTTCCGTCTTTGAAGCGAGCGGTGATTGTAGCAAAGTAGTTTGGCAGTTCCTGACACTGTCGATGCCTCAATGGCTGGTCGTAATATTTAGCGGAATGCTCGTTTTCTTGGCCATCGTGGTGCTCTCCCAATTCATTGGAAAGCGTCAACGCAGAATGTTTAGCTAAAAAAAATCCCAGCCTAGCTGGGATTTTTTTTGCTTTGAAGTTTTGCAACCAAGGGCTTATCGGCACTACTAAAACGGTAATCCCCCAACGCGTTAGCATCTACCCACGCCATCGCTTGGTGACAATGCAAGGTAATCTCTCCCGACGTGATAGTGCATTCATAGCTTCGCAAACAGATCGTTTTTGTCGGATACGTATGGCGAGTTTCTAGTTGAAAAGCTCCAACTTCAACCTCCACTCCCAGCTCCTCGAAAAGCTCTCTCGCTAGTGCTTCTTGCTCTGACTCGCCAAGCTCAACTTTGCCGCCGGGAAACTCCCAAAGCCCAAGCCCTTCGTCGCTATCAAACCTTTGCGTGATCAGTATTTTATGACCGTCACGAATGACACCCGCCACAACCAAAATTGCATCTTGGGGCATGGTTATTTACCGCAGCACTTCTTGAATTTTTTACCACTACCGCAAGGGCATGGGTCATTTCGACCAACAGACTTGTACGGGTTGACCGCTTGCGCGCCCGAGCCCTGTTGCACTTCGTCTGCCGCCAACGCAACTTCGTTGATCATTAGCTCCATTTGCTTGTAGTACTTTTCAGGGGACGGTAACGATGTCAGCCCAGCTTCTTGCATTTGTGCTAGCGTACCTTGCTCATCATGAAGAAACAGCATGGTTGTCATCAGTGCCGATAACATGCGGCGGCTACCGTCTGACACAGTCACCTCTTGCCATGCCGGTTCAATGTGCGGCCAAACGGCAAGAAAACCTTCAGAGAACACCTGATGCTCTGCACTGCGTTCACCTTCCAAAGAAAGCGACTCAGGTAGCGTATACTGATGCCTCATTAACAGCGCATATTGCTGTTCAAAGCGCATCAAAACCGCTTTCTTTTGGTCTATGGTGATAAGTTCTACATTATCTTCATCCATACCACCCGTCTGAAGGATTGGCATCCATACGTCTGGATCCAGTGGTGCTGGAGACAAGTTTGCCGCTAACAACGCACCTTCAATAAAGCTTGCAGGCATGCCATCCCAATCCTGTGGCATTTCAATTAATGTATTCATCACTACTCTCGGCTAAACCAAAAAGTGGATCATATAGATCCAAGTCTGTAAGTCCAGCATTAGGCAATGCCTTCATGGCATCGAATTCTCTTTCATGAAAGACCTAAATTTCGTGCTCACGCGTTGCCTATGAGTTTCATCTAATATTCTGTCTAAGGGATTGAATAGATTTACGCAAATCATGGTAGCCTAAGCGCAATTGCTTAGTTGAAGGAAATTGCAGTGTCTTCGTCGAGAAGCGTTATTATTGCTGGAGCAACAGGTTTGGTTGGCGATGAGCTACTTCATCAGCTTCTTGGTGATCCAGACGTTTCACACATTCATGTTGTCACGCGACGCCCTGTCTCAATAACCTCTGAAAAGATCATTGTGCATCAAAGCCAAGACTTGTCTGTCACGCATTGGCAGCCTCACTGGCCGGTGCCGATCCAAGGTTACATTGCCTTGGGGACAACATTGAAACAAGCAGGATCAAAAAAAGCATTGGAAGATGTCGATTACCATCTGGTGGTAAAAGTTGCCCGCATGATGGCTGTTGTCGGGGTAAAACATCTTGCTGTTGTTTCTAGCATGGGGGCGCACCCTTGGTCTCCCTCCCACTACCTGCGCTGTAAGGGAAAGATGGAGAGAACACTGTCAGACATGGGTTTTAAACGGCTTCTGTTTGCCCGTCCAGGTCCTTTACTTGGTGAGCGAGATGTGCCGAGAAAAGATGAACAGGCACTTAAGCGTATTTTGCCTTTTATCTCTCCGTTTCTAGCCGGTCCATTGGCCAACTTGGAACCCGTAGAAGGCGTTCGCGTTGCAAGAGCAATGATAGGAACGCTTTCTGAAGAAAAGTGGCCTGGCCGTTTTGACTTCAGAATACTCCACGGCAAAACCCTCAATGAGGCCTGAAAGATAACGTCAAAAACTCAAAAAGGCAGACTGAGTCTGCCTTTTGTTTTCACCACGATATAGCACGCATCTAAGATGCAACCAAACACCATTTTCAGCATCACTTTACACTAACGCTTTTTCGCTCTGTCTCAAGGCATTCGTAATCATGCCCAAAATCTGCTGCTTATTTTTCAACGCGCGAATATCGGCAAACAACGCACGGGCTTCGGGGTATTCGACTTGAAGGTAGCGAAACCACTGCTTAACACGATTCGGATAATACAGCCCTTTATCTCCTTGAATCTCAAACTCAGAGTATCTGACGAGAAGATCCAAAACTTCATGCCAACTCATTGGCGCAGCGTCATTCTTAATGTGTGCGGCTAGGTTTGGCATATTCAACGCGCCACGGCAGACCATTAACTTATCACTACCAGTGATTTCCGCGCATTTAATTGCATCATCACGGTTCCAGATATCGCCGTTTGCCGTCACTGGAATACTAAGACGCTGGGTAATGTCACCAATTAAGTCCCAACGAACCGTACCTGGTTTGTAAGCGTCGGCTTTACTTCTACCATGTACGACGATTTCATTCGCACCGCCCGACTGAACAGCATCGACAATTTCACGATAGGGTGAGCAATCGTCAAATCCCAGCCTCACTTTGGCACTAACAACATGTTCTGACGACACAGCATCGCGCACAGCTTTAATGACCTGATACATGAGTTCAGGCTCTTTAAGCAAGGCTGCACCTCCTTTATTGCCATTCACCGTTTTTGACGGGCAGCCAAAGTTAATATCAATTCCCGACGACCCCAACTCCGTCGCGAGCGCAGCATTCTCTGCCATGAATTCAGGAGCCTGACCAAGGAGTTGCACACGCACAGGCGTACCAGACAATGTTTTACCACCATTGTGCAGCTCAGGGCTCAGCTTGTGGAATACGCGGGGAGGAAGTTTGGCATCAACAACACGAACAAACTCCGTCACACAAAGATCGTACGGATTAATATCAGTCAGAATTTGACGCATGAGAGGGTCAAGCACCCCCTCCATTGGGCCTAGTATCAGCTTCAAATTTACTGACCTCTGCACACGAATAAACACATATCGGTGTGGAAATGGAGGTTAATCACTTCATTCATATTGGTAACCAAGGAACACATATCAGAACGTTACGTAGCGATAGGAAGAGCGACAAACCCTTCTCGAACGACGATGAGCGCGTATGGTACTTGAAATGCGCCAATATGAGTACCTTCGGTGCTCCCAAAGGAATGAGGAGAAAGTAGCGGAGGGAAATCAAAGGAAATGTCGGTCTGAGGATGGGGGAAGCAACATGCTTTTATCCTCCCCCCTAAGACACGATCAAACACGAATTACGGTAACTACACTGTCAGTGTATTGCATATGCCGTATGGCTATTTGGGGTCTTCAACAAACTCCACTAACAACGCGGAACCGATGTAAGCTGTCAGTTTCTCTTTCACTGGCAACCTTGTTTCTGAAAGAAACCATCATTGAAGCCATCTGCGTGCTATTTTTCAAAAGCTCAATGCGTGCAGGCTCAGGCAATTTGGATATGACCATCATGAAGTCCATAACATCTTTACTATCTCTTACACTTTGATAGTCAGCATGATCTCGGGAGTCTTCAAGAAACCACATGATTGGCATTTTAGTGATTTCCGCGATTTCCAATAACGTAGTCGTTTTGGCCGACGTTTTACCGTTCTCAATGTCTAGATAGGTTTGCCTCGCAATATTTAGCTCTTTGGCCATTAAAACCTGCGTTTTGTGCGCCAGCTCTCTTGCGGTTTTTATTTTATAAGCAATTTTCTTTTTAGATAATTCAATATCCATTTATTCACCTATCTTTTCGAATGATTCCCATTCAGCACACGTTTTTACCTTAGTGTTTTTATTCTCAATAGTTATGCGCCCTCAAAATTATGGATATATTTCTCCCTCCTTATAAAAAGAGAAAAGGTAGTAAAAATGAACCATATTATTTTGAATAACAGAAAATACCGCTACACTGTTTGTGAAAACAAAAACACAGACCAAGTGGCAATATTTCTTTTGGGTGCACTCCAAGACATCGAATCTGTCTCAGCGTTTTCCGAAGAATTTTCTAAGACACTCACTTGCATAACTGTTGAGATTCCGGGGACTGGCTATGCTGAGCCACTTGACTCTAAAGTCACTATCCGTCAACAAAGTGAGATGCTGCTTGATTTCATTCATTATATGAATATTAAATCCGCACATATTATTGGCATCTCCTATGCTACCGCTATTTCAGTAGAACTTTGTAGCATTTGGCGTGGCGTTAAATCGTTAAGTATTTGTGGTGGTGTACCTGGCATTCCCACTTCTGGTATCGCAGCCACTAAAAAAATGATTGCAGCTTCTACCCAAAGTAAGGCCGACTTCGCAAAAACATTTGTAAGCTCTTTAACTGTCGACAACCCTGACATACCACGTTCCAAAGCAATCAAGCGCTCAATGGAAGCCAATATCGCCCGTCTTGACGATGAACGCATCGACATGTTCTTTGATAACTCAGTAAGGTTGCTTGTACATACACCATCAAACGTAACGCAGATTTCGATTCCAGCTGTTATATGTGCAGCTGAGTTCGATCCTTACGTAACAACTCAAATTGCTAAGGAGTTCTCTGACCAATTGCCAAACAGTCGATTCATTGAAATTAAAAATTCTGATCATCTTGTTCATTTAGAACAACCGGAGAAAGTGACAAAAGCGTTAATCGCCCTAGCATCTTCTTCTGTATATGTGGAACAAATGCTTCTACCGATGGCAAGCTAATTATTCAATTTAGATAAAATATGGTCAACGCAAAATCTTGCGTATTTTGCGTTGCCTATTTTCTACCTAATGTTTAGCTTCACATTCTAGATGTACATATTTGAGAGAGATAAAAGCATTTGCGATACATTCTTTTTTTCAATATCGGCTAAACGTCGCATAGCTTCTACAATGAGAGCATCTCTTACGTGCTGTGCAATACGGAGGTGGTGGAAGGCGGGAAATTGGATCATATCAGATGTAAAATCCACGTGCGATATAAGCTGAAATCCGAGCTTTGCCCGAAAGCCTATCGCCACAGAGAATGCAACGGGTTTGTTTTCATTTTCTAGTACACCATATTGATATGGCGACAAACCGAGAACGCGCGCTGCAAATTCTTCAGAAATGTTATTTTCTTTTCTAAATCGTTTCGCGGTGATTGCTACTGAACGATAGTAATCTTCACCAAACGCTTCCAGGTCTAAAACTTTCGGCGGGAATAGCGAATTGTAATCAATCTCACGATAGCCCTCCGTGTTTTCCATTTTTAAGCGAAACTCTTCAAATTCCTCTTTATCTTTATCAGAATAAAGATGGGTAATTATATCAAGCATCGAGTTGAATTGTTCTGTCGGTAACTTGCCAATCCTCACCAATGCCTCGACTGAAGCATCATCCATCCCACGATAATACTCGCGTAACTTCAATCCATAGTAAAATGCGGTCATCGGCACCATCATCGCCCATGAGTAAGCAGCGACAACATGGATAGGGCGATGAGCAGTGTAAGACGCTTGCATATACTTCTGTAGGGTTTCGACATTAATCCCCGAGAACTTTTTCTTCAGTTCAGGAAACGAAACATCGTGAGCACGCCTTACATAAGACATCGACAATGCGATATCGGAATCGATATCTTTTAACATTGTGTCTAACTTATTAATATGCTCTTCGCTAACCTTATCTTCGGCACTTCGCGTTAATAACATACCAAATATACAATCCTTTGAATTTTCATCAATGGTAATCAGAAAATCTCATCTTTAAACTGAAATTTTGTTATTTGTAGACTTTGTCCCAATATAGGTATCTACACATTGCGCCAATAAAATCTGACGCCCTAGATTCGCTACAAAACATGAGAAATTTTGTTACTATTTACGTATTAATACGCAGAAGAAAAGCTCTCAAAACAAGAACAGCATCTTCGCATCTATACTGGATGACGCAAGAAATGCCAACGCTCAACCAACAAAAATGAAAAATAAGATTGCGATTTTTTATGAAAAAGCCGCTGATACAAAGGTATCAACGACTACTTCAATATATAGGGAGCTAACAAGAACGTTAATCTAGGCTGCTATTCAAACAACCTTTCAATGACATTACTTCTTATTACTTGCGATTCGGGTGATTCAAAATGTGGTCTTCCCAATCGATCACATCGATCTCATAAACCACTTTTTCCTTTACCGATTCATCAGCTTCATGCATTGCATCTTTCGAGCCAGTGATCAATGGGTGCCATGTAGGAAGTGTCTTCCCTTCCGCCAATAAACGATAAGAGCAAGTGTCTGGTAACCAATAGAATTCATCGATCTTATCTCGCGTTAACTTAAGGCACTCTTCGTCATAGTTAAAGCGATTAGGATAATCCTTACAAGAACACGTTTTGTCGTCGAGCAGGCTGCAAGCAATATTGGTGTAGTAAAGCTCTTCTGTCTCTTCGTCGATCAGTTTATGAAGGCAGCACTTTCCGCAACCGTCACACAGTGATTCCCACTCTGCATCCGTCATCTCAGTCAGCGATTTTTGTTCCCAGAAAGGTGTCGACATCTTTACCTATACCTACTCAATATTGCTAGAAGGCGCCCGTTATACCACCGGAGCGGGAAAGTTCAAGGACTATCCATTCCATAACCCCAGAATAAAGGACGCAAGACGCACTATCAGTGCCTTGCAAATTCACTTATCGTGTCCTTTGCGTTCTTAATAGTGTAGTGGTACTGTGCGCGCCTTCTTTACATATGTAGGCGAATATCGTGAGCAAACAAGAAATCAGTTGCCGACTAGGTTGTGGTGCGTGTTGTATTGCCCCAAGCATCTCTTCGCCCATTCCAGGCATGCCAAACGGCAAACCCGCCGGACAACGTTGCATTCAGCTTAATGACGACAACTTATGCAAAATTTTTGGTCAGCCTGATCGTCCGGCAGTTTGTAGTCAATTTAAAGCAGACCGCGATATCTGCGGTAGCACCAACCAATACGCTATTGACGTTCTGACAGAGTTAGAGTCCCTGACCTAACGGTCCTCGGTCTTCTCGTTCTTCTTCCGTGAGTGCACGTAGTATCTTCGCAGGATTTCCCACCGCAATCACGTTTGCGGGCACATCTTTCGTCACGACACTTCCCGCCCCAATGACACTGTTTTCACCAATGGTGACGCCGGGCAGCACGATAACCCCACCACCTAGCCAAACATTATTGCCAATTGTTATCGGTAACCCATACTCCACCAACTCCCGCACACGACGCTGAACATCAAGCGGGTGCGTAGCCGTTAATAGCTGCACGTTGCTCGCCATCATGACGCGATCCCCAATCGTCACGGGGGCAACATCCAAAATCGTGCAGTTAAAATTCATAAACACTGACTCACCAATGTAAGTATGAATGCCATAGTCACAATAAAAGGGAGGTTCAATGTAGACACTCTCATGGGCATTTGGCAGCAGGTCCAGTTTGGCTTGAGTCCATTCAGGGCTGTCAGGCAAGCTTTGATTAAATCGACGCATTGCTTCACGGCAGTGTATTTTATCCGCCACCAGCTCAGCATCACTTGCACGGTATAACTCCCCACTGAGCATTTTCTGTTTTTCGGTTATCACTCTTGTTTTATCCCTTTAAACTTGGTCATTGAACGTCTACAAGACTGCCACACTCAAGCCAGACACTTACTTTTCAAAAGTTTGATATCTATAGTTAATGAAGCATGCGTTAATAGAGTAAGCACATTACCCAAATAAGAATTTAAATGCTGAGATCGCTACTGATTTTCCTTCCAATACTGACAATATTATCAGGCTGCATAACAACGCCAGAGAAAGCTTCGCCTCTCTTTAAAGGTGAGCACTCTCAATGCTTTCAGTTACTTTCTGACTTTTATACTTCCATTGAAACGCATCGCACTTACTTGCTGCCCTACGCGCAAGATCAACGGTTCCCCTATTTGGCATTTGACCGATTCAGCACATCTTTTAGCCAAGAGCTGAATGACTCACAATCCAGTCAACAATGGCTGTCATATGTAGGGAAAATGGGGAGACTTCAGCTAGAAACCGCTTTGAAACTAGCCCCCCGCGAGGAGCAAAATGTCGACACTTACCTTAAGTGCCAAGCTGACTTAACCGCAAAAAGTGCCAGCCTTCCTGCTTTTTGGCTATCCATCTCTCAACAACCACCAGAAATAGAAACTGCTTATCAACATTGGAAACGCGTCGTGGGTATATACCCTATTGGAAGCCTTATCGCAGAAGGGCGCATCGAAGAAGAGCAGGCCCATATACAATCAGCATTTCATCGTCCTTTAGCCCATCCCTTTCAGTATGGCGACAAACGTGAACCGATTTCAGATGTAAAAGCAATCTTGGAACAAGCTCGGCGTGGCTCCTTACTGCGATGGCCGCAGCTCAACGAGGACCAAGAAGCCGTTTTACTCGGGCATTTTTCGCCAGTCATTTCCGTAGAAACATTATCAAAAGATGACTTACCAGGAGCACTACTCTTTGATGAGAGAGATCAGAATCTCACAATCGAGACTAAGCAGCCAACACTCTATCAAGGTATTACCTACACGCGATTTCAAGGTGACGTACTCGTCCAACTGAACTATATCGTTTGGTTTCCTGCGCGAACCGCGAAAAGCACCTTCGACCCTTACGCAGGCGAATTTGATGCGATTAACATCAGGCTCACGTTGGATAACAACGGGCACCCTTTGATTTTAGATTCCATTCACCAATGTGGTTGCTTCCATATGGTGTATTCGTTAAACCCGACACTGACATTCTTACCGTCTGACGGTGAACGTCCCATCGAAATGTCACTGCCAACACCATCGAATCACTCACGGTTGCATGTCTCACTCTCCGCGGGCGAGCATATGATCACGCAAGTGTCCTTTACCGATAACATTCAACCCGACATTCCTTTAAGCCCTGCGCCACTGCTGAGCTTGGCTGCATTACCTTCAGGCGATGGGCAGCATAAAAGTCCTTTTGACCGAGACGGTATTCTTTCCGAAAGTGCCCGTGGTGAGCGGTGGTTTTTGTGGCCGTTTGGTGTGCGCTCCCCTGGAGCCATGAGGCAACAAGGGCAACATGCCATTGCCTTTATTGGTGAGCGACATTTTGATGATGCATTTCTGTTTGAAAACGTATTACAACGTGAAGACAAATAAACAAAAGAGACAGATGCCAAAAACAAAAAAGCGAGCTATTAGCTCGCTTTTTTAACGGTTGATACGCGAAATTAATGCACGTGTCCGTGCTCAATCTCTTCTTCAGTTGCATCGCGAACTTCGCGGATAACACCTTCAAAATAAAGAACAATACCCGCAAGTGGGTGGTTGCCATCAATGGTCACTTGGTCACCATCAATTTCAACGATAGTCACTTGGATATTTCCTTGTGGACCTTGCGCGTTAAACACCATGCCTACTTCAATTTCATCAACACCTTGGAATACTTCCTTGTCCACAGTTTGGATGAGGGCTTCATTGCGTTGACCGTAAGCATCGTCAGGGTGAACTTCCGCATTGAATTCTTCACCTTCAGCTTTGCCAGCCAAGGCGTTTTCCAACCCAGGGATGATATTGCTTGCACCATGGAGGTACGCCAGTGGCTCATTGCCTTCTGACGTATCGATAATCTGTCCAGCATCATTCTTCACGGTGTAATCGATTTTTACGACTTTGTTTTCTTCAATCATATTGCCATCCTTTATCGGCAATGAATGTATGCATCTGAAACACTGACAGATACTCCGCTATGTTTGACTCTAACACAGAGAACGAAAAGCAGACGGATATAGGAGGGGAATCGGCATATCGCTTTCTAAGAAACGTGAAGCGTTGCACTCTAAGAGTAAATCCGGTGCAACACTTCCCACGCTAATGCGCTATCGCCAGAGGCCTTTAATGGGATAATCAGGACTAAATCGATGGGCGACCTGTGCTTGCAGTAACTCCGCCGTTGCTATCGCATCTGTCAATGCATTATGCCCCTGATAAAAGGGTAAATTGTATCGACGGCGGCTATCAGCCAAGCGTATGGAAGTCAGCGACTTTTTCAGCAAGCGCGACCAAAATTTTTGGCTCGGCTTACGGTAATACCAAGACTCAATTTCCAGTGTATCAACCACAGGGAACAGTAACCCTTCACCTAATCGATGTTTAATGGCCGAGTCAATAAACTCGCGTTCAATACGGCGGTAATGCACCACCACCACTTTACCTTCAAGTGCCGCTAATACCTCTTCCAAAATACGGCGTAAATCAGGCGCATCGCTCACATCAGAGTGCGTGATACCATGAAAAACAACAGACTCTTCATGCAAGGGTTTGCGCGGCTTAACAATCCAGTGGCGCGACTCGCGGCAGTGAATGCGGTCTAGGGTAAAGGGAACCAAACCAATGCTGATAATATCGCTTTTGCTTGGGTCTAGCCCCGTTGTCTCCAAATCGAGCGCAACAAACTGCACTTCAGATATCGGCGTTTCACCGTTTACCACACCCGCTTCATAGAAACGTTTTAACAACGGCACTTTGGCCTTTTGTTTTAATCGCTTAATCAGCGTTGGCCAGTCTGGCCCTGCCTGAATAAGGGGCATACCTTTATTGGGTTCAAGAAACAGCACAATTAGCCCCTTAGTTACTGCGATTTGGCTGATAACGGTATTTCAAAAACTTCTGCGCATTACTTAAAATTTGGAAAGCATCTTTCAAGTTTCGGCGTTCAAAATCTGAGAGGTTTTCTGGTTCAATGTTGTTGTCCGGCTCAATACCTTGCTCAACATCAATCGCCTGATGACGAATCCGCACCATAGAAATGAATTCCATAGCATCACGAATATCTTCACCACGCCCTTTCGGCAAAATGCCCGCTTCGATGATGTCATCCAATCGCTCAAACGAGTTTTGCGAACGCGAGTCAACCGCTAGCGCATGCACTCGAATTAGATCTGCCAAAGGTGCAGTTCCGCGGCGTTTCAAATTGATAGAGTTTTTATGTGCACCATCTTGCTCCATCACAAAGCTCTTAAAGAAACCCAAAGGCGGCGTTCGGTTCAGCGCGTTTCTCGCCATACACGCTAAGAAACGGTTATTGCGACGGGCGCGACGACCAATAAATGCCTTAAGCGTTTCCGCCCAGTTGGTCGCACCGTAAACCCCATCCAGATCGAAGAAGATATTGCTATTGAGAAGAGATTTCGGGTTCGGATGGTCAATCCAATCCGCAAAGGTGGCTTCCCACTCGGTGCGGGTTTTACGCCACTCAGGATTGGTCGCCATAATGTTACCGGTACAATAGGCGTAACCACAGCGTGCCAGACCATCGGATACAAACTTGGCAAGTTGCGCGAAATATTCACCGTGTTCTTTTGGATCGTATTTATCATCCAAGATCATCGCATTGTCCTGATCCGTGACGACAGACTGTTCGTCACGCGCCATCGAACCCAATGCCAAGAAACAATACGCCACAGGCGGAGCACCTAGCTCTTCCTCCCCGAGCTCAAGCAAACGCTGTTTAAAGCTTCGGCCAATCACAGACATCGCCGAGCCAATCATGTGCGAGTTTGCATCTTCCGATACCATACGAGAGAAACAGGCTGGCACATCTTTGGAGAGTGCTTCCAAGTCTTCCACGGTTTGTTGCCTGAAGATGCTGCTTACAATGACCAGACTACTTTGCGACTCATGGCGAACGATGTCTGACAACGCAATAACACCCACCGGTTTATGGTGACGCAAGATAGGAAGGTGGTGAAGATTGTTTCTCAACATCACCAGCATGGCTTCAAACACGTAGGCATTGTAATCCAGTGTGATTAGCTGAGGCGTTAAGATGTCAGAAACGGGGGTTGAATAAGGCAGTCCTTCCGCTAATACACGTGTGCGTAAGTCTCGATCGGTAATGATCCCGACAATACGCTCCTGATCGACGCCCTCTTCATCTTCTTCGATAGTCATGACCAGCAACGAAGAGACGCCTTCATCAGTCATCAAAATCGCGGCTTGCTGAACAGAAGATTCGCAGCCAATCGTCACTGGGTCTCTCAGGATCAGGGATTTAACCTTTGATGTGGTCAAGTCGCTGCTATCACGCTGATTTTCGACCGCCTGACGCAGTCGCATTCCATCTTCCACTTCCATGAAATCTGAAAACGCCTCAAAGCGTTCACTCAGATCGTCAAACACCGTATCCGGAATGAAATACACCAAGCTGTCTTCAATGGCTTTTGCAGGGAAACGAACTCGACGGTTCATCATCAACCCCCACTGGCCAAACGCATCTCCTTCCGTGAGTCGATTGAAAAGCTCCCCTTTCCTGCGGTAAATCTCAACGACACCACTTCGTACTATGCACAAGTCCTTGATCGGTTGACCGTATTCAAAGATTTGCGCGCCAGAACGAAAGTAGGATATTTCCACCTGCTTTGCGACGTCATCCACCGCGTCTTCAGGTAAGTCTGTAAAAGGCGCGTATTGTTTGAGAAACGCTGCGATTTCGATTTGTTCCGCTTCCATTAATTCTCAATCTCTGGGTAACCACATAGGGGTTAATACTAACTATACTGCGGCGCAGTCCCTTACTGACGCCGGAATACGAAGCAGGGCAGGTATTTATAAAAACACCTGCCCTGCCTCGTTAAATCATGTTGCGATTAACTTCGAGGCTCTGACATCAGCCCTTTAATAAGAGACACACAAGATACCAGCAAAACAATCGTGAACGGGAACCCCGTTGACACCGCCATTGCTTGCAAGGCCACCAAGCCGCCTCCCATCAGAAGTACGATTGCCACCAAACCTTCAAACGTGCACCAAAACACACGCTGAGGCACTGGGGCGTCAACCTTACCGCCTGCTGAAATGGTATCGATAACCAAGGAACCGGAGTCCGATGATGTAACGAAGAACACTACAACCAGAATAATACCGATAAATGAAGTGATCTGTGCAAATGGTAGCGCATCTAACATCGCGAACAATTGTAGTGGCAATGCAGCTTCTGTCACTGCGGTGTAACCATCGTTGACAACCTGACTAATGGCCGTACCACCAAATGCCGTCATCCACAACACACACGCGGCTGATGGGATAAGTAGCACACAGATGACAAACTCACGCACTGAACGTCCACGAGATACGCGCGCGATAAACATGCCCACGAATGGTGACCAAGATATCCACCATGCCCAATAGAACGCCGTCCACCCTTGCGAGAAGTTGGCATCTTCCCGCCCAAACGGATTAGACAATGCCGGCAAGTGTTCGATGTAAGAGGTCAAGTTACCAAAGAAACCCGTAATGATAGCCAGCGTTGGCCCCATAAAGATCACAAACAGTAACAAGGCCAATGCGAGCATCATATTGATCTCAGATAGGCGTTTTACACCCGCATCCAAACCTGCCATCACCGAGACAAGCGCAAGAATCGTAATGAAAACAACAAGCACGATTTCGGTGGTAGTACCCAATGGCGTACCAAAAAGGAAATTCAAACCCGCCGATGCCTGAGATGCGCCTAAACCCAATGACGTAGCCAGACCAAACAAGGTCGCGACCACCGCAAGGATATCGATAACATGACCGACCCAACCCCACACACGCTCGCCAAACAGGGGATAGAAAACAGAGCGCATGGTTAAAGGCAAGCCCTTGTTAAACGAAAACAGTGCCAACCCGAGAGCCAACACGGCATAGATTGCCCATGGGTGTAATCCCCAGTGGTAAATCGTCGCTGCCATTGCAAGGTCGATGGAACCTTCAACATCGCCCGCTGCCGCGCCTAGCGGTGCCCAGTCCGTACGCACCCCACCTTCAGACGCTGTCCCACCGAATGACGAAGCATAGTGAGACAGTGGCTCTGAGACGCCGTAGAACATCAAACCGATGCCCATGCCCGCAGCGAACAGCATCGAGAACCATCCAGCGTAGGTATAATCGGGAGTCGCTTCTGTGCCGCCTAAACGCACTTTGCCAAGAGGGCTGACAATGAGGAAAAGGCAAACCAACACAAAGATGTCACCCGCTGTTAGGAAGAACCAATCTAAGTTAGAGGTCAACCAACTGCGGATATCGCCAAAAACGGGAGCAACCTCTTTCTGAAAAGCCAGTGTGACAAATACAAACAGTGCGATCGCAATGCCTGAAATGAGAAAGACGCGGTTATGGATATCGAGCCCGAACGGACCGATTTTGAGGGCTATATTGTCTTGCCCGACCTGGTAGTCTGTATCAATGGGGTTAACGTTACCATCAGGTTTCATTAACTCCTCATGACTTTTATCGCTCACAGTAAACTCCTTTGTCCGTCTAGCGAGTTAAGCTGTCAACGCCACCTAAGCACTTAGTGTAATTGTCAACAAACCGACGAAATAACAACGAAAATTTGCGACGCATAATGAACGTTAACAAACTAAACACTGTAACATATCCTTAGTGTTCAACGCTTAATTTATGAGATACATGTCAATTTAACTCCAACCAACCCGCCAAAGTGGACGAATTGCCGCCACTTTGCCGCGTTCTGTCGAAATTATTAACCATTGAGCTCTAAACATTGGATACGAGCCATCACCAAGCTTATTCAATGTTCTTCGAACAAATTGCTTAAATGCGCCTATCGCGATCCAAATTCGGCCAGTATCACACTTGGTATTGCTAAACACATCAGAGCGATTTTAAGACGGATCACTTGAGAGCGACCAAAAGACAACACGAAATAGTCACTCATTATCAGTTCACTATTTCGTGGTGCCCTAAACAGCAGTCCGGGTGGCGGCCACCCGGACTGAAGCGGTGTTTATTTACGAGGTTCTGACATCAAGCCTTTCACCAAAGAGAAGGCACACATGAGTAGAACGATACAGAAAGGTAAACCGGTAGAAACAACCATTGCTTGTAGCGATGAAAGGCCACCACCCAGCAAGAGTGAAATCGCTACCAGACCAACAAAAGAACACCAGAAAATACGCTGTGGAACAGGTGCGTCAACTTTACCACCCGCAGAGATAGTATCGATCACTAGCGAACCTGAATCTGATGATGTTACGAAGAACACAACAACCAGAATAATACCGATCAACGAAGTGATGCTTGCCAGTGGCAAACCATCAAGCATGGTGAACAATTGCAATGGCAACTCGGCATCAACAACTGAACGGTAACCACCTTGAAGCTGCTCGATTGCCGTTGTACCAAACGTGGTCATCCACAATACACATACTGATGTCGGGATAAGCAATACGCAGATGATGAATTCGCGAACTGTACGACCACGCGATACACGCGCGATGAACATGCCAACGAATGGTGACCAAGACATCCACCACGCCCAATAGAATGCAGTCCACCCTTGAGAGTAGTTTGCATCTTCTCGACCGAAAGGCATCGATAGTGCTGGTAGGTTGTCAAAGTACGCGCCCATGTTGCTGACCAAGCTGCTAAAAATAGACAGTGTTGGACCCACAATGATCACGAATACCATTAGCAACGTTGCCATCAGCATGTTGAACTCAGACAGGCGTTTCACGCCCGCATCCAGACCAGCAACAACAGAGCTCAAAGCGAGGCCTGTGATACCAATAATCAGGACGATCTGCGTCGGGGTGCCATTTGGAATGCCAAACAGGAAATTCAAACCTGCTGCCGCCTGCGAAGCACCAAAGCCAAGCGATGTCGCCAGACCGAACAAAGTCGCCACAACTGCAGTAATATCAATAATGTGGCCTGGCCAACCCCAAATGCGCTCACCAAATACTGGGTAGAACACAGAGCGCATTGTCAGAGGCAAACCTTTGTTGAACGAGAACAGTGCCAATGACAAAGCCAGCAATGCATAGATTGCCCAAGGGTGCAGACCCCAGTGATAGATAGTTGCTGCCATGCCAAGATCTTTGGCTGCTGCCGCGTCATTAAACGCACCACCTAATGGGGCCCAGTCAGTGCGCAGACCATTAGCATCTACCACGCCGCCCAATGAAGCAGCATAGTGTGACAGTGGCTCAGATACACCATAGAACATCAAGCCAATACCCATGCCTGCGGCAAACAGCATCGAGAACCAACCCACATAGGTGTAATCTGGTTTTGCTTCGGTACCGCCAAGACGGACTTTGCCCAATGGGCTGACAACGAGGATTAAGCACAGCAACACGAAAAGGTTACCTGCGCCAATAAAGAACCAGTCCATTTGTGACGTCAGCGTATTACGCAATTCGCTGAACATTGGACCGACTGAGTTTCGGAACAGTAAGGTGACTACAACAAACAGTGCAATCATAGAGCCCGAAACGACAAACACGCGGTTATGAATGTCTAGGCCAAAAGGGCCGATTTTTAGTGCAATGTTATCCTGACCAACCTGATAATCGGTATCAATTGGATTAACTGCACCATCCGGCGCCATTAATTCATCGTGGCTTTTATCACTCACAACGACAACTCCATTTTCCTTTGAGGTATTACAAAATAAGCACCAACTGGTGCTTAAAAGACCTTATAATATGCGTCTTTTTGTTTAGTGCGTAAAACAAAAATAACTGATTATAACAATCGATTACGTAAATACCTCAAACGCATAAATCCAATTTAAACAAAGATTAACCAAATTAACTTACTTTCCAACAATGTCCGGTTAGATATTCACCTTGCTTTGTAATAAAACAATTCACATTCATTAAGAGTGTTAAAGGAATCTTGGCGTTTTTTAATATTTCGTGTGAACGCAGGATAAAAATCCGTACCGTTTATTCAATCATTCAAAATCGTTCAACAAATAAGCAGCCACTAAATTTCCACAAGCAGAAAATAACTGTAGGCAAAAAGTAATGCAGGGATGGTCGAATACACCGTCGCTACCAACGCCGCTTTAGGTGCAAGTGCTATTGCCGGGAAAAGTGCATCACCATCATTGGAAATGGCATTACCAATTTGTGCAGACATGGGGACAGTGCCACTGATGTATAAACTCGTCACCAATATTTGAGGGCCACAACCTGGCAATAGCCCCACCAATACGCCAAAGAGCGGCAGCATTGGTGCCCACTCACCAAAGATCCCCGCCAAGTCGATATGAAAAACCATGATAGTCAGTTCAAAAGCGAGAAAGGCTGCAATCACCCAAACCGTCACAAAATTCGTATCTTGGGCGACGCCCTGGAAGAGATGAGCATGCTGACATTTAGGATCTTCTCCGACGACAGATTCATAGGTATTTGCCTCTCGCTGCAGTGCCCAAAACGTGACGGTCACAATCGCCAATGCCGCTCCTACTAGCTCTGTTGTACCCGTAGGAAGCCCAAACAAATGGTCGGCATCTAGCTGAAATGAACCAATGAGTGCCACAGACAAAGCCGGTATTACTGCCCACTGCCAGAATCGCCCTTGTGCATTAATGAACGGCTGTCCATTTGCCTTAGCACAAGACGTCAGCTCCTCGTTGTATTTGGCGGCCGGTCGCAAAAAATCATCACCATGAAGCGCATCAACGACTCGACCAGAAATCAAACCGACAAAGAATCCCAAAACCAGCATGAACACACCGTCGTAAGGCTTTGTCGCCAACAAGAGAAATGCTGCATCGCCCATGGTTGCAGTCAAAACAGCAACCACACTACCAAAGCTCAAGTTACCGCGAACAAACTGGGTAATCACCACGATTGCCCCTCCACATCCAGGCAGTGCCCCCATAAAGGAAGCAAATAACACCTGTAGATTTCGATGACGCATCAATGTGTGCAGGAATGCTCCATTGCGATCGAACTTTTCGGAAAGGTAGTGGAACAAAGCGAGTGTTGCAGCAACATACGCCGCGACTTGCCAAAATGCATCAGACAACGTGGGAAGCACCACCGCCCTTGTAGGCTCTGCAACAACCAAGGCTAATAATAAAGCAGGCACAACAAGTCGATGATAATGTGGTGAAAAGTGCTGACCTTTTGCTGCCGGAGCGAGAAGTTTAGAAAGGAACTCAGTCATATCGATACTTTATGATAATGAGAATTATTATCAATATAGCGTAAAGAATATGAAATGCAATGACTGATGTTTTGGTTTCTTAATCGTTTTTAAGCGTGAATGTCTGGCAGTAAAACACGCGGGCTAACAAGCTAATTGCTGGGCAGAAAGCCCGCGTTTTCGTCTTTTATTGGTAAGCACCTGCTGCGTAATGCAGTTCATAGCTATGGGAGTAAATTTCCAGAATGTTCCCAAACGGGTCTTCCATATAAATCATGTGGTAAGGTTTCTCTCCCGGGTAGTAGTAACGTGGTGCTTTCATGCGCTTCTTGCCACCCGCTGCAACGATTTTCTCCGCAAGCCCTTCGACATCAGGATCCTGTACACAGAAGTGAAAAATCCCCGTTTTCCAGTATTCAAAGTTGTTTTCTGGGTTTTCTTGGTTTTTAAATTCAAACAGCTCAACACCAATACGATCACCTGTAGAAAGGTGCGCGATACGGAGTCGCTCCCAACCTTCGCCGAAGACATCTGTACACATTTCGCCAATGGCGCTGCCATCTTCGACGATTTCTGTTGGCTCCATAATGAGGTACCACCCCAGAACTTCCGTATAAAACGTAACCGCGGCTTCTAAATCAGGTACGGAAATACCAATATGACTGAAATTACGTGGATAAGGCTTGCTCATGAAATTTTCCTCTCTCATTTTGAATGCACTTAGTGTAAGTCGCCGCTATCCTCGTTAAAAATTATCGATTATTATTAATTCAATAATTTATTTTTATACAACACTATGCTAAATCCTAAATGGCTCGCCACCTTCGAGCATCTTGTGAAGACCCGAAGCTTTACAAAAACAGCAAGCCAGTTGTTTATGACGCAACCCGGCGTCAGCCAGCATGTGAAAAAACTTGAAGCAGAGCTCGGTGAAAATCTTATTTATCGAGAAGGAAAGCAGTTCGAGTTAACACATGCCGGCTCAATGCTTGCTGACTTTATCGCGAATCAAAAACTGCAACACCACGCCTTTTTAGCGCAGTTGAAAGCGGATGACGCTCACCGCGGAGCAATTAAAGTTGCTTGCTCGGGTACCATGGCAATGAAGCTTTACCCTTTGTTATTGGACCTACAATGCGAGCATCCTGCTCTTTCAGTCTCACTGGAAGCCGCCCCCGTAGAGCGCATTCGTCATATGTTAATGAGCAATGATATTGATATTGGCATCAGTACCCAGCGCATCGACCACCCAGCTATTGAGGAAAAGGAGATTGGACAAGAGCACCTTGCCGTCGTAGTGCCCTCCTCTCATGAGATAAAGGAAGATATTTACGCCTCACTGGCTGAGCTAGGCATGGTGATTCACCCAGACGGAAAGCATTATGCAGACCTAGTATTAGGTCGGAATTTTCCTGAAAGGTACCAAGGCGTCGACAGCATTAAACAAGCTGGCTATATCAATCAGCTTGCTCAGATTTTGCTGCCCGTTGCCCAAGGGCTTGGTTTCACCGTTTTGCCCGCTAGCGTCATTGAGCAATTTGAACACGTGGACAAACTAAAACAATTGCCGCTCGAGATTGCGATTTCACAACCGCTGTTTCTCTCTCAGAAAAAACACCGCAAATTGCCGCATCGGTATACGCGTGTGCTGGAGTTAATCCATCATGCTATTGCTACCACAAAGTAAGGCAACTGGACGGTAAAAAAACAAAAAGCCGTCAGTAATGACGGCTTTTTTCTCATTGTCTTTCTCACATCTTATTACAGACGGAAGAAGCCCAGCTCTTGTTTTTGGCTTTCAGCAAGTTGAGACAACTCTTGGCTCGCCTGAGCACTTTGGCTGATACCCGCAACGTTTTGCGAGATGATTTCAGAAACGTTGCTGATGTTACGGTTAATGTCCTGCGTAACCGCAGATTGTTGCTCCGCTGCCGTAGCAACCAAGGTGTTCATATCCGTAATTTGTGCCACAGACTGCGTAATGCCCGTCAGTGCTTCATTCGCCTGCGAACTTAGCTCTTGAGTACGTGACAATACATCCATACAAGTACCCATGCTGTCGCCAGCTTGTGCAGCCTGAACTTGCAAACCTTCAATGATCTGCTGAATTTCTTTTGTAGAGGCTTCAGTGCGCGCTGCCAGCATGCGTACTTCGTCAGCAACAACCGCAAAACCTCGGCCAGATTGACCCGCGCGAGCAGCTTCAATCGCCGCATTCAGTGCCAGCAAATTCGTTTGCTCTGAAATGCCACGAATCACTTCAACCACATGACTAATACGCTGAGATTGCTCCTGAAGCGTGCTTACCACACTCGCCGTATTTTCAATCGACTCTGCCATTTGATGCGCAGCTTGAGAGCTTTGCGAGAAGATCGCCAACCCTTGAGAGGCCAGATCGTCTGTTTGACGCGCTGCATGATCCGCATTCACCGCGTTGTCTGATACATTATTAGCAGTGCTTGAAAGCTCGGTGACTGCAGAAGCAACCTGTTCGATTTCGCCTTGCTCTTGTTGCGCGTTCGTTGCAGATTGCGTCATCACGGTCGCGAGCTGTGTCGAGGCTGCTGCCACTTCATCGCTGATACTGCACAGTGTGCTCACGGTGCTACGCAGCTGAGCAATGGTTTGGTTGGCATCACGGCCAAGAAGCGCCAGCTCGTTTGTCCCTTCATCAGAGGCTTTTACATTGAGGTCACCACCCGCCAGCTTACGCATGACACCTTGAAGCTCCAGCAACGGCTTGACGATCACACCCGACATCCACCAGCTAAAAATGATGGCTGCAAGAATTGCCCCTGCCAGTGTCAGCCCTGCCGTCAATATCATTTGATCCGCTTCTGCATCTGACGCCTTAAGATCTTGGTCTACCAGAGGGTTAATAAACGCAGACAACGCATTAATGTCACCCATCATATCTGCGCCCATCGCGCGATATTCAGTCACCATGGCGTTGTAGCGAGTTACATTCAGATTTTCATCGAAGTACGACAAGATAGTTGGCTTAGCTTGTTGCTCGGTATAGCGAGAATAGTCACTGACACTGTCTTCAATTCGTGCGGCTAAGTCGCGTAGCGCAGGAGTTTGTGCAAGCTCACGGGTGATACCCAATGCTTCCCTGCTCAATCTCGCAACACTCGAATCCATGTTACGCGCGCGCTGCTCATCGTAAATGCCATAAATTGCTTCAACACGCATTGCCCATGCAAGATCTGCCAACTTTGTGACCTTGTCTTTATCCGTCGCCGCTTGGCGTGCCGTATTACTCACAGACTCAATGGCAGACTCAACCTCGTATTTCGCAATAAATAATACGGAGAAGGTCGCAACAACCAGCATGACAATAGGAATCAATATTTGATAGCGGATGGAAATATTTTTTAGTGACATTTATGAAAGGAGCCTTGCACGGTTAAATAGGTCTAAAATCGCGCACATTATGAGACTTAGATCAAAAAAAACAACCACCTTTGTAAAATAAAACCATGCAACATGCCCACTTTTATTGACCGCCAATTAACCGTCACTCTTGTCAAAAAACAGTCTTACTTAACCACCTGATTGTTATTGCTTTTATCACTTCATCAGAATAAAAACACCCTTTTTCTCTTGGGATTGCCGAATTGAGAAATAATAAAAAAGGGTGCCTTAACAGCACCCTTTAATGTCTTATTATTTGCCTGACGTATTATTCCGACAAATTGCCTACGAGATCTTCAATATCTTCGTGTTTGTCATTGGTAGAAAGCCAAACCATATACAGCTCATTCGCCATCGCAGGGCTATCTTTAACAAGGTGAAGCTCCCCTGCGTCAATCCAAGGTTGCGCGATCATTGATGGTAAGAAACCCACGCCACCACGATTTAACAAGAAACGTAACGCAGCCTGACAACCATGACTGTGCAACACTGGCGTTCGTTGGAGTGCAGGAATACGACCGTGCTCAACGCCGAAGCGCGTCCCCCAATCCAAATACACCAAAGGCAATTCCACAATGGAATCCATATCTTGATCAGGCACGTTGGAAACCAGCACCAATTCGAAACTGGTTAAACGCATTTGCTGCATGTCCGCCAATTTCGGTGGTTCGCTGGTTAGCACCACATCGACAATTTTCTCAAGCAAGGCATTTGAGATCTGTTGGCGACTTAATGACTCAGTGCGCAGTGCCCAATCAGGCTTCACGGCTTGAACCTTTTCAAGCCATTCGTTACAGCTCTCCATTTCCCATATCACAGCCGCAGCACCCACGGTTAACTGCTGTTGATAGGAACCAGTTAGTGCGACATCTTGGCGCGCACGTCCCCACGTTTGCAAAATGGTTTCTGCATAAGGAACGAATCGCTCACCCGCCGCCGTCAGACGCAAATCCCCGCGTTTACGGGTAAAGACGGGCGTGCCCAGTTTTATTTCAAGCTGACGGATACGGAAGCTTACCGCAGACTGAGTGAGGTATAAGTTTGTCGCCGCCTTACCAAAGTGACGCGTTTTGTTCACTTCCAAAAAAGTGCGTAGTAAATCAGTATCCATATCAGCATTAAATCAATATACAAACGTCAACTGGCGTTATGGGGGAAAACCTTGCTCGGGTCAAGGTGTAATATGCGAAAACAACGACTTTGCCGCTCAGCCAGACAGAGAATAGGAGAAATAATGTGCCACATTGACCGTGACACCGTTAAGCAAGCAGCTTACTCACCTTGTTGGCCGGGAACAGTTTGTTTTGAGGAAGAGAAGAAAAGCACGTAACACGCATAGCTAGCACACCAACCCACAATAAATGCCATCCACGCCGTTACCATACCTCCAATCACCGCTGATGCACCCAGTAAAAATAGTGACAGTGCAAGCAGGTTAATCACAAACGCCAGCGTGTTGTTCGCTTTATAACTGCGGCCCCAAAAGACAAAAACACCCAATTTTATCAAGGTAACCTGTTTGAGATAGAGCCGGTCTAAGTAAAGTGCCAACCAAAAACCCCAAGCGCAGCCCAATAAAGCGTCCCCCCACATTAACGTCATATCGCCTCCTCACTACTGCATAGGCTTTATTGACAGTGTATGTGCAACTTGTTTAGTCACATGTACTAACAACGAGAATGCTCATCATGTTCTAAATGGCCATCTTTTCCGCATATTGGTATCGGGACACATCACATTGCCCAATCTGTCCATAGCAATGCTGACAGGGGTGTTCTACTATGGCTGTTCAGCCCAATTGGCTGGCAAATCTACAACGGATGTTTTGTTTTACAGGAGTTTACACGTGCGCATTTCAGCCCCTATCGTCGAGTCTTTAGATTCCATTCTACCTGATGAGCCATTGCTCATGATGGGGGCAGGTCCCGTGCCTATTCCCGCCAAAGTGGCGGCGGCCAATGGTATAGTGATCAACCACCTTGGCGACACCATGTCACGTATTATCGAACAAGTGAAAGCCATGTCTCGCTATGTCTTTCAAACAAACTCGACGCACATCCTCGGTGTCGCTGGGCCCGGATCTGCCGCAATGGAAATGGCCATTGCAAACCTTGTCACCTCAGGAGATTCCGTGCTGTCCGTCACGAACGGATTCTTTAGCGGCCGTTTGGCTGAAATGGCCGACCGTGTAGGCGGCAACGTTCACCGACTCACGATTGAAGAAGGTCAGGCAGCCTCTCCTGAAAAGGTAAAAAGCGCGCTTAATGAACATCGCCCGCAAGTGCTCACTATCGTTCAAGGGGAAACGTCAAATACGGTTTGCAATACCGCCTTACCCGAAATCTGCCGCCTTGCGAAAGAGGCTGGATGCTTAGTCATTGTTGATGCCGTGTGCACCCTCAGTACCATGCCACTCAACATGGATGAATGGGGCGTTGACGCGGTTATCACCGGAGGGCAAAAAGGGCTAAGTTGCATTCCTGGCGTATCGCTCGTGGCGTTTTCAGAAGCAGCTTGGACAAAAATTGAAGAACGTACTGACACCCTCAAACACTGGTGTCTCGATGCGAAACTTGCCGACAAATTTTGGTATCAAAGTTCCTATCACTATACGGCCCCTGTCTCTGGCATCATGGCGATTCACGAGGCCTTGCGGTTGGTCTGCGACGAAACCCTCGAGGCGCGTTTTAACCGACATTTAAAGTGCTCAAAAGCACTGCAAGCGGGGATAGAAGGTTTAGGCCTTTCGCTGTATACGCATGGGGCATCTCGCCTTAATTCAGTCGTGGGAATTCACGTTCCAAAAGGGCTTGAACAAAAAGCCATTCTCTCCCATATTTCGCAGCAGTTTAAAGTGGAGATCTCAGGCTCATTTGGGTTGGATATTATTCGAATTGGCCAGATGGGAGAGCAATGTCGCGTACACAACATCTTCCGCACAATCCATGCATTAGGATCAACGATTCAAGCATTAGGTGGCGAGGCAAACTTGCCGCAAGGGGTGGCGATGTTAGAAAAGGCATTGCAAGATTTCGAACCGTCATTTACCTAACTCGTGCCACAGGCAGTGCTTTGTCGCTGCCTGATTCTTTTGACCTAGTAAATCTCCCCACGATCAACAAGCAACTGATCATCTTCCCATAAAATAGCAAACGCATGGCTGGCTGAAGAATCCACCGCTGGGCCGCTAAGCCGGATGTATTCACCATCGGCGTCGTAAGCATGATCCACTTCGATCCGGCAGATCTCATTGCGGTACATAAATCGCCCTAAGTTTGTCATCGCATTTTTTATCTCCATAGACACCGAGATATCCTCACCGAGAAAATAGAGGCTAAAACAGCGTGAAAGCATCAAAATCTCAAACTCAGAAAATGGCGGAACCGCCTTACTTTCCTCTCCCTCTACCCACGTTGAGCTACCATTCGACCTAGTCACATCGTACTCATTCATAAACACGATAAGATCAGTGTCGGGCTCAGCGAACGCTTCTGTTTCACGTTGAAACCTGTCCAAATGACATTCTACGTCGCCATAATATGGCGAAGAGCTGGTCCCAGCCCCCACCACTTCGCTTGTGATACCAAGTCCAATACCCACTTCAGACAAAAAGTCGTGCACAGACAAGGTCATGTTGTCTTTTTCGTTTTTTATTAACGTGACAAATTTCGAATCGTAGAGGATTTTGGGGTGCGCCATATCTTCAAAAAAATAGGACTTCAAATTGATACTCGCCGACACTTTTCGCCGCTCTTTGCCGACAACAAAATGGAACTTGGTTTTCTTGGTAAAAAAGTTATAGCTCGGATGTTTATAAGTATCGAACCGTACTTTTTCCCTGCGGCAGAACAAAAACAGTAAATTGTCTTCAAGCCGATGAACCATCTCACTTTTCAGGTTTGCACGGTAATCAACAATGTATTGGCTTAATATACCCAGCTCTGAAGAAAACTTGTCGTCGACGAGCAAATCGCACCAAAACATGCCAGAACCAATAAGGTCTGCATGCCATTGGCTTTTTTCAACCTTTACGTTTAAGGGCTGGAGAGCTTCCAAGCGTTACCTTTTGAAAATCGACGAAATGGTTTTTAAAAGAGTAGCTTAAAAATAACTATCGCGCGCATTTCCCCCCTGTGATTGAACACCACCTTGCGGTCCCCTCATTGGCAAGACACTCTCTGTGGCAAAGGGGTCGTAAAACGACATTTAGTGAGTCGTATTTACATAAATAATCCCCCACAAACCACGTCAATATTCCCAGTATGTACTCAATCACCCGGATCCGACGCAGTCAGGCCCAAATTACCTTTTTCAAAGGCGAAAGGAATCACAATGGATCAGTTGCCAGTTTGGAATGTCGACGCAGAAACCTCCCCGCACGCACTCGTGAAAGCGATGCTCAAACGGCGGATACCCGATTACACGCTTGAGCAGCCTTTCTACAACAGTGAGGCAATCTTCCAACTCGATATGGAAGAGATCTTTTCCAAAGAATGGATTTTTGCAGGCATGACATGCGAGCTTCCCAAAAAGGGAAGTTTCATTACCGTCGATATTGGTCGAAATTCAGTGATAGTAACGCGAGACAACAAAAACGAGCTTCGCGCGTTTCACAACACTTGCCGTCATCGCGGCTCAAAAATTTGCCTGACCCACCGGGGAAAAATGCCAAAACTGGTCTGCCCCTATCACCAGTGGGCATATGATTTGGACGGCTCCCTCGTTTATGCGGGCAGTGATATGGGCGATGACTTTGACAAGTCAGCGTTCTCACTATCAACGGTTCAATGCCGCGCGGCGGGCGGATATATCTTTGTCTGCCTATCCGATAACCCTCCCCCGATTGATGATTTCCTCAATGACTTGGCGTTTTATCTTGAACCCTTAGACCTTGATAACGCGAAGGTCGCCGTTCAAAGCGAAATTATCGAGAAAGCCAATTGGAAACTGGTGGTTGAAAACAACCGCGAGTGCTATCACTGTGAAGGCTCGCACCCCGAACTACTTAACTCGCTCTTAGAGTGGGATGACAACAACGACCCGCGCGCCACACCAGAGTTCAATGCATTGGTTGAGAAAATGCAGACGTTTTGGACCGACCTCGACATCCCATTTAAATATCAAATGCGCTACAACAATCGGAACCGCATTGTCCGCACGCCGCTTAAAGAGGGAACGCACTCCATGACAATGGATGGTCAAGTCGCGTGCAGTAAGTTGCTTGGTCGAGTGACTTCTCCCGATCTCGGTGCCCTGCGCATATTGCACCTCCCTAACTCTTGGAACCACGGCATGGGCGATAACCTTATCGCGTTTCAAATTTTGCCCGTCAGCCCACAAGAAACCAAGGTCATCACTCGCTGGTTGGTGCACAAAGATGCGAAAGAAGGTGTGGATTATGACCCGGAAAACTTGCGCAAAGTTTGGGATGCAACCAACGCCCAAGATCGCACGCTTTCCGAGAACAACCAGCTAGGGGTGAACTCAGCGGGATATCGCCCAGGCCCTTATTCAAAGACCTATGAGTTTGGCGTGATCAATTTCGTCAATTGGTACTGCGAACGTCTTGAGACAAACCTCAACAACGAGTAAACACGCGAACATTATCAGAGGACAATATGAATGAACGAGCCTGACGTAATGCCAGATAACAGCCTAAATCCCGTCAATACGCAAACGTGGGTAAACGGTCGTCATATCGTTCGTTGTGTCAAAGTCATCCAAGAGACACATGACGTCAAAACGTTCTGCTTTATGAGCCAAACGCCCATCATGTACTTTTTTAAGCCGGGTCAGTTTGTCACGTTAGAATTGAATATTGGCGGGGAGCAGGTCATGCGCAGCTATACCATGTCCTCGTCGCCTTCCGTGCCTTACAGTTTTTCCATTACGGTAAAACGACAGAAGCATGGCTTGGTTTCAAACTGGCTTCACGACAACCTCCGCATTGATGACGAGCTTGCGGTTCATGGCCCCATAGGCAACTTTAACTGCATTGATCACCCAACCGATAAAGCCTTATTTCTCTCTGGCGGCGTAGGCATCACACCCGTCATGTCAATGACACGGTGGTGGTATGACACCAACAGTGCCGTCGATATGAAGTTCATTCACAGCGCGCAAACCCCCAAAGACATTATCTTCCTTAAAGAACTGGAGCTGATGAGTTCGCGTATCGACAACTTTGATTTGTCCATCATCTGTGAGCGCTATGACATTGGCGAAAGCTGGCATGGCTACCGCGGCCTACTTACCCAAAATTTGTTGGAACTGATTGCACCAGACGTCTTACAACGGGAAGTTTATTGCTGTGGCCCTGAGCCTTATATGAAAGCCGTGCGCGGGATGTTAGTGGACATGGGCTACGATATGTCCCGCTACCATGAAGAAAGCTTTGGAGAAACGCCACCCGCGGCAATCGAAGAGGCAGAAGAGTCCGCAGAACTCGCGCAAATCGCCGATGAATTGCCCCAAGCAGGCTTCTGTGTTGAGTTCATTGATGAAGGCATGTCTGTCACTGTATCTGAAAGCGAAACCGTGCATGCTGCCAGCACCAAGCTCGGTATTCATGTACCGAAAGCTTGTGGTATGGGCATTTGTGGTTCCTGCAAAGTTCGCCTGCTATCCGGAAACGTAAACATGGAGCACAACGGTGGAATTAGCGAAGAGGAAATAGATGAGGGATATATTCTCAGTTGTTGCAGTAAGCCAATTGACGATGTATCGATAGAAACCTGACACTAATTGTAAAAATTATTAGACAGAGCGCTTAGCTAACATTGCGCTTACCAACCCCTAACAAAGGGTTGAGAAAAATAAACCACAGTGTATTCGCTGCAGCAATTTTCCGATTCAACACTCCATAGGAAAGGAGACTTTGCAATGAATATGCTTCAATCACTACTTTTCGCTATCGCCGTATTATTCTCAGGCGCGACATTATCAGCAGAAGTAGATAAAAACTGCACTGAAGGATCCGAGGCTCCCGAATGCCAAACGGAAAAAAGCGATGAGGGTTCATCGTCTTAATTTTGTTTAGTGACTCTTCTAAAAAAGGCCGACGATTTCTCGTCGGCCTTTCTTATTTAAAGCGTTGATTGGCGTATCAGTCGCGCAGATAAATCATCCAGTACCACATACCAACAAACAAACCACCACCGATGATGTTACCCAAGGTAACAGGCACCAAGTTGTTCATAATGAAGTTGGAAAAGGTCAGATCGGCGAAGTCAGCAATGTTCGCGCCCGTCATCGCCCAGAAAGATTCTGGCGCAAAGTACTTAATACCAATAGCCATAGGTACTTGGAACATGTTCGCAATACAGTGCTCAAAGCCTGAAGACACAAACATCGCAACAGGTAGAATCATCACGAGAATTTTGTCAGTCAGCGTGCGACCACTGTATGACATCCATACCGCGATACAAACGAGCACATTACACATAATGCCAAGTGCCACTGCCTGAAAGAAGCCATGGTGGAGTTTGTGTTGGGCAATCTTCATCGCATTGATGCCCACAGCACCTTGACCAAACATATACTGTTTGGCGATCAGCATACAAATGACCAGCAACACAGCACCAACAAGGTTACCGCCGTAAACCACTGCCCAGTTTTTAAACAGTGCTTTCCAAGAGATCTTGCCGTTTGCGCGCGCAACCAGAGTCAGTACAGAACTGGTGAATAGCTCGCCGCCGGTGATAATGACAAGAATGAGGCCCAAACTGAACGCCATACCACCAACAAAACGCGACATGCCCCATGCCATGTCACCTGCACCTGTGGTGACCGTGGTATAGAAAATAAATGCGATACCAATATGGATACCGGCAGAGATTGCCAGCAAGAAAGATTTGTGTGGATCTTTGGTGGCTTTCGCAACACCAATCTCAGCTGCACGCTCCGCGATCTGTGGCGGTGGCAGGGAATCGAACTGCGTAAAATTCATGGGGCTTTTGCACTATTAAAGAACTGGAGGGCGCGGATAATCTCTCCTTTTCCTGACTTTTTCAAGGGCTAATTTTGACCAATTTCTCTTAAAAAGTGTGCGGTATGTCAAACTAAGATTCCAACTCATAAAGCCAATCAAATGCTTGCAAGTTGAGAGGAAAAAACATAATGCGGGATATTGGCAAGTGTGACGCATAGACTGTAAAGCGACAGGACAATTAGATGTGTAAAGGAATGCGGTGATTAACATTCGCTACCCTGACACGAGTAATTTCCACTCGAATTATCGAAAATAGCAACTAACGAAGCCATGACCAAGATAACACGCACATTACCTCGCACACGGCCCCTGTCAGCTAATACAGCGAACAACGAGACCCTAACGGCCCCTTATTCCCATCAGGCACATAGACAAATAGAGGTCAGTAAGCTGCGTTTTACTCTCACACACACAATGAATCGCGGCATTTCATTACAACACGATCACTTTAGTGCTCGTTGCATTTTACGTTTATCCAACTGATTTATTACGCATTAATCGTCTAAGGCCACCCTCCGATTCAGGTCGCCATTTATCGATTCCGAATGCTGTAAACGGCATGAAAAGCGCACAATGCAGACGATGAGAACAGCGATGCAAAGCATGAATACAACAGCGATAGACGGTTATCTATTTTGCTGAGATACATAATAATTTAGAGGCGAGCAAGAAAAGCCAAATGCGGAATTCGGGTTGGAGATATAGTGATACTACCAATTAATATCATATGGTGAGACACACAAAGTGTACAACTTGGGCAAATCTAGGTGATAGGCGAATTTAGGTTATTGATTTGGAAAAATAAAACTGTTGCCAACACCATAAAGCTTCAAAGCCAAAACATGAGATCAAAGGGTTACGAGACTTATGACACCATAAGTTTGCAAAGTCTGACTCCATAAGTTTGCAAACGCTTAATACAGAAGTCTTATCAAACGGATTGTGAAAGAAAGTTTCACAATATGTACTGAGTTGCTCCGGTTCCAACAACATTACTTGAGCCCTACCATACATCGAAGCAAAAGTTCCCAAAAAAGCGGAAAGCCCTCCAGCATCACCTGAATAGTCATCATTGCCCACCTTTCAGCCTTCAACTTAAGTACATCATCCTTCGTAGCTGTGGTGGTCATCGGTTTGTCCGCCCGGGTACTTAGCTGCTGCAATGCCCTCAGCATGTCTCCCGCTGGCAGGAACTCAAGGCATGAATTCAGTTCTGGTCTGTCCGCTGCCTTAACTCAAATCTCTTCTTCAAACACATTGTCGAACTTAACTCCTGCATGTTGTCACTCAGTTTTCTACCCTGCTGCTGACACTCGGATGTATACAACTCGAAGACCATTGTTCGTAGTTTTCATAGTATCTTGTTTTTCAATCAATTTTCCTCGCAACCTCTAAGAGCTCACACGGCGACAGTTTCCATCAATCAAATTCAACCCTTGAGACACAGAAAGCCAAACGAGTGAGACTGCATCGAAAGGTATACTTATGAGCCGTAAAGATGATACAGGGTTGAATCAAGAACTAAGAGGTACACCATGGCCCACTCTGATATGGTTAGAAATCCAAATCGCACCTTCCTTCCGGCCAGAGCAAATTTGGAGACCCACGGGAGGGGGAATTGCTGGAATCTCTATATGTATTGGCTATTCAGATTTTGTGTGAAAACAAGGTATTTAAGGAGTGACCAATTAGGTAATATTGACCTATTCAGTGTAAAAAGAGAAACGTAAAAGATGTCTAGTAATATTCTAAGCGGGCTATTAAATGGAGTGCCACTGGGCATACTTGTCTTTGTAAGTTTGATTACAGTATTTTTCTTTTTTGCCAAGAAATACTTTGGTTCTAAGCTATCTGAAAAGGGGAAGAGTGACCAGAAGGTGACTAATATCACACAAGATGCAAAGGTAGAGGGCCATATCGCCTATCAAAAGAGGTTCCTTGAGCAACAAGCAGAGAAAGATTTCACCGATCTATATGAGAGTAAAAAAGAGGCCGTTCAGGATGTAGAACGTTTTGCCGAAATGCTACTAGATTACTTGAAAATCATCCGTGGCGGAGATCAAGACTACAAGGCTATAGTAAAGGAACTGGAAAAGCGTCAACTGTCATTAGATATCCAAAGACACAACTTCTTTAAAGTGGAAAAATTCAATCTGAGGACTTTTAGGCTTGTCGCTCTTGAGGAAGCATTAAAAGCCGATGTTAAGGGAAAGGAATACCACAATTGCATTGTAAAGGAGAAGGGTGCATACAACATAATTAAAGCAATGGAGGCTCATATCTTGGACATGGTTAGAGGCTGCAAAGACTATCAGTAAATAAGGGAAATTCTAGTGGAAGAGGTTTTATGCTCATTATCTACCCATCAGGGGGCTGATTAGCCACTGATTTGGTCGAAAGATCCAATTTGTTCAGTGGCTTTTTTTATGGGAGCGACGAAAAACAGTGTTATCTAGCTCGCAGCTTTCGAACTAGCTCTACATACCGCTGAGAACTAGTCACATCCACTTCACTAGCCTTGAACATCTCAAACACCTCCTCAATCCCGTATGACCAATCATTAGCATTCGCAGGCAATATCACTGATAACATATCTAGAGCTTCGTTTGGATGTTTTGCAATTATGTCTTTACTCTGTTTTAACTTATACGCGATCGTGTTGTTTCGATTTATGGTAGTTAAGTACTGTTTTACCACTGGAAACAAGGCACCAAAATGTTCCTCATTTTTTAACAAAATCTCGCACAAAATACTCGACTGTTCAGGACTTCTAGCACTTCGTTGCCTCGGCCAAACGTTTGAGAGCAGGTGGAAAACCTTATCTTTCGAATCTTCATTGCAATGCCACGACAGTACATTACTCAATACTCTAGCTAGGAATGAATTATCAGCATCGTTTAATATTTCTGTAAGCTCATTATCGGTATATACGGGAGTACCTTCAGATAACCCCCACCATCCGCCAACGATCAAACCCGCAATCTTACCACTCCCTCTGAAGTTATCTCGCTGCTTGTATGACAATGCATAGACGGCAATCTCCCTTTTTAAGGCAACGAACAAAGCTTGGGGGGGGACTCTAGTATTGCGAAGTAAACCATCCCAAAATGCATCTTTTGTGTCTTGTTCCACGTTAGCCGAGAACAGAATGTTAAGCAGGTTATCTTTTGTCCAGCTTGGGAAGTTGTGGTAGAAAAAGCCCAACGTTTCAGTAAATCGAACCAACGCAAATCTTTTGGCATTCCCATTCAATCTAAGTAGCCGCTCAGCAAAGCTCTGCCAAGAAAGTCCATCCTCACTCGGCTCAATACTTGAAACCAGCGCATCTGCAAGATGATACGGTGTAGAATTTATGCCCTTGCTAAACCAGTCTAGACGCGTGTTGCTGCTCACTATCCCGCTTCTAGCTAATGACTCATTTTCTTCAAGGCAGGTAATTAAACAGTCAAGAAATTCGACGAATAGATCTCGATTTTTTTCATGCAACTTTTTGCTGTTTCTCTGCAACCAGCTGGTCGCCGCATACGCCACCTGATAATCAAAAGCCGGAGTTTTTGATAAAAGCATCAACCTAGAGGCAACCGATACTAATAAACGACCATTTTCGTGGCTCGCCTTTTCATCATGAAGAAACTTTATCCAAGCCCAAGCGTTGCCTTCTTCATGTTTCAAAGATACAGCCAAAGCTAAAAATGCTCTGATAGGTTTTTCTAAAACCAAACCAGAAAATGGTGCATTCTCAACTAGCCAATTTTCAGTACTTCCGGTGTTTTCTTTTGCAGTTCTGCATATGTCTTTCAGTGGAACATCATTCAATACTGAGTAGTCTTTCGTTGTGCGGACGAAACCCGACTTTGTACTGCCGGATGATGGTTCTTCTCGATACTCCCATTCGGGTATCGTGACATGCAATGCTTTTATTTTGCTTTCAGCTGTCGAACTGAAAACATATCCGCATTTTTTAAGCATATACACAGCTTGTAACGTGACAGAAGACTTACGTTGAGTATCCTGTATTGAAGAACTGTCATACCAGCTTGGCCCTTCTAGTAGTTGACGTTCAAACTCACTTCTTGAATCCTCCTTCCAAGCTGAATATGTGCAGGCTACAGCTTGCAATAGGTCAAACGAGCGACCATTTGAATAAAAGTCGTCGACATCACAGCTATTAACATAGCTTTCAATGAAATCTGTACCTAGCCCTTCAATTTTGACGTAAGCCCAGAAGCGCAGCCGCCTATATAAAGTGCTATCTGTACCCCAAGAGTTAACAATTCGTTTGGTAGCATCAGCATCTTTTCTGGATAGGTCATCAATTAGTGAAAGATAATATTTCACCCAAGGAAGAGCATCTTCAGATTCATAGTGATTTAGGCAATACTCTTCTTGTTCTTCACAAAGCAAGGCTTCAATATACTTGTGATTGTAAATGGATTTCTCCATATCTAGCGCACATGCCAACTCTATCGCGACTTGCATGCTTCGGATTGTTGTTTCTAACCACTCATCCGGAATACGAATTTCTTCATCTGGTATTGGATAGACAATCTGTCTATCCACACATGTAGCAAGGTCTTTTGTGTCCGCACCGAAGTACTCAAGCGGAAGTCCTCTAACGGGACTAACCCTCAAACTCGGCTTGAAAAGCTCCCCAAACTCAATAGCTTTTTCATAGCTCCACCCTGCCTGATTTACCTTGGCCTTAAACTCATACCATCTAGAGTAAGCGTTATCTTCTTGGAATTTTTTCGAATCAAGAAGTTGCTGCCACAAGCAACACAACTCAGGCGTGACGCTGTCAGAACTGGACGAAAGACTCGACTCAATCAGTCTAATTAAGTAGGGGTGAAATGCAGTTTGTGAAGAAGCCCAATATAACGTTGGTCCTTTGTCCAAGTTTCGGCTAACCCACAGGGCCAGATGCCTCATTCGAGGAATAAGCTCTGGAGGCATAGATGCATAGTAACCCCTAAAGATACTTCTACCTTCTAAGCCAAGTAGATGCATATCCACTTGGTTAAGATTGAACGCACTCCATGCATCGGAGGGGATCCTGCTTTGCAAACTGTTTCGATCGTCAGCTGGTAGAGGATCATCGTCTAAACAATACAACTCAAATGGGTCAATATTCCCTTCCATATCCCAATAAGCTGAAGTTGGTTTAGAGTATCGAATAATGGGATCCAAAACACAAAGCCACTCGGGGTTGGCCTGAGCCTCTGAGCTGGTAAGCAATTCAGATCCACTTACTGAAGATATTAAATGTGCCACCTGTCCACGTTGATAGGGTTTTAGGTCTTTGGGGCTTTCCATCATCGACAAGAAAACTTTCTTCTGCCATTCATCGACATTTCTAGCTCTTTCTGCCCACAATTCCAAAGTGTCCCACAGGGCAGAGTGACGATTCTGGCAGGAGTAAACAATCGGTTTAACTCCCCTTTCTGACCATTTAGCAGTAGCTGCACCAACATCATCAGATTGAAAAGCGTATACAGAAGCCCTTTCTCCAAATCCTCTACTCATAGCCTCTAAGAGATAATGGACTGGGGGATCGTCGGCTTGATAGCCTAGAAACACTACAACATAACGTTGCAATACTTCTTTGATGAAATTCGTCGCCCAAGCTTCAGCAAGGTAGGCTCTACCAAAGCTACCACTAGAAAGAATAAATCCATCACCGGATGCTTTTTCGTAGTGTGAATCAACAGCTCCATGCAAGTGTATGACGCCATCCAAAGAAGCAGGACGTGCCGGGTCAGGCAGCCGAGGAGGAACAATAATATCCAAGTCAGGTTTTGCCTGAGTAAACAACGTATCAAAGTTTGTGGTGACTAAGTGAACTCTGTTATCAGGGGTGGTAGCTAAATCTATGATGGTTTGATGTGCGGAAAGATCAACGTTGTCAGCAGGTTTCAGAGCTTTTGCTACTGCTGACTCTATATCTCTCGTGTCAAACTCACGCTCAAGTAGACCAAACACTCGATCAGCAGTAATTAGCCCTGCACACTCTGGAGAACGCTTTCCGAGCTCGTACATTTCTCTCATAGCAATCGAGGCTTCATTGCTGTCAGGTACCCTCAAATCTGAAAGAATTGCTTTTGTGAGCCCAACAAAATCTGCGAGTCCGGCTTTGGCCAAAGACACGCCTGCGCCACAGAAAAACACTACTCGCCCTTCATCACGCGCTATTAAAAGCTCATCTGGAATTAACGGGCCATCCTCTACAAATCTCACACCGCCACCTAACCTAAACATCTGACAGATAATGATATTAACAGAGGACATCAAAAAACGTTAGAGGTGGAAACCCCACAAGCCAACCCTCGGCACCCGTTATCTGCATGCTGGCTGCTGCCCTCCGGCTCTGACCAATTACATACAGTCACGCTGCGAGGAAACCTATGGGGTTTCCATTGTTCAATCAAGCCAAAAATTTCTGGCATGTCGGTTTTTCATCTCTGCCTTTCGGCAGGTTTAGGTTCCAAGAGTGGGTTGCTAACTTCCAGACCTTATCTCAACTGCCTACTCGGCAGTACACAGAGCGCCTGTAAGACGCTCTGCGCTCTTATGTTTCTCAGCTACCTGTGCGGCAGGACACGAATACCTTCTCAGCCTTTTCTATAAACGCAATTTCTCAGCTACCTGTGCGGCAGGACACCGTTATCTAACGGCTATATTTGCCATTGAATCAGTCGATTAGCTCATTCGCGCCAATTAACCTCTTTTTGATGGGCACCCCATAAGTCCATGATTTTATTAGCCATAAATATACCAAGAATAAAAAGGGTTAAATCACAATACGAATATCGGGCACTGTTCCTCTATACGTTTGATTGGTTGCCAGTCCATAGCCATTAAACCCCGCATCAGAAACTTCAGCGACCTTTTCCTTTTGGACATGCAACACAAATCGTTGCTGGGTACTCTGGCTATCCATCAGTATTCGATGAAACATCCCAATCGGCTGATTACTTCCCATCCTTTCAGGGTCAAACTCTTCACCACGCTCAGCAGCTCGCCGCTTGGCTCTCTCAAGCCGTCTTCTTTTCTCGCCCGTAAATAGCTTGGCAATGCCCTGATTTCGGTAAAATCGAACCTCTGCTGTATCTGCAGGCACTGGCTGTACATCAGTGACAGTAAACAACTCTTGAGCAAGCATCATTGTGAAATACTGAGATTGATGAAGCTGACTCAACCGCAGCTGGTTGGAAGAGCAAAACATGATTTGATTGCCGAGACTTTGCTCTGTCCATCTCGGAAACCCTACACCGATACCGCCAATGTGGTGAAAAACTAAGAAGTCATGCAGGGTTGAAATGCATCGCCCCGCCAAAATCTCTTGGCTAGCCTGCTCTGGCAAATAGGTGATCACAAAGTAATAACGCTTCACGCCGACCTCGACTTCTGGAACAAACCGCCTTTAACCAAAATGGCCATTAGGTAGTGGATATCCGAGGGGATCTCATCGCTAGATTTCAAGCCTTCTAACAGTGCTGCTTTTTCATCAACACTCTTCAGTAAACTGTATGCGTCAATCCCACTTGAAGGGATACGGTGAGCAATAAGGTATTCTTTATCGCCTCCGTACTCATGTACCCGCAAACGCTTATCTGCTTCATCTGCCCACCAATCATCAATTAGCTGAATTGCAGCTCCTATTTTCTCAGCATTCAGGCTTGGCCAAATCTGACCATCTCCACTTCTTACCTTTGCGTATTCACGGCCAAGGTTGGAACCGTCTTTAGAGTCGCTGAACAATTGGCTCGGAAAGATTTCTTGCATGAATGAGGCTGAAACGTTCGCTTTAATATCGGCAAACCAAAATGGCTGTTCACCAGACAGGGCCGACGCCAGTTCTCCGGTCAAACCGTTCAATACCTTTTGGGAGTCATCCTGCCAGGGCTCATGCCAATCAAGATGAAGAACATTATCGATTCGGTATTCGTTACCCGCAGAGGTGGCTACAGTTATCGAGAGACCCATGCTTCGCTGATTACGCCAGAGCCATTGACCTAGGAGCAGGTTTTTACAATACCTCCGCGCTAACACTTCATACCCGCCCGCTCTTTGATAAGCAGCAGCTAGACCACGAAGTACTTCAACCACACTTTGACTGTTACAAACGAAAGGGCTCAAAGAGTTTGCTTCAACGCGCAAAGAGAAACGGCAAACGATTTTGTCTACCGTCGGGGGGACGTAACACGATTCTCTGCGAACGGGATTCCCGAAGGCTAAATCTTGAGGTTGCAGATTTTTGGGTGAACCGCTGGGTTGATACGCTTCAGAATAACTGCATTTCTGACCGACAATCGCATCCTGGTCAATGGGCAAAGGCTTCATCGTACCGTCTGCTTCTTCGTAGAAAAACACGCCCTTACTTGGTCTAAGAGAACCTTGATAAGAAAGTTGAGTGCAAAGCTCCATCACTACCCCCTATGCTCTTCGCATTAGAATAGAACTGGTAGCCGTATCCATTTTCCAAAAACAGTTCGCGTTGAAGTATTTCTCACCTTTAAGCCGAATATCTATCGAAGATTTACAATCGCAAAGACCAAGCAGCGGTTCCGCATATGCGTGGGGTGAAGCAACGCTGTTTGGTCGTTCTGTGGGTTCTTCTAGCAGCTGATATCCCACCATAACTGGTTTCAAATCGGAGTTAAGTTCAACGAGTTCGCAAAGGTTTTCGAAAGACTTTGGCGTAGTTGTAGCAGGTATTATCCATCTACCTGTCGCGAGTTGCTGTGAAACATGCTCATGCAGGGATTGAGTTGTTCGCAGTGAACACCAGTTTTTTGACTCGTAAAGCGATGGCGGATGAATAACACCGCCAGCAAAGCGCGATGGAATAGCCGCTTTTATCAAATCAACCAGTTCATCACGGGTTTGAAGAAATGACTCTACCGAATGAATGCGAATAGCCAAGTCCATGAACAAATCGCAATGTGTGGACTCAACGATCCCTGGTCGCTTCAAATGATCACTTCGCTTTCTCTCTAATGTTGGGCTTGGCAGTTTCAATCCAGATACGGTCGAAGATTCCCGAACATGCCATGCCACACTGTCGAACGCGAATTCACAGCCCAACAGGGCTTTCAGCTTCCTCTCAAAAGCATGAACAAAACCCCATAGAGCCGTTAAGGATGGAATACCGACTAAATAGGGGTTCGCTAAAGAAAGCGCATCAAACACTCGAAGGTTCTCTAAGTGGATAACCTCTAACTTGGTATCTCTTGGTCGACACTGATCATTGCCAAGCGTATCCAGTATCCACCGAAGTTGATTCCGTACCGGCTCTAACAGTTTGGGGTGGTAAGCATATTCAGTTTTCCGATAGCCAGCGTCTTGCAATGTTGCATGAAAACGCTGATTAACCAGTTTTAGAAGCTTTGAATTATCTGCCAAGGGTTCAGTGAGAAGCGCACGCTCAGTCTCTCGAATAGCAGGAAGAGTATCCTCACCTTCTCGAAGGCTATCTCTCCATTCCATTATCGGCGCCAACCACCCCGCAATACCTCTTCTTAGCTGACGAAGTAATGAGACGCGACGTCTACGGCGTCTGCGAAGCATAGGCTCTTCGTCAAGAAGTATAAGGTTGCTCAAAACGCCAATGAATCGTTCATTCAGCAATATCCATGAGTTAAAAGCTGATTTATCTGACTCAACTCGGCGTATTCGACTTTGATTCAAGCTTACGTGGTTTCGCCAGACAATGTTCAACGGATAGTTCAAAACAGATACGCCCCCTCCCCTAGACGCGGCAAAATCCCCAACGCTGGCAGAGTGGCTGTGGTCTATCTGTCGAAAATGCCCCAATCTTTGTGTTCGGAGTTGCTGGATTTTGGCCAGAACAGCACAGGAAACAACAGGTGTTATTGCCAAATAGTCGTTCAACCAAGGAAAACGGACTTGCTTGGAGTAATCGCTTACAGCCGAAGGGAAATGATCAGTATTCATGGCTTGTTCTAGCTTTAGCCGCCATTCATCAAACTTAGTTTTAGTCAGGCTAAGCTCACGAAAAGCTCTTTGCCAAGCATCACTGTTTTTAATAACGCATTCAGCCAAACACGTCGACCTGCCCTCCCAGATAAATCCTGAGCAAAACAGCTTGGCCTTGTTCACCTGAGAGGAGTTATGAGACCACCCTAATCTGCGCTCGCAGTTTGCTGAACCCAACGCTCCCGTAATCAAGGGTAAGTCACCACACAGAATCCTTTGGGCCTGAACCCGTGTATCTGGGTATTTCAGATTGTGAGTGTGCAGCCACCGTACTTCTTCAAGGCAAGAATCTATGTGGGCTTCATCTTTCAAAATTTCTTTTGCTGATTTTCGAGAGGTTAACGATTCAACTTCATCTCTTTTCAACGTCAGGTTAAGCAAAATAATTAGCGTTTGAGTCTCTTCACCAGTTACATCAACCAATTCAGAATAAGCAGCAAACGCCTTGCGAAGCGCAATGTCGGGTTCTTCATCTTCCAGTACATCTCTTAGCGTTTTCATCATCACCACGCAGGAAGATAAACATCGCTAGAAACGTCGGTCTGCATTCGAGCTACTCCCAACTCAATGACATTGCGAAGTCGAAATGCAGGCTTGTGAGGTGGGATTGTTGTTTGCTTATGAGGTCGGTAAGTCAGTTTTAAAAAACCTTCTTGATAGAGTCTCTCAACCTGCTCATAGCTGGTTGAAAGCAACGACGCCGTTTCCGAAAGCGTTAAAAGGACATCGCCAACATTCGCTGTTTTGGATTTAGGATGACTAAGAACCAGATGAGATAGATACGTCAGTAGCTCACGCAATACGAAATTCTGCGACAAATCTTTTGAAGGCAACCTTGACGAGTGCAGCAATACATCACCAAAGACCTTTCTAAACGGAGTGTGGTTGTATTCGATGTAGCGCGACGCTTCCCAAGTCGCCAGCCTTCTATCCATCGCTTTATGAAAAGACTCAGGCCATTTCTTGAAGAATCCGATAGCACCGCTCAGGCCTTCCACCTTGATTGCATCACCCTCAAGGTTTCCAACGAACTCCAAGTGATACCACAGAAGCGCACCAAATCTCGTCGATTGATTGCACTGCCCGAGTGCTACTGTATCAAAATCAACCGTATCGCCAACGGCTAAGCAACTTAGCAGAACTCCTACAGGGTCAGCCTTTTGAGTCGGCGCATTCTTTAGGGCAAAACCGCACTCGCATTCTGTAATGCTTTCGCTCGTTAGGTAGTCGATCACAGACCCACAACTAGGGCATGTATCGATCAAGCTCAAATGATGCTTGTGGCAAGCTGTATAAGGGGAGAAATGCCAAACCTGGGGGATATGCTCCGATTCTTTTAAACACTCTGGACATATCGGTACACCAGCCTTTCGAACAAAGCACAAAGGAATGTGTGTGCCTTGCCTAAACACGGAGGCGTGAGCGAAGCAAAAGCGAGTCGAGGAACCCAACAAGGCAAGCTGCAACAGGGGTAGTTCTGTATCAGCAAGCCGATCGATTAACCGGAGAGCGCGAACGCGAAACCCACTGCTTTGTGCAGCGTGGTATACATTCACCGTCTTGAACTGGAGTGGGAACGCCCCAAATGCCTCTTCGTCGTGCTCATACAGCCAGTCTTTAACAGCCACACTAAGCAATTGATAAGACTCAAAGTAGTTAGCTTGGCTTATTCGAAGAAGGTAGCTTTCAAGGGATTCGTTAGAAAACGACTCCACTGCCTCTAAGAAACCTTTCATTGCCCCACCATAAACTAAGAGTAACTTAGTTTATGGTGGGGTATATTTTTGAAAAAATTTGGACTATTTTTGAGACAAAAAAGCCACCTTCAAAAATGGTGGCTTTCTAGGAAAACAAAAAGTCATTTTACGGGTGAGTCAAGATTTACCCAGCCTGCTTTTGTTTTTCATTTTTTGGAATATGCACTAACTCCGGATTGTCCCTGACCTCGCTCTCAACCCATTGTAGGAGGTCTTCATACTCAAACCGGATCTTCTTGATCTTGCCGTTCGCAGTTCTCTTGCGAGACGAAACTCTAATTTGAACATCTGACATAATCAACGTGTCTCCTCGGCTGCTACATCCGCTGATAGTTTGCTTATAGCTTTAGATGCAATGTAAGAAAACATTCCCAAAGCATGCTGATTGAATTCTGTCTCATACAATTCGTTAGGAACAGCGGTCAAACCATCGTACAAAAAATAATCACTAAAATCAATTGCCAGCACTGCCTTTGCCTTTACACCGCTGAAATAAACCTTCTTAAAATCAATGTTATGGACTCTTTCAGGAGCGTGTTTATCAGGTTCGTCAAGAGGAACGATCTCATGAGCAATTAAGTCTGCAATACTAAAGATAGGTATTGCGACTATTATTTTCAAGTCGGTCTTAACCAATGCTTGTCGGTTGGGATTCATCCTAACCGAGCTTTTGATTTTTCTACTGAGAGACCTTTTTTTCGTGTGTATCAACCTGTTGTGTTCAGGCAAGTAGATTAAGGGAATACCTTCACTTAAACTAACCCCTGCAACACCTTCCATGAAGTCAAATTCCAAATGTCGGTCTAGATCTTGACTCATGTTGTGGTGATAAATGATTTTGCTAATATCTAAGGTATGGTCGACTGTTGCAATTAAACAAGCTCTCGGACTATCTATTTTACCCAGCGTTGCATTTTCAAGAGTTTTTGTAACTCTTTTGTCCATTAAAAAATGTCGATAAAGCCTAACAAAAAAGCCACTAATGTCAGAAAGCCACTTTTCAGCATTTCCGTCTGGAAAAATAGAATAGTTGTCAATCAAACCATAAAGAGTCTGGCGAAATGAAGTATCATATAATTCACTCACCTGCTTCGGGTTCAAACCAAATGAAAATGTGCCAACTTTACCCGTATTGATTCTTATTATATTCAAGCCTTTAACGCTTATGTTCTCTATAGCACTAGCTCCCCAAAGAGCAGTAATCGCCATGTTTTTCATATACGTTATTGGATTATCAACGTCTTTCCTTATTTTTATCTCAGGTGAGAGCTTTATTCCTAGCGTATGTTTTAACTCATCAAAAAGAAGGTGTTTTCTATAGCTCCACGCGGGGAAATTGCTCAGCATACCACCGTCAACAAATTGATACACCTCTTTATCTATGGTTATTTTTTTGCATTTAAAAAACAAAGGAATACAAATACTAGCAATAACACCATCAATTAACGGGAGATCCTTTGTTTTTGGATTGTCATGCGAAAATATTGTAATTTCTTTAGTTCCTATATCTGAAGATATAAGCTTCAAATCACAGCCAGACATCTGATATAACTTTTCAAAAGTTATAGACTTAGCATCTAACTTTCCACCGCTACCAACAACCACAGGAGAACTTGAAATTATATCACTCAACCATTTTTCGACACCAGAAGTTGGAATTAGACCGAACCCCCAAAACAATATCGTCGCAGGTAAAATAAGCGGAAATACAATCAAAGCTGCACTAGATATAACTACAGAACCTAATACGGCTCGAAAAAAAACTTTAACCTTTGGATGCCTCTTTATCTTTTTGCTCAAATTAAAAAAAGACAAAGAAAGAACAAAAGTTAGAAAAAAAGTGAGAACAGAATACGCAAAATAGCCAATGGGAATAAATAGCAAAAAACTGCCATAACCGATCAGTATAGTTAAAATTATTTTGGCAATAACCCAAATTTTTGAAAGAAAGTCGGGAAATATTACATCTTTCAAGTCTTGAGGTAGTTTACCTTTTCCTTTTACAGGATCGTATAGCTCATCAGCTGAGTAGCCCAAAGCCACAAGGCAGGCAATAATTGCGCCCGCTGATGTACCAGCAACCTTATCAATTTTTAAACCATAACTTTCAATTGCTTTCAAGGCTCCTATGTGAGCTATACCTTTAGCTCCTCCACCTTCAAATACCACATTACAACGCATTTCTACTCTTTATACTTAGCTTTTTCAAATTGAAATTCGATGAAATCTAACACACAACCGAAATTAAATGGAACAAATATTACGGAGATATAGACTACTACAGCCTTCGATTATTTTATCTACGACCAATGCGGCATAAATCAACAACTCTCTTGGTTATTTATCAACCTAGCCAACAATTCACTTTTTTCTTCGCGGTTTAACTTTGACGCTATCAATATGACTTCACTCAGAAGTTCATCATCACAATACAAATACGCAACAGGCACGCCTAGCTCATCAGCAAGTCTCTTGGCTGTTTGGTAGTCTGGCGCGTGCTTGCCTTTTTCGTACTGATTGAGGCGCGCACTGGCTGTATTGGGATCCATACCGAGATTTATGCCTAACTGTTGTTGAGTCAAACCTGCTGCTTTACGCGCAGCACGCAGTCTAGTTGGGAAAGGTGATTCCATAAATCTTCAGCTACTTAAGATAAGTAACTAAGATTTTCTTAGTATCACGCAAACAAATGTACTAAGGAATACTTAGCTTTTAAAGTCTCTAGCTAACCCTTTTTCTTTAAAAGCTCTTTTAGTGGAATGTTTTCGCTGAACACGCGGTTAGTTAGTGCCTCATCATTACCCATGGCTCTAGGGTTGTAGCCTGAGTAGTGTTCTATTTCAGATAACTTCATCTCATTAAGAGAGAGGTCAAAAGGGTTTCGTCGTTGAGGATTCAGCTTGGTGAACGAATGGTAGAGCCTTTGCACATCAAACTCTCGTTCATCTTCCAACACAGCATCTTTCACAGCATCATTAATCAAATGCCTCAGAGCTCTCAGCTCGCCTCTGCTTGCTGCAAAGAGGCTAATTGACGTCTTCTTGTCTTCAAGTTTTGGCGGCCTATCAAAAGGCATTTTTTTAGCCAAGCCTTTTAGGAATTGAACAAAGTGAACGGGGTCTTCCGAGAGTTTGAAGTATGGGATAGAGCGGCGCGTGACCAATCTTGACGACCATTGGGGTTCTTCTGCAATCATCTCAGCCCAAGGCATACCGACAAGAACAATAGGAACGCCAGCTTCTTCTGATATGTACTTCAGACGATTGGCAATCGCCTGTCTTTTCTCAGCTGACTTGTACTCAATAAGCTCCTGAAACTCATTGATGATAATGAGCTCAACCTGCTTTTTTCGAAGTAGTTCGACAAGCGAGTATGTGAGGCTGGAATCAGTCGTGATTCTCGATCTGCCTCGGGTCGTCGTACCGAATTGGCCAAGATCCTTTAAGAGCTGCAGAACCGTTTCTTCAAGGCTTAGCTTGCTGGGGATCCTGCTTACAAGAATGGGAGAGGAATCAAATCTGTCTTTTGGTTCAGACTGCTCTCGGCTTTGATAGTACCGAATGAGATGCGACTTACCACAGCCTGTGTCCCCCGTCAGTAACATGCATTGTTGGTCGCCACCGAGCAATCGGTTCTGCCTGAGTCTGTCAAAATCACCCATAATTTCAGTCAACAGCGGGTATTCGACAAAGCAGTTCAAAAACGCTTTGAGCTTGATACTTTGCTCTTCCGTCATTGCTTTCACTAGTAGCCATCCAAGTTGCTGATCATATCTTCCCAATCGTCGAGTAGGTCTTTATCTCCTTCATCCTTGGCACCTTTCTTTGCGGCCTGTGAAGGTAAAGCAACGGTTGAATTTCCCCCCTGTTCTACACCAGAAAATTCTGCCAACTTCCTCTGCCCTCTTTTCCGTTTCTTCTTATTCGCTAATAATCCAAACTCTTCCTGATCTTGCAGCACACGTTGGTGGATGGCCTGCCGAGCCTTCGCCAAGCTCAACACATCGATACTCCCTTCAATAAACTTATGATGTGCATTTGAAAGCACTTGGTGGTGGTGCCAAGAAAGGTTCTTTGTATATCCAATAGGGTCTTCGCAAGGGACTTCTAAGTAGCCTTCTAACTCTTCTAGATAAACGAATATTCTGGAGATGTCATCGGGGTCAATTTTCACCAACTTCTTACGGCGACTTTCAGTTTGGGGATAGCGTTTTCGATACTCTGACAGCTCAGGGGAGTCATACCTCAAATGCTTAATTTTGAAACCAAGCCTGGTCAATGTCGGTTGCCACTTCACCCCCATTACCACGGTGAGTTTGTCGATATCTTCCTTTGACATGGCCAGCGGCGGATAATCTTCATATCCTTGCTGCCACAGCTTTGCAGGTATGCGAGACTTTCTGGAATCAGCGTCTTGATGGTACACATCCACTATCCAGCGATGGAATAGTTCTATGAAGGTAGAGAAACGGATCACTGCATCCTTTTCTGGGCTGTACTCCTCTTTTTCCAACACGTTAGAGAAGGTTTTACCTGGGAAGGGATCCAAAAACCTCTTATTGATAGTTCCGAATAGTCGCTCGATGAATGGTTTGAGCCATGGCTTTCTCACGGGATTAAACTGAATGTTAATTCCTGACTCCAAGCATGCTTGTTCTAAGCTCTCGCTCCAAAACTCTGCCCCATTATCTACGACTAGCGTCTCGATTTTTCCGCTACACGGCCAGTCATGTTGGAAGTCGCTGACAATACTATGAAGGTAATCCTTGGGCTTAGTGGCGTGAATAATCGCTTTACTCACTGAGTCATAGCTTGGTGCTCTGTAGCCAAGATGAAAGCCGACAATACAAGAACTGAACACATCAACGAGTAACGTTAAGTAAGGGCGACCGAGAGGGACAAGAAGTTCATCATCAATCAAAATGAGATCGAGTGGCGTGTGGTCAATTTCGACCTTTTCTAGAATACGTGTTGGCGGCTTGTGTGTACTGAAATGTCCATACCACTGATCTGCCATGAATTTGCCATGCCTTGCGACAGCAACTTGATAGGGAGGAAGTTGCTTAATGCGTTTTTTGAAGCCCGAATAGGACAGTGGCTTTATAACACCCTCAACAACCCTTTCATTGCTAAGTAATATTTGATCTTTGTAATAAACATGAGCGGTTTTAATCGAACATCTTTTTGTGGTTAAGAATAGCTCCAACGCATCATGAAAAAATGCACCATCATCTGCGTTTTTTAGTTCATAGTTGCCTTTACGGTGATGTTTCGGAACCAGTGATGTGATTTTCCCTCCCGATATCTCGAAGCTCTTCCACCAATTGCGAACTGTCCAGCTTGAAGGCGGGCTTGATTCTTTTGCATCTTCAAAGTGTTGCTTAATGAGCGGGTCAAGGTTTTTAGGTGTCCAGCCACCATTGAGTTTTTTATTGATAAAGGCAAGTAGTCGAAAGCGTTTGATGGCTTCTTCTTTCAGGTGTGCAGGATAGCTATCAAGATCTCTTTCTATCAGCTTTTGTGGTTCTTTGGATGGGGAACTATTTGGTCTATTTTCCGAACTCGATGACGGCGAAAATTCATTGTTGAACAGTGGAAAGCTATCGTCGTCATCGCTAGAGTTCATGCTCCAACCCACACCACACTGTGCATGCCAAATTTCTCTTTATTCAATTCTGCCTGCAATTGCCCACGTGAAATTAACGCCAGGGCGTTGGCTTTTAACTCTCCGCTAGAGACATGAATCCGTTGTGATAAGTCATTGATGGAAACTAACCCACTTGCTCTCACCACTTTGAGCAACTGCATCTGGATAGCATTTACCCCAACGATACCTGTATAGCGGTGCAATAACTTCAGATTGTATAGGACTGGATTAACTCTGATTTGGTTATCGGTCACCAATGACAGAGGACACCCCAAAGATTTTGCCACTTCCATTTTGCCGACAAACTTCCGACGAAAATCATCCCCGTCAATTTTGCTGGCAGGCTTTATCTCCAGAAATGCCTCACGTCCGTCTTCATAGCTAACCCGAAAATCTGGCGTATAAGGCAGCTTTTTACCTTCAAATTGATAGTAAAAGCCTTCTGGCTGAGCCTCGAAATACACAATTTCTTTGCAATATTCGAGGTGAAAGCAAGTATCGAACTCTAATGATGATTCAACGGTAAGAACGGTATTGTTCTTTAAGCTGGAGAATTTAAAGAGGTTTTTTACGCGAGAGTGCTTTAGATTGCGACGATACATGGGCGTTTACCGCATGTTGTTTTGTTACAAATAAATGTAGTTGTGCAATCTTATGGTGTCAATTTGCAAGCTTGTGGTGCTAATTTGCAAACTTATGGTGTCAGAAACAAAAACGCTAGATGGGTGGAAGCCTCCCCAGCCACATCCCGGCACACACGTCCCAAGCGCGGGCTGCTTCCTTCCGGATCTGACCCAGTTCACAAGTTAGTGTTGCGGGAGGACCAAGGAGGCCTCCATAGATTTGATACACCTAAAGTTTCTTGAGAAAGAAACCGTTGGTTCGAGCGCATTATGTGGGATGGCCGCGACCAATGCAAGGGGTTATCGGGGTTTCGCTTATCAAGTGGTGAGATTTTACCCGCCTACTCTTCTTCATTTTCTGTATTGATCAAATAATCTCCAAGCCAAGCAATGGTGAGAGACAGTAGCCACGCTACAAATACCGGGTTAGGTACGCTGAATTCAGGGATCACCACGATGGTCGCAAACGCAATGGCAGGAAGAATCACACTCAGTTTATCGCCGCGTGAGTCACCACCAATGCGCTGCAGTTCTTGCAGGGTTAACGCCAATACGCTGCCACAGAAGGCCAGCAACGCAGCTTGCGACCAGCCACCAGCAAAAAGGACAACAATCAGAACCGCTGGCCACCAGCTCACTTGAACGGGCTTCCAGAAATAAACAGATACCCACACCAAAATCACACACAGTATCTGCATTAAGGTGTAGCTCATCGCCCCACCGAGCTTTTGGTCGCTTTGCAGTGCTAACAAGCCGCACTCCATCGCTATGATCACGGAGATCACAAGCACAGACACTTGCCAGTTACGCTTAACGCCGGTGATCAGTACCAGTGCGGGCAAAATCATCCAAAGGCTGAGCGATATAGAGATGGGCTGATCCGGTGTTACCGCACCAAAGCCAACCAGACTCAACGCGAGAATCCATACAGCAATACCACCGCGCGCAAAGAAAAGCGCAGGAATAGCGAAGGCAATTAACGGGATGTTGCCATCAGCAATCGCTAGTGAAAGTGCCGCTCCCACTACCATCACTGCTGACGTTATCATGAGCATTGTCGAATACCACATAGCCACACCTCCTTGCGCTTCTATGTCGACCTTTTTGTTCTACAAGCGTGTGGTTTTCTTTAAGGCTTATGCCCTTTCTTTATCTTTGTTCGTACACACTTGGTATGATTGTTCTTACGTAAATTTAGCTCAATCAATGTAATGACTACTTTCAATATGCCTAATTTTGATCTGCAAATCTATGCCGTGCTGGCGCAGATTCCTCAAGGAAAAGTAACAACTTACGGCGACGTCGCAAAAATGGCGGGCTACCCTCGGCATGCGCGTCATGTGGGAAAATTATTAGGCGCATTACCCAAAGATAGTCGCCTGCCTTGGTTTAGAGTGGTGAACGCGAAAGGGATGATTTCTCTGACGGGAGCGAGATTCACGGTACAACGTGAAAAACTGTTGGATGACGGTATCGAGGTAAAAGAAAACGGCACCATTTCTTTGCGCCGTTTCCGTTGGGATGGAGAGCCTGCTTAGCGTTGTACGCTAACGACTTGTATTCTGACATTTGCCGTATGATCAGGGTCAGTGATCACGTTATACGCCGTATCACTGATAAACATGAGCTCCCCATCTACTTCAATTTTTGCGCTCACACTGTAGGTGTGATTTGGCTTAATTTCTGAAGGAGAGTAGCTGAGGTTAAACGGTAAAGGCACCTGTTGGCCTTCCGTAATGTATGATTGGCTACTGATCACATCCATCGGTGCATCAGCCAAGGATACGTCTGCCAGTGTTACCGTTAGCTTTGCGTTGTCTGGCAATGCGATGCGCTGAAGGTAATAAACATCCCCGATAATATTTGCCATGTCCCTATCTTCCATGAAGCTACTGCATGCAGTGAATGCGAGCAGCGACAGTGCCGCAAAAAAACCAAAAAACACCTTCTTCATGGTACTGAGCTCCAACGTCTAAGCTGTATAGAGAAAACTAACAATAGTGTAACAGGATTGAATAAAAACCCGCATCCAATTTATGGGTTTAAGATCACAGGTTTTCACACTGACACACTCTAGCTCTGGTATATTAACCTCTAGATTCCAAATAATTTATGGATAAATTGAGAGGAATATGTCATTTCTTTGTCAATTTATGCAAAGTGCGTGTATCAGAGGGTTTATGAGCACAAAACTTGAAGAGTTGCTAACACTACTCAAGCTAGAACAAATTGAAGAAGGCATTTACCGCGGCCAGAGTGAAAACTTGGGCTTACCTCAAGTATACGGCGGTCAAGTCATTGGTCAGGCGCTTTCTGCAGCCAAAGGAACGGTCAGTGGCGACCGTTTCGTGCATTCCTTTCACAGTTATTTTCTAAGACCCGGCGATCCAGAAAAACCGATCGTTTACGACGTTGAAAACCTGCGTGATGGCAACAGTTTCAGCACGCGACGTGTTAAAGCCATTCAGTACGGTCAACCTATTTTCTACCTCACGGCCTCTTACCACAAAAACGAGCCTGGCTTTGAGCACCAGTCAGCCATGCCGCAAGTGGCAGGCCCTGATGGATTGATGTCAGAAAAGCAATTGGTCGACAGTATTGCACAGCATCTTCCTAAAAAGCTCATTGAAACCTTCGGTGGTGAACGTCCGATTGAAGTGCGTCCAGTCAATATCATTAACCCACTTCAACCTCAAAAAGCAGAAGCGAAGCAATACCTTTGGATCCGCGCTAACGGCAAAATGAGTGACGATCTTCGCGTGCATCAATACTTGCTGGCTTACGCGTCAGACTGGGGCTTTTTAACCACCGCATTGCAACCGCACGGCGTGACAGTGATGACGCCAAAACTGAAAGTCGCCACCATTGACCATGCGATGTGGTTCCACCGCGAATTCCGTATGGACGAGTGGCTGCTGTTTGCTATCGATAGCCCTTCCGCTCACGGTTCTCGTGGTCTCGTTCGCGGTGAAATATTCAATCAACGCGGTGAGCTTGTTGCTTCGGCCGTTCAAGAAGGTTTGATGCGTCAGAGCAAAAAATCCTAGTAAAAAAGGCCAGCGACATCGCTGGCCTTTTTTCTGCTAGGCCGACTTAGAAGTCGTAACGAACACCCGCTTGCAGCTGATCATCTTTGCCTTTTAAGCCTTCGAATTTGTAACCCACGTACGTACGGAAGTGACCATTAAACTTGTAAACCGCTTCTGCAGCGAAGTTGTTCGCTTCTTCAGTGTTCGTGTTGTCGAACTCACCGAAGTTGTATACCGCCACCAATTTCAGTTCTTTGGTCGCCTTGTATTGCGCTGCTAGTTCGTAACCCGTGTAGTCTTGCTTGCTCTTTGAACCCGTGGTGAACAGCGCACCCAGCGTAATGCCGCCTTGCGCGAATTGTGCAACAACGTTGATTTGGTCGTCAGTTTCGGTGCCTGCATCTTGTGCAACGTAACCCGCGCCCAGACTTACAGAACCCATACCGTACATGGCTGAGATGCCGTAGCTGTCTGCATCTTTTTCGTCTGCTGCAATGTAGTTAGCCTGAATAGACAGGGCATCAAACTCGCCCGCGTAAAGGAAATTGTTGTCGCGCTTGTCTTTGTTGCCTGACACTAAATCCGCAGCGTCGCCACCAAAGGTCGCCATGACATCAGTCACATTCGTCAATTGAACTTGCGCAGAGTCTTGCTTACCGTAAGAAAACTCACCGACTGTTGTACCAACACCTGCGAAGATGTAGCGGTTTTTCAGGCTGTCATCACCTGAAAACTCCGCTTCATACTTACCAAAGCCGTAAAGGTCATCTGAAAGTGCCGTCTTTCCTTTCAAATTAACGCGTGCACGAGATTTGTCTTCAAACGTGCTGTTGCTGTCACTTTCATTACCATCAGACACATTAAAACGCGCTTCAGCACGGCCCCCCACTTTCAAAACAGTGCCTTCACTGTCGTAAACCGTTGCTGCATTTGCTGGAAGTGAAGTCAGAGCGACAAGTATTGCGGACGTTAACACTGCGATTTTCATTTTTTACTACCTTATTGTATTTGAGGGGCTTTCCTGCCCAATAAAGAAAAAGCGGGGCTAAAGGTAGAAGAGAAAAATGACGATTGGGTTTCTATCCCGTGACGTTTTGGTTCAACGAAAATGACGAAACGATGACGAAGGATCGGGTTCTCATTTCACTGAAAATGTGAGGTTTTTTACGCATTATTGCGTTCGAGAGATATCACTTAAAATGTGCTGTCGGAAATATTCAATACAGCCCAAGAGCCTTGGATTAAGCTACAGAAAAACCGCTTACAAGGATGCTGACATGATTTTTCGATACACCATTTTATACGTCGAAGACGTGGCAAGAACCCTGTCGTTTTATGAAGAAGCGTTTGGTTTAACGCGGGGCTTTTTACATGAAAGTGGCGACTATGGTGAGCTTATCACCGGCGAAACCAAGTTGGCTTTTTCATCCATGACGCTGATGAAAGAACTGGGTAAAAACCCAAAACCTCTGGATGCCTCCTCGTCAAGTTTTGAAATCGCCTTTGAAACCGATGACGTAAAAGCCAAATTGGCAAAGGCCATAGACGCGGGTGCAGTCTTGGTTCAAGACGTCGAACACATGCCGTGGGGGCAAACCACCGCTTATGTTCGCGATATCAATGGCACGCTGGTTGAAATTTGTACCCCAGTTACCCCGTAGCCGTTGACCAGTAACAGAAGCGAAAAGACACCCATGACTCAAAAGCCAGGAGCAGTGAGTTGACTTAAAAGATCATGGCGACCTTTTAGCACTGTGGGAGTGACGCCAAACCAACGTTTAATTTCTCGAGTGAGATGAGCCTGATCGGCATACCCTTCATCAAAGGCAATATCGCAAAGTGGCTTTCCTTCACCAATGGAAAGTGCGCTTTGTCGTGCCCGTGCCAATTGCAGCCAAAACACAGGTGAGGTCCCTGTTTCACGAGATAAACAACGCTGAAGTGTCCGTTCACTCACTCCCAAAGTCGAGGCCAGTGACGAGGTTTTCCCTTGGTGAATACGGGTTTGAGCGAGAATTTCCGCCACATTGGGGCAAAGGTGAGTAAATACGGCAATTTTATCTGCAATATCATTAGGTGACTCACGAATGGCCGAAAGAAGGCCCGCCTCGTTTATGGATGTTCCCGGCGCAAACCGAAACCCCATCATGACAACGCCCGGCCTCATTTCAACCTGAATGGTATTCGCATATAGCGGCGAGACATGCACAGCCCTTCCCTCGCCTTCTTCCGTGACAATGACATCCCGACAGCCATCCGGCACCACACTCAGTGTGGCAAGCTCTGTGACTGATGAGTGCCAAATATCAATGACGGTATCGGGATTCACCATACTGTCCTCTGCCGTTATCCAGCCTGATGGCTATTTGCCGCTATACACTTTGCTCCGCTTCGGCACACGCATGCTCAATTTCTTTGAGGTGCGCACGGGTTTGTTGAAGCTGATACATCTGCCAGTATCGTCCCTTTTTCGCCAGCAAGCCCTGATGGTCGCCTTGCTCTTCAACATCACCATGATGAAGCACCATGATGTGGTCTGCGTCCGCGATAGTCGACAAACGGTGCGCAATTACCACAATGGTCATGGACTGACGCAGCACTGCCAAGGCTTTTTGGACACGCTCTTCCGTCCCTGAATCAATGTTGGCGGTTGCCTCATCCAAAATCAGAATTTTTGGCTTTTCGACCAAGACGCGTGCCAACGCAAGAAGTTGCTTTTGTCCCGCTGACAAGGTGATTTCTCCCACGCCGATTGGCGTGTCTAACTGTTGGGGTAGTTGCTGTACATACTCCAACAAATCAACCTGCTCTAGGGCTTTCCAGACTTGTTCATCGGTCACTTGTCGTCCTAAGGTCACGTTCTCACGAAAGGAATCGGACAAGACATGAGGGTCTTGTTGCACCATGGCGATCCCTGAACGTAACGCGCGTTGGGAAAACGTCGACAATGGTCGCCCGCCCAGCGCGATTTCCCCTTGTTGAACGGGGTAGAACCCCATTAGCAATGAAGCCAGCGTACTTTTTCCGCTACCTGTATGCCCAACCAACGCAAGGAACTCACCTTCTTTGACAGAGACGTTGATGTTATTCAGCACCTGTGTTTTTCCATCATAGCTAAAGTGAAGATCGGTAATCGCGATGTCGCCCGAATCTAATAATCGGTCATCATCACCATACTCTTGCGCTTTCGCATCCATGAGCTCGAACAGACGCTCCCCCGCCATTATCGCTTGTTGAAGCAATGACAAACGCTGCATCAATTCAATCAATGGCTCTGTCACGCGTCCGAGATAGCTGATAAACGCATAGAGCACACCCACGCCAATCACGTCGCTGCCCGTCCAACCGAAAATGGCTGCTAATGAAATGAGTGCGATACCGGACAATAAGTCGATAAGCGGACGCAGGAAAATGCCGTTAATCTTGACGATCTTCACTTCGGTCGTGTAGTGCTGATCCGTCAAAGAGGCGAAACGTTCAGAGAATCGCTGCTCTTGCCCCATCAACTGAATCAGACTCATGCCTTGGATAGATTCGCTCATGACCGAGTTGATGTCTGTCAGCAAATCCCGTGAATCACGATACGCTGGGGATGAGCGTCGCTGGTAGTAGTACATCACGAGAACAACGGTTGGGATCAGAATGGCAACCACAATGGTCAGTTGTGGGCTCAACAAATACATGGCCGTCAACATCGCCACGATCAGGGCACTGGCTTGTAAGAAGCTCGCCACTACCTGCACATACAGCTCTTTGAGTGATTCCGTATCATTGGTGACGCGTGAGACCAATTTCCCCGCAGGCACATAATCAAACGCCGACAACGGCTGACTGATGATACTGGCATACACCTTTTTACGAATAGTCTGCACGATATCAATCGCGATACGGCTAAAGCGTATCCCATAGGCATAGTGCAGCATGCCAGACAAAACGGTGACGGCAATATAACCAACGGCAAGTGCCCAGAGCATGGTGGCGGGGTAATGATCTTTGGCAACGTAATCATCGAGAAAAATACGGATCAACCAAGGTCCACTGACGTCAGCCACCACAGCACACAAAAGAAACACCGCCGCGATGGCAAACGAAGCTTTATCCGCCAACAAATACCGCAGCAGGCGTTTTAGGGTTTCACGTTTACTCATTACGCCTCCTCCAATGCTTGTTCAAGTTGTTGGTAACGTTGCATTTCCGCATACCAGCCGTTCGCGTTGATGAGCTCTTTGTGGCGACCCCTTTCTTCGATATGGCCTTTTTGCAAAACGATAATTTCGTCAGCGGATTCAAGCGCAGAGAGTCGGTGCGCTATCACGACCGTGGTTTGGTGCTGCGCTCTGTCATGTAAATTCTTCAAGATGTGGTGTTCAGTGCGCCCATCTACGGCGGAGAGCGCATCATCCAGCACTAGAATTTCCGCATCCAAAAGCAATGCCCGCGCAATCGAGATACGCTGCTTTTGTCCACCGGATAAGGTAATGCCTTTCTCACCCACCAAGGTGTCATAACCTTCTCTAAATTGGATAATGTCTTCATCAATACAGGCGAGCTCCGCCGCAGCACGGATCTCCTCTCGCGTTGCATCTGGCTTACCTAGTGCAATGTTGTCTGCAATGCTTCTCGAAAACAGAAATGGCGTTTGAGTCACTACAGCCATTTTGCCGCGCCAATCTCCGAGTTTGAACGCGCGAAGGTCGATATCGCCGTACTGCAAACGCCCCTGAACAGGGTCTTCAAACCTCAACATCAACGAAAGAAGGGTGGTTTTCCCGCTCCCCACAGGGCCGGCAATACCAAGCATTTTACCCGGCGGTAAACTGACTGAAATGTCTCGTAACGCAGGTTGTTCGTGACCGCGCCAAGTGAATTGATCAACGTTGATAGAGAGCGTTTCTTTGGTGTCTGGCAGACTTGCGTCACCGTCCACCAAGTCCGGTGCGGTGTCCAAGATTTCTTTGATACGCTTCCACGCCGCAGAACCACGTTCAATGATGTTAAACAACCAGGCCACCGCCAGCATTGGCCAAATCATCAACCCCTGATACAACGTAAAAGCGGTTAATTCTCCTAAGGTCATCATGCCGTTGGCCACCATGTAACCACCACCACTGATAGAGCAGAAAAACGAGGCTCCGATAGTGATATAGATAACCGGATCAAACATGGCATCCACTTTTGCAACTTCCATGTTCTTTTCGCCCGTATCATCTGCCACAGCATTAAAGCGGTCGATTTGCTGCGATTCCAAACCAAACGCGCGGATCATACGAATGCCATTCAGAGACGATTGAGTTTCGTCTGACAACGAGGAAAACGCCGCTTGAGAAGCCGTAAAGCGATGGTGCAGTTGTTCGCCAAATCGATTGACGAGAATCGCCATCACGGGCATTGGGGCCAGTGCTAACAAGGTTAGCTCCCAACTCATGAGGGTGGTCATCACGATAAGAACCGCAAGGCCGGTGATCAGCGAGTCCGCTAATGTGAGAACGCCCTCGCCTGCTGTCATCACAACGGCTTTGACGTCATTGGTAGAGCGCGCCATCAAATCACCCGTTCGGTAACGATCGAAAAACGGGGGCGCGTGCGTGGTGAAATGGCGGTAGAGCTTATCGCGAAGAACTGTGCCCAACTCGGCGGCGGCACCAAAGAGCCAGATACGCCAGATAATGCGAAGAAGGTAGACGAAGCCCCACAGCAAAACGAGTGCGCCTAAGATCATAAGCATCTGGTTACGATGAATATCACCCGCGATGACGCCATCCACCAGCCAACCAATCGCTTTAGGTGGGATCAGCTCAAAGCCGGCGACAAAGAAAAAGATAATGATCGCACCAAGATAGCGTTTCCACGCCATCTTAAAAAACCAACCTAGCTCTAGAAATATGCGCATCCATCCTCCCGTGCGCGATAACCTTATACATCAGGTCTATTTTCCGCCTGATTTAAATTGCTGTTACGTCCAATATGTTACAAAGGCAGTGCTGTCGTGTACTTTAATGGTTCCATCGCAAAGGTAGACGTCACGTTAGTGAGCCCTTCAATGCTATTCACCAGCTTTTTATAGAAACGGTCATAGGCCGACATGTCGGCGACTTGCACCTTCATCATGTAATCGTACTCGCCGGCCATGCGGTAGCACTCCATCACTTCTGGAAACGGGGTGACAGCATCGACAAATTTTCGATACCACGCCTCTGAATGGTCGGACGTTTTGATGTGTACAAACGCAGTAAATGAGAGGCCCAATGCTTCAGGGTCAAGCAACGCGACCCGCTTTCGCAATACACCACTCTCTTCCAAACGCTTTAAACGCTTCCAGCACGGCGTGGTGGTAAGGTTCACGTGTTCGGCAAGTTCAGACAACGACAATGAGGCATCTCGTTGTAACCAGTCAAGCAATTGTCGATCTACTTTATCTAGTGAAATTGTCATTGGGACAGACCATTAAAAGGACAAATATTCTACTTAGACATAGTAAAGGGAAATTTTTTTCTTTTCTAAGTGATTTTGTATATGAATTTTCCACAAAGACGCATTTTTACCCAACAAATAGCAAAAAAATACTCTTAACAAGCACTTATAGTAATCCTATCCCTACGCCTATTGAGAGAAGCAACAATAATGAAAAACAAATGCTGTTCTGCTGCTACCTGTAACTGGACGTGCGAAGCAATCCGTAAAATTGAAGCGGATGTACAACGCTCTGCCGATACCCATTTGATCAAATTGGATCTGCCGTATTTCGAAGAATGCGATATCGACATCTACCTAAAAGATGAAAGCACGCACCCAACGGGCAGCCTGAAACACCGCCTTGCACGCTCACTTTTCCTCTACGGTTTGTGTAACGGCTGGATTAACAAAGACACCACCATCATTGAATCTTCATCAGGCAGCACCGCCATTTCTGAAGCCTACTTTGCTCGTCTGCTGGGATTGAGATTCATCGCGGTTGTGCCAAAAACCACCGCTAAGAAAAAGATTGAACAAATCCAGTTCTACGGCGGTGAAGCGCACTTTGTTGAACGCTCAGACGAGATTTATGCGGAATCACGCCGCTTGGCAGAAGAACTGAACGGTCACTACATGGATCAGTTCACTTACGCCGAACGCGCAACCGACTGGCGCAGCAACAACAACATCGCGAACAGCATTTTTAGCCAAATGACGTACGAGCGTTACCCAGTGCCAAGCTGGATTGTGATGAGCCCAGGCACAGGCGGTACCTCTGCGACCATTGGCCGTTTCATTCGCTACCGTTGCCACCACACCAAATTGATGGCGGTAGACCCAGAAAATTCGGTGTTCCATGAGTTCTACAAAACCGGTGATGCAACACTGACGTTGGATCGCGGAGGAAAAATTGAAGGCATTGGCCGCCCTCGCGTAGAGCCAAGCTTTATTCCCGGTGTTATCGACCGCATGGAAACCATTGCTGACGTTGACAGTGTCGCAACCGTTCACTGGTTGGAAGGCATTCTTGGCCGCAAAGCAGGTCCATCAACGGGTACGAACCTGTTTGGTGTATTAAAACTTGCGGAAGAGATGAAGGCTAACGGCGAAAAAGGTTCACTGGTTACTTTGCTTTGTGACAGCGGCGATCGCTACCTAGACACGCACTTCGACGACAACTGGGTAGCCGAAAACATTGGCGACATCTACCCAACGTTGGATTACTTGAAGAAATTCAATTAATCACCCTGAAAAAGAAAAGGCGTTTTATACGCCTTTTCTTTTTGCGCCCACATTAGGCCTCAATAAGCGTCAGGTGCACATCGTCCGAGTCCACCACGAGAAAGCCACCGTTTCCTGACACCAACGTACCGTCTTTCACTAAATTATCATCAATCAGAGCACGACCATTTACCGCATAAAGCATATAGTTTTCCGGTAGCGATACTGTTTGCCCTTTCGTTAGTAAACCGACATAGATACGGGTAGACGATGAAAAAGTATCTGCCTTGCCACTGGGGTCATCCCCATAGATCTGTGTGAGTTCACCCAAGGCGATTTCATAGCTTTTGTAATCGGCACGCTCTCCGGCCGTTTCAGGCAAAGCCCATACTTGCAGTAACCTGCAGCGAAATTCAGCAGGATTGATTTCATTGTGACTAAACCCTTCCCCACCTGCGCGCTGAACCTGTACTTCATTCGCTTTCAGTGAACGACCATGCTTCATCGACCCTTCATGTTGCAGGTCGCCTTCAAGCATCACGGTGATCACATCGACTTCGCGGTGGCTATGCATTTTACTCTCACCGAAAGGCAGATAACGCGCATCTGCCAGATAGACAAACTGCCCCAGCCCGTCCCATGTGTTGCCATTGCCACCTAGCTTTTTGTCTACCACTAAACGGGTTTCTTCGATACCTGCAAACCCGCCTCTCGGCAGGCTGTCTCTTTCCAGTATTTTCACGCTTACGTCCTTGTATTTATGGGTATGATTAGTTTGCATGCGTAGAAAAAAATATCACCTGTAGGATCAGACAGGTGACACGTTTCGCGGTATATGCACAACGAACCCTCACGATTTCTTATCAGCCTCATAACATTTAAAAATCATAGCGTTAGCCAGAATTTCAGTCAGCCGAAAGAATAATGACTGGGAGACTGGTTTTTCTGCACTCGCCTTATTGACCTTTCACACAATTCCGAAAGAAAACCATTTCTGCGCAAACGTTTACACGCTATAAGTTCACGCAATTTTTTCAGGGTTACTGCCTGACGATTCGCAACAGAAAAACGCGCGTTCGCAACAATAAAAAGAATAAGGAACACCCCATGAATGCTAATAACTTCACCGTTATGGCAAAGCCTGTCAGTGATAAATGCAACCTAAAGTGCGAGTACTGCTTTTACCTTGGCACGGCGGAATCCCTTTCCAGTAAACCGACAGAATGCATGTCGGACGAGACGCTCGAACGCTTTGTTCAGCAATACATTGAGGATGCTAATGCGCCTCAGGTGAGTTTTGTCTGGCAAGGTGGCGAACCTACTTTGGCCGGACTCGATTTCTTCCGTAAAGCCGTTGCCTTACAGCAAAAGTACGCCAACGGGAAAGTGATTACTAACTCACTGCAAACCAATGGCATCGCTATCAATAAACAATGGGTCGCGTTTCTAAAAGAGAACCAATTCTTAGTCGGTATTTCGCTTGATGGTACTCAAGCGGCACACGATAAATACCGCATTACCCTTTCTGGCGGCGATACCTACCAGAAAGTGAAACAAACCGTTCAGATGTTTAATGAGGCAGGCGTGGAATACAACGTGCTCTGCACCGTTAACAGTGCCAACTGGAACAAAGGTAAGCAGGTGTACAACAACATCAAACAGATGGGTGCCCGCTTCATTCAGTTCATCCCTGTTGTCGCCTATCACAAAGGAAAGCCGCTTGGTTTTACTGTGCCAGAAAAAGGCTTCGGCACTTTCCTCACTGACGTGTTTAAAGAGTGGGTCGAAGGCGATATCGGCTTTATGTTCGTGATGAACTTTGAAAGTGCCATGTCATCACACGCCAACGGCTACCCGCTTATCTGTTTCCACAATAAAGAATGTGGTTCACCGTTTGTCATTGAATCCAATGGTGCCGTTTATTCCTGCGATCACTATGTGGAAGACAAATACCAGCTCGGCAATATTGCCGACACCACCTTCTCTGACGCAGCGGCGAGCCAAAAGCATCAGGCATTTCTGTCTCTTCGCAGCACCAAGTACTGCCAAAAGTGTGAGTTCCTGTCTGTGTGCAATGGCGGCTGTCCGAAACACACGAAACCAGACGGTTCCAACCACCTTTGTCAGTCCTACAAGACCTTTTTCAAGAACACCCAAAGCACCATGAAGTACATCGTAAATAACCTCCTTTAAATAACGTGACGCTCTTTTTTATTTAAAGGACGATTTAAACCAAAGAGTAAAAATAATGAGAAAAACCAAACTAGCGAGTGCAATTGCACTGGCTGCACTGGCGACAACTGCGTGTGCCAGTAACCCTGCAACAACAGCAAACACAGCTGAAAAGCCAAACGTTGTGATTTTCTATGTTGACGATTTGGGCTACGGCGACCTTGCGTCGTACGGCCACCAAATCGTGAAAACGCCAAACATCGACAAACTGGCGCAAGAAGGTATCAAGTTCACCCAGTACTATGCACCTGCTCCACTTTGTTCGCCTTCTCGTGCAGGTCTGCTGACGGGTCGTACGCCTTACCGTACCGGTATTCGCTCTTGGATCCCAGACAGCCAAAACGTACACATTGGCTGGGGTGAGCGTACGCTGGCGCACATGCTGAAAGACGAAGGCTACAACACCGCATTGATGGGTAAAGTGCACCTAAATGGTGGCGCGCACATGACCGAACACCCACAAGCGGCAGATCTGGGCTTTGACTACTCGTTCGCGATGTACGCGGGCTGGCAGAAAAATGCGAAGGTAGAAAAACCACGTGCAGACGGCAGCCTGCGCCACGGTAAGATTTACCCAGACAACTTCATTCGTAACGGCAAGCCTGTTGGCGAAACCCATGACTATGCAGGTGGCGTAGTTGCCGATGAATCCATCGAGTGGCTGAGCAGCATCAACAAAGAAGACCCGTTCTTCCTGTACGTGCCGTTCCCAGAAGTACACACCCCAATTGCATCGCCAAAAGAATATTTGGACATGTACAGTGACTACATCACTGAATTCGCTAAAGAAAACCCAGACCTGTACCACTGGGATTGGAAAGGCCAACCTTACCGTGGTCAGGGCGAATACTACGCCAACATCACCTACATGGATGCGCAGGTAGGCCGTATCGTCGCCAAGCTGAAAGAGATGGGTGAATACGACAACACCATCTTCCTGTTCTCGTCAGACAATGGCCCAGTAACCCGCGAAGCGCGTAAGCCTTGGGAACTGAACATGGCAGGTGAAACTGGCGGTCTGCGTGGCCGTAAAGACAACCTGTTTGAAGGCGGTATCCGCGTTCCTATGATCATGGCGGGCCCTGGCATCAACGCAGCGTCACAATCTCATGAGCCTGTTTACGGTTTGGATGTGGTACCGACGTTGTCCACGATGATCGGCTTTGATCTGCCGACTGACCGTGTGATCGACGGCGTATCCATCACGGATACCTTTGAAGGCAAAGAAGTTGCGCGTACCAAGCCAATGGTTTGGACCATCGACATGCCGTATCAAGACGATCCAATCAACGAATACGCAGTGCGTATCGACGATTACAAGCTGATCGTTGACCGTGATGGTAAAGGCAAGTACCTGTTCAACATCGAGCAGGATCCGTATGAAGTGTTCAACTTGATTGGTAAAGCTGAGTACAAAGGTAAGCTGGAAGCCATGACCAAAGCTTACGCGGAATACCGCAAGGATATTGAAAACGACAACATCCTGCTAAACCATTACGCGAAGCCTAAAGCGTAAGTTTGTGTTGCCTCCAACAGAACGTTGGAGGCACTTTCCTCTCTTCCCCTCATAGAGCTGCACGCACAGTTGCGGTACACTTCGCCTCAAGCAAATGAACTCTCCGGTTAAGGATTTAGCCATGAAAAAAGCGGTAGTCGTCTTCAGTGGTGGCCAAGATTCAACAACATGCCTGATTCAGGCTCTGTCTGAGTTTGACGAAGTACACTGTATTACGTTCGACTATAACCAACGCCATAAGCAAGAGATCGACGTGGCCTGTGACGTCGCGAAAGCACTGGGTGCCACCTCGCACAAAGTGATGGATGTTGGTCTGTTGAATGAGCTTGCGATCAGCTCGCTGACCCGTGACAGCATTCCTGTTTCTCACGAGTTACAGGAAAATGGCCTGCCTAACTCTTTCGTGCCAGGCCGTAACATTTTGTTCCTGACGCTGGCGGGTATTTATGCCTATCAGTTAGGCGCAGAAACCGTGATCACGGGCGTGTGTGAAACGGACTTTTCTGGCTACCCAGATTGCCGCAACGACTTTGTCCAAGCGATGAACAATGCGCTGGTGTTGGGTATGGATCGTCAACTGGAAATTCGCACACCACTGATGTGGCTGAACAAAGCAGAAACGTGGGCATTGGCGGATAAATACGGCAAACTGGACTTCGTTCGCGACCAAACCCTGACCTGCTATAACGGCATGATTGGCAGCGGTTGTGGTGATTGCCCCGCGTGCGACTTGCGCCAAAAAGGCTTAGATAGCTACCTGAATGACAAAGACAGCGTCATGGCTGATCTGAATAGCAAAAGTCAGTAATTCTTTTTAAAAGAAAGCGGCAAAAACCTCATGGGTTTTTGCCGTTTTTTATTGCGCTGATTACGCCAATTTCGGATTCATACCAAAGTGGTTGGTGCCGTCAGCACCTTTCAAGAAACCACACTCAATTAGCAGCCAAAGCGCACCAATGACGGGAACAAAGCCAATCAGCACCCACCAACCACTCTTACTGCGGTCATGAAAGCGTTTAACATAAAGTGCCGTCGCTTCCCAAATACTTAACACTAAGGTCACTGCCAGAATGCCAAAACCCGCCACCGTTGGCATGTTTGTCGTCATATCAAAGGTCATTGAAAAAGCGACAAAAAGAATGATGTTTTGAATCAGCATCACCAGCGAACCAAGCCAAAATTGTTTACGACCGATGCGTCCTTTAAACGAAAATAGTACGTTTTTCACTGTTATCCCTGTTTCTAAAGATGGTTGTATTTGCTCCCTTGGACTTGCAATGGTGATTTCTGTTGAAGCGAAGGAGAGCGATTCAAAATGTATCGCCAACGGGCAAACACTGGCGTGTCCCAGAGGCGGCGAAAATATACCAGCACAGTGTGAAAAATGTCTTGAAAAACAGATAGTTTAAGAATGGGAATTTTAACAAATTGAACAATTTGCGATAGAGATGAAAGATTGGGAAAAACCTGATGAAGCAGTATCACAATTAGTTATTATGATCATTGTCAGTACGTGAGTTCAGTGCATGCCGTGCTGTTTTAGGTATCAATTTTTCGTACTCAAAACACGCTACACCTTGCCCAACTGGTGGCAATTTCTCATTTTTTGAAAGAAGACGGCCAATACGCAGGTTTACTTTAAAAACGAGATAAGGAGGCACGTTTATATGTATATCGCAGTCAGCGGGACCTGTTATTGGTGTATGGAAGCCGTCTTTCGCGCATTGAAAGGAGTGAGTCGCGTTGAGCAAGGGTTTGTGAAATCACGTGGGAACAAAGACAGTGAAGCCGTGTTTTGCTTCGTGGACGTATGTTCTATTTCGCTGAAGGACGTTGTCAGCGTTCATCTTGCCACGCATGCATGTACCGCAAACCACAGCAGCAGGAAAAAATACCCGAGTGCGATTTACCCTGTATCCGCCAACGACACCAAGCTTGTTACTGCAGCCTTGGAAGACAGTGCTAAAGCGTTTGATTTACCCGTGGTAACCGAAGTTCGCCCCTTTGTTGCCTTCTACCCCACTAAACGCGCGCAACAGAATTATTTCTGGCGGCAAACAGAGAAACCTTTTTGCCAAGGGACCATTTTGCCAAAATTGCAGGCACTCGCATTGAGCCACCCTCACCTGCTAACCGCAAGTGCCATGACGTTCTTACAGGGCACGCTGACAAGCAGATAAAAGAAAAGCACCCTAGGGTGCTTTTTACTTCACGCTTACTTGTTTTTTCGCGCTTCCTGACGCGCGTTGTACGCCGCCATTTGCTCATCCGTTGCAGGCGTCTGGTGATTCGCTTTCCACTCACTGTAAGGCATGCCATAGACACGCTCACGTGCAGCATCATCGCTCACGTCCACACCTAATTTATCGGCTTCTGCTTTGTACCACTTGCCCAGACAGTTGCGGCAAAAGTCAGCAAGTATCATCAGATCGATGTTCTGCACGTCTTTGTTGTTGTCGAGGTGAGACAGAAAACGACGAAACGTCGCGGCATCCAGTTGATCTTGTTGTTCTTGCGTCAATTTCTCTGACATGACTTTATTCCTGTGTTGTTTTTGGTTTACCCGATAACCATACCAGTGGTTGCGAAATCCATAAAGAAAATGCCAGCCCCTTTTAAGGTGCTGGCATTCAAATTTATGCGTAATGAAATGCGTTATTACACATCAAAGTCGCCATGACTGTGACGGTGCGGTTGCATCGCTTTCAACTCCGCATTCAGTTTGGCTTCCACATAACCCGGCGATTTCGTTTTCACCGATAGCAGACGGTACATCGCAGGGATCACGATGAGCGTTACCGCTGTCGCAAATGACATACCCGCAAAAATCACGGTACCTACAGCCACACGGCTTTCGAAACCAGCACCTGTCGATACAATCAACGGAATCGCGCCAATGATGGTAGTAAATGCCGTCATCATGATTGGACGAAGACGACGCACAGACGCATCAATGATCGCTTGTTCAAACGCCACACCGCGGTCACGAAGCTGGTTAGCAAATTCGACAATCAAGATACCGTTCTTGGTCACCATACCTATCAGCATGATCATACCGATCTGCGAGTAGATATTCAGACCCAGCTCCGCAAATTTCAGACCGACCAAGCCACCAAAAATACCCATAGGGACGGTTAACATAACAACCAATGGGTTGATGAAGCTTTCAAACTGAGCGGCAAGAACAAGGTATGCCACAAGCAACGCCAATCCAAAGACCACCAGCATGCTGCTTTGGTTGTCTTTAAACTCCGCTGACTCACCCGCATAACTAATGGTGATATCAGAAGGCAGAAGCTCAATCGCTTTGGCATCCAAGAAGGTCAAGGCATCACCCAAGGTGTAGCCATCGCCCAAATTCGCTTTCAGCGTGATCGCTTTTTGCTTGTTGAAGTGACGAAGCATTTGCGCTGACGCAACTTCTTCCACTTCCGCCAAGGTATCTAAACTCACCAGATCACCCGTTCGGGTGCGCATGTAAATCTGGCTCAGGTCGTCTTTGCTGCTAAAGCGGGATTCGTCACCACGCAGGTAAACGTCGAACTCTTCACCACGATCAACAAACGTGGTTTCCGTACTGCCACCCAGCATGATTTCCATGGTGTTCGACACTTCGTCCACGCTGATACCCAGTTCAGCCGCACGTTTACGGTCGATTTTCACCACCAGCTCAGGCGTGGTTTCTGCATAATCCAGATCTGCGCCACGGAGAATCGGGCTGGCTTTCGCTTCATCCAGCAACAACTGCGCCCACTTGTTCAGCTCTTGGTAATCTGGACCACCAAGAACAAACTGAACAGGCTCACTCGAACCACCACGGAAACCCGGAATAAAGGCGCGAACGAAGATGTCAGGGATACCTGCCAGTGCCGTTTGAACGCGGCCAAGTACATAGCCGGCTGTCACATCACGGTTGTCCCAATCTTCCAGCTGCATGATCACAAAACCAGTCTGATCACCAGCCATACCGCCAAACGCGGGAGCCTGCAAACTGATTGACGTCAGCAGCCCTTCATCAACCAATGGCAGAAGACGACGCTCAACTTCTTCCATGTTACCAACCATACGGTTGTAAGCAGTACCTTCCGCGCCTTTCACAAAGGCCATCAGCACACCGCGGTCTTCTTGAGGCACCAGTTCAGCCGGCAATGCTTTCATCAACGCAAAGCTACCGCCAATACACGCAACAATCACCAATGGTGCCGCGAAACGCGCTTTGACCGAGAAGCTCACCACTTTGCGGTAACCGTTCTCTAGGTATTCGAACAAGCTGTCAACCATACGGTTGAATGCGCCGCGCTTCACGTTCGCTTTAAGGATCTTACTACCAAGAACCGGCGTCAGAGTGAGTGCAACCACGGATGAGAAGATCACTGCCATTGCCAGCAATACCGCGAACTCGGTAAACATCTTGCCGACCATGCCATCCATAAAGGAGATTGGCAGGAATACCATCACCAGTACGGCGGTTGTTGCCACAACGGCAAAACCTACTTCGCGGGTACCGTTAAACGCAGCCACCAGCGGCGTATCGCCTTTCTCAAGGTGGTGGAACATGTTCTCGACGACCACGATGGCATCATCCACCACCAGACCGATAGCCAGAATCAATGCCATCAGGGTCAAAAGGTTAATCGAGAAGCCTAAGAAGTACGCCGCGATAAATGCCGAGATCAGAGAAACTGGCACAGTGACCGCAGGGATCAGTGTCGCACGCGCCTGACCGATAAAGATGTAGAGGATCAGGACAACCAAACCACCTGTCACGAACAGCGTGCTGTATACCTCAGCAATTGAGCGTTCGATGAACACGGTAGAATCATAGTCCACCCAAAGACTGGTACCGACTGGCAGGAACGGCTGCATTTCATCAACCAACTCACGCACGCCGACAGCAACATCCAATGGGTTCGCATCAGACTGAGGCACAATGCCCAAACTCAGGTTGTTGATGCCATTGTTCTTGTACGTCGCATTTTCATTCTGCGAACCTACGTAAACGTCAGCAACGTCTTTCAGGTAGATTGGGCTGCCATCGCTCGCTGTGCGCACAACGAGGTAACCAAAATCTTCAGGCGTTTGGTACAAACGCTCGGTTCGAACCGTCATCTTGGTGATGTCGTTACGGATTTCACCGCCCGGACTTTCCAAGTTTTCGCTGCGTAGTGCCGCAGTAATGTCTTGCGTGGTAACACCGCGACCTGCCATCGAAATCGGGTCTAAACGCACATACATCACTTTATAAAGTGCACCGTATAGTTCGACCGAACTCACGCCATTTAATAGACCGAACTTATCTTCCAGCACGCGTTGCGCGTACTCGGTCATCTGGGTCCGGTCCATTTCCGATGAAGCAAGGTTGATATAAATGGAGGCTTCACCCGAACCGTTCGATTTAGACACGATAGGTTCATTGGCTTCGTCAGGTAAGCGACGCTGTGCACGCGCTACCGCGTCACGCACATCACTCACGCCTTCCGTCAAATCCCAATCAATGTTGAATTCCACGGTAATGCGTGACATGCCATTGCGGCTCACCGAGGTGATTTCTTCAATACCGCTGATACCGGAAAGCTCATCTTCCAAAACCTGTGTGATTTGGCTTTCCATGATGCTGGCAGAGGCACCGGAATAAATGGTCAGTACTGACACCACCGGGCTGTCGATATCTGGGTATTCACGTACCGCCAACTTACTGAACGACACGATACCAAAGACAATCAACAGCAAGCTCAGAACGATTGCGACTACAGGTCGCTTAACGGAGACATCCGAGAGCCACATTTATTTGCCCTCGCCCTTGGCTGCGGTCAAATCGTTCACTTTGGTGCCATCACGCATGCTTACCAAGCCTTGAACGACAATGCGATCGCCAAGATTTAGGCCACTTTCGACAGTAACGCTGTTTTCTACACGGGCACCAAGCTTCACTTCGGTGCGATGTGCAGTACCCGTATCATCGACACGGTAGACAAAGCGTTTAGTACCTGAGTATTCGATAGCCTGAACAGGAATAATGGCATTCACCTGCGGTTCAAACGCCAGAGTTGCTTCCATCATCATGCCTGGACGCAGCAGACGCTCTTGGTTATCGATGTTGATGCGAGCACGAAGATTCAACGAGTCGTTGTTCACGCGAGAATCAACGGCAGACAATTCACCTTCAAAGCGTTTCCCTTTCCATGCCTTTGACTTGGCGGATACGTCGATATCCTTGTTCAATTCACTCATGTATTGCTCTGGCACGTTAACGTCCAGTTGCATTAAAGAGAGATCATCAAGGTTAACCAGTGCTTCACCCGCTGACACCAGTTGTCCACGGGTAATATCTACAAGCCCTACAGTACCTGCAAATGGCGCAGTAATGCTGTGATCATCAAGATCCGCTTTTGCAGCATCCAGACGCGCTTTAGCAATATCAACGCTTGTCTGTTGGGCATCCAACTCCGTTTTGGTCAACGCACCGCGTTTATGGAGCTTGGTAAACTCACTCAATTTACGTTGTTCATCTTTATAGAAGGCTTGCGCTTCAGAAACTGAAGCCTGAGATTTGGCTGAATCCAACGTAAAGAGTGTTGCGCCCTCTTCGACACGCTGCCCGGCTTTCACCAGAACAGACGCAATCTTGCCACCCAGCTCAGGGGCAATGACAACGGAGTTTTCGGATTTCAGGTTACCAATCAAAGAAAGGCTACGAGCCACAGGGTGCTCTTGGACTTGTGCAGTTGCGACAGCAATCGCTGGACGCGCACGATTTGGTGCAGGTTGATCTGCTGCTTCTGGTTTACCCTGCCAAGCAAAATAGCCGGCGGTGCCAAGTACAACAACTGCTGTGAAAAGGACTTTGTTCTTCATTGTGATAACCGTATATGACAACTGGCGATAGTCTACTCTATGCCTATCTCACGTGCGGTAAAGAAATGTAAATCTAGAAAAAGAAATCCCCCGCAGATGACTTAGACCCAACCGCTGATAATTACTCAAATTTCACGCAATTTGATTGCCTTCTATCAACAAAAATTCATTTCCTCCGTACGTAAAATGCGCTAACGCCGAAAAAAACAGCAAACGCACGGCATTTTCAAGAAAAGTACTTTACAGTCCCTCTTCGTTTGATAATATGCGCCCCGCACAGCGTGGTGGGATTCCCGAGTGGCCAAAGGGATCAGACTGTAAATCTGACGGCTCCGCCTTCGAAGGTTCGAATCCTTCTCCCACCACCATTTACTGCGCTTCATGGCGATGTTCGTTTCGATTTCCGCGGTGCAGCAGACAATTAGAATAACTCGTGGTGGGATTCCCGAGTGGCCAAAGGGATCAGACTGTAAATCTGACGGCTCCGCCTTCGAAGGTTCGAATCCTTCTCCCACCACCATCTTTTAGCTTCGCGGCGATGTTCGTTTGATTTCCGCAGCGCAGCAGACAATTAGAATAACTCGTGGTGGGATTCCCGAGTGGCCAAAGGGATCAGACTGTAAATCTGACGGCTCCGCCTTCGAAGGTTCGAATCCTTCTCCCACCACCATCTTTTAGCTTCGTGGCGATGTTCATTTGATTTTCGCGGCGCAGCAGACAATTAGAATAACTCGTGGTGGGATTCCCGAGTGGCCAAAGGGATCAGACTGTAAATCTGACGGCTCCGCCTTCGAAGGTTCGAATCCTTCTCCCACCACCATCATTAAAAAAGCCAGCTCATCGAGCTGGCTTTTTGCTTTCCTGACAATTAAACACTTTCGCGACCATGTGGCGTTGTTAAATCCTGCTCTGGCCCTTTCGGCACAACACGTGTTGGGTTGATGTTGGCATGGCTGTAGTAGTAGTGACGTTTGATGTGGTGCATATCCACTGTCTCTGCCACACCCGCAACCTGATACAACTCTTTTAGATAACCAAAGATGTGCTCATACTGGGCAATCTGCTGACGGTTACATTTGAAGTGCCCCACGTAAACCGGGTCAAAACGCGCCAATGTAGTGAAGATTCGCCAATCTGCTTCTGTGATTTGATCGCCAGCCAGATAACGACTGGTTGCCAGATGCGCGTCCACTTTGTCCAATGCCGCGAATAGATTATCGAACGCATCTTCATACGCCTCCTGCGTCGTCGCAAAACCGCAGCGATAAACGCCATTGTTGATGTTTGGATAGACATAATCGTTCCAATCATCAATCAATCCGCGTGATGCTTCTGGATAGAAATCGTCCGTGTTACCTGTCACCTCGTTGAACGCAGTATTGAACATGCGGATGATTTCAGACGATTCGTTGCTGACTATGGTTTCCGTTTGTTTATCCCACAGCACAGGCACGGTTACACGTCCGGTGTAATCAGTTTTCGCTTTGGTGTACACCTGATGCATGTAGTTAAAACTGTAAAGCGACTCTGGCTCATCAAACTGCCAGCCTTTTTCCATCATGTCAGGGCTGACTACAGAGACAGTAATGTGCCCTTCAAGGCCTTTCAGTTTACGGAAAATTAGCGTCCGGTGTGCCCATGGGCATGCCAGAGACACATAAAGGTGATAACGGCCGGATTCTGCTTTAAAGCCACTTTCTCCCGTTGGCCCCGCTTCGCCTGTTGCCGTAACCCAGGAGCGAAACCCCGCATCCTCTCGCACGAATTTACCACCCGATGATTTCGTGTCATACCAGACGTCATGCCATACACCGTCGACTAATTTACCCATCTCTCATCTCCTTTGCGTCAATGAGATAAGTATATATTTCGTCGTTAATGAAGTCGGCAGAAGGGATTTGTCAGTGTCGTTCGAAAAATTCGAAGAAGAGAAGCTACACGCCCTGCTTCAGGGCGTGTTTAACGAAGGTTAGGACTTACCGCCCAACATATAGATGTTATAGGTGACATCGAAAGACGCACTGCCGTCAGGGAAGGTTTCATGGATCTTGATTTCATCCCCTTCGATCGCAAAACGAATCGTCGGATCCTGAGCTTGATCTCGCCAACGCCCCTCTTGCCCTTGAGACCAAATTGCGCGCGTCTTATCAACTTTGCAGCGGTAATACCATTTCTTGCCATCATCCGGACGTTTATAAGAAATGTGGAAAATATTCAGCTCTGTTTCGGGCTCAACCACCGTCTTATCAATACTCATTATTGACGGGCTTTTCCCTTTAATCGCAGCAAGACTCGCCTTACAAATTTGTTCTTGTGTGAAGTCCCCGTATTCGCTGCATCCAAACAAAGCAAAAGGCGCAAGAATTACGGTCAGGGATTTCATTAGCGTACACAGTTTCATTTAAACGCCTCCGTCCAATTCACACATTCTAAGTAAGACATTGAGTGCCAAATACATTCTTTAGTGAAAGCATAGTTGCAAAGATGAGACTTCGCCGCATTATCAAAACACACGGACTCAGCAACACCTTGTTATTGTTCAGCTAAACAAAGTAATTTTAGATACACTATCCCTACTCAATGCATTCAAACCCAAAGAGAAGTTAGTCAGCATGAAAGTCATTTCATTTAATATCAACGGATTGCGCGCTCGCCTTCACCAACTTCAAGCACTTATCGAGAAACATCAGCCAGATGTCATCGGCTTACAAGAAATCAAAGTTCACGATGAGGCTTTCCCTGTCGAAGACGTTGAAGCCATGGGCTACAAGGTGTATTTCCACGGTCAAAAAGCACATTACGGTGTTGCCATGCTGTGTAAGCAAGAGCCTGTTAAGGTTCAAAAAGGCTTTCCAACGGATGATGATGAAGCTCAACGCCGTATGATCATGGCGACGTTCGAACAAGAAGACGGCAGCACACTTACGGTACTGAACGGCTACTTCCCTCAAGGTGAAAACATCGCGCATGAAACCAAGTACCCAGCCAAGCGCAAGTTCTACAAGGATTTGATGACTTACCTGAATGATGCTCACACCAATGACGAGAAAGTGATCGTAATGGGCGACATCAACATTAGCCCGATTGATTTAGATATTGGCATTGGTGAAGTCAACCGTAAGCGCTGGTTGAAAACAGGCAAATGTTCATTCCAGCCGGAAGAACGTGAAATGCTGGCAACTTTGATGGATTGGGGGTTTGTTGATACCTTCCGTCAGCAATTCCCAGACGTAGACGACAAGTTCTCGTGGTTTGACTACCGCTCTCGCGGCTTTGATGACAATCGCGGCCTGCGTATTGACGTGATTTTGGCAACGCCATCTCTAGCTGCTGATTGCATTGATACCGGCATCGATTACGAACTCCGTGGCATTGAAAAGCCTTCTGACCACGCACCGATTTGGGCAACGTTTAAGTAAGCCAAATTCAGCATAAAAAAAGCCAGCGTCGTTGCGCTGGCTTTTTTGTCTCTGCTGTCTCAGGGCTATTTGGTTTCTAGCGGTCTCAAATGTCGATGCCAATGATGCTCCAGACGCTTAAAGCCATACACAATGGTAAAGGTCAGGCACAGATAAATGGCTGCCACAAACAAGAAGGCATCAAACGGCGCATAGAAGCGAGCATAAATGTCTCGTGCCGCTCCCGTCAGATCGATAATTGTCACGACAGAAGCAATCGAACTGGAATGCAGCATAAAGATCACTTCATTACTGTATGCCGGCAGTGCACGACGAAATGCCGAAGGCAGAATAATACGACGCAAAATCGTAAATCGTGACATGCCATAGGCTTTACCCGCTTCAATTTCCCCGCGCGGCGTAGCAATCATCGCACCACGTAATATTTCCGTGGTATACGCGGCAGTGTTCAGAACGAACGCAATGAGGCAGGGGTAAAAGGCATCTTCAACAACGGTCCAGAACATCGACTGTTGTATGCCCTCAATCGTCGCCACACCATAGTAAATGATGTAAAGCTGAATAAGCAGAGGCGTTCCACGGAACACATAGACATATACCCAAACTGGACGATTAATCCATGGGTTCTTTGATGTTCTCGCGACAGCCAGCGGCACAGCCAATATCAGCCCGAGCACCAGTGACAAAAAGACAAGCTGCACGGTAACGGTCAAGCCATCCCAGTAGTGCAGAATTGTCGTTGAATTAAATATCTCGTTCTGGTCGAGAAAAGCGTAAATTGACTCTAACATGCGTTATCTCCTCAACCTCTAACGACACCAGCACTGAATTTTCGCTCAAGTCTTTTGAGTCCTAATTCAGATATGGACGTGATAAGCAGATACACCGCAGCAACGGGAATGAAAAACTTAAACGGCTCGTTGACTGCGCCTGCTGCCTCTTTCGCAAGACGCGTCATATCCGCAAGCCCAATCACTGACACCAATGCCGTTGTTTTTACCAGCACTAGCCAGTTATTGCCGATACCTGGCAATGCATGACGCATCATTTGGGGGAACATGATTCGACGAAAGACCATCCAGCGGCTCATGCCATACGCCGTTCCAGCCTCAAGTTGCCCTCTATCAACCGCGAGAAAAGCACCACGAAAGGTTTCAGCCATGTAGGCACCAAAGATAAAGCCAATGGTGGCAACACCCGCAGTGAATTCATCGACGTTAAAGAAAACGTCAATCTCATAGGCTTCATACAACCAATCTGAAAAATTGTTCAGCATGATTTGGACGCCGAAAAAGATCAGCAGCATGAGCACCAAATCTGGCACGCCTCGGACAACGGTGGAGTACACCGTCGCCACACCCCGTGCGACAGGATTGTGTGACAGCCTTGCCATTGCAGTGATCAGTCCCAGAAACACCGCAATAAACGCCGACAGCACCGCCAATTCGACGGTTAAAATCGCCCCCATAAAGATGGATGGGCCATAGCCATGCAGATCTAACATCCTTTCCTCCTGCACGAATTCACTGACAACGAAACGACCGCTTTATAACTCTTGTATTTCGTTTTCGCTTATCAGTCGAAAGGGAGCGAACCCGCTCCCCTAGAGCTTTATCAGCCTTGTAAGAAATAATTCGAACAAGGCTTATTTCTGAAGAATGGTTTTTGCAACATAGCTGTTGCTGACCATTCTACAGATTGCTGTAAATAGATGGTGCTGTATCAAGGCAACAAGCAAACGAGTCGCCGGGAGCTTAGTTCACTAAGTGACCAAGCGAGTTTGCGCAGTTAACACCGATACAGTGCCATCTATGACCAGCGAAGCAGATTTACATTTTGATGTCGTACGCAAAATACTTCTTACGAATCTCATCATACGTACCGTTCGCCTTCACTTCCGCTAGTGACTCGTTAAAGATACCTGCTAGGTCTTTGTCACGCTTACGGAATGCAGCACCTACGCCACCACCTAATTGAATGGTATCGCCGACCGCTTCAAAGGTGTCACCGTCTTTACCGCCTAGAATGGCTGCTTCACCCACTGGGAAGTCAATCAATACGATGTCCAGACGACCACCTTGAAGATCCAGTACCAGATCATCACCTGTGGTATAACGCTTCACTTCGGCCACTTTGCCAAATGTGTCGGTTGCGTGCGTATCTTGAATAGTACCGCGCTGTACGCCGATACGTTTACCTTCCAATGATGAAGCATCAGCTGGGTTAACCGTGGAGCCTTTTGGCGCGAAGTAGCCACTTGGCGTGTTGTAGTAAGGTTCTGAGAACAGAACCTGCTTGGCACGTTCAGGCGTAATGGACATTGAAGAGAAGATAACGTCGTACTTACGCGCTTTTAAACCAGGGATAATGCCGTCCCATGCCTGAACAACCCAGCTACAGTTCAGCTTCGCGTTTTCACAAACAGCGTTACCGAGATCAACTTCAAAGCCAGTCAATGTGCCATCTGGTGCTTTATATTCAAATGGTTCATAAGGTACATCCACAGCGATGCGCACATCTTTCCAATCTTTCGCTTGAACAGCTGTCGCGCCAAGAGCAGCAGTCACTGCAACAGCAACTAACCATTTTTTCATCTTTCTGTCTCCTTATGGATTTTGTTATCAGGTGGTACAACTCCTTCTCCACCTGCGGTCTTTGCGTCAATACGCATTAGCTTAAGAGCAATAAAACTTAGTAAATAGACGAGATGAACTGTTGTAGACGTTCAGACTCGGGCTGGGTAAATAGCTTCTCTGGGTGACCTTGTTCTTCCACCAAACCTTGGTGCAAGAACATCACATGGTTGGACACGTCTCGGGCAAATGCCATTTCATGTGTCACGACCAACATGGTTCGCCCTTCTTCGGCGAGGCTTTTCATCACATTTAGGACTTCACCAACCAGTTCGGGGTCAAGTGCGGAAGTAGGCTCATCAAAAAGTAACACTTCAGGTTCAACGGCTAGCGCACGTGCTATGGCAGCACGTTGTTGTTGACCACCAGACAGATGCCCAGGGTAGTAATCACGTCGCTCCCAAAGACCTACACGCTGAAGGTAGGCCTCAGCGCGCTCTAGTGCTTCAGCTTTTGGCACGCCCAAAACATGAATTGGTGCTTCAATAACGTTTTCCATCACCGTCATATGAGACCAAAGATTGAAGCCTTGAAAGACCATAGCCAGACGTGAGCGAATGCGTTGTACTTGTTTTTCATTCACCGGCACAGCTTGACCACCGCGACCGTTTTTCATTTCGATGAGTTCGCCCTGCACCCAGATTTCACCACTGGTTGGCGTTTCGAGAAGATTAATACAACGGAGAAACGTACTCTTGCCTGATCCGGAAGAGCCGATAATTGAAATCACGTCGCCCTTGTGGGCATCGAGTGATATGCCCTTGAGCACTTCATGTTGCCCAAAGGTTTTATGTAAATCTTTTATTTGAAGCGCCACTTCGTCCTTCATGCGCTTGACTCCTGTCTCATTTTTATATGTCTCGCAGATATGCCGCAAAGCGGGCCCTCATGCATTTATTGAGACCTAGCCACCTCTACGAGAGGTTGTTGTTAACCTTTTTATTATTTTCGACCCTGCAGCGATACAATCCACTGATTAAGCCCAATTATGTGAAAATAACACCCAAAACCTTATGTGGCAACAAATTGTTAACCTAGTAAAAAGTAATAATTAAGTCGAATTTTTCGCATAAATACGCAATCGATAGTGACAAGACCTTCACTAATCTCATTGATGGGACTTTTGGCTTGGTGTAGGGTGATAGGCAAAAATAACGTATAAATTCAGAGAAGATAGAGCTATGTTGCTTCGCTTGCTTACAACATGCTGCTGGGCCATTACATTTTCTGCTGGTGCAGTACCCAATGTGCTGACCATCATGCCAGAGCTGTCAAATGGCTTTGTGCGCAACTACAACCCTTTCCGTGCCGATTCTCTCGCAACCACCAAAGACTTTATCTTCGAATATCTTTATATCCTTGAGGAAAGCGGGATTCACTACCGACTCGCGGAAAAATACCAGCTAGATACTGACTTAAAAGGCATCACTCTTACGCTAAGAAAGGGCATAAAGTGGTCAGATGGCACACCGTTTACTGCCGATGATGTCGCGTACTCGTTGCAGTTAGTTAAAGATATCCCTGAATTGGATTCTAATTCACTCGGAGAGTGGATAAGCCATGTTGAGAAACGTGGCGAAAATGAGGTCTACGTCTCGTTAGTTCGTCCAAACGCGCAGATTGTTCAAAAAATTGCAGGTGCAGTTATCGTTCCCAAACACCACTGGGAAACGGTAGACCGTAAATTGGATTACACCAATCCTAACCCTATTGGAACGGGGCCGTTTACCAATATCAAAGCGTTCAGCAGCAATAATATTGTTCAATGTCGCAACGCTCTTTACTGGCAAAAAAGTGCGCTTGACGTCGACTGCATTCGTTACCCAATGGTGAAAACCAACGATGAACTCATTTCACGCTTAAGTCGTGGTGAATTCGATTGGGCCAGTGCTTTTATCCCAGATATTGACCGCAATTACGCCTCATATTCACCCAATTACCATTACTCACATCAACCTTCGACCGTCGTCAGCCTGATGCTTAACTTCGACCACCCTGACAAAGAGGTGAAAAGCGCGATCAATGACGTTCAATTTCGACGCGCGGTATCCATGGGATTAAGGCGTGACATGCTTATTGATGTGGCTCTATTTGGCCAAGGCCAAAAGGCCATTTTCGCCAGCGGATTAGAATCAAAGTTTAAGAAGTGGGTGTCAGATGCTGCTGCCGAACAGCACTTGTACTACATACGATTCCATCCTGAAGCGGCAGAGCGACTGCTGGATGAGGCGGGTATTACTGACAAGGATGGCGACGGATTTCGGGATCTCCCATCAGGGAAGCCTTTTTCCTTATCCATTGTCGCACCGTCGGGTTGGACAGATTTCACGTCAGCCTCAAACATCATCAGTGATATGCTCAAAAAAATAGGTTTAGACGTACGCGCAGTGCCTCTGCCCTTCACGGTATATGTAGAACGCATTACCAATGGGCAATTTGATATCGGTATCACCAACTATTTTTCTGGTTTGACGCCATACAAGTATTTCGACTCTGCATTTAACAGCATGTATCAAACATCGACGTCACCAAGATTCGCGCAGCATAAATACTACAACAAGGATGTCGATACCCTGCTCGAAGCGTTTTTATTGACGACAGATCCAAACGAACAAGTTCGTATTATCAACGAACTGCATTTCATTCTTGCCGAGCAGCAAGTCACGATACCGCTGTATTACAAGCTGAATACGGTAGAGTTTACCTCTTCTCGATTTGCGGGATGGCGAGTCAAACCCAATGGCAAGCCAAATGTTCCCCCTATTTGGTATACAGAGAGAGCGAGACTCATCCAGCTCCTCGATTTAAAACCTATCGACCCGATTATCTTCCGAAAATAAATGGCAGGGCTCAATTTGCTTTAATTAAGTCTAACGTTTTTAACCAAACATCGGCTTCCCCCTGGGGGTCAAGCTGCTTGAGCTTATGATACGCGGAGCGTGACAGATCGAGTTGGTGGGTTTTCATGGCACTGTATCCCAGGATCTCCCATAGGTACGGGTCGTCTTGCGCGCCCATATCAATGGCCTGTTGTGCCAATATGACAGCGGCGTCCCACCTTTGCAGTTGAGACGCAATTTTGCATTGCGCCTTAAGCAAAGGAAGCTCTGGTTGTTCATTCAACGCGGAGGCAATTTGCCAAGCATCCGCCCAACGCGCCGCCTGCATTTTGTATTCAAGCCGATACGTTTCTACGACACGGTCAGTCGTCACCGCGTTAGCCTCAATGCCTCTGTCTAACCAAGCAACGGCCTCATCAGGATCTCCGATTCGGGCAGCATAATGTGCGAGGTTGAGGTAATCGTTTTGTATCAATGTATCCCCCGCGCTCGACGCCGCTTCCATAAGCGACAAAGCTTGTCGATAGCTCCCTAAGCGAGCAAGTGCTGCAGCTTCTTTTCGCGTCCAACGAATATCCTGACCAAAACGTTGCTTTAGTTCACGTGTCGTATTGATTAACGCGCGGTGTTGACCGAGTTGCTCTTCACTGATGGCTTTTATCTGCCAGATAAACTCGGGAATATCAGAATATCCTGCAATGATTGCATTGGCCTGCGTCAACGCTCCCGCATAGTTTTTCACGGAAAATAGCGCGCGCGTGTAGAGTTGATCAACCGGTTGGTATGGTGGGAATGACTCAAGATACATACGGCTATATTGAATCGCCACTTCAGGCTTTCCACGCTTCATAGAAAGTGAAACCAACGCGCCTAGCGTGTCTTGTCGCAAACTCGCTGGCAACTTTCTGAATTTCAGTGCTTGTGTATAAGCAAGATACGCGCGGTCATAGTCTCCCTCACTGAGATAAATGTATCCGAGTAACCGCTGATGCAAAGCCCCTTGCTCGTCATTATCCGCAACCAGAGCTTTGGCAATTGATGCCGCCTCAGTGAGTTCGTCTTCCGACAAAAGCTGTTCAATGCGCTGAAGGTGACGAGCAAAGTCAGGATCGTTTGCCTGCGCAGAAAAACTCACCCCCAAGATGAAGATAGCGATGCCGAAAGTTTTCATGTCCCTTGCCAATAACGAGTTGATATCTCGACTATAACGCACATTGCACAACCTTAGCCTTGAAAATCATCCATTTTTTGCATGCACGCAACATATCAAAATATTCGTAACCTCTATGTTGGTATATATACCTCGTATATACTTCGCGCCTTCAAAAGAGACAGAGAATCACATGAAAACCTATATCCCCGGTAAAGACGCAGCTTTAGAAGAATCCATCAACGCTTTCGAAGCCAAATTGACAGCTGCTGGCTTCAATGTTGAGCCTGTTTCCTGGCTGAATCCGGTGCCGAATGTTTGGTCTGTGCACATCCGCGATGTTGATGCACCAATGAACTTCACCAACGGCAAAGGTGCCAGCAAAAAAGCCGCGCTGGCTTCTGCACTGGGTGAGTATTTCGAACGTCTGTCATGCAACTATTTCTATGCTGATTTCTACTTGGGTCAAGACATTGCCGAGTCCCCTTTTGTTCATTACCCGAACGAAAAGTGGTTCCCATTGACCGATGATGACACCCTGCCAACGGATCTTTTGGATGACGCAATGCGCGCGTTTTACGATCCAGAAGAAATGCTGAATGCCAGCGATCTGATTGACCTTCAATCAGGCAATGAAGAACGTGGCATCTGTGCACTGCCGTTCATTCGTCAGGCCGATCAACAAACCGTATATGTTCCTATGAATATTATCGGTAACCTGTATGTGTCTAACGGCATGTCTGCAGGTAACACTAAGACAGAAGCGCGCAGCCAAGGTCTGTCAGAAGTGTTCGAGCGCGCGATTAAAAACCGCATCATCGCTGAGCGCATCAGCATGCCAGAGATCCCTGATGAAGTGATTGCCCGCTACCCGAGCATCAAAGCGTCAATTGATGCTCTCGTGGAAGAAGGGTTTCCTATTGCTGTCTATGACGCCTCGATGGGCGGGAACTATCCAGTCGTTTGTGTAACCTTGTTTAACCCAAACAACGGCACATGTTTCACCTCTTGGGGGGCGCACCCTCGTTTCCAAGTCGCACTGGAGCGCACAGTCACCGAATTGCTGCAAGGCCGTGGCCTGAAAGATTTGGATGTATTCGAAGCACCTTCGTTCCACGACGAAGATGTGGCCGATCACCACAACCTCGAAACTCACTTCATTGATTCATCAGGCACCGTATCTTGGGACATGTTTAAAGACACGCCTGACTATGCGTTTACGGAATGGAACTTCGAAGGTACCTCTGAAGAAGAGGTGGAATGGCTACTTGGCAAATTACATGCAGAAGACGCAGATGCCTATATCGCTGATTACGACCACTTGGGCGTAAATTGTTGTCGTATCGTTGTGCCGGGTTGGTCTGAAATCTATCCGCCAGAAGAAGTTCAACTTTGCAACAACAACCGTGGTACCGACCTGCGTGATGCCATGAGCATGCTATTGGCGACTGACTTTGCGGATGAAGAAGTGGAATCACTGTTCGATGTGCTGGATATGTCAGACTTTGATGACAGCTACATGGTGTGCGAACTGATGGGTATTGCACCTGATGCTGGAAGTGCTTGGAAGTCACTGACTATCGGTGAGCTGAAATGTCTGTTAGCACTGGCGATGGGTGACTTAGAGTCTGCCCAAGAGTTTGCGGCTTGGAGCATAGAGTACAACGCTACCATTTACAGTAAAGACCGCTTGAACTTTATGCGTTGCCTGATCGCGAGCCTAGAGCTAGCTCAAGATGAAAGCCGCAACCCTGTTGAGTATCGCCGCGCGTTTGGCTTTACCTTTGGCGACGCAATCACTGATGCGGTATGGAACTCAATTTCCGGCGATATCCGTTTCTTTGGCCTTGATGCACCCGAAGCAGATTTAACAAGCTTTAGTACTCATCAGAAGTTGCTGGGTTCTTACCACAAACTGCAAGCAGCCAAATCACGCGCAGCAAACTAATTTGTAGTATTTCAACACCTAATCAACAAAGTCGGTCATTTGTCTGTGACCGACTTTGCAACCTTCTCTCCTCACACTCTGAGCAATCGTAGATTCACAGTATAATCGCCGGTTTACTATCACGCTGTAGCACATACCGACCTCCCTCACCTGTAATTTAATTACAAAATAATTGCTTACCGCCCTAATTGTGTGGAATAAAGCATCTACTAAGTCACATTTCGTTATTTTCAGACCACTCAGTCTGTAATTTATTTTCACGAAAATGATCTAAATCAAGTTTACAAAAGACACCTTTGTTAGTATTTCCGTAACGAATTTTAGCCTCACACGAACACGTTTCTGGCGACTAATATTGCCAAACAAAATTCTAACAAAGTGAGGGGCTCAATCAGCATTGATTGCTTTTGTACGAAGAGGACTTTATGTCAATCCAAGCTCCATCCGAGCAAGCTGGCGACCAGGCGCAAAGCGAATACCAAGCTAAGCACCGCCCTGCTTCCGAGTTCGCAACACGTTCAGACTATCTGGACCACGAACTTCAAATCATGAACCCACGCCGCTACAAGCTAAACCTTCCTGGCCGTGACTTCCGTTTCGAGCTAGAAGACCTTGTTCCTGCGCTTGCTGGTACCATTGGTATCATCGCGATGTACTCAGCAGTAATGATGTCTTGGGCCGAAGGCCTAACAGCTGCATGGGACCACATCGAACTGGGTAAACAATTCGCCATCGAAGTTGCACGTGTAGAAATGCTTATTCCAGCGTTTCTGTTCTGTGTTCTTGCATCGGGTTTCATCAACCCACGCGCGAACCTTGCAGGCAACCATGGTCCAATGATCCCTCTAATCGGCACGATCGCTCTTGCCGGTGCTCACCCTCTTGCATTAGCAATTTTGATTGGTGTCTTTGGTCTTGCGTTGAGCTTCCTCAAAGGGGGGTCCAAGCTGGTTAACCTCACCTCTGAAGGTACTGCCGGTGGCTTGCTGATCTTCCTTGGTTTAACGGGTACTGTAAGCCAGATTACCTCTATCCAAGAATGGGCTGTAGGCATTCAATCGCCAACGGTTGAAGCAGGTAGCATGGGCTACGTTGGCCTGATTGTTCTTGCTGTGACGATTGCGCTATACGCTCTTCTAGCGAAATACAACAAGCGTTGGTTAGCGATTCCAGTTTGTGCCTTCACAGGTCTGGTTATTGCGCTGGCACTGGGTACAGGTTTTGACATCCAGTTTGTAACAGAGACAGGTCTACCTAACCTAAACCCTGTTTACTGGTGGGGTTCTACCTCTGAAGGTTGGATGCTTGGCATGCCAAACTTCGAGCACTTCATTGCTTCTCTGCCTTTCGCAATCCTGGCAGTTGCGATGTGGTCACCAGACTTCCTGGGTCACCGTATTTTCCAAGAGCTGAACTATCCGAAGAAAACTGAACGCGTATTGATGGATGTTGATGACACCATGACCATGTGTTCTATCCGTCAAATGGTAGGTACAGCAGTGGGTGGTGGTAACATCACGTCATCTTGGGGTACATACATGATCCCTGCGGCGATTGCGAAGCGTCCTATCCCTGCGGGTTCTATCCTGCTAGGTCTATTGGTGATGATCATCGCTATCCTTGGTTTCCCAATGGATGTCGCTGTATGGCCACCAGTAATGCGCGTTGCTCTGCTAGTAGGTGTATCACTACCTCTGCTTGAAGCAGGCATGCAAATGGTTAAAGACTCTAAGTCTTCACAAGCAGCAGGCATCTGTATCTTCGGTGCTGCGGTTGTTAACCCTGTACTGGCTTGGGCACTAACCATGCTTCTAGACAACAACGGTCTTATCGGTGACAAAGAGCGTGCTGAGCGTTTGTCTTTTGTTGATAAAATCGTCATCCCTGTTGGTGTATTGGTGATCTGTCTGGTCGCTATGCTGGCAGTAGGTATGTTTGAAGATCAGTACGGCATTCCAGCTCTACTGTAATCTCCGTTTGGGCAGCTAAAAATAGCTGCCCAAATTACTATCCAAAACTGGGTAAGAGAGCGTAAAATCAAGCACGTTTCGAATTAGCGTTATTGCTTTTACCGTTTTTTAATTCGCGTACTGTCCGCTGTGTTACGCAGTGGAGTGGTTTTATGCTGCTAAGTACTTGTTTTCTTCTACTAAAAAGGTAGGTACATCATGTCTGAGCAATTTGCTAAAGCATGGGAAGGGTTCGCTGAAGGCGAATGGCAGAAAGAAGTCGACGTTCGTGACTTCATTCAGAAGAACTACACTCCTTACGAGGGTGATGAATCTTTCATGGTTACTGAAGGTACTGAAGCGACTAACAAGCTTTGGGAAAAAGTCATGGAAGGCATCAAGCTTGAGAACTCTACTCACGCGCCTGTAGACTTCGACACTTCTGTTATCTCTACCATTACTGCTCATGACGCTGGTTACATCAACAAAGATCTGGAAAAGATTGTTGGTCTGCAAACTGAAGCGCCACTGAAGCGTGCACTGATCCCTAACGGTGGTGTACGTATGATCGAGGGTTCTTGCAAAGCGTACAATCGCGAGCTAGACCCAATGGTTTCTAAAATTTACTCAGAATACCGTAAGACTCACAACCAAGGCGTATTTGATATCTACACTCCAGATATCATGAACTGCCGTAAGTCTGGTGTTCTGACTGGTCTGCCTGACGCATACGGCCGTGGTCGTATCATCGGTGACTACCGCCGCGTAGCACTGTACGGTATCGACTTCCTGCTGAAAGACAAAGCGAAGCAATTCCACTCGCTGCAAGCGAAACTGGAAGCTGGCGACGATCTGCAAATGACTATGCAGCTTCGTGAAGAAATCCAAGAGCAATACCGTGCTCTGAACCAGATTAAAGAAATGGCTGCGAAATACGGCTACGACATTTCTGGTCCTGCAACTGACGCACAAGAAGCTGTTCAATGGCTGTACTTCGGCTACCTGGCTGCTGTTAAGTCTCAAAACGGTGCAGCAATGTCACTGGGTCGTACTTCTACGTTCCTTGACGTGTACATCGAGCGTGACATTGCTTCTGGCAAAATCACTGAAGTTGACGCACAAGAAATCATCGACCACTTCGTAATGAAGCTGCGTATGGTTCGCTTCCTGCGTACTCCTGAGTACGATGAGCTGTTCTCTGGTGACCCAATCTGGGCAACCGAGTCAATGGGTGGTATGGGTTGTGACGGTCGTACTCTGGTAAGCCGTACTAACTTCCGCTTCCTGAACACTCTGTACACCATGGGTCCAAGCCCAGAGCCAAACATCACTGTTCTGTGGTCTGAGCAACTGCCTGACGGCTTCAAGCGTTTCTGTGCGAAAGTATCTATCGATACTTCTTCTATCCAGTACGAAAACGATGACCTGATGCGTCCAGATTTCGACAACGATGACTACGCTATCGCTTGTTGTGTATCTCCACAGGTTATTGGTAAGCACATGCAGTTCTTCGGCGCACGTGCAAACCTTGCTAAAACTCTGCTGTATGTAATCAACGGCGGTGTGGATGAGAAACTGAAACTGCAAGTTGGTCCTAAACAAGCTCCAATGATGGACGAGTACCTAGACTTTGATAAAGTTTGGGCTGGTCTAGACAGCTTCATGGATTGGCTGGCAACTCAGTACGTGACCGCGCTGAACGCGATTCACTACTCTCACGACAAGTACAGCTACGAAGCATCTCTGATGGCTCTGATGGATCGCGACGTATACCGTACTATGGCGTGTGGTATCGCAGGTCTGTCTGTAGCAGCTGACTCACTGTCTGCTATCAAGTACGCGAAAGTGAAACCAGTTCGTGACGAAGACGGCATTGCTATCGACTTCGAAATCGAAGGCGACTATCCGAAATTCGGTAACAACGACAACCGCGTTGATGATCTGGCTTGTGAAATGGTTGAGAAGTTTATGAACAAGATTCGTAAACTGAAAACTTACCGCAACGCGGTTCCAACTCAGTCAATCCTGACCATCACTTCTAACGTTGTATACGGTAAGAAGACAGGTAACACGCCTGACGGTCGTCGTGCAGGTGCACCATTCGCACCAGGCGCAAACCCAATGCACGGTCGCGATGAGAAAGGTGCAGTAGCATCTCTGACTTCTGTAGGTAAACTGCCATTCGCTCACGCGAAAGACGGTATCTCTTACACCTTCTCTATCGTACCTAACGCACTGGGTAAAGACACTGACACTCAGAAAGCTAACCTTGCTGGTCTGATGGATGGTTACTTCCACCACGAGTCTGGTATCGAAGGCGGTCAGCACCTGAACGTTAACGTTCTGAACCGTGAAACTCTGGAAGACGCAGTTAAGAACCCAGAGAAGTACCCTCAGCTGACTATCCGTGTATCAGGTTACGCTGTTCGCTTTAACTCTCTGACTGCTGAACAGCAGAAAGACGTTATCGCACGTACTTTCACTGAATCTCTGTAATCTGAGCATTCAATGAATCAAAAAACACCTCCCTCGTGGAGGTGTTTTTTTATGCCTGCATTTTTACACACCTAAACCACCTTAACCGCATTTCGTTCTGTAGACGTTCCTTCAATTACCTTCCATACTCAACGTAAGTGATTGCTAAAACAGCCTCTTTGACAGACACATGGATAACCATCAGTGGGGAAACATGAACATTTTGCTCGTAGAAGACCACCCCTTCCAGCGTGACCTTATCGCTGGGCAACTGAAACAACTGATTTCTGGCAATGATGCCCTCATCATTGCACCCGACGGATACACCGCCGCTGAAAAAATCCTCGAACACAAGCCTGACTTGATTTTCTGCGACCTCGATTTACCCGACATTGATGGTATTAAGCTACTCAGTAATGCCGCTGAGCACGGTTTCAATGGCTGTATAGTGATCACCAGTGCTGCGTCACCCAAGCTGCTCGATACGGTCAAAAACATGTGTGAGAGTTTTCATCTCAATGTGCTTGGAACCCTGCCGAAACCTGCCTCTATTCCATTACTCAAGTATTACTTGAATCTAGCAATCGAGCACGATACCAACTTCCCAGCCGATCTGGTTCCTCTGCATGAATCAGAGATATTGGAAGCGTGGAATGCCGGGTTATTTGAAACCTGGTTTCAACCCATCGTGCGTTTGAATGATGGTAAATGGATCGCCTGTGAAGCATTACAACGTTTGCGCCATCCAACCCGCGGCGTGTTAACGCCTCACGCATTCTTACCCCAGCTCATTTCACTTGGGCTTGAGGCCGAACTTACCTTCAAGGTTATCGATGCGGTTATTGAGCATCAATCAACGCTAGAAAACCATCCGGTCGGGGTGAATATCTCCGTCGACAACCTTATCGCTTTCAACTTCATTGACCGTTTGTTGGAAAAAACAAAGCACAGCCCAGATCTGAATCAACGCATCTATTTTGAGCTCAATGAACCCGAACACTTCGAACAGTTAGGACAACTGCAAGAAGCCGCATCAAGGCTTCTGTTAAACGGGTTCAGACTGGCGATTGATGACTTTGGCTCTGGCTATGCCACACTCCAGCAAGTTGAGTTTTTACCCCTAGATTCCGTAAAAGTAGGACTGGGTTGCGTACTGCCTATGCTGAGCAGTCGAACCTCTTTAGCGTTGGTTGAAGCAAGCGTCTTGGTGGCCAATCGTATCGATATTGCCTCTGTCGCTGAAGGTATTGAATGTATTGAGGTATGGCATGCGTTACGCGACATGGGGTGTGACTATGGCCAAGGTTTCTTCATTGCTAAGCCGATGCCGCCTGAAAGCATTGATCAGTGGAAACCACTTTGGAATTCCGTCATAGAAAGTCGCTCACTTTGCCCACCTCTGGTCAGCACCATTTAATCCTGCTCATAAATTGCGCGCAGTTCTCCTTGAACTGCGCTTGATTCACCTCCTCTTTGCCATAAACCCTTTTCTATGCGACGAGTTTACCGCCCGCTATGTCGAGTTCCGCTTTAGGTAGTAGCGATTCTGTAATAAAATAACACCTTACTTTTTACAGTAGTTTATTGGAGAACCTCATGTCGGTTATTGGCCGTATCCACTCATTTGAATCTTGTGGAACCGTAGATGGTCCTGGCATTCGCTTTATTGTGTTTATGCAAGGCTGTCTGATGCGCTGTAAGTACTGCCACAACCGCGATACATGGGATCTCGATGACGGGCGCGAAGTCTCTGTAGACGAAATCATGAAAGAAGTGGTGACCTATCGCCATTTCATCAAAGCCTCTGGTGGCGGTGTAACAGCATCCGGTGGTGAAGCCATGCTTCAACCTGAGTTTGTTCGCGATTTCTTCCGCGCAGCACAAGCGGAAGGCATTCACACCTGCTTAGATACCAATGGTTATATCCGTAAACACACAGACATCATCGATGAAGTTCTGGATGCATCAGACCTAGTTATGCTAGATCTGAAGCAAATCAATGACGAAATTCACCAAAACCTGATTGGTGTGCCTAACAAACGCGTACTGGATTTCGCGCGCTACCTGCATAAGCGCGGACAAAAAACTTGGATCCGTTATGTGGTTGTGCCTGGCTACACTGACGATGAAGACTCAGCACGCCGTTTGGGTGAATTCATCAAAGACATGGATAACATCGAAAAGATCGAAATGCTGCCATACCACCAGCTTGGTGCGCACAAGTGGGAAGCATTGGGCTACGAATATGAACTGAAAGATGTCAGCCCACCGAAGAAAGAAACCATGGAAATGCTGAAAGGCATTCTGGAAGAGTACGGCCACAAAGTGGTGTACTAATCAAACATTGAAAAAGCCGGCCTCGCGCTGGTTTTTTTTATACTTTTAACATGAGCATGAGGGGCGGAACTGCTGAGTCCTGATTACCTATCTGGTGACAAATACTCTCTGTCATAAAATGTCCTCATCCAATGGGGACGGTATACCGACATCATGGACACGGCCATACCGTTCAGCAGCCCTTCTGGGAACCAAATGAGTAACGCGAGCATCAGATAGTTGTTGATAATCGTATCCCAACTGTGGAGCCCAGAAATCCAATAGCCAGCCGAAACCACACACAAATGAAGCACGATGGTAAAGGCCGCATTTAAAAATCCAGCGATAAAGATATAGATGAACAAGTGCCGAGAAAGGTATTGATAGGACAGCCAGAAGATTGCATAGCTGATCAGGGCAGGAACTACTGCCGTTGTTGCGGCATACAAACCAACATCAGCCAATGGTAACAGCCCAAAACTAACCATGAGTGCTAAAGGAAGTGTACTAATCCAAATAGCGATTCTTGGGCCATGGCAGAGCGTCAGCACCGTCATACCCAGAAAGTGAATATCTAATCCCTCACTGATCCCTGCTTTCAGAGCCCAAAGGCAAAACAAGATCAATGCACTTGCTAAGACAAAATGTTGATAACCCTTGTCGCTCCGAAACTTTTGCCATCCAATGCCCGAACGACTCAGCCAAAGAGCAAGGACAAATCCCCCCCATCCTAACGCTTGCCAATAAACCATCCCTGCTCGCTTATTCCTCGTTTTTTACACTTTGTAGCAATTTAGAAAATTAAGGCCAAAAATGCACAGTTTTCCCGTTGTGAGATCAAAAAATCAGCCTAAATGAGCTGCTAATCTGTAGCACATAAATTGCCAAACTCGCTCACTAAAATTAACAACTAACCGCCTGTTTGGATAAAGGATTTTTTACTTTTGAGGCCATAATTATGGAAATGACCGCTGCTCAACGACTGATTCTTTCTAACCAGTACACGCTAATGTCTCAGATGGATCCGCAAAACGCGGAAAAGTACCGTCGCCTACAAACCATTGTAGAACGTGGTTACGCGTTACAGATGCGAGAGCTGGATAAAGATTTTGGCGACCTACCTGAAGATCTCTGTCGTCAGGTTGTCGATTTCATGGAGATGTACCACGCACTTCAGGAATCACACCGTATGCTTGAAGACCACTCGCGTTGTGAATGTGATGTTGATGCACGTCGCCTTCAGTTTTGGGGCTTTGACGCTGCCACTGAAGCGCACCTTATGCACTACGTACGTTTCCTAACAGAGAGCGAAGGCTTATACCCACAGTTTGAAAAGTCACAGCACCATTTCAATAGCCAAACGCCAATGCTAGAAAAGTATCAGCGTATGCTAAAAACATGGCGCAATTGCCCTCGCCAATACCACTTATGTGGTACTGAAATTTGTCAGATCATCAATGCATAAACCGTATTGAATTTGCAAAAAAGCCGCATGTAAATGCGGCTTTTTTGTTTCTAAGAATGACGAAATTTTTCACGCATTCAATACGTAAACGGCAGAACAAACAGGCCAAAGCCAGACCCTACTTATCCCTCCCGGATTGCACAATGTTTTTTATCGTCACCAGAAAAAATATTAATTTGCACCCAAGTCAAAACGATTGTCTAATCGCCCCGCACCCGACTAACTGAGAGTCAACTCATCGAGGTGTATACGGGCTTGTAGAGCAATGAAACAAACCATACTTTTGCTTCTATGATGAGCCGTTTTTCTCTGTCATACCGCGTAATTACGTCACGCGGCCTTTTTAGGAATGGCAATGAAATCTATCGCAAACAACGATATTCAGGCACCCGACCTGAAAACCCTTTGCGACACCGCAGTTAATCTCCATCCGCAAAACAAACCCCAATCCCTGTCGACACCTGTTCGCAGGAAAAGGGCATCGTTAAAGCGAACACGTAGCGCGGACGCCGTGCTTCTTGATTTGTCGCTTCAGATGCCTGAATAAGGTCTGCCAGCGTTAACCTTCTTTTTCTGGTACGAGCCACCGGTGACGGACTCACACAGTCTGCCGTCACTGGCCTTTACTCGTACCCAATCACCGATGAGGAACAAACATGAGTGATTGGTCTATAAATGACGCCCGCGATGTCTACAACACGCCATATTGGGGCCAAGGTTATTTCGATATTAACCCACAAGGTGAAGTGGTTGTTCGACCGAACGTAAACCAACCGGACAACACCATTGCCCTATCGTCACTGGCAGATGAGCTTATCGCGAAAGGGGCTTCTCTACCTGTTTTGGTGCGTTTCCCTGAGATCCTGCACCACCGCGTAGACAGCCTGTGCGCACACTTTAACGAAGCGATTGCGGATTACGGCTACAACGGCGAATACCTGTTGGTTTACCCAATAAAAGTAAATCAGCAACAAGCGGTTGTGAGCGAAATTTTGAAGAGTCAGTATGCGCGTCAACAACGCCAACTGGGTCTGGAAGCGGGCAGCAAGCCAGAACTGATGGCAGTGCTCGCCATGGCACAACAGGCAAGCTCGGTCATCGTTTGTAACGGCTACAAAGACCGTGAATATATCCGTCTGGCACTGATCGGCGAGAAACTCGGCCATGAAGTGTACATTGTGTTGGAAAAGCTTTCTGAGCTAGACACTGTACTAAAAGAAGCCAAAGCACTTGGCGTGAAGCCTCGTCTGGGTCTTCGTGCTCGCCTTGCCTCTCAGGGCAAAGGTAAGTGGCAAGCAAGCGGTGGCGAGAAGTCCAAGTTTGGTTTGTCGGCCTCTCAGGTCATGACAGTTGTGAATCGTCTGCGCGATCTGGACATGCTGGACACGCTACAACTCCTGCACTTCCATCTCGGCTCTCAAATCGCCAACATTCGCGATGTGCGTTCTGGCGTTAACGAAGCCGCACGCGTCTATGCTGAGCTGCACCAAATGGGCGCTGGCATCACCACGGTTGACGTAGGTGGCGGTCTGGCCATTGACTACGAAGGTACCCGTAGTCAAAGCAGCTGCTCGATGAACTACAGCCAGCGAGAGTACGCAAACAACGTGGTTTACGTGATTGGTGACGTGTGTAAAGAATTCGACATCAAAATGCCACGCATCATCTCAGAATCAGGCCGTAACCTGACGGCGCACCATGCTGTGCTGGTCACAGACGTAATGGGCGTAGAAAGCTATCAACGTGAAGAAGTGTTCGCGCCAGCCGAAGAAGCCGCGCAAATTCTGCACAACATGTGGCGTTCTTTTAAGGATTTAAGCCAGTCGTCAGATCTTCGTTCTCTGGTCGAGATCTATCACGACAACCAAAACGATCTGGCCGAAGTACACATGCAGTTTTCCATGGGACTGGTGAATTTCGCAGAACGCGCGTGGGCAGAACAAATCAGTCTGCGTATTTGCTATGAACTGTCACGCCAGATGTCGCATAAGAACCGCGCACATCGCCCAGTGCTCGACGAGCTTAACAGCCGCCTTGCCGACAAGTTCTTTGTGAATTTCTCCCTGTTTCAGTCATTGCCTGATGCGTGGGGTATTGAGCAAGTCTTCCCGGTTCTTCCGCTATCGAAGCTGGATAAAGCACCAGAAAGTCGGGCTGTACTGCTAGATATCACCTGTGACTCTGACGGTGCTGTCGAGCAATACGTGGAAGGTCAGGGCATTGAAAGTACCCTCGCGGTACCGACTTGGAAAGAAGAAGACCCATACCGTATTGGCTTTTTCTTGATGGGCGCATACCAAGAGATTCTTGGCAACATGCATAACCTGTTCGGTGACACCGATGTCGCTGTCGTTCGCGGTAACGACAATGGCGGTTATGACATCGAGCGTATTGATCACGGCGACAGCGTCGGTGATGTGCTTCGTTACGTTCACCAAGACCCAAGCCAGTTCCTTGAGCAATATGAAGAGATGGTGAAAGAGCACCTGCCAGAAGAAGAACACGAATCGATTCTGGCGGAAATGGCAGAAGGCTTGAACGGCTACACCTACCTCGAAGATATTCGTCACGCGTAATTATGTCTGGCCGCTAGCTTGCGCTGGCGGCCTCAGTAAGGATTTTTATTATGGCAACGTTGGCCAACTACCCAGACTACTCACTGTACGCAAATGCGTTCGGTTTCCTTCGCCAGCCTTTGGTTTTCGCACCACAAGGTTGTGACGCTGACATCGTTATCACTGGTGTCCCTTTTGATATGGCGACCACTGGTCGTTCAGGTGCTCGCATGGGCCCGGGTGCTATCCGTCAGGCTTCTACCAACCTTGCGTGGGAAGGTAAAAAATGGCCGTGGGATTTCTCACTGACTGACGAAATCAAAATCGCTGACTGTGGCGATCTGGTGTTTAATTGTGGTGACGCAGCAAACATGAGCGAACGTTTGGAAGCACATGCCACCAGCCTGCTGACGGAAGGCAAAACCTTGCTGACATTCGGTGGTGACCACTTCGTCACCCTGCCACTCCTGCGTGCTCACGCAAAACAGTTCGGCGAAATGGCACTGGTTCACTTCGATGCACACACTGACACTTACGATCAGGGTAGCGAATTCGACCACGGCACCATGTTCTACACCGCGCCGAAAGAGGGCCTGATTGACCCACACGCGTCAATCCAAATCGGTATTCGTACTGAGCACAGCGACAAGCTTGGCTTCCAAGTGGTTGATGCAGCCACTGCGAACGATTGGTCTGTTAAGCAAATCGTAGATGCGATCAAAACCCGCGTTGGCGACCGTCCGGTTTACCTGACGTTCGACATCGACTGTCTTGACCCAGCTTATGCACCGGGCACAGGTACCCCAGTATGTGGTGGCCTGAGCACCGACAAGATCCTGAAAGTGATCCGTGCGCTGCAAGGCATCAACCTGATTGGTATGGACGTGGTAGAAGTGGCACCGGCCTACGACCACGCAGACCTGACCTCATTAGCAGCAGCGACCATCGCAACTGACCTGCTGTACGTTTGGGCGGCGAATCGTAAGAACAAGTAATTCGCACCAGCGAATACGACAAAACACCCGCTCTGGCGGGTGTTTTTATTTCCCTCTTTGCTTGATGACATCGCTCTACCACCGTATCCTTTGCGCTCAATAACCGCCACTATCCGAAATATCGCTATGTCATACCTTTGCCCGCTCTGTCAGGAGCCACTTTCTCTTTCTGCTCGCACCTACAAATGTGCCAGCAACCACCAGTTCGATCTGGCAAAAGAGGGCTATGTAAACCTGCTGCCTGTTCAACACAAGCGTTCAAAGGATCCGGGCGATAACAAGGAAATGATGCAGGCACGTCGCCAGTTTTTGGATGGTAGCCACTACCAGCCTATGCGCGATGCCGTCAGCGATCTGTTGAAGAATCTTCTGGCTGAAAAAACCGACGGTCAGCTATTAGATATCGGTTGTGGTGAAGGCTACTACACCAGCTACTTCGCCGATGAAATGCCACAAGCCAAGGTCTTTGGTCTCGATATTTCGAAAGTGATGATCCGCTACGCGGCAAAGCGTTACACCAATGTGGATTTTCTCGTTGCATCGAGCCAGCGTCTACCATTTGCCGATAACCAGTTAGACGGCGTTGTGCGCATCTATGCGCCATGCAACGGTGATGAGCTGGCACGCACAGTCAAAGACAGCGGCGTGGTTGTCACTGTAACGCCAGGACCTCGTCACCTATACCAACTGAAAGCCGGTATCTACGACGAAGTGCGCCTGCACGATGTGCCTGTAGAAGCGTTGCCGGGCTTTGAACTCGAAACCGAACAAACGGTGGCGTACCCGATGACGCTGAACAGTGCCGATGCCACTACCCTGCTGCAAATGACGCCGTTTGCGTGGCGTGCGCCAGAAAGCCTGTGGCAAACACTGAAAGACGCAGAACAGTTTGAATGTGAAGCGGATTTCACGCTAAGGGTTTACCGCAAGATTGCATAAGTAATCCGTTCTACCATAATGGAGCGTATCTGACCCTTTGTATAAAGGATGGTTACACTGATGCGCTCTTTGTTTGTTTCTTCCCTGCTTTGCCTAACGCTGGCAGGTTGCAGCCAAACGGCTAGCTATTCATCCTCCCCCGCGTTAACGGGCACACTTTACGATTACCGCATTGAATCCGCTTCGGGTGAACCCTACTCACTCGAAAAGCTCGCTACTGCGTTAGAAAGCGCAGATGTCATTCTTGTCGGCGAATGGCATTCTCATTCTGGCGTCCACCTGTTTCAGGCAGCACTGCTTGCAGAGTTGGCGTCCATTACGCCGAATATGGCTCTTTCTATGGAACAATTCGCACGCCCAGACCAAGCTGTGATTAACCAATACCTCGCAGGTGACATTGGTGAAAATAGCCTGCTCAGCCAAACCCACCGTTGGTCAAATTACAACAGCAGCTATCGCCCACTGGTGGAGTTCGCGAAAGAAAATGGGCTGCCCATCATCGCTTCCAACGCGCCCGCAGACACAGTGCGTTGCATCGCGGCAGAAGGTAAAGACTATCTCGACCGTCTCCCTGAAGACAAAAGGCAGTTCGTTGCTGCCACCTTGCATGACGACGAATCTCCCTACAAAGAAAAGTTCTTCGCGGCTATGTTCCATGGTGATGAAGCCAAAACGGAAAACCAGTACCTCGCGCAGCTTGCGTGGGACGACACCATGGCAGAAAGCATTGTGGATTTTCTCAAGCAACACCCCAATGACAAAGTAATGCACATTGCTGGGGCGTTTCATGTCGAAAACGGGCTGGGCATTGCCCGTCGTATTCACCTTCTTAACCCTGATTTGAATATTGCCATCATCTCGCCCCAAACTGAGGACGAGCCGTTATCCCAAGCCGTTGACGACTATCGCTTAATTGTGAAGCCATTACCGCCACAATGGCTGACTGACGAAGAAATGGAACAGGCGATGGCGGGAATGCGTCACGGCGACCATACACCACCATGTGATTGATGTGACGGAAATTTAGCCTCAACTGTCCCACTTAATTGACAGACTTGAAAGTGAGTCCACTAGCCACTATCTACTGATAATGAACTCAGCAATGAACCTCCTTAGATTAAGCAGGTCTGAACTGAGTCAATTATCATTAGTTTTGTTATACCTAGGACAAACTCTCATGTTATCGGATACATTCCAACGCCTTAACACGTACCTGCAAAGTCAGGTAGTCGGTCAACCAGAGCTCGTTAAACAACTTCTCATTGCCCTGCTCGCGGATGGGCACATTCTGGTACAAGGTCCACCGGGACTTGCAAAAACCCGTGCTGTTAAAATGTTGTCTGATTGCATTGAAGGCGATTTCCACCGTATTCAGTTCACACCGGATTTGCTACCCGCTGACCTGACTGGTACAGATATTTTCCGCCCAGAAACCGCAGAATTCACCTTCCAACCGGGACCGATTTTTAATTCGCTAGTGCTGGCTGATGAAATCAACCGCGCGCCAGCAAAAGTGCAAGCTGCCATGCTTGAAGCCATGGCAGAAAAGCAAATCACCGCAGGTCGTCAAACCTATGCGTTGCCTGAGTTATTCCTTGTCATGGCAACCCAGAACCCGATTGAGCAAGAAGGCACATACCCGTTGCCAGAAGCGCAGCTTGACCGTTTCTTGTTGCAACTGAACGTGAACTACCCTGACGCCAATGCTGAGCTTGAAATCCTGCGTTTGAACCGCGGTGAAGCGCAAGGCATTGAGAAACAAGAACCTGTTCATATTCAGCAAGAAAGTATCTTCGAAGCACGTAAAGCTGTGCTGAATATTCACATGGCAGAAGACGTTGAGAAGTACATCATTCGCCTGATCATGGCGACCCGTGAGCCAGCAGCCTACAGCGACAAACTGGCTTCGTGGCTACAAATGGGCGTGTCACCTCGTGCAACACTGGCCCTAGACCGTTGCGCCCGTGCGCACGCTTGGTTAGCGGGGCGTGACTTTGTGACCCCTGAAGACGTGCAAGCGATGGCTTACCCCGTGCTACGTCACCGTCTGCTGCTGAGCTACGAAGCACAAGCCGAAGGCAATGGCGCAGACAGTGTGGTTACACACCTGATTGAGCAGGTTGCTAGCGTATGACCCTGACAGACACCGCCGCTGCTCTGCCTCCACACAGTGATGGCGTCAATGTGTGTCTGGCTGAACTGCTGCATTATCAGAAGCAATCTGTCCGCTGGTTGCCACCCGCGCTGAGCATTTGGTCTCAGCTTAGCGGCCAGCACAGCAGCCGTCATAAAGGTCGAGGTATGAACTTCTCTGAGGTTCGCCCTTATCAACCAGGCGATGATATTCGTGCCATTGATTGGCGCGTGACCGCTAGAACGGGTAAGACGCACACCAAGCTGTTTACTGAAGAACGCGAGCAACCTGTGATGCTGTTTATCGACTTAAGCAGCAGCATGAAGTTTGGTTCGCAACTGTTGCTCAAGTCGGTGCAAGCGGCGCACATTGCCAGCCTCATCAGTTGGTTGACCGTTAGCCAGCAAGACCGCATCGGTGCTGTGATTTATAACGGCCTTAAAGTGCGTGAATGCAAGCCTACCGCTCGCCAACAAGGACCACTTCGTATCATGCACGCCGTGATGGAAGCGCATGAGGAAATGCTCAACGCAGAAGATGCTGGCGCGACTCAGGAAAGCTGGCAGGCCGCATTAAGGCATTTGCACCACCTGTGTCCAAAAGGCAGTGACATCGCCATGATCAGTGATTTTTATTCGCTGACGATGGCAGATAAACGCAGGCTGAGCCAGTTACGCCAACACAACCGAATCCGCTTTGTGCGCATTTATGACCCGCTGGAACAAGGCCATACCTCGTTTCGGGGACACGAATTGGTAGCTGACAACGAACAAACCGCGTGGTTAGATTTCTCTTCAAGAAAAACCCGCGACAGTCTGGAACAACAATACCTACGCCATCAGCAGTTCATTACTGATATGGCTAGAAGCTTAGCGGTACCCCTACACACACTCTCTGCGGGTCAATCGCTGCTTCAGCAGTTGGGTCATTCTTCGAGTAAGGCAACGTAGTAACCATGGCGACTCCAACGTCAAACACACTTCCACTGGCGGATATCCATCTACAAGCTGCTCCGGGTCTTTGGCCGTTGGCTTGGGGATGGTGGGCTCTGCTCGCTGCTCTGGCACTTATCATCGTGGCAGTGGTGTATGCACTTCGCCTGCGCACGCAAAAGCGAAAAGCGCAGAAAGAAGCAATTAAACAGCTTTGTGATACAAAAACACTGGGTGACATCAACGCCCTGCTCAAGCGCGCCGCGCTGACCTATTTCCCTCGCCACGATGTAGCGAAACTCACAGGCCATATGTGGCTCACGTTTTTAGACAACCAATTGCCCGTATCGAAACGAGGCTTTGTTGCCAATGAAACCCTTTGGCAAAAAGGCGTGTTCTCCAAAGAGGGACTCAACAGCAAAGAGCTTGATATCTGCAAAGCCTTAGCGAAAGTCTGGCTAACCAAAGCATTGCCGCCTAAAAAGGCAAACCTACCCCAAAGTGAGGTAAAAGATGTTTGAATTTACCTGGTGGTGGGCGTTCGTGCTGCTTCCACTTCCGCTTGTGATCTATAAATGGGCGAAGCCGATTCCTCGCCCTGCAGCTATTCACTTACCTCGGCTGCCAAAAGGCTTGGGAGAAAAGCAAAACACCAGCCGCATCAGACAAATCCTGATGACCTTGCTGTGGGTGAGCTTGATTACCGCATTGGCACGTCCGGTTTGGTATGGCGACCCGATTCAAATCCAACCGGAACACCGCGACATGATGCTCGCCGTTGACCTCTCTGGCTCAATGGAAATTGAGGACATGGTGCTTCCTTCTGGCAATTCGACTGACCGCCTGACTGCGGTGAAGCATGTGCTGTCTGATTTTATCAAACAGCGAGACGGCGACCGCTTAGGCTTAGTGTTGTTTGCCGACCACGGTTATTTGCAAACGCCACTGACGCTTGACCGCAATACGGTGGCACAACAACTCGACCGTGCTGTACTTGGCTTGATTGGTAAAAGCACAGCCATTGGTGAAGGCCTAGGGATTGCCACCAAGACGTTCATCGACAGCAAAGCACCGCAGCGTGTCATCATTCTACTCAGTGACGGTGCCAACACGTCGGGTGTGATTGAACCACTCGAAGCGGCCAAACTTGCAAAAGAAAATGGCGTGACCATCTACACCGTGGGCGTGGGTGCTGAGTCCATGCGCCAGCGCAGCTTATTCGGTTCGCGCATTGTGAACCCTTCACAGGATTTAGATGAGAAAGCTCTGCGTGAAATCGCCCAGATGACTGGCGGTGAATACTTCCGTGCACGCGATCCGCAGGAGCTAGAGAAAATCTATCAAATCATCGACCAACTTGAGCCAATCTCAGACGTTCAGCAAACTTGGCGTCCGAGAGATGAATGGTTCCGATTCCCGCTATCAGCGGCATTAGCTCTGTCCGTCGTCATCGTTGTTTTAAGGAGACGTCATGGCTGATTTTACGTTTATGCACCCGATGTGGTTGCTCGCTGCCTTGCCATTGGCACTTCTGCTGCCGTGGATTAAAAGCAAAACCCAAACATCAGGGCTTATTGCCCCACATTTGAGCAAGCTGCTTTCAGGAAACGCAGTAAGTGCAAGTAAAGCAAAACGCTGGCCGATCGTCGCATTGGCGGCAGGCTGGTTAATTGCCGTGATCGCGCTGGCCGGCCCGAGTTGGCAGAAAGTCGAAATTCCTGCGGTGAACCTTGCTGGTGCGCGCGTTTTGGTAATGGACATGTCCCGCTCTATGTACGCAACGGACATTGCGCCTAACCGACTCGACCAAGCACGATTTAAAGCCCTCGACATGCTACCTGAATGGAAAGAAGGCAGCACGGGACTCGTGACGTATGCGGGAGATGGGTACATCGTCAGCCCACTGACCGATGATGCAAGTACATTAAGAAACCTTATCCCGAACCTGTCTCCGGAAGTCATGCCAATACAAGGCAGCAATCCCGCAGCGGGCATCCAACAGGCGATTGATTTGCTCAAGCAAGCCGGTTATGCCGATGGTGATATCGTGCTTTTGACAGACGGCATGAGCTCGTCAGAGTCCAACGCCGTTCTCAATACACTTAAAGGCACTAAATACCGCGTTTCGATTCTGGCGGTTGGCACACAACAAGGCGCCCCTATCAAACTACCAAATGGAAGTTTGCTGGAACAAAACGGCGCGCCCGTTATCGCCAAATTGGATTTGGACACCCTGTCTGCCATCACGAAAGACACAGGCGGGATTTTGCAGGTTTGGCAACCCACCAACCGTGACGTAGAAAATATCACGGCGTACACATCAAAACCGCAAGACGGCGTGGCTGAAGGCAAAAGCAAATCCATCGAAGAGCACATTAACGAAGGGTTCTGGCTCATCATTCCGTTAGTTTTGCTAACACTGCTTGGCTTCCGCCGTGGTGTGGTGCTGGCAGCAATGTTTTTGGTGATGCCGATTCATCCGGTGCAGGCTGCGGCATTCCAAACCAATGACCAGCAAGCTTATCAGCATTTTGAAGCGGGTAAGTTTGAGGAAGCCGCCAATGGCTTTGCATCGCCACAATGGAAAGGCATCGCCCAATACAAAGCGGGCAATTACAAAGGCGCGATTGATACCCTTTCCCAACTGGATGATCCCGTGTCTCGCTACAACTTGGGCAATGCGCAAGCGCAGGCAGGCGACCTTGAAGCCGCCGTTGCAACCTATGAGTCCGTGTTGAAAACGAACCCTGACAACAAAGATGCCCAAAAGAACTTAGATGTTGTGAAAAAAGCGCTGGAGCAACAGCAACAGCAACAGCAACAGCAACAGCAACAGCAACAGCAACAGCAAAACAGCGAATCACAACAAGACCAGAGCAAGCAAGAGTCTCAGAGTAATAACCAAGACCAGCAGTCATCAGACAATCAGTCTGATAGCCAACAATCAGACTCGCAGCAGTCTGACAGTCAGCAAGGTCAGCAAGGTCAGCAAGGTCAGCAAGGTCAGCAGAACAGCGAACCAAGCAGCACCGAACAAAGCCAATCAGATGCCTCTTCAGAATCATCTAAAGAGAACGCACAATCAGGCGAACAAGATGCTCAGTCGCAGCAGCAAACGGGTGAGCAATCACAAGCGCAGCAAGCAAACGCTAGACAAGAACAGGCGAATAAAGAAGACGCCAACCAAGAGCAGAGTGAGTCTGGTCAAGCGCAAGCGGGCGAATCCTCTGACAGCGAAGAAGCCCCTCAAGACGGGCCGTCTGCTTCTGCTGAATCAGAAGACGGTGACGAGTCCTTGAGTGCCAGCAATCCTGTATTGAAAAAACTGGAGCAAGTGCCTGATGACACTGCGGGCCTTATCCGTGCACAGCTCATTCTTCAGGCTCGTCAAAAAGACATGCCAGAGCCTTCTGAGAATACGTGGTAAATAATGAAAAAGAACATGACTTTGCGGGCACTGTTGTCCCGCCGAACCAAAGGTATATTGGCAGCCACACTGATTGCGCTAACCTCACTGCCCAACATTGCATGGGCAGGAACAGCAGAAGCAACGGTCTCCAACAATGTTGTCCGCGTTGGTGATGCATTCCAGCTCACCATCTCCGTTGATGAGAGCGTAGACAGTGATGAGCTGAACTTGGCTGTATTAGACAAAAGCTTTGTCTACGGTCGTCCAAATGTCAGCAATAGTACCCAGTTTATTAACGGAGACATGAGTCGAAGCACGGTCTGGCGCGTTGCTGTTGCGGCAAAAGAATCGGGGACATTCACGGTTCCAAGTTTTGACATTGATGGCATGAAAACAGCCCCTATTACCATTAAGGTGCTGGCCGCCAATGACAAAAGTACTCAGGTAGCTAACAGTGCAGTTGAAGTACAAGCCAGCGTAGACCGTGACAAAGGCTATATTGGTGAGTCGTTTATTTATCGTGCACGCCTGCTCATTGGCACCCGTGTTGATTCGCCATCACTTCAGGCTCCTTTCGGCGACGGTTTGGATGTCACACTGATTGGTGAAGACAGTCAATCTGAATCCGTTATTAATGGACGCCGCTATGTGGTGATTGACCGTCAATATCAAATTACGCCGACCAAAGCCGGTGCGTTAACACTGGAAGGTGCCGTATTCACGGGTTCTGAAGTGAAAGGCAGTGGTTGGGGCGCATCGGTAGGTTTACCTATCAGCCGACAAGCTAAGAGCGTCACACTGAATGTCAAAGACAAGCCAGCAGGCTACAAAGGGCTCTGGCTGCCAACCTCATCACTGGCCCTCAGCCAACGCTGGGATCCTGACACTTTAGGCGGAGAGCAATCCGCGAAGGTAGGCGAGCCTATCAATCGTGTGATTTCACTGAGCATTGCCAATACTGCGCAAAGTGCCATGCCAAACCTGACTATCACTTACCCAAATCAAGTTCGCGTATATTCAGACAAACCGGAGTACACCCAACAGGGCGATGCGACAGTGATGACCCTAAAACAGGTCATTATCCCGCGCGAAGAAGGCAAGGTTGATTTACCTGCCGTGTCCATCAACTGGTTTAACACCCAAACGGGCAAACAGGAGACGGCAAAAATCAGCGGCCTCGCGCTGAACGTGCAACCTGGCGACATCACCACGCAACCGTCACCCGCACTGCCCGAACTAGCAGCGCAAGTACCTGCAGCTCCATCAGAACAAATCACAACAGCAGTTACAACTGCTGGATACTGGCCATGGACAACGGGCGTATTCGCATTGTTGTGGTTGATCACCTTAGCGATGTACATCAGAAAACCGCAAGTCGCGACTAACAACGTTCGCAGTGAAAAGGCCTTGCCAACTCAAGCGGAAAAAGGCTTAGCCGCCTTGGTTGATGCCGTGAAAGCGAACAATGCCGTTAAGGTGTCGTCGACGTATCGGGCGTGGAATAGAAGCGCATTGCCAGAGGATCTCCAGCGCGCTATTGAGGCTGAAATCAATGCCATGATGGCTTCTTGTTACAGTGCAACGTCGGGTAAATGGGAAAACGCCACCTTACTAAGCCTGCTCGCAAAAGCGGCAAAGGTAAAACCCCATGACACGCCAACTCAGGGGTTAGCGGAGTTGAAGTAACCCTTAGTGATATCACTGTAAAATAAGATGAAATAAAAAACGCCTCGTTAAACGAGGCGTTTTTATCACAGAGAAGAATAAGAGTTAAAACCAGCGTTCTAAGGACGATTTGTCCAACTGTTTAAACGCGCGATTTAAGGTCTGTGCCAGTTCTTTGTAACGAGGACGACTCTTCATTGGCTGAAGTGCCCCACCTTCACTGACAATCTTTTCATGCAATTCACGATACCAGCCGGCTAACGCAGGTGGAAGCTGCGTTTCACGGCGTCTTCCCAACCACCACAATCCTTGTAGCGGCATGCTAAGCGCAAACAACGCAATAATCATGGCCTGTGGCATACCATCATAATTATTGAAGGCCATTTGCATCAGAACACTGATCACTGCAACAGCAGGCATCACTTTAATCGCAAACTGGGTTGCTCGAATCACTCTGTTTTCTGGGAACATCGGCGCAAGCTCTTTTCGCACTGGCCACTCCGTCATGTACTTTTGTCCATCACGGAAATTATTCCACATTGATTTATTGCTCATACGGCTACCTCCAAGCGATGTCACTGTCTCATCGGCTAAAAACTTGCTACAAACCTTCAAAAAAAGTTGAGAAACATTAATTCAAATCAAGAATGACTTAAAAGTTTTTGTTATCTGTCGCAAGTATCGCTAGACTTAGCCGACCTAAATCAATTGTTGCTCGGATTTGATTATCTCGCAACCACTGAAACGCCAAATGGATAACCGGCAGGGCAAGAATTCACCAAATATGGTGTGCTCTAAAGGGAAATCTGTCTGGCGTTTTGTGTTGTGTATCAAGGACCGATTTTCGATGTATCTATTCGGCGGCAAATATACGCTTTATTGCTTTTGCGAGACGGTGGCTGATTTTTTTATCAACTATCCTCTCCGATTAGTAAAACCTTCTACTTTACATGAATAGGTAGTCTCAAATGTCTAAGCTGGTTCTTGTTCTTAACTGCGGCAGCTCATCGCTGAAATTCGCTATCATCGACGCACAATCAGGTGATGAGCACCTGTCTGGTCTGGCTGAGTGCCTGCACCTGCCAGAAGCTCGCATTAAGTGGAAATTGGACGGCAAACACGAAGCTCAACTGGGCGAAGGTGCTGCACACAAAGAAGCACTGAGCTTCATCGTTGAAACCATTCTGGCTTCTAAACCAGAACTGGCAGAGAACCTGGGCGCAATCGGCCACCGTGTTGTACACGGCGGCGAGCAGTTCACTAAGTCTGCACTGATCTGTGACACAGTACTGAAAGGTATCGAAGACGCTGCTAGCTTCGCACCTCTGCACAACCCTGCGCACCTGGTAGGTATCGAAGCTGCTAAAGCTGCGTTCCCTGCGCTGAAAAACGTAGCGGTATTCGACACTGCGTTCCACCAAACTATGCCAGAAGAAGCGTTCCTATACGCTCTGCCATACAAGCTGTACAAAGAGAACGGTATCCGTCGTTACGGTATGCACGGTACTTCTCACTTCTTCATCGCGCAAGAAGCAGCTGCACAACTTGGCAAACCAGTTGAAGAACTGAACATCATCAACTGTCACCTAGGTAACGGCGCATCTGTATGTGCAATCAAGAACGGTAAATCTGTAGATACTTCTATGGGTATGACGCCTCTTGAAGGTCTGGTAATGGGTACTCGCTCTGGTGACCTTGATCCAGCGATCATCTTCCACCTGCACGATGCACTGGGTTACAGCGTTGAGCAAATCAACAACATGCTGACCAAAGAGTCTGGCCTTGCTGGTCTGACTGAAGTGACTTCTGACTGTCGTTTCGTTGAAGACAACTACGGCACTAAAGAAGAAGCAACTCGCGCAATGGACGTGTTCTGTCACCGTCTGGCGAAATACGTTGCTGGTTACACTGCATGTCTTGACGGCCGTCTGGACGCGATCGTGTTCACTGGCGGTATCGGTGAGAACTCTGGCCCAATCCGTGAGCTAGTTCTGAACCGTCTGGGTCTTCTGGGTGTTGAAGTTGACCAAGAGCGCAACCTGAAAGCTCGCTTCGGCGGCGAAGGCGTTATCACTACTGATAGCAGCCGTGTTCCAGCGATGGTTATCTCAACCAACGAAGAACTGGTTATCGCTCAAGACACAGCACGTTTGGCTGAAATCTAATCAACCTGATGTGATTTTGCGGCTGGTCAATGCGACCGGCCGTTTCAATTTGGCAAAGTGTCATGCCAAACTGATTACATGACAAAGCTTGCCGATGCGCAGGCTTTGCTTCCGTTATAGTAAAGAGGAATCATCCGTGTCCCGTACTATTATGCTTATTCCAATCGGCGCAGGTGTAGGCCTGACTAGCGTTAGCCTAGGCGTACTGCGTTCGATGGAACAAAAAGGCGTTCGCGTTTCGTTTTTCAAGCCTATCGCGCAACCTCGCCACGGTGACAATCAGCCAGATCTGACCACCACCATCATCGAAGCAAACAGCAGCATGAAAGTGGCAGAGCCACTGACCATGGCGAATGCTGAAGCGCTGATCCGTGCTGACCAAAACGACGTGCTAATGGAAGAAATCGTTGCTCGCTTCAAAGAAGCGACTGCCGATGCTGACGTTGCACTGATCGAAGGTCTTGTACCGACTCGCAACCACCCATTTGCTAACCAAGTGAACTACGAAATCGCGAAAACTCTGGATGCAGAGATCGTATTCGTAACCACTCCTGGTACTGATAACCCTGCGCAACTGAAAGAGCGCATTGAAGTGGCAGTATCTAACTTCGGTGGTAGCAAAAACACCAACATCGCTGGCGTGATCATCAACAAGCACAATGCACCTGTTGACGAACAAGGCCGTACTCGCCCAGACCTGTCTGACATCTTTGATGATGCAACTGGCGCGAAATCAAGCAATGTTGAAGTGATGGAAATCTTCCATTCAAGCCCAATCCGCGTGCTGGGTTGTGTGCCTTGGAGCATCGATCTGATTGCGACCCGTGCTAGCGATCTGGCTAAGCACCTGAATGCCGAAATCATCAACGCTGGTGATATCGACACACGTCGCATCAAGAGCATCACCTTCTGTGCACGTTCAATCCCTAACATGGTTGAACACTTCCGCGCGGGCTCTCTGCTGGTAACTTCTGCAGACCGTCCTGACGTTATCGTTGCAGCATGTCTGGCAGCGATGAACGGCGTTGAAGTGGGTGCATTGCTGCTGACTGGCGGCTACAGCATTCCTGCGGAACTGAAGAGCCTGTGTACCCGTGCGTTCGATACTGGTCTACCAGTATTCACCACTCAAGGTAACACGTGGCAGACATCTTTGAACCTGCAAAGCTTCAGCGTTGAAGTACCTGCAGACGACAAAGAGCGCGTAGAGTTCGTTAACGAGCACGTTGCTGCACACATCGATGGCAACTGGATCGAGTCACTGTCTGAAGGTTCTTCACGTCAGCGTCGTCTGAGCCCACCTGCATTCCGTTACCAGTTGACTGAACTGGCACGTAAAGCAGCGAAGCGTATCGTTCTTCCAGAAGGTGATGAGCCACGTACCGTTAAAGCGGCAGCAATTTGTGCTGAACGCAAGATCGCGGAATGTGTGCTGCTGGGTAACCCAGAAGAGATCAAGCGTGTTGCTGAGCAACAAGGCGTGACTCTGGGTGCTGGCGTTACCATCATTAACTCTGACGAAGTGCGTGAAAACTACGTTGCACGTCTGGTTGAGCTGCGTGGCTCGAAAGGCATGACTGAAGTTGTAGCGCGTGAGAAGCTGCAAGATTCAGTATTCCTGGGCACCATGATGCTTGAAGCGGGTGAAGTTGACGGTCTGGTTTCTGGCGCGGTTCACACCACGGCTAACACCATCGTTCCTCCGTTCCAAATCATCAAAACTGCACCTGATGCGTCTATCGTATCTTCTGTGTTCTTCATGCTGCTGCCTGACCAAGTACTGGTTTACGGTGACTGTGCGATCAACCCAGATCCAAACGCAGAACAACTGGCTGAGATCGCTATCCAGTCTGCTGACTCTGCGGCGGCATTCGGCATTGAGCCTCGCGTTGCAATGATCTCATACTCTACTGGTGAATCTGGTAAGGGTGCAGACGTTGATAAAGTACGTGAAGCAACCAAGATTGCTCAAGAGAAGCGTCCTGATCTGATGATCGACGGTCCTCTTCAGTACGACGCTGCTATCATGGAAAACGTTGCTGCTTCTAAAGCACCAAACTCTCCAGTAGCAGGTAAAGCGACCGTATTCGTATTCCCAGACCTGAACACCGGTAACACCACTTACAAAGCGGTACAGCGTTCAGCAGACCTGGTTTCAATCGGTCCTATGCTGCAAGGTATGCGTAAGCCTGTTAACGACCTGTCTCGTGGCGCACTGGTAGACGATATCGTTTACACCGTTGCACTGACTGCGATTCAAGCGAAACAAGCTGAGGAAGCAGAAGCAGCTAAATAAGCTCCTCTGACTCTAAACGCATGAAAAAAGCCGACGCTACTGCGTCGGCTTTTTTATGTTCAAAGATCGGCTTACTGGCGACTTTCTTATCTTCCATGCTCTGCGTTCAGTGCGGGTGTGTCTACGGGAGCATCCCAAAGCAAAAGCCATTCAGGTGTTGCATCAACAAGCGTGATAGAAAAGCCATCGGTGTCCAGCGTTGTCGCAAAGGTGCCCACAAGCTCACGTGCGACAGACACGCCTTTCTCAGACAATGCCGCTTTTGCTGTTTCTGTCGCCAAGGTTAAATCTTTGTCCGTTGCTGCGCCGAGACTGTTCACAAGAAGGATGGGTTGAAAAGGCACACGTGCCAAAGACAGCAAGAGCTGATCAATCATTTGACGTACCAGCACATCAATAGGTGTTTTGGGAAGGCAAGAGACACCGCGCTCACCATGAATGCCCACCCCATATTCCACATTCTCGCTTTCTGTCTCCCCCGCCTCTTTTCGAAAAGAACAAGCTGAAAAAGCAACACCGATCGTTCGAGTATGGGAAACAATAGCCTCTCCCAATAGCGTCAGGTCTTCGAGAGAGTCTCCCTTTTCCGCCGCAGCACCGAGGATTTTCTCCACAACGACCACGCCGGCTAAGCCTCTTGCTGCATCCCTGTCTGTCTGCGTCGCATCGTCATTCACCAACACAATCGCAGATTGGCTATCTGACAGCTCCGATGCGATCTCAAAATTCATCCTATCCCCTTGATAGTTTTTGACAATCAAGAGGACGCCAGAGCCGGCATCACTTTGCTCAATGGCGGAAACAATTTGATCTGGGGAAGGCGAGGTGAAAATTTCGCCGGGACAAGCAGCATCAAGCATGCCTTTACCAACAAACCCGGCATGCAGAGGCTCATGGCCGGAGCCTCCACCAGAGACGAGGGCAACTTTATTTTTGCTAGAAGGGTGTTGTCGATAGACGACCAGCGGTTCCCACTGAATCGAGATATGATCTTTATAGGCCAGCTCATAGGCCTTTAAGTGGTCTTTTACAGAAAAGTGGTTGCTGTCCTTCGCCATTAGGTTTCGTCTCTGTCTTCGAAATGTCGAATTAGGCGTTTTTTACCTTATCAATCGTCGCTACTAACTGTTTAGTATAATCTTGAATTGCTTTTTTAATGGCAGCATTACTCTTATCGTTCCCCATATCTGGAAATGACACGGAGCAATGTACCATCTTAACTTTCTGTTTTTCTGACAAAGACCGGTTAGGATGAGCCTCTGTGTATGCAGCAAGAAACAAGGCTTCCTGTTCTTCAGAGAACATACACACATCAAAAATGGTGGGTAGATGTTTGAACGGGATCGGTATGTTGTACTCAGGGTTGGAAATCTGAGAAATAAAGCTGCGATTTTTCCCTAACGCCTCTGCCAGACGCTGTCGGATCCCTGAAGGCCGCTGTTCTATCACGGTTCTAAGAATAGCTTTGTATTTTGAAACTTTTGACCCTTCAATGCTCATGCATGACCACTCGTGAAACCCATAGATAACAACCCCAATTTGTGTTTTGAATTCATTCAATTGGCGAGAAATTAGCATATCAGATGCCGTTACGAACACCAATCCAGTAAGCCGTCAGCGCGTACCCTTTACTGGCACTCTGCCCCACTTAAACAATCGACAATCGCAGACATTGCGGCATCCTTATCTCGCCCCGACGCGCGAATATATACCGGATGATCCGAGCGCAGCTTTAGCTTGACCAACGCAGCTTGTCGGGTGGCACATACCCAAGGGCCATCTTGGTCTTCAGCCAGCTCTACGCTAGCATCATAGGCTTGCATGAGACGAGACAGTCTGGCCGCAGGACGAACGTGGAGATCAAAGCCACCTGTTAACCAAATTTTAGTTTGGACGTGCTCTTCCATTATCCACCAGCGTGATTTAATTCGTTCGCTGCCAACTCGACTTGCTTGAGGTTCCCTCCCGCAATCGCTTTGTAAGATGCCACAATGACACCTTCCACCAGCGGCGCATCAATGATTCTTACCACTTTTGCTTTCTCAGGGGGAAGCATGTCGATCGCGACCTCACTGTTAAGCTCTGTACTGCCCATATCAACGAAAATAGCCACGCCATTTGGTGTCCATACCGAGTTTATCGCCTCACTGATTGCGTCTGCGTTACAACCGAGTTGACCATCAACGGTTCCGCCCGTCCAAGCAACAGGCACCGCATCTGCCACTATCTGTTTAGCCATGTCCGCGACGCCTTCTGCCACAAGCCGAGAATGCGACACAATCACCAAGCTTATCGTATTATTCAATGTCACCAGCCTCCATCATTCCATTTATTGCGGCCTTAATCGCCAGCATGCTGGAGCACGCCCCCGGGTCAATATGACCCATACTTCTTTCGCCAAGGTATGCCGCCCGCCCCTTCTTCGCGAGCAACGGTTTTGTGTCCTCACACCATGATTCGACCCGTTGCAACACATCGGCACCCAACGCTTTCGAGTCAAGGTGCCAATGGGTAGCAAGAGGGACAAGCACATCCAGCATGGTTTTATCCCCGGTAGACGAACGTCCTCTCTGAGCCACCGATTCCACACCAAGGAAAAACGCTTCAGCTGTCGTTTTTCCAGCCCCCAACGTCTTTCCCCACGTCAAAAATAAGGTGCCATACAATGCACCTGACGCGCCCCCAATGTGCGTCAACAAGCATTTACCCAGTGCGGAAAGAAAGGCGTCGTCGTTGAGATGACGCCAATCTGGCAATGCCTTTAAAACCGCGTTCGCCCCTCTGGAGATGTTAAAACCATGGTCCCCATCTCCAATTTCAACGTCGAGCTGCGTTAGCAAGTCTTGATGCGCGATCAGGTCATCACATACCGCCTTGACCTTTTGCTCTCGCCATAATTGCTGGCTAATAGGTTTGTCCTCGTATTCTTTGGCCCGTCCTGTCAAACAAAACAGGGTTCACAAGGTTGAACGACACCCTATCATTCCGTTGCCACCGTTTATCAGGAGATGCCAATAACGTTATCTTCTCTTGCTCAAAGGCAAGGTGAAGGTGACATTGATCCCCCAAATACTCGACGTTTTGTACCACCGCAGAATACGCACCCTCTGCATCAGCCTTGAACTCTAGGTGTTCGGTTCTCACACCCACAAACGCCACACCGCCTTCCGAATACTGCTCATTCAAGCAATGTTTCGGTAGCAGGTTGATTTGAGGTAACCCCAGCCTCGTTGCGACATAATCACTGTCAGGGTTGGTATAGATATCTTTGGGTGTGCCGACCTGAACCAGTTCACCGTCCTTCAACACGCCTATACGATCACCCAGTGTCATTGCCTCGATTTGGTCGTGAGTCACGTAAAGTATAGTGGCACCCAGTTCCTGTTGAATGCGCTTCAATTCCACCCGCAAATCTGCCCGCAGTTTTGCATCCAGTGATGACAAAGGTTCATCCATCAAATACAACGCAGGCTTGCGCACTAATGCTCGACCAATAGCGACACGTTGCATCTCACCGCCAGACAGTTGTGTCGCTTTGTTCTGCAATTTATGGCCGATACGCAGCACTTCCGCGACATCATCAATGCGCTTTTTAATTTCAGCTTCCGACACATTTCGAATCTTCGAACGCAATGGAAATGCAAGGTTGTCGTAAACGCTCATGTGTGGATACAGCGAATATTGCTGGAACACAAACGCCACGTCTCTTTCAGCAGGTGGGACGGCATGCATATTTTTGCCTGCAAGCGAAATATCTCCACTGTCACAGGTTTCCAGTCCAGCCGCTAAGCGAAGCAAGGTCGTCTTACCCGCCCCTGTCGGGCCAAGCAGCACCATAAACTCGCCTTCCTTTACCTCGAGGTTGATACCCTTTACCGCGTCAATTTCACCAAACCGCTTTGAGACATTGATGTAGTTAAGCTCCGCCATGGTGGGCCTCCTGATAACGCGCATTCATCAACACTTTTCCCGTTTCTCTATCAAAGACGGTCGTGTGCTCTGGTGATAATCGCAAATACACTTGCTGACCGCGCGCCATGGGTATCTGGCTATCAACGCGCGCTTTTAACGTGCCAATCACTGAGCTAATCGTCAGGATTTGGGTGGTTCCCAAATACTCAGCTGTTTCCACAACCCCTTTTACCTTTGAGAACTCAACCAATGACACATGCTCAGGACGAATGCCCAGCGCAAGTCTCTCGGTTTGGGCATCTTCCAGAATGGGCGAAACCTCAATGGGAATGCCATTGATCGATAATGAGGTACTCCCCGACAGCGCGCTGCCCTCAAACTCGAGGATATTCATCGATGGCTCACCCAAGAACTTGGCGACAAAGATGGTACTGGGATAGTCATAGATAAACTGGGGTTCACCCACTTGCTCTATCACACTGTGGTTCATCACCATGATTTTGTCCGCCATCGACATGGCCTCGAGCTGATCGTGGGTAACATAAACGGTCGTCGCCCCCATTCTGTTGTGCAGGTCGCGCAGCTCTGAACACATCAAATGACGAAACTCACTGTCCAGTGCGCCCAATGGCTCATCCATCAAGAAGACCTGAGGTTGCCGGATGATCGCCCGTCCAAGTGACACTCGCTGTTTATCCCCGCTGGACAGTCCGCCAACAGGACTGTCGAGAAGGTGCTCAATGCGTAGAATCTCTGCCACATCCGACAGTCGCTTCTTGATCTCCTTTCTCGGCACGCCTTGGCACTTCAGCGGAAAGCTGATGTTTTGGCGAACGTTCATATGGGGATAGAGCGCGAACATTTGGAAAACAAACGCGATATCTCTCTCACTGGCGCGGAGAAAGGACACATCCTTTCCTTCAATTTCAATTTGCCCCGAGGTTGGCAATTCCAACCCGGCAATCATTCTCAGTGTGGTCGTTTTCCCACACCCAGACGGACCAAGTAGGACGAAAAACTCCCCATTCTTAATCGTAAATGTCGAGTCTTTCACTGCTGTAAAGCTGTCAAACCGCTTGTGCAGGTTCGCTACGGTAATATCTGCCATCACGTCTCTCCTACTCAGGAAAATGGCTGACAATCAGAAAACTGACCGTGCCAAACAAAATGACGCTGAACGAATACGTAAACGCCAGCATGGAGAAAGGCTGCATTAACATAAATATCCCTAGCCCAATGCACCCACACGCCACGTTTTCCAGAAAACCTCGTCGCAGGTAGCGGTTTTTCAAACATTCCTTTTTCATTATTTCCTCACAGCACCAAACGTAATACCTCTCAGCAGATGCTTTCGAAGCACAACGGTAAACACGACAATTGGGATAAGGAACAGAGATGTCCCCGCGGCAACCGCTGGCCAATCCAGCCCGCCTTCACCAATGATGATGGGAATGAACGGCGGCGCAGTCTGGGCGTTACCACTGGTTAGAAGCAGCGCGAATGCGTACTCGTTCCAGGCAAACACCAGACAAAAAATTGCGGTGGATGCGATGCCTGTCGCGGCCTGTGGCAACACCACCTTGATAAAAGCCTGAAAACGACTGTAGCCATCAATCATCGCCGCTTCTTCATACTCACGGGGGATCTCATCGATAAACCCTTTCAGTAGCCAAACCGACAGACTGACATTCACGGCGGTGTATAAAATGATCATGCCAAGGTGGGTGTCAGATAAGCCCAGTTGCCGATACATGAGATAGATGGGAATAGCCACTGCAATCGGCGGCATCATCCTCGTTGAAAGGATAAAAAACAGCAGATCATCTTTTAATGGCACCTTAAAGCGTGAAAATCCATAGGCGGCTAACGTGCCAAGAAACACAGCTAAAAACGTTGAACCAAAGCCGATGATCATCGAGTTTGTGTAGCGGCCTAAAAACCGCGATGGCCCGGTGATAACCATGTTTTGCTCTCGAACGATTTCGTCGTACCAGGTCGAAGGTGGTGGCAGTTGCGCCATGTGTTCATCGGTTTGGCGTGAGCGATTGGTGAACAAATTGACGTAGCCTTCCAAGCTCGCCTCGAAGGTCACTTTCGGCGGGTAGGCAATCGCATCTGACGGCGACTTAAAGCTCGTCATCAATATCCAAATGAGCGGCGCGATAGTGACAATGCCATACAGAATCACCACCGCAGCCGCCAGTTTTTTAGATCGGCCACTTGGTTCAACAACAGAAAATGCAGAATTACTCATCGGCTTTTCACCTTATTCATGGCTTTGACGTAAATGTTTGCTGCGCCAAATACGGTGACGAACAAAATGACGGCAAAGGCTGAGCTGTAGCCGGTCTTCCATTTTTCAAACGCTTCGCGCTTCAAGTTAATCGACGCCAATTCCGTCACAGAGCCAGGCCCACCGGACGTCAGTTGGACAACCATGTCGAACATTTTGAAGTTCTCGATGGCGCGGAACAGGATGGCCAACATCAAAAACGGCATGACCATTGGGAGAGTGATAGAGAAGAATTGGCGTAGTTTGGACGCGCGATCAACTTCCGCCGCTTCATAAATGCTTCCTGGTATCGATCTCAACCCAGCAAGACAGATCAGCATCACGTAGGGTGTCCACATCCACGTGTCAACGAGGATAATTGACCAAGGTGCAAGCGTGGTGTCACCAATCATGTCGACAGGGCCGACATCGGCAAAAAAGTTGACGACATACGAGAAAACACCGGATTGAGGCTGATACAAATAGGTCCAGAATGTGCCAACCACTGCGGGAGACATCATCATGGGGATCAGTATCAAGGTGGTCCAGAAGCTGTGACCTTTAAAATTTTTATTGATCAGTAGAGCAAGGCCAAAACCAATGGTCAGTTGCAGTATCATCGTCCAACTGACAAAGTGCATCGTTGCCTGCAAATATCCCCAAATATCCTCATTGTTTAAAATCCTGACGTAGTTCTTCAGCCCAACCCATTCCACTTCGCGATCAAGCCTGTTTGCCCTGTAATTGGTAAAGCTGAGATAAACCGTCCAAATGAGCGGGAAAATATTAATTGCGAGCAGCAACAGGATGGTTGGCGAGATGAACCACCAAGCCATCGCTCGGTCAGACATTGACCACTTTTTGCCTGAAGGCTGCCCTGCAGCACGGGTCGCTTTTGCTGCATTTTGTATTGACTTCATTTGACTAACTTCCATGGCGCACCATATTCTCGAACCTCATTTTTAGGCAGGGAGAAGCTGTCTCCCTGCCTTCGTTGATTTACAGCTGGCCGCCGTCTTCTAGAATTTCCTGCCAGTCATCTTTCAGTTTTTCCAATGCCTGCTCTGCCGTCCCTTGGTCAGCGACAACATAGTCGTGAAGGCGTTTCTGCATCGCTTGAAGAAGCTCTGCATAATTAGGTTCTTGCCAGAAATCTTTCACGTTCGACATCGCCTCAACAAAGTCACCCGCGAAAGGGGCGGTACTTGCGAAATCTGGATGCTCAACAACGGAACGGTGTGCGGAATACCCTCCCAGCGTCCACCAATCAGATTGCACTTTCGGTTGTGCAAACCATTTGATGTATTGCAGTGCCAAATCTTGTTTGTCTGAATAAGACACAACAGAAATCCCCTGCCCGCCTAAGGTCGAGCCCTCAGAGGTTTGCTTAGGGTTGAGGAAAAAGCCGGACTTATCTCCCCCAACCTTGGGGTCTTTAACAATGCCGGGAAAGAAAGCGAACCAGTTCATTTGCATGGCAACCTGACCCGATTTATAAGCATCGAGATTTGCCACCATGTAAGCGTTTGAATGGCCCGGTGGTGTGCAGCACTCATAGAGTGATTTGTAGGCTTTTAGGCCTTTCGCCGCGGCGGGGCTGTTGACGTAGCCTTCTAAGTCATAAGGCTTATCGGGGTTTTGATACTGAAAGTCGTGAGCATAAAGTGCGGATGTCGCACCCATTGTGATGCCTTCAGAGCCACGCTCTGTGTAAATTGCTGCCCCATAAACTTTGCGACCATCAATCTCTCTTCCTTGGAAAAAGCGGGCAACTTCCTCTAACTCGGTCCAGGTTTTCGGTGGTGCTAATTCCCGACCGTATTCTGTTTTAAATTGGCTCTGAAGATCTTTTCTGGAAAACCAGTCTTTACGGTAAACCCAACCCAGTGCGTCACCCATTGCCGGAAGGGCCCAGTAGTTGTTCGTGCCTTTTGGCCATGCCGAGTAGGCTTCAACCGTTGCAGGGATGAAATCATCCATGCTGATGCCTTCTTTTTCGAAGAAGTCATTGAGTTTGATGTAGTGGCCATTCTCAGCTGACCCTCCAATCCATTGGCTATCGCCGATCAACAGGTCGCACAACTTCCCGCGAGAGTTAAGCTCATTTTGGAAACGAGAAGCAAAGCTGGTCCAAGGAACAAACTCGAAGTTCATTTTGATACCCGTTTCTGATGTAAAGTCTTTTGACAGCTCCACAAGTGCATTAGCGGGATCCCATGCCGCCCAGCATAGCGTCAAGGACTGCTCCTCACTCTGCGCACTTGTACTGCTGACACCAAGTCCGACTGCTGTAATCGCAAGGACCGTATTTAGCTTCTGCCTGAATTTCATTAGAACAGCTCCTTATGTTGCTTCCCTGAACCTTGTCGGTTCACTCCAAATCTTGCTGACTCTCATCTTGCCTAATGGCTCAGTGACACCTTGCTAATGGGCAATGTTCTGAACACCCACGTTTGCAATTTTATGTTTACTAAACACAGAAAATACTGGTTCAAGCTTTGCGTTTTTTCAAGTAAAAATTAACCGCTCATTAACATTTGGGGTGAGTTAAAATTTTATTTGATTATTTATCAATGCTTTATATTAGTCATTTGCAGAGGAAATGCTAACCAGGTTGAAATGAAGCATTTACATGTTATGTTTAGTTTAAGTTTTATATCGCTTTAAACTAAACATATTTGTTCAGTTTTTAGTCCGCATTGTTTAGTAAATCAGGGAGTAAGATGGATGAGTCGTTTTTATGCCGACAGTGATGAGAATGTGTCTCTGGCTATTCAAGGTTATCTCGCGAGCAACGCTGCGCGCCCTCTAGGGATGCTGATGGGCGAACAAAACATTAAGGTGGTTGTTCGGACAGACTGGGACAAAAGCAAGGTCGCCATTTTGTCTGGCGGCGGTGCGGGTCATGAGCCTGCACATGTAGGGTTTGTCGGAAAAGGAATGCTAACCGCAGCGATTGCCGGCGATGTATTTGCCTCTCCCAGTGTTGAAGCCGTTCTCCAAGCCATTGTTGCCGTAACCGGTGAGCACGGTTGCCTATTGATTGTTAAAAACTATACCGGTGACCGACTCAACTTTGGGCTCGCGGCCGAAAAAGCACGCGCAATGGGGTACAAGGTTGAGATGCTGATCGTGGGTGATGACATTTCACTACCCGATGAAGCAAATCCTCGCGGTATTGCAGGCACGCTGTTTGTCCATAAGTTGGCAGGACACCTTTCTGAACAAGGAAAATCACTCGAAGAGATTGCTGCCATCACACGGAGCGCAAGTGAGCGCATTTACTCCATCGGATTGGCTCTGACCTCTTGTGCCTTGCCCTATGATGAAACAGGAGAACTTAGCTATGCGCCAGAGCTTGGCATGGGCATACATGGTGAGCCCGGATTCGAAAAGGTCGATATTTCGCATGCCGATGACGCCGTCGCTATTTTGCTCGAAAAGCTGACGCCTTACACCAAAGATTCAACATCTCGCTTCGCTATTTTAATCAATAACCTAGGCTCCACCACCGAGCTTGAGCTGCAAATCATCACCCAGAAATTGCTCAAATCTTCACTAAAATCACAGATTGAGATTGTTTTAGGGCCCGGTGCCTTTATGACCTCACTTAACATGTATGGGATTTCACTGTCCTTGATCGAACTGGACGACACGATACGAGAAGCATTGCTGTCAGACGTCGAGCCCACAGCATGGCCAACACCTGGCGTTTTAGGCACTTTTGATCGGCTTCCAATACAAAATCTCTCAAACCACTCGATGTTCACACCCGAGCAGAACCCCAAGGTCGAAAGCCTCATTGTGGCAATCTGTCAGGCGTTAATTAACGAGGAGTCTTACCTCAACGGTCTGGATGAAAAAGTCGGGGATGGTGATACCGGGACCACCTTTGCACAGGCAGCAAGAGCTATCCTATCCAAGCTGCAAAGTGAAGGAATGCCCTTGAATTCCACTGAAAAGCTTTTTCAATGTATTGGTCAGGAGTTGTCGACCGTGATGGGAGGGTCAAGTGGGGTACTTCTCTCCATCTTTTTCACAGCAGCGGGGTCAGCCAAAGCCTCAACATCGTCATTAGCAACGTCTCTGCTGGAGGGCATTGCCAAAGTACAGGAATATGGCGGAGCAAAACTCAACGACCGCACGATGCTCGATGCAGCTATTCCCGCTATCAATGCGTTGAGTAAGACAGAAGATACCGTATTCGCGTCGATCGCGGCACAAGCGGGTGCGGAAGCAACCACACAGATGTCGAAAGCACGAGCTGGTCGCTCATCTTACTTGAGGGAAGATAGCCTCATCGGGAATATTGACCCCGGTGCAGCGGCTATCGCGAAGGTGTTTCATGCGATTGCGCAATGGTCTGAAGCACTGCAGAAGTAACACATACGATATGGACTCGATCCTTTCATCGTCTGAGGAGCCGTCATGATGTGACGCTCCTCAGTATCCTTTCAGACTTTGAAGGTGGCTATCGCAGTATTTAACCCGTTTTTTTCTTCAGGTCTTTGAGGTGCTCTTCTGCCGTTAAGAAATCAAACTGGCTGATAGCCTCTTGCAGCTTTTTGAATTCGTCCAATTGATTGCACCATTGAGGGAGCGATTTAGAGAGCTGACTGACTTTATCTTGCACCCCAATATCAAATTCTTGCAGGCTGGTTTGCAGTGCATTGATTTGGTCAACAAGATACGCATCCAGAGGTTTAATTTCCTCATCCTGAATCTCGGGTTCAGGTACTGTCGCAGCACTGCTCGCTATCTCATCAAACTTCTCAATCGCCGCTGTTATTTGTGCTTTCAACGCCAGTATTTCGCTTTCCGAGACCACTTCACCCGCGTTGTATTTGTCTTCCAGGATACAAGCCGCGTCTGAAATATCGTTGGCCCCGATGTTACTCCCTGCACCTTTGCAGGAATGAGCAAGAATGGCTTTATCAGCGTTGTCTCCATCAGCAAGAAGCTGATCCATCGCTGTCATTTGCGAGTTCAAAAACAGGGAGAGGATCTTGAGGTACTTGGCCTTGTTACCGCCGAGACGTTTCACGCCCTCGCCTAAATTAATGCCCGGTACGTTATCAACCATCAGGTCAAACATCGTTTCATCATATTCCATGATCACCCTCCTTCGGGTCTGTTCCGCCTCCGGTGGTATTTCATCATCCAGTTGAAGGTCATTAGTCTCAAGTTGATTGGCTTCATCAACGGCCGCTGTCTCTTCGTGAATCTCTGTTTCGAGTTCTGAGTCTGTCGCCACGGGAGCAAGATTTGGCTCTATAGGCATTTCAGTCGAAGCAACTTCATCATGACACGCTTCTACCACCGTTACTGGCTCGGCTTGAAGGGCAAAAGCACTGCCTCTTCCGCGTTTAAGCCAATCCGTCACTTTCTGTTTCAATGCGTCAAATTCAATGGGTTTTGCGATGTGCTCATTCATCCCCGCGTCTTTGCAGGCTGCGACGTCATGGGCATCCGTATTTGCTGTCATAGCCAAAATAGGGAGGTCTGTGATTTCCATTTCTTGGCGGATGAATTTGGTTGCGGTCACACCGTCTACGACGGGCATCTGCATATCCATGAGGACGAGATCGATACAGTGCTGTTTCACCATCTCAATCGCTTCTTCACCATTGTTTGCCACCAAGACATTCACAGGCAGAGTCTCTAGTGCACCTAAAGCCACTTCTTGATTAATGAGATTGTCTTCCACCAGCAAAATGACCTTGTTGCGAATGGCGAGTTCGTCTTCCGGAATGTCTTCAAGCTCCAACTCCCCATGCCTGTCATTGCCTTTAATCAGACACACTTCTTGCTTTTCTTCTGTCACCGCACGAAGAAACGCCGTGGGAAGAACAGGCTTTGTGATGACATCAAAACCAAACGGCGGACGAGTTTCGCAGATATCGAGGCCATGATGTTTACCCGCCAGAAGGTAAATGGCTTTTTCTTTTGGCAACTCGACCAACATATTGGTTAGCACTGACACCATTTCTGATGACAGGTTTTCCCAATCGACAATAATTTTGGAGAAAATGCCGCGCTCAATGGATGGTTTACACTCTTCTAGCTCGTCCAAGGAGCGGCATTGGCTGACATTCGCCCCTGCATAGACAAGAGGATTGCATATGTTCAGGCATTGCGTTTTATTGGTCGCAACAACCAGCGCACTGATCCCGGTCAGTGAGCGAGACCACGCGCCACCTAAGCGCGACGTTTCCCGCACACCCGATTGACAAGGGAGCGTAAACGAGAAAACACTGCCTTCGCCGTAGCGACTGTCTGCTTGTAACTCCCCCCCCATCAAAGCGACCAGCTCTTTTGAGAGCGAAAGTCCTAGCCCTTTTCCGCCATGCTCTCGAGAGATAGAGTTGTCCGCCTGAGAAAATGGCGCAAACAGTGCTTCTAGGTCTTTTCTTCGGATCCCCTGACCCGAGTCTCGGATAGAAAAACGGATCATCACATCATCTTCACGGCGAGATTCGAGACTAACCGAAATGGAGACTTCCCCTTCGCTGGTAAACTTAATGGCGTTGTCCCCAAGTGCCATTAACACTTGCGTCATCCTGACTGAGTCCGCATCAATAACTTTAGGGATGCTCATATCAACCGTGACAGAGAACTGCAGCCCTTTATCATTTGCGCGTTCGCCAAGCGCACTAGCGACTGGGGAGAGAATGGTTTCAACATTGCATTCGACCCACTCAATTTCAAGGCTGCCTGACTTAACACTGGTGAAATCTAAAACCGCATTTACCGCATGAAGGAGCGTGTGCGCTGCCGTCATAACCCGCTTTACATAACGCTGTTGTTTTCCTTGCAGGCCACTATCAAGTGCCAGTTGAGACATCCCCAGAATTGCATTGAGCGGGGTTCGCAATTCATGCGACATATTGGACAAAAACTCTTTCTTGGCTTTATAAGCTGCGCGCGATGAACGCTTAGCAATGCTCAGTTCTTTTTCTTTTTGTTTTAATCGGCTTCGGAGCAGACGAACTTCTTCTTCGGAACGCTTAAAGCTCATCAAGAAAAATACCAAAGCAGCAACCACGACGACCAACAAGGCAAACAGTGCCGTTATCGCACTGAGTCCTTCGCCGATTGGCGGGAGCTTGGTTGACGAAAGGTACCCGTATTCTTTCTCAGCGAGAGCCATTGTTGGAATTAGCCCCGCAACAATTACGATACCTTTTTTAAATGCTGTTCTGCGGCCGTTTTTCAGTGAGTTACGTCGTTTGGTAGGTGAGGCCTTAAACGAGACAACCCAGCGCACAACATCTGAAATCCTGCGAATGTTCATAACGTTGAAATGCACCTGCTCTGTATATGCAACCCATGAAGCTAAGTTGGAGACAATGTCAACGTAAGGTTCAGGGGCTAAACGCATGTCTCAATTAAAATATTACGTCTCTTTGTTGGAACATTAGTAAGAGTAGACCTAGGATTGAATAAGTGAAAAGTGAATCAGGACCCCTTGGATGTTGTCACCCGTATACAGTCCAAAAAAGCGCGCAACCATACTGGTGGTAGACGACACACCAGAAAACCTTGTTTTCGTCAGTGAGATGCTGAAGGAAAAGTACGAGGTTAAGGCGGCGACCAACGGACAAACTGCGCTGGCGATTGTAGAAAAGTTCTCCATCGACCTTATACTGCTCGATGTCGTCATGCCCGGCATGGACGGCTACGAAGTATGCCGCCAGATAAAAGCGAAAAAAACCTGCTGCGAGATCCCTGTTATTTTCCTTACGTCCAAATCTAAAGTGGAAGATCAGGAATTTGGTTTTTCTGTGGGTGCTGCCGACTACATCAAAAAGCCCCTCAGCCCGCCAATCACAATGGCGCGCATCAAGATTCACCTAGAGAACAAAGCGTCGAAGGACTTTCTGGCGGACCAGAACGAGTTTTTGGAATCAGAGGTGCAGCGACGTGTCAAAGAACTTAGCGTTATTCAAGATGTGACGATCAACGCCCTCGCAAGCCTTGCCGAAACGCGAGATCAAGAAACCGGTAACCATATCGTTCGAACTCAGTACTACGTGAAACTGCTGGCAGACCAGCTTTACCTGAAAGGCAAACACCCCGACATTGTGACACCCGAGTTCATTACTATGGTGTTCAAAACTGCACCACTGCACGATATTGGCAAAGTCGGTATACCCGATGCGGTACTTCTGAAACCGGGCAAGTTAACCGGGGAAGAATTCGACATCATGAAGACCCACGCCAAGCTGGGCTACGATGCGATTGTGAAAGCAGAAGACGAGGTGGGCGCGCACTATCCCTTCTTGAGCGCAGCAAAAGAAATTGCCTACGGTCACCACGAGAAGTGGGACGGCTCAGGTTATCCGCAAGGACTCGCTGGCGAAGATATTCCGCTCAGCGCGCGCTTGATGGCTGTCGCTGATGTATTTGATGCATTGGTCAGTAAGCGAGTTTACAAGGCGGCCATGACCAACGATGAAGCGTTTGAGATTATTCGGGAAGGCAGAGGATCGCACTTCGACCCTCTGCTTGTAGACACGATGTTTGATCTAAAAGACGAATTTATACGGATTTCTGAAACATACAAAGACTGAGTCTTATCCCAGTGCCAACCACACGCCAACACCCATCATCAGTGTACCGGCTATTCGGTTCATCAACCTCACGTTGCCGCTTTTTTGCAAGAAGTGGCGCAAGGTGCGACCACCGCTTGCATACATCAGCAAACAGCCAAATTCAGTAAACAGGATGATGCCAATCAGCACGGAAAGTTGAGGCACCACAGGCAACTGCGAATTAATAAACGGCGGTAGCAGTGAAATCATAAATGCCCACCCTTTCGGGTTTGCAATCGCGGTGACAAAGCCTTGCGTCGCCAGAGTCAGTGCAGATGTTTTGGGACTTGCTGTGAAATCCTCCGGAATCGCCATCTTTCCTTTGGACAACCACATTTGCACGCCAATATAGAAAAGGTAAGCCCCACCTGCATATTTTAGGAAGATGAAAAGCTCTGGGTAGTTCAGCATAATCGCCGCCACCCCTACAACAGATGCGAGCGCGACCAAACCAACACCAATCAACTCTCCCCACATCATGTGTAAGCTACGTCGAACACCAATACTCATACCCAACGTCATGGCTAACGTCATACACATTCCCGGCGTCACCGAGACGAAAAAGAAGGTTGGAACAAACACTGCTAACAGCGCAATATCAACTGCAGATGCCACAAAATCTCCGGCAAAATTGAGCAAAAAGAAGATCAGTAGAAACCGAGTCTCGATCGGCGTCAAGCAGTATTGCTGAGACACAAAGTCTTTAAGCAAATAAGGTGGTTACGTGATGCAAAGTGGTTTGATGACGTGAGGGCGTTTAACGAAAGTTCGTAGGGAAAACACCGTTTAGATGGTAACAGGGGAACACATTGTGTTCCCCTGTTGGTATTCGACGAAGAAGGTCTGCTCGTCTTCCTCGCGAGAGATTAAACGTGAGATCAGCCTAGAGCTAACCACACGCCGACACCGACCATCAGCGAGCCAGCAATACGATTCATCAACTGAACGTTGCCGTTTTTCTGCAGAAGATGACGCAGTGTTCTTCCGCCACTTGCGTACAACAACAGACAAGCAAATTCAGTGATCAGGATGATGCTGATCAGCACAGACAATTGCGGTGCCAGTGATTGCGCTGGGTTGATAAATGGTGGCAATAAAGAAATATTGAACGCCCAGCTTTTCGGGTTCGACACTGCAGTGAAAAAGCCCTGCATGGTTAACGTCATTGCCGAGGTGCTCGTTCCAGCATTGGGATCATCTGAGATCGCCATCTTACCTTTGGATAACCACATCTGTGCGCCAATAAACACCAGATACAGGCCACCAAGGGTCTTTAGTGCCGTAAATACATTTGGATAGTTCAGCATGATTGCTGCCACGCCAATAACAGACGAAAACGCAACCAAACCAACACCCGCCAATTCACCCCACATCATATAAAGGCTGCGTCGAACGCCAATACTCATGCCTAACGTCATGGCAAGCGTCATACACATCCCAGGGGTGATTGAAACGAAAAAGAAAGTTGGAATAAACACCGCCAACATGGCGATATCAACAGCGGATACCACTTAAACTCCGGACTGAAGCAAACAAAAAGTGGCCTAGTAGATGCTGAGTCCCGACTTTCGTCAAGTAATAAAATAGGCAAAAAAAAGCCCCCAGTTTTTGGGGGCCTTCGATTGGTTTTAACCGTAAACCATATCAGGTAGCCACGTTGCCATTCCTGGCCAATAGGCTAACAGAGCCAACACCAATAACTGGATAGCAATGAACGGCATGACACCACGATAAATGCTCATCGTTGAGATGGAATCAGGTGCGACACCCCGCAAGTAAAACAACGAAAAGCCAAATGGTGGAGTAAGGAATGACGTTTGAAGGTTGAGGGCTATCATGATCCCTAACCAGACAGGGTCAACACCCATCGTCAGCAAAATTGGCGCAACAATCGGGATCACCACGAACGTAATTTCGATGAAGTCGAGGAAGAAACCAAGGAGGAACAACACCAGCATCACCAACAACATCGCGCCGAAAACGCCACCCGGTAGGCTAGTCAGAAACTCCCTGACGATATCATCACCACCAAATCCTCGGAACACCAAAGCAAAGAGTGAGGCTCCAATCAGGATCATAAAGACCATGGCGGTAACTTCAGTGGTTGTCCGCAAGACCTGCTTTAACATCGGCAAGCTAAACATACGCTTGCTCACCGCCAGAACAATCGCCCCAACAGAGCCCACGGATGCCGCTTCGGTGGGTGTCGCAACGCCAGCCAAAATGGACCCCAATACCAACACAATAAGCAGCACTGGCGGAACCAATACGGTCACCACCTGCAAGAGCAGCTCTTTACTCACCTTGCGTTCATCTGCGGGAATAGGCGGTACACGATGAGGCTGAAGCAAAGACACGCCAATAATGTATACGATATACATGCCCACCAGCACAAAGCCGGGGATCAGCGCACCCAGAAACAAGTCACCCACGGTAACGCTATCAGGCGAGTAGATCCCCTGATCGAGTTGCGCTTGCTGATAGGCGGCTGAAATAACGTCACCCAACAAAACCAAGACGATCGACGGCGGGATTATTTGTCCCAAAGTACCTGACGCACAAATGGTGCCCGTCGCAATACGCGGGCAATACCCTCGCTTCATCATAGATGGCAACGATAGCAACCCCATGGTCACAACTGTCGCGCCGACAATACCGGTACTCGCTGCCAACAGCATGCCTACGATTGTCACGGAAATACCAAGACCGCCAGCCAAGCCGCCAAACACTTGGCCCATGGTATCCAGCAAGTCTTCCGCTATTCGCGATTTTTCCAGCATCACTCCCATAAAAACAAACAAGGGAATCGCCACTAACAGCTCATTTGAAAGCGTGCCAGAAATTCGATTGGGAATCGCTTCAAGAAACGCGGGATCGAAACTGCCCGTTGCAGAGCCAATAAACGCAAACAGTAATGCTGAGCCACCCAACGAAAAGGCTACGGGATAGCCCATCAGCAAAACACCAAAGGTGAACAGGAATAAAAAGAGTGCGAGGAACTCGGTCATAGTGCGTGCTCCTCATCATGATCTTCAAGCTGCTTCGCCAACTCTTGATGGCCTGTCAGCGTCAGTATCGATTTCAGTACTTCAGCAAAGCCTTGCAGGAGCACCAAGGTAGGCATCAACAGAATGCTGGTTTTAAAAATATATCGGGCATCCACACCGCCCGCTTCTTGCGACCCTTCCATGATTGACCATGACGCCGAGACATAATCCCAAGCAATGTAAAAAATGAAGGCACAAGTTGGTACCAGAAGAAAAACGAAGCCAATTAAATCGACCCAAGCTTTCTTTTTGTCAGATGCAGGACGGTAAAAAATATCGACACGTACATGCGCACCTTTTAATAAGGCGTATCCCGCACCAAGCATGATGACGTAATTGTGAAAATAAAGAATAGACTCTTGCATGAAGACGGAGCCCGTGTTGAACACATACCTCATCACCACCACGACAAAGGTGATGATGACGATAGCCAACACGAACCAAGAAACAAAACGTCCCGTCCAGTCAGTGAATCGATTTATGCCTCGAATCAGGGCGATAAGAAAAGGAGATGCGGTATCCATACTGCTGCTCTAACTGCGTTGGGCGAAAAGGGATAAGAAAACGGGGGTAAGCAGATGCTTAACCCCCGGAAAAACAATTACTGAGGATTACGCGCGTTCAGCATCGCTTGCTCGGAAATGGCATGCCAATCAACGGCTTGATCGCGGAACGATTTGTAAGAGTCGTACACTTTCTTACTGATCGCATCCACTTCCGCTTGTTCTGCAACCACTTGGTCCGCCAATGTCTGAAGCTCTGTCAGCACTTGTTTAGGATAGGGGCGCATTTGAATATTGTGCTCGTTGATCAAGCTTTCCAATGCCGCATTGTTGCGCGCCGTGTACTCGGCCAGCATATCAGCATTGGCCACGCGTGTTGCCGCGAGAACAATTGCTTGCAGGTCTTTTGGCAGTTTGTTGAAAGCGTCTTTATTGATCAGAGCTTCCAGTGTCGTGCCTGGCTCATGCCAACCTGGGTAGTAGTAGTATTTAGCGGCTTTATGCAGACCAAACGCCAAGTCGTTGTATGGACCTACCCACTCCGTTGCATCAATAGCACCGGATTGTAACGATGGGAAAATTTCGCCACCTGGCAACAATACTGGCGTACCACCTGCGCGTTTCAGTACTTCGCCACCCAAACCTGGAATACGCATTTTCAGGCCTTCCAAGTCTTGAATCGTATTGATTTCTTTATTGAACCAACCGCCCATCTGCACGCCCGTATTACCTGCAGGCATTGGGATGACACCAAAGGGCTCATAGGCTTCAGCCCAAAGCTCCAAGCCACCACCGTTGTAGATCCACCCATTCATTTCCTGAGCAGTCAAACCAAACGGAACCGCAGCAAAAAACTGACCTGCTGGTGCCTTACCTTTCCAGTAGTAACCCGCACCGTGTCCCATCTCTGCCGTACCACGAGAAACCGCATCAAATACATCTAACGCCCCAACCAACTCGCCTGCACCATAGACTTTTACGTCTAGTCGTCCATCACTCATCTCAGTGATTAGTTCTGCAAGATTGTTCGCACCTGTACCTAAACCGGGGAAGTTTTTCGGCCAGGTCGTTACCATTTTCCATTCAATTTTTTCTTGCTCTGCTGGCTTAGCTTCAGCAGCGGCTTCTTGCTTTTGCTCCCCACAGCCTGATAACAGCACACCCAGTGCAACTGTTGTAGCGGCGAGAAATGAACGACGTTTAAACATGAGTTCGGTCTCCTTGCTTGGATTCGGCCAATATGACAGCAGCACAAAATGTTGTGACGATAAAATCAGGTACTGCGTTAGTTCGCCTTGTTATTCTCATTAATAAATTCAGTTAATGAGATGTTTAAAATACTTTACTCATTTTGACCGACTGCCAGTAGTGAGTTCGCTGGGTTGTTTGAAGTTGGTCAAACAATAAGCGGACATTCTTTAAACACCTGATAGATATGACCCTCTGTGGCTTGAGAACACCGTGCTACCTCATTACCTGCCAACCATTTCCTCACTCCAAAAGGGGAAAAGAAAAGCCCCAACAAGGGGCTTTTTACGTGCTAGTTAATCACTTGTTTAATGGCAGGAACTTTTCTGAACACCAACCAATCAATACCCACAATCGCGATCACGGATGCACCAGCTAAAGGAAATAGCACACAAATCGTCGCCAGCGTGATAAACCCGACGACCCAGAATCCACTTCCTTCCGGACTGGGTGGTGCTGCCAAACGCCCCGCGCCTCTAGGGCGGCGTTTCCACCACATGATTCCACCTATAAATGAAATCACCATAAACACGACGCAAAAAACAACGTTGAGGATTTTGTTCACCACACTGACTCCCCCTTTGTGTAGCGCGATGCCTGCCGCCATGGATTTCGCCAGCAGGTTGTAGTCAGCAAACCCTATGTCCGCGAGCTCGTCACCACTGTACTGATCAACATGCATCGTTCTGTCTTGAGTAGGGTTCGAGATGTCTCCACTCATGGTATTCGCAGTGCATTTTTAGTCACTAAACGAAAAATGCATTGGCCTTATAGATTCTTAGAAAGTTAACGAGAACGCATGATGAAAGGCGGGGCGCGAACGCGAGGGGACGCAAACTTTTCACGTTTAACAAATTGTTCGTAAGCGGGATCACCCGCAAATTTGATGAATGTGTGGCTTTCTGTCGTTGAAAGTGCCAGTTGGTGACACTATGAGAAGTGGCTAAAGGGGCACGGTTTGCCATGGTGCTTACCATCATGGGAGGCGTCATCCTCTCCTTCTAGTTGCACCAATTTAAACCCGTTGACGGTACAGAGTCGCTCCCAGACGCCTGCATTGCTTCCATGTGCATTTATCACCGGCATTAGCGATACAAGCCCCCAACTTAAGGCACTTGCTATCAACATCATTCGCTTAAATGATCGGCTCACATCGACTCTCTGACCGCCAAAGCAAACAGAAAACGTAGTCTATGTGGGGAGCGCCATCGTGCGTGAGTACAAAAAAACAGCAACCGATGCAAAGTGAGAGAGAAAACAGGTTACATAGTCGAAAGGATTAGGTATTTGTATCTATATCGGCACAAGCGTTTCAATTTGCTCTCCTTCCCTTGTCGTTTACGGCCCTCCGTTATTTCACACCAATAAATATACGTATAGACGTCTAGCCGTAAAAATATCTATTGACACAGGTCACAACAATAAATAGCATCAAATACCAAGATACAAAATAAAACCAAAGAAAATCACTATATTTTAACGTTTGTTTAACACGATTTTGTCCAGGAAGGCGTATGATCGAAATAAAACAGGTTAATAAGGAGTTCAAACAGGGTACGCAGATTATCCATGCCCTGCGTGACATTAACCTTTCCATTCCTCAGGGCAGGATTTTTGGTGTTATCGGCGCATCAGGAGCTGGCAAAAGCACACTGATCCGAATCGTTAACCTCCTTGAACGCCCAACCAGTGGAACCGTCACCGTTGATGGTATTGAACTCACTGCACTGTCTGATGCTGAACTGACAAAAGAACGTCAGAAGATCGGCATGATTTTCCAGCACTTTAACTTATTGTCGTCCCGCACCGTGTTTGACAACGTCGCACTCCCTCTAGAACTTGCAGGTAAAAGCAAACAGCACATTGATGACAAAGTCTCAGAGTTGTTGGAACTAGTAGGCCTTAGCGACAAGCACCAGAGTTACCCGTCAAACCTAAGTGGTGGTCAAAAGCAGCGCGTCGCAATCGCACGTGCATTGGCAAGCGACCCAAAAGTACTGCTGTGTGACGAAGCCACCAGCGCATTAGACCCTGCCACCACACACTCTATTTTGAACCTTTTGCAGACCATCAACCAAAAGCTGGGACTCACCATTTTGCTGATCACCCACGAGATGGACGTTGTAAAACGCATCTGTCACGAAGTGGCCATCATCGGTGGCGGTGAGCTATTGGAAAACGGCCCGGTCGGCGACATCTTTGCACACCCGAAAACGGAACTGGCGCGCACTTTCATTCGCTCGACGTTGGATCTGTCCATTCCGCAAGAATACGCAGAGCGTTTACAACGCGACAGCCAAGGAAAACTGCCACCTTTGGTACGTCTGGAGTTTACCGGTGCAAGTGTGGATGCGCCTTTGGTCAGCCAGATTTCGCGCAAATTCAATATTGATGTCAGCATCTTAAGTGCAGACATGGACTACGCCGGCGGCGTCAAATTCGGCCTGATGTTGGCAGAGTTTTTCGGTGAAGAGAACGATGTGAATCAATCGTTGGCGTATTTGAAGGAACACAATATCAATATCGAGGTGCTGGGCTATGTCGCTTAATATCGCAAGCATTTCAGGCTGGTTCGCTGAAAACGAACGTCTGGTAAATCTTCTTATCGAAGCCCTTGGCCAGACCCTTACCATGGTGCTCGTTTCAGGCGCAATTGGCTTCTTGTTTGGTATTCCACTGGGCGTGCTGCTTCATTTAAGTAAGCCTCGTGGCCTGCTTGAAAACAAAGCACTAAATAAAGTATTGGGAACAGTGGTGAACATTGGTCGTTCAATCCCGTTCATCATTTTGCTGGTTGCCATTATCCCGTTTACCCGTTTTGTCGTGGGCAGCTCAATTGGCACAGCGGCTGCGATTGTGCCACTGACGGTTGGCGCAATCCCGTTCATTGCGAGACTGGTTGAAGGTGCGCTGTTAGAAGTGCCATCAGGCCTCGTTGAAGCGGCGCAATCGATGGGCGCGACGCCACTGCAAATCATCCGCAAAGTACTGCTTCCTGAAGCACTGCCGGGTATTTTGAACGGCGTCACTATCACCCTGATTACGCTAGTGAGTTATTCCGCAATGGCAGGTGCTGTTGGCGGTGGTGGCCTCGGAGATGTCGGTATTCGCTATGGTTACCAACGTTTCGATGGCACCGTCATGATGATCACCATCGTCATGCTGGTGATACTGGTTCAACTCATTCAATCTGCGGGCGACTACCTTGTGAAGCGCGTTGACCACAGATAACAGTACAAAAATTAAAACATGGATTTTTCAATTTAAGGAGATGCGTTATGAATTTCACACTTAAGAAGATAGCAACCGTTGTTGGTTTGGCATCTGTATTGGCTTTGACTGGCTGTGGTAAAGAAGAACAGACGGTTGATCTAAGCAAAGTGAAAATTGGTGTTATTGCCGGTGCAGAAGAGCAAGTGGCTGAAGTGGCCGCCAAAATTGCCAAAGAAAAATACGGTCTGGATGTAGAACTCGTTACGTTCTCTGACTATGTAACACCAAATGCTGCGTTGGAAGAAGGCTCTATTGACGCAAACGCATTCCAACACAAACCGTATCTGGATCAGCAGATCACTGACCGTGGTTACAAGTTTGAAATCGCAGGCAACACACTGGTTTACCCAATCGCGGGTTACTCAACCAAAGTGAACTCCGTTGATCAAATCCAAGACGGCGCGCAAATCGCGGTACCTAACGATCCAACCAACCTTGGCCGTTCTTTGTTGCTGCTTGAGAAGCAAGGCTTGATTGAAGTGAAAGATTCAGCAGGCCTGGCTGCGACCGTTCTGGATATCACCAGCAACCCGAAAAATTTGGACATCGTAGAACTGGAAGCCGCTCAGCTACCTCGCTCACTGGATGACGTAACGCTGGCTATCATCAACAACACGTTTGCGAGCTCTATCAACCTGACGCCAGAAAAAGACGGCATCTTTGTTGAAGATAAAGAATCACCATACGTAAACCTGATTGTGGCGCGCACTGACAACGTGAAAGCTGAGAACGTGCAACAGTTCGTGAAAGCATATCAAACTGACGAAGTGTACAACGCTGCATCAGAAGTGTTTGACGGCGGTATCGTTAAAGGCTGGTAATTTCTTATTATCACCACTGAATCTAAAAGCCTGTGTCCTCACAGGCTTTTTTCTTGGCATCTTTTTGTCATCGTGTTATCAACACTGCACTTCAGATTTTTCTTAGACCGAATATGGATTTTCTCTCAACGCTAGGCCTGTTTATTGGGTCACTTTTGGCAAACACTTTCGCTTCTCTCGCTGGCGGTGGTGCTGGCTTGTTACAGCTTCCCCTTCTCCTCTTTCTCGGTCTGACATTTTCAGTCGCACTGGCAACGCACAAAGTGGCTTCTGTTGCTCTCGGATTGGGTGCTGCACTCAAACATTGGCGAAGCGGTAATCTCGACCCTGCACTGACGGTCTACGTAACCCTTGCGGGAGCGGCGGGTGTTGTTGGTGGTGCTAATCTCATTTTGTTTGTTCCAGGTCCTGTCGCAGAAGCCTTGCTTGGTGCTTTTATCATTGGTCTTGGCATTTACTCACGAATGCGAAAATCACTCGGTCAGGAAGCATTCCCAAAGCATCGAGATACAATCGGTATGATTATCGGGTGCCTTGGCCTTAGCGCGATTGGGATACTCAATGGGTCGCTCACTGCAGGCACAGGACTATTCGTTACTCTGTTTTTGGTCCGGTGGTTCGGGTTAGATTACAAACAAGCCGTGGCATTGACGCTGGTCAGCGTGGGACTTTTCTGGAATGGATTGGGGGCCGCTACATTGGCATATGCGGGAGCAGAAATATACTGGCCGTGGATCCCTGCCCTGCTGGTCGGCTCGTTGATAGGCGGCTACCTTGGTGCCTACCTCGCCGATAAATACAGCAATAAAATGATTAAAATTGCCTTTGAGATCCTGACGTTTATTGTCGGTGCCAAACTCTTGGTCGGTGTGTTTTAACAAGGAAGAATCATGGTTAACATCGAGATTTATTACTGTCGTCAGTGCAATTGGATGCTTCGCTCGACCTGGATGGCGCAAGAATTACTCTCTACTTTCAGTGAAGAAATAACGAGCCTTACGCTGCATCCAGACACCGGAGGACGCTTTGAGATCCACTGCAATGGCGAAGTGATTTGGGAACGCAAACGTGACGGCGGATTCCCAGAAGCCAAGGTCTTAAAGCAGCGCGTCAGAGATATCTTCGATCCCGCACGCGATCTTGGCCACAACGACCGTTAGTCTGCCAGCATCCCATACATAACAATGCTGTTGTAGCTGACAACCCCCAGCACTTCTCCGTTTTCAATCACGGGAGCGCGACTGATACCAAACCGTTCAAACAGTCGAGCACAGTATTTTACGTTCATATCCGGTGGTACACCCAGTGCGGGTTTTGTCATTATTTCATAAACATTAACGCGCTCTGGTGAACGGTTTTGCGAGAGCACTTTTTTCGCAATGTCGTTCATTAGCACAAAACCATATTCGTCGTCGTCATTGCGCTTTTTAATTACCAAGGCTTTAATCTGACGGTCACGCGCAATACGAATGGCCTCCGCAACCGTGGTTAATCCATCAATCAGAGCAAAGTCATCTTTCATAACGTCGCTTACGCGCTTGGTTAGCTTCATAATTCCTCCTCAATTTTGCTGCTTAATTCCTGCACTTGGTGGGCAACACCCACCGCGTCTTCCACATCAAGTTGGACTGCAATCCCCTTACCTGATGACGCGTCAAATTCGCCCACCACATTGATGGTTTCGAGAATAGCGCGTGCTAAGTGCTCTTCCACTAGGAACAAAACGACATCTCGTTGTACGTCCAATGTCAGGCCAAAGAAGGTCTTTTTCTTGGTTAACCCTTCCCCGCGGGCATTGTTAATGACCGTGGCCCCCGTTGCACCAGCCTGTCTTGCCGCATCAAGCACAGCGTCCGTTTTAGAATCTTCTATGAAGGCAACGATTAATTTAAATCGCATTTTAACTACCTCTATTCTTCTTGTGCGTGCTGGCGATTTGCCAACCGCTGCGTTATTTGGGCATATCCCATCACCGTGATCATGGGAAACAGGCTGGCAAAGGCGATAAGGCCAAAGCCATCAATCAAAGGGCTTCTACCTGGCACTGTCGATGCAAGACCGAGGCCAAGAGCTGTCACTAAAGGAACCGTGACGGTTGAGGTTGTCACGCCACCCGAGTCGTATGCCAAAGGCACAATAAACTTGGGTGCAAAGTAGGTCTGAATCACCACAAAGACATAACCGGTGATGATGTAATAGTGGATGGGGTCACCTGCGACGATGCGATAACAACCGAGAGAAATACCCATCGCCACACCGAGTGCGACGGAAAAACGTAAGCCATTAACACTGATTGCCCCACCTGATACTTGCGAGGCTTTAATCGCAACAGCGATCAGCGACGGCTCCGCCACTGTTGTACTAAACCCTATTGCGGCTGCAAATACATAGACCCAATAGTAATGATGCCACTCCACCACGAGCGGCATAGTCTCCCCTTCACCGAAGAGAAATTCGGGTGTAGTAAGCTGCACCGCCATCGACTCACCAAGGGGAAATAAGGCCAGTTCCAACCCCATCAAGAACAGGGATAGCCCAATCAACACATATACGAACCCGAAGACAATGCGTCTTACATTCGCAATGGGCTGGCGAAGTACTGCAAATTGAAAACCAAATATGATGCAGACGATGGGAAATACATCGCGCACGGTCGAGAAAAGTGTGTCGATAAAGGTAGGGATGAGAGAACTGAATATCATGCCACCACCATTCCATAGACCATGACGAAAATCATCGGTGATAACGACGCAAACGCGATCAAGCCAAAACCGTCAACCATGGGATTTCGCCCTTTTATCACGGTGGCCAACCCAACACCCAGTGCCGTTACGAGCGGAACAGTTATGGTTGACGTCGTCACACCGCCCGAATCATACGCGATACCTATGATGTAACGCGGTGCCAGCATGGTCATTAACACCACCAGCAGATATCCACCAATAATAATCAGGTGAATAGGCCAACCTTTGAGGATCCGGAGTACACCCAGCATGATGGCAAACCCCACCGACAAGGCAACAGTCACCCTCAAGCCATTGGCGTACGTTTCCTGTGCAGCAGCTTCCATCGCAATCATGCCGCCTTCAGCCGCAACTTCTGCCGCCTCAGCCGCGACGGCTGTCAGAGCTGGCTCCGCAATGGTGGTACCGAACCCAAGCAAGAAGGCAAACGTCATCAGCCAAAACACGCTCCCTTTTCTTGCGAGCGCATGCGCCATGGACTCCCCTATCGGGAACAAGCCCATTTCCAAGCCAAATACAAAGAAGGTCAGCCCCATCACTACAAGTACGAGACCGACAAGAATAGATATGCTGTCTGGCATCGGCTGCTGCAAGACAACGATTTGGAAAAATCCAATAACAAGGATGATCGGGAGTAAATCCTTCAAGCTCCCAAGCATCGCGCTCAATAATGCGGTGATTCCTTTCACATTCACTCCGGTTAGCCAGATCTAATTCATCGGGAAAAGATGGAGAATGGAAAACAGGCAATTGCCTATCTAACAGTGCGCCAGTGTAAAGAAAATTTCTATCTCACAATGTCTATAGGGTGATAAATGTAACAAGGTTTTTCAAACATGCGGGAAGATATATCTATCAGAGATGATCAAATAACTGTTTGAATGCATACTGGATCTATAAAGCGCGTTTAAGGATGCTCACCATGCATATTCTTATCACGGGTGGCACCGGATTGATCGGACGAGCGTTAATAGATCAACTATCCGACCATCAGATCACCTTGTTAACCCGTTCCCCATCGAAGGCGAGATCGATGTTCTCCCGCTCGTTACGTTGCATAGAAAACATCGATGAACTGGATAATTTCAACGACATAGATGCAGTTATCAATCTGGCTGGCGAACCGATTGTTGACAAGCGTTGGTCAGATCAGCAAAAAGGCATCATTTGCTCCAGTCGTTGGGGAATCACAGAGCAACTGGTTAAGAAAATACTCGAAGCTGACAATCCGCCACACACTTTTATCAGCGGCTCGGCAGTTGGGATTTATGGCAATCAAGGCGACAAAGAGATTGATGAAAGTTTCATCTCTAACGCCACTGATTTTGCGCACGCGGTTTGCGACAATTGGGAAAAAATTGCGGTTCGTGCGAAAGCGTCCAAGACACGGGTTTGTCTACTTAGAACTGGGATCGTTTTGAGCCAAGAAGGCGGCGCATTGAAGAAGATGTTACTGCCCTACCAACTTGGCCTTGGCGGCCCTATCGGTGCGGGTAAACAATATTTCCCTTGGATCCACATCGACGACATGGTTGGCGGGATTTTGTATCTGTTGAATACCGAATCCGCGAGCGGTGCCTTTAATCTTACCGCGCCAAATCCAGTAACCAACAAAGCGTTCAGCCAAGCACTGGCGGGTGCATTACACCGACCACATATTCTGTTTACCCCACCTTTTGCCATTAAGCTCATGCTTGGCGAAGCAGGACAGTTACTGCTTGAAGGACAACGTGCCGTGCCAAAGGCTCTGCTGGAGTCGGGTTACAAATTCCAGTTCAGTGAAATCCGCCCAGCACTCGACAATATTTTCGCTAACTAGCGAAGGTCATAGTTGAAAATGAAAACGGCGCAGATGCGCCGTTTTTGTTGCCTCATTTCAAAGCACAACTGTCGCTAACGTTTTAGCGGCTCAAGCAGCCCTTTGATCATCCACGCCACGGTGATAAACACCAAACCGACTGCGAGCGTGGGCAAGCTTAACCACACCTCTGGATGCAATCGCACAGGCAATTCAACGCCCCATTTCAGCAACCCCGCCATGGCTAACTCCGCACCGCCAACCGCCATACACCCTGACACTAACGCCATGATGCCGTATTCAGCCCAAAGCGTTGTGTTGATACGGGCCCTACTCGCCCCCAAGGTACGATAAAGCATGATTTCCCGCTCTCTTTCTGCCAGTGAGATACGAAGTAATGTCAGTAGCAGCAGTAAACCACTAACCACGGCAAGACCCGCTAATACAGACAGTGACAAGCTTATTTGGCGCAAAATAACCTGAATGCGTTCACTCATGGTACGCAGATCCAATAGCGTTACCGTCTGAAAATCGCGCCCTAACGTATTGATGATGTCACTTTGGCCTTGCTCTAAACGAAAACTTATCAACCAATTGGCAGGTAACGATTCAACCAACGCTGGGTCAAAGATGAAGTAGAAGTTTGGCTTCATGTTGCGCCATTCCACTTCTCGAATAGAGTTCACCGTCGCATCAAACTCTTGGCTATTTACGCTGAAGGTCAATACATCACCAATGCGAAGACCCAGCCGCTGCGCAATGCCTTCTTCAACAGATACGCCGCCTTCGCTTGGCCATTCACCCTCCAACACCACATTATGGCTTGGCAAGGTTTCACGCCATGTGAAGTTAAGCTCTCGTCTCAGTGCTTCATCTCTCTCCTGACGATCTGGCTCAAGTTCTGTGTAACTCACTCCATTTCGCCCAACCAATCGCCCCCGGATAACAGGATACGCTTCTGAGCGCTGCAGGTTGTTTTGATCGAGGCGATCGACATAATCACCTAACTCCTGCTTGGCGATATTAAGGGCAAACACATTGGGAGCTTCTGGTGGCAGGGTTTGCTGCCAATCGTTTAATAAGTCCGTTCTTAATAGCCAAATAATGGACAACAACATAAAAGATGTCGCCAACGCGCCTAGCTGCGCGCCACTTGCTGCAGGGTTTCGCGTGATACGACTTAACGCAAGTTTGAACGCTGGCCGTTTGACGCGACGTTGCGCAAAACGCAGCACAAATACGCCCATTGCCGCGAGCAAACTCAGCATGACGACCAAAGCCGCCAATACCAACCACATCAGACGGTTATCGTAAGACCACGCAATCAAAGCAAGGATGGGGACGGACGCAAGCAACCAACTCCATGGGTTCTTTCGCGCTTTCACCGCACTTTGAGATTGCAACACATTGATCGCTGGCGCATCAATCAACCGAATAAGTGGAATACCTAACGCAGGCAAAGCCACCAGCAAAGCAACCAGTGGCCCTAATACCCAAGGAAGGAAGCCATAGCTTGGCAATGGAGAAGGCAGAACATCGGCAAGCGGCAGACGAAGCAAATATTCCAGGGCTGCCCCTGACGCCAAACCAATCACAGAAGAAAAAACAATCAGCATCACTAGTTGTTTGCTGAGCCACTTACGTACCCAGCTTCTTTGGGCACCAAGGCTTTTCACCATAGCCAAAGTTTGCGTTCTGCTATCTACGTAATGTTGGCATGTCAGCAGCAAGGTCGCTGCCGCCATAATGATCACCAGCACAACCGTTAATGACAGGTACCCACGGCTTCTATCCAACATATCACCCGTTCTGTCACCTGTGTTTTCGTCAATCCATCGCTGTCCTTCCTGAATGGAATAGGCCGCTTTCACCTCTGCGAGTGCGCTTTCGCTGCCTCTAAAAAAGTAGCGGTAATTAACGCGACTTCCCGGTCTTACCACCCCAGCAGCATCCACATCACTTTGGTGCATCAAGGCGGCAGGCATTTGACTGAAAGGGTTAAATGACAACTCGGGTTCGGAAATGATCGTCCCTGTGACTGTCAGCGTCACATCGCCCACATCAACGCTGTCTCCCAGTGATACATCGAGCAGGGTCAGTAAACGCTCTTCTAGCCACAGCTCTCCCGGCTGTACGCTATTGTGCATAACATCCTGCCGTTGCAGCTCTAACGTACCGCGCAACGGATAGTTGCTTTCCACCGCTTTCACGCTGATTAACTGCATGCTTTCATCACTGAACGCCATGGTGCCGAAACGGGTTTGATCCGACGTTTCAACGTCAAGAGCATCAAACGCTGCCAGCGCATTGGCCGACAAGGGTTGATTGCTTCGCAGCACTAAATCCGCCGCCAACATGGAACGGCCTTGTTGGGTTAAGACAGACTCAATTCGCCCCGCCAACGCTGACAACGCAAAGACACACGCGATAATCAACGCCAGCGCAGCAACAACAGGCCATAACTGACCATGAAAGAGTTCGCGCCATGCCCAGCGCCAAATTAAGGTCCGCCTCATGCTGCCCCCACCAATTCACCTGCATTTAGGTGCAACGTACGATGACAACGATCGGCCAAAACAGGATCGTGAGTAACAAGGATCAACGTCGTCCCATGATCACGATTTAGACTGAACAGCAAATCGATTACGGTCGCCGCCGTGTGCTGATCGAGATTTCCGGTTGGCTCATCAGCAAACAACACTCGAGGTTTTGTCATAAACGCGCGAGCTATAGCGACACGCTGCTGCTCACCACCAGACAATTGAGACGGTAAATGGGTTTCTCTGCCTGATAACCCCACCGAATTCAGTAATTCCATCGCCCTTTCTTCATCTTCGTCATCACCACGAATCGTGCATGGCAGGAGGACGTTTTCTAAGGCAGTGAGAGAAGGAACAAGAAGAAAACTTTGGAAAACAAATCCAATAGATTCTGCACGAATCGCCGCGCGCTCATCTTCGGTTAATACTGAAAGTGGTGACCCCAATAGCTCTATTTCGCCCTTGCTTGGCGTATCTAACCCAGCCAGTAAGGTCATCAGCGTTGATTTCCCTGCGCCGGAAACACCAACCAAAGCAATACTTTCCCCCTGCTCGACCTGAAGCGAAACATCCTGCAAAATGGTCAGAGTCTGCGCATTGGTCGTCACTATTTTTGAGACGTTGTTAGCCCTAATCACTGGAGTTGTCATGTTTCGTATCCTTACATTCTGTCTTTTACTTATCAGTCACAGCAGTGCCGGACAAACCTTAATGGTACTGGGTGACAGCTTGAGTGCTGGCTATCAAATGGCCATTGAAAAAAGCTGGCCTTCGCTAATGGCTCCGCAACTGGCCGCGCATACACCCGTCAGCCAGGTTGTTAACGCAAGCATCTCTGGCGACACCACTGGAAACAGTCTTGATAGACTGCCTCAACTGCTGGAACAACATAAGCCTGATTGGGTGATGATCGAATTAGGTGCTAACGACGGTTTGCGTGGCTTTCCACCCAATAAAATACGAGCAAACCTAGAAGAATTGATCACCATAAGTGCGGAAAGTGGCGCAAATGTGATGCTGATGCAGATCCACATTCCTCCTAATTATGGTCAACGATACAGCAATGCTTTTGCCAATATCTATCCAACGTTAAGTAAAGAAATGCAAATCCCACTTTTGCCCTTCTTTATGGAGAAAGTCGTGATGACCGACGACTGGATGATGTCTGACGGCCTGCATCCGAAAGCCATTGCTCAGCCTTGGATTGCTGATTTTATGACAGAGCAAATGTCACCTTACCTCAATCAATAAGGATTGTTACTACATGACAAAAACGGTCTTAATCACCGGATGTTCAACAGGGATAGGTTACGCCTGCGCTCACGCACTGCGGAAACAAGGGTTTGATGTGATTGCATCTTGCCGCGCCCAAGAAGATGTAGAAAAACTGAAAGGAGAAGGACTCAACTGCATTCAGCTTGACCTAGCCGATACTGGCAGCATCCTTTCTGCTATCGAGCTGGTAAAAAGACAAACCGGCGGAAAACTCTATGGGTTGTTTAATAACGGGGCATATGGCCAACCTGGCGCATTGGAAGACTTACCAACCGAGGCGTTAAGAAAGCAGTTTGAAACCAATGTGTTTGGCTGGCACACGCTCACACAAGCAGTCATCCCTTTAATGATGGCAAACGGCAGTGGGCGCATCGTTCAAAACAGCTCAGTCCTCGGTTTTGTCGCGTTAAAGTATCGGGGGGCGTATAACGCCAGTAAGTTTGCCATTGAAGGGTATACCGATACCTTGAGGCTGGAACTTGAAGACACGTCGATTCAAGTGAGCTTAATCGAACCCGGCCCGATCGAAAGCCGCTTTCGCGCCAATGCGCTAGCCGCTTTTTTCGACTTTATTGACCTGAACGCCAGTCGGCATGAAGCTGATTATTTAAAACAAAAACAACGTCTTGAAAGCGTAAAATCCGGCAGTAAATACACGCTTCCTTCAGAAGCGATTATTGACCCCCTGCTCCATGCATTGACAGCAAATCAGGCTAAAATTCGCTACAGAGTCACGAAACCAACCCAGTATATGGCCATTTGTAAACGGATCCTTTCTTCGCGCATGCTCGATAAAATGCTCTCTAAAGGCGGCTAATAGTGATGAGGATCCCAAAGATCCTCTTAAAAACAATTCTGTCAGATTCACAGTACTGTCATAAAGGCGTGCTATTCTCCTTACCGTACCGTGAAACACCTGCCACCATCTTCATCTTCGATGTGAAGCGAGTCGGATCAGGCCGTGAACGGGGATTACAAAAAAAACAAATTTCCCCAAAAGGAGCCGGACTATGTCCTTAAGTCAACTGAACTGGCTCTGTTTGAGTGTTACGCTGGCAGTTTTGCTTGTGTTCTAAGTCAGCGTCTCATATCGACGAGCGCAAAATAGAAGGCCGCTGTGAATACAGCGGCTTTTTTGTTTTTATCGTCCAATGCCTCGAATTTCAGCGTGATACAGCCAAAACTTCCTCGCTCAATGCCTTGAATTTTCCGTCTGCTCCCCCCACCTTTAGAGCATTACTCAATAGATCAGGCACAGCCATGCAACCGAATTACATTGTTGAACTTACCGAGCAGAACTTTCAGCAGGTTCTCGAAGGCTCCGTCGAGAACCCAGTACTGATCCACTTCTGGGCGCAAATGAGCCCTGAAAGCACCGAGATTATTCCCGCCCTTGAAAAGCTCGCTCATGAGTACAGCGGTGCATTTACTCTGGCTCTGTTGAACTGCGAACAACAGCAGATGCTCGCAGCGCAATTTGGCGTTCGTTCATTGCCGACCATCGCGCTGTTTAGCAACGGTCAACCTGTCGATGGCATTGCGGGTCCACAAACTGAAGATTCAGTAAAAGAGATGCTTAGCCGCCATCTCCCTGGCCAAGATGAAATGGCATTCAAACAGGCGCAAGCGTTGATCACAGATGGCAACTTCACTGAAGCATTGGCACAATTAAAATTGCTCGAAGCTTCTTTAGGCGAGTTGGGTGTATTTAAACTGGCATTGGCGGAGTGCTATGTTGAAACACAGCAGTACGATCTCGCTGAAACCATTCTTGGCACCGTGCTAATGCAAGATCAAGATGCACAATACAAAGCACTAGTAGCAAAAGTTGAGCTTCATAAGCAAGCGGCTGACACCCCAGAGATCCGTGAACTCCAGAAAGCCTTCGAATCCGACCCAGAAAACGCAGACCTAGCCTACGAACTTGCTATCCAATACAGTCAAGTAAACCGCCAAGAAGAAGCGTTAGAGCTTTTAATTGGCTTGCTTCGCAAGAACCTGAACTTTGCAGACGGCGATGCGAAGAAAACCATGATGGATATTCTCGCGGCACTTGGGCAGGGCAATGAAGTCGCAGGGCGATACCGTCGCCAGCTATACGCGTTGCTCTACTAAATCCTCTTATTTTTATATTCAATCCAAGGTGTCTCTTTGCCAACGTATAGGAAAAACTGTGAGAGACACTTTGGTTACAAGGCAAACACGAACGCGTCGAATTTTATGCAGCGAAGTACTCTGCTTCCAATCAAGTCGCCCCGCCAAATCAATCCGTTCTCTTGAGCTATTAATGCTTTCCCTAAAAGAGATACGACGAGACTTAGCCATCATCCCAACAAGACACACCGAAAACCTCACTCAATAAAAAGTCACAATTTGCGGCAAATGTATCATTTTTGAGCCAGACTAGATTTTGTACATCTTAAAGTTACTGAGCCTTAAATCAGCTTGATTAAACATGTTAGTCAGGGGGATGCCGTGTTAATGAACAAGCTAACCATCAAATCAAAACTACTAATCGGCAATATTATTACCGGCTTATTGCTTGCCTTGCTGTGCGGTATTGCCTGGAATGGCATCAACACCATGGACCGCACGGCCGACATGGTCAATCACACTCACAAAGTGATTAACTTCTCAAATGGATTAGTCAATGCCATGGTAGACAAAGAGACAGGTCTACGAGGCTTCGCCATCGGTGGCGAAGATGAGTATCTAGAGCCTTACTATGGCGGACTGAAAGCGTTCCAAGAAAGATTAGATGTCGTCACCAGCCTCACCAGTGACAACCCGGCCCAGCAAGCGCGTTTTGCTGACGTAGCAAAAGATGCTGCCGCTTGGGATGCCTATGCTGAAAGTGTCATCGCACTCCGAAAAAATATCCGCGAAGGGGACCGGTCCAATACTCAACTAAAAGAACTGATTGCTTCTGGTATTGGCAAACAAAAATTTGACGGACTAAGGGCGGAGATTGCGTCAGGGCAATTTGGCTTAGCCGGAGACAGACTTCTTGAAGCCATGGTCAATATGGAAACCGGATTACGTGGCTTCATGTTAAACCGCCAAGAGGCCTATTTAGAACCGTATATTGCAGGTAAGAAGACTGCCGAACGGATAATGCGGACAATAGAAGGCACGAAGCTGGCGCAAAATGCAGATGGCTGGATTAATGGCTACGCCGAAAAAGCCATCGCGACAGTCCGTGAAGCAAATAAGTTTTCAACCACAGCGGATTTATACGCCAAGTTAACTAAAAAAGAAGGCAAGGCTTACATGGACGGCCTTCGACAAAAGGTGGCTGACATAGTATCCATTGAGCATGGGCTGATGGAGCAGCGCTCTGCAGCCGCACACAATGCATCCATCCTTGCTTCAAACGTTATCATTTTCGGCGGCTTATTTACTATTGTTGTTGCAATCGCATTTGGATTGTTTGTCTCTAAATCCATCACGAAGCCAATCAGCAAGGTTGTGGCTGCTGCCCGTCAGCTCGCTACCGGAGATCTGACGTTTAAGCTCGAGAAGGGCGCAAACACTGAAGTCGGCCAATTGCAGAATGCGTTGCGAGATACTGCCGACAGCCTTAGCGGCATTATCAGTAGTATGGCTCAAGCGAGTGACCGACTGACCAATGCTTCCGCAGATCTCGGCAAGACGACCCACATCACCAGCGAAGGCGCGCAAAACCAATTGCAAATGACAGATCAAGTAGCTGTTGGCATGCAAGAAATGGCGAGTGTTGTTGGGGAAGTATCAAGTAATGCCGAAGCAGTAGCTCGACTCGCAGATGAAGCAAATGGTGAGGCGCAGTCTGGCTTGAAGGTGGTTAAAGACACCATACAGAGCATTCAAACGCTGGAAACAGAAGTCAAAAACACCGCAAGCCGCCTAAACGGACTCGCTCAAGAGACCGACAATATCGGTGGTATCCTTGATGTGATCTTGGGTATCGCAGACCAAACGAACCTGCTTGCACTTAACGCAGCAATAGAAGCGGCCCGAGCGGGTGAGCAAGGTCGTGGTTTTGCTGTTGTTGCGGATGAAGTACGGGGACTTGCTCAACGTACCCAAAACTCAACAACCGAGATCCAAAGCCTGATAGAAAGGCTTCAGCAAGGCACGCGAGAAGTCGTCACCAGCATGGAAAAAAGCAGTGCTATTGTGCAATCTAGCGTTGAAGATGCGAGTAAGTCAGGGGACGCATTCAATACCATTACCAAAGCCATTGGTGAAATTCAGCAGTTTAGTACGTTGAATGCGACAGCATGTGAAGAACAAAGCGCGACAACCAACGAGATAAACAAGAACGTACAAGAAGTCAGCTCGATTTCAAAAGAAAGCGCGGGCAGTGTAGAAACCACGGTAAGAGCAAGCAACGAACTCTCCCAGCTTTCTGACACACTGCAAAACATCGTCGGTCAGTTTAAGTTGAGGCACGTTTCTTAATTGACAACTTGTTTCTACGTAAAATAAACGCCGCCCTGTCTAGAGCGGCGTTTTTTTTAATAATGTTTGATTACCAAGCCATCCGCTTGAGCTGGCAATGCCGTTCCCTTGAAGTGATGGTCAAAGAACGCAAGTATTTGACGATTAGATGCCTGATGCATGAACTTAGGATCAATCTGCCCTGTCAGCCCCATGAAAGACACGCCTGGCAGATGATTAACGTCTGAAAAGTTCATGTGTGCAGCTCCTTTAAACAGCACTTCACAACTACCTTCAGAGGCCAACGAAGCAAGCAGTGCCTTGTTCACCCACGCCATACTCTCTTGCGCTGGCGGTGTGCTGGTGTCCCCATACAAGACACAAATCGGCGCGCTTTGCTCGCTCACAGAGCTTGGATAGATGAAACTGTCCATCGACATCGCCGCTTTAATTTTCGGGTTGTTAAAGGCCAAATGCGCAGCGACGCTGCCGCCAAAAGAGTGCCCAAGAGCACCAATTCGCTCTACGTCAAGCTGGTTTGAGAACGGTAATTCTGGATGAGTCGTCGACAATGAAGCTAGTGCATTCAACACCACCTCATTGTTGCTTGCCCATTGTTGGATGGTGGCTGGCATGGCTTTAAAAAGCCCTGCTTCCAGCGCAGAGGACGCAGCAACCCATTGTTCGAATGACTGACTGGCTCGCATTGCCTTCGATGTTGTATCACCAAGATCGACTGACTGAGCTATTTGGTCTTGCGTCAGTGGGTCACGTTGATAAACCAGCATGCCTTCAGCATTTTTACTCACCATGCTGTGCATTGGGTGGCTGAGCGACAACACGATATATCCCTGACTCGCCAGCTCTTCCATTTGCGTCAGGTTTTGAGTCGCAAATGATCCAAAGCCATGATTAAACAAAAGGACAGGGTGTTTACCCTCCGCCGCCTCAGCATCGATAACGGCATGAGAAGGGCGGGTATCTTCTAGCAATGCGGCGGGAATACCTTGTTGCTGAGCAAATGCTTCGGCGAGATATGTATCCATATAGGGGAAGGCGGTTCCTTCGCTTGAGCTGGCCGGATACCATGCTGTGATTGGCACCCAGGTGGCGCCGTCTTTGACTTCAAACTCACTGATGCCGACGGCATAGCTACCGGTCGGAACGGGTTTTTCGGGTGCTGGCATCAAGAAAAATACGCCAACCAACACAAGCACCAACGCCAAAATGGTACCACCAAGAATTTTCATCACTTTCATCGAAATATCCAGAATCTATCCTTTGAGACTGAATGCTCTCACGCCTTTGATGAAATGATTAATAGGCAAAAGTTTCCTTTTGTACTTATTCGATTAACTTCAAAATCCTAGGGCAATTGTTTCAGTGTTTCTCGTCGATCACTCTTCGCCTTTCGATAGAGCCTCAATGATTGGACAGCAAGCACTGTCATTCCCCGGGCAGGAGCTTGCCAAGGTTTTCAGCGATGTTTTCATTGCTTGAAGCTCTTTGATTTTCTCGTCGATCTCCGCGATTTTCTCCAACGCTTTTTGCTTTACATCAGCACTGCGTCGATTGGGATCTCGCGACATATCAAGCAGTTCTTGGCACTCATCCAAACTAAATCCCACCAAACGTGAACGCTTGATCATTTGGAGTTCACTGATATGGCGATCACTGTAGTCGCGGTAGCCGTTATCACTGCGGTTTGGCTCGCTGATCACCCCTTTCTGCTCGTAAAAACGAATTGTTTTGGTTGTAAGACCCGTCAGGCGCGCTACTTCATTTATTTTCATTATTCACTCCTGTCAAAAATGAACCTTGACCTTACAGTTAATGGAAGGTTTATGCTTCAGAATTATGAACAATAGTCTCGCCTGAACGCAAGTTGCAAATCGGGCATAAGGTAATGGTTATGGCACATCAAGACGTATCGACATCGCCGACTGCGACAGCAGAAATTGCACTTCGAACTTTGCCGCTGCAAGGTCTGAACTGTATGGGCTGTGCGCGAAAAGTGATTGCCGCAGTAGAACCTTTATCCGGCGTTACCACTGTAGACGCTACCCCAACGTCTTTGACCATTAATGCCGATGCACCTTTAGGTGAGATCGTCAATGCGGTTGAGTCTCTGGGTTATCACGTTGGTCAAACTGTCGCTGTGCCTTTAGCAGGACTCAGTTGTGGACGTTGCGTTGCCAAACTGACAGCGGCTTTTGAACAATCTCCCGATGTATTTCACGTCGAGGTAACCAAAACAGAAGCCAGCATCGCGGGCCTTCTGGATCGCGAGCAGATCACTGCCATCGTTGAGGCAACGGGTTATCAGGTTCCTGAAGAATCTGACTCTGAGCCAAGCGACCTTGTGGATGCGGTTCAGAGCGCGACCGCAGACAGTACGCCAGATGCAGCATCCGCGGCTTTAAGTAATACGCCAACCCAACAACTGATCCTGTCAGGCATGACCTGCGCAAGCTGTGTGTCTTCAGTAGAAAAAGCACTGAAAAACGTCGCTGGTGTTGAATCGGTCAGCGTGAACTTTGCAGAAAGAACCGCCTCGATTAACGGTGACGCAAGTGTAGAAACGCTTATAAATGCAGTTGAACAAGCGGGTTACGGCGCAGAAGTGAGCGAAGATGAAGCCACACGCCGTGAACGACAAGCGGTAATGCATGCAGAGCAATTTGCCGAACACAAACGCAATACTTGGCTAGCACTTGGCTTGGGTGCACCGCTGATGGCTTGGGGCTTGCTGGGTGGTTCCATGACCATCGAAAGCACAGCAAGCCAAATTGGCTGGGGCATTATCGCACTAGTCACACTGGCTTTGCTTTGTACTTCAGGTAAGCACTTTTTCGTCAATGCATACAAAGCTGCCTGCCACCACAGAGCGACAATGGATACCTTGGTGGCGTTGGGTACGGGTGCAGCTTGGCTCTACTCTGCGGCAGTCGTCATCATGCCTGCACTTTTCCCAGAGCAAGCCAGACATGTGTACTTCGAAGCATCAGCCATGATCATCGGCTTGGTAACGCTGGGGCATGCGCTGGAAGCCAGAGCACGCGCGTCAACATCCAAAGCACTGGATAGGCTTCTTGATCTTCAACCTCAAACTGCGTTGCTCATTGAAGATGGTAAAGAGCGCGAAGTATCTCTGGCTGATGTACAAGCTAGCATGCTGCTTCGCGTCAAACCGGGCGCAAAAATCCCAGTAGATGGCGTGGTAGAAAGCGGCGAAAGTTTTGTTGATGAATCAATGCTAACAGGCGAGCCTTTGGCAGTTCGAAAAATCCAAGGCGAAACACTCCATGCGGGCACAGTAAACCAAAACGGTACCCTAACTTTCAAAGCGACAGGCATCGGTAGCGATACCATGTTGTCTCGCATCATTCATTTGGTGAGACAAGCACAGAACAGTAAACCTGCGCTAGCACGCATGGCAGACACCGTCTCTGCGATCTTCGTACCAACCGTCATGATCATCGCGATCCTGACAGCACTTGGCTGGTACAACTTTGGTCCAGATCCAAAGCTGAGCTTTATGCTGGTGACGGCAACAACAGTGCTGATCATCGCGTGTCCTTGTGCCTTGGGCTTGGCAACCCCCATGTCGGTGACGACAGGTGTTGGTCGTGCCGCTGAACTGGGCGTGCTTATTCGCGATGCAGAATCACTTCAACACGCAGCAAAAGTCGATACCGTGGTGCTGGATAAAACCGGTACGCTCACCGAAGGTAAACCACAGGTGACCTCGGTTGTCGCCCTGCAAAGTGAGCAGAATGTGATTCTTCAAATTGCCGCAAGCCTTGAGCAAGGCTCTGAGCATCCACTGGCGAAAGCGGTATTGGATGCGGCGGATAAAGAATCGTTAGCTCTGTCTGTCATTGATAGTTTTGAAGGCATTCCGGGTAAAGGCCTGAAAGCCGACATCGATGGCAATACCTACTTGCTGGGTAATGCACGATTGATGCAAGAACAAGGCATTGATACCGAAGCCTCTGATAGCCAAGCACTGGAGCTTGCTAAACGTGGTGAGACAGCGGTTTACCTTGCCAGCAACCAAGTGCTCCTTGGCATTATCGGCATCAGTGACCCACTTCGTCATGACTCAGCAGCAGCGGTTGCTAGGCTTCAACGACTGGGATTTGACGTTGTCATGCTGACAGGTGATCACCCTGATACGGCAAAAGCCATTGCAGCACAAGCCGGAATTACCAACGTAATCGCTGGCGTGCTACCTGATGGAAAAGCCGATGTGGTAAGTAAACTTCAAGCACAGGGCAAACAAGTCGCCATGATTGGTGATGGCATTAACGATGCGCCTGCTCTTGCGAAAGCGGAAGTGGGTATCGCGATTGGTAGCGGCAGTGATGTCGCCATTGAAAGTGCTCAAATGACCCTAATGCGTCACTCCATTGATGCTGCAACAGATGGGTTACTGTTATCAAAAGCCACGCTTCGTAATATGAAAGAAAACTTGTTTGGAGCATTTATTTACAATTCTCTGGGTATTCCAATCGCAGCAGGTGTGCTATATCCCCTCACCGGCTCGTTATTGAGCCCAGTGGTCGCAGGTGCTGCGATGGCATTGTCATCTATCACAGTAGTGAGTAATGCCAACCGTCTGCGTTGGTTTAACCCAAGCAAGAGGAAGTAATCATGCTGGTAAATCTCATTGGGCTTGGTTTGATCGCACTGATCATCTGGTGGTTTTGGATTGCAGGAAAGACAGACAGCAAATGAACCGTGAAGCGAACAGCGCATTTTGCGTATCACGAAAACTGAAACTGACTGCTGATGTGTCTAACGATATGTTGAAAAAGCTATCTGCGATAAGCGGCGTTCAGTCGGTCACCAACGGAAAACGCAATCTGATGGTGACCTACGATGCGCGAGAGGTTTCTCTCGAACATATCGAGCGTGAGGTATCACTGCCTTACTCTCAATCACTGTGGCAAAGGCTGAGGCGCAGCCTTTACCAATTTGGTGACAAGAACTTAGCAGATGGCGCGAAACACGCGCCTCACTGCTGCAATAAAATACGTTGAGGAGACAACGATGAAAAAATTGCCTAAATTGGCCGCATTTTCACTGGCTATGCTGTCTGCAAGCACCATGGCTGCAACCGGAATCACTTATAAATCCCCTTACTGCGGTTGCTGTAAAGAATGGGTTAAACACATGGAAGACAACGGCTTCGAAATGGCGGTTGAAGACCATGTCAACATGAACCCAATCAAAATGAAGCTAGGCATCAAACCTCAATTGGCGTCGTGTCATACTACTGTGATTGATGGCTACCTGTTTGAAGGCCACATTCCGGCAAGCGATGTGAAGAAGTTCCTGGCTGAAAAACCTAAGCTGGCGGGCCTCGCTGTACCGGGTATGCCTGTAGGCTCTCCTGGTATGGAGTACGGAGATCAGAAAGATCGCTACAACGTGATCGGATTTTCAAAGAGTGGCATGACAATGGTCTATAACACTCACAACTAATCTGACGCCCCCCTATTAAGCCTTCATACTGGCTCGACCTTAGTATGGAGGCTTCATGATTACCCGCATTACCGTTTTACTCTGTGTTTTATTCCCCTCGACGCTTATTGCAGAACCGACCGTTTGGAAAGCCGTAAAAGCTGAACTCGAATACACCCTGATGGGTGGCGACCATTATGGTAAACCGCATTACTACCCGCTTCCCGACGTGCTAACTGATACCTTTGAAGCAACGGATGGAATCATTGTTGATTTGGACGTCATGACAGAGACTGAAGTCTCTGTGCCGAAGGGCACCCCATCTAAAGAATTTTTGAATCAACAAGAGCAAGATTTGCTCGAGAAATTCGCCCAAAAAGCAAAGATTGCCTACGTTGCGCTCCTGAACGCGCCGCCATGGCAAGCAGCCTATCAGTTGCAAATTACCCTTTCAAAGCAGATGGGATACAAAACCAAGCATGGCGTTACGCTTTATATGCTGATCAAAGCGTATCAGGAAAATGTGCCCGTTATCTCACTGAGCTCCAGCCAGCAGATGGCAGATAAGATCACATCCCTAAACCAAGAAGGGCTGCACTTGCTGCTCGATACCCTGAATAATTGGGATGATGACGTTCGACTTGGTGAATGCTTTGAAAAAGCGTGGCTGGCCGGTGATAGCGATACCATGACACAGATGGTGGACGATAGAATGTTGGACGCCAGAGAGGCTGACCACAAGTTCATCACCGACAGTAACTATAACTGGGCTGGCCAGCTAAGCGATCAGGACTTGTTCAGCAGTGGTCATTACACCGTCATCTTATCACCAAGTAACTTATATGGAACGTACGGTATTCTCGCCATGTTGAAAGAGAATGGGTTTGAAGTAACAGCACTCAATGAAGGCACGTTTGTAAATTGCTATACGCTGCAATGACATCTATCTAAGTGAGTGGGCTCAACCACTCACTACGACTTTGGTAACAATCATCGAAACAACAAACAGCAAGATAAACCAAACGTAAACAGACTTTCTCATTTTTACTTCCTTATTGATGCCCACAGGCACATGAATCACCGTCATTGTACCTCAGCCCAAAACAAAGCCAAAATAGCCTTCAAGTGCCTCAAGTCACAGTAAATAAGGTTTAAATAGGACTTTCCCTTCCCGTCATATGACTGTGGTCTCTAACGTTTATCACTTACCTGACGCACCGCGTTAAAGTCTGCATACTGTTATGCATCTTGTATGGAGGCTGTATGTTTATTCGCTATCTCGTTTTATTGACTCTTCTGGTTTCCTCTGGTGCTTTCGCTCAACCCACCGTTTGGAAAGCAGAAAAAGATGATCGCATTTATACGCTGATGGGAACTATCCACCTAGGGAAGCCGGACTATTATCCGCTGCCGGTGGCGATCACGTCTGCATTTGATGAAACAGATGGTCTCGTTGTAGAAGCCAATATTCTGAGCGATACCAATGTGTCACTCCCCAAAGGAAATCCCGCTAAAAACTATCTCAACAGCAACGAGCTAGACCTACTGTCGAGTATTGCCAAAAAAGCAGGACTGCCTGCTACCGCACTAATGAATATGACACCATGGCAAGCTGCCTTCGCCCTGCAGCAGTATCAGGCGCAGCAACTTGGTATGAAAACCGAACTCGGTATCGACGTTCATTTTCTATCGAAGGCGTTAAAGCTGGGCGTCCCCATCATCAGTCTTGAAACGGTACAGCAGCAATTAGATATGGTAGCCAACATGCGCAACGACGGATTGCCCCTTCTGCTTGATACAATCAACGAGTGGGATAATTCAGAAAAATTTTTATCTTGTCTAGAAAGTGCTTGGCTTGCCGGCGATAGTGCCACGATGACTAAATTGCTGAATGAATCCATGGAAGACGCTGAAGAAACGGAGCATGTGTTACTTACAGACAGGAACAAGAAGTGGGTCGATACATTAAGAAACCCTTACAAGTTTAAGCGAGGCAACTATACCGTCGTTGTGGGTGCACTTCATATGTATGGAGATCAGGGGCTTATTACGCTTCTGAAAGAAAAAGGCTTCCAAGTTACGGTATTAAACAAAGAGGGGCGTGTTGGATGCTTCGACAAACTGTAACTGATGATGCTCGACTGTTTTCGCTGCCTATTATCCGTCACGCATGACTCACAATCATTTTTCCCTATTCTAAAACGACGAAAGCCTGCTCATTGAGCAGGCTTTCTAATGGTGGTCGCTGAAGAGGGATTCGATCCGGGCGGCGTTCCGCACCCGACCCATCATGCGGCACGCATGACCGACAATCACTTTTCCCTATTCCAAAACGACGAAAGCCTGCTCATCGAGCAGGCCTTCTAATAGTGGTCGCTGAAGAGGGATTCGATCCGGGCGGCGTTCCAAATGGTTCGACACTTTGACCTAACCCTTCATGCAGCACGCATGACTCACAATCGCTTTTCCCTATTCCAAAACGACGAAAGCCTGCTCATTGAGCAGGCTTTCTAATGGTGGTCGGTGAAGAGGGATTCGAACCCCCGACCCTCTGGTCCCAAACCAGATGCGCTACCAAACTGCGCTATTCACCGAACTGCACAACACTTTCTGAAAACAGAGGTGGCTGTAAACCTAAATAGTGGTCGGTGAAGAGGGATTCGAACCCCCGACCCTCTGGTCCCAAACCAGATGCGCTACCAAACTGCGCTATTCACCGAACTGTACAACACTTTCTGAAAACAGAGGTGGCTGTAAACCAAAATTAGTGGTCGGTGAAGAGGGATTCGAACCCCCGACCCTCTGGTCCCAAACCAGATGCGCTACCAAACTGCGCTATTCACCGACTAAATTTGTTTTACTTGGTTTCGCTATTCAGAGGGCTTCCCTCTGGTCCGCTATTCCCAAGAGCCGAGATGCGCGACAAAACTACGCTATTCACCGACTAAATCCAACAACGCTGTACGCTGCGGAGGTGGCTAATAATACTCATCCTTGGCGCAGACTCAAGTGTTTTCTCGCCTTTTTTGCCTTCTGCGCGCCGTTCGCTCAAAGGTTCACCAACAAGGACGAAATGCGACCGCTCGCCCATGTTAACAGATGACGTGCTACTAACCCTCGATCCATTGATCTGGATCATCGTTGAAACTTTCACCAATTGGCAACCTATCCGTAACGTTTACAGACAAAGGAAGCACAAGCATGGACTTTTGGTTAGACCTACTATTCGGCAACGCAATTGGCCTCTCCTCAATGATCGTGATTTTTGTTGCCCTCGGCATGATCAGCTTTATGGGTGGTTTCTTTGTTTACAAAGCCATGACGTCGCCTGAAACCGACTAAATACTAAAAACAGTTTCTTTTCTCTATATTTGCTTACGCCAGCAGGGCTTTCTTGCTGGTTTTTTTATGCCTTAACCCTCTTCCCTTGTCAGTCTTTCTTATTACGCCTCATCTCTCAGCATGCTTCTCACGAAATTCAGGCTTCTTGGGTATCACGATTATTTCGTTATATACTTGGCCGATGCTTCACTAACCCCGTAAAGACCATGAACGGTAACAATGAGTTCGATTTATTTCGGGAAATGATGTCCGACGTTTCACCCATCAAACACGATACGGTGGACTGCGCGGCACAGTCTCACAAACCTACTGAGGCACAACTCGCTCGTCAACTTGCAGCGCAGACGCTTTCTGAAGGAGACCCAGAGTACCTCTCTCTGGACTATGCAAAAATGCTAAAACCGGATGACATCGTGGCGTTTAAACGCCCTGGTGTTCAAGATGGTGTTTTTCGAAAACTAAGACTTGGCAAGTATGAGGCGCATGCCCGTTTGGATCTCCACAAATTCACGCTAAAAGATGCGCGTGACGAGATCCTAAAGTTTCTAAAGCAATGCCAAAGAATGGATATTCGCACCGTAGTCATTGTCCACGGTAAAGGCGAACGTTCTAATCCTCCAGCCATGATGAAAAGTTATGTCTGCCAATGGCTAGAACAAATTACCGATGTGCAGTGCTTTCATTCAGCGCAAAGGCACCAAGGAGGAACAGGGGCTGTGTATGCGCTCTTGAAGAAAAGCCAAGAGAAGAAGCTGGAAACGCGTGAACGCCACCTCGCTCGCAGAGGTTAAGGCGTAAGACGTAGACGAAAAAGGCACTCATTGAGTGCCTTTTGCCTACTTGGCGTATTACCCTAAAGCGCAACGACAACCCGCGCTGCCAAGCCAATCAATACAACACCACATAATCTATCAATCAATACAGCGCGCTGCTTGAGCTTCTCTAGCATCCGGCTGGACGACAAAACCAACGCCACTATCGTGTACCACAGACCATCGATAATTATTGGGGTGAGCACAATGATTGAGCGGCTAGTAAAATCTGTGCCAATTGCTACAAACTGACTAAACAACGCGAGAAAGAACAGGGCCAGTTTTGGATTAAGAACCGAGATCATGGCACCATCTCTTGCAGCCTCAAGCAGAGAGGTTTTCTCTCCTTTCTCGAGCTTCGCGGCAACGCCTCCATTGGCGCGTATAGATTTAATGCCCAACCAAGCTAGATACGCCGCACCTGAGTATGCAATGCCTTTAAACACTGTCGGAGACTCTTGGAGAATAACGGCAAGTCCTAATAAGGTCAGCACAGCATAAAGCCCTACACCTAACGCATGTGCCCAAGCGGCAACGATTCCATGCAAACGCCCCCCCGCTAGACTATGCCTCACCATAACGACAAGGCTCGGCCCTGGCGACATTGCACCTAACATGCACACCAATACCAAGCTTAGCCAAACAGACACACTCACTACGCTTACTCCCTGCTTCCCATTAAGTGATTTAATCGCAAAATTTGTTCGTTAGTCACATCTATCATGCAGTTTAAGTAGGCCTGTCCGCTCCCCGAACCAGATGCAAATGTAGCTTCCACCAACTTGCACTGCTTCTCTCGCCACACAGGAAATTCTTCAAATGCTTTGTTTGCAGAAAGTTCTGCATGTCCTCGGGATGACACCTGATCAAGCTTTGACAGTGCCCCGGTTAACTTTGATTGCGCATCTTGCAACGCACTTTGTGCAACGCTTAAGTGATTATCGAGGCACGCGGTCACTTCCACATGAGTTTCATTGGATTTGTAACACTCCAACAAGGTGGAGTTTTCTGCACCTATGGAAGAAAAAGATGCCAATGCCGCTAATAAAGTGACGCGCCGCGATAGTCGCATGATTTATTTCCCCTGCTTACCTATTGTTGCCATTTTCCCCTGTGTAAGTGAGAGGAGATCAGCAGGAGAAAGTTCAATTTCGAGCCCTCGACGGCCTGCACTGACGTAAATCGTCTCAAAGCCTTCCGCACTCACATCAAGAAATGTGGGTAATCGCTTTTTCTGACCTAGCGGGCTGATCCCGCCCACAATGTAGCCCGTTGTTTTTTCTGCGATATCTGGATTCGCCATTTCCGCTTTTTTAGCACCCGCTGCTTTAGCGGCAGCTTTAAGATCCAATTGACCAGAAACAGGCACCACTGCTACCGCCAATTTTTTGGGATCACCATTCATTGAAAACAACAAGGTCTTAAAGACTCTTAAAGGGTCTTGACCGAGAACACTTGCAGCTTCAAGTCCAAAGTTGGTGTTGTGAGGGTCATGCTCATAGCTATGAACATGAAAGGAAATTCCTGCTTTTTCCGCGAGGGTAATTGCCGGCGTCATCCGATAAATCTCTTGTAACCACAGGGTGGCATTAACGTTTCCATCAACACTAACCCTTATAAAACGTAAGCTGATAATGACATAAAAAAAGGCACTGTCACCAGTGCCTTTTCTGTCATTGCTCCAATTTTCTCATTGCGAGACATCTCCCTCGCAGTGATACATTGAACAACTCAATTATTTGTAAACAATCTCACCCTTAGGCGCATATTTGTTTACATCAATTGGAGAGTTTTTCTCAAGGAAGTCTTTTAACACTTCTGCATCAACAAAGCCGGTGTTGACGTTGCCAGCATGATCGCTGATTTTTGGATAACCATCACCACCCGCAGCGTTATAGCTTGGAACCGTGAAACGGTATGTTTTGTTTGTGTCCAGCGGTTCACCACCGATAACCACATCACTCACGCCGTCCGGTGATACCGTCATTGAGATGCCGTAAAACTGCACGTAAGCTCCAGAATCTACCGGTTTGGTCGCCACAACGTTCAGGTAATCCAAAATTTCAGAACCCGTCATGTCTGTGTAAGTCACCATGTTACCGAAAGGCTGAACGGTCAAAACGTCTTTATACGTCACATCGCCACCTTCGATAGAGTCACGTACACCGCCAGAGTTCATTACTGCAAAATCTGCTTTTGCGCGGTCCATGTGCGATGCAGCAATCAGACGGCCCAAGTTGGTTTGCTCAAAGCGAACAACGTTACGATCACCTTCCAGTTTGCCGTTGGTTTCAGCAATCTTAACGTTCAGTTGATCTTGGCCTTTTTCCTGATAAGGCTTCAGGAAGTCATAAATTTCTTTGTCTTTCGGAATTTCGTTTTGGATGAAGACGCGTTTTTTCTCGCCGTTCACCTTCACTTTTTTCTTCAGGTTCACAGGGATCAGGTCATAAGACACCAAATTCAGCTCACCATTGCGGAATTCGAAATCTGCCTTACCGACGTATTTACCCCACTCGTGCGCCTGAACAATCCACGTACCATTTTGCTGGTCTGGTTTACACTCATCGCCCGGCTTGAACGCGGTGTTATACATGTTAGGGCCTTCCATACAAACAGGCTCTTGTGAGTGACCACCCACAATCATGTCTAACGAACCTTCACCTAAATAACGCGCTAACGCAACATCACCTGGCGCATTGATACCACGGTTACCATCTTCATAATGACCCATATGAGTCGCAGCGATGATCATGTCAGGCTTTTCAGTTTTCTCGATTTCAGCGATCAGTTTCTTCGCTTCTTCCTTCGGATCGCGGAATTCCAACTCGCCGATGTATTCTGGATTACCGATTTTCGCCGTGTCTTCAGTCGTTAGACCAATAACAGCAATGCGAAGGCCATTCTTCTCAAACATTTGGTATGCCTGATACTTACGCTCACCTGTCGCTTTGTCGTAGATATTGGCAGAAAGCATTGGGAAATCGGCCCATTGCATTTGCTTCTCTAGAACGTCAAGTGGGTTATCAAACTCATGGTTACCCAATGCCATAGCGTCATAACCAATCATGGTCATGCCTTTAAAATCTGGTTCCGCATCCTGAAGATCCGACTCAGGCACACCCGTGTTGATATCACCGCCAGAAAGCAGAAGCACAGCCGAACCTTTCGCTTCAGCCTCATTACGCAAGTTGTCGATCAAGGTCTTGCGAGCAGCCATACCGTATTCACCATATTTGTTATGCCAAAAACGGCCATGGTTATCATTGGTATGAAGAATGGTGATGTTGTAGGTGGTATCTGGCTGCCATCCCTGCACGATGTCTGGCGTGTTTTGCGTTGTAGAACAACCTGCTAGCGAAGCAAGCAATGCAGCACTAATTGCTGCTTTTAAAGAAAGGCGATCCGTCATGGGGTGTACCTATTATTTTGTTGAAAATGCGAGAAGGGCTTCTCGCTTTAACAAAATGAGTGTGTCCTCATTCTGTCAGGGTTAACGTAAATAATCGTATTTCACGATGTAGTCTAAAGATATACGCTAACCATCACATTGTTCTTTCAACAAAGTGCTAGATAGATCACCGAATAACATCCAAACCGCCGAGTTTTCACTCAGCGATTTGGGGTAACAGATCTTAGTGGGTACCGTGCTGTCCTTTAGAGCGCGCAATGGCAAAGGCAGCGGCAATCGCCAGCAAGAAACAGTAGTAAGATTGGCCAACAACAGAAAGTGGAGATAGCTCAAAGATCGAACCTAGCAGCAATGCCTGCGCACCATATGGTAAGAGCCCTTGAATCACACAAGAGAAGATATCCAGCAAACTCGCACTACGTTTAGGTGCAACGTCGTGTTGTGTCGCTAGCTCTTTTGCAACACCACCCGCCACAATGATGGCCACGGTATTGTTTGCCGTACACATGTTGGTCAAGCTAACCAACAGCGCAATACCCGCTTCGCTTGCACGTGGCGAGCCTTTTTCGGCGGCCTTATCTGCACGCGCCATGATCAATCGGCTCAGTTTGTCGGTAACGAATGCCAAACCACCTTGCTGACGCATTAGCTCGGCCAAACCACCAATTAGCAACGACAACAAGAAGATTTCCTGCATGTTACCGAAGCCTGCATAAATGTCTTTGCTAAATGCCATCAAGCTATAATCAGGCGTTTGAGCAATGCCAACAACACCCGCAAACACGATACCAATCGACAGCACGACGAATACATTCATTCCAGACACTGCAAGGATCAAGATGGTCATGTAAGGCAGTACCGCCAACCAATCGATATCACCCGCTACCGGTGGCTGTGTTACTTCATTGGCAAAGAAGAAAATGACCAGTGCAACCAACGCTGCTGGTACCGCAATTTTCACGTTCTCACGGAACTTGTCTTTCATGTGACAGCCTTGAGATCGCGTCGCGGCAATCGTGGTGTCAGAAATGATCGACAGGTTGTCACCAAACATGGCACCACTCAAAACCACACCCGCCATTAGTGCGGAATCAATGCCTGTGGTTTGCGCAATGCCTAGCGCAACGGGTGCTACCGCCGCAATCGTCCCCATGGACGTACCCATCGCTGTTGCGATAAACGCTGAAATCAGAAATAGGCCCGGCAAAATGAAGCTAGAAGGGAGAACCGCTAAGCCTAAGTTTACCGTTGCATCAACACCGCCAGTTGCTTTCGCAACAGCAGAAAATGCACCCGCAAGCAGGTAAATAAGACACATCGCCGTGATATCGCGGTGTGACACCCCTTCGATAAACTGGCCTATCGCTGTGTTGAGCTTTTCTTTGCTCATTAAAACAGCGAGGACAATGGCGGGTAATACCGCTATCGGTGCTGGGAGCTGGTAAAAGGCGAACTCGACATTCTGGGTCGAAAAATAGATGCCCGTACCGATAAATAGGCAAAGGAAAAGCCCGAAGGGCAACAGCGCGCGCGCTGACGGATTGATTATTGTTTGCTTCTCTGTCATGTTGTGTTGCATTCTTTTTGTGATATGGAACGCAGAGTAAAAGGAAACGTTTTCTTCGTCAACAAATAGACGTCTAAACGTCTCTTTTATTTTTAAAGCCCCCTAACCGTCGTTGAAATTCCCAACATAGCTTGGTTGCATCAAATACAAATCGTTCACTTCACAAACAACCAAGCACATTGTTTGAAGCAGTATCCCTCCACAGTTAAAAATCCTTTCTTGATCGCAATTTTCTCTAAAGGCTCGACTCTCTGCGCCGATACAGCATGACGTACAAGAATCAAACGAACGGGTAGCTTTCACTTGTAACGTTTCGAGGTTGTGGTTTTTCCGGTTTACTACCCTTCAAAGTCCGCCTCTACGAATCGATGTCGTTTACCTGACCAAAAGGTTCAGAGCGATTCAATCGTATTCACTTCCACCTTGAAACGTTAACGGTGACAGCCGCAGTCCCACTATTTGAGATCCCTGCAAGGAAGTAAAAATGACACTCACTCTTAAGCAGAAGTTAATTGGCACGTGCCTTATTGCCGTCATCGTCATGGCGACAACCCTATCTCTGCTTGCAGCAAACCAGCTATCAACACAAACAGAAAATAGTCTACAGCAACGAGTGCGCGGTTCATCCGATGTGGCAAAAGTCGGTTTTATCGATTGGCTTGATGCTCACGTCACCGCAATGAAAGGCTTCATTGAGACTCAACCGCACAATGATGAAATCAATGCACTGAAAATGATCCAGATTTCGGGCAATTTTGCGATGACATTTTACGGTGAAGTTGATGGTTCGCTGGATTTATCAAACGGAGCGATTGTCGATATCGATCCTCGCCAACGTCCTTGGTACATCAAGGCAGTGAAAGAAAATCGCACTGTCTTTACCGCACCATACCGAGATGCGTTGACGGGTGAGACAATGGTGACTGTTGCTGAGCCTGTGTTCAACGGTAATCAGTTGATGGGCGTTTTGGGCGGTGATATTAGCCTTCGCAAAATCATGGGCGATATTGCGCAGTTTGATTTTGGCGATAACGCCTTCGGCATGTTGTTTACTGACGAAGGCACATTGATTGCTCACCGAGATGCGTCATTAAATGGTGCACCGCTGACGCAATATAACCGCGCTTTAACGATGACAACTGTCCAACAAGCCGCGAGAGAAGCCACACTTCTCCACCTAGATGTCGGTGGTAGTCCAAAAGCCTATTACTTTTTCCCCCTGCCGACTGCGAAATGGTATGTCGGTATCGAGCTAGATTTAGACACTGAGTTGGCAGCGCACAATAGTGCAGTTACAACACTGATACTGACGAGTGTAGGTGTCACCTTGGTGGTACTAGCGATGTCTATCTGGCTCGTAAATATTCTATTCAGAGATTTGAATCGCGTATCAAAAGCCATGGCCGAAATTGCCAGTGGTGAAGCAGATTTGACACAACGCCTAACCCCACACAGCGACGATGAAGTGGGGCAACTCGCGCACAACTTCAACACCTTTGTGGCGAATATGCATACCATGGTTGTGCACCTAAAAAATGTTGGTACGTCATTATCTGAGCAAGCGAGCAGTGCAGCAGAGCATGCCAACATTCGAAGCTCTCGCATTCGCGGCCAGCAAGACGAAATCAATATGGTCGCAACGGCGATTAACCAAATGGCCGCTGCAACGCAAGAAATTGCGGGGAGTGCTGAAAACACCGCACAGCTGTCAAAAGATGCCGTTAACCGCTCTCACACTGGTGCTTCCCAAGTCAACCAGAGTCAGCAGTCTATCGGTAACCTGTCGACGGAAGTGGAATCAGCGACATCTGTGATCACCGAATTGCACGCGCATACCCAGAGCATCAACTCTATCTTGTCGACCATTCAAGATATCGCCGAACAAACCAACCTGCTTGCATTGAATGCTGCAATCGAAGCGGCGCGCGCGGGTGCACAAGGCCGTGGCTTTGCAGTCGTCGCTGATGAAGTCCGCGTTTTAAGCCAACGCACTCACGATTCAACCCGTGAAATACAGGCAACCATTGAAACCCTGCAATCCACCACGCAATCAGCGGTTCAAATCATGCAGGACAGTCGTCATCTTGCATCCACCAGCGTGGAAGATGCCAACAGCGCGACTGACAGCCTGACGCAGATTACGAGTTCAGTCTCCACTATCAGCGACATGGCGACACAAATTGCGTCTGCCGCAGAAGAGCAATCGTTAGTGACCGCTGAAATCACACGCAATACAGAAGCCGTGCGACATGCATCAGACGAGCTGGCAGAAGAAGCGAATCAGGCCACAATTCAAGCCTCTGAATTGTCGAGCCTGTCTCAGCAGCTCAACAGCGAAATCTCTCGTTTCAAATTGTAAGATCAAAAAAGCCGGCAAATGCCGGCTTTTCTTCTCTTCGAATATCGCTTAGCGGATATCCAAATCTTCGAAGCTTTTCACCAGATCATCCAGTGCTTTCATTTGTTTCAGGAACGGCTCTAGCTTATCCAGTGGCAGTGCTGATGGGCCATCACAACGCGCTTTCTCTGGGTTTGGATGCGCTTCGATAAACAGACCCGCAATCTTGGTACCCAAGCCAGCACGCGCTAAATCAATCGTTTGCTCACGACGACCGCCTGATGCTGCGCCTAGTGGATCACGACATTGCAGTGAATGCGTCACATCGAAGATGATCGGGCTGCCGTTACTTGCTTTCTTCATAACATCGAAGCCCAGCATATCAACAACCAGATTGTCATAACCCATACATGCGCCACGCTCACACAGAATTACGTTCTCGTTACCACACTCAGCGAATTTATCGACAATGTTACCCACTTGACCAGGGCTCATGAACTGCGGCTTTTTCACGTTAATTACAGAGCCGGTTTTCGCCATTGCTTCAACCAAGTCGGTTTGACGCGCCAAAAATGCTGGCAACTGAATCACATCAACCACTTCAGAAACAGGCTGTGCCTGAGCCTCATTGTGGATATCGGTAATGATTTTCACACCAAACGTATCTTTCAGCTCTTGGAAGATTTTCATGCCTTCTTCCATGCCTGGGCCACGGTAAGAATGCACAGAAGAGCGATTCGCTTTGTCGAATGACGCTTTAAACACATACGGAATACCCAGCTTTTGGGTGACTTCGACATAGTGCTCACAAATCTGCATGGCGAGATCGCGAGATTCCAACACATTCATCCCGGCGAATAGAACAAATGGCTTGTCGTTAGCAACTTGAATATCGCCAATTTGAACCGTTTTTTGTGTTGTCATGATGAATTCCTGATTAATGGAAAATTGGAGCTTCTGCTGTCAGCACTTTGACTTGCAGTTTAAGAAGCTCAGCAGCCGGATCGTTCGGACACTGAGCAATAAAATATTCGTAGTCTTCAGCCGCTACCCAGTCACATTTTAGCTGCTGGAAGATATAGCCACGATCTCGAATTTCATACGGATCGTCAGGGCTGAAGGTCAAAGCGAGCTCGCTACAACGCAACGCCATGTCGTAGTTCTCTTCTCGTAGCAAGGCACTTTTTATCACGGCCAACCAGCGACCAACCAAGGTGGGATGGTCTGATACATCCAGATCTTCGGGACGGAGTTGCGCGACAGGGCCTTCCTTTCCAATCAGCCAACCTCGTAAGGTACGCTCAGAAAGAAACTCACCATCAAAAGGATTGATGTATGACGGCTCACGGTGACGCCAGTTCACTTTCAATATCAACTGAGTCGGAAACCCGACCGGTTCCACCGGTAACGCCAATCGATCGGTAAAGAACAGAAATACCGCCCCTAAACTGACGGGAATGCCTTTTCGACGCTTCAATACCTTTTCGACAAAGGCATTTTCTGAGGAAAAGTACTGTTCAAAATCGCCACGAAAGCCCCACTCTTTGTAGAACAGGCGTAGCAAGCCTTCTAATCGCAACTCGTCGTTAGCTTCCCCTGCCAATGCATTCTCGGCCTCTTTAGCCAACAACTCAAGTTCCGCTCGAACCCAATGCAGCGACGTTGAAGGATCAATCGAGGCATTTAACGCCAACGCTCCTTCAACCAGCGACAACTCATCAAGTTCTTGATCTGTAAACGCGATCATTTTTACCCCAACAACCATGGTGTTTTCGTCATCGCCAGATTTGCTGCAGCATAGACCCAACCCAAAGCACCAAAGAATGCAAAGACTCTAAACATGGTGCCATGGCTATAGTGCAAGGCAACAAATCCTAGCGCGATATAAGCTAGTACGCAGGTCAGTTTTTCCGTCATCCACACGCCTGCAGGTGTAAATGGCATAAAACCCGTAATTGCAATCAGAGCGACACCCGTCGCAAGCAAGCCCGTATCAATGATGTGTGGGACAACTTTCACCCACTTCTTTTGCATCATGCTGCTGCCCATCGAACGCCAGATAAAGCGAATAATGAACAAAGACACGCTCAAGGCGATAAACAAAAGGTGAGTATGCTTCAATGCATCGTACATAATTCCGTCAATCTCTCTTTCTTGTTATTTCAGTTAGCAAAACGACCCAGCGTAACACGATCAAGGCCGGCATAATCGTGCAGTGTCTCAACGTCGACAAATCCTGCATCAGAAAAAATCGTGCGAACAGGTTCACCTTGGTCATACCCGTGCTCAATCAAAAGCCACCCATCTTGAGCAAGAAACGATGGGCTTTGCTGACAAATATGCCGAATATCCGCCAATCCGTGATCGTCTGCAATCAGAGCCGATTTGGGCTCAAAACGCACATCCCCCTGAGACAGGTGCGGGTCTTCTGGGTCAATATAAGGCGGATTACTGACAATCATGGAGAATGTCTGCGCAGGTACGTTATCAAACCAACTGCTCTGCTTAAAATGGGCATTAGTAATACCATTTTCAAGCTGATTGCGCTCAGCCAACGCGACGGCTTCTGAACGAAGGTCTACACCCATCACCTGCACATCTTTTCGTTCACTTGCAATTGATAGTGCAATTGCGCCTGTCCCCGTTCCCAGATCCAGCACTGCGCTTGCATCAGGTGACAATCGTTCTAACGCGAGCTCCACTAAACGCTCCGTATCAGGACGCGGGATCAACGTGCTTGGTTCCACATTTAGGCGTAAAGACCAAAAATCACGATAACCAATGATATAAGCAACAGGTTCACCAAGTTGTCTACGGGCAACTAACGCATTGAACGCGTCACACTCCTGTTCAGTCAGAACTTTGTCTGACCAGGTGTAGAGATAACTGCTTGGTTTGTCGAGGACATGACACAGCAACACTGAGGCATCAATTCTCGGTGAAGGGCTTTGATGTTCTGCTAACAAATGCGCTGCATCACGCAGCGCATTTTCAATACTGATTGGCATTAGTGCTGTTCAGCCAACGCCGCAAGTTGGTCAGCTTGGAACTCTTGATTGATAGGTTCAATCAGACAGTTCAGATCCCCTTCCATCACGTCATCCAAACGGTAAACCGTCAAAGTGATGCGGTGGTCAGATACTCGACCTTGTGGGTAGTTGTAAGTACGGATACGGTCTGAACGGTCACCTGAGCCAAGTAGGTTACGGCGCGTACTCGCTTGTTCAGCTGCGCGTTTTTCCTCTTCTGCTTTGATCAGACGAGCTGCCAGTACAGACATCGCTTTCGCTTTGTTCTTGTGCTGTGAACGCTCGTCCTGACACTCTACCACTGTGCCTGTTGGTAAGTGGGTAATACGAATAGCAGAATCGGTGGTGTTAACGTGCTGACCACCAGCACCCGACGAACGGAACGTATCAATTTTCAGGTCTGCTGGATTGATGTCAGGAATTTCCGCTTCTGGAATTTCCGGCAAGATCGCAACGGTACACGCTGATGTGTGCACACGACCTTGAGATTCAGTTGCAGGAACACGCTGAACACGGTGACCGCCTGATTCAAACTTCAATACGCCGTAAGCACCGTCTCCAGAGATTTTCGCAACCATCTCTTTGTAACCGCCTTGCTCAGAGTTATTGGCGTTGATCACTTCAACACGCCAGCCTTTAGATTCTGCAAAACGGCTGTACATACGGAACAAATCACCCGCAAAGATACCCGCTTCATCGCCACCTGCGCCGGCACGAATCTCAACAAAGCAGTTACGCTCATCGTTAGGATCTTTAGGGATCAATAGCACCTGAAGTTCATCGGTAAGGCGCGAAATTTCGCTCTTCGCCGCTTTCACTTCTTCTTGTGCCATTTCGCGCATTTCAGGATCGTCTTCGTTCGCCATTTCCTGCGCAGCTTCCAGATCATCAACCGCCTGTTTATAGGCGTTGAAGCACATGGTCACTTCTTCCAACTGGCTGTACTCTTTCGACAGCGCGCGGAATTTTTCCTGATCACCGATGATGCCTGGATCACCCAGCAAATGTTGTACTTCTTCGTAGCGCTCACTGAGCACTTCTAGTTTGGTGAGAATAGATGGTTTCATAGTAATTCTTAAACTATTTCAGGGGATCCAGACCAAGGCTTTGACGCAGCGTTTCAAGCGTACGTTCGTCACCGTTTCTGGCGGCTTCTTGCATGGCCTGGGTCGGGGCATGGATCAGTTTGTTGGTTAATTTATTACTTAGCTCGGCCACGACTTTGGCCGGGTCTGCACCACTTGCTAAAGACTGCAGACTTTTACTGAGTAACTCATCTTTTAATGCTTCAGAGTGGGCGCGGTATTGCTTGATGCTATCGACAGCATCGCGTGAACGCATCCACGTCATAAAACTGTAGCTTTCCTCGTCAACGATGGCTTCAGCCTGCACTGCAGCTGCTTTGCGTTGCTCTCGGTTTCGTTCAACGATCGAGTGCAAATCATCAACGGTATAGAGGTAGGCATCATTCAAATCGCCCACTTCTTCTTCGATATCTCGAGGCACCGCGATATCAATCAACAGCATCGGCTGGTGACGACGTGCTTTGATCGCTTTTTCAACCATGCCCTTACCAATGATTGGCAACGGTGCAGCAGTTGAACTGATGACGATGTCAGCTTTGTGCATGTGCTCTGGAATCTCTTCCAAAGAAATGATCTCTGCGCCAAATGCATCTGCAAACGGTTTTGCTCGCTCGCGAGTACGGTTCGCAACAATGATGTTTTTGCACTTGTGTTCATACAAATGCTTGGCAACCAACTCAATCGTTTCGCCAGCACCAACAAGCAACGCCGTTGACGTTTCTAACGATTCAAAGATCTGACGTGCGAGTGAGCAAGCAGCAAATGCAACGGATACAGCGTTACCACCGATGTCAGTTTCAGTTCGCACTCGTTTCGCTACGGTGAAGGTTTTGTGGAACAAACGTTCGAGAGCACCGTTGATCGCATCATTATCGACCGATTCCGCGTAGGCTTGCTTCACCTGACCTAAGATTTGAGGCTCACCCAAAACGAGAGAGTCCAATCCACATGCAACTCGCATTAAGTGTTGGGCAGCTGCCTGATCGTGATGCGTATAAAGACAAGGTAACAGAGTATCGCTATCAAGGTGATGAAAGTCTTGTAGCCAATCAACAACCGTCCCAGGGCTTGGATGATCTATTTCACAATAGATTTCGGTCCGGTTACAGGTAGACACAATAACCCCGCTCTGCACCACCTGCTTTTCTTTTAGCTGGTTAAGCGCATCTTGAAGTTGTTGTGGTGAAAAAGCGACTTTTTCACGCAAATCGACTGTAGCAGTCTTATGATTGATTCCGAGAACTAACAAGCTCATTAAGCAGGGTTACCGACAGCACCAGGTGAAATCCGAGCCGTGGATTTTACTTTATGGGCCCGTCGAATAAAAGATAACATTATATTCCCTATCCCGCTAACAAAGCGAAGTGTGATTTTTTCGCCACAGGTCATGCAGTTGTGTTGATTTTATAGACAACACTTGAGCCTTGGGCACTTGTCGCCAACTTGGCGATTTAGCACAAACCCAACTGAATCGAGATTTATCAAAGCAACGCAGATATAATCCAAGGACTCCGAGTACGTTGGAGTTTGACATGGAGTTATCAATGTATCGACAACTACGCCTCATTATTGGGCTCTTACTTAGCTTTCTCAGCCTTTCCGGTTGTACGACCACGCCTCCTGTCCCGCTAACACAATGGGAAACGCATCAAACCGCACTGTCAGACATTCAAAACTTCACCGTTAAAGGTAAAGTTGCACTCATTAGCCCAGAGCAACGTGTCTCTGCCAATTTCGTATGGCAGCAGCAAGGCGATAATTTATCACTACGCCTAACGAATTTTTTGGGTGCCACCCTTTTGAAACTGGATGCAACCCCTCATCGTGCGGAATTGACGGATAACGACGGAAAGCGATATGTAGGTGGAAACGCTGCCAATCTATTGAAATCTCTCACTGGCATAGCATTACCTGTCGATGACATGATGTTCTGGATCAAGGGGCTTCCTGCTGCTGGCAACGAATACCAACTTGGTGCGGATAACCGTCTGGCATCACTCAGCGAGAACCCAATCGGCTCAAATAAGCCCGGTTGGCAGTTGGATTACCTCAGCTATGACAGTAACACCGCGAGTTTACTGCCCGCTAAAATTAAAATGTTTAAAAATGACCAGAAAGTGAATCTTGTCATTTCTCAGTGGACGTACAAATGACGCATCAGCCATCTGTTTGGCCATCACCTGCCAAACTAAATTTATTTCTTTATATCACTGGTCAACGTGAAAACGGCTATCACGACCTCCAAACGCTGTTTCAATTTGTCGACTACGGTGACACCTTAACCATCACGCCAAACGATTCAGGCTTGGTGACCCTGTCTCCTGACATTGAAGGCGTGAATGTAGAAGATAACCTTGTTTACCGTGCAGCAATGGCAATCAAGGCGAAAACTGACTCCCCATTGGGTGCCCATATTCACATCGATAAAATTCTGCCCATGGGCGGCGGCCTAGGCGGCGGCTCTTCGAATGCAGCAACGACATTGATTGCACTGAATTATCTTTGGGGTACTCAGATTTCTATCGATGAGTTGGCAGAAATGGGATTGGCTCTCGGTGCGGATGTGCCAGTATTTGTACGCGGAACAACGGCGTTTGCTGAAGGTGTCGGAGAAAAGCTGCAACCCGCCGACGCACCAGAGAAATGGTATTTAGTGGCAAAACCGGATGTTAGCATCGCCACAGCCAAAATTTTTGGACACAAGAATCTGACTCGCAATACACCAAAACGCACATTAAATGAGCTATTGGCAGAAAAACACGAAAACGATTGCGAAAAGATTGTCAGAGAGTTGTTCCCAGAGGTTGATAAGGCTATTTCGTGGCTGCTAGAATACGCGCCGTCAAGATTGACTGGAACAGGTGCCTGCGTTTTCGCTGAGTTCGAAAATGAAGCTGAAGCCCGTTCGACATTAAACAAATTGCCCGACTGGCTCACAGGGTTTGTGGCGCGAGGTGTGAATACTTCACCTCTTCACACTAAACTAAGCGCACTTACACAATGAGGCAGTCAACACTCAATGGATACAACCCCGAGGTTTTCCACCGTGCCTGATATGAAGCTGTTTGCTGGTAATGCAACGCCTGTACTCGCCCAACGCATCGCGAATCGCCTATATATGTCACTAGGTGACGCTACCGTTAGCCGTTTTTCTGACGGTGAAGTGTGTGTACAAATCAATGAAAACGTACGGGGTAGCGACGTATTCGTTATCCAGTCGACATGTGCGCCAACCAATGACAACCTGATGGAATTGGTTGTGATGATCGACGCACTGCGTCGCGCATCAGCTGGCCGAATCACTGCAGTTATTCCTTACTTTGGCTATGCGCGTCAGGACCGTCGTGTTCGTTCAGCGCGTGTGCCAATCACTGCGAAAGTTATCGCAGACTTCCTGTCTAACGTTGGTGTAGACCGCGTTCTGACTGTAGACCTGCACGCAGAGCAGATTCAAGGCTTCTTCGATGTGCCAGTGGACAACATCTTCGGTACGCCTGTTCTGCTTGAAGACATGCTGGCGAAGAAACTGGAAGATCCAGTTGTTGTTTCTCCAGACATCGGTGGTGTAGTACGTGCTCGTGCAACAGCAAAACTGTTGGATGACACTGACATCGCAATCATCGACAAGCGTCGTCCACGTGCGAACGTTTCTCAGGTTATGCACCTGATTGGCGACGTTGAAGGTCGTGACTGCATCATCGTTGACGACATGATCGACACCGGTGGTACTCTGTGTAAAGCAGCAGAAGCTCTGAAAAACCGTGGCGCGAAGCGTGTATTCGCTTACGCAACTCACGCGGTATTCTCAGGCAACGCACCTCAGAACATCAAAGATTCAGTGATTGACGAAGTGATCGTAACTGACTCAATCCCACTGAGCGCGGAAATGCAAGCTACCGGTAAAGTGTCTCAACTGACACTGTCAGGCATGCTGGCTGAAGCTATCCGTCGCATCAGCAACGAAGAATCTATCTCTGCAATGTTCGATTAATCGAAATTTGCCAGAGAAAAACGCCTCGCTTTCGCGGGGCGTTTTTGTTTTGCGCAGATAATGGTAGGATAAGCCGCTTTTGGCGCAGGTGGGTTTGCCGCTCTGTGCTCATCACTGAAAATTCAGAACAACGAGAATCTCTGCGTGAGCGATCAAATTCGTCTTTTAGTGGGTCTGGCAAATCCAGGGCCAGAATATGCTAAAACCCGTCACAACGCGGGTGCCTGGGTCGTTGAAGAGTTAGCGCGCATTCATAATGTGTCGCTGAAAGAAGACAAAAAATACTTTGGCTTGACTGCCAGAATCAGTGTGGGTGGTGAAGATCTGCGTTTGTTGATCCCTACTACCTTCATGAACCTGTCAGGTAAATCGGTTGCTGCGCTGGCAAAATTCTTCCAGATCAAACCGGAAGAAATCATGGTAGCGCATGATGAACTCGACTTACCGCCAGGTGTTGCCAAATTCAAGAAAGGTGGCGGTCACGGTGGCCATAATGGTCTTCGCGATATCATCAGCAAAATGGGCAACAACAAAGAATTCTATCGTCTTCGTGTCGGTATCGGTCATCCGGGACACAAAGACAAAGTGGCAGGCTTTGTACTAACTAAAGCACCTGCCAACGAACATAGCCAAATCGAGCAAGCCGTTGATGAAGCCGTACGCTGCATCGATATCTTGTTAAAAGACGATCTGGCCAAGGCGCAAAATCGCCTGCATACATTTAAAGCGCAATAAGCCAAAAGGCCGTGCGCCGATACCAAACGGATTAAATCATGAGCATTTAGTTCGAGCGGTATTATCCTGTTTCTACAACGAAAGGTTACCATCTCATGGGTTTTAAATGCGGTATCGTTGGTTTGCCAAACGTCGGTAAATCAACTCTGTTCAACGCTCTGACCAAAGCAGGTATTGAAGCGGCTAACTTCCCGTTCTGTACTATCGAACCAAACACTGGCGTGGTACCAGTGCCAGATCTGCGTTTGGACGCACTGGCAAAAATCGTTAACCCACAGCGTATCCTGCCTACCACGATGGAATTCGTAGACATCGCAGGTCTGGTAGCGGGCGCATCTAAAGGTGAAGGTCTGGGTAACAAGTTCCTGGCTAACATCCGTGAAACTGATGCAATCGGCCACGTTGTTCGTTGTTTCGAAAACGACAACATCATTCACGTTGCGGGTAAAGTAAACCCTGCTGACGATATCGATGTTATCAACACTGAGCTGGCTTTGTCTGACTTGGAAGCATGTGAACGTGCTATCCAACGCCAAGCAAAGAAAGCGAAAGGCGGTGATCGCGATGCGAAATTCGAAATCAGCGTTCTAGAAAAACTGCTTCCAGTTCTGGAAGAAGGCAACATGCTGCGTTCAGTGTCACTGACCAAAGAAGAAAAAGCAGCGGTTGATTACCTGAACTTCCTGACCATGAAGCCAACCATGTACATCGCGAACGTGAACGATGACGGTTTCGAAAACAACCCATACTTGGATATCGTTCGTGAAATCGCTGACGCAGAAGGCGCAACTGTTGTTGCTGTTTGTGCGGAGATCGAAGGCGAATTGTCTGAACTGGACGCTGATGAAGCAGCAGTATTCCTAGAAGAAATGGGTCTGGAAGAACCAGGTCTGAACCGCGTTATTCGCGCAGGTTACGATCTGCTGACCCTGCAAACTTACTTCACCGCGGGTGTGAAGGAAGTGCGTGCATGGACCATCCCTGTTGGTGCAACTGCGCCACAAGCTGCAGGTAAAATCCACACTGACTTCGAAAAAGGCTTTATCCGTGCTGAAATCATCGGCTTTGATGACTTCATTCAAAACAACGGTGAAGCAGGTGCAAAAGTTGCCGGTAAATGGCGTTTGGAAGGTAAAGAATACATCGTTAAAGATGGCGACGTGATTCACTTCCGCTTTAACGTATAAGTATTTACTGCAAAGCATACTAAAAAGCTGGCTCTGGCCAGCTTTTTTTCGTTCTAAGGTAACGAAAACGTGATATTCAAAAGGTGTGGTTGTTATAAATACCACCACATTGCTTAAATTCACACCGAAGTCGCTAAATCTCTAAAAAAACCTTGGAAAAAAGGTTGACGGCTAACGAGCGAATTCGCATAATGCGCCCCGCACTCAGGGGGAAGCCTCTGAAATAAAAGATGGCTACGTAGCTCAGTTGGTTAGAGCACATCACTCATAATGATGGGGTCACAGGTTCGAATCCCGTCGTAGCCACCATTCTTTTTAGTGCTCCGTTTTCAAAAGAAAACAACA